>NZ_JBITDE010000003.1:0-503851 GCF_044453945.1 Kribbella sp. NPDC051587
CGAACCGCCTTGGCCCGGGTCTGCTCGTCGTACTTACTCGGCATAGATGCCACCTTCCCAACGAAAGAGGTGCGCATCAAACCCGGGGTGGTTCACTCGCAACTGTCGCCTTGCCTGCGGTCGGTGCTGCGGGGCTCCGGCGGAGTGGTGGGTGCGGAGGTGAGTGCCTGGGGGTGATGTTGGGGCGGTGGTGGCGGGGGTGGTGGTTGGCTGTGTGGTGGGTGTGGGGGAGGACGGCCCGCGGCTGAGGGCGGCGGTTCCGGGCTTCCGCGTTCTCGTACGTGCTGAGTGAATTGCGCGGAGCCGGGCGGACGGGATCGGGTGGCTGTGTGCTTTGAGGGCAGGGTGCCTGCTGGCTACCTCTTGCCTCGCCGCCCCACCTGCCGTCACCGGATGGGGGCCGGATTTGGGGGCCTCTTGGTTGGGCTCGACTTCAGGAAGGAACGTGGCCGACTCATAGGCCTTTAAGAGCGAACAGCAGTGGTGCTCGTCAGGTGGTGAAGGTGATGGCGGTGGCTGGGTGGGTTGTGTTGGGTTGGTCGCCTAGGGACCAGGCGGCGACTCGGGAGACGGTGTGGGCGGGGATGGGGTCGCTTAGGCCGGGTACGGCGGGGATGTTGTAGGTGGCGTGGGCGTCGTGGGGGAGGGTGACGCGGTAGCCGCGGGCTAGGGCTGTGCGGGCGGTGGCGTGGACGCACATCTCGGACATGACGCCGGCGATGGCGAGGGAGCGGACGCCGGCGGCGATCAGGACTTCGCCGAGTGGGGTGGCGTCGAAGCCGTCGTCGCGGGGCTTGCGGATGACGTGTTCGCGTGGACCGGGCTTGACGGGGAGGTAGAGCTCCCAGCCGGGTGTACCGACCTCGTCGTCGGCGCCGGGTGGGCCGTCGTTTTGCAGGTGTACGACGACAGCGTTGGCCGCCCGCGCGCGGTCGAGGAGGTCGGTTGCGCGGTCGAGTAGGCGCTCGGCATCCGGTACGGCGTCGCTCCCGGATACGAAGGCGGTTTGCAGGTCCACGAGGATCAGCGCGTCGACAGGGCGCTGGTCCGTCGTGGGGGCGGAGTCAGAGTGGTCTGTGGTGCGCGGGTCGGGCATGGGGCCATCTTTGCGGGTGGGGAGCGGGGGCTCCAGGGGGTTTCTGTCGTTGCGGCATGGGATGCTGGGGGTGTGGCTGCTCGTAGGGGTTCTGCGCCGAAGTTGGGCGATGTGCTGCTGGTGACCGG
This sequence comes from Kribbella sp. NPDC051587, assembly GCF_044453945.1. Lineage (NCBI taxonomy): Bacteria > Bacillati > Actinomycetota > Actinomycetes > Propionibacteriales > Kribbellaceae > Kribbella > Kribbella sp. NPDC051587. The sequence continues at coordinate 1,225 of NZ_JBITDE010000003.1, forward strand.
GTCCGAGGGATTCCTGGCGGATCGGGCGGTGCGGTCGGCGATCGCGGCGGTGCGGAAGGAGAGCGCCGAGGTTGAGACGACGGAGCTTGATGCGTCGCTGCTGGATGTCGGCGAGTTCGCTGAGCTGACCGGGCCTTCGTTGTTCGCGACCGAGCGGGTGCTGGTGTTGCGCGCCCTGGAGAACCTGTCGGCCGAGATGGCTCCGCGCGTGATCGAGTACGCCGGTGCGCCGGCTGAGGATGTGCTGGTCGTGCTCGTGCATTCGGGCGGGCAGAAGGGCAAGGGCGTTCTCGACAAGCTGCGGAAGGCGTCGGTCACCGAGGTGGTGGCGACGGCACCGAAGGCTTGGGAGCTGCCGCAGTTCGTGTCCGGGGAGATCCGGTTGCACGGTGGGAGCATTGACGAGCGGGCCGCGACGGCGTTGGTGGACGCGGTCGGGCATGATCTGCGGGCGCTGGCCGGGGCCTGTGCGCAGTTGGTGTCGGACTCCGAGGGGCAGGCGGTGACCGCCGAGTTGATCGGGCGGTACTTCGGTGGCCGGGCGGAGGTCACGAGTTTCGCTGTCGCGGATGCGGCGATCCAGGGGCGGACCGAGCCGGCGCTGGAGCAGTTGCGGTGGGCGCTGGACTGCGGAGTGGCCGCCGTGCTCGTGACGAGCGCGATGGCGGGCGGGCTGCGCGGGCTGGCGAAGTTCTCGAGCGCGCCGAGTGGGATGCGCGAGGCGGACCTGGCCCGGGAGGTCGGCGTACCGCCGTGGAAGTTGAAGTCGCTCCGGCAGCAGTCCCGGGGCTGGACACCGGGTGGGCTGGCGACCGCGATCAAGGCGGTGGCGCAGGCCGATGCCGACGTGAAGGGTGCGTCCGGCGATGCCGGCTACGCCCTGGAGCGGATGGTCATCACGGTCAGCCGTGCCCACGGCCGCCGCTGAACAACCCCGGTACGAGGCAGCGTCCAGCCGTAAAAGGGCACGCAAAAACGATCGGCCGGTCCGGAAGACTGGCCGATCGTCAGGCGCGAATCAGAGCGAGGCGGCCTTCTTGAAGATGGCCGACTTGCGGTTGGCCGCCTGGTTGGCGTGGATGACGCCCTTGCTGGCAGCCTTGTCGAGCAGCCGACCGGCGACCTGAGCGGTCTCGGTCGCCTTGGCGGTGTCGCCGGCCTCGGCGGCCTCCCGGAAGCGGCGCACGGCCGTCTTGAGGGTCGACTTCACCGACTTGTTGCGAAGTCGCGCAGCCTCGTTCTGACGGTTGCGCTTGATCTGGGACTTGATGTTCGCCACGTGAGCAGAGCCTCGATCAGGAGTATGCGGTCAATACAGGAAAGGTGTCGCGCGCACAGGTCTGTAGCACCCGTGAGTGCGCGAAGAGCCAGATTACCAACAAGCCGAGCCTGTCACCAAACCGGCCGCGGTCGCGACTACGTTGGGTGGTCAGTCCTGCACGACGATCGGAGCAGCTGTGCCCAGTGATTTCGCTTTGAAGGCCATGAACACGGTTCACCGCGTCGTTCTCAAGCTCAGTGCGGGGAAGGCTGGGTGGCAGGCGGCGGACATGCCTGTGCTGAGGCTCACGACGATCGGGCGTAAGTCCGGCGAACCGCGGTCCGTGATGCTGACTTCGCCGTACCAGGAGGGCTCGACGATCGTGGTCGTGGCGTCTCGCGGCGGTGACGACAACCATCCGGCGTGGTTCCTCAATCTCCGCGACAACCCCGCGGTGGAGGTCACCTACCAGGGCGGACCCGTGCAGTCCATGCACGCCAGGGCCGCCACCGCGGAGGAGCGGGAGCGGTTGTGGCCGCTGGTCGTCGCCGATCACAAGAACTACGCCGGCTATCAGACCAAGACGACGCGCGAGATCCCGCTGGTGTTGCTGGAAGCCACGGACTAGCGCTCGGCGGCGGCCTTCAGGCGGTCGAGGGTGATCCGCATGTTGCGCCGGTTGATCTCGGAGCGCGGGCCGAAGGCGGCCTGCATCGGAAGCCTGACCAGGGCAGGGCGGCGGTCCGTCCAGGACTCGGCGACCGCGCAGCCGTCCGCGGTGGGCGTGAAGTCGTAGGACCACAGCGACACCTGAATCGGCCCGAAGAAGATCTCGAAGGTGAACCGGCGGCCCGGATCGGCCTCGAGCACCCGGCCCTGGGTCAGCCAGCGGGCCGCACCGACCCGGTTGCGGCCGATGAAACGAGCGCCGACGGCCGGCCCCGGCGTACCGGAATTCCACGTCACGCCGGTACATTCCGGGCTCCACTCGCCCATCCGGGGTAGATCGCTCACCAATGTATATAAGGCGTCAGCGGACGCTGCCACCGTGATGGTCTCGGTCAGATCCGGCATCGGGTTTTCCCTTGCGGTGCGATGACATCGTCGTGGCGAGCGTGACACCGCTCAGGGTGCGACGGCATACTCGGGGCCCCGTGACGCTGCTCACCACCGGCGCCGGATCAACAGCGAGCCCTCACCGTCCTGGAGGACCCTTGTCCCGCCGTACCCCGATCATTCTGGTCAGCGCGCTCGCCGCGTCGCTGGCCGGGCTGCCGCTGGTTCATGCCCAGGCAGCCGAGATTCCGGCGCTGCCGGACCCGCTGGTCAAGGAGTCGGTCACCGGCTCGTATGTCGTCCAGCTCGACGACGCCCCGGTGGCCGAGTACGACGGTGACATCGCCGGTCTGCCCGCCACCCGCGTCCCGGCCGGCGGCAAGCTGGTCAAGACCGCCGCGCCCGTCACGAGCTACGTGCAGCACCTGACACGTGAGCGCGACCAGGTCCTCAGCGCCGTACCGGATGCCAAGAAGCTCTACGACTACAACTACACGTACTCCGGCTTCTCCGCCGAGATGTCGTACGACGACGCCGTGAAGCTGGCGAAGTCGTCCGGCGTGAAGAGCGTCGAGCCGAGCGAGCTACAGCACCAGGACACCGTCGACACCCCGCGCTACCTCGGCCTGTCCGGCAAGGGCGGCGCGTGGGACCAGGTCGGTGGCGTCGACAAGGCCGGCGACGGCGTGATCATCGGTGTCATCGACGGCGGTTTCGTCCCGGAGCGGCCGAGCTTCGCGCCGATCAAGACCACCAAGGCGTCCGACGCGCTGATCGCGAAGAAGTGGAAGGGCACCTGCCAGGCCGGCGAGGAGGCCCCGCTCGTCACCTGCAACAACAAGGTGATCGGCGCCCGCTACTTCAACAAGGGCATCGGCACCCGCCCGATCCCGGAGGAGTTCACGTCGCCGCGCGACTACGGCGGCCACGGCACGCACACGGCCAGCACCGCCGGCGGTAACTACGGCGTCGAGATGTCCGTGATGGGTCGCGACTACGGCAAGGGCTCCGGGATGGCGCCGCACGCCCGGCTCGCGATCTACAAGGCGTTGTGGGCGGTCGACGCGACCGGTGGCGGTTCCGGTACCGACGCGGACATCGTCGCCGCGATCGATGCCGCGGTCGCCGATGGCGTGGACGTGATCAACTACTCGATCTCCGGCTCGGGTTCGACGTACGTGAACGCGACCGGTCTGGCCTTCCTGCGCGCCGCCAAGGCGGGCGTGTTCGTCTCCGTCAGCGCCGGTAACACGGGCCCCGGTGCGGCCACGGTCGGCAAGACCTACCCCTGGGTGACGACCGTTGCCAACGGCACCCATGACCGCGACATCCAGACCACCGTCACGCTTGGCGACGGCAGCAAGTACACCGGCGCCGGCATCGGCGCGGGCGTCGCGAGCTCCCCGGTGATCCTGGCCAAGGACGCCGGTCTCGCCGGTGCGAACCCGACCAACCTGGTCCTCTGCCAGGCGGGCACGCTCGACCCGGCCAAGGTGGCCGGCAAGATCGTGGTCTGTGACCGGGGCGTCAACGCCCGCGTCGACAAGAGCGCTCAGGTGAAGGCGGCCGGCGGTGTCGGCATGATCCTGCTGAACATCACCCCCGGCACGCTGGACTCCGACCTGCACACCGTCCCGTCGGTGCACCTGGACGAGAAGGCCGCCCCGGCGGTCAAGGCCTACGTGAGCGGTACGGCGAACCCGACCGCCACGATCAGCGCCGGTACGCCGGTCAAGGTCAACGCACCGAAGGTCGCAGCCTCCTCCAGCCGTGGTCCGTCCCCGGCCGGGAACGGCGACCTGCTGAAGCCGGACATGATGGCGCCGGGTACCAACGTGCTGGCCGCGACGACCTCGTTCGCCGCGAACGGCGGCGAGTACGCCTTCATGAGCGGTACGTCGATGTCCACTCCGCACGTCTCCGGTATCGCTGCCGTGCTGAAGAGCAAGCACCCGGACTGGTCGCCGATGGCGATCAAGTCCGCGCTCGCGACCACGGCCACCGACAAGGACACCGTCGGCAAGCCGATCCAGAACGACTCCGGTACACAGGCCACCCCGTTCGGGTACGGCGCCGGCATGGTCCAGCCGAAGAAGGCCATGGACCCGGGCCTGGTTTACGACTCGACGTACACCGACTGGGCCAAGTTTGTCTGTGGATCTGGTGAGGTGGCCGCCACCCACGAGCTGTGCGCGGGCGGCAAGATCGACCCGAGCGACCTGAACTACCCGACCGTCGCGGTCGGCGACCTGGCCGGCAAGCAGACCATCACGCGCACCGTGAAGAGCGTCAGCAAGCTGCCCGAGGTCTACTTCCCGAAGGTCGAGGGCGCGACCGGGCTCAAGGTGACGGTGTCGCCGAAGCTCCTGGTCATGCTCCCGGGCAAGAGTGCGACGTACAAGGTCACCATCGAGAACGCCGGTGCGCCGCTCGAGCAGTACTCGTTCGGCCGGCTGACGTGGAAGTCGGCCTTCCATAGCGTGTCCAGCACGCTGGCGGTCAAGCCGCTGACGGTGAAGGCGCCGGTGCAGGTCAAGGGCACTGGCGTGAGCGGTTCGGTGCAGGTGCCGATCACGGCCGGCTACACCGGCACGCTGAACACCAGCTCGGTCGGCCTGACCGCGGCGACGGTCGACGAGACCGTCATCAAGAAGGCAGGCGGCGTCTCGTTCCCGACCACCAACCCGCAGCCGAACGACCACGTCGCCAAGATCACGGTGAACATCCCGGCCGGCACCAAGTACGCCCGGTTCTCGACGTTCGACGCGGACTACCCGGCGGCCACTGACGTCGACGTGTACGTCTACAAGTCCGGTACGACGGCTGTGCTCGCCAACAGCGGCGGCGGTTCGGCCGAGGAAGAGGCGAACCTGGTTGCTCCGGCAGCCGGCTCGTACGACGTCTACATCGACTACTTCGCCGGTGCCGACAACCAGACGGTGAAGCTCAACCACTGGGCGCTGACCACGGCCGAAGGCAACCTGACGGTCACACCGGCCGCTCAGCCGGTCACGACGGCGGCGCAGACCACGGTCACGGCCAGCTGGACCGGCCTGACCGCTGGTACCCGCTACCTGGGCCAGCTCGCCTACACGGACGGCGGCACGGGCTCCGGCTCCACCGTGGTCCGCGTAGACAGCTAACGCACCAAACGAAAGGGCGCTCCCACCAGCACGGTGGGAGCGCCCTTTCGTCGTGTTCAGGGTCGAGCGAGGGTGATCTGGTTGCTCTTCTCCGTGCGGAGCAGCTTGCATTCACCGGTCGTGATCTCGCAGCGGAACAGCCGCTGCGGTCCCGTGGCGTCTTCCGCCCGGCTGACGAGCAGCACCTTGGTCGCGTCCTCGAACACCGGGCGCGGCGCGTTCTCGATCCGATCCGGTACGTCGAGCTTGGTGGTCTTCCCGGTGGCGACGTCGATGGTCAGCTTGCTCGTGGTGTTCACCACCTTCTTGCCATCGGGCGACAGCACCGCGGACAGGCCCAGCACGGCTTGCTCGCAGTGCTCGCGCTGAACCTCGATCGCGCTGCCCCGGAGGACGCCGATCTGCAAGCACTGGTTCTGCGTGGGCTCAGGGCTTGTGGTGTTCTTGAAAGTCTCGCCCTTTTTCGGTGCCGTCTGCTGGGGCCTTGTCGAGACGACCACGATGTCCGAGTCCGGAGTTGTCGTGATCCCGGCGTAGCCCTTCGGGACCTGCACCGAACGGGCCGCCTTCTCGCCCGGCTTCCACAGGTACAGCCGATCGGTGGAGAACGGATCGCCGGAGTCGAGCCAGATGCCGTTCTTGTTCCAGCTCGTCGCACCGGCACCGTTCGGAGGCAGCGGAATCGAGGCGACCTCGGCCCCGCTCGCGAGGTCGTGGACGACGACCCGGGCGGACTTCGTCGGGTAGGTGGTCATCGCGACCTGCTTGCCGTCCGGAGACAGGATCGGACTGAGAGCCTGCTTCGGGCCCAGGCGCTGGAAGCTTCCGTCGGTCTTCAGGATGCCGACGTGCGGTTGCACCGTCGGGCCGTTCTGCACGAAGTAGGAGGTCAGCCAGCCACCGGCGACGCGCGCTTCGACCGGGGTGAGTTCTTTTGGCAGCCGGACGGTGCGGGTGCCGTCGTACACGGTGCCCTTGGCGTTGACTCCGGTGGTGATGGTGTATGGCACCTTCGGCGCTGCGTCCGTGAGCGGAGCGGGGCGACCGGCTGGGTCTGCCTTGTCGGCGTTGAGGTGGGTGAGGCCCGTGACCGTCAGAGCCAGTACGGCGGCAACTGCGGCGGCGGTGGCGAGCATCGGCCAGACGGGCCGGCGGTGGGTGGTTTCGGCGAGCAGGCCGGGGCCTTGGTCGTTGGCCGGGATGGTGGCGGCCTTGGTGTCCAGGTAGTCGCGGAGGCGCGATTCGGTGTCGTTCATCGGAGTTCCTTCAAGCGGTCGGTCAGCGTCGCTAGGCCGCGGGAGGCGTTGGAGCGGGCGCTGGACTCGCCGATGCCCAGGAGCTGGGCGATCTCGGCGAACGGAAGGTCTAGGTAGAAGCGGAGGACCAGGACCTCGCGGTTCCGGGTGGGCAGGGCCTGCAGTGCCCGTTGCACCTGGAGCCGCTCCTCGCCGAGTACGGCGTCGCTCTCGGCGGAGGCGTTGGGGGCCTGGTGGGGTGGAATGTAGAGCCGCGCGACCCGGCGGCGGCGCAGGACCGAGCGACTGCGGTTGAGTACCGCGGTGCGCAGGTATCCGAGCGCTGCTGTCGACTCCTTCAGCGGCCAGTGCCGGTACAGGTTGGTGAAAGCCTCCTGTACGACGTCCTCTGCCGCCTGCCGGTCGTCCATCACCAGCACGGCCAGGCGGACGAGCCCCGCCCAGTGCTGCTGATAGAGCGCCGACACGGCGGTCTGCGCGTCATCACGCGCCAGCGCCCGGGCAGGGCCGCTGATGCTCACCATTTGATTCGTCACACCCCCAGAGACGCCCGTCCCCCGAAAACGCTGCTACCCGAGCCGCTCCCGCACCCACTCCAGGTGGACGAGCGCCTGCTCCCGCTGCCACGCCCGGATGGTCGGCAGGCCTGGCGGGGCCTCCTGAGCCGCTCCCCACCACTGGCCGCCCGCGATAGCGGCCATGAACCCGGTGATCGCGGGGTCGTCCGGCAGGGCCGGCAGCCGCACCGGACTGGCCCGCATGTCGGCCTGCAGGATCACAGTGTCGGTCCAGCGAGGGCCAAGGCCCGGGTGCGCCCAGTCGATGAAGACCACCCGGTCGTCGGTCAGGATGATGTTGTCGGCCCGCAGGTCGTAGTGGGCCAGCGCCTTGCCGTCGGCCATCACCCGCAGGGTGTCCTGAGCCATCGCGGCCAGCTCTTCGACCCGTCCCTCCAGCCAGTCCGGTACGGCGAGGCCGTCCGTCAGCACCTGGTCCCAGCGGCTCAGGAACTCGCGGCTCCGGACGGCGACCACAGGTGCCTCCGGCCACGGTGACGGGTCCAGGGCGTCAGTCAGCTCGGCCAGGGCGTCCAGGACGCGATCCACCTCCGGCTGCACCCAGGGGTGGGACGGGAGCCAGCCGGAGATGTCCTCGAAGAGCAGTCCGACCCAGTCACCGTCGTCGTACACGTCGAGCAGCCGGGGCGCCGACGCGAGCGGGCCGATGGCCTCGACGGCCACGATCTCCTGCCGGAACAGCGACGGCGTCTTCGGATTGAGCGCCGTACCGACGGTCTTGATGAAGGCGCGGCGGCCGGAGGCGGTGACGAGGCGGGCGGCGACGCCGGGGGAGAAGCCGCCCTGCTGGGTGGTGGCGGAGACCACGTCGGATCCGAGCGCGCCCGAGACCCAGGCCCGCACCGCGGCGGGCACCTTTTCGAAGGGTAAGCGGACTCCCGCAGCGTGTGCCATGGGTCACCACGGTAGGCGTCCCGGGTGCCGGCCGCGGCCATTTTTCAAATCCGCTGGCTCCGCATGGGATGATTGACCAGTTGTGCAGGTAGCACCACCCGAGACGAACTGGATCCCCTCCGTGCCCGCTGGCTCCACGAATGTGCCGCAGCCGGGTCGTACCGACCCGACGCTGATCCGGAACTTCTGCATCATCGCCCACATCGACCACGGCAAGTCCACGCTGGCCGACCGGATGCTGCAGATCACCGGTGTCGTCGACCCACGGCAGATGCGGGCCCAGTACCTGGACCGGATGGACATCGAGCGTGAGCGCGGCATCACGATCAAGTCGCAGGCGGTCCGGCTCCCGTTCGCCCCGAAACCGGACACCCCGGGTGGCCTGCTGGCCGCGGACGGTACGACGTACATCCTGAACATGATCGACACCCCCGGCCACGTCGACTTCACCTACGAGGTGTCGCGGTCGCTGGAGGCGTGCGAGGGCGCGGTGCTGCTGGTCGACGCGGCGCAGGGGATCGAGGCGCAGACGCTGGCCAACCTGTACCTCGCGCTGAACGCGGACCTGCAGATCATCCCGGTGCTGAACAAGATCGACCTGCCGGGCGCGATGCCGGAGAAGTACGCCGCCGAGCTGGCGCACATCATCGGCTGCCGCCCCGAGGACGTGCTCCGGGTCTCGGCGAAGACCGGTGAGGGGGTCGAGGACCTGCTCAGCGAGATCGTCGCGCAGATCGAGCCGCCGAAGGGCGTCAAGGACGCGCCGCCGCGGGCCCTGATCTTCGACTCGGTCTACGACACCTACCGCGGCGTGGTCACCTACGTCCGGGTGGTCGACGGCGAGCTGACGCACCGCGACCGGATCAAGATGATGTCGACCGGTGCCGTGCACGAGATGCTCGAGGTCGGCGTCATCTCCCCGGAGCCGATGAAGTCGAAGAGCATCGGCGTCGGCGAGGTCGGCTACCTGATCACCGGCGTGAAGGACGTCCGCCAGTCCCGGGTCGGTGACACCGTCACCGCCGCGATCCACGGTGCGACCGAGGCGCTCGGCGGCTACAAGCACCCGCAGCCGATGGTGTACTCCGGGCTGTTCCCGATCGACGGCGACGACTACCCGACGCTGCGCGACGCGCTGGAGCGGCTGCAGCTCAACGACGCCGCGCTGCAGTACGAGCCGGAGAGCTCGGGCGCGCTCGGCTTCGGCTTCCGCTGTGGCTTCCTCGGCCTGCTGCACATGGAGATCGTCCGCGAGCGGCTCGAGCGCGAGTTCGACCTGGACCTGATCTCGACCGCGCCGAACGTGGTCTACCGGGTCGACATGGAGGACGGCAAGGAGTTCGTGGTGACGAACCCGAGCGAGTTCCCCGAGGGCAAGATCGCCGACATCTACGAGCCGGTGGTGCGGGCGACGATCCTGAGCCCGAAGGACTACATCGGCGTGATCATGGAGCTGTGCCAGACCAAGCGCGGCAACCTGCTCGGGATGGAGTACCTGTCCGAGGACCGGGTCGAGCTGCGCTACACGCTGCCGCTGGCCGAGATCGTCTTCGACTTCTTCGACCAGCTGAAGTCGAAGACCAAGGGCTACGCCTCTCTCGACTACGAGCCGACCGGTGAGCAGGCCGCGGCGCTGGTCAAGGTGGACATCCTGCTGCAGGGCGAGACGGTGGACGCGTTCTCGGCGATCGTGCACCGCGACAACGCCTACGCGTACGGCGTCTCGCTGGCCGGCAAGCTCAAGGAGCTGATCCCGCGGCAGCAGTTCGAGGTGCCGATCCAGGCCGCGATCGGGTCCCGGATCATCGCCCGCGAGTCGATCCGCGCGATCCGCAAGGACGTCCTCGCGAAGTGCTACGGCGGTGACATCACCCGCAAGCGCAAGCTGCTCGAGAAGCAGAAGGAGGGCAAGAAGCGGATGAAGATGGTGGGCCGGGTCGAGGTCCCGCAGGAAGCCTTCATCGCAGCCCTCAAGACCAACGAGCCGGCGGAGAAGGCCAAGAAGTAGGTGCCCGCCATCGACATTCCGGCCGGTCTGCAGGTCGTTGCCTCGCGTGGGCAGGACTGGGCGGACTGGCTGGATCGGCTGCCGCGGTTGACCCGCGACCTGCTCGACGAGTGGGGACTGCGGGTCGACGGCGCGTCGGTGCACGGCGAGTGCGCGCTGGTCGTTCCGGTCCGCACCGGCGACGGACAGAGCGCCGTACTGAAGGTGCAGTTTCCGCACTGGGAGGCTGAGACCGAGCACCTCGCCCTGCGCGACTGGGCTGGGAACGGCGCGGTCCAGCTGCTGCGGGCGGATCCGCGGCGGTTCGCCTTGCTGCTGGAGCGGTTGGAGCCACGCGACCTCACCTCGCTGCCTGTTCTCGACGCGTGCGAGCTCGTCGGTACGACGTACCAGCGGCTGCATGTGGTCGCCGGCCCGCAGTACCGGACGTTGTCGGGGGAGCTGAAGCGGTGGCTGGAGCGGTTCCGGCAGCTGCCCGCATCGGCGCCGGTCCCGCACCGGTACGTCGAGCAGGCGATCTCGTTGTCCGAGGACTTCGTGTCGGACCCGGCCACCGACGGCCGGTTGATCCACTCCGACCTGCACTACGCGAACGTGCTGGCCGCCACTCGGGAGCCTTGGCTGGTGATCGACCCCAAGCCGCTGTCCGGTGATCCGCACTTCGAGGTCGCACCGCTGGTCTGGAACCGTTGGGATGAGATCACCGGTGACCTCCGCTTCGCCGTACAGCAGCGCTTCTACACCGCGGTCGACGCAGCCGGCTTCGACGAGGAACGCGCCCGCAACTGGGTGATCGTCCGCCAGATGCTCAACGTCCTCTGGGCCCTGGAGAGCGCGACCTCCGACGAGACTCTCCCGCAGGACTGGGTGACCCGCAACATCGCCATCGTGAAGGCCGTCCAGGACTGAGGCCTGTGAGGTGGGGCACGGTTGCTTCTGGTTGGTAGTCGCCAGCTACTAGCTTGAAAGCATGTCGCCGATGAGGGCCTCGCGGGCTCTGGCTCCGGTGGTGGTGTGCATCAGCCTGGTGGTGGCGGTCGGCGGAAGCCTTGGCTCGCCGCTGATCACAGCGGTCGCCACCCAGTACGGCGTTTCGCTGGCGGCCGCGCAGTGGACACTGACGATCGCGTTGCTGGCCGGTGCAGTAGCAACGCCGGTGCTGGGGCGACTCGGATCCGGGCCGCGGCGGCGCGGCGTCGTACTGGTGACTCTTGGCATCGTGCTGACGGGCAGTGTGCTGACCGTGCTGCCGTTGCCGTTCGCGTTCTTGCTGGCCGGTCGCGCTGCGCAGGGGGCGGGGCTGGGGTTGACCGCGCTGATGATGGCGACCGCTCGCGATCACCTCGATGAGCAGCACGCCGCGCGGACGATCGCCACGCTCTCGATCGCGTCGACCGTCGGTGTCGGGGTCGGCTATCCGTTGTCGGGTCTCCTCGCCGACCTGGGTGGTATCCGGGCCGCCTTCGCTCTCGGCCTCGTCCTCACCGCGGCGGCTCTTGTCGCGGCCGTGATCGTCCTTCCGGCGGCACCGCCACGGACCGCCAGTCGCGTCGACATCCCCGGCGTACTGCTGCTCACAGTTGCGTTGATCGCCCTGCTCCTCGTCATCAGCCAGACCGCGCTCTGGCACGAGCACACCGCGCTCGCCGTGGCGATCCTGGTGTTCTCGCTGGTCATGTTCGCCGTGTGGACATTCGTCGAACTGCGCACCGACAAGCCACTGGTCGACGTACGGCTCCTGCGGCATCCCGCCATCGCCGTCGCCAATCTCGTGATGCTGACCGGTGGCGTCGGCATGTACCTCCTGCTCAGCCTGATCAACCGCTACGTCCAGACACCGGCCGCCGCCGGCTACGGCTTCGGGCTGAACACCTTCCAGGCCGGACTCGTGCTGGTGCCGTTCTCGGTCCTGGGGTTCGCCGCCGGGCGGGTGATGCCCCACCTGCGGAGCCGCTTCGGCGCGCGATCGTTGCTCGCAGCAAGCACCGCGGTCGTCCTCGCGGCCTTCTTGCTCTTCGCGCTCGCCCGCGGTCACCTCGTCGAGCCGGTGCTCGCGATGAGCATCCTCGGTATCGGCGTCGGCTCGTTCTCCGCCGCGATGCCGGCCGTCATCCTGGCCGCGACCCCGGCGGCCGAGACCGCGAGCGCGATGGGCGTCAACCAGGTCGTCCGCAGCGTCGGCTTCTCCATGGGCAGTGCGCTCGGCGGGCTCATCCTCGCTGCCCACACCACCGCCGTCTTCCCCAGCGAAGGCGGGTACGGCGCCGCCGCCTGGACCGGGGCGGTCACCACGACCGTCACCCTGCTGATCGTCGCGGTGCTGTACCCGAAGCGCACCTAAAACACTGGTCCCAGCCCGGCGATCGGAGGAGGATGCCGGTATGCGCGTGCTGACGGTGAATGTGGTCGAGGAACTGATCCCGGGTCCGAAGGAGACGGGGCTGACCGCGATCGACAAGCGGCCGCAACCAGGACGCGTCGCGGTGGGAGAGCGCGGCCTCGCCGGTGACAGGGTCTGCGACACCGCGAATCACGGTCGCCCGGACCAGGCGCTCTACGTGTACGCCGAGGAGGACGCCGACTGGTGGTCCGGTGAGCTCAGCCGGGAGATCCCCAGCGGTCTGTTCGGTGAGAACCTCCGGACCGAGGGCCTCGACGTCACCGGGGCACTGCTCGGTGAGGTCTGGCGCCTCGGCGACGAGGTGGAGGTGATGGTCCGCGCGCCTCGCATCCCGTGCATCACGTTCCAGCACCGGATGGCCGAACCGCGATGGAGCAGGCGGTTCCACCAGGCGGGGCGTCCCGGGGCCTACCTCCGCGTCCTCCGCACCGGATCGATCGCGGCCGGCGACGCGATCACGATCCTCCACCGCCCGGACCACGAGGTGACCATCGGCCAGTTCTTCGGCGAGCAGAGCCCAGCGAAGATGCAGGCCATGCTCGATTCCGGCGTCGACCTCTGGGACGAGATCCGCGACACCGCGCGCCGGATCGCCGCCCGCCCCTAACGTCCGAAAAACCGGAGGCGGGCCCTCCGATCCTTCGGACGTTAGCGCGATGGGGTGGTTAACGTCCGAAAGACCGGAGACGGGCCCTCCGATCCTTCGGACGTTAGTGGGGTGGGGTTAGGAGGTGGTGAGTTTGTCGACGTTGGGGCCGCCGTTGGCGGTGGTGGCGACGGCTTTGATCTTGTTGCTTCCGGCAATCAGGTTGACGGTGAGGGTTTTGGTCTGCCAGGCGGTCCAGTCGCCGGTTCCGGCGAAGGCGAGTCCGGGGGAGACCGTCGTACCGTTGACTGAGACGTCCATCGGCCGGTTGACCGTCGTACCGTTGGCGTAGCGCAGTTCGATCGTGGCCGGGCCGGCCGTGGCCGCGTTGACCGTCCACTCGACTGCACTGCCGACCGCGTTGTCGTAGTTCACGAAACCGCGTCCGGTGAAGCCCTCATGGTTGGACTCGACGACACCGGCGGTGATGGTCGCGTCCTCCGCCTCGTAAGCGACAGGCTGCGGGTCCGTGGGCCCGCCGCCGTTGCCCGGGACGGTCTGCGTGGCCGTGTTCCATCCGGTGATCCGCACCGACGGTGAGGCACCCTTCAGATCAGATGTCCGGTACGTCGCTCGCAGCACGGTCGTCTCGCCAGGCCACAGGGATACCGCGTTGTCGTTCCACTGAACAGGCAGCACCGGCTTACCGCCAGCCACCACATGCGCATCAAGGTAGAACGCCGGCGTCTTCGCGGTCGACGTGTTCTTCAGCGTGACCGTGGTGATCGTGTTCTCGCCGGAGGTCGTCGTCGAGGCGTTGGCCGAGACCGGCGCCTGGGCGAGCGTCGACAGACCCTTCAGATCGGCGTAGCTGGTCGTCGGCGTGTAGTACCAGTCGGTGCTGTTCCAGTCGAGCGTGTCCGCCTTCGTGGACAGCCAGTAGATGTTCCGGCTCACCTCGGTACCCGACGAGTTCGTCAGTACGAGCTTCGCCAGGTACGTCGTCGACAGCCCGCTGACCGCGGGGATCGTCAACGCCGTCGCCTTGCCGCCGTCACCGGGCACCGTGACTCCGGCTGACTGCGAGAACTTCTCGGTCCCGTCGATGTTGTAGAGCTTGACCGACGCCGTCAGCCCCGACGCGGCCGCGTGGTTCTGGTTGATGACGGCAACGGACTTGGTGTCGTAGGAGTACTGGATGTGCAGCGGCTCGTTCGCCTTCTTGGCGCCGTAGTACGCGCCGTTCTGATCGAGATAGGCGTCGAAGAGCTGCCAGTGCAGGGATGTCCAGCCACTGTTGAGCATCCAGTAGATCAACCCGGTCGACGGGTTCGACGAGTCGGTGAAGTTGCGGTTGTGCGACTCGAACTCGGCGCGCACATTCTCGTACGCCGCGAGCTGCGCCTTCTTCACGTAGTCGTTCAGATCCGTCGGAGCGCCGTACCGGCCGGAGAGCGCGTTGCCGAACAGCTTCAGGTTGCCGAACGTCGACGACTCGGAGCGGTGGTACTGGTTGGCCGCGGGGTTCTTCCAGAGCACGTCGAGCTCGGCCGGGGTCAGCATCCGGTTCAGGGTGTCGAGGGTCGGGATGTCCGGTCCGGCCGAGGTCTCGGAGTTGAAGCTCCACGCGCCGCCGGAGTCGCTGTGCGCCTTGTCGTACCAATAGTTCGGCGGGATCCAGTCGTACGGCCCGTTCATCTTCATGCCGGACGTGCCGAGCTGCGGGGACGACTTCGCCGAGGCCGCCGAGATGATCGGCGTCTGCCAATCGGCCGCGGTCAACGCGTCGAGGTAGCCCTTCTCCTTCTCCGCGGTGGGCGCGAAGTCACTGCCGATCAGGAAGGTGAAGACGCTCGGATGGTTGCGCAGCCGCTCCGCCTCACCGGTCATCGACCGCTTGGCGACGTCCTTGTCCTCCGCGCTCCACGAGCTGCTCTCCCACTTGTCGCAGCATTCCCAACCGGGCATGGTCAGGACGCCGAGCTGGTCGGCCAGATCGAAGAACTCGTCGTTCTCGATGTGCCCTTCCAGACGAACCGTGTTGAGGCCCAGATCCTTGACATACTTGAGCTTGTCGGCTGCAGCGGTCGCATCCCAGCGCAGGAACAGGTCCGGCGAATAACCGCCACCCTTGACCAGGAACGGTCGCCCGTTGATCGAGTACGCCCGGCCGCCGCTGCTGTTCAGTGGCGCCTTCACATCCCGTACGCCGAACTTCGCCGTCGTACTGTCGGACGCCGTACCGCCGATCGACGCGGTCAGATCGATCGCGTAGAGCGGCTGCCCGCCCATCCCGGCCGGCCACCAGACGTTCGGGTTGTCCAACCCGATGGTGGCGAACGTGACGGTCTTCTTCTCCTTGGCCGCCAGCGCAACAGACTGACTGACCGGTACGCCGGCCACCGTGCCGCTGACCGTGGTCGTCACGGCGGCCGCGGAATCGTTGCGGACGTCAACCTTCGGTGCCAGGTCCACATGGTTCAGGGACGGAACCGTCAGCTTGGTGACGACGTGCGCGCCGCGTAACGCGACGGCACCACTTCGCCGTACCAGGACGTCTCTGACGATGCCCATGTTCTGATCCGGCGGGGTCTGGGCCCAGTCGATCCAGCCCATCGTGAGATCGCGCTTCGGATCGTTCGGATAGACCTTGAGTGCGATCGTGTTGCTGCCGGCATGCACCTGCGCGGTGATGTCGAGGTCGTTGCGGGTGTAGGCGCCGACCACCTGGTTCTTGTCGGCGACCCGGACGCCGTTCACCCAGACGTCGGCGCGGGACAGCACGCCGCTGAAGTCGAGGTAGGTGCGCTGGCCGGTGTCGGCGAGCTGCAGCTCCGAGCGGTACCACCACGGCACGGTGAACTGCGCCTTGTCGACGTTCTTCATGTTCGTCGAGAAGAACGGGTCGGGGTACTTGTTGTTCTGCAGGAGCCCGGCGTACACGGTCGACCGGGAGGAGACCGGCAGCCAGCCCGAGGTCGGGAAGCCGGGTTTGGTGACGGCGGAGTCGTCGGAGACCTGCGCGGAGGTCTGTAACAGGAAGCCAGGGATGGGACTGACCGAGGCAGCAGCCGCGGCGACACTGGTGGTCGGTGGCACAAGGCATCCGACGACCAGCGCACCGGCGAGCAACCAGCGGAGAGGAGATTTCATGGGCGATCCTCTGCACGAATGGTTAGGAAGGTTTCCTAACTATAGGCGCACCGCTACGGCTCCCGATAGCCCAGCGCGGCGGAGATCTTGCGGGCCGCCTCGGTCGCCGCGGGCGCCATCAGCGCCACCTGGGCGATCGATTGTTCGAGGGACAACGTGGAAATGCTGACCGCGGCGATCGCCAGCGCGGTGTGGTCGTGGATGACGGCGGCCACGCAGCGAATACCCGGCTCGTTCTCCTCGTCGTCCAGCGCGTAGCCGCGAGCACGGACCTGCGCGAGGTCGGCCTTCAGGCCGGCCGCCGTCGTGTGGGTGAGGGGAGTGCGGGCGGGCAGGCCGGTCCGGGTGATGTGCGCGTCCAGGGCCGCATCGTCCTTCTCGGCCAGCAGCGCCTTGCCGATCCCCGTGCAGTGCAGCCAGAACGCCTTGCCGACCCGGGACGGCATCCGGTACGGCTTGGGGCCGTCCAGGCGGGCGACGTAGATCGCCTCGTCGCCGTTGAGCAGGCCGACATGTACGGTGCAGCGGGTCTGGGCGACCAGGTCCGCGAGCACCGGGCGCGCGACGGTGGCCAGGTCGACGTTGGTCAGGGCGTGCCCGGCCAGCCGGAGCGCCTTCGGGCCCGGATGGTACGAACCGTCGTCGGCCTGCGCGACGAACTCGTGCTCCACCAGCGACGCCATGATCCGGTGCACGGTCGACTTGGCCAGCCCGGTCGCGTTCACCACGTCGGTGAACCGCGAGTGTTCCAGCACGGCGTCCAACACCATCAGCGTCTTGTCGATGGCCGAGGGCGAACTCATGTCGGACATCCTGCCACTCCTTATCTCGCCAGCCAGCCGCCGTCGACCGCGAGGATATGGCCGTTGACGTAGTCCGCCGCTGCGGAGGCCAGGAAGACCGCCGCACCGACGAGGTCATCCGGCCGCCCCCAGCGACCGGCCGGGATGCGGGACCGGATCGCGGTCTCGCGTTCCGGATCGGCCCGCAGGTCGGTGGTGTTGTCGGTACTGATGTACCCCGGGGCGATCGCGTTCACCTGAACGCCGGCCGCCCCCCATTCGTTGGCCAGCGCCCGGGTCAGTCCCGCGACCGCGTGCTTGCTGGCAGTGTAGGCCGGAACCGTGATCCCGCCCTGGAAGCTGAGCAGGGACGCGATCGTGACGATCTTCCCGGCGCCTCGCTCGACCATCGCGGCCCCGACCGGCCGGGTCACCGCCCAGGTCGAGTTGAGGTTCACGTCGAGCACGTGCCGCCAGTCCGCCGTACTGGTCCGGGCTGCCGGGCTGCGGCGGATGGTGCCGGCGTTGTTGACCAGGATGTCGATCCGCCGGGTCCCGGCCAGCTCGATCGCGGCCGCCTCGACGGCGTCCGGGTCGGCGAAGTCGGCGGTCACGACGGTGGCCTCGCCGCCGCCGTTCTGCTTGATCGCCTCCAGCGTGTCCTCGAGCGCGGCGTCGCGGGCGAACAGGATCAGCTCGGCGCCGGCCGCGGCGTACCCGGCGGCGATCGCTGCGCCGATACCGCGCCGGGCGCCGGTGACGAGCGCCGTACGGCCTTTGAGGCTGAACGCCTCTGCTGTCACCGGAGGTCCCGGACGTCGACACCGTCCATGTCACCGAAGGCCTGGTTCTCGCCTGCCATCGCCCAGACGAAGCTGTACGACGATGTGCCGACGCCGGAGTGGATCGACCAGCTCGGGGAGATGATCGCCTGGCGGTCGGCCACGAGCAGGTGCCGGGTCTCGTCCGGCTCACCCAGCAGGTGCACGATCCGCTCGGTCTCCGGAAGACCGAAGTACAGATAGCACTCGGTACGACGGTCGTGGGTGTGCGCGGGCATGGTGTTCCAGGTGCTGCCGGCGTGCAGCGTGGTCACGCCGAGCACGACCTGGCAGCTGCGGACGCCGTCGGCGTGGATGTACTGGTCGATGGTCCGGCGGTTCGCGGTCTGCTGGTCGCCGAGCTCGAGGCGGTTACCCTCGCCGGGGTTGACCAGCGTGGTCGGGAACTCGGTGTGTGCGGCGGCTGAGAAGAGGTAGAACGCCGACCCGGCGCCCTCGAAGACCACCTCGCGGGTACCGCGGCCGACGTACAGGCAGGCGCCGGTGGCGAGCTCGTACTTGGTGCCGTCGGCGGTGATCGTGCCCGGGCCGCCGACGTTGACGATGCCGGCCTCGCGGCGCTCGAGGAAGTACTCGCTGCGCAGCTCGGGCCAGGTGCCGAGCGTCAGCGGACCGCTCGCGGGCACGGCGCCGGCCAGCACGATCCGGTCGTGGTGGGTGAGCACCGCGGTGACCGTGTCCGGCGTGAAGAGGTCGTCGACCAGGTACTGCGCGCGCAGTCCGGCGGTGTCGAGTCCGGGCACCTGGGCGGGGTGGGTGGCGTGGCGGATCTGGAGTGGCGACTGTGCGTTCACGGAACTAGGTTCTATCTCACAGAACCTCCTGTCAAACCCCCGCTGAGCAGGCGTTGAGACGTGGAACTCTCGGCAGATTTGTTCCGGGTTCCGTGTCTTGACACCGAGTTCTGTTCGATGGAACCTTCCAGTCACTCGCCCGTTGCCCTCTGGGAGGCTCCCCATGACCGCTCTGGACTGGACAGTCCTGGTCGGCTATTTCGTGCTGATGGTGGTGATCGGACTCTGGTCCCGCACCAAGATCAAGAACGTCGTCGACTACTTCACGACCGGCGGCCGGATTCCCTGGTGGCTGTCCGGCATCTCGCATCACATGTCGGGCTACAGCGCGGTCATGTTCGTCGCGTTCGCCGCCGTCGCCTACAACTACGGCATCACGGTGTACGTCTGGTGGGCCGTGTCGATCGGTGTCGGTGTCGGCATCGGTGCCTTCCTGTTCGCCGCCCGCTGGAACCGGCTGCGGGCCAAGCACGGTGTCGTCTCGCCGCTGGAGTACCTGGCCCGGCGCTACAACCTCCCGACCCAGCAGGCGCTGGCCTACTCCGGTGCCGCGCTCAAGGTCGTCGACATCGCGTCCAAGTGGGTCGCGATCTCCATCCTGCTGAACGGATTCACCGGCGTACCGATGCGGTGGGGCATCCTGCTCACCGGCGTGGTCACGATGGCGTACGCGACGCTGGGCGGTCTGTGGGCCGATGTGCTCACCGACTTCGGCCAGTTCATCATCCAGGCGGCCGCCGGGATCGCCATGTTCGTCGGCGTACTGACCCACCTGGACGGCATCCCGACGCTGTGGAAGATGTGGGACCAACTGCCCGCGGGGCACGGTTCTGCGCTGAACGGGCCCTACACGCCGGTCTTCCTGATCGCGTTCCTGTTCATCAAAACCTTTGAGTACAACGGCGGCATGTGGAACCTGGCCCAGCGCTACATGGCTGCGCCGTCCGGCTCCGCGGCGAAGAAGTCGGCGCTGCTGTCGTCCGCGCTCTGGCTGGTCTGGCCGCTCGTCCTGTTCATCCCGATGTGCGCCGCGCCGCTGCTGGTGCACCCGGGCAAGGCCGAGCAGTCGTACGTCGCGCTGTCGCAACTGCTGCTGCCGAGCGGACTGATCGGGCTCGTGCTGGCCGGCTTCTTCTCGCACACGATGGCGATGGTCGCCTCCGACGCGAACGCGATCTCCTCTGTCATCACCCGCGACCTCGCTCCGGTCCTGGTGAAGAAGGTCCGCGAGATGACCGACGAGTCCGCGCTGAAGATGGCCCGGATCACCACGTTCACGTTCGTCACGGCGAGCATGCTGATCGCGATCGCCACCAACGGCGAAGGCGTCGTCCTGAAGATCGTGGTCGACCTGGTGGCCGCGACGATGGGCCCGATCGCCATCCCGCTGATGCTCGGCCTGCTGCCCTGGTTCCGGCGCAGCGGCCCGCGCGCCGCACTCGTCTCCTGGGCGATCGGACTGATCACCTGGGCGATCGTGAAATACGGTGTCGGCTCCACCGACACCACCCTGGTCGTCGCGTTGCCGTTGGCAACGTCTCTGGTCATCTACGTGGGCCTCGGCCTGCTGCTGCCGGAGCGCAAGGACGACGTCGACCACCTGCTCGACTCCCTCAACACCGACGACGACCCCGCGGAGGTCGCCGCCCGGCGCACCCCCGCTCTCAGCTGACAACCCCTTTGGAGAAAACCCCTATGCCCAACATCACCGTCGAACTCCTGTCCGGCCGCACCCTCGACCAGCGCCGCGAGTTCGTCGCCGCCGTCACCGACTCCGCGATCGCCATCCTCGGCGCCAAGCGCGAAGCCGTCCGCATCGTGTTCACCGAGATCGAGAAGTCCGACGTCGCCAACGGCGGAGTCCTCGTCTCCGACAGCTGACCGGCAGGCCGCCGCCCTCCCCTCCGCCCAGGGGAGCGGGGGCGGACCTGCATCACCCACTAACCGCCGCCCGCCATCGATGGAGCCCGCCGCCCACGCGGGAGCGTCCGGAGTTCACGTGACTTAGTGGGTGGTGTACGTCCGGTCCCCGAAATTGCAGTCGGCTGCTGGATTGCTCGAAGTAGGCTGTCGCCCATGCGAGTAGGAGTTTTCGGAGCCACGGGTCAGGTCGGTCGAGTGATGAGGGAGCTGCTGGTCGAGCGCTCGTTCCCGGTCGATGAGGTGCGGTACTTCGCGTCGGCGCGGTCGGCGGGGACGACGCTGCCGTTCGGTGATCGCGAGGTGACGGTCGAGGACTCGGCGACTGCCGACTTCGCGGGGCTGGAGCTGGCGCTGTTCTCGAACGGGAAGACGGCGTCCAAGGAGTTCGCGCCGCGGGTGGCCGCGGCCGGGGCTGTGGTGGTGGACAACTCGTCGGCCTGGCGGATGGACCCGGAGGTGCCGCTGGTCGTGTCCGAGGTGAATCCGGAGGATCTCGATCACCTGCCGAAGGGGATCGTCGCCAACCCGAACTGCACGACGATGGCCGCGATGCCGGTGCTCAAGCCGCTGCACGCGGCCGCCGGGCTTTCGCGCCTGGTGGTGTCGACGTACCAGGCCGTGTCCGGTTCTGGTGGAGTCGGGGTGAGCGAGCTCGAGGACCAGACGCGAGCGCTCGCTGAGGTCGGTGGACGGCTCGCGCTGGGGACCGCGGGCATCGCGCTGCCCGAGCCGAAGGTGTACGCCGGTCCGATCGCGTTCAATGTGCTCCCGCTGGCCGGGTCGATCGTTGCCGACGGCACCGGTGAGACCGACGAGGAGCAGAAGCTCCGTAACGAGAGCCGGAAGATCCTGCACCTGCCGAACCTCCCGGTCGCGGGCACGTGTGTCCGGGTGCCCGTCTTCACCGGTCACTCGCTGAGCATCCACGCCGAGTTCGAGCGGCCGATCACACCGGCCGAGGCAGTCGAGCTGCTCGGGGCCGCGCCTGGCGTCGTACTGGCTGATCTGCCGACGCCGTTGCTCGCCGCCGGCCAGGATCCCTCGTACGTCGGCCGCATCCGTCAGGATCAGTCGGTTCCGGACGGACGCGGCCTCGTGCTCTTCGTGTCGAACGACAACCTCCGCAAGGGCGCGGCACTCAACGCCGTACAGATCGCGGAGCTGATTCAGCAGCGGCGGTAGTCCTTGGTGTAGATGCCGTTGGTGGCTTGCAGGGTGTGGTCGTAGCAGCCGTTCGCTCCGAAGGACTGGAAGCGGACGGTCTGCTGCCCGGTGGCGTGGCGTTGGTCGCGGGGGACGTTGTAGATCCAGGACGCGCGGCCGTCGTAGGTCTCGTTGGTGAAGCCACGGGTGGTGCGGATGGTGTCGTGGATCTTCAGGTCGGTGACGACGTCGTAGCCGCCGGGGATGGTTGCGTTGGGCAAGAAGGTGAGGACGCCGGTCTTGCCGTAGTCGAGGTCGGTGAGCTCGACCTTGCCGCCGCTGGTGACGAGCGAGGTGTCGCGCCAGGTGGCGTCGAGGCTGTCGTTGGTCTCGCCTTCGGTCCACGTGTGCTTGCTGTCGTTGCGCAGCGTGCGTTGGACGGTGGTGCGGATCCGTCCTGCCGATGTGTCGACATAGCCACTGATCTTCAACGTACGTGACGCTTTGGTCGTGACAGAGCCCGTGGAGACCTGGTCGGACTTGGTCAGCGGGGCGACGGCGTACGAGGTGAGGGCGCCGTGGGTCTGCGCGCGGTGTGGGTCCGTCCAGACGTGCAAGTTCGGCACGGTGAACCAACCGCTCTGACCAGCCGGTACGCCGTTGACGTGGACGCGGAACTCGTGTGGCCTGCCGTCAGTGAGCAGCCCGGCGAACGGCGTCAGGTCGTAGGTCACCGGCTTGATGTCGAAGGCACGCGGCGCGGGGGAGGGGCGCCACGAGTACGGGTCCGACCAGCCACCGGTGTAGATGTACGGGTACGGCAGCGCGATCCCGGCCGGCTTGCCGTCGATCGAGACATCCACCTCCCTGTACGGCGATCCGTCCGGGCAGGAGTATCCCGTCTCGGCCGGGGCGGAGGTGTCCCAGAACTCCTCGCAGCCACCACCTGAGCCGGTCACGTAGACCTCGCCGAGGAGACGGGTCGTGTTCCGCGGGAGCGTCGCCGTACCGATGAGGTCGGATTCTTCGCGGCGCTGATCCTGCAGAGGCAGTACGACGTTCGCCGTCTTGGCGGCGGGGACGCGGCGACTCGTCGTGTAGAAGTCGAGCGTGACGGTGATGTCGAGGACGCCGGTGTAAGTGTCGTTGACGACGTTGCCGAGCTCCATCACGACGGGCTGCGGTTTGGTGAGCAGCGGGGCGTAGGAGGTGACGTCCTTCTCGACGTCCCAGGCGATGCCGTCGGTGCTCGGCTCGGGGGTCGAGGTCCGGAAGACGCCGACGCCGCCGATGGTGATGTGGCCGAGCCGGTCGTACTGGACGCCCTTCACCGCGCCGTGCATCCGCAGTACGACCTTCGACCACGGACCCTGGCAGGCGGCCGGGGGAGTGTAGGTCGAGGTGTACGGGTCGAAGTCGCGGAAGCCGTTCCGGACGATCTGCACCTCACAGTGCTTGGTGTCCGGTACGGCGACCGCCGGGGCGGGCGTCCGGGGATCGTCGTAGTCGGAGCCGAACTCCGACGGGGGCGGGGCCGCCGCGGCCGGCAGCAGTTGGCCGAGCAGCAGGGCGGAGAGTGAGAGAAGGGCCACAGGCCGTATGCGCATGTTGCGGAAACGTAATCGAGAAGGTGCAGGTGGGCAAGCGAGTGCCATGGTCTCCGGCCGGAGCTTGCACTACTCTCCAGTCACTTGACCCCCCGTTGGAGGCCATCGATGAACGCCGTGCTCAGCAACCGCAAGGACACCATGGCCCAGATGTTTCTGGACCGGGTCGCGGCGACGCCGCAGCGGGAGGCCTTCCGATACCCGGCCGGGGACGGCTGGACGTCCGTCACCTGGGCGGAGACCGACGCCCTGGTACGGCGCCGGGCCGCGAGCCTGATCGCGCTCGGTGTCGAGCCCGAGCAGCGGATCGCGATCGCCGCCAGCACCCGGATCGAGTGGGTCGACTGCTTCCTCGCGGCCGTCCTGGCCGCGGCCGCGACGACCACGATCTACCCGACCACGATGGCCGCCGACGTCGCGTACATCGTGGCGGATGCCGACGTACAGGTGATTTTCGCCGAGGACGCCGGTCAGGTGGACAAGCTGCGGGAGCACAAGTCCGAGCTGCCGTCGCTGCGCAAGATCGTGCTGATGGACGGGACGCCGGCCGCCGAGGACGGCGACTGGGTGATCTCGCTGGCGGACTTCGACGCGCTCGGTGCTGCCGAGCTGGACGCGGTCGACGACCGGATCGCCCAGGTGAAGCCGGAGCACCTCTGCACGCTGATCTACACGTCCGGTACGACGGGCCGCCCGAAGGGGGTGCGCCTGCCGCACTCCGTGTGGACGTACGAGGGCGCGGCGGTCGAGGAGACCGGCGTACTGAGTGCTGATGACCTGCAGTTCTTGTGGCTGCCGCTGTCGCACGTGTTCGGGCAGGTCCTGGTGGCAGTCCAGCTGCAGATCGGGTTCGCGACCGCGATCGACGGGCGGATCGACAAGATCGTCGAGAACGCCGCGATCGTCCAGCCGACGTTCATGGCCGCCGCACCGCGCATCTTCGAGAAGGCGCACTCCCGGATCAAGACGATGATGGCCGACGAGGGCGGTGTGAAGGCCAAGCTCTTCGACTGGGCCTTCGGCGTTGGTTCACGCGCCTCCAGGCTGCGCCAGCAAGGGACCGAGCCGACCGGTGTGCTCGCGGCCCAGCTCGCGGTCGCCGACAAGCTGGTGTTGTCGAAGATCCGCGCCCGCTTCGGTGGCCGCATCCGCTTCTTCGTCTCCGGCTCGGCGGCGCTGGACAAGCAGCTCGCCGAGTGGTTCCACGCGGCCGGCCTGCTCATCCTCGAGGGCTACGGGCTGTCCGAGACCGCGGCAGGCTCATCGCTCAACCGCCCGAGCGGCTACCGCCTCGGCAGCGTCGGCCCGGCCTTCACCGGGACCGAGATCAAGATCGCCGAGGACGGCGAGATCCTGATCAAGGGCGACGGCGTGATGAGCGGCTACCACAACCTGCCCGAGCAGACCGCCGAGGTGATGACCGCCGACGGCTGGTTCCACACCGGCGACATCGGTCACTTCGAGGACGGCTTCCTCTACATCACCGACCGCAAGAAGGACCTGTTCAAAACCTCCGGCGGCAAGTACGTCGCCCCGCAGGTGATCGAGGGCCGCTTCAAGACCCTCTGTCCCTACGCGAGCCAGTTCGTTGTCCACGGCAACAAGCGCAACTTCGTCTCGGCCCTGATCACGCTGGACCCCGACGCGATCGTCGCCTGGGCCGCCGCCAACGGCCTGGCCGGCAAGCCGTACGCCGAGATCGTCACCTCCGACGCCGCCCAGGCGATGGTGCAGGGCTACGTCGACGAACTCAACGCGGGCCTGAACCGCTGGGAAACCATCAAGAAGTTCACCATCCTCGACCGCGACCTCACGGTCGAGTCCGGCGAGATGACCCCCAGCCTCAAGCTCAAGCGCAAGTACGTCGAAACCCAGTACGCCGACGTCCTCGACGGGATGTACCAGTAGGGACTAGGACTCACGGCTCGTCGATGTAGCGACGCTCTTCGGTGACCGCGGTGGTGCGTGCCGCGCGCGGCCGGCGGCTGATCAGGAACATGGTGAGGACCAGCCCGAGCGCGCCGGCGCCCATCAGGATGTAGCCGACCATCGTCAGATCGACGCCGCTGATGTGGTCGGCGACGGCGAACGAGAAGATCGCGCCGACCGCGAGCAAGAACACTGATACACCGATTCCCATGATGGCCTCCTGCCATGAACCCCGAGGTTATGGACAGGACTGCAGTACCCCACGGGCACTCGGCGCTAAACCGCTTTCAGTCCTCGATGGGCGGGAGGGCTACCCGGATCACGATCAGGGCGAAGAGGATGAGCGTGAGGGCGTGGACGACCGTGCACCACAGGCAGATGGCGTTGATGCGGAAGAGCTCGGCCCAGATCAGGTAGCAGACCATCACGACGCCGACGACGACGCCGGCCAGGCGTAGGCGGCCCGGCCAGGGCGAGGCGGTGCGCCACAGGGGTGGCAGTGATAGGGCGAGCATGCCGAGGAAGAAGAGCAGACCGAGCAGAGCCACCGGTACGCCGAACAGTTTCGAGTACTGCGACGACGTCACCTTGAAGCAGTTGACCACGCCGGTCTCGGGGCAGGCGAGCGTCGTACCGGCGGTGAAGTGTTCATAGGTCAGGTAGGCCGAGACGAGGACGCCGACCACCGAGACGGCCAGCGTGAGCCAGGGGATCACGCCCAGGGACGATCCCCGGGCGGTCGTCGTACTCAAGTCAGGCCTTTCCGAGCTTGCCGGCGGCGGCCTTCACCGCGTCCGTGGAGCAGACGGCGGCGGGCTGGTTGTTGGTGATGCCGCAGATCGCCGCGGTGTAGACGTTCGCGGAGGCGTCGACCGCCTTGGCGATCGGGCTCGACGGGTCCTTGAGGGCCTCGGCGATCTCGGCCTGCGTCTTGCCGGCCAGGATCTCCGGGCTGTACGTCGCGCCGGAGCCGACGAACTTGCCGCCCAGGTCGATGAACGGGATCGAGCCACCGGTCTTCACGTACGGCGGGGCGTTGTAGGTCTTGAAGATCTGGTCGTCGGCCGCGCTCGGGGTGTCGAGCGGCTTGTACTGCCCGTCGGCGCCCTTCTCGTTGGTCGTCGTCTCGAGACCGGTGAAGGACAGCCACTGGCTGGTGTACTTCGCGCCGTGGAAGGACAGCGTCGGCGTGTTCGGGAACACGTCCTCGGAGGCGGAGTGCGTCGTACCGAGGTTGCTGAAGGTTCCGAACCGCGACAGGGCGACCGACACCGGCCAGCGCTCGGCGGCGCAGTACGGGCAGAACTCGGCGCCGATGTAGAGCACCCGCGGCTTGCCGTCCGCGGTCAGCGCGGGCGCGGTGATGGCCGACGGAGCAGCCTGTACGTCGTTGCTGCCGACCTTCGCGAACGTCTCCGCCGGGATCGAACTGAGCGCGGAGACGATCTGCGCGTCCGCGGCGCCGGAGGGACCGGTCGCGGTCTTGTTGTCGCCGCCACCGGCGACCTTGATGAGCACCAGCCCGCCGACGACCACCACGACGGCCACGACCGCGCCCACCGCGATCAGCAGCCGCTTGCGCCGCTCTGCCCGCTGCTGCTGCGCCCGCAACGCCGCCACTCGCTCACGCGCCTGAGCCTTCTGCTCGACCCGCCTGCTCATCCCGTATCTCCCTG
Source organism: Kribbella sp. NPDC051587 (assembly GCF_044453945.1). Classification (NCBI taxonomy): domain Bacteria; kingdom Bacillati; phylum Actinomycetota; class Actinomycetes; order Propionibacteriales; family Kribbellaceae; genus Kribbella; species Kribbella sp. NPDC051587. The sequence continues at coordinate 28,257 of NZ_JBITDE010000003.1, forward strand.
CCTGGTCACCAAGTACAGAATCCCCCAAGAGCACAACTGCCGGTGATCGCCCGAAGTTCCACGTTGCGGGCAGAAATCGCGTCCTTGATCTCTCAGCAACTTGCGGGCAGCAACGATGTGCCCGTTTCGCCCTGGTCCGAAGGGACGTTTCCACGATGCTCGAATACTCCCGGCGCGACCCCCGTGGCGACCTACGGTCGGGCGTATGGCGGGCGCTGTGAGCTATCGAGACGTGTTCCGGGTACCGGAATTCCGCGCAATGTGGCTGGCCGAGCTGCAGTCGGTCGCGGGTGATCAACTGGCGCGGGTCGCGCTGTCCGTGCTCGTCTTCGCCGACACTGGCTCCGCGGCGCTGACCGGGCTGACCTACGCGCTGACATTCGTGCCGTCCCTGCTCGGCGGCCTGTTCCTCACCAGCCTGGCGGACCGCTTCCCGCGCCGCGACCTGATCATGTGGATCGACGGGCTCCGCGGTTGCCTGATCCTGCTGGTCGCCATCCCGGCGATGCCGTTCTGGTCGTTGTGCGTGCTGGTCGGGATCGTCTCCCTGCTTCAACCGGTCTTCAAGTCGGCCCAGGTCGCCTTGCTTCCCGACGTACTCGGCGAGGAACGCTTCAGCACCGGGATGGCGATCCGCAGTATCACCATCCAGTCCGCCCAGATGGCCGGCTTCGCCGGCGGCGGTCTGCTGATCGCGGTCTTCAACCCGTACGTCGTTCTCGTCCTCGACGCCCTCACGTTCTTCGGCTCCGCGATCCTGATTCGCTCCCGCCTCGCTCCTCGCCCGGCCGCTGACCGGGCTGCCGCTGCCGCTGCGGCGCCCGGCGTACGTCGTACCAGGGAGAGCGCTTGGGGGTTGTTGTTCGCCGACCCTGGCATGCGGGCCCTCACCCTGATGCTCTGGCTGATGGCGCTCGTCGCCGTCTACGAAGGCATGGCCGCCCCGTACGCCGCTCTGTTCGGCGGAGGGTCGGTCGCAGTCGGCCTCATCCTCGCCGCCGACCCGTTGGGCAGCGTGATCGGCGCGTTCCTGTTCAGCAAGTTCGTCCCCGAGGACCGCCGCCCTGGGCTTCTCGGCCCGCTCTCGATCGCGGCCGCGGCCCCGGTCGCCGTCTGCCTGCTGCGCCCCAATCTCGTCATCTCGATCATTCTCTTCGTCATCGCCGGTGCCTTCGGAACCATCGTCGTGATGCAGACGACCACCTCGATGACACTCCGCCTCCCCGACGCCCGCCGCGGCCAAGCCATCGGAGTGTCCAACTCCGGCCTCACGACCGCCACCGGCGTCAGTCCGCTCTTCGCCGGCCTCCTCGCCGACAGAACCAACGCCGCCACCGCCATCGGCTGGTTCGGCGTCGCCGGTACCGCTGCCGCCCTCTTGCTGGCTCTCGTCTGGTTCCGCGCCAACCGCTCGGCCCCGGTCCACACGCCGTGATGTTCCGCGCGTGTTCAAGCGCTGGTCCCCAGAGCACAGCAGACTGAGCAGGTTGCCGTTGCCGTCTTCGTGAGGAGCACTGGGATGAACCGGTTGGGTCGGATCGCGATTGTCGCTGTGAGCGTGCTGGGACTGACGGCAGGGAGCGCCTGGGGTGCTCCGGTGGCCTGGCCCGGTGGGTCGAGCGTGGCCACTGCTGACGGCAGCAACGTGTTCGGGGAGAACCTCAGCGGGCTGTCGTTCCAGAGCGCGAGTGTGGTCTGGGCGGTCAAGAACGGGCCGGGCAAGGCCTACCGTCTGGTCCCGGACGGAGCTGGTTGGAAGCCGGATCCCTCGGCTGGCAAGACGTTGCGGTACGCGAACGGCAAGGGTGACCCGGACGCCGAAGGTGTCGTCGCGTCGCCCGACGGGATCGTGGTGGCGACCGAGCGGGACAACAGCGACAACGACAACAGCCTGCTGAAGGTCCTCCGGTACGACGGGACCTCGTCGGCGTCGACGCTCAACGCCACCAGGGAATGGAACCTGACGAGCGACCTGCCCGACGTCGACTCCAACAGCGGGCTCGAGGGGATCTCCTGGGTGCCGGACAGCTTCCTCACGGCGCACGGATTCCGCGACGAACACACCGGTACGACGTACGACCCGGCCACGTATGCAGGTCACGGCACCGGCCTGTACTTCGTCGGTCTCGAGGACAACGGCGTGATCTACGCCTACGCCCTGAACCAGTCGTCGAGCAGTTACACCCGCGTCGCGACCATCGCGAGCGGCTTCTCCGAAGTGATGGACCTCGAGTTCGACGCCGGCACCGGCCGCCTCTGGGCCGCCTGTGACGACGGCTGCTCAGGCCGTACGACCACCCTCGAGATCAACACCGCCGGCAAGTTCGCCCCCACCGCGACCTACAACCGCCCCTCCGGCATGGCCAACCTCAACAACGAAGGCTTCGCCATCTCACCCACCTGCACCTCCGGCACCAAAACCGTCCTCTGGTCCGACGACAGCAACACCAGCAACCACGCCCTCCGCCGTGGCACCCTGCCATGTAGTAGCTAGTCGGAACGCCGACGCCGGGCAGGGCGTCGTACGGGGATGTGGAGATGGCTGTGAGCGTCGGTGTGGTGGCCGCGGTTGACGTGGTCTGGGTGCTGGGGCTCTTCGCGGTACGGCGGAGGGTGCGGCCGCGGCTGTTGTTGACGTCGGGACTCGGCTGGCTGGTCGGGGTGGTGATCTCGACCACTGGCATGCCGGCGGGGCGGGCGGTGCCCGTGGGGTTGTTGGTGGGCGCGATGGTGGCCTTGCTGTGGTCTTTGGCCACTCGGTCGGGCGTGACGTTCACCTGGGCACCGGACAAGACTTACAACCAGGACGACGGCCCCAAGCCGCGGATGGAGACCGTCGTACTGGTGGCGACTGCTTTGTTCGGGGTGGTGGCGATTGTGCTGCTCGCCACCACCCATTAGGCCGGAGTGAGGGCGGCGGCGTGTTTGCCGGTGGTGAGGGATTGGCCCTGGTCGATCATCTGGGCGGCGATGCGGTCGATGGCGGCCGAGAAGGCTTCGGAGTTGTCGGGGTCCCAGTCGGACAGGCGGGTCAGCATCCAGGTGCGGAACGCGCCGACGAAGCTCTGGAACATCTCTAGGCCGGCCGGGGTGAAGCGATATTCGCCGAGGGTCTCGGAAAGGTAGCCCGCGGCAACTAGTTGGGACGCGAGCGGCTCGACGACGCCGGGCGGCATCTTGAGGTCCGCGGTGATCGCGGCGAGGGTGGCCGAGCCGGTACTGCGGCCGCCGCGGAAGACACGCATGATGAGCCAGGCCTGGGCCATGTTGAGCGGGAGGCCGGACTCGGCAAGGACCTCGGGCGCGGGGTTGCGCTTGTGGTGCTGGACGACCAGGGCGGCGAGCTTGGAGAGTTCGTGCTCGGAGTCGAAGGACGAGGGAGCGGCGAAGTTGTCGCCGACATCGCTGGCGGCCATCCGGGCAGTGTCGCGGAGCGGGACCTGCTTGAGCAGTAGGGCGGTGAGGAAGCCGAGCGCGGCAACCGGGACCGCCCACAGGAAGACGACGTGCAGTGAGTCCGCGTACGCCGCGGTGACCAGTGACCGGGCGGCTGCGGGCAACTCGCGGACGCCGGCGACGGTCGACGCCAGGCGCGGGTCGATCTGAGCACTCTGTACGGCGGGAGCGAGCTTCTCCGGAAGTTGGTGAGCGTAGATCGAACCGAAGACCGCGACACCGAACGAACTGCCCATGGTGCGAAGGAAGCTGACGCCGGAGGTGGCGACACCGAGGTCGGAGTAGTCGACCGTGCTCTGGACGACGACGGTGGGGACGGGCATGCACAGACCGACGCCGACTCCGAGAACGACCATGAACCCGGCAGTCTCGACGTACGAGGTGTCGTTGGTGAGCAGCGACAGCAGGTAGAGCCCGCCGCCGATGAGGACGGTGCCGATGATCGGGAAGATGCGGTAGCGACCGGTCTTGCTGATCACCTGGCCGACCACGATCGACGCGACCAGCAGACCGCCGACCAGCGGCAGCATCTGCAGCCCGGACTCGGTCGCGGAGGCGCCGTGCACGAACTGCAGGTACGTCGGGAGATACGTGACCCCGCCGAGCATCGCGAACCCGATGATGAAGCTCATGATCGAGCAGACCGTGAACACGCTGGAGCGGAACAATCGCAACGGCAGCAGTGGTTCGGCGGCGCGGCGTTCGGCCAGGATGAACAACCCGAGCGCGAGCACGGAGCCCACGATCATCGCGATGATGACGGTGGACCCCCACGCGTACTCGTTGCCGCCCCAGGTGGTGACGAGCGTCAGCCCGGTCGCGGCGGCACCGATGAACAGGATGCCCAGATAGTCGATCTTCGGACTCGTCGGTGCTTTCACCGACGGAAGGGTGATCGAGGCAACGATCAGGACGACGATGCCGAGCGGGATGTTCACGTAGAACGCCCAGCGCCAGCTGAGGTGGTCGACGAACAGTCCGCCGAGCAGCGGGCCGGCGACGGTGGAGACGCCGAAGACCGAGCCCATCACGCCTTGGTACTTACCGCGCTCGCTCAGCGGTACGACGTCCGCGATCACCGCCATCGCGGTCACCATCAGACCACCGGCGCCGAGGCCCTGGATCGCGCGGGACCCGACCAGCCACAGCATCGAGTCGGCCATCCCGCACAGTGCCGAACCGCCGAGGAACAGCACGACGCTGAGCAGGAACATCGGTTTGCGTCCGTACAGGTCGCCGAACTTGCCGATCAGCGCGGTCATGATCGTCTCGGCCAGCAGATACGACGTGACCACCCACGACAGGTGGTTCGCCCCGCCCAGGTCGCTGACGATGGTCGGCAGCGCGGTCGCCACGATCGTCTGATCGAGGGCCGCGAGCAACATTCCGAGCATGATCGCGACCACTACCGCGTTCCGGGTGCCACGTCCTACCGGCTGAGCCTCGGTCTCCATGAGCCGAATGTAACGGGTCCCACACGCTCCGCAACCACAGAATCGCGGCGATCACATGACGAAAGAGTTCGCGGACCTGCGCCACTCACCAAGTGCCCCGGACGGTGGATTCTCGGGGCCGGCTGAGCGTGACGGGGTGAGCGCGACGGAGGTTGGTGAGTGGGGGCGGTCCGCTCTCCGGCGGTCCGTAGACTGGCCGGGTGCCGTCAACGTTGCCCGAGGGGGAGGTTGCGCCCCAGGACGGGGCGCTGCCGGAAGCCGCCGTCCGCGAAGCGGCTGATCGCCCGTTCGGCTTCTACCTGCATGTGCCGTTCTGTGCATCCCGCTGCGGATATTGCGACTTCAACACCTACACCGCCAAGGAGCTCGGCGGCGGTGGCTCCCAGGCGTCGTACGCGGAGACTGCCATCGACGAGGTGCGGCTCGCGCGGACCGTACTGAAGGACCTCGATCGCCCGGTCGAGACGGTGTTCTTCGGAGGCGGTACGCCGACCTTGCTGCCGGCGGCTGATCTCGCGGCGATGCTCAAGGCGGTTCGCGACGAGTTCGGTCTCGCGGCCGGCGCGGAGGTCAGTACCGAGGCGAACCCCGAGTCGGTTGATCCGGCGTACCTGGAGGCGTTGCTCGAGGCTGGGTTCACCCGGGTGAGCTTCGGAATGCAGAGCGCGTCGTCGCATGTGCTGAAGATTCTCGATCGCCAGCACACACCCGGTCGCGCGCTGCAGGCCGTGAAGGAAGCGACCGCGGCCGGCTTCGAACACGTGAACCTGGATCTGATTTACGGCACACCGGGGGAGTCGCTCGAGGACTGGCGTACGTCGTTGGAGTCGGCGCTGTCCGCGGATCCGGACCACGTCAGTGCCTACGCGCTCATCGTCGAGGACGGCACACAGTTGGCCCGCCGGGTTCGTCGTGGCGAACTCCCGATGCCGGACGACGACGACCTGGCCGACAAGTACGTGCTCGCCGACGACCTGCTCAGCCAAGCGGGTCTGAATTGGTACGAGGTCTCCAACTGGGCCCGCACCGACGACGCCCGCTGCCGCCACAACGAGCTCTACTGGCGCGGCGACACCTGGTGGGGCATCGGCCCCGGCGCCCACAGCCACGTCGGCGGCGTCCGCTGGTGGAACGTCAAGCACCCCACCGCCTACGCCGAACGCCTGACCGCCGGCCACAGCCCGGCCCACGCCCGCGAACTCCTCGACCCCGAAACCCGCCGCATCGAACGCGTCCTCCTGGAAGTCCGCCTCCGCGCCGGCCTCCCCCTGGACGTCCTCGACACCCCCGGCCGAGCCGCCGTCGACGAAGTCATCACCAACGGCCTCGTCACCCTCGCCTCCAACCGCCTAACCCTCACCAACCGCGGCCGCCTCCTAGCCGACGCCGTAGTCCGAGCCCTCCTCCCTTAACCACCCCCCGCTGGTTGACGTCCGGCGGCACGCTTGCTCGCCGCTCCAACTACGGCCGCGCACGCCGCTTATGGTTCCTCGCCGCTGCGGCCGATTTACAGTGGCGGGTGGCTGACGTCCGGCGCGTGGCTGAGGGAGATGGACCCGTCAGCGACCGCGTCCACGTCGCCTGAGCTTCCGGGCGTCGGTTGCGGCCGGTAGCGAGGAGGCCTGCAAAGTGACCCATCGTGGCGAACGCCCCCACAGGCCCTCACCGGCCATCACCCATTTGGTGGGTTCACCCATCAGGTTGTGGGTTCTGTGCCCGCATGCGAGTCCAGAACCCACCACCTCATGGGGTAACCCACCAGATGGCGGTCGCAGGGGCCACCGGGGGTAGTGCCGCGCCCGGCGACCCTCACCGGCCATCCTCATTTGGTGGGTTCACCCATCAGGTTGTGGGTTCTGTACCCGCATGCGAGTCCAGAACCCACCACCTCGTGGGGTAACCCACCAGATGGCGGCCGCAGGGGTCGCCGGGGGTACTCCCGCGCCCGGCGATACCGGATGGAGATCACGGTCGACGGTGTCCCTCGCTAACTGGTGGATTTTCGTCACCGAGTCCCCACAACTCGCCAAATTAGCGCGACCAACGCCGGCATTGGGGTCCGCCTGCTCGTTACCGGTGAACTTTTCGGCGCCTAGACCCGAAAAGTTCACCTATAACGCGAAACACGCCCCCTGCCGGTCGACCCTGTTCGCTGGGTGGAACGTTGTGTCCAAAGAGCGACCTGACCGTCTACTCGGGGCCGGTCTTGGGCCTCAGCCACAGCCCGGAAGCTCAGACAACGGGAACGCGATCGCCGACCGCGCCATCCCCCTCAGCCCCGCGCCGGACGCCAGCCGCCCGCCACTGTAAATCGGCCGCAGCGGCGAGCAACCACGAACCCACGCCCCCGGCCGCAGACGGATCGGCGAGCAACCACACTCGCCGTACCGAACAATCCCTCCCATCCCCCACGACACCCGACCATCCCCTTGAGGCATTTGAACGGATATCTCCTGAAGTGGTCCCTTCTCCCCTCGAATTTTCAGGGGAGAAGGGACCACTTGCGGGGTTATCCGTTCAAATTGCCGGAGGCGCCGGCGCGTGACCGAACGCCGTACCGGATCGGGGGCGGGCGCAGCGGCGGGACCATTGCCGCGCCGGGCGAGGCACCAACTGGGGGATTGAACAGGAAGTGGTGGGCGGGGACAGGTCATAGCTTGTTCAAGGGCGTGACAGGGGGTGCGGGCGCGACGGTCGGGTGTGTGGAAGTGATTGGTTGTTGGGTGTTGACGACTGTTGTGTGCAGCTGATGGAGTGGGAAGCGCTTGCCCACGCCTGAGGAGTTGCCGATGCCGCCCATTAGTCGACGACTGGTACTGCAGACGAGTTTGGCCGCCGGAGCGCTGGCCGTCGCGTCCGGTTCGGTGCCCTCCCGAGCTGGTGCGGTTGACGAGTTCGGGGTGCTGCGCGGTCGTTGGGTGGAGCTTGCGACTGGGGGTGCGATCGATGCGGCGGATCCCGTGTACGCCGGTGCGCTCGCCAATCTGACGCGCGAAGCCCAAGGCTTCCTCGACACGCTCAACGCGGATCCGAACCGGACGGCGTTGTGGTCCGACCTCCCGTTGAGTCCGGCATCGGGCAACTTCTCGATCAGCTACACGCGCCTCAAGACGATCGCTCTCGCTCGCGCGACCCGCGGTACGACGCTCACCAGTGATCCGGCTGCGGCGCTTGCGAGTGCGCTCGACTTCCTCAATCAGCGGGCCTACAACGAGACCTTGCCCGAGACCGGCAACTGGTGGTTCTGGGAGATCGGGGCGCCGCGCGCTCTGCTCGACACGTGCATCCTCGCGTACGACGTTCTGTCCGCCGACCAGCGTGCGTCGTACCTGAAGGCCGTTGACCGTTTCGTGCCGGACCCGAACCGCCGGACCAACTCACCATCGGTCCGCGAGACGGGCGCGAACCGGGTCGATAAGGCCCTCATTGTTGCCCTCCGCGGAATCGCCGGCGACAACGCTGCGAGCGTCGCAAAGGCCCGCGACGCGCTGAGTGATGTCGCCGAGAACGGCAAGAACAGCGTGTTCACCTACGTCACCAGCGGTGATGGGTTCTATCGCGACGGTTCGTTCGTCCAGCACGGCAACCTCGCGTACGTCGGTACCTACGGCAATGTCGCGCTCGGTGGTGTCGCCAATCTGTTCTCGCTGCTCGGCGGCTCGACCTGGGAGATCACCGACCCGAAGCGCACGGTGATTCTGGATGCGGTCGAGGCGAGTTATGCGCCGTTCATGGTGAAGGGCCTGATGATGGACGCGGTCTCCGGCCGCGCGATTTCCCGGGAGAAGGCGGGCGATCACCGCAACGGTCACGCGACCACGTCGGCTGTTCTGCTGCTCGCCAGTGGCGTCGCCGAGCCGTACGCGTCGACGTACAAGGCACTTGCCAAGGGCTGGATCAACGACGATTACTTGCCGGAAGCATCGATTCCGGAGATCTCCCGCGCGAAGGCGATCGCCGACGTCAAGCCGGCACCGGACAAGCCCAGGCACCTCCAGTTCCCCAACCAGGATCGCGTCGTCCATCGTCGCCCTGGCTGGACGTTCTCCCTCGCGCTGTCCTCTAAGCGGATGGCCCGTTACGAGTCCGGCAACGGCGAGAACCTCCGCGGCTGGTACGTCGGCGACGGCATGACCTACCTCTACAACGGCGACGAGGAACAGTTCTTCGACGCCTTCTGGCCGACCGTCGACGCCCAGCGCCTGCCCGGTACGACGGTCAGCTCCAAACCGCGTGAACCGCTCGGCAGCGGTCCCGGCACTGGCACGGTTGCCGCGTACGCCGATTGGGTCGGCGGAGCGTCGTACCAGGACACGTTAGGTGCCGTCGGCATGCATCTGATCAATCACGACAAATCCTTACAGGCAAGGAAGTCCTGGTTCTGTCTGTCCGACGCGGTCGTTGCCCTAGGCGCCGGAATCACCGGCACCGACGGCTACCAGGTCGAGACCGTCGTCGAGAACCGCATGAGCACCGCCCAACTGCTCATCAACGGTCGGACGGCAACGAACCACCTGTACGACGCCCCGCGCTGGGCGCACCTGAACGGTGTCGGCGGCTACCTGTTTCCGGAGGGCGGTCAACTCCGGGTACGCCGAGAGGACCGCACCGGCTCGTGGTCCGAGATCAACGTCGGCAATGACACCGCCGGATCAACGACGCCGTACACCCGCCACTACCAATCGCTGGTCGTCGAGCACGGTCTCGAGGCCGGCGACTACGCCTACATCCTGCTGCCCGGAGCCAACGCCTGGCAGACCGCCCTGCGCGCGCTCCACCCCGGAATCACCATCCTCGCGAACACCGCCACCGTCCAAGCCATTCGGTCGGTTCGGGACCGCGTGACGATGGCGAACTTCTGGGGCCCGGGATCGGTCGACGGCATCACGGTGGACGGCCCGGCCTCGGTGGTCGTGGGACCGACCACGATCGCGGTCTCCGACCCCAGTCGTACGGCGACCATCGTCCGGCTGACGATCGAGCGCCGTACCGGCGTGCCGGTGGTGCTCGACGTCGCGGTCGGCGGAACCCGCGGCGCGACCCAGATCTTCCAGCGAACCTGGTAACTGGCTGTGAATGCTGTAAAGATTCAGCACACGGTAATCGGCGTGGTTCGCAGCGTGACAACGCTGCATCGTATGTACTGACCTGAACTCGCCGGTATCTCAGCGTAACTATCAAAGCCTTGACATAACTGGTGAAAACGCTCGAAACTCAGCTCACTTTCGCGATCCGAGAGCGCTCTCAACTCCGTCCAGTTCCAGGGAGCCATTCCATGCGGCGCAGATACCGTGCCGGCCACCGCCCCAAACAAGCACTGCGTCCCACCGCACTACTTCTGGCCTGCGCCCTGACGCTGCTGACTGCCGCCTGCGGCGGGTCGAGCAATGCCGGCGATGCGCCGAAGATCGAGCTGACCATCGCGACCTTCAACGAGTTCGGCTACTCCGACCTGTACGACGAGTACATGGCCGAGCACCCGAACATCCGGATCGTCGAGCGGCATGCCGAAACGGTCGACGCGCACATCAAGAACCTCGACGCGAACCTGGCCAGTGGGTCCGGGATGGCCGATATCGAGGCGATGGAGATCGGCTGGATCTACAAGTACCTGGCCCGCGGGGACCAGTTCGTGGACCTGCGCGACTTCGGTGCGAACGACCTGAGGGACCGCTGGCTGGACTGGAAGGTGGCCGGTGCCACCACGCAGGACGGCCGGATCATCGGCTACGGCACGGATATCGGCCCGGAGGCGATCTGCTACCGCCGCGACCTGTTCGCCAAGGCGGGGCTGCCGACCGACCGGACCGAGGTCGCCAAGCTCTTCACCGACTGGAAGTCGTACTTCGAGACCGGCCGCAGGTTCAAGGCGAAGGTGCCGGGCTCGGCCTGGTACGACTCCGCGGTGCTGACCTGGGAGGCGATGCGGAACCAGCTGATCGAGGCCTACTACTCCAACCAGGACCGCTTCCTCGCCAGTGAGAACAAGGAACTGAAGTCCACCTGGGACCAGGTGGTTCAAGGCAGTGCAGACGGGCTCTCCGCGCGGCTGCCCGCCTGGAGCGAGCAGTGGAACAAGGCGTTCCGTGGCGACGCGTTCGCGACGATGGCGTGCCCGGGCTGGCTGCTCGGCGTCATCCAGAGCAACGCGGGCAGCGCCGGCAAAGGCAAGTGGGATGTCGCGGACGTGTTCCCCGACGGCGGCGGCAACTGGGGCGGGTCGTACCTGACCGTCCCGAAGCAGTCGCAGCAGCAGGCGGAGGCGGCCCGGCTGGCCGCTTGGCTCACCGCGCCGGAGCAGCAGGTGAAGGTGTTCAAGAAGGTCGGTTCGTTCCCGTCGACCCTGGACGCCTACGACGACCCGCAGGTGAAGTCGCAGGTCAATGCCTACTTCAACAACGCGCCGGTCGGGCAGATCTTCGTCAACCGGGCGCGGGCGGTGATCCTCAAGCAGCACAAGGGTCCGCGTGAGGGCGAGATCAACCAGGTCTTCAGCGCCGAGCTGGCCAAGGTCGACGAGGGCAAGCAATCCTCGCTGAAGGGCTGGAACAAAGCCCTGAACGATGCCGAAAAGGCCGCGAACACCAGATCGAGTGGGTAACGGGGCTCGCACACGCCCGTCAGCGCCAGAAAATAACCCCGGAAGGTAATACGGTGTGAACACACACCAACCAAGCCGGGGAGGACCGATGGACGACTCGGGTTCCCCCACGCTCGAGCAGGTCGCAGCGCTGGCCGGAGTATCGCGGGCGACCGTGTCGCGCGTGGTGAACGGATCGCCCAAGGTGCTGCCGGAGACGGTGGCCCTGGTCGAGCGCGCGATCGGCCAGCTCGGCTACGTGCCGAACCGGGCCGCCCGCGCGCTGGTGACCCGGCGTACCGACTCGGTGGCGATCGTCGTACCGGAGCCGGACAGCCGGGTGTTCTCCGATCCCTTCTTCGCCGGGATGCTGCGCGGCGTGAGCCGGACGCTGGCGCCGACGTCGTCGCAGCTCGTGCTGCTGCTCGAACCGGCCGAGGGCGATGACCAGCGGCTGTTGCGGTATCTGCGCGGCGGTCACGTCGACGGCGCGATGGTGATCAGCCACCACGGACGTGACAACGTCCTGCAGGAGCTGGCGCAACTGCCGCTGCCGATCGTTTTCAGCGCGCGGCCGCTCGGCGTCGACGTACCGGTGGCGAGTGTGGACGTGGACAACGTGGCTGGCGCGCGGACCGCGGTCGAGCACCTGCTGAGCATCGGCCGTCGCAACGTCGGCACGGTCGCCGGACCGATCGACATGACGGCCGGCCTGGACCGGCTCACCGGCTATCAAACCGTGATGGCCGAAGCGGGCCTTGCGGAAGCCGTTGCCTTCGGCGACTTCACCGCCGACGGTGGTGAGCTGGCCGCGATCGAGCTGCTCGACAAGCACCCCGATCTCGACGGGATCTTCGTCGCGAACGACCTGATGGCGACCGCCGTACTGCGGGTGCTGTCCGAGCGTGGCCGTCGGGTGCCGGCCGATGTCGCGATCGTCGGTTTCGACGACTCGGTGATGGCGACCACGACGACGCCGAAGCTCACCACGGTCCGCCAGCCGGTCGAGCTCCTCGGCGCCCGGCTGGCCGAGATGCTGCTGGCGAAGATCGGTGGCGCCGATCTGCACAGCCCCGAGGTCTACGGCACCGAGCTGATCATCCGCGAGTCCACCTGAAGCCTGAGATCTAAGGCGGATCGTTCTGGAACTGGAACTGCACGCGGACCGAGTCGTCCAGCGGTACGACGACGGTCGTGTTGGAGGCGGTCCAGTTCTGCGGGACCAGGAAGAGCCGGTTCTCGCCGACGACGAGCAGCCGCAGTCCGCGATAGCGATAGTTGAACGTCTGCCCGGTGCCGGGCCGGAGCGCGGTCTCCTCCAGACCGGGTGACCGCAGGGCGAGCTTCTCCTTCGTGTCAAGGATGACGACCGGGAAGCGGTCCAGGTGCCGCGCGTCGGACTTGGCCAGCCCGCGACCGGAGTACTGCGCTGTGGTCGCGGTCGCCCAGAACGCACTGGTCACCGTCACGACCGCGAGCAGAACGATCAGCACGCGCGGTGGACTGGGCGCTCCGTCGATCCGGCTGCGGAGATACGTGACGTAGGCGAGCGCCGCGGCAGACAGCCCGATCACGATCGGTACGACGAGTGCGTAGTACGGCATCTGGCCGAGGAACGGATAGGCGAGCAGCCCAAGAACGCCGAGCAGCAGTACGACGACGGTCACCCGGCTGGATCGCCGTACGGCGGCTGCTGTCGGGTGGATCGCGTTGTGGACGAGCAGCCCTGCGACCGCGAGCAGCGTCATCACCAGTAGCGGGACGAGTAGGGGCTGCGGACTGCGCATCACGTAGTCCTGCGTACTCAGGCCGATCGTGTCGACGTCGATGCCGAAGTACTCGTACTGCGAGCGCGCGGAGACGTACCCGAAGTAGAACAGCAGCGTGCTGATCAGCGTCACCGGCGTGACGATGCCGGCGGCGAAGCTCAGCCAGCGCTCGGCCTGCGACCGCTCGTCCGCCACCGGGTCAACCGCCGGTCGGCGTTTCGCTTGTGCTGGTGAGTTCGCCGGGCACGAAGGCGACCGAGCTGCCCACCTTCTCCGCAGCGCCCTTGAGGGTTTGGCAGTCCGCCTCGGACGCACACGTCACCACGGCTGCGACGACCACCTTGACGGGATCGCTACCCGCAGCGACCTGGCGCGCGCCGACGTAGCACGAGTCGCGCGAGTCCTTGGTCCATTGCACGTCCGGACAGGCCCGGCCCTCGCAGATTCCCTGGTCGAGCTGGAAGATGCCGTCCGGTTCGAGGGTCACCCCGCCGAGCGTGATGGTCGTCCCTTCGGCGAGGTCGACACCGGTCAACGAGACCGAGGCGCATTGCTCGACACCGGCGTCGTCGGCATTGCCGCCGGCGGGTGCAGTGGCCAGCTCGAAACCCGGTTTGCGCTGCTCCGGCTGGGTGCTCTCCGCATCGGTCGGCTCCGGCGCCGGCTCATCGGTCGACGTCGTTGTCACGCTGCCGTCAGGCGGCGTCGTACCGGCGTCTCCGGGCGAGCTGCCGCCCGACGACTGACCGCCGCACCCCACGGCCACCATCGCGATCGCTGCTACTAGTGTTGCCATCGCTGTGCGCATAACGGCCACCCCCAGAACTCAGGATGCGCCCCCGCCCGGGGGCGGACAAGCCTTCGCCGACTGCACCTAGGGGCAAGCTTTCGTTCACTCTCCGCTGTTGCATAAGTCCGTTTCTGTGACCATGGTGGTAGTTGTGAGGCAAGTGAGGCTAGGGGAGACCTGTGAGCGAACATGAGATCCGGATCGCGCTGGTTCTCAATGGTGGGGTGAGTCTGGCCGTCTGGATGGGCGGTGTGACGCACGAGCTGGATCTGATCCGGCGCTCGTCCGGGTCGGCCTCGGCGCCCGGTCCGCAGCCGTACGACGCAGTGCTGGCCGACCGCTGGCGGGAGTTGTGCCAGCGGGGCGGTGAACGGCGCCGGGTGGTCGTCGACGTGATCGCCGGAACGAGCGCCGGTGGGCTGAACGGGTCCTTGCTGGCGACCGCGATCTCGAACGGGTCGACGCTGGATCCGGGCGGTTCGGACGGGCCCTGGCTGCGGCAGAAGTGGGTCGGGCTGGGATCGCTCGAGGTGGGCAAGCTGGTGCCGTCGGCCGGGGAGAAGTCGACCTCCGTGCTGGACGGCAACTACTTCCTGCAGGAGCTGGAGAACCTGATCAAGGGCGTCGCTGATGCCGGTGAGACGGCGGCCGAGGAACCGGTCACGCTGTTCGTCACCGCGTCCGGGCTCGGGGTTCAGCAGTTCGAGGCGCGGGATGCGGCCGGCCAGCGCTTCGTCGTACCGGATCATCGGTATCTGTTCGCGTTCACGAGTGAGAACGCGGCCAAGTACGACGGCATTGATCGGTCGTTCGCGGTCAAGGACACCAACGGGTTGAAGGACACCAAGCTGCTGGCGCGGGCTGCTCGGGCGAGTGCGTCGTTCCCGGCCGCGTTCGGGCCGGTGCTGGAGACCCCGAAGCTGGCCTCGTCACCGCCACGGCTGCAGCCGACGCACGCCGACTCCGGTGCCTGGCTGGTCGACGGTGGAGTGCTCGACAACGCGCCGTTCGGGCCGGTGCTCGACGTGGTCGCGCGACGACCGGTCGCCGGTCGAGCGAGCAGATACGTCCTGTACGTCGTACCGTCCGCCGGGATCGGGAGTGCGTCGACGGCGTTGCCCGAGGCGAAGGAGCCGAGCTGGCGGGTGGCGGCGTTGTCGGCCGTGCAGTTCCCGCGCGAGGTGGACTTCCGCTCCGACGTCGAGCAGCTCGAGCGGTTGCTGCTGGAGGCGGACGCGTCCTGGTCGGACACCCAGCGACTGTTCGATCGTTGCATGGAGCAACCAGATGAGCGGGTGCGGCTGAAGGCCGCGGCGAAGGCTTTGCAACCGACGTACTCGCGAGGTCGCGCGGCCGGGGGAGTCTGGGAGGCCGTGACGATCGCAAGCCATGACCAGTCGACTGTGCTGGACGCGGCGACCGCGTTGTCCGAGGAGGAGATCGACGAGATCCTCGCGACCCAGCACCCGTGGGTGCCGAACCCGGACGGTTCGACCGCGCCGCTGCTGAACGACGCTGACGGTCATCCGCGCTGGCAGTGGGGGACCGGCTCGGCCGAGCGGGTGGTCCGGTTGATCCTGCGCTCACTGCGGAGCCGGATCGACGTGGCGCCGAAGAAGGCGCGACCCGAGCTCGAGCGGCGGCTGAAGGCAACCAGCGACTGCCTGCTCAAGGCGCAGGCCATCCGGGACGCGTTGAACGAGCAGCTCACCCTGGCGGAGCTCGATCTGCGTCCGGCCGGTGGCGCCGAGGCGGTCGCGGTCGGTCTGACCGACATCTTCGAGGACCTACAGGTCCAGCTGGCACTGGGTTCGGCCTTCGCCGACGTGATCTCGGTGATCGGCTGGGAGCTCGTCGAGACCGCGCTCGAGGTCGAGATCGTCTCGCGGTGTACGTCGGCCCGGACGCCGCAGCAGCGGAGTGCGCCATTCCAGTTCCTGCGGCTCGGGCCGGACATCGCCTTGACCCTGCTGGACGATCTGCCGGCCGGCTCGATCGCTGACGATCTGAAGGACCGGATTCTCTACGGCAGTCAGGTCGGGCACTTCGGTGCGTTCGGTGCGGCGGACTGGCGGCGCTGGGACTGGCTGATGGGGCGGCTGCACTGCGTGGCGCATCTGGGCGCGATGCTCGGCGCCGATGCGGACTGGATCCGCGAGACGCAGCGGCAGGTACTGCTGGCCGAGGGCTGGAAGCCGGAGGCGGTCGCGGACCGGATTCAGCGGCTGGCCGAGGACTTCCCGGCCGACGCCGGGCTCGGCGCGCTCAGGACGATGCGCGACGAACTAAACCAGTCGACCGAGGGACGTGCGACGACCAAGGGCCTCGCCGACCGGATGGTCGATGTCTCCAGCGGCCTCGGACCTCAGGTGGGCAACGCGGTCAAGGCGATGGCCGGGCGCAAGCAGCAGCCGGGTTCGTGGCTGTTGCGGACCGCGCGCTGGTTCACCGAGCCCGCTCGGCAGACGGTGTGGGGCCGCGTCGTCCGCGGGGTCAATCTGACCCCGGCGCACCGACCGCTGCTCTTCGAACCGTGGATGCCCGTGGTCACGATCGGTGTCGGCCTTGTGCTGCTGATCGTGGCCGCACAGATCAGCGCCGGCGCGGTGGCGCTCGCCGTACTGTCCGGGGTGCTGCTGGCCTCGGGCGCGCTCCTCGGCGCCCTCACCTTCTATGTACGGCGAGCGCGCCGGCTGATCCGTGCCTGGATCGAGAAGCGAATGCCTGAGCTCAGTCCAGCGTCACGAAATCGATGAGCTCCTCGACCCGGCCGAGCAGGCTGGGGTCGAGGTCGGCGAAGCTGTTCACCTTGGACAGGATGTGTTTCCAGGCCGCGGCGACGTCGGCCTGGTCGGTGGCCGGCCAGCCGAAGGTCTGCAGGACGCCTTTCTTCCAGTCCTGGCCGTGCGGGATCCGCGGCCAGGCCTTGATCCCGACCGAGGACGGCTTGATCGCCTCCCACACGTCGATGAACGGGTGCCCGACGACCTTCACGTACCGGTTGTCGATCTGCGCCGCGATCTTGGACTCCTTGGAGCCCTCGACCAGGTGGTCGACCAGGACGCCGAGCCGCCGGCCGGCGCCGGGCTGGAACCGGTTCACGATCCCCGGCAGGTCGTCGATCCCGCCCAGGTACTCGACGACGACTCCCTCGATCCGCAGGTCGTCGCCCCAGACCTTCTCGACCAGCTCGGCGTCGTGCCGGCCCTCGACGTAGATCCGGCTGGCCCGGGCCACCTTCGCCCGGACGTTGTCGACGGCGACCGACCCGGACGCCGTACGGATCTTCTTGGCCGGCCCGGCCTTCTTCGGCGCGACCAGGCTGACCGGCTTGCCGTCCACCCAGAAGCCAGGACCCATCGGGTACGTGCGGATCTTGCCGTGCCGGTCCTCGAGATCGACCACGCCGTGCTCCCAGCGCACGATCGCCCCGACGAACCCGGACGAGGGTTCCTCGACGACCATGCCCTTCGCGATCTCGACCTCGACGGTCCGCCCGTTCTTGGGCTTGCGCCAGTCCCCACTCAGTACGTCGTTCCCATACCGATCAGCCACCCGGACACCGTACCGGCTCCTAACGTCCGAAGGTCCGGAGACGGGCCCTCCGATCCTTCGGACGTTGTCTCGCAGCTGTCGCTAACGTCCGAAAACCCGGAGACGGGCCCTCCGATCTTTCGGACGTTACGGGTCAGGCGCGGGCGGGTTCGCGGGACGGGGTCAGGCGGGTGAGGAGGAGGAAGGCGATGAAGCCGGCGATCAGGCCGACCACCCAGGAGTAGTCGTACAGGGGCTTGAGCAAGGGGATCAGGCCGTCGGCGGGGAAGGGGCCGGAGCCGGGGTTGGAGTAGGCGCCGCCGACGGCGAGGACTGCGCCGAACAGGGTTGCGACCACGGCGCGCCAGTTCCAGCCGGACGCGTACCAGTAGCGGCCGGACGACTTGTAGAGGTCGGGCAGGGCGAGCGCCGTCCGGTCGATGAACCAGTAGCCCGCGATCAGCACGCCGGCGACCGAGGCGAGCACGCCGCCGTAGAAGGACAGCCAGACGAAGATGTAGATCGACGGGTCGGAGATCAGCCGCCAGGGCTGGATCACGATGCCGATCACGCCGGTGAGCAGACCGGCGGTGCGGAAGTTCAGCCAGCGCGGCAGGGCGTTCGCGAAGTCGTACGACGGGCTGACCACGTTGGCCGCCACGTTGCACGACATGGTCGCGAGGATCGCCATGATCAGGCCGACCGTGACGACCACCGGGTTCTCGAAGCGGCGGGTGAGTTCGACCGGGTCCCAGATCGCCGAACCGTAGACGATGACCGTGCCCGAGGTGGTGATGATCGAGACCAGCGCGATGAACGACATCGTCGTCGGCAGGCCGATGATCTGCCCGATCACCTGCTGGCGCTGGCCTTTGCCGAACCGGGTGAAGTCCGGCATGTTCAGGCTGAGCGTCGCCCAAAAGGCGATCATGCCCATCAGCGACGGCGCGAAGATCTTCCAGAAGTCCGCGTCCCAGCCGAGCTTCGACGGCTGCGACAGGATCGGCCCGAACCCGCCGGCCTTGACCAGGATCGCGATCATCAACGCCAGGAAGGCGACCGTGACCAGCGGTGCCGCCCAGTTCTCGAACCGCCGCAGGCCCTCGATCCCGCGCCAGATCAGCACCATCTGCAGTGCCCAGAAGAACGCGAAGCTGAGCCACATCGTCCACGGATGACCGGCGACCGCGGACGCGTCGGTCCAGCCCTTGCCGAACAGCTCACCGACGATCACGTAGATCGCCTGACCGCCGATCCAGGTCTGGATGCCGAACCAGCCACAGGCGATGAACGCCCGCAGCAGCGCCGGGAAGTTCGCGCCCCGGACACCGTAGAAGGCACGCGCGAAGACCGGGAACGGGATGCCGTACTTGGTGCCGGCGTGGCTGTTCAGCAGCAGCGGGACGAGCACGATCAGGTTCCCCAGCGTGATCGTCAGGAACGCCTGCAGCCAGTTCATCCCGAGCGCCACCAGCCCCGCGGCCAGCAGGTAGCTCGGGATGTTGTGCGCCATCCCCATCCACAGGGCGGCGTAGTTGTACGTCGTCCAGTTCCGCTCCGGCAGCTTGGTCGGGGCGAGCTCCGCGTTGCCGTACCGGCTGTTCGCGATCGCGTCCGGATCGGTCAGTTCGACCCGGCCGTCCGGGTGCGTCGTCTGCTCAGTCGTGGTGGCCATGGATCAAGTTGCGCCCTTCACCCAACCGCTGTCAACGAGTAACTGTCACTTCACCAGACGGAGTGCGAACGGGTACTTGTAGGGCAGGCCCTTGCTGGCGGCAATGGTCGCCAGGATGGCGAAGACGAGCGCGGCGGCCCAGATCACGAAGAACGTGACGAAGCCGATCAGCACGACCATCAGGATCGAGGAGACGATGTACCCGATCGTGACGGTGATCTGGAAGTTCAGCGACTCGACGGAGTGCGCGCGCACCATCGGCGACTTCTCGCCCTGGACGAGCAGCACGATCAGCGGGGCGATGAAGCCCAGCACGATGGTGCCGATGTGGGCCAGCAGCGACCAGGTGCGCTCGTCCTGCGGGCTCAACGGCTGCTGCTGGTACGCCTGCGGCTGCTGCTGGTACGGCGGGACGTTGTCGTCCTGCGGTGGACGGTGATTCTCGGGTTCGGCGTTCTGCGGTTCGGTCATCCCAGCACGGTAGGGGAACCAGGTGGAGCGATGGTCACGGTGTGGCCGCGAACGTGCACCTGTGCACGTTCGGGAACTCAGCTCGGCCCGAGCAGCGGGATGGTCGGCCGCCGGGGCGGCCCGAGGACGGCGTACGCGCGCTTGATCGCGTCCTGCAGCCCGGCCGGATCCCACGGCCAGCCGTCGGTGTGCTCGAGTGCCTTCTCCAGTGACGTCCCCGCGTGGTGCAGGTCGGAGATCGTGTTGGCGACCTGCCCGATCTCGTCCCGCTGCGCGGTGGCGAAGGCCGCGTCGACGACCGCACCATGACCCGGTACGACGATCGCGCCCTGCGGCATCGTCCCGATGATCCGTTCCAGCGTGTCCGGCCATTCGAGCGGGAACGAGTCGTCGCCGTACTGCGGCGGCTGTGACTCCTCGACCAGATCACCCAGGAAGAAAACGTTCACATCCGGTACGACGACCACCGCGTCGCCGTCGGTGTGCGCGTTCCCCAGGTACAGCAGCTCGACCCGGCGGTCCCCGAGGTCGATCACCTTCGCCACGGAGAACGTCTCGGCGGTCAGTTCAGCCGCGGCCACCGTGTTCTCGTGCGCGTACGCCGTCGCCTCCGTGAACACGCTGTTCCCGTTGACGTGGTCGAAGTGCGCGTGCGTGTTGACCACCCATCGCACCGGCTGGTCGGTCAGCTCACGAATGTGCTCCAGCAGTTCCGACGCTTCTTCGGTCGTCGCCCGGGTGTCGATCACCAACGCACCCTCGGACCCGACCACCAAACCGACGTTCAGGTCCCACTCGTCGTACCGCCGTACCCAGCACCTGTCGCCAACCTCGGTCCATACGCTCACGGCGACGACACTACTTGCCGATCACATCGCCCCTGGTCACCTGGTCCTTGCCGAGCCCGCGCAGGAGCAGCCCGACGTTGTCCCCGGCGTTCGCCACCGTGGTGGTCTTCCGGAACATCTCGATGGCGTCGATCTGGGTCTGCAGCAGCATCTGCCCGGCCCGGCTGACCACCACCTGGTCGCCGACGGCCGCGCTGCCCGACAGCACCCGCCCGGTCACGACCGTGCCGCGACCGGTGATCGTGAAGACATCCTCGATCGCCATCCCGAACTCTCCGGGCGGCGCGAGATCCTGCGGCCGCCCCTCGTGCGCCTTGGCAAGCAGCACCTGGGGATCCATCGGGTTCTCCCGCTTCCAGAACTTCCAGCTCATGGCCTGACCCTAGACCGCCGCCGGGGCGGAAGCTTAAGGTCGTTGCGAATCTTCCGGTGGCAATCACGAAACTTTCGAAGGGTGGTCCGTGTGACGACACGACGCGCGCTGGTGGTGCGGGGTGGCTGGGACGGGCATGTGCCGGTCGAGGCGACCGAGTTGTTCATCCCGTTCCTGAAGGAGAACGGGTACGACGTGACCACGTCGGAGAGCACCGAGAGCTACCTGGAGCTGGACGGGGTGGATCTGGTGCTGCAGTGCGTGTCGATGGGGGAGACCAAGCCGGAGCACATCAAGAGCCTGGCCGACGCGATCCGCGGCGGGACCGGGTTCGCGGGCTGGCACGGCGGGATCGTGGACTCGTTCCGGGACAACACCGACTACAGCTTCATCACCGGTGGTCAGTTCATCGCGCATCCGCACAACTTCACCGACTACCGCGTCGAGGTCGTCGCGGAGCACCCGATCGTCGAGGGCATCACGCACTTCGACGTACACACCGAGCAGTACTACCTGCACGTGGACCCGACCAACAACGTGCTCGCGACCACCACCCTGGCCTCGCACCCGGACTTCCCCTGGATCGAGGGCGCCGTGATGCCGGCGGTCTGGACGCGCACGTGGGGTGAGGGGCGCGTGTTCGTCTGCACGGTCGGCCACAAGCTCGACGACTTCGACGTACCTGAGGTGCGCACGATCATCGAGCGGGGGCTGCTGTGGGCGAGCAAGTGACTCGCGTTGGAATTGTCGGCACCGGCGTCATCTCCGGCACCTACCTGGACCACCTGTCCAAGCTCCCCGGCGTAGAGGTGGTTGCAGTCGCCGACCTGGACCTCAGCCGCGCCCAGGCCGTCTCCACCGACAGCATCCGCGCGCTCTCGCCAGACGACCTGTATGCGGCCGACGACGTAGACATCGTCGTTAACCTCACCATCCCCGCAGCCCACGCCGCCGTACACCAGGCTGCTCTGGCAGCAGGCAAGCATGTGTACGGCGAGAAGCCGCTGGCCATGGATCGTGCTGAAGCCGAACCACTCCTCAAGTACGCCGCTGCGAACGACCTCCGGATCGGCTGTGCACCAGACACCGTTCTCGGCACGGGAACTCAGACAGCCCGCGCAGTGATCGACCGCGGCGACATCGGGACACCGCATGCCGCGACTGCCTTCATGGTGACGCCCGGCCACGAGCTATGGCATCCGGCGCCCGAGTTCTACTACCAGCCCGGTGGCGGACCGGTGCTCGACATGGGCCCGTACTACGTGACCAGCCTGGTGACCCTGCTAGGGCCGGTACGACGGGTGACCGCGCGCGCCGGCCAGTCCAAGCAGGAGCGGATGATCCACACCGGTCCCCGCGCTGGGACGGTCTTCCCGGTCGAGGTGCCGACACACCTCACCGGCGTACTGGAGCATGAGTCCGGTGCACTGACCACCGTGCTGATGTCCTTCGACGTGTGGGCCGGACGGCTGCCGCGGATCGAGGTGCACGGCACTGACGGCAGCCTGTCCGTCCCAGACCCGAACGGGTTCGACGGGCCGGTGGAACTCGTTACCGCAGCGCAGCGCGAGTGGACCGAGGTGCCAACCGCGGGCGGGTACGCCGGAGCGGGTCGGGGCGTCGGTGTGGCCGACATGGCGCGCGCTTTGCGCAACAGCGAACCACACCGGGCGAACGGCGAGCTGGCGTACCACGTGCTCGACGTACTGGAGTCTTTTATCGACTCTGCCGTGCAGGATCAGCCCCTTGATGTGGCGAGTACGGTGACGCGCCCCGCAGCCGTTCCATTGGGAGCGACGCCTGACACCGCCTAGACTGGCACTCTGACTATTTGAGTGCCAAGAGTCTTGAGAGGGTGGTGCGCGTGCTGGACGAGCGCAAGCTGGATGTGCTCCGCGCCATCGTCGAGGACTACGTGGCGACCCATGAGCCGGTCGGCTCGAAGACACTGGTCGACCGGCACAACCTCGGGGTCTCCCCGGCCACCGTGCGCAACGACATGGCGGCGCTGGAGGAGGAGGGGTACATCACCCAGCCCCACACCAGCGCCGGCCGGATCCCGACCGACGCCGGGTACCGGCTCTTCGTCGACAAGCTGAGCACGGTCAAGACGCTGTCCGCGGCCGAGAAGAAGGCGATCACGTCCTTCCTCGGCGGCGCGGTCGACCTGGACGACGTCGTACGGCGGACCGTCCGGCTGCTCGCGCAGATCACCCGCCAGGTCGCGATCGTGCAGTACCCGTCCCTGAACCGGTCGAGCGTCCGGCACATCGAGGTCGTCACGATGACCCCGCGTCGGCTCCTGCTCGTGCTGATCACCAGCAACGGCCGGGTCGAGCAGCGGATCGTCGAACTGCCGCGCGACGTCGACGACCAACTGGTCGCCGACCTGCGCTCGCGGCTGAACACGGCGATGGTCGGCCAGCGGCTGACCGACGCGACCACCACGCTGGCCACGGTCACCGACGCGTTCGCGCCGGCTGACCGCCCGCTGGTCGCCGCGATCGTCACCACCCTGCTCGAGGCCTTCACCGACGAGATGGGTGAGCAGCGGATCGCGGTCGGCGGCGCCGCCAACCTGACCCGGTACGGCGACGACTTCGAGCGGAACGTGAAGCCGGTGCTGGAGGCGCTGGAGGAGCACGTCATCCTGCTCAAGCTGCTCGGTGAGGCGACCCACCCGCAGACGCTGACCGTCCGCATCGGTCACGAGAACCCGTACGAGGAGCTGGCCACCACCTCGGTGGTCGCGACCGGCTACGGGTCGAAGTCGGAGGCGCTGGCCACGCTCGGCATCGTCGGCCCGACCCACATGGACTATCCCAGCACGATGGGCGCTGTCCGCGCCGTCGCGCGTTACGTCAGCCAGATCCTGGCCGAATCCTGATGCCCTCAACCAACCCCTGGTCTGGAGTATGAGCACCGATTACTACGCCGTCCTAGGCGTCAGCCGTGACGCTTCAGCGGACGAGATCAAGAAGGCGTACCGCAAACTGGCGCGCCAGTACCACCCGGACGTGAACGACTCCGAGGACGCGCACCACAAGTTCCAGGAGATCGGCCGCGCCTTCCAGGTGCTCAGCGACCCGCAGAAGCGGCAGATGCACGACCTCGGTGGCGATCCCTTCGCGTCCGCCGGGGGCGGCGCCGGTGGGTTCGGCGGCGGCCAGGCCTTCACGTTCACCGACATCATGGACGCGTTCTTCGGCCAGACTGGCGGGGCCACCCGCGGGCCGCGGCCGCGCACGCGCCGCGGTCAGGACGCGCTGATCCCGCTGCGGATCGACCTCGCCGAGGCGGCCTTCGGGACGACCCGCGAGCTGAAGGTCGACACCGCCGTACTGTGTCCGACCTGCTCGGGTTCCGGCGCGGCCGCCGGCTCCGAGCCGGTCACCTGCGAGATCTGCCACGGCCGTGGCGAGGTCACCCACACCCAGCGTTCGTTCCTCGGCGAGGTGCGCACGATGCGCCCCTGCCCGAACTGCCGCGGCTTCGGGACGACCATCCCCAACCCGTGTGTCGAGTGCGCCGGTGACGGCCGCGTCCGCTCCCGCCGTACCGTCACCGTCAAGATCCCCGGCGGCGTCGACTCCGGCACCCGGGTGCAGCTGTCCGGCCAGGGCGAGGTCGGCCCCGGCGGCGGCCCGGCCGGCGACCTGTACGTCGAGATCGAGGTCGAGCAGCACGAGGTCTTCACCCGCAACGGCGACGACCTGCACTGCACCGTCACGCTGCCGATGACGGCGGCCGCACTCGGTACGACGATCGACCTGCCGACGCTGGAGGGCGAGACCACCCCGCTGGAGATCCGCCCCGGCACGCAGTCCGGTACGGCGATGACGCTGACCGCGCGTGGTGTACCCCGACTGCGGCACGCGGGTCGTGGTGACCTGATCGTCCAGATCATCGTCGAGACCCCGACCAAGCTCGACGACAGCCAGATCGACCTGCTCCGGCAGCTCGCGACGGCGCGCGACGAGGAACGCCCGCAGGGTCAGATCCAGGCCGCCCACAAGGGCGTCTTCGGTCGCCTCCGCGACGCCTTCGGCCAGCACTAACGATGGGTGTCGCGGTCTTCTTCGCCGCCGACCTCGACGGCGAAGAACTGACGCTGGACGGTGCGGAAGGCCGGCACGCCGCCGTCGTACGGCGGATCGGTCCCGGTGAGCGCATCCGCCTGACCGACGGACGAGGCTCGTGGGCCGAAGGGCCAGTGGCCACCGCCTCCAAGTCCGGCCTGACAGTGACCGTCGATCAGCGGGGGAGCGACCCGGCCTCGGCGGCCCGGCTGGTCGTCGTACAGGCCCTGCCGAAGGGCGAGCGGGCCGAGCTGGCCGTCGAGATGCTGACCGAGGTCGGCGCCGACGTGATCGTGCCGTGGAACGCGGAGCGGAGCCAGTTCCGCAGCAACCCGGAGCGGTCCGCGAAGACACACGCCAAGTGGCAAGCCTGGGCCTTCGAAGCCAGCAAACAGTCCCGCCGCACCTGGTTCGCCGAGGTTGCTCCCATCGCCACCACCCCCGAGATCGCGAAGCTCCTCCAGGACGCGGCCCTCCCCGTAGTCCTCCACGAAGAAGCCACCATGCCCTTGGCTGGCCTAGAGGTTCCGCCCACCGGCGACATCGTGATCGTCATCGGCCCCGAAGGCGGAATCACCCCCACCGAACTCGCCGCCTTCGCCGTCACCCCCGTCCGCCTCGGCACCACCGTCCTCCGCACCTCAACCGCCGGCGTAGCCGCCGCCTCGGCGCTACTAGCCCGCTCCCGCTGGAGTTAAACAAGGGTGGGGTAGTAGACCCACCCGTGCAGGCCGCGCGTGGATCTGCAGTCTTGCCCGCCCGGGTCGGCGGTGGTGCGGCGTGTGCGGCCCGCTGAGGTTGTCACAGGGAGCCGGCGCCTGCACTCGGCGGCCCGGCGACGGTCCTTGGCCTCGCCGTCGCGTGAACACTCCCAGCCCTCCGCGCGGGCCGTCGCCCCGCTCGGCAAGGTAGCGGCCAACGTCCGAAAGAACTGCGGGCGTGGTCTCCGGATCTTCGGACGTCAGGTGTGGTGAGCCCGGCTGGGTCGGGTTTGGGGAGAGTTTGCCCCGGCCGGGACGAGACCTGGGGCGGATTTGCGCCCCGAATCGGGCCAATATTCGCCCCACACTGGTTGGGCTCCGACCCGAATCCTCCCCGGAACCGAGGTGGGGGAGGCGGCCTGGGGCTGGGAAGTTCTCCCTGTCGTTTGCGGGGTGTAGCGCTCCCCAACGACATCTCGCGTTCTATGACCAGGCCGCGTTGGATGCGGGCCGAACATGCCGCCGCGTGGCGGATCTTGTATGACGGCGACTACCGCCTTGGAACTGTGCACCTTCACCACGATTGACGGCGTGGGGTCGGCAGCCCAGCACGGAGGTTGCAGCGGCTCTGCGGTGGAGTTAGCGGACGACCTCGACGGTTTTGGTGTCCATGTCGCTGATGGTGCCGTCGGCGGCTGAGGTCAGGTAGGCCTCGATCTGCCAGAGGCCGGGGGCGAGCTTGAGTTGGAAGGTGAACTCGGAGAACTTCTGGCCTTCGGCGGTGTTGACGACGCTCTTGCGCATGTCGCCGGTCTTCAGGTTGGTGGCTAGGTAGTTCACGGTTGCCTCGGAGGCGGCGGCCAGTCCTTGGACGGTCACCGGGCTGGTGGCCGCGGATCGATCGGTGGGGGACTCGATCGAGACGAGGGCCTCGACGTCGACTGCTTGGGCGCGGCCTAGTGGTGTGCTCGTGTCGATGGTGCCGAAGAGTTTGGCGCCGGCCTTGCCTCGCTGGGTGACTTGGACGGGCTGGGTGCTGTCGTTGAGCGCGCCTTGGACGGTGTAGACCAGTTGCTGTGCTGCGATCTCGGCGGTCGAGGCGTCGATCTCTGCTACCGGGAACTGCTTGAAGTCGACCGTCACTACTCCGTCTGCTCGGGTCACCGAGCTCACTTCGGCGCCTTTCCAGACGGAGTAGTAGTCGGGGTCCTCCGGCTGCTTCGCTGTCATGATCTGGACCGCTTGGAAGGCCGGTCGGCCGGAGACCTTCGTCCAGGTGCGGTAGAGGCGCGTGGTGGATCTGGCCTGCGGAGTGGGCTTCTTGGCGCTTGTCTTGAGCGGTACGGCGTCGCCGAGCCAGTAGATCGGCACGGCCTTGCTCGCGACCATCGGCTCGGGCTCGCCGGGTTTGACCGCCTGCGTCGACTGCTTCGGCAGGGTCGGTGCGGTGGTTGGGTCGTTGCGAGGGGTGACCGACGTACTGGTCGGTGCACCGCTGGCGGAGGTGAGGGTGCCTTGGCCGGCTACGGCGTCGCCGTCGTTGGCGGTGTTCAGGTTGCCGTTGAAGACGGTGAACGCGCCGATCGCGGCCGCCGTACCGATGGCGGTGAGGCCGGCGCCGACCACCCAGGGGCGGCGGGTGACGGGACGCCGTACGGCGTGGGCCCGGGTGAGGATCTCCGGCAGGGCATCGGTCGGCTCGATCCGGTTCGCCTCGTTGGCCAGCGACCGGCGCATCAGCTCGTCGAACGGGTCATCGTTGTTCATAGGTTCTGCTCCAGCACCTGGCGCAGCGACTTGGTCGCTCGCGCGGCATGGCTCTTGACCGATCCCCGGCTGATGCCCATCGTGTCGGCGATCTCCGCCTCTGACAGGTCACCGTAGTACCGAAGCACCATCACGGTGCGCTGTTTCTCCGGCAAGGTGCGCATCGCTTCGATGACCCGGTCGGTCTCGGCCGTCCGCAGCGCGGCCTGCTCGGCGCTGGGCTCGTCCGGCAGGCTGCGCGGCATGTGCTTGTCGACGACGACCAGGTGGCGCTGGCGGGAGCGGGTGCGGTTCACCACCGCGGTACGCAGGTAGGCGAGTGCCTTGTGGGGGTCGCGCAGCCGGTGCCAGCGGCCGTGCATCGCGACGAACGCGTCCTGCACGATCTCCTCCGCCGATCCGGTGTCACGCAGCAGCAAGGCGGCGAGGCGCACCAACGACGTGTAATGCGCCGTGTAGACAGCCGTCAGCGCCTCGTCGGCATTCCACGAGGACTCATGTGTCACGCACTCTTCGTACACCACCGCAGGTTGTGCCACACAACAGAGACGCGAAGGGCTCGTCCCAGGTTGACAACAGCGGCGGGTGAACCATCGTGGTGGCACTCTCTGTGCATGAAGCAGCACGGAGACGGTCACTGGTGCGGTCACCGGGACATCACGTACGCCGCTGTCGCGCGACTGTACGACCGCACGGGCCGGGACGGTCTGAGCCGCCAGGAGTACTCCGAGCAGCTCGACAAGGCGCAGGCCTACCAGGACCGCCCGCTGGGCGCCGGCGTGATCAAGAACTTCGGTGGCACCGGAAAACCCTTCGTGTACGCCGGAATCGGGCCGACCGGACACTCGGCGTACGCGAATCCTGACGCTCAGCGAGCACACTTCATGGCCGACCCGTATCGGCGTGGCGGCGACAACCTGCAGTCGAACACCGAGTACCTCTTCGAGGAGTTGAGCGCGGCCCACGCGGCCGAGTCGCCGCGTGAGGAGATGCACCACCTCGGTGCGGCCGTGCATGCCCTGCAAGACAGCTACTCGGGCGCTCACGCCTGGCGAGAGCTCTCCGTGTACGACGGGGATCCCACCGCGCGCGTGCAGTCGTTGCACGTGTTCACACCGGGGCACGTGGTCGGGCTGGACAAAGAGCGCAACACGCACGCGGACGAGTTCGACTCACCGCCGGCCAGGTCCGGGTCCACGTTGGCCGCGATCGAGGCGACGTACCGGATGTTGCGGGCCTACGAGGCGAACCGGGACAAGCCGCCGCAGGAGGCCGAGTTGGCGCGGCGAGAGGCGCTGGGTGAGCTGGTGCGGCCGGGGGAGAACGTCAAGGTGAACCTGCATCCCACGCCGGAGTGGACCGCCGAGCGAGACCAGCGGCTAGCACTGGAACAGGCCGGTCCGGGCGCTCAGCAGTCGGGTGAACTGAGCCAGTTGCGGGGTGTGCTGGCGGCTCAGGCCACCCCTGGTAGTGGGGTTCAGGTGCCGGCAGAACGGGCTGCTCGGGGCGTGTCCCGGGAAATTGGCAGTGAGGGTGTCGGACGAGGCGGCTAGCATGGACGGATCAACCTCAGTTCCCTGAGTCACACCGTTCGGGAGGAAGAGCCTGTCCAGGCCACGCAGTATCGAACCGGAGGCGCGCGCAGACGGCGCCGCCGCCACCCCGCAGACGTCGCACAAGATCGTCGTGCCCAACAGCATCGACATGGTGGCCCTGCTCGGAGCCCGGGACGAGTTCCTCCGCATCATCGAGAAGGAGTTCGCCGCCGACATCCTGGTCCGCGGCAACGAGATCACGCTGACCGGTGAACCCGCCGAACTGGCGCTGGCCGAGCGGCTCCTCGACGAGCTCGTCGTGGTGATCCGGACCGGGCACGGCCTGACCGCCGACTCGGTCGAGCGGAGCATCGCGATGGTCAAGCAGGCCACCGGCGAGAGCCCGGCCGACGTCCTGACCCAGAACATCCTGTCCAGCCGCGGCCGCACCATCCGGCCGAAGACGCTGAACCAGAAGCGCTACGTCGACGCCATCGACAAGAACACGATCGTGTTCGGGATCGGCCCGGCCGGTACCGGCAAGACCTACCTGGCGGTGGCCAAGGCGGTCCAGGCGCTGCAGGCCAAGGAGGTCAGCCGGATCATCCTGACCCGGCCGGCCGTCGAGGCCGGCGAGCGGCTCGGCTTCCTGCCCGGCACGCTGTCGGAGAAGATCGACCCGTACCTGCGCCCGCTGTACGACGCCCTGCACGACATGCTCGACCCGGAGTCCATCCCGCGGCTGCTGACCGCCGGCACGATCGAGATCGCGCCGCTGGCCTACATGCGCGGCCGGACGCTGAACGACGCCTACATCATCCTCGACGAGGCGCAGAACACCTCGCCGGAGCAGATGAAGATGTTCCTCACCCGGCTCGGCTTCGGCTCCAAGATGGTCGTCACCGGTGACGTCACCCAGGTCGACCTGCCGACCGGGACGAACTCGGGACTGCGGGTCGTCCAGGACATCCTCACCGGTGTCCAGGACCTGGAGTTCTGCCGGCTCACCGCGCACGACGTGGTCCGGCACAAACTGGTCGGCCGGATCGTGTCGGCGTACGAGAACTACGAAGGACAACGGGGCGCTGAGCACCAAAGATGAACGTTGAAGTGAACAACGAGTCCGGCGTCGAGATCGACGGTGGCGGACTGATGCGGCTGAGCCGGTTCGTGATGTCGTCGCTGCGGCTGCACCCCGAATGCGAGCTGTCGATCAAGCTGGTCGACGAGGACACGATGGCCAGGTACCACGTCGAGTTCCTGGATCTTCCGGGTCCGACCGACGTGATGTCCTGGCCGATGGACGAGCTGCGGCCCGGTTCGGACGGCGGTGACGACGCCGAGCTGCCCCTGGGGCATCTCGGCGACATCGCGTTGTGCCCGACCGTGGCCGCCGCCCAGGGCGCCAAGGCTGGGCACGGCACGTGGGCCGAGCTGGAGCTGCTGACGGTGCACGGCATCCTGCACCTGCTCGGCTACGACCACGCCGAACCGGCCGAGAAGGCCGAGATGTGGGACATCCAGGGCCGCCTGCTCGAGGCCTGGCGCGCGCCGGGAAACAGGTTAGAAGGCGTCTGACGTGAACTCTGACGACCTGATCCTGCTGGTCGTTGCTGCGGTGCTCGTGCTGCTCGCCGGTCTGTTCGCCGGCGTCGAGGCCGCGCTGTCGGCGTACTCGAAGGTGCGGGCGAACGAACAGGTCGAGCTGGGCAACCTGCGGGCGGTCCGGCTGCGCGACCTGCTGTCGGACGCGCCGCGCTACCTGAACTCGCTGCTGCTGCTCCGGCTCAGCTGCGAGATCACCGCGATCGTGCTCGTCACCCAGGCGCTGTCGGAGGTCTTCCAGGTCACCTGGGAGCACATCCTGATCACCGCCGTGGTGATGGTGCTGATCTCGTACGTGATCATCGGCGTCGCGCCGCGGACGCTCGGCCGGCAGCACTCGGACCGGTTCGCGATCGCCGCGGCCGGGCCGGTGATGGCACTGACCCGCATCCTCGGGCCGCTGCCGAAGCTGCTGATCCTGATCGGTAACGCGCTCACCCCCGGCAAGGGATTCGCGGCCGGCCCGTTCGCGACCGAGGCCGAGCTGCGCGCGCTGGTCGACTACGCGGAGAAGTCCGCGGTGATCGAGTCCGGGGAGCGGCAGATGATCCACTCGGTCTTCGAGCTCGGCGACACCATCGTCCGCGAGGTGATGGTGCCGCGGACCGACATGGTCTACATCGAGAAGCACAAGAAGCTCCGCCAGCTGATCTCGCTGGCGCTGCGCTCGGGCTACTCACGGATCCCGGTGATCGGCGAGTCCCTGGACGACATCCTCGGGGTGGTCTACCTCAAGGACGTGATGCGCCGCGTCTACGACAACGCCTCGGCCGAGTCGACCGAGCGGGTCGAGTCGGTGATGCGTCCGTGTATGTACGTCCCGGACTCCAAGCCGGTCGACGAACTGCTGCGCGAGATGCAGGCGGCCCGGATCCATCTGGCGATCGTCGTCGACGAGTACGGCGGCACCGCGGGCCTGGTCGCGATCGAGGACATTCTCGAGGAGATCGTCGGTGAGATCACCGATGAGTACGACGAAGATCCGGACTCGGTGCAGGAGCTGTCCGACGGCGCCTTCCGGGTCTCCAGCCGGTACCCGATCGACGAGCTCGGCGAACTGTTCGGCGTACCGCTGGACGACGACGACGTCGACACCGTCGGCGGTCTGATGGCCAAGCTGCTCGGCAAGGTGCCGATCCCGGGCGCCGAGGTCGAGATCGCCGGGCTGTCGCTCACCGCGGAGCGGCCGTCCGGCCGCCGCAACCAGGTCGGTACTGTGCTCGTGCGCCGCGAGGAACCCGTCGCCGGCCGCACCGACCAGAACCACCAGCACGCGTAGGAGCCATCACCTTGTCAGACCTTTCGGCGGAGGACGCCAAACTCGTCACGCTCGCGCGCGCGGCCCGGGCCCGGACCCGCGCGGCCGAGGGTGCCGCCGTGCGTGACTCCGACGGCCGCACCTACTCGGCGTGCACGGTCGCGCTCGACACCGTCGAGCTGACGGCGTTGCAGCTGGCCGTCGCGATGGCGCTGTCCTCCGGCGTGAAGGGCCTCGAAGCGGCTGCTGTCGTCACCGAGGCGGATACTGCTGACATCAACGTCGTCCGTCACTTCGCCGGCGCCGCCATCCCGGTCGTTCTGGCCGACGCCTCCGGAGAGGTCCGCAATGTCATCAACACCTGAGAGCAAGTCCAAGGGCAAGGGCCGCCCGGGCCAGGCCAAGGACGGCTCCGCCGGCCGGCCGGCTCCCGCCCCGGCTCAGGTCAGCACCCCGGACGGCTTCAAGTCCGGGTTCGCGTGCTTCGTCGGCCGCCCCAACGCGGGCAAGTCCACGCTGACCAACGCGCTCGTCGGGCAGAAGATCGTGATCACCTCGTCGAAGCCGCAGACCACGCGGCACGCCGTACGGGGGATCGTGCACCGGCCGGACGCGCAGCTGATCCTGGTCGACACCCCGGGGCTGCACAAGCCGCGCACGCTGCTCGGTCAGCGGCTGAACGACCTGGTGAAGAGCACCTGGGCCGAGGTCGACGTGATCGGCATCTGCCTGCCGGCCAGCGACAAGATCGGCCCGGGTGACCGTTTCCTGGTCGCCGAGGCGGCGAAGGTCGCGAAGACGCCGAAGGTCGCGCTCGCCACCAAGGCCGACCTGGTCGAGCCCGAGCGGATGATCGAGCACCTGACCGAGATCCAGGAGCTGGGCGAGGCCTCCGGCATCGAGTGGGCCGCGATCATCCCGGTCTCGGCGACCTCCGGCTTCCAGGTCGACCTGGTCACCGACGAGCTGATCCAGCTGCTGCCCGACGGCTTCCCGCTCTACCCCGACGGCGACATCACCGACGAGCCCGAGGAGACCCTGGTCGCGGAGCTGATCCGCGAGGCCGCGCTGGAGGGTGTCCGCGACGAGCTGCCGCACTCGATCGCCGTCACCATCGACGAGATGGGCCTGCGCGAGGACCGTCCCGAGGACAAGCCGCTGCTCGACATCTACGCGAACATCTTCCTCGAGCGCGACAGCCAGAAGGGCATCGTGATCGGCCACAAGGGCGCCCGCCTGCGGGAGGTCGGCGCCGAGGCCCGCCGCCAGATCGAGGCCCTGCTCGGTACGCCGGTCTACCTCGACCTGCACGTGAAGATCGCCAAGAACTGGCAGACCGACGCCAAGCACCTGCGCAAACTCGGGTTCTAGATCAGGACGCCCCGTCTCCAGGAGGGGTGAAGGCGGCGAGCAAGGTCGCGGTGATGTAGCCCGCGGCCTTGCCCGAGCTGAGCCGGCCGGCCTGGATCTCGCCCGCCGCGCCGTGCATCACGTTGTGCATCACGCTGACCAGCCAGGACACCGGCAGGTCCGACCGGAACACACCCTCGGACAGTCCGCGCTCGAGCAGCTTCTCCACCCGGGCCATCGGGTCGGCGTGCAGCTCCCGCACGCGACCGGGCGGCAGCGTGTCATGGGCTGCGACGAGCAATGCGGCGTACCGGTCCACCAAGTGCCAGCTCGACTCGACGAGCCGGGCCAGCGCATCCCGCGGGTCCCCGGTCAGGTCGACCAGCGACAGTGACCCTTCGCCGTCCTCGATCGCGTGCACGAAGACCGCGTCGACCAGCTCGGCCCGCGAGGGGAAGTGACCGTACAGGGTGACTCGCCCGACGCCGGCCGCCTTCGCGATCTCCGACGTACTCGCCGCCGGATCCCGGCTGAGGCAGTCCGTCGCC
Source organism: Kribbella sp. NPDC051587 (assembly GCF_044453945.1). Classification (NCBI taxonomy): domain Bacteria; kingdom Bacillati; phylum Actinomycetota; class Actinomycetes; order Propionibacteriales; family Kribbellaceae; genus Kribbella; species Kribbella sp. NPDC051587. The sequence continues at coordinate 62,050 of NZ_JBITDE010000003.1, forward strand.
GCGGTGAGGATCGCGGCGATGCTGCGCTGCGCGTCGGCCCGCTTGGTGCCCGGCATCCGCATCCTCCTCTTGTCGAACACCACTGTACGAGTTACGGTACCAAACCTAACCCGTACAGCACTGTTCAATTTAAGACTGTGCAATGTTCAGGAGGCGTCATGACCGAACCCGACCCCCGGCGGTGGCAGCTGCTGGGGTTGCTTGCCGTCGCGCAGTTCATGCTGATCCTCGACGTCACCGTGGTGGCGATCGCGCTGCCCACCATCGAGACCGACCTCGGCCTTCGCCGGGAGACCCTGACCTGGGTGGTGAGTGCATACACGCTGATGTTCGGCGGCCTGATGCTGCTCGGCGGCCGCGCGGCCGACCTGTTCGGCTCCCGGCGCGTCGTCCTGACCGGCCTGCTGCTGTTCACCGCGGCGTCGCTGGCCACGGGTCTGGCGAACGGCCCCGAATTGCTGATCGCCGGGCGGATCGCGCAGGGCATCGGCGCCGCGCTCCTGTCCCCGGCCGCACTCTCGGTCGTCACCAAGACCTTCGACGGCGCGGAGCGCAACAAGGCCCTCGGCATCTGGTCCGCGATGGGCGGTGCGGGCTCGGCCATCGGCGTACTGCTCGGTGGTCTGCTCACCGCCGGCCCCGGCTGGCCGTGGGTCTTCTACATCAACGTGCCGATCGGCCTGGTCGTTTTCGCGCTGCTGCTCCGGAGGCTGCCGGCGGACCGCCCGACCGCCGAGCAGGGCCGCCTCGACGTACCGGGTGCGTTGCTCGTCACGGCCGGGACCGGCGCGGCCATCTACGCGCTGATCAACGCCGGCGACCGCGGCTGGCTGTCCGCCGCCACCCTCGGCACCCTCGGCGCCGCGATCGTCCTGTACGGCGTCTTTGCCGCGGTGCAGCGGTCGGTCCGGTCACCGCTGATGGACCTGCGCATCCTCACCCGCCGGACCGTCGCCGCGGGTGCCTTCATGATCCTGGTCGCGACCGCGCTGATGATCGCGATGTTCTTCCTCGGCTCGTTCTACCTCCAGCACTTCCAGCAGTACGGCGCCCTCCGGACCGGACTGCTGTTCCTCCCGGTCGCGGTCGCGGCGATCGTCGGCGCGCAGGCCGCCGGCCGGCTGGTGGGAACGACCGGCGCCAGGCCGATCGCGTGCGCCGGGTTCGTGATCGCCGCGCTCGGACTGGCTGCCCCCGCGATCTGGGACGGTGCTGCGGTGATCGTGATCGGTATGACGGTGGGAACGATCGGAGTCGGAGCGGCGTTCGTCGCCGCGTCGACGACGACCTTCGCCCAGGTCGACTATCGCGAGGCCGGCCTGGCCTCGGGGATTCTCAGTACCTTCCACGAGTTCGGCGCCTCGCTCGGTGTCGCCGTGGTGTCCAGCGTGGCGGCGGCCAGCTTGGCCGGGACCGTGAGTACGGGCTTCGCTCGTGGCTTCACGTTCGCCGCGATCACTGCCGTGGTGGCGGCCGTCCTCGCGCTGGTCGTCGTACCGGCGCTCAAGCCTTCGACCGGAGAGGTACACCATGCCCATTGAGATCAGGCGGGCCGCCGTCGCGGACGCCGAGACCGTGCTGACGCTGCTGCTGGAGCTCGCGGCGCACCAGGGCCAGCAGCAGTATGTGCACTCGACCGCAGGGGATTGGCGGCGCTTCTTGGGGCGCGAGGACGTGATCGTGCTGCTCGCCGAAGTCGACGGCGAGTCGGCGGGGTACGTCTCCTCGCTGCGGCGCCCGTATCTGTGGGGCGGCGGTGATCAATTGGCCCTCGATGACCTGTACGTCCGCGCGCAGCACCGCGACAGTGGTCTCGGACGGCGGCTGATGCTCGCGCTGGCCAAGGAAGCGTTGCCCGACCGGCTGCCGATCGCCTGGGGTCTGCAGCTCGAGAACACCGCCGGGTACCGGTTCTACGAGCGGCTCGGCGCCCGGCTGGTCACCAAGACCGCGGCCAGTTGGTCGCCGGATGTCTACGCTGGACTGCTGGAGCAGGACGGGTGATCGCGGCCGATATCCTTGGGTGTCCAGCGATTCGAAGGAGCCCCTGCATGTCGGCATCGGAGCTGCTCTACCCGGGGTACGCCGCCCTCACCGGTCCCAACGCGGTCTTCGCCGAGTCGCGCGGCAACGCCGTACGGTATCTGCCCGAGATCGCGCCGTTCCTGGCGGTCCCGCCGGAGCCGACCGAGCAGGACTGGGCCGACGCGGCCGCCCTGCTCGGCCCCGGTACGTCGGCGGCCCTGATGCGACCGGACTTCGCGCTGCCGGATTTCCTCAAGCTGGACAGGCAGTTCGACCTCGTCCAGTTCGTGGCGCCGGAGGACCTGGCGGCCGCTGACGATGAAGCGGTCGCGCTGACGGTGGACGACGTACCGGAGATGATCGCCCTGGTCGCGCTGACCGACCCGGGCCCGTTCCGGACCCGCACGATCGAGCTCGGCCCGTACCTCGGGATCCGCCGGGACGGCGAGCTGATCGCGATGGCGGGTGTCCGTCAGACGCTTCCGTCGTACGCCGAGATCAGTGCGGTCTGCACTCACCCTGACCGCCGCGGTCAGGGCCTTGCGCGCCGCTTGATCCGTGCGGTCGCGGCAGAGATCACCGCGACCGGCCGGACTCCGTTCCTGCACACGGGCGGCACGAATGTGACCGCCCAGCGCCTCTACACCGCGATGGGCTTCTCCATCAGCAACCGCATGAAGGTCACCATCATCGAGGCCGTCTAAAGCTTTTTCTGGCTAGAGCTTCTTCTGGAAATCCAGGAAGCGGCCGACGATCGTGTAGTTGAGTTGCTCGTTGATGCCGATCATGTGGTTGTTGGACTCGGCGTTCCAGGTGTCGACGCGGGCGAGCTGCGGCTCCTCCTCGCGCAGCCACAGCAGCATGCCGGCCTTGAGCAGCGCGCCGAGGCGGTGACCACGGTGGTCCCGGGAGACCGCGGTGTCGTGCTGCCAACCCTGCTCCGGACGCTCACGCTCGACCGCGATCACGGTGTGACCGGCCAGTGCACCGGTCTCCTTCTGCCGCGCGACCAGACGGTAGATCGTGTTGTCGGACTTCGCCTGCGCCTCTTCGTACGCACGGAACCGCTCGACGCTGTGGACGTCGTCCTCGATCTCGAGATCGTCGGTCGGGGCGTCGTTGATCGACTCGGCGACGGCGATCATGTCTTCGACCAGGTCGTCGGGCAGCGAACCCTTGATCCGGAGGAGTTCGTACTCGGCCGACTTGGCGACAGCGCCGTCGTACAGGCTCTGCACGAGTGACCAGTCGAGGCCCGCGAGGTCCTGCTTGCGGTTCACCTCGACGGCCTTCTGCTCGTAGCCGTGCTCGGCGGCGTGGGCGATGTCCTGCGGGGTGTCGAAGGTGTTCAGGCCCATCATCGTCCGGCCGGCCCCGACCGCCTCGGCCTCGGCGAACGCGGTGAGCTCGGCCCAGACCTTCCCGTCGCGATGGTCGGGATGGACCCAGACGTCGAACCACACCTGATCGGTGTTCTCGTATTTCGGGAAGTGCAGGCCGACGCTACCCACCAGCGTGCCGTCGGAATCGTGCGCCAGGTACTCCAGGCCGGGGTTCAGATCCCATCCGTAGCGCAGGGCGTTCGCCAGTCCCTTGGGCGTCCCCATCACCAGGTCGGGGCAGTCCAGCTTCGCGGCCGCAGTCTTCAGCGCGACGGCGGCGGCTACGCCGGCCTCGTCGTCGGGCGACAGTCTCGTGATGTCCACACCCACAGACTGACGCCCGTAGACCAGTTCGGCGACTGATTTATCGCCGAAGCATTTCTTCGCTCAGTTTCCACAGCCGATGGGCGTTGTCCGGATCGATCGCGTAGGGCATGACACCGAAGGTTCCCGGCGTCAACGCCAGTACGTCGGTGTCCGGCTCCGCGCCGCTGTGGACGACGGCGACCTCGACGTCCTCGCAGTACAGGCCGCCGAGTCCGTCGAGCTGCGGACCGGTCGCGCACCAGACCTGCGTCGCGGCGCCCTGCTCGGGCGTCTTCAGGCCGCGGCTGGGGTCGATGATGGGTTGGTAGTCGTCGTCAAGGAACCCGCCCCGCCGCAGCACTTCGCGGTCGGCGTTCTGCGCGAGGTTGGTCATGATGCTGCCGGGATGGATCGCGAAAGCTCGAATCCCGCTGTCCTGCTCGCGCTTGTCGAGTTCGACCGCGAACAGCACGTTCGCCGTCTTCGACTGCCCGTACGCCGCATAGGGCGCGTACTCGCGGTCCTCGAAGTTCGGGTCGTCGAACACGACCGGGCTGTAGCGATGGCCGCGCGACGACACGGCGACGACCCGCGCTCCCTGCGCGGCCCGCAGCGCGGGCAGGAGTCGAGTGGTGAGCTGGAAGTGCCCAAGGTGGTTGGTGGCGAACTGCGACTCGAAGCCACGCTTGTCACGCGCCAGCGGGGTGGCCATGATCCCGGCGCTGTTCACCAGCAGCTGGAGCGCGCGTCCGGTGGCGAGGAAACGATCGGCGAAGCCGTCGATGCTGCTGGGATCAAGGAGGTCTAGCTCCTCCACCACGACGCCGTCGATCTCGGCGAGCTGCCTGCTCGCCCGGGCGACATCGCGCGCCGGAACGATCACCTCGGCACCGGCCGCTCGGAAGGCCCGAACCGTCTCCAGGCCGAGTCCCGAGTAGCCGCCGGTGACGATCGCGGTCTGACCGGTGAGGTCGATCCCGGCCGTCACCTCGGCGGCGGTCGAGTACGCGGTGAAGCCGGATCCGATGGGTTGCTGTCTGCTCATACGTCGACCGTAAGTCCGCTGCGACGTACGCTGAATAACTGTGAGTCCCGAAAACATGCTCGATCGTACGGATGTGCTGGCCGAGGTGCTGACCCTGACCGAGGCGACCTGCCACGTCTCCCGGAGCTTCGTTGCGGAGGGCGAGTGGGCACTGCGGTATCCGGCGACCCAGCGGCTCAAGTTCTCCGCGCTGGTCGAGGGGACCTGCTGGATCGACTTCGACCACCTCGATCAGCGGATCGAGCTGCAGCCCGGCGACGTGGTGATGTTCGACGGTCGGCACCAGTTCGTGAAGGGCAACTCAGACGCCGTACCGGTCGGTGACGCGGTCGCCGCTTTCGGGGCCGAGGGATCGGTCGCCCGGTTCGGTACCGGGGTCGGGCCGCGGGTGCGCGGAGTCGGCGGCCATGTCTCGGTCAACCGGATCGGCGAGGAGTTGCTGTTCCGCGCGTTGCCGCCGGTGATCCATCTCCGCGGTGACGACGACAGGTCCGCCGTACTGCGGTGGTTGCTGGAACGGCTTGATCGCGAATCGGCCGGGGGTGAGCCAGGTGCCGGATTGGCCGCCGACAAGCTCGCGCATCTGCTGTTCGTGGAGGCGCTGCGGGCCTGCCTGGACGAGGCGACCGCGCTTCCGGTCGGCTGGTTGCGCGCGACCGCCGACGAGCGCATCGCGCCGGTGCTGCGGTTGATGCATGACGAGCCGGGGCGGGCTTGGCAGCTCGAGGAGCTGGCGAAGGCTGCGGCAATGTCGCGGACGACGTTCGCCGAACGGTTCCGCGCAGTGGCCGGCGTGCCGCCGGTGACCTACCTGCTCAACTGGCGAATGCGGCTTGCCGAGCGAGCGTTGCGCGACGAGGACGTTTCGCTCTCCGCCCTCGCGCACTCGCTCGGCTACACCTCTGACAGTGCCTTCAGTACGGCGTTCAAACGCGTGAACGGCCTTGCGCCGAAGCGCTACCGGGAGGCGTCACGCCGGTGAGGGCATGCCGTAGGCGTGGTCTACGGTCATCGAGAAGAGCAGTCGCTTGTCGCGGACCAGCACGGTGCGGTATTCGTCCCAGTCGGGGTGCTCGCCCGAACCCTTGCGGTAGTAGTCGACGAGCGCGTCCACGGTCTCGTCGTTCGGGTCGGCGGCGACCGGGCTGAGCTCCGCCTTGCCTTCCAGGACGATGTAGGCGCGGCCGCCGTTCTCGTTGATGTAGACGCTGGCGCGCGGGTCGCGGCGCAGGTTCTTCGTCTTGGCGCGATCGTCGGTCAGTGAGATGCGGACGTGCTCGCCGTCGTACACATAGGTGATGTTCGACAGCTGCGGCCGGCCGTCACGCTTGAGCGTGACGAGGACGCCGAGGCCGGTACTGCCGATCCGTTCGAGGAGAGAGGTCATGCCAAGAGCCTAGAGATTCAAGTGCTCTTGAAGGCAACAGACGCTGTGGGTTGGCTGAAGATCGGTCGCGCAGCCTGGTCCTGAGCCGTTCGGGTGGAAAGCATCGGGGACATGACCGAGATCAGCGAGCAGGCCGTCGTACGGCGGCTGAACGAGCGACTGGGGTTCGGGCCGCCGCCGGGGGAGCCGGCGGCGGGTTTCGACGAGACGGTACGGCGGTTGCTCGGACCGGCCACGGATGCCGCGGCCGCGGCGATCGCACCGCCGACCGGGCTGACCCCGCCACCGCGGACCGGGACCAAGGCCGACAAGCCGGACAAGGCGGCGAAGAAGGCCGAGCGGCAGGCGCGGACGGCGCAGGAGCGGAAGCTGACCATCTGGTGGCTGGACCGGATGGTGGCGAGCCGGACGGCCTCCGAGCGGCTGACGTGGTTCTGGCACGGGCATTTCGCGACGAGCAATCAGAAGGTCCGCAACGCGGCCTGGATGCTCGCCCAGAACCAGACGCAACGCCGGTACGCCGCGGCCGGCTTCGGCGACCTGGCCGCCGCGATGATCGTGGACAGCGCGACGATCCGCTGGCTCGACGGGCAGAAGAACCGCAAGGGCTCGCCGAACGAGAACCTGGCGCGCGAGTTCCTGGAGTTGTTCACCCTCGGCATCGGCCACTACGAGGAGAAGGATGTCGCCGAGGGCGCGCGCTGCCTGACCGGCTGGGTGCTCGGCAAGGACGGGCCCGGCGATCAAGGGGCGGCCGCGACGTTCAAACGGCAACGGTTCGACTCCGGCAGCAAGACCGTGCTCGGCAAGACGGGCAACTTCGATGCCAAGGCGTACGCCGGACTCGCACTGGCCCGGCCGGAGTCGGCACCGTTCGTCATCGGCCGGCTGTGGTTCCGACTGGTGTCGACCACGCCGCCGGATGCGGCGGCGATGACCCGGCTGGAAACGGCGTACGGGCCTGGACGGAACGTGAAGTCGTTGCTGACAGCAATGGTCGCTGAGGCGGCCTTCCGGGACCCGGCGGCCTCGCTGGTGAAGCAGCCGGTCGAGTGGGTAGTCGGTCTGATGCGCGCGTTGCGGATCACGCCGGGCAAGCTCGCGGAGAAGGAGCAGACCAAGCTGCTGGCCGGTCTGCGCGGGATGGGACAGCTGCCGTTCCGTCCGCCGAGTGTCGGCGGTTGGCCGTCCGGTGCGAGCTGGCTGACCACGTCGGCCGGTCTCACCCGGCTGCAGCTCGCGCAGCACCTGGCCGCGCACGCCGAGCTCAAGGCGATCGGCTCCGCGGACGACGTGGCCGAGCTGCTCGGCGTCGACGGCTGGTCGGCGCGGACCAAGGCCGCGCTCGGTGCAGTGAAGCAGCCGGCGCAACTGGTGGCGATCGCTGCCTGCGCCCCCGAGTACGTCGTGAGCGGATGAGTGGAGGACCGATGGACAACGTGACCAGAAGGCGATTCCTGACGCTGAGTGGCGTGACCGCTGCGGGCGCTCTGGCAGCCGGCGCGACCCAGGTGCACTGGTCCGACCTGCTCGCCGCCGCCGTCAACGATCCGCTGCCGAGCGATGAGTCCGTGCTCGTGGTGATCACCCTGTACGGCGGCAACGACGGCCTGAATACCGTGGTCCCGGCCGCGGACCCGGCGTACCAGCAGGCTCGGCCGGACCTGGCCTACCAGCCGAACGAGGTACTCGACCTGGGCGAAGGTCTCGGCCTCAATCCCGGGCTGAAGGGCTTGAAGGGGCTGTGGGACGACAAGCAACTCGCGATCGTCCGTGGGGTCGGCTATCCACAGCCGGACCGCAGTCACTTCCGATCGATGGCGATCTGGCAGACGGCCTCCCCGAAGTCGCCGATCCCGACCGGCTGGCTCGGTCGCTGGCTGGACGCGACCGGCGCCGACCCGCTGCGCGCGGTCTCCGTCGAGCCGACCCTGCCGCCGCTGCTGGCCGGTGCGAGCACCGCCGCGGCCTCGTTGCCGTTGCGCGGGCTGGCGCTACCGAAAGGCGCGATCGGTACGGCGTACGCCGCTCTCGGGAAGCCGAGTCCGGGGGAGGGGTTGTGGCAGGCGAAAGCAGCCAAGGCGGTCCTGGACCTCCAGGAGGCTACGCGCGTGCTGGGAACCGCCGTGAAGATGGGTCATGACGAGACGCCTGATGAAGACGAGCAGGGGACACAAGGTGCGTCTGCCGGTGGGACTTCGCAGCTCGGGGCGCAGTTGGACCTGATCGCGGGGCTGATCGAGGCCGGCGTACCGACTCGGGCCTACTCGGCGTCGCTCGGTGGGTTCGACACGCATGCGGATGAGCGCGGTACTCAGCAACGGTTGCTGAGCGAGCTGGACGCGGCGTTGACGCCGTTCGCCCAGCGACTGGCGAAGACCGATCGGGGCAAAAATGCGGTGGTGCTCGTCTACTCCGAGTTCGGCCGGCGGGTGCAGGCGAACGGCAGCGAGGGGACCGACCACGGTACGGCGGGTCCGGTGCTTGTCCTGGGCAACAAAGTGGCCGGTGGGTTCCATGGCGAACAGCCGAGTCTGACCGATCTGTCCAACGGCGATCTCAAGGCGACCACCGACTTCCGGGACGTCTACGCGAGTGTCCTGCAGCACGTGCTCGGCACCGACCCAGGGAAGATCCTCGACGGGCACACGACCACGATCGACGGACTGCTGCGTGCGTGAGTGCGAGGATGGCTGAATGGCGGCGCGGGTGCTGGTGGTCGAGGACGCGGAACCGATCCGGACCGCGGTCGGGATCGCGCTGACCGAGGCCGGGCACGAGGTCCGGACCCGCGCCGACGGGGACGGGCTGGAGCGGGAGCTGGCCGGGTTCCGGCCCGACCTGGTTCTGCTGGACGTGATGCTGCCTGGGCGGGACGGCTTCGAGTTGCTGGGCGTGACGCGGGAGACGTCGAACGCCGGCGTGATCCTGCTGACCGCCCGCGACGGCGTGGAGGACCGGCTGCACGGGTTGCGTACCGGTGCCGACGACTATGTGGTGAAGCCCTTCGTGCTGGCCGAGCTGATCGCTCGCGTCGAGGCGGTACTGCGCCGGATGGGGCGACTGCGGACGGTGCTCGAGGTCGGTGACCTGGTGATCGATGTCGAGGCCGGGGTCGCGACACGCGGTGGCGACGTGGTCGAGCTGACCGCGACGGAGTACAAGCTGTTGCTGTTCCTGGCCGGTCGCAGTGGCAAGGTGGTCGGGAAAACGCAGCTGCTGACCGCGGTCTGGGGGTATGACGACTATGCGCCGAACCTGGTCGAGGTCAACATCAGCGCACTGCGCCGCAAGCTCGGTGCAGGGTTGCTGCACACCGTGCGTGGATCGGGATACGTGCTGAAACCGGAGGAGTCGTGAGGCGGTTCCGCGGGGCGTCGCTGCGGATGCGCGTGACGCTGACGGCGATCGCCGTACTGCTCGTCGTGCTGCCGGTTACCGGGCTGGTGGTGAAGGCGGTCTTCGACGCGCAGGCGGAGCGCAGCCTGGACTCGCTGTTGTCGGGCCGCGCGCAGCTGGCTCAGCAGCTCGCCCGCCAAAACGTTGCTCCAGGCAACCTTGTACGGCGGATCGACGCGGATGGGGTCCGGGTCACGCTCATCCTGCGGAACGGTCAGCAGTTCGGCGCGCCGCCGATCGAGGCAGGCGGCACCGTCCGTCAGGTGAAAGCCACCCTGCAAGCCGGTCAACGCACCCGCGACGCAACGCTGCTGCTCACCGCCGACACCGCTCTGCTCGCCGACGCCGGTGCCCGCCTCCGCACTGTTCTCCTGCTCTCCGGTGCAGCCGCGGTCCTGATCACCGCGCTGGCCCTGATCGCCCTGATGCGCTTGGCGCTGAAGCCACTGGACAACATGACCACACTCGCCCGCTCTATCGTCGCGGGCCGCCGTGGTGACCGCCTCCATCTTGAACGCGCCGACACCGAACTCGGCCGCACCGCCGCCGCGTTCGACGAGATGCTCGATGCTCTCGAAGGAGCCGAACACACCGCCCACCGCTCCGAAGACCGGATGCGCGAGTTCGTCGCCGACGCGGCCCACGAACTCCGCACCCCGATCACCGGCATCCAGACCGCCGCCGAAACCCTCATTCACCTGGGCCCCGAAGCAGCGCCTGACCGCCGCGAGGAACTAGAGCTCCTCCTCGTCCGCGAGTCCCACCGAGCCGGTCGCCTGGTCGCCGACCTCCTCGAGCTGAGCCGCCTCGACGCCGGCCTCCAACTTCACCTCACCCCCGTCGACCTCAATGCCTTGGCCCAGACCGAAGCCGCCCACTCCCGTCTCCGCGCCCCCGACTTGGCCATCACCGTCGGCCCCGGCCCGGCCACCGTCGTACAGGGTGATGCCGAGCGGTTGGCGCAGGTGCTGGCCGGGTTGCTGGACAACGCGCGGCAGGCCGGAGCGCGGCGGGCGAACATCGTCGTACGGGCTGACGGGTTCGTGGTCGAGGACGACGGGCCAGGGGTGCCGCCGGGGCAGCGGGAGCGGATCTTCCAGCGGCTCGTGCACGGGCCGCACAGCAAGGGCGCCGGCCTCGGGCTGGCGATCGCCCGCGGGGTGGCGCGCGCGCACGGAGGGGACCTCATCGTCGGCGATCGGCCGGGCGGGCAGCGGGGAGCGTCGTTCCAGCTGCGGTTACCGACCTGAGTCGTCACGCTGCGTGTCTCGCCGAGTGAGACCCCGGGTTCGACGGGTCAAGTGGGTTGTGCATAGACTCTTCGTCACTATGCGGCACCAGCTTCTCCTCCTTCGCTGCCGCGGCGAGGCCTGACAAGGCCGGTTCCCTCGCCGCGGAGTCTCGTCGTATGCCGGTCGTCCTCTACACGACCCCGCTGACATCTCCCGAGGAGAACCCGTGGCACCGCAGAATCAGCCCCAGCCTGTACAGCAGCCGTCCGGCATGCCGATCCACCGCTACTCCGCGTTCCCGCCGATCGACCTGCCGGACCGCACCTGGCCGGCCAGGTCCGTCGCGAAGACCCCGCGCTGGCTGTCCACCGACCTCCGCGACGGCAACCAGGCGCTGGTCGAGCCGATGTCGCCGGCCCGCAAGCGGCGGATGTTCGACCTGCTGGTGAAGATGGGCTACAAGGAGATCGAGGTCGGTTTCCCGAGCGCCAGCCAGTACGACTTCGACTTCGTCCGCAGCCTGATCGAGGGCGACGCGATCCCCGAGGACGTGACGATCTCCGTCCTGACCCAGGCCCGCGAGGAGCTCATCGAGCGGACCGTGCAGTCGCTGCAGGGTTCGCCGAAGGCGACCATCCATCTCTACAACGCGACCGCGCCGCTGTTCCGCCGGGTCGTGTTCAACGTGGACAAGGCCGAGTGCCTGAACATCGCCGTGCGCGGTACCGAGATCGTGATGAAGTACGCCGACGACATCCTCGGCGACTGCCAGTTCGGCTACCAGTACAGCCCGGAGATCTTCACCGGTACCGAGCTGGAGTTCGCGCTCGAGGTCTGCGAGGCCGTCAGCGATGTGTGGCAGCCCGCCGAGGGCCGCGAGATCATCCTGAACCTGCCGGCCACCGTCGAGATGTCCACGCCGAACGTCTACGCCGACCAGATCGAGTGGTTCGGCCGCAACCTGACCCGGCGCGAGCACTCCGCGATCAGCCTGCACCCGCACAACGACCGCGGTACGGCGGTCGCCGCCACCGAACTGGGTCTGATGGCCGGTGCGGACCGGGTCGAGGGCTGCCTGTTCGGCCATGGTGAGCGGACCGGCAACGTCGACCTGGTGACGCTGGGGATGAACCTGTTCAGCCAGGGCATCGACCCGCAGATCGACTTCGCCGACATCGACGAGATCCGCCGGACGGTCGAGTACTGCACCCAGATGCGCGTCCCCGAGCGCCAGCCGTACGCCGGTGACCTCGTCTACACCGCCTTCTCCGGATCGCACCAGGACGCGATCAAGAAGGGCCTGGAGGCGCTGGAGAAGCAGGCTGCCGCCGAGGGGAAGCCGGTCGGCGAGATCCACTGGGAGGCGCCGTACCTGCCGATCGACCCGAAGGACGTCGGCCGCTCCTACGAGGCCGTCATCCGGGTGAACTCGCAGTCCGGCAAGGGCGGCATCGCCTACATGATGAAGTCGGAGCACCGGCTCGACCTGCCGCGCCGGCTGCAGATCGAGTTCAGCCGGGTCGTCCAGCAGCACACCGACGCCGAGGGCGGCGAGGTCGGCCCGCAGCAGCTGTGGGACATCTTCGCGGCCGAGTACCTGGCGCCGGGCAAGCTGTCGCTGCTGACGGTCAACTCGTCGTCCGGCGAGGCGGTCAACGACCAGCTCCGCGTTCAGGTCTATTCCAATGGTGTCCCGCACGAGCTGACCGGTGAGGGCAACGGCCCGGTCTCCGCTTTCGTCGACGCCATCAAGCCGCTGAAGTACGACGTACGGGTGCTGGACTACCACGAGCACGCGCTCTCGGCCGGTGGGGACGCCCTGGCCGCGGCGTACGTCGAGTGCGAGGTCGGCGACGACGTGTTCTGGGGTGTCGGTCGCGACGCCAACATTCTCACTGCTTCGCTGAAGGCGGTCGTCTCCGCGATCAACCGCGCAACGCGCTGACTATCAAACGGCGCCCGTGACCCGGAAGGGTTTGCGGGCGTCGTTTGCGTTGCGGTCCGGAGTGATCCAGCACACACCGTGGCAAGATCAGTGCACACGGCAATCGTCTGCTCACGATTCGGTGTCTCTGACTTCCGAACCTCTGAAACCGTTGACTTGATGCCTGCGGCTGCGCAAACTAGCGCCACTGTGCGCAGATCAATGCAAGAGATCGTGCATTAGGCAGTACTAAGTCCTAGTCAGCTCGTCGGCGGTCCTCGATGGAGGTGAGCAGTGAGCGGTGCGGTCGAGACACCTGCCCCCCAGCTGATCGAAGGGCCGGTGGACGAACCGAAGCCCTCGGCGGCGCGGCGCTTCTTCAGCGCCTGGCTGGTCCGGAGGCTGGCCAAGGCGATCCTGACGATCTTCCTGGTCTCCACCCTGACGTTCTTCCTGGTCCGGCTGCTGCCGGGCAACCCGGTCGACACGTACATCCAGACGCAGATCGCGCAGACCGGCATCTCCTACGCCGACGCGGCCGCGCAGGCGCGGAACCTGTTCTCGCTGGACCCGAACGAGCCGCTGATCCTGCAGTACCTGACCTACATGGGCAACCTGCTGCAGGGTGACTTCGGCACCTCACTGCTCTCGCCCGGTACGACGGTCGCCCAGGTGATCAAGACCTACCTGCCGTGGACGCTGTTCTCGGTCGGTATCGCGCAGATCCTGAGCTTCATCCTGGGGATCGTGGCGGGCATGATCATGGCCTACCGCCGGGAGAGCTGGATCGACCATCTGCTCACCTCGATCGGCTCGCTGCTGCACGCGATCCCGAACTACATCGTGGCGATCCTGATCGTGGTCTTCCTCGGCGTGAAGCTGCAGGTCTTCAACCTGACCGAGGCGCGCGGTTCCTACACGCCCGGTGTCACACCGTCGTTCAGCTTCAACTTCCTGAACGACATCCTGTACCACGCGACGCTGCCGATCCTGGCCTATCTGCTCACCACGGTCGGCTCCTGGGCCCTGGTGATGAAGTCGTCCACGGTCGAGACCCTGGGCGAGGACTACGTCACCGTCGCCCGCGCCCGCGGCCTGACCGACAACCGGATCCGCGCCGGGTACGTCGGCCGCAACGCGGTGCTGCCGTTGTTCAGCCAGCTGGCGGTGTCGCTCGGCTTCGTGGTCGGCGGCTCGATCTTCGTGGAGAAGATCTTCGGCTACCAGGGCATCGGCTTCAGCCTCTACAACGCCGTCTCGGGCCGCGACTACCCGGTCCTGCAAGGCATCTTCCTGGTCGTCACGATCTCCGTGGTGGTGGCCAACCTGCTCGCCGACGTCCTCTACAGCCGGCTGGATCCGCGGATCCGGGTCGGCGGGAAGGCCAAGGGGTAAGCGCGTGGCCACCGAGACTGTGACCAGCGGCGCCGTCGCCGCGATCGGTACGACGGGGGTCTCCCGGTTCGCCGGGATCCTGCGCTCGTTGCGCCGCAGCCCGGCCGGGTTCATCGGCTTCATCATCGTGGCGCTGCTGGTGCTGATCACCGCGATCGGGCCGATCTTCACCCCGACGCTCGAGCCGAACATCAAGGAGATCCTGCTGCCCTTCGGGTCGCCCGGGCATCTGCTCGGGACCGACAACGAGGGCAAGGACGTGCTGATCCAGATGATCGACGGCGGCCGGTCCGTCATCTTCATCGGGTTCGTCGCCGCCGCGATCTCGACCGCGCTCGCGATCGCGCTCGGATCCCTGGCCGCCTACCTCGGCGGCTGGGTGGACTCCGCGGTCGTGACGGCGGCCGACGTCGTCCTGACGGTGCCGCAGATCGTGCTGCTCGCCGTCCTGGGTGCGCTCTTCAAGCTGGACTCGCCGTTGCTGCTCGCGCTGCTGGTCGGTGGACTGTCCTGGCCGGTGCTGACCCGGGCGGTGCGTTCGCAGGTGCTGTCGCTGAAGGAACGGGAGTTCGTCGAAGCGGCCCGGCTGCTCGACCTCGGCACCGCGCGGGTGGTGTTCGTCGAGATCCTGCCGAACATGGCCAGCTTCATCCTGATGAACTTCATGATCGGGGTCACGAACGCGATCTACTCGCTCGTCGGCCTGTACCTGCTCGGCCTCGCGCCGCTGACCGGCTCGAACTGGGGGATCATGCTGAACCGGGCCTGGATCGCCGGCGCGATCTTCAACGACGCCAGCCTGGGGTTCATCCTCAGTCCGGTGGTCGCGATCACGCTGCTCCTGCTCGGTCTGGTGATGATGACCAGGTCGCTCGAGGAGATCCTCAACCCACGTCTCCGGGACCGGTGATCGCGATGACTGTTCCCACGGCAAGCGCGCGTGCGGTGCGCGGTGGTACCGGCAAGCCGCTGCTCTCGATCCGCGACTTCAAGGTCGAGTACCGAACCGGCTCCGGTACGACGGTGCAAGCGGTCCGCGGTGTCGACCTCGACCTGTTCCCGGGCGAGAGCCTGGCCCTGGTGGGGGAGAGCGGTTGCGGCAAGACCACGTTCGGGCTCGGCCTGTTGCGGCTGCTGCCGCGCCTGGGGCACGCGTCCGGCCAGGTCACCTTCAACCGCAGTGACGGCACGGAGATCGACGTACTGGGTCTCGACGGCCGGGACCTGCGCAAGTTCCGCTGGCGGGACGCCGCGATGGTGTTCCAGGGCGCGATGAACGCCTTCAACCCGGTGCTGAAGATCCGCGGCCACATGCACGACACGATGCGGGCGCACACCAAGGCGACCAAGCAGGAGATCGAGGAGCGGGCCGGCGAACTGCTCCGGCTGGTCCGGCTCGAACCCGAGCGGGTGATGGACTCGTACCCGCACGAGCTGTCCGGCGGGATGCGGCAGCGCGTGCTGATCGCGATGAGCCTGCTGCTCGAGCCCGAAGTGCTGATCCTCGACGAGCCGACCACGGCCCTCGACATCCTCACCCAGCGGTCGGTGGTCGACGTCCTGCACGAGGTGCGGGAGCGGCTCGGCTTCTCGATGATCTTCATCTCGCACGACCTGTCGCTGGCCGCCGAGCTGGCCGACCGGGTCGCCACCATGTACGCCGGCCGGATCATCGAGACCGGTGGCGTCCGGGACATGTTCTACCAGCCGCGGCACCCGTACACGCTCGGCCTGATCAAGGCCGTGCCGCCGATCGTCGGCGACCTGCCGGACCTCGAGTCGATCCCGGGCGGACCGCCGAGCCTGGCCAACCTGCCGAAGGGCTGCGCGTTCCACCCGCGCTGCAAGTTCGCCACCGACGAATGCCAGGAGGTGGATCCGCCGTTGATCCCGATCACCGACGAGGCCGGTAGCGCCCACGACGTCGCCTGCATCCACTCCGCCGACGTCCACCTCGAGCGGAAGGAGGCCGCCTCATGACCGCGGTCGACGAGACTCCCGCCGTACAGGAGTCCAGTGGCAAGCCGTTGATGACGCTGGACGGGGTCAGCCAGGTGTTCGACACCAAGGCGGGACCGATCCGCGCGGTCGATCATGCCAACCTGTCGATCAACCCCGGCGAGGTGCTCTGCCTGGTAGGGGAGAGCGGTTCGGGCAAGACGACCGCGGCCCGGATGGCGGCCGGCCTGACTCGCCCGAGTAGCGGGCAGGTGATGTTCGACGGGGCCGACATCTGGTCCCTGAAGAAGAACGAGTTCAAGGACTTCCGGCGCAGCGTGCAGTACGTGCACCAGGACCCGTACGCTTCGCTGAACCCGACCCGGACGATCCAGCAGACGCTCACCGCACCGCTGCTCAAGCACGGCGTGGTGAAGGGCGCCAAGGCCGCCGCCGAACGCGCGACCGAATTGCTGGCGAAGGTCGACCTGACGCCGCCGGAGAACTACCTCTCGAAGTACCCGCACCAGCTGTCCGGTGGCCAACGGCAACGAGTCGCCGTCGCCCGGGCGCTGACGCTGGACCCGAAGATCATCATCGCCGACGAATCGACCTCGATGCTCGACGTGTCGATCCGGATCAGCGTGCTGGCGATGCTCGGCCGGCTGCGCGACGAGCTCGGCGTGGGCTTCCTGTTCATCACCCACGACCTGGCGATCGCGAAGTACTTCGGCTGGCGCGGCCGGACCGCGGTGATGTACCTCGGCCGGATCGTCGAGTTCGGCCCGACCCCGCGGATCATCAACGCGCCGACGCACCCGTACACGCGGGCGCTGATCGACGCGATCCCGGAGCCGGATCCCGACCTGACCCGGACCAAGAACGCGGAATCCCTGCGCAGCCTGGAGATTCCGAGCCTGGCGCACCTGCCACCGGGCTGTGCGTTCCACCCGCGCTGCGGGCGGTTCGAGGACGGGCTGTGCGACGGCGAGGTACCGCAGCTGCTCCAGGTCCGGCCGGGACAGTCGGCCGCGTGTCACGTCGTCCAGCGCGACGGCGCCGATGAGCCGGCGGCCTGATGCCGCCGGAGCTGGGCCGGATGGCACTCGGCTGGGCGGCCTTCCTGGTCCTGGCCGCCGGTGTCCTGCTGCTCACGCTCACCCCCGGTACGCCGGAGTTCGTCGTCACGTTGTTCACCTTGTTCTTGGGCCTGTTCCTGGGCCTGATCGTCGTCGCCGCAGTCGTGTGGACCCGGCGCCGTACGAAGCGAGAAGACGGTCAGTAACACCCTTATCTGAGAAAGGTTAGGACCGAGGATGAGTCCCACCGGCAACAACGAGTCCGGGGCACGGGCCCGGACGAACGAGGTCTCCCGCCGCAACGTGCTCCAGCTGTTCGGCATCGCCGGTCTCGGCGCCGCCGGTCTCGGCTCGGCCGTGGCGTGCTCGCCCAGCAAGCCGAACGCCCAGGGCGGCGGTGGTGGCGGCGACAAGGAGTTCCACGGCGCCTACCCGTACCAGCTGCCCCCGAAGGGCCACTTCAACCTGGCTGCCGGTGTTCTCGACGGCGTGCAGCAGTCCAGCCCGTACCTCGACCTCATCTATCCCAGCTCCGGTCTGTACTACTGGGCCGACAAGAAGTGGGAATACATGATGGCCGAGTCCGGGACCCTGGACGAGAAGGCCAACACGTACACGCTCAAGCTCCGTTCCGGCCTGACCTGGAGCGACGGCTCGCCCGTGACCAGCAAGGACGTCGTCGCGACGTTCAACCTGCGCTGGCTGATGCGTCAGCAGGATTGGACCTTCCTGGCCGATGTCAAGGCGACCGACGACACCACCGCCGTCTTCACGATCGGTACGCCGTCCACGGTGCTCGAGCGCTACATCCTGCGCGCCCCGATCCTGCCCGCGGCCGTGTACGGCGAGTGGGCGACCAAGGCCGAGACGCTCCGCAAGGCGAAGGGCAGCCTCGACGAGGGCGAAGGCAAGACCTTGAACGGGGACTTCCAGAAGTTCCACCCGGAGAACCCGATCGTCTCCGGCCCGTTCAACTACGACGTCAAGAGCATGACGAACTCGCAGATGACGCTGGTCAAGAACGACAAGGGCCTGTTCGCCGACAAGATCGGCTTCACCAAGGTCGTGCTGTACAACGGTGAGACCTCCGACATCACCCCGACGGTGATGAACAAGGATGTCGACTACGCCACCCACGGCTTCGCGGTGGCCAGCGAGAAGACGTTCCAGCAGAACGGGTTCCGGATCCTGCGGCCGCCGGTGTACTCCGGTCCCGCGCTGGTCTTCAACTACACCACGCATCCCGAGTTCGCCGACGTCCGCGTCCGGCAGGCGATCGCCTACATCCTGGACCGCGGCGAGAACGGCACGATCGCGCTCGGCGAGTCCGGCAAGGCCTGCAAGTTCATGGCCGGGTTCTCCGACCAGGCGGTACCGGACTGGGTCTCCGACGCCGACCAGAAGAAGCTGAACGCCTACGACAAGGACTTCGACAAGGCCACCCAGCTGCTCACCGCGGCCGGCTGGAAGAAGGCCGGCGACAAGTGGCAGACGCCGGCCGGCAAGCCCGCGGCGTACGACATCAAGTTCCCGACCGAGTTCGCCGACTGGAACCCGGCCGCCACCAACGCGGCCGACCAGCTGACCAAGTTCGGGTTCAACATCACCAAGCGCGGGATCACCTTCACGCAGCTGAGCCCCGACGTCCTGGCCGGCAAGTTCGACCTGGCGATCCAGAGCTGGGGCGCGTCGTCGCACCCGCACCCGTACTTCTCGTTCGTGCAGGACCTCTACGCGTTCAACTACGTGACGGCCGCGAACTCCGGCGGCAAGGGGATGAACTTCCCGCTCAAGCAGAAGACCTCCGCGGGTGACATCGACCTCAAGTCCGTCGTCGACAAGTCCGCCCAGGGCCTCGACGTGGACGAGCAGAAGAAGAACGTGACCGCGGCCGCGCTCGCGTTCAACGAACTGCTGCCGATCATCCCGCTCTGGGAGCGCTACGGGAACAACCCGGCCCTCGAGGGCAAGCGGGTGGCCAAGTTCCCGGCCGACGACGACCCCATCCTGAAGAACGCCCCGTACGCCGACAACTTCGTCATCATGGGCATGTACGCCGGCAAGGTCGCGCCGGTTTAATCGTTCGCTTCTGACCCGTTTGTTTGGTTGGGTCGGCCGGGTGATCACCGTTCGCGAGATCGATCCGGCCGACCCTGTCCTGTTCGACGCCTGGTACGACGCGCTGCGCGCCGGCGTACTGGCTGGTCGTGAGGCCGCGCTGCTGGGGACCCGGGACGCGTTCGCCGTCTCGCTGCGCAACCCGTCACCGTTGAAGGCGCGGCTCGCCGTTGTGGCGCTCGAGGACGAGCGCGTGGTCGGCGCGATGCTCTTCGAGTACCGGTTGCAGGACAACCTGGACACGGTCGACGTCGAGATCGACGTACCGCCGGAGAACCGGCGCCGTGGTGTCGGTACGGCGTTGTGGCAGTGGGCGGAGACGCGGGCCGCGCAGCTCGGGCGGACGATCTTCCAGACCGAGCTCGGGGTTCCTTCCGAGCCGTGGGCCGGGTCTTTGTTCGCTGCGAAGCTCGGGTTCACGGTCGAGCACGTCGAGGACCACCTCGTCGTACCGCTGCCGTATGACGAGGCGCGGCTGGCCTCGCTGCGCGAGTCGGCGGGAGAGCTGGAGGGGTACACGCTGACGTCGTGGGCGGGTGTGTGTCCGCCGGAACACCAGCAGGCGTACGCCGATCTCCACACGGCGATGGACAACGACGTACCGATCGGCGGGATGACTCGTGAGACGGTGCCGTGGACGGTCGAGCGGCTCGCGGCCGGCGAGGAGCGCGTTGCCCGCAGCTACCTCGCCCTGGTGACGATGGCGCACACCTTGGATGGTGAGCCCGCCGGATACACGTTGCTCTATCTGTCGAAGGACGACCCGGAGTACGCGCAGCAGGATGACACGCTCGTGCTGCGTGATCACCGCGGTCACAACCTCGGCACCCATCTGAAGCTGGCGAACCTCGACCAGCTCGCCAAGCACCGCGTCGCTCAGCCCTACCTGCATACCTGGACGGCGCTGTCCAACACGGCGATGCAGAAGGTCAACGTCCGCTTCGGGTTCACCACCGTCGAGCAGAACCAGGAGCTGGAGCTCACCCGTCCCAACCTCCGCCCGGCGGCTCGGGCGGTGATCCTCGATCCTTCGGACCGCGTCCTGCTGGTCCGCTTCGAATTCGCCGACGGTCCCCTCTGGGCGACGCCGGGTGGTGGCTTGGAGGCCGACGAGTCCCTGCTCGAGGGACTACGCCGCGAGCTGGCCGAAGAGGTCGGCCTGGCAGTGGAGGCGGACCCGCCGCACGTCTGGCACCAGGAGGTAGTTGCCGAAGGCCACGCCACCGGGTACGACGGCGTCCTCAACGACTACTTCCTGATCCGTACGGCGGCCTTCGAGCCTGCAGGCACGATGAGTGTGGCTGAGTTGGCCGCCGAGAACCTGCACGAGCGTCGCTGGTGGACCCTCGACGAACTCCAAGCCCACGAAGGCCGTTTCGCCCCGAGCAACCTGCCTTCGCTGGTCGCGGAGCTGGTACGCACCGGACCACCCGGCATCCCGTTGTCGTTGGGTTTGTGAGAACGCTGTGCGAACCGTGTGAGAAAACCTCCGGCGGGGTCCGGACCGGCCTAACGTCGTTGGTGTGAAGCCTCGACATTGTGATGACTGGTACGTCCCCGTCCACCCCGCCGGCGGCGTCGGCTGCACCCTGCAGACCGGTCACCTCCCCGACGGACGGCGCGTGGGCATCGCCTTCACCACTCTCACCCATCTCCACACCGCCTGCGGCCCGCACCCCGAGTACCTCCGCATGACCGAGGCCGCCCTCCGCGAGTCCCTCCAACCCCTGGGCATCACCCGAATCCAGCTAGACCCGCTCCGCGTAACCCCCGCCCCCCACCTAGCCGCCACCGGCTAGAGGCGGCGGACCCAGGTGAGGTGGCCTTCGTCCATGACGGCGTGGCCGTCGGCGGCGTCGGCGACGGTCGGGTCGTGGGTGGCGATGACGACGGCGGTGCCTTGGTTGGCTTGAGATCGGAGGAGGTCGAGGACGCGCTCGCGGTTGGTGCTGTCGAGTTCGCTGGTGGACTCGTCGGCGAGGATGACACGGCCTTGCTGGGCGATGCCGCGGGCAACGGCTACCCGCTGCTGTTCACCACCGGAGAGTTCCTCGACCAGGTGGTCACCGCTCTCCTCGAGCCCGACCGCCTTCAGCGCGCTCTCCACCACGACGTAGGTCTCATCCGGGTCTTTGCCATTGGCAAGCAGTGGGATCGTCAGGTTCTCCCGAGCTGTCAGTACGCGCGCCAACCCGTTCCCCTGCGGAATCAGTACGACGCCATGCGCAGCGGCAGCGGGACGACCGCCGATCACCAGCCCGTCCACCTCAACCTTCCCGGTCCCTACCTCCACCGCACCAGCGATTGCCCACAGCAACGAGCTCTTCCCGGCTCCCGACGGTCCGCTGACCGCGAGCACGAATCCCGGCGGTACGTCGAACGACACATCGTCCACCGCGATCAGATCGCCGTACGCGACCGTGATGTTCTTGACCTGGATCACCGGGCTCCCTCCTGATCCACCGGACTGAGCCGAACCTGACCGTCCTCGATCGTCACCTGCACGAGCGTCCCCGCCGGCAACAGCTCGGCCACATGCGGTGGCAACGGCAACGACCCGTCGGTGGCCACCACGGCGTACTCCTCACCAGACCGTCCCTCAGCCGCGATCCGCCCGTCCCGAATCGTGATGGTCCGGGGGAGCGCCGCCGCGACCTCAGGGTCATGCGTGATCAGCAGCACCGTCATACCGGTCTGATGGTTGATTGTCCGGATCGCCTCCAGCACCTCGTCGCGCGCGTGGTGATCCAGCTGGCTGGTCGGCTCATCCGCCAGCAACAGCCCCGGCATCGTCGCGATCCCCACCGCGACTGCACACAACTGCACCTGGCCCGGCGTCAACGCACTCAGCGCAGTGGAGGCATGCTCTCGCAGGCCCACCAACTCCAGTACGTCGATCGCCGCCGGCAGCTCGCGATCCCGCGGGGCCGCCTGCTGCGCATACCGCACGTTGTCGAGCGGCGACAGGTAGGGGATGAGGTTGCGCCCAGCCCCTTGCAGCACGATCCCGACATCCCCGGACCGCATCCGATCCAGCTCGGCCTCGGTCATCGTCGCGAGGTTGTGCTCACCGATCTGCAACCGTCCGGCGCTCGGCGTCAGCAACCCGCCGCAGAGCTGTAGCAGCGTCGATTTCCCAGCCCCAGAAGGCCCGAGCAGCCCAACCAACTCACCCGGCCGTACGGTGATCCCGATCCCGGAGAGCGCAGCGACGTCGTGCCCGTGGGCACGATAGATGTGCACGAGCCCCGTCGTACTGATGGCCAGTCCGCTCATGTCAGCTCCTCCCGGATCCGGCTGTACGACGCTCGCCGGTTCACGCCGGTACCGAGCAGCAACGTCACCACCGCGAGCACGATCGTCCCGCCCGCCCACAACCCGAGCGCGACCGGCCAGTTCGTTGCCAGCTCCAACGGATACGGCCCACCGGAGTCGGCGAACAACGGGATCAGCGGCAACGCGATCTGCGCCCCGATCACTCCACACACCGATCCCAGCAACACGGCCAACGCGACCGGCCCGGTCTGCTCCCAGCGTGCAGCCCGCCCAGTCAGCGGAGCCGGTACGCCGGTGATCCGCAGGCTCGCGTAGTCCTGCGCGCGCGACCGCCACGACGTCACCACGGTCAGCAGCAGTACGACGATCGCCAGTGCCCACGACGCGATCCCGACCACCGGCGTCAGTTGCAGCGTCAGCGCACTAGCTGACCGCCCGTACGACGCGATCCGCTCGGACCGCACATCGCTCAGCTCCGCGTTGTATCCGGCCTTGCTGAGCGCCGTGGTGAGTTGATCGACCTGAGCGAGCCCGGCGTCGTTCAGCCACAGCTCGAAGTCCGTGGCGAACTCGTCCAGTCCGCCGCCCAGCCGCCGTACCGTCTCCAGATCGACGACCGCGGTCCGATCGGGGTACCGGTTCACCGGGCCGGTCATGGTGCCGAGCTTGCTGATGAACATCGGCGTACCGTCACTCGCCGGGCTGGTCGTGGTTCCAGCGGCGTACCGGAACTCGGGGGTGACCACGGCGGGGACCGACGCTGGCACGGTCGCGTACTGCATCAGTTGGTCGTCACTGAAGCTCTTCACCGACAACGTGAGCAGACCGCCGGCCTTCGTCGCGATGGTGCCCTGGTCGCCACCGAGGTGCTCGACGCCCTTCCAGTCCGGTGCCGTTCCGAGGGTGATCGATGGCTGGTCGTCGGTGGAGACCTTGCTGATGGCAACGTCCGCCTGGACGCCGCCCTGGTCCAGTACCTCGCGGCCGAAGCCGAGCTGCAGCAGCCGGCAGCCGCCGAGGCAATCGACCGCGGTGGTCAGCGCGACCGGCTGCTTTGTTGTCAACGGCAATGGTGGGAACGAGACCAGGAAGCGGCCGCCGTTGCGCTGGCTGACGAGGTAGGCCCGCAGCACGAGGGAGCGACCCGGCGCGTACTGCGGACCACCCGGGATCGGATTCGCCAGCTGCTTGACCGCACCGACGGCCGCGGTCATGGTCAGCTTCGAGCTGCGGAACTCGATCGGCTTGACCTTCGGTGCGGTCAGCGCCTGCCAGCCGGCCGCATCGGTCAGTTGGTCGCCGCGGAAGGCGATCCGCCGGAAGCTGTCCGGCTCGATCATCATCGTCTTCAGCGAGTCCGGGGCCGGCGGCCGGGACAGCACGACCGGGGTGGACCAGTTCCGCTGCGGGTCGATCTCGTTGATCGTCTTGGTGAAGTCGCCGAGCGAGAGCGCGTTCATCTTCAGCACCGCCTGCGCGCCGACCTCATACCCGGCGCGGGTCTCGCGGTTGTGGTCGCCCACCGACGAGGCCTGCCCGGCGAACGCGAGCAGTCCGCCCGCCACCGCGACAGCGGCCACGATGCGAGTGACGGCGGGCCGCCGGGAGATCTGCAGTGCACCGAGCGC
Organism: Kribbella sp. NPDC051587; assembly: GCF_044453945.1. Classification (NCBI taxonomy): domain Bacteria; kingdom Bacillati; phylum Actinomycetota; class Actinomycetes; order Propionibacteriales; family Kribbellaceae; genus Kribbella; species Kribbella sp. NPDC051587. The sequence goes on from NZ_JBITDE010000003.1 coordinate 86,184, forward strand.
CAGCCCCAGGTGTCCGCGGCGGGCAGCACGACGGCTGATCAACCCGGCAGCCGGGAGGAGTAAGTGAGCGAACGTGAGGCCGACCGCGAGGGAGAGCAACGCCGGCGTGAGCACGGGCAGCGGTCCGCGACCGTCACCGGTCACCGCGGCGGCGAGGCCGGCGACCGCGAACACGATGACGCAGAGGTCGACGATGCCGAGCCGCCAGCCGCGACCACGCGCGGCGACGCGGCGCAGCAGGCTGGAGATCGTCTGCCGGACCCCACCGCGGACCTGGAGGACCACGACCAGCAGGGCGACCACGACGGCCAGGGCCAGCGCCGCCGGGACGGTCCACGGCAGTTCGAGCGGAGCGCCGTACCGGAGCCAGGTCGCGCGGGCGATCAGTAAGAGGGCGAACCCGGTCGCGAGGCCGGCCAGCGTCCCGATCAGGACCGGGATGCCCAGTTCGACGATCAGACTGCGCGCCGTACGGCGGGTGGACGCGCCGCGGAGGCGGGCGAGAGCGATCTCCGGGCGGCGCTGGTCGACGACGGCACCGAGCGCGAGGGCCAGGACGACGACGCCGAAGAGCGCGACCTGGACCATCACCAGCGGGATGATCGTGCGGCCCTGGGAGCGCTGGTTCTGGATCTGGTCGACGACCGTGGCCAGGGACGAGGTGTTCTCGGCGTTGAGGCCGAGCTCGACGGCGTTCCCGTTCACCTTGTTCGAGGCGTCCTGGACGCGGAGCAGGTCCTTGATCCGGGCCACGCCCGGGAGGACGCGGGTGTCGGAGGTGAGCCGCGGTACCCAGGCCGTGCCGGTGAAGGTCGCGCGCTCGGCGTAGAAATCGTCCGTCGCGCCGGGATCCAGGTCGGACGGTGCCCGGGAGTGACCGGTCGGATACTGCCCGAACCAGTACTCGCCGCGCGGCTGGAGCGGCCGGTAGAAGCCGACCACCGTCAGCTGACCGCCGCCGTCAAATTTCTCCGACGGTCGCGCGGTGACCGTCGAACCGACCTTGAAGTCCCAGGTCGTCTTGTCCACGATCGAGGCGATCACCTCGTTCGGGCGCTGCGGGCAACGGCCTTCGAGCACGGTGAGCTGCGCGCAGTAACCGTCGCGCCAGGCCAGGCGTCCGGTGATCGACTTCTCGTCCCTGAGCATGGTCGGCCGCCGCCAGCTCAGAGTGCTGCGCATGCCGTGGACCGGGGGACTGAAGAGCGGCTTCAGATCGGCCGGGACCAGCGCGTCGAGGCTCGCCGGATCGCTGTCCGGGTTGGTGCCGACGCCCTCGACCCCGGTGCGCGACGACAGCTTCCAGGCGGCCGGCAAGGCCTGGCTGGTCAGCGTTTCGGTCATCACCGTTTGCTCGACGGCACGCGAGAACCACGGCGCGAACACCGCACACGTCCCGATCAGCAGACTGATCCCGGCCAGCACCAAGGCCTGGGCCCAGCGATACCGCAGCGCTTCGCGCAGGAACATTCCCCACTCACCCCTCTTACTCGCTGTGAAGATACGGAAAGCGACGGCCGGTACGGCGGATCGCGGCAAAATGTCACAGAGTCGTTGCCTGCGCAGGAATCGGGTCACCAGGTGGCTCGGGCGCCGCGGCTGCGGGGTAGGTTCGGATCATGAGTGAATCCCACCTCGGTGACCTGACCGTCTCCCGCCTCGGCCTCGGCTGCATGGGGATGTCCCAGTCGTACGGCGTGACCTCGGACGAGAACGAATCGATCGCGACCGTGCACGCGGCGATCGACGCCGGCTGCACCTTCCTGGACACCGCCGACATCTACGGCAACGGCGCCAACGAGGAGCTCCTCGGCCGCGCGCTGACCGGTCGGCGCGACGAGGTGGTGCTGGCGACGAAGTTCGGCTTCCGGCCGCAGACCGGCTCGTCGATGCCGAACAACGTCGACGGGAGCCCGGCGTACGCGGTGGAGGCTCTGGATGCGTCGTTGCGGCGGCTCGGGGTCGACCACGTGGACCTCTGGTACCTGCACCGGCGGGACCCGCAGGTGCCGATCGAGGAGACCGTGGGGGCGATGGCTTCCCAGGTGGCCGCCGGGAAGGTGCGTTACCTGGGGTTGTCCGAGGTGAACGGGGACACGGTGCGCGCGGCGCATGCGGTACACCCGATGACCGCCGTACAGAGTGAGTGGTCGTTGTGGACGCGGGACCCGGAGACCGTCGTACTGCCGACGCTGCGGGAGCTCGGGATCGGGTTCGTGCCGTTCAGCCCGCTCGGGCGCGGGTTCCTCACCGGGCAGCTGAAGTCACCGGAGGACTTCGAGCCCGACGACGCGCGGCGCGGCCTGCCGCGGTTCAGCGGCGAGAACTTCCAGCGCAACCTGGACCTGGTGGCGAAGGTCCAGGAGCTGGCCGCCGAGCGTGGCATCACGGCCGGGCAGCTCGCGCTGGCCTGGTTGCTGGCCCAGGGCAACGACATCGTCCCGATCCCGGGAACCAAGCGACGCAAGTACCTGGCCGAGAACCTCGGTGCGCTGGACGTGACCCTGACCGCCGACGAGTTGGCGGCGCTGGACGCGGCCTTCCCGCCGGACCTCGACGTGGCGGGGGAGCGCTACGCGGCTGGCGGTATGGACCTGGTGGGCAAGTGATCGCGCTGACCGGATCCACCGGCCAGCTCGGTTCGCGGATCGCCCGGTTGCTGGCGGACGCCGACGTACCGCAGCGGTTGCTCGTCCGGGACGCATCCCGGGCGCCTTCGTTGCCGGGGGCCTCGGTCGCGGTGGCGGCGTACGGCGAGCATGCCGCGCTGCTGAACGCGCTCGACGGGGTGGCCACCCTGATGTTGCTCAGTGCAACCGAATCCGCCGATCGGGTTTCATTGCACAAGGCAACCATTGATGCCGCGGTCGCGGCCGGTGTGCAGCGGATCGTGTACACGTCCTTCGCCGGTGCCGCTCCGGACGCGACGTTCACGTTCGCCCGGGACCACTGGCACACCGAACAGCACCTCCGTGCCGCGGGCATCGACTTCACCTTCCTGCGCGACAACCTGTACCTCGACTTCATCCCCGGCTTCGTCGGCGAGGACGGCGTCATCCGCGGACCCGCCGGTGATGGCAAGGTCGCCGCGGTCGCTCGTGACGACGTGGCCGCGTCGGCATTCGCCGTACTGACGTCTGATGGGCACGCGGAGGCGACGTACGACCTCACGGGCCCCACCGCGTTCACCATGGCCGATGCCGCCGCCGTACTGTCCGCCGCCTGGGACCGGCCGGTGCGCTATGAGCCCGAGACCCTCGACGAGGCCTACCGCTCCCGCGAGTCGTACGGTGCGCCTTCCTGGGAGGTGGCCGGCTGGGTCACGTCGTACGCCGCCATCGCCTCCGGCGAACTCAGCCACGTCTCCAGCGCCGTCCCCGATCTCACCGGTCGCCCGGCCCGCAGCCTCGAGCAGCTTGTCGGCGGCGAGTGAGACACTGATCAGGTGCCGCTGTACCGGGAAGAGGCGATCGTTCTGCGCACCCACAAACTGGGTGAAGCAGATCGCATCGCCACGCTCCTGACCCGCTCCCGCGGCAAGGTCCGCGCCGTCGTCAAGGGCGTCCGCCGTACGTCGTCCCGGTTCGGCGCCCGCCTCGAACCCTTCAGCCACGTGGATCTCCAGCTGGCCACCGGCCGCACCCTCGACGTCGTCACCCAAGCCGTCTCCATCGCCGCCTACGGCGAAGGCATCGTCAACGACTACGCCCGCTACACCACCGGCACCGTGCTCCTGGAAACCACCGACCGCCTGGTCGTCGAGGAAAAAGAACCCGCCACCCAGCACCACCTCCTCCTGGCCGGCGCCCTCCGGGTCCTCTCCACCGGCGAACGCGAACCCGCCCTGGTCCTGGACTCCTTCCTCCTCCGAGCCCTCGCCATCTCCGGCTACGCCCCCTCCTTCGGCGACTGCGCCCGCTGCGGCGAACCAGGCCCCCACCGAGCCTTCAACCCCGCCGCCGGCGGCGTAGTCTGCCCCACCTGCCGCCCCCCGGCCTCAGCCATGCCCGCCCCCACCACAGTCGCCCACCTGGCCGCCCTCCTCACCGGCGACTGGCCCACCGCCCTCCGCGCCGACCCCCGAACCCGTCGCGAAGCCACCGGCCTCATCTCAGCCTTCTTCACCTACCACCAAGACCACCAGCTCCGCTCCCTCCCCCACCTCGACTTCACCAAGTAGCGCCCTCGCCGGTGGGTGTGAACAGGAAATGGGGGGCCGTGAACAAGGCATAACCTGTTCAAGCCCCCGGGATGTTGTCCACGGACTTCTGGGGCGGACCCGCGCAGTCCTAGCCCCGCTCAGGCCACCCGGTCGGCCCTGCCCGGGCACTCCGCGGCTGCTCCCGCGCGACCGTCGCAGACCCGTCGCCCGACGCGCGCGCCGTACCCACCGCCAGCGGCCGCGACGACCGCAACGGCCGCTGCCCAGCCCACGCATGAGCCACAGCCCGCCGCGCATCCAGCTCCGCCTGGCGCGCCGCGCCGTTCCCGCCAGACACGCTTTCCCGTCCGAACCGATCCAACCCCGGCTGCCGATCGGTCACCTGCCGCCCGAGCCGCGCACAAACATGCGCGTAGACATTGTTGACCCCATGCCGACCCCGAATCGCCAACAGCTCCCGCCGAGCCGGACTACCCGGAACTTCCGGCGCCATCTCCCGGAACACCAACCGGAGATCGGCCTTGCGCTGCGGATCAGAGTGCACGTACTCCGTCACACAATCCCGCAGATCTCCCTTACCAGGCGCGTATCCGAGGGCGTGATGCCCATCCGACCTACCGTTCGCCACATCCAGCATCGCCCGCAGCACCTGCCGCCGCAGCACCGCCTCAGGCCCACCCGGATTCCGCTGCGCGGCCGCATCGATCCGCCGATAGTCGAGATCGAACTCCGGTCCCGCGATCAGCACATACCCGGCGGCGCCACTCACCGACCGTCACGGTCCTCGCGGCGCAACTCCTCCAGAATCTCCTGTGTCTCCGGCCCCATCCGAGCCGCCCACTCGTCCAGATCCAGCGGCCGGCTGCCCGGCAACGGCTCCGTCGCATAAACCCGCACCGTCGGGTCGTCCACCACCCCCGCCGGCGGCTGATCATCCCCCCGCAACTCCCGGTACTGCGCCGTAGACATCACCACCGCCTCCGGCTCCCCGTCCTCCCCCCAAACCACCGGTACGCCGTCCCCCCGCCGTACCGCCTCAACAACCGCCCCCAACCCCCCAGCCAACTCCCCAGGCCCCACCACCACATCCCCCACGACGAACTTGTGCTCACCCCCAAGATCCTCGAACTCGTCATACGTGAGCATCACCGCCTCAGGCCCCCCATCCCCAAAACTGAACGCCCGCGTCCGCCCACCTCGAAACCGCCCCAGCACCCCGACCAGTTCGCCCGCCATCTGCGCCACCGAAGCCATTCCACTCATACCCAGAATCTATTCCCTTCCGCCCCCACCCACCGCACTTATCCACAGGCCATCCGCATTCGCGCCGTTGCGTCAGAAGATTCTCGCGCCATCCCACGCCGTGCCGAACCACGCCGTACGACGTCAGCCGCGCCCGCGGTCCGTCGGATGCACCGGCCGCTCAGCCCCACGCTGAACGACCGCAGGCGCTCCAGCTCCACGTGCTCCATCCCCGAGTTCTGGCTTGAGCCGAGTTGCCTGAGCCGCGGGTGGTGATCCGCTGAGAAACCGGCTGTCATCTCCAGCAGTCGCACGCCCCGAATACTCCCCAGCCGCCCGTCCGACCGGCGGTCCCTCCACCCGACTGCCGGCGCTCGGCGGTGGCAGGCCTGCCAGGTCCAAGTCGCTGCCCTGAGTCGCAGCGCGTTCCTGCGAGTCGCTGAGGGTGCGTACCGCCTCCGCCTCCTGCTCCCTGGCGATCAGGAAGTTGGGTGTCGCCGCCGGGTACGGCGTACCAGGGTCTTGTGCGTAGTGATCCCGAATGTGTTGGGTGGATTGGTCCAGCGCGCGAGCGGTCCGCGCAGCGACCGCACCACCGATGTCGATGCGCGAATCGTCCAGACCCTGCCAACTGTCCGTCGTCATCGCGTTGATCAGCTCCGCACGAGCGGCTTGCTGGTGCTGCGGGCCCAGCGGAACGACGTCGGACAGCTTGTTTCTCACGATCTCGTCGGCGATGACGTCCCATCGCATGGTCACCGGGGCATCGATGGCGCGATCGGCAAGGGCGCTGGCCCCCTCCGGCCCGGCGGCGTACTCAAGCAGCGCCTCCGTCGCTCCGTAGGCCGACGGATAGGCAGGCTTGGGGTCGGGCAGATCGCCGTACCCTGCTCGATCGGCGTACTCCGCGACGTCGGCAACCGAGACCCACTCGGTGAGTCCTTCGTCGAGCGCCTTCGAGTGACTGGACAGGACGGCGTTCGGCTCCTCGAGAGCCTTGATCTCGACCCGCGCATGGTTGGCTTCATGCAGGACCGTTGTGAGTGCTTGGACCTGAGCCTGAGGTTCGGCGTCAGGACCGAGGTGATCGAAGACGAGCTCCTGCGACAGCTGCAGCGACCCGTCCCGTCGCAGACTGCCCCAGTTCTTGCCCTCGCCAACGGTGGCGTAGAGCTCGCCATTCCAGCGATCAAGTTCGCTCGGCCGCATCGATCGTGCGACCTCATACAGCCGGACGAACCGCTTGTACTCCTCCGACGACGGGTCGATCCGGATGAGTGCCATGGTCAGCTGGCGCCGTCGCGCGGCCTCTCCGGATCGTCAGGTCCGTCGAACGGCCAGTACGGATCGCGAAGGGTCTCCTCGAGGTGCTCCAGACCACGCGTCAGGCCCCGGATGCTGGGAGCATCGTCGGCGGGAGCCCGCTCCGCGATCTCGAAGATCCGTCGCCGAGCCTCGGCCATCACCGCAACGCGCTCCTCGGCAGTGCCTCGCGACTCGAATGCTGCACGCTCCACCGCCATCGCCTCGAGCATCAACGCACTCGGAGGCTCGGCCGGTACGGCGTATCGGGGCAGCCGCTTGATCAGGTTCGCACCGACCCGGCGGTCCTCATCGGACTCCAGTTCCGCGAGCATCGCCTGCAATTGCGTCTCGGCGGAACCCACCGCGTCGACACCCTCGCGCTGAATCCGCCGCTTAGCAGTATTGAACGCTGCGCTGAACTCCCTGAACTGCATCAGCCCTCCTCGCCACCCCGCGGGAGCGCCAACTCTGCCACACCGCGAGCGCCTGTCATTTCGCACTGCACCCGGCCTTCGGTGGGACCTTCACGTTGCTGTCCTCGGGATCGACGAGAACGGGAACCGCCTCACCGATCCGCAGTTGCGTGGCGGCGTCCTGTGTGAGGTTGATCTGCCCGGTATCGCCGAGCGTGCTCTGCCAGTTGATCGCCCACTGAGCGGTGGCGGTCACCGGGTACTTGCAGTCCTTGAGCTTGCTGGACGTCTTCGTGTAGCGGTGCCCACAGTCCGGCGAGTCCTTGATCCCCATCGACTTCGAGTACGGCGTACCGGCGGTCGTGCAACGGATGGTCTTTCCGTCACCCATCTTCCAGTCGATCGCCGTGACCTCCGCCTTGGCCGTCACCGTCAGCCCCGGCACACTGGCCTCCCGCTCGATCGGACCCCAGGTGTTCTCCGTCTTCGTAACCCACAACCACACCGGCATATTCACCAACCCCACCTGTCCAGCCCCAGGCGCCGACCTCACCACCGGCGGCGCCAAATGCATCTCCGCCACAGCCCGATAAGCCAACGTCACCGGATCAACCACCACCGTGTCCGGCTCCCCCGGAAGCCACACCCACTCAGTCACCAAATGCCGACCCTCGTCATACCCCTGCTCCCGAACACAAGCCCAGATGCTGCCATCGGTGTGCCCTTGCCAACGCGGATCGGTGAAGGGAGGCGACGGAGTTTCGTGATGCATGTAGCACTGGTGACCGTTGGACCAATTGCCTAATTGCGCGTCGACGCAAGCCTGGGCGGCGCCGTGATAGGTGCAGACCGGTTTGGTTTGGTTGACAGTATCGCCGTCATGTCCAGGCTTGTTCCCGGTCGGCTGCGGCGTCGTATAGCTGCTTGCAATCCACCTGCAGTCACCACGGATGCAGATCCAGTCATAGCCCGGTCCGGGTGGAGGCGGGCGGTTGCCGTCGGCCTGAGCGGTCGTCGCTGATAGCAGTACTGCGACGATCGCCGAGAGGATGATCCAGCGGCGTGTGCGCGGGCGGCTCAGCATTGTCCGGCCGCCTTGTCCGTCACCAGGAACCAGATCTTCTTACCGCCAGGTGCAGGCGGGGCGTAGACGAGCCGTGACGTGAACTTGTGGCGGTTGCCGTTCCCCGGGCCCACCGGAACCGGCTTGCCATCCTTCTGAAATCTGAGTACCAGCTTGGACGTATCGAGGCAGTTGGCGAGGTTGACCTCTGGCTGCTCGCCGTCGAGCTTCACCGAAGTGATCTGGGTGCTCGCGATCCGGGTGCTGCCGGTCTGGTACCAGCCACTTCGGGCGAGAGTTCGAGCCCCGTCGATCACGCTGATGATGAATTCACTGCCTGCGCCCGCCTTTTCGAGAGCAGGGCGGCTCAGCTCCGCGGGACGTCCGTAGGCCAGATCGACCGCTGCCGTAATCGCCGCATATCGCGCTTTCGCTGCGGTGATCGCGGTCTGCTCTTCGGGAGTCCAAGCAGGCGTCGAAGGAGCAGTCGGCGTCGGGCTGACTGACGGCGGGGCGGTGTTGGGGTGACCGGCTTCGGGGGAGCTTTGGCAGGCGGTTAGCGCTAGTAGGGCGCAGAGGGCTGCGGTGGCGGGTCCGAGGGCTGGTCGGCGGGGCATGGGGGCTCCGTTTCTGGGGGTGCGAGTGAGTTAAGGGTGTCATACGGAGGGTGACCGAGGGGTGAGTTATCCACAGGTTGCAGGTTTTGGCGGGCTAGCAGAGGGGGCGGTTGGGGGTGGGCGGTTGGGCGGTGTCGGGGTTGTCGGATTCGGTGGTGAGGGACCAGCCGGTGGGGAGGTGGGCTAGGTGGGCGTCGACTAGGCGGCGGTTGGTGGTGTGGTCGGCTACGGCGGAGTAGTCGAGGCAGGTTTTGAGGACTACTGCGGCGGGAGTGGCGGTGAGGTCCACCCAGATGGGTTCGGTGGAGAGGATCTTGACTGAGCCGACGCGGCGGGTCTTCTGGGTGCGGAGGGCGTCGGCGCGGCTGACGGCTTCGTCCAGCCAGGTGCCGGAGTTGCCGGCGGCCTCGAGGGCGGCTCGGGTGGCGGTTTCGGGGTGTTGGAGGGCGGCGTCGTAGGCGGCGCGGGCCTTCTTGTACTGCGCTGTGGCCTCGGTGACGGCGGTTTGCTCTTCGGGGTTCCATCGCGAGGACGGCGTCGGTTGGACCGGTGGAGAGGTGGGGCTGCAGGCACTGAGAGTGATCGCGACCAGGGCGACGAGGCCCAGCAGACGGGTAGGCATGGGTGGACTCCGGGGTCGGGATGGGGCGTTGTGAGGGTACGGGGTGGGATGGGAGAGGATTTGCGGTATGTCGCCATTGGGTCGTCGCCGGGGTCGTGGGTCGGAGCGGGTGGGGGAGAAGGTGGTGGTGGCTCCGGAGAGGCATCCGAGTGGGGCGGTGCCGCCGGCGGTGCCTCGGGAGTTGGTGCCGGAGCATGTGGCGATCGTGATGGATGGGAACGGGCGGTGGGCCAAGCAGCGGGGGCTGGCGCGGACCGAGGGGCACAAGGCGGGCGAGGCGAGTCTGCTGGATGTGATCAAGGGTGGGATCGAGATCGGGGTGAAGCACATCTCGGCGTACGCGTTCTCGACGGAGAACTGGGCGCGGTCGCCGGAGGAGGTGCGGTTCCTGATGGGGTTCAACCGGGACGTGATCCATCGGCGGCGGGACGAGCTGGACGCGATGGGGGTGCGGGTGGTGTGGTCGGGGCGCCGGCCGCGGTTGTGGAAGAGCGTGATCGACGAGCTGGAGTACGCGCAGGAGCGGACGAAGGACAACGACACGATCACGCTGCAGTTCTGCGTGAACTACGGCGGCCAGGCGGAGATCGCGGACGCGGCGCGGGAGATCGCCAAGGAGGTTGCCGCGGGCAAGCTGAATCCGGACCGGATCAGCGAGAAGACGATCGCGAAGCACCTGTACCACCCGGAGGTGCCGCCGGTGGATCTGTTCGTGCGGTCGTCGGGGGAGCAGCGGACGTCGAACTTCCTGGTCTGGCAGCTCGCGTATGCCGAGATGGTGTTCCTGGACACGCTCTGGCCGGACTTCGACCGGCGCGACCTGTGGCGTGCGATCGAGATCTACGCGCAGCGCGACCGCCGGTACGGCGGCGCCGTACCGAACGAGGTCAGGACCGAGGGTTAGGCAGCAGCCCGAGCTCCATCGCGACCGTGACCGCGCGGGTGCGGTCGTCGACGTCGAGTTTCGTGAACAGGCGCTGGAGATGCGTCTTCACGGTGGCCTCGCCGATGTACAGCTCGCGCCCGATCTCGGCGTTGCTCAACCCGCGCGCCACCGCGGCGAGGACCTGAAGCTCGCGCGGCGAAGGCTGCGCCGCCAGTGACGCAGCGGGCGTCCGCAGCCGCGACATCAGCCGGGCCGCGACGGGCGGCGCCAACACCGTCTCGCCGCGCGCAGCGGCCCGGATCCCGTCCAGGAGTTCAGCGTGCGGAGTGTCCTTCAGCAGATACCCGGTCGCACCCGCCTCAACGGCATGCAGGATGTCGGTGTCGGTGTCGTACGTCGTCAGCACGAGCACCTTCGTCGCCGGATACCCCGACGCGATCGCGCCCGTCGCGGTGACCCCGTCGGTGCGCGGCATCCGCAGATCCATCAGTACGACGTCCGGCCGCGTCGACTCGACCAGCGCCAGCGCCTCGGATCCGTCGCCGGCCTCGCCGACCACCGAGATGTCGTCGGTCACCGACAACATGCCGATCAGCCCGGACCGCACCACCGGGTGATCATCGACGACCAGTACGCGAATCACGAAGTCTCCTGAGTTGGGATCAGAACCTGTACGACGGTGCCGCCGCCGGGCGTGCTCTCGACCTGCACCGAGCCGCCCGACTCCTCGACCCGCCCACGCATCGCGGCGAGCCCGAACCCGGCCGACGGCTCGGTCACCGAGAACCCGGAGCCGTCGTCGCGGATCTCGATCGAGACCCGGCCGGCCGACAGACCGAGCGTGATGAGCACCGAGGTGGCACGTGCATGCTTGCGGACGTTCGCCAACGCCTCCTGCGCGGCCCGGAGCAGAACCACCTGCTGGGACTGGGGAAGCGCGACGACCTCCGACTCGTCCAGGTCCAGCAACACCCGGACGTCCAGGCCGGTCTCGGCGGCGAATCGTTCGCCCTGCCGCCGCAGTACTTCGGTCAATGTTGCCTCTGACAACGCCACCGGGGTGAACGCGGCAACCAGCGCCCGCGCCTCGGCGAGGTTCTCCCGGGCCGTCGCCTCGATCTGCGCGAACCGCGCCGCCACCCCGTCACCACCGCGCGCCAACTCGGCCGCACCGGTCTGCGACAGCATCACGATGCTCGTCATCCCCTGGGCGAGGGTGTCGTGGATCTCGCGCGCCATCCGCTCCCGCTCAGCCATCACGCCGGCGCTGTGGTGCGCCTCGGCGAGCTCGTCGCGGGCCGCATGCAGTTCCTCGATCAGGTGCGCCCGCTGCTGGCTCTGCGCGATGACTCGCTCGATCCAGATCCCGAACAGCAGACTGACGATCAGGCTGACCACCATCCAGGGCAGGATCGTCCAGAACGCGCGCCAGCCCCAGCCGGCGCCCCACAGCTGCGCGGTCCCACACCCGATCACCAGCGCCAGGCTGAACCCGATGCCGTCCCGCAGGTCCCGCGCCAGCAGCCAGACCTGCGCCGAGGCGATAAACATCAGGAACACCGACGCCGGGCTCAGTCCGACGAGGACCATCAGGCACAGGACCAGCACCACCCGGAACACGACCGACGGAACCCAGCGGCGGGACTGGATGGCCGGCATCCCGACGAACAGGTACGTCAACCCGAGCAGCACCGCCGCACCGATCGCGATCCCGCGCTGCGGTGTGGTCAGCGGCTCGGTGAATGACACCGCGAGGCTCATCGCGAGGACGACCCAGAAGACGATGTTCCAGCCGAGCAGGGTGCGGTCACCGATGACTCGGTCCGCCCGGGTGCCAGTCGCCTCCATGGCGACCATCTTCCTCCACACCAGGACCCAGGTACGCGAAGCGGGTCCGGTACGGCGCTCAGCGGTGGCCGGCGCCGTACCGGGGAGCCCCCTGTCGGTGGGCACTGGATCAGCCCGCGTCCCGGCGCGTCCAGCGAAACACCCGCTGGGCGATGACGAGGCCGACAACCAGCCAGACGCTGAGCACGATCGCTCCGGTCCCGAGCTGCCAGGAGCCGCCCGGCTCGGTGACCACGAAGTTGTCCGGCAGGAACACCGACCGCATGCCCTGGGCCAGCCACTTCAGGGGGAAGACCGACGCGATCGTCCGCATCCAGGCCGGCAGGTCGCTGTAGACGAAGTAGACCCCGGACATGAACTGCAGCAGCAGGACGACCGGTGTGACGACCGCCGACGCGGCCTTCCCTGACTTCGGTACGACGGAGAACGCGATCCCGAGGACGGAGCCGGACGCCGTACCGAGGATGAAGATCCAGAGGAACCGCAGCCACTTCTCCGGCTCGGTCGGGATGGCGACGTCGAGCAGCAGACCGGCGATCAGCAGCAGCAGCGCGAACTGGAGGATCGAGGTGGTCAGGACCAGCCCGATCTTCCCGGCGAAGTACGACTGCGGGGACATCGGCGTACCGCGGAGCCGCTTCAGCAGGTCCTGGTCGCGCTCGATCGCGATCGAGATCGCCAGCGACTGGAAGCTGGACAAGAAGATGCCGGAGGCAATCATCCCAGGGGTGAAGTAGGTGGCCGCGGTGACCCCGCCGCCGAAGTTCGAGCCGCCGAAGACGGCCGAGAAGATGCCGAGGAAGATGATCGGGAAGAAGAACGTGAAGATCAGCGCCTCGCGCTCGCGGAAGAACTCCTTCACCTCGAGCCTGGTCCGGGACAACCCGACCTTGAGCGGGGACGGCAGGCTGACCGTGGGGGTGCTCATCGAACCGCTCCTTCCAGCTCGGCGGCCGCGTCGGCCTTGCCGATCAGTTCCAGGTAGATGTCTTCCAGGCTGGGCCGACGGACCTGCAGCTCCGGGACCTCACCGCCGTACTGCGCAAGGAGCCGGGCCACCTCGGCGGTCGGGGTGTCGGTGCGGATCTCGCGCGGGCCGTCCGAGGCCAGCCAGGAGACGCGGGCCGTCCGGGCGCCGCGGCCGCCGAGCGTGTCCGGCGTCGCGACCTCGAGCATCTTGCCGTCGGTGATGACGCCGACCCGGTCGGCCAGCTCCTCGGCCTCGTCGAGGTAGTGGGTGGTGAGCAGGATCGTGGTGCCCTCGGTGCGCAGGTTCCGGATCAGCGTCCAGAACTGTCGCCGTGCCTCGGGGTCGAACCCGGTGGTCGGCTCGTCCAGGAACAGCAGCTCGGGGTTGCCGATCACGCCGAGCGCGACGTCGAGCCGGCGGCGCTGACCGCCGGACAGCTTCCGGGTCCGCGTCTTGCGCTTCTCGTCCAGCCCGACCGCGGCGATCACCTCGTCGGGGTCGCGCGGCGACGGGTAGTACCCGGCGAAGTGGTGGATCAGCTCGGCGACCGTCAGCTCGGCCTCGTCCCGCGAGGACTGCGCCACGATCCCGATCCGCGCCCGCCAGTGCCGGTCGGCGTGGGCCGGGTCGCTCCCCAGTACGGCGATCTCACCTTCGTCGGCGTGGCGATACCCCTCCAGAATCTCCACGCTCGTCGTCTTGCCCGCCCCGTTGGGCCCCAGCAGTGCGAACACCTCACCGCGGAAGATGTCCAGGTCGACACCCGCCACCGCCACCTTGTCCGGGTACCGCTTCACCAGCCCCCGCACCCTCACAGCCTTGTCTGTCTCCATGCCTCAACTCTCGCGGCCGGAGGACCTCCCCGGGGAGCGTCACCCGGCGGACCCCGTGTCCCCCGACCGGTGGACAGGGCCCGCCACGCCCGTCAACGCTGTCGGGACGGGAAAAAGTTGGTTAGCGTCGGGGGATGGGACAGACGGTGCGTGGTGTGGTGGCGATGGCCAAGGGTGCTCCGGTGACGATCGAGGAGATCAACATCCCGGATCCCGGTCCGGGCGAGGCCGTGGTGCAGATCCAGGCGTGCGGGGTCTGCCATACCGACCTGCACTACCGCGAAGGCGGCATCAACGACGAGTTCCCCTTCCTGCTAGGGCACGAGGCGGCCGGCATCGTCGAGAGCGTCGGTGACGGCGTCACCGAGGTGCAGCCCGGCGACTTCGTCGTACTGAACTGGCGGGCGGTCTGCGGCAACTGCCGTGCCTGTCTGCGCGGCCGCCCCTGGTACTGCTTCAACACGCACAACGCCAAGCAGAAGATGACGCTCAAGGACGGCACTGAGCTCAGCCCCGCGCTCGGCATCGGCGCGTTCGCCGAGAAGACCCTGGTCGCCGCCGGTCAGTGCACCAAGGTGGACCCGGCCGCCAAGGCCGAGGTCGCCGGGCTGCTCGGCTGCGGCGTGATGGCCGGCCTCGGCGCCGCCATCAACACCGGGAACGTCGGCCGCGGTGACACCGTCGCCGTGATCGGTTCCGGCGGAGTCGGTACGGCGGCAGTCGTCGGAGCCCGGTTGGCCGGGGCCGCGAAGGTGATCGCGATCGACCTCGACGAGCGCAAGCTCGCGACGGCCCGCGAGCTCGGCGCGACCCACGCGATCAACTCCAAGGACCTCGACCACGACGGGGTGGTCGGGGCGATCCAGGAGCTGACCGGCGGGTTCGGCGCCGATGTGGTGATCGATGCGGTCGGTCGTCCCGAGACCTGGAAGCAGGCCTTCTACGGCCGCGACCTGGCCGGCACGGTCGTCCTGGTCGGCGTACCGACACCGGACATGCGCCTCGACATGCCGCTGCTCGACTTCTTCGGCCGCGGCGGTTCGCTCAAGTCCAGCTGGTACGGCGATTGCCTGCCGAGCCGCGATTTCCCGCTGCTGATCGACCTGCACCTGCAAGGCCGGCTACCGCTCGACCGCTTCGTCTCCGAGACCATCGCCCTCGAAGACGTCGAAGCCGCCTTCACCAAGATGCATCACGGCGACGTACTGCGGTCGGTCGTCCTCTTCTAGACCGTAAACGAGATCCACGTGTCCTGAGGAGCATCCGGCTTGCCCTTGACCGGCCGGTGCTCCTCGGTCCACGCGTCGCCCGACATCTCCGTGGCGACTCGTCGCCAGAAGCTGACCGCGGTCGTGTTGTTGTCCTGGAACGCGACCTCACACGGCCCCGGGTGGTTGGCAAGCACTTCCTGGACCGCCCGCAGCCCGTGGCCGCCGCGACGCATCGGACGCACGATGAAGAAGCTGTTCAGCACATGCACCGGCTGCTGCAGTGCGCGCATCAGGCAGTACCCCACCGGGTGCTCACCGCTGTGGAAGATATACCCCGCCCACTCCGGGTCCCCGGTCAGAGCCGACTCCAGCCAGTCGCTCCGGTAGCTCCCGTCGGCAGCCGGCAACTGCCCTTGGAACTCCGACAGGTCGTGCCGGAACATCAGATACAGCCGCTCCATCACCACTCGGTCGTCGGCACCAAATCGCCGTACCACCAGGTCACTCATAGCTCTCCTCATAAGGCTCGGAACGCAGAAAAGCCTCCCGCCGGAATCGTCCGGTACGGAAGGCTTACTACGGTCAGTATAGCTAACTGAGCTTCTGGCAGTCGGCGCAGGTGCCGAAGATCTCCAGGGTGTGGCTGATGTCGGCGTAGCCGTGCTCGGCCGCGACCTTGTCGGCCCAGCGCTCGACGGCCGGTCCCTCGACCTCGACGGTGCGCCCGCAGTTGCGGCAGACCAGGTGGTGATGGTGACCCTTCGAACAACGCCGGTACGCCGTCTCGCCGTCGGCCGTTCGCAGGACGTCGACCTCGCGGGAATCGGCCAGCGCCTGCAGGGTCCGGTAGACGGTGGTGAGCCCGACGGCCTCCCCGGAGGTACGGAGCTGCGCGTGGATCTCCTGTGCAGTCCGGAAGTCGTCCAGCGTGTCAAGCGCCAAAGCGACCGCAGCGCGCTGACGGGTCGAGCGTGTTCCGATAGCCACCGTTCCTCCTGTCCTCACCGGCTTTTCCGCGGCATCGCCAGTAATTGTCTCAGAACTCAGCAAATCAGTGCTCATCCCAGTGATCCCCGTGCGCGGCGTGCAGGTGCCCGTCGTGGACGTAGTCGACGTGATCACCGTGCTCGACCTTCTTGTGACTGCACTCCTCGCCGTGCGCGTGCGGGTGCCCGGCGCTCACGACGTGCGGCACCGGACCCGGTACGCCGACCTCCGGCTCCTCGTCGTCCAGGGGTGCGACGCGGCCGGAGCGCCGCCGCAGCAGCGTGCCGACGGTCGCGGCCACCACGAACCCGGCCAGCGCCAGGACGACGATGGTCGCGCCCGGAGCGACGTTCGCGTTGTACGACGTGATGATGCCCGCCAGACACGCGGTCACACCGATCGCGCACGCGGTCACGAACGTACTGCGGAAGGACCGCGTGATCTGTTGCGCGGTCGCCACCGGTACCACCATCAGCGCGCTGACCAGCAGCAGGCCGACAGTCCGCATCGCCACGGTCACCGTCACTGCAGCCATCACGGCGATCAGCAGGTTCAGCAGCTGGACCCGCAGCCCGGTGACGCGGGCGAACTCCTCGTCCTGACAGACCGCGAACAGTTGCGGGCCCAGCCCGATCGCGATCACCAGGACAGTGACGGCCAGCCCGACAACGACGTACAGGTCGCTGGTGGAGACGGTGGTGAGTGAGCCGAACAGATAGGTGTTCAGGGTGGCTGCGCCTTGACCAGCTAGGCCGATCAGCAACACACCGCCCGCGATCCCGCCGTAGAAGAGCAGTGCGAGTGCGACATCGCCGGACGCCTTCCCGCGGGCCCGGACGAACTCGATCGCGGTCGCACCGACGATCGAAACGATGATCGCGGTCAGCACCGGCGCCGTACCGGTCAGCAGCCCCAGCGCGACCCCGGTGATCGCGATGTGGCCGATCCCGTCACCCATCAGCGACAGCCGTCGCTGCACCAGGTACGTACCGATGGCCGGCGCGGACAGCCCGGTCAGCAGCCCCGCGATCAACGCGCGCTGCATGAACTCCAGCTGGAACATAGTCATGAGGTCAGCCACCCCGAGTCGTCGGAAGCTTCGTGGGAGTGGTGGACGTGGGCACTGGTTTGCGAGGCGTGCGGGGGACCGTCGTACACGATCCGGCCGCGGCGCAGGATGACCGAACGGTCGATCAGCGCATCCATCGGGCCGAGATCGTGGCTGACCATCACCACGGTGGTTCCGCGCTTGACCCGCTCCCGGATCGCGTCGGCGAAGATCGCCTGACTCGCCAGGTCCACCCCGGCCGTCGGCTCGTCGAGGATCAGCAGCTCCGGATCGGACACCAGAGCCCGCGCGATCAGCACGCGCTGCTGCTGCCCACCGGACAACTCGGCGACCGCGTCCTTGCGCCGGTCAGCCATGTCCACGACCCGCAGCGCGTCCTCGATCGCAGCCTTCCCGGCCGCGCTCAGCGGTGCGAACAACCGCCGCCGCGACAACAGCCCGGACGACACCACTTCATACACAGTCGCCGGTACGCCGCCCGCTGCGGTGATCCGCTGCGGTACGTAACCGATCCGCTTCCACGCGCGGAACCGAGGAACCGGCGTACCGAACAACCGGACCTCACCACGCGCCGCCGGCAGCAGACCGACGACGGTCTTGATCAGGGTGGACTTGCCCGAGCCGTTGGTCCCCAGTACGGCGACCACCTCGCCCTGGCGGATCTGGAGATCGACGCCCCGCAACACCAGGCGACCGCCCAGGTCGACCGAGAGATCGGTGACCTGGACGGCTTTCGCGGCGGTGTCTGGTTCCGCGTTCTTGGGGACTGTCACGCGCAGCTGTTCGCCTTCCGGAGCTCGGAGAGGTTCTCCCGCATCAGGCTCAGGTAGGTCTCGGAGGAGTTGGCGTCCGACAGGCCCTCGATCGGGCTCAGTACGGCGGTCTTGACGCCGACGTCGCGGGCGATCGTCTCGGCCACCTTCGGGCTGACCAGTTCCTCGTAGAAGATCGTGGTGACGTGCTGGTTCTTCACGATCTTCTGCACCTCCTCGATGCGGGTCGGGGTCGGTTCGGCGTCCGGGGTGAATCCGGCGATCCCGACCATCGTCAGACCGTACCGCTTCGCGAGGTAGGCGAACGCCTCGTGACTCGTCACGAACGTCTTCAGTTTGCAGTTGGCCAGCCCGGTCTTGTACTCGGTGTCGAGCTTGCCGACCTCGCCCAGCAGCGTCTTGGCGCGGGCCTTGTAGCCGTCCGCGTTGGCGCTGTCGGCCGCGGCCAGCTTGTCGGTGACCGCGTTCACGACCGCGGTGTAGCGGATCGGGTCCAGCCAGAAGTGCGGGTCGAGCGCGCCGTCGGTGTGTGAAGCCGGCTTGACCGCGCCCTCCTCGTGCTCCTCGAAGTCCGCGCCGGTGGCCTCCAGCTGAGCGGCCGGAGCGACGTCGAACCCGGCGTCCTTCGCGTTCTGCTCGACGGCCTCGTCGACGGCCGGCTGCAGGCTCTTCTCGTAGACGACCAGCTTCGCGCTCGCGATCTGGCCGACCTGCTTCGGCGTCAGTTCGAGGTCGTGCGGCTCCACGCCCGGTGCGGTCAGTGTGGTGACATTGACCGCGTCACCCCCCACTGTGCGGGCGATGAACTCGAGCGGGTAGAACGAAGCAACGACGTCGAGCTTGCCACCGGAGCCACCGGCGGCCGGCGACCCGCCGCATCCGGCCAGGGCGACGGCCGCCAGGACGGCGGCACCGGCAACGACAGCGCGAGCACTAGATCTCATGACAATCATTTTCATTTAAGTGGAGATGATTGTCAAAACAGGGAGTTCAACCGATGAGCAGCCGACCCGTGGGGCGCCGCCGCGCCGACCGCCGGGGGACCCGTCGCCGTACCTTGGAAACACCGTCAGGACACGGCCACGGGCATGGTCACGGCCATGGCGATCACGTCGTCGACACCTCGGTGGTCGACCAGGATGCGGTCGTCGCCCGTCGGGTCCGGATCGTGGTCGCGGCGGTCCTGGCGCCGCTCATCACGGCTGCGGTGATCGCGATGATCGTGATGTGGCCGGGCGGCGGGGTCAAGGTCTCGACGTACCAGACCGACACGGCCCGGGGTTCGGTCACCAAGCTCGCGCCCTGCCCGGACAAGCGCGACCAGTGCGATCTCGCGACGATCAAGCTGTCGACCGGCCCGGACAAGGGCAAGGAGGCGCCGGTCCAGGTGCCGCAGGCGGGCAAGGTCCCGATCGCGGTCGAGGTCGGTCAGTCCCTCATGCTCGGCGTCCAGAGCGACGCCAAGGACATCGCGAGTCGCTATCAGTACGTCGATCATGACCGCACCAAGCCGCTGTTGATCCTGGCCCTGGTGTTCGCGGTCGCGGTGGTCGCGCTGTCCCGCTGGCGGGGCTTCGCGGCGCTGATCGCGCTGGCGGTGACCGCGGTGATGCTGACGCAGTTCATCCTGCCGGCGATTCTGAAGGGCTCGAATCCGCTACTGGTGGCCGTGGTCGGCGGCACGGTGATCATGGCGATCGCGCTCTTCCTGACCCATGGGATCAATGCCGAGAGTTCGATCGCGTTGTCCGGGACGATCGCCGCGCTCGGCATGACCGTCGTACTGGGGTGGTTCTTCACCAAGTTCTGCCAGTTGACCGGGCTTGCGTCGGATGGGGCGTCGGCGGCCAAGCAGTTCGCGCCGAACCTGAGTCTGACCGGCCTGCTGGTCGCCGGCATGGTGATCGGTGCGCTGGGCGTGCTCGACGACGTCACGGTCACCCAGGCGGCCGCGGTCTGGGAGTTGTCGGCCGCCAATCCGTCCGCTTCCCGCGCCGAGCTGATCAGCGCCGGGCTCCGGATCGGCCGGACTCACGTCGCCTCGGTCGTGAACACACTGGTTCTCGCGTACGCCGGTGCTGCGATGCCGGTGCTGATCACCTTCGCGATCCAGGGACTGCCCGGGCAGTACGTGCTGTCGACGGAAATGGTCGCGATGGAGGTCGTCCGCGGCCTGGTCGGCAGCCTCGGAATCATCGCCGCCGTACCGCTCACCACGACGCTGGCCGCGCTCGCGGTGGCCGACCGCAGCCGGGACCTGGTCAGCGCCCAGTAACCGCGACGGCAACAACTGACAACAACTGAAAATCAGCCCTTCCCCCGGGCGGCCAAGCCTCCTACAGTGCAATTAGGTCACGGAGAGTCCGCCCACGACTACCTTCTGTGGCCAATACGGGGTGAGGAGCGCTGATGAGATTCCGCCATCGGGACGGATCGATCGTCCACCTGGGGTACTCCGCCACAGTTCTGCCTGCCACCGACCTGGATGAGCTGATCAAGTGGCTGGACGGCTGCGCGGGCGTCGCCCGGGCCGAGCTCGGCGTACCGACGCTCGGCATCGGGCTGTGGCTGGTGAGTCCGCTCGCGGACCGGCTGGCCAACTCGCCGGTCGCGTTGCGCAAGCTGCAGCGGGCGCTGGCCAAACAGCAGTTGGAGGTCGTTTCGCTGAACGGCGTCGCCCACTCGGCGTTCGTCGACAAGGTCGTCGGTTCCAAGGTCTATTGCCCGGACTGGACCGACACCGAACGCCTTCGCTACACGGTCGACCTGGTCGACATTCTGGCCGAGTTGATGCCGCCGGACGCGTCGTACGGGTCGATCTCGACGCTGCCGTTGGCCTGGCGCGAGCCGTGGTCGAAACAGCGCAACGAGGCGACGCGGGTGGCCTTCGATCGGCTGGAATTCCACCTCGACCGGACTGAACGCCGTACCGGCCGGCGGATCCGGATCGCGGTCGAACCCGAGCCTGGCTGTGTGCTGGAGATGGTCGGGCAGGCGGCGGGCTGGCTGAGCAAGTACGTCAGCCCGGACGCCGGGAAATCGCGCATCGGGCTCGGGCTGGACACGTGCCATCTCGCCGTCCAGTTCGAGGAGCCGGCGCCGGCGTTCGAAACGCTCTGGCGTGCAGGTGTTGACGTGGTGAAGGGTCAGTTGTCGGTGGCGCCGCAGTTGGTCGACCCATCTGACGGATTGGGCCGGCAGGTGCTGAGCGACATCAGTGACCCGAGGTTTCTGCGGCAGGTGCGCGAGTGGTGTGGGCCTGGCGTCGACGACATCGACCTGGCGTACCAGCTGTCCGGTCACGCCTGCTGGCGGATGCATGCGCACATTGCTGCCCATGAGCCGCCGCCTCCGCCGCTCACCGCGACTACCGCCGTACTGGATGAGTGTCTGAACCGCTTGGTCGGCGGTGGGCATCCGATGACGCACCACCTGGAGTCGGAGACCTACACGTGGACGCGCCAGCCGCGGACCCGGGCGCAGCTCGCCAAGCGGATCGTCGGGGAGTTGCAGTGGCTCCGGGATCGCCTTACTGGACTGGGTTTGCGGGAGATACTGACCTGAGGAACTGCTCGACGAGTGGATTCGGATTGTCGCGACGCCACACCAGATACATGCGTGTCGACGTGCCTTTGATCGTTCGCGGTACGACGCCGTACCGGCCGAGCGCGCGGAAGGAGTCGGCCAGGATCGCGGCGCCGAATCCAGCCGAGGCGAGGGCGAGCAGGGTCTGCACGGTGCGTGCCTCGGCGCCGATCACCGGGGTCGCGTCGGCGGTCCGGAAGATCATCATGATCTCGTCGTAGGACTGCGACGACTCCTCGCGCGGCCAGATCACCAGCGGTACCTGGCCGAGCTCGGCGGCCTTGATCTCGCCGGTGGACTGGGCCAGCGCGTGGCCGGCCGGGAGGAAGGCGGTCATCGGCTCGTGCCACCACAAGCGAGTGACGAGCTGTACGTCGGCGGCGGGGAGCCGCTGTACGGCGATGTCCGCCTCCCCGTCGAGTACGGCGGTCGACATGGCGGCGTCGTTGAAACTCTCGACCAGGTTGAGGGTGACGTCGGGGAGCGTCGCGCGGAAGGCGGCGAGCGCGCCCGCCAGCGGGCCGTTGATGCCGGAGCCGGCGAAGGTCAGTGTGAGCCGGCCGCGGCGACCTGCAGCGATGTCGCGAACCTGCTGCTCGGCGGCGGCTGCGTTGGCTAGCAGGACGCGGGCTCGCTCGACGAGTGCTGCGCCGGCGGCTGTCGGGACGGTCCGGCGGTTCTCGCGGGTGAAGAGCTTCGCGCCGAGTCGACGCTCCAAGTCGCGCAGTTGCCGGCTCAGCGTGGGTTGGGTGATGTGTAGCGCGTCGGCGGCCTGAGCGACCGAACCGGCCTCAGCCACGGCAACGACGTACGAGAGTAACCGCAGTTCCATGTATGCCTTCCGGGCATGTCGAGTGAGCCTAAGAATGCCTTGAAGGCTACTCGATCCGCGACCATGCTTTTCGTATGACCAACAACGCCACGACTCGCCAGCAGCAGTTCGACCACGGCATGACCGTCCTGGATGCCGTCGACGGCGAGGGCGGCCAGCGCGTGATCGACGCGCTGGCCGACGTCTCGCCGGAACTCGGCCACCAGGTCGTCGCCTGGGCCTTCGGCCAGATGTACACGCGCACCGAGCTCACCCCGCGCGACCGCCAGCTCGTCACGCTCGGCATCCTGACCGCCCTGGGCGGCTGCGAACCGCAGCTCGACGTCCACGTCAACGCCTCGCTGAACGTCGGCCTCACCCGCTCCGAGATCGTCGAGGCGTTGCTGCACGCGTCCGTCTACTGCGGAATGCCGCGCGCGCTCAACGCCACGTTCGCCGCGAAGAAGGTCTTCATCGAGCGCGGCCTGATCCCCTCGGCTTGACCACACCTTTGTGGAGCGTCGTGGGCGTCGGATGGCACTTACCCTCCACAAAGCTGCTACCGCACAGGGCAGCACGGACCACAGGGCTTGGCGCTCACTGTTGGTCGGGCGCGACGAAGAACGCTCAGGACCTGTACGGCGGCCTCGCACGGCCGGCTCATGATGTCGAACCAGCCGTAGCGCAGCGTGGATTCGGCCCGCAAGGTGGCTCGGTTGTCCCGGTCGACATCTCGCAGGTGCCGAAGCTCCAGCAGCGAGTGCGAGCCGGCCGCAACGTCGTTCAGGATCGGGAGAAGTGCTCGTCGGTGGCGTAGCCGCGGATGATCGGTGAGCGCCTTCAGGATGTCCGCAGGCGTCACGCGGCCGCTTTGGCACGCTTGGGCGATTACCGCGGCCGCCTCATCCGGTGTACGGCTGATGCCGACGATGTCCAGTACGGCGTCCGCCGCGGTCCGCCGGGGCGGCACCACCGTGGCGAGCCGGTGGAGCCAATGCTCGTCGCGGACAATGACGAGTCCGGGTTGAGGATTCACCCGGCGCCGTTTCGGGATCACCACGTAGATGGGCCGGCTGCTGTCCGGCTTGAGTAAGCCAAGTTGCTCCGCAGCGGTGTAGTGACTCCACGCCGCCTCGGGTCCGGCGTAAAGGAGTGCGGCCAGCCGGCGCTCGTCGTACCCGATCGGTCCGATGTGTGTCGCATAGACAGTCGGGTGGACGGTTTGCCAGCGACGACTGCGCAATCCGCGGCGGATCTGGGAGGCGGACCAACCGGCTGCCTGTAGTTGGGCACGCGAAACGATCAGATTCTGGTCGTGGATCAGCGCCTCGATGCCGTTGTCCGCGAGGTGCCGCTGCCACCACCAATCCATCGCCTAAGCCTGACGGAATCGCGCGCTAGCCGTCCGAAGGCCTGTGGATAACCGCCACCTCGCGGTCGACCGCCATCTTTGTGGAACCGGAAGGCCACCCCGCGGCCACGACCTTCCACAAAGGCATCAGGCTGATTCGCGGAGCACTAGTTCGGTGGGGAGGGTGACCGGGTCGGCGGTGCCTTGGGTGAGGAGGTTGAGGAGGAGCTGGGTGGTGTGGACTGCTTGGTCGGTCATGGGGGAGCGGATGGTGGTGAGGGCGGGGGAGGTGTAGAGGGCGGCTTCGATGTCGTCGAAGCCGATGACCGCGACATCGTCGGGGACGCGACGACCGGCTTGGCGCAGGGTGCGGAGGGCGCCGATCGCCATCAGGTCGTTGGCGGCGAAGACGGCGTCGAGGTCGGGATCGTCGTCGAGGAGCTGGCGCATCGACTCGGCGCCGGAGATGCGGGTGAAGTCGCCGAGGGCAACGATCGAGCGGCGGCCGGTGTCCTTCAGGGCTTCGCGGTACGCCGCTAGTCGCTCCTGCGCGGCGGTCATGTCGAGGGGGCCGGAGATGGTGGCGATCCGGCGCCGGCCTTGGGCGAGCAGATGCTGGACGGCCTGGGTGGCGCCGCCGTGGTTGTCGTTGTCGACCCACGGCATCAGGCCGGGGGTGGCGAGGCGGCCGTGCGACACGATCGGGAGTCCGGTTCGCGACAGTACGGCGGGGAGTGGGTCGGAACCGTCCATCGAGACCAGGATCGCGCCGTCGACGTGACCTGCGGCGAGTGACTTCTCGACCCGGAGGCGGCTCTCGTCGGAGCCGGCCAGCATCAGGGAGACCTGCTTGCCCGCGCGCTCCAGTTCACGGCTCGCGGCGCGGACGACCATCGCGAACATCGGGTCGTCGGAGACCAGCCCGGCCGGGGGATCGGAGACGATGATCGCGATCGTGTTCGTCCGCTGGGTGACCAGGTTGCGGGCGGCGCCGTTCGGCACGTAGCCGAGCTCGGCGACCGCGGCCATCACGATCTCCCGGATCGCGGGCGCGACCGTCGGCTCCCCGTTGATGACGCGGGACACGCTCGACTTCGACACCCCGGCCCGGGCCGCCACGGCATGCAAGGTCGGCCGTCTCATGGTCTGAGGATGCCACGGTTCCGGAACCTGTCAACCCTTGACACCGTTCCCTCACGGGCACCAGTCTCCCTCTCAGGGAACGTTCCCTGATGTGCATAATCCGACTGCCCCGGAGACGCCCATGCCACATCTCACCCGCCCGAGATTTGCGGCGGCCCTCGCCGTACTCTCCCTCCTGATCGGCACGCTGGTCGCGCTCCCCGCGCGCGCCGCCGACGTACTGCTGTCCCAAGGCAAGACCGCCACCGCCTCCTCCTCCGAGAACGCCGTCTTCGGCGCCGCCTCCGCCGTCGACGGCGACCCCGGCACTCGTTGGTCGAGTGCGTTCGGCGACCCGCAATGGCTGCAGGTCGACCTCGGTACCTCGGCCACCATCAGTCAAGTGCAGCTGTCCTGGGAGGCCGCGTACGCGACCGCCTTCCAGATCCAGGTCTCCGCCGACGCGTCCAACTGGACGACCGTCAACACCACCACGAATGGTGCTGGAGGCAACCAAACTCTGAATGTCAGTGGTACCGGTCGCTACGTCCGCCTGGTGGGCACGCAGCGAGCGACGCAGTGGGGTTACTCGCTGTGGGAGTTCAAGGTCTTCGGCGCCGGTGGTACGGGCCCTGGCCCCGGCTCCGGTCTGCTGTCCTACAACAAGCCGGGCTTCGCCTCCACGCAGCAGAGTGACGGCAACTGCTTCGAGTGCACGCCGGCGCGCGCGTTCGACCTCGACCCGGCCAGCCGCTGGGCGACTGCGACCGACTCCGGTTGGGTCGACCCGGGCTGGATCTACGTCGACCTCGGCGCGACCGCGCAGATCGACAAGGTCGTCCTGCAATGGGATCCGGCCTCGGCCAAGTCCTACCAGCTGCAGGTCTCGAACGACGCCAACAACTGGACCACGATCTACTCGACCACGACCGGCCCCGGCTTCAAGCAGACGCTGACCGTGTCCGGCAGCGGTCGCTACGTCCGGATGTACGGTACGCAGCGCAACTCGCCGTACGGGTATTCGCTGTGGGAGTTCCAGGTCTACGGCACCGGGGGAGCGCCGAACACGCCGCCGACCCCGCCGGCCGACCCGGCGAACCCGCCGCAGCTGATCTTCCAGGACAACTTCGACACCCCGGCCGGCACCAAGCCCGACGCGAGCAAGTGGCGCGCCGACCCCGGCATCGGCCAGAACAACGAGTTGCAGGTGTACACCAACAACGACAACGTCCAGACCGACGGCCAAGGCCACCTCGTGATCGAGGCCCGTCGCCAGGAAACCCCCGGTACGGCGTGCCCGATCGACCCGGTCAGCGGTAAGGGGACGTGTCAGTACACGTCCGGCCGGATCAACACCGGCACGAAGTTCGACACGACGTACGGCAAGGTCGAGGCGCGGATCAAGGTGCCGAAGGGCAATGGTCTGTGGCCCGCGTTCTGGATGATGGGGAGCGACTTCCTCACCGGCCGGCCGTGGCCGTACAACGGCGAGATCGACATCATGGAGATCCTCGGCCGGGAGACCACCAAGGGTTACTCGACGTTGCACGCCCCGGCCTACAACGGCGCCGGCGGGTACGGCGGTTCCTACGGCCTACCGGGTGGCGCGGACTTCGCCAATGACTTCCACACCTGGACGATGCTCTGGAACTCCACCGGCATCACCTACCAGGTCGACGGCACCACGGTGTTCACGGTCGACAAGGCTCAACTCGAGGCGACACGCGGGCCGTGGATCTACGACCACCCGTTCTACCTGATCCTGAATCTGGCTGTGGGCGGCGACTTCCCCGGTCCGCCGAACGCGGCCACGCCGTTCCCGTCCCGGATGCTCGTCGACTACGTCCGCGTCTACCACTGAGAGGAGTCCGCTGATGAGAAGAGCTCTACTGACTGTGCTCGCCGTACTCGGCGCCTTCCTGGTGACCTCGGGCAACGCACAAGCCGCTGAAACCCTTTTGTCCCAAGGGCGTCCAGCCCTCGCCTCGTCGGTCGAGAACGCCGGTACGCCGGCTGCCGCGGCCGTCGACGGCGACAACGGCACCCGCTGGGCGAGCGCCTTCGCCGACAACCAGTGGCTGCGGATCGACCTCGGGTCCACCCAGTCGTTCAGTCGCGTGCTGCTGCGCTGGGAGGCGGCGTACGCGCGCGGGTTCCAGATCCAGACGTCCAACACCGGCAACGAATGGGTCACCGTCCAGACGACCACCAACGGCACCGGTGGTGAGCAGAGCCTCGCCGTGACCGGCTCCGGCCGTTATGTGCGAGTCCTGGTCACTGAGCGCGCAACCCAGTGGGGAGCGTCGCTCTGGGAGTTCCAGGTGTACGGCGGAACCGCCGGTGGGCCAATCGTCCGGGTCGCGGAGTTCCTCGCGGACTGCGCGTACACGCACCGGCTGCCGGACGACCCGATCGTGTTCCCGAACATGCCGGGTGCGTCACACATGCACAGCTTCTTCGGTGCCACGGTGACGAACGCGAACACAACCGTGGACGACCTCGCCACCTCACCAACCAGTTGCAATCCGTCGGTCGACAGGTCGTCGTACTGGGTGCCGACGTTCTACTCGAACAACCAGCCCGTCGAGCCCACCGGTACGACGTTCTATTACCTGGGGGAAGGTGTTCGGGACGATGTCATCGCGCGCACCCAACCGCTGCCTTACGGGCTGCGGATCGTGGCCGGCAACGCGAAAGCCACCGGGCCGAACGACAACACCATCTCGCGGTGGTCATGTCTGCACGCGGGTGACGCGGGTGCCGGTCACGACTTCATCAACTGTCCGGCGGGGTCGATGCTGGAGTCGTACCTCGATTTCCCGCAGTGCTGGAACGGTCGCGACCTCGACTCACCGGATCACAAGAGCCACATGGCGTACCCGGTGAACGGCGACTGCCCGGCGACGCATCCGATCCCGGTACCGAAACTGCGGCAGGTACTGCGCTACCCGGTGAACGGCCCGACCGCGGGCTTCCGGTTGGCAAGCGGCGGTGGGTTCACCATGCACGGCGACTTCTTCAACGCCTGGCCGGTGGACGAGATGGCTCGCCGCGTCAACGACTGCATCCGCCCGATCATCAAGTGCGGGGCGGACGGTCACCCGTGAGGCTGTTCCCCCTACTGGCGTTGGTCGCCGGAGTGCTCGGAGGGTGTGGCGCCCAGCCCCAGCCACAACCCCCAGCTCCGGCGGCCTCCGTCGACCCCGCCTTCAACCCCACGGACGCCGCCTGGCTCGGACTGATGATCCCGATGGACGAACAGTTCCTCAAGATCCTCGCCTTCGCGCCCACCAACTCCACAGACCCCGCCGTACGGCGCCTGGCCGCCAACCTGACCGTCAGCCACCAAGCGGAACTCAAACAACTGATCGCCCTCCGCGACCGCGCCCACCTACCCACCGAAAACGCCCACTTCGGCCACGACATGCCCGGCATGATGACCGAGGACGAGGTAACCGCACTACAGCAGCTACGCGGCCCCGCCTTCGACAAGGTCCTCCGCCGCGAGATCAAAGACCACCTCGACCAGTCCGCCCTCGTAACCCGCAGCGAAAAAGCCGCCGGCCAAGAGCCCGCCGTCAAACAGCTAGCCACCACAATCGAGAAAACCCGCACCACCCAATCCGCCCACCTCCGCTAGCTAGCCGCTGCACCCCGTTGAACGAGCCCGGGCTGGCCCGGTACGGCGGTGCGTGAGCTGGCCCGGTACGGCGGCTGGTTGGGAGTGCTTTGGGTGGTCGGGCGTGGCGGTTGGCGCGCGGGGTGGTCCGGTGCAGCGGTTGGTCGGGCGAGCTGGGGCTCGTCCGGCACGGCGGTTGGTTGGGCGTGCTGGGGTTGGTTCGGCACGGCGGTTGGTTGGGCGTGCTGGGGTTGGTTCGGCACGGCGGTTGGTTGGGCGTGCTGGGGTGGTCCGGCGTGGGTTTGGTTCGAGGTGCGTAGGTGGTTCGGCGCGGGGGTGGTTTGAGGGGGTGTGCGTTGATGGAGGGTGGTGAATGTCGAGGGGGTTGTCTGGTCGGGGTGGGGTGATGGCGTGCGGCGGCCTTGGGGAGGGTGGGTGGGGTAGCTTCGTGGTGTGCCAGCTGACGTGTTCGAACCGCCTGCCCATCGGGGTCTGCTCACCGAGAGCATCGCCCGGCGGCTGCAGAACGAGATCCGCTCCGGCGCGATCCCGGTCGGCGCGAAGTTGCCGTCGGAACGCGAACTCGCCGTACAGTTCGGCGCGAGCCGCAACGTCCTGCGCGAGGTACTCCGCCGCCTCGAAGCCCAGCACCTGATCGAGGTCGCGCCCGGCCGAGGCTCCTTCGTCATCGACCAGTCGACCGCCGACGCACGCAGCTATGACGCGCTCTACCGCGCCGGCCGCCCCACTGTCCGCCAACTGATCGAGGCCCGCATCCCGATCGAGGTCGAGATCGTCGGCCTCGCCACCGAACGCGCCACCGACGTGCAGATCGAAGCGATGCGAACCGCCAACGCCGCGATGATCGCCGCCACCGACCCGGTCGTGAAGTCCCGCGCCGACCTCGAGTTCCACGACACCATCGCGGCCGCCGCCGGCAACCCTGTCCTCCGCATCATGCTCTCGTCCATCGGCGGCATGATGTTCGAGATGATGCTCCGCTCCAACTCGGACCCCTCCATCGCCGAACCCGGCGTACCCCACCACCCCGAGATCCTCGAAGCCATCACCGCCCGCGACCCCGACCGCGCCCGCCACCACATGCGCGAACACCTGTCGCTGGCCCTCCGCACCTACGGCCCCGACCTGGACCTAAGCCTCGACGTCATGGCCGCCAACCACATAGAAACCCTCCTCCACCGCCGCCCCACCCCCTAACCCCTGGCCACCCCCAGCGGCAGGACAAACGAAGCGCTAGCCCGAGACCCATCACCAGAAGTACTCACCCCCGCACGCCGGCTCCGCCCCGCGCACCCGCACCCGCGCCCGCGCCCCGACGCCCGACGCCCGACGCCCGCGCCTGACGCCCGACGCCCCGCGCCCCGCACCCGCACCCGCACCCCGCGCAGCCTGTCCCCGGCCCCCGTCGGCTGCCTCCGCCCCGGTACCGCGGCCTGTCTCCGCCCCCGGGTACCGCGGCCCACTACCCCGCGCATTTCACTGGCTATCCCCTGAAGTTGCTGGTTCTCCCCTCAAATTTCGAGGGGAGAAGGGACAAGTTCAGGGGAGATCCGGTCAAATGGCCCTGGGGTGAGGCGGTACGGCGAGGCGGCGGTGAGGTTGACGAGAGGGCCGTGATCGGGCGACTGGCTGCCGCCGGCGGTGATGAGGCTTGCCAGCTGACCCCGGTAGTGGGTTTCGGCGAGTGGTTGATAAGGCTCGGCGTCTGGCCCGAGGTGGTGGGTTCCGCGCCGGGGTGATGAGGCTCGGCATCTGGCTCGAGGTGGTGGGCTCCGCTCCGGGGGTGATGAGGCTCGATAGCTGACCCGGCGTTGTGGGTTCGGCTGGGGTGGTGAGTGGGTTCAGTGGGTGGTTGACGAGGGCTGGCCGGTGACCCGGTGCACGCGTCGTACTGGCTTGGGTTTTGGGGCGCGGTGGGCGGAGGTCGGCGTAGGGGAACGGGTTGGGGCGCGAAACTGACCGGAATTGACCAGTTATGCGCCCCAGCCCGGCGACTCCGGTGGGAACCACAGTCCGCCGAGCGCACGGGCCACCAGATCGGCTCATCCCGAGGCTCCACCCCACGGCGGCGGTCGGGGCATTTGGTGGGTTGACCCATGAGGTGGTGGGTTCTGGACCCGCATGAGGGTGCGGAACCCACAAGCGGATGGGTCAACCCACCAGATGGCGTGAGGGTGGACCTGGGAAGAGGGGTTTGGTACGGTCCGACTGGTAGGACCAGTTGGACCGGAGGTGGTTGGGTGTGGATGGGGTGATCAGCCGGCGGGCGTTCGGGCGGTTGGGGGTGGGGGTTGCAGGCGGGTTGTTGGTTGGTGGGTGTTCGGCGGGGGCGCCTGGTGGGGACACGCGGTTGCGGGTGGCGGCCGTGAATCATGTGTGGACCCGGGCGATCCAGAAGCGGTTGCCGGAGTTCGAGGAGCGGATCGGGCGGCGGGTGTCGATGTCGCTGCTGACCGGCGACCAGCTGTCGAGTAGTTACAACGTGAAGCTGAACGCGTCGGCGACTGACATCGACGTGATGATGGTGCGGCCGTTGCAGGAGCAGTTGCTGTTCGCTCACAACAACTGGCTCGCTGACCTGTCCGGCCGCGCACAGGGTGACACCGCGTTCAACTGGGGTGACTTCCAGGCCGCACCTCGCGAAGCGTCGACCACGGCGGGCAAGGTGTTGAGCGTGCCGGTGGTGACTGAGCGACCGGTTCTCTATTACCGCAAGGATCTCGTCAACACGCCGCCGCGCACGCTCGACGAGCTGCAGCAGGCCGCCGCGCGCCTGACCACCAAAGACCACTTCGGGTACGTCGGCCGCGGCCAGCGCAGCGGCGCGGTGACCCAATGGTCGAGCTTCCTTTACTCGTACGGCGGTGACTTCACCCGCGACGGCCGTTCCGCGATCGCGACGCCGGAAGCGATCGCGGCGTACCAGTACTACGGCGATCTGCTGGGCAAGTCCGGTCCGCCGGGAGCGACCAACATGAGCCTTGAGCAGGCGATGCCGATCTTCGCGCAAGGCAAGGCGGCGTTCTACATCGACGCCGACGCGATCTACACCAGCCTGGTCGATCCGAAGGTCTCCACGATCGGGAAGACCATCGGGTACGCGCCGTTCCCCAGTGGTCCGGCCGGCTCGAAGCCGTACAACATCCCGTCCTGGAGCCTCGGCATCAACCGGTTCTCGAAACTCCAGGACCACGCGTGGGAGTTCATCCGCTGGGCCGCGAGCAGCGAGACTGTGACCGCGCTCCAGACAGCCGGCATCCCGGGTGCCCGCGAGTCGGTGTGGGCGGATGCCAACGCGGCAAAAGGTTTCCCGGCCGAGCTCGCTGCAGCGATGAAGGTCAATGCTCGCAACGGCGTTGGACACGATCGACCTGAGGTACTGCAGGTCGGCCGGGCGCGCGACATCGTCGGCCGGCCGCTGGTGTCCGCCGTACTGCAGGAGGACGTTGCTCCGGTCGCGCGGGACGCGGACCAAGAGTTCGAAGACTTCCTTGTTCGCGACAACCGGCACCGGGAGTCCTGATGGACAACCGTCACCTCAAATGGCTGATGCTGTCGCCCGCCCTGCTCTTCGTCGGCGCGATGATCATCTTCCCGTTGCTGTTCACGCTGAACCTCAGCACCACGGACGCATTCGGTGCTGTGAACGCCGGCGCCAAACACATCGGCCTGCAGAACTTCGCGGATGCGTTCAGCGACAACAGAAGGTTCTGGCCGGCTGTCTGGCGAACGATCGGGTTCACCGTCGGTGCCGTCGCGCTGGAGACCGTGTTCGGGCTGGCGTTGGCGATGCTGATGCGTAGGGCCTTCCGCGGCATCCGTTGGGTGCGGACCGTCCTGATCATCCCGCTGCTGGCGACGCCGGTCGCGATCGGCATCCTGTGGTTGCTCATCCTCGACCCAACCAACGGCGTCGCGAACCACCTGCTCGCCGTCGTCGGTATCCCGCCGCAAGAATTCCTCGGCTCGGTCTCCGGATCCCTTCCCACACTGGTGTTGATCGACGTCTGGCAGTGGACGCCGATGATGACGCTGCTGTTGCTGGCCGGCCTGTCGACACTGTCCGACGAGCCGGAAGAGGCCGCCAGCATGGACGGCGCCAACGCCTGGCAACGCTTCCGGTACGTCGTTCTGCCGATGCTCGGCCCGACCCTCACGACCGCGCTTGTCCTCCGAGCCGTCGACGGGCTGAAGACGTTCGACATCATCTACGCCACCAAGGGCGCAGGCGGTGGTTCGTCGTTCGAGGCGGAGACGCTCAACGTGTACGCGTACGGACTCACGTTCGACTACCAGGAGTACGGCCTCGCTGCCGCGGTACTGGTCCTGTTCACGCTGTTCATCATCGGCGTGGTCATGCTGCTTCGTCGGAGGACCGCATGAAGACACTCCGCGGAATCGCGATCACACTGGTGGCGCTGTTCTTCAGTCTGCCGATCGTCTGGATGTTCGCCGCCGCGTTCAAAACCAACGTGCAGGTCACCGACCCGTCCATCGGGCTGATCTTCGCCCCCACATTGGACAACTTCCGCGCGGTCCTGGCCGACGACCGGATCCTGCCGTCGATGCTGAACTCGCTGATCGTCGGCGTGACGTCCACGGTGCTATCGGCGATCATCGCCGTACCGGCTGCTTGGGCGGTCGGGCGGTTCCGGATGCACCGAGCCGGTTCGCTGGTACTGGTGGCGCGGATCGTGCCGGCCATCTCGCTGCTCGTGCCCTGGTACTACCTCTTCGCGCGGGCTGGGCTCGTCGGCAGCTACACCGTGCTGATCCTCAGCCACATGTTCGTCTCGGTGCCGTTGATCCTGTGGATCATGATCGGGTTCTTCGAAGGGCTGCCGATCGAGCTCGAGGAGGCGGCCCGCGTCGACGGACTCACCGCGTTCGGAGCGTTCCGCCGGATCGCGTTGCCGCTCGCAGCACCCGGTACGGCGACCGCTGCCGTACTGGCGTTCGTCGCGAGCTGGAACAACTTCATGTTCGCGTTGATCCTGTCCGACGAGCACACGATGACCGTGCCGGTCGCGTTGTTCTCGTTCATCTCGTACGCCGGGACGGACTGGGGCGGCCTGATGGCCGCCTCGACCGTGATGACCGTTCCGGTCGTTGTGGTCGCCGTACTGGCACAGAAACATCTCGTTGCCGGCCTCACGGCCGGCGCCACGAAAGGCTAAGCACATGAAGATCGTCGATGCGTCCGTCGTCGTCACCAGCCCGGGCCGCAACTTCGTCACGTTGCGGATCACCACCGACGACGGCGTGACCGGGCTGGGCGACGCGACCCTCAACGGTCGCGAGCTCGCCGTGGTCAGCTACCTGCGCGACCACGTCGCGCCGCTGCTGATCGGCCTCGATCCACACAAGATCGAGGACACCTGGCAGTCGCTCTATCGCGGTGCGTACTGGCGGCGCGGCCCGGTCACGATGGCGGCGATCGCGGCCGTGGACGTGGCGCTGTGGGACATCAAGGCCAAGGTGGCGAACCTGCCGCTCTACCAACTGCTCGGTGGCGCGAGCCGTGATCGCGTCCGCACGTACGGTCACGCGAACGGCCGCGACCTACCTGAGCTGTTCGACTCGGTCCGCGAGCGGATGGAGCAGGGATACCAGTCGATCCGGATCCAGACCGGCGTACCGGGATTGAAGCGCGTGTACGGCGTCCATGGCGAACCCGAGGTGAGTCCGGACGGGCACCCGCGGCCGCTCGTCGAGGACTGGGACACGGGCGCGTACCTGCGCCACATGCCGACCGTCTTCGAGGCCGTGCGGAACGAGTTCGGCCCCGACCTGCCGCTGCTGCACGACTCGCACCACCGGCTGACGCCGATTCAGGCGGCCCGGTTGGGTAAGGACCTGGAGCCGTATGACTTGTTCTGGCTGGAGGATTGCACCCCGGCCGAGAACCAGGAGGGTCTGCGGCTGGTCCGTAGCAAGACCACGACCCCGCTCGCGATCGGCGAGGTCTTCAACACCGTGTTCGATTTCCGCACGCTCGTCAACGAGCAGCTGATCGACTACGTCCGTGCCGCCGTCACACACTTCGGGGGCGTTTCACCCCTGAAGAAGCTGTTCGACTTCGCAGCGCAGCAACAGATCAAGAGCGCGATTCACGGACCGGAAGACATTTCGCCGGTTGGCATGGCGGCCGCGATCCACCTCGACCTGGCGATTCACAACTTCGGCATCCAGGAGTACGCCGGATACACCGCCGCGACCGAGGACGTGTTCCGGCATGCGTTCACGTTCGCGGACGGGCACCTGCACCCGGGCGACGCACCGGGCATCGGTGTGGAGCTGGACGACGAGCTGGCCGCCGCCCACCCCTACGCACCGGCCTACCTGCCGGTCAACCGGCTCGCGGACGGAACCGTCCACGACTGGTGAGCGCTTAGGCTCCCGCGATCCGGGAGACGGCGAACAGCAGGATCACCAGGATCGAGAAGATCCGCAGGAACTTCGGGCCGGTCGTGACGGCCGGCCAGGACAGGAACGCCAGCCAGCCGAGCACCAGGGCCAGCAGGATCAGGGCCGGTACGGCGGCCGGGACCGGAGCGAAGACTCCGACCAGCGCCAGCACACCGGTGATGATCGGCAGGGTCAGCTTCGGCATCCCGTGCAGCCGCGCGACGTACGGGTAACTGATCTTGGTGATCCGCTGCCGGAGCGGGCTCACCGGCTGACTGCTGGGGGAACTCATGGGCCCATTGTTCCAGGTCCGGCGAACTGCTCAGTACCGTGGAACCGATGATCCACCTGGTGCGCGTGTTCCCGGCCGGACCCGGCGGCGGCAACCCGGCCCCGATCGTGGTCGACGCCGACGAGATGTCCGACGACGAGATGCAGGCGGTCGCCCGATCCTCCGGGCACGAGAGCGGCTTCGTCGTCGGTACGCCGGAAGGCTTCGACCTCGGACTGCGGTTCTGGGTACCGAACCACGAGATGGAGATGTGCGGTCACGCCACGGTCGGCGCCGTCTGGCTGCTCGACCGCCTGGGCCGGCTGCCGCGTGACGAGGTGAGGGTGTGGACCCGCAGCGGCCCGGTCACCGCACGAGTGAGCGGGCCGAGCGACGACCGCCTGGTGGAGGTCACGCAGGACGAGGGCGTGGTCGAGCCAGTCCAGTACGACGGAGTGGCCGCCGTACTGGACGTCTTGGGCCTGTCGGCAGAGCAGCTCGCGGCCGCTCCGGTGCGGAATGCGCGGACCAGCCGGGTGAAGACGCTGGTGCCGGTCAGCAGCGTGGAGATCCTCGACGGCCTGCAGCCGGACTTCAGCCGGGTGGAGGAGGTCTGCAAACTGATCGGGTCGACCGGGCTCTACCCGTACGCCGTTGAATCCGCCGCCGGACAGGTGTTCCGGGCGCGGCAGTTCCCGCGGTCGTCGGGCTACCCCGAAGACGCGGCCACCGGGATCGCCGCGGCCGCGTTATGTTTCGGGCTGCGGGAGAACGGCTGGGTGGGGGACGGGCCGATCCGGGTCAAGCAGGGGCAGGCGATGGGGAGTCCGTCGGAGATCGTGTTGCGGTTCTCCGACGAGGGCGGGATCTGGCTGGGCGGGCGCGTGGACATAGGGTGAGCGCGTGTTCGTCGTGATCAGGTTCCGGGTGCCGGAGACCGAACAGGTGGAGTTCGCGGTCCGGCTGGACGCGGCCGTCGAGGTGCTGAGCCGGCAGAAGGGGTTCGTGGCGGCGCAGACTGGTCGGAACCTCGATGACCCGGAGCTGCTGGCGCTGAACCTGGAGTTCGTGAACGTCGGGAGTTACCGGCGCGCGCTCTCGCCGTACGAGGTGAAGCTGACCGCCGTACCGCTGCTGTCGCAGGCAATCGACGAGCCCACCGCCTACGAGGACCTGGCCGTCGACCGGACCGGGTTGCTGCCGTAGCAGTCACGCATCCACTGAATGCGACTTTGGCCACCCCGGACCGATAGCCTGGTCCTTTCCGTACCCGACCTGTGCCCGTTTCTGGAGTTCAAAAGTGCCCGTGGAAACCGTCGATGCCGTCGTCAGCCTCAGCAAGCGCAGAGGCTTCGTGTACCCCTGCGGCGAGATCTACGGTGGAACCAAGTCGGCCTGGGACTACGGTCCGCTCGGTGTCGAGCTGAAGAACAACGTCCGCACCCAGTGGTGGCGCTCGATGGTGACGAGCCGCGACGACATCGTCGGCCTGGACTCCTCGGTGATCCTGCCGACCAAGGTCTGGGAGGCCTCCGGTCACCTGCAGGAGTTCGTCGATCCGCTGACCGAGTGCCAGTCGTGTCACAAGCGGTTCCGTGACGACCACCTGCGCGAGGACTACGCCCGGCGCAAGAACAAGGATCCCGAGACCGTCGAGCTGGCCGAGATCGCCTGCCCGAACTGCGGGAACAAGGGCACCTTCACCGCGCCGCGGATGTTCAACGGCCTGCTGAAGACCTACCTCGGCCCGGTCGAGTCCGAGGAGGGCCTGCACTACCTGCGCCCGGAGACCGCCCAGGGCATCTTCGTGAACTTCGCCAACGTGATGGGCACCGCGCGCAAGAAGCCGCCGTTCGGCATCGCCCAGATCGGCAAGAGCTTCCGCAACGAGATCACCCCGGGCAACTTCATCTTCCGGACCCGCGAGTTCGAGCAGATGGAGATGGAGTTCTTCGTCGCGCCGGGCGCCGACGAGGAGTGGCACGAGTACTGGCTGAAGGCGCGCTGGGACTGGTACACCGGCCTCGGGCTGAACCCGGACAACATGCGCTTCTACGAGCACCCGAAGGAGAAGCTCAGCCACTACTCGAAGCGCACCGTCGACATCGAGTACCGGTTCAACTTCGGCGGCAAGGAGTTCGACGAGCTCGAGGGCATCGCGAACCGCACCGACTTCGACCTGTCCACGCACTCCAAGCACTCCGGCGCCGACCTGTCGTACTTCGACCAGGAGAAGGGCGAGCGCTGGACGCCGTACGTGATCGAGCCCGCGGCCGGCCTGACCCGCAACGTGCTCGCGTTCCTGCTCGACGCCTACACCGAGGACGAGGCGCCGAACGCGAAGGGCGGCGTCGACAAGCGGACCGTACTGCGCTTCGACCCGCGGATCGCGCCGGTCAAGGCCGCCGTGCTGCCGCTGTCGCGCAACACCGACCTGTCGCCGAAGGCTCGCGATCTGGCCACCGAGCTGCGGAAGAACTGGAACGTCGACTTCGACGACGCCGGTGCGATCGGCCGCCGTTACCGCCGCCAGGACGAGATCGGTACGCCGTACTGCATCACCGTGGACTTCGACACGCTCGAGGACCACGCGGTCACGATCCGTGAGCGCGACTCGATGAAGCAGGAGCGGGTCGCCCTGAGCGAGGTCACCGGGTACCTGGCCCAGGCGCTGGTGGGTTGCTGACGTGAAGGTGATGGGCGAGCGTCTGCGGTTCGGTCTGGCTGTGTTCGGGGTGTCGGCGCTGGCCGTCTTCCTGCTGGCCGCCTGCTCCGACACTGATCCCAAGGCGGGCTCGAACCCGTCCGCGCCGAACAGCTCCGGTCCTTCGGTGCCGTCGTCGGCGCCGATCCCGACCGCGTCGACGCCGACCCTCAAGCCGCTGCCGACGCCCTCGAAGCCGTGGCCGGCCCCGGTGGTCACGGGGGCGCCGGCTGACGACGCGCCGCTGGCCAACCGGATCCGCTTCGCGATCGCCAAGCAGACCCAGATCACCGCGGGCAAGGCGGCCAAGACCACCGTCAACTGCCCTGGCCTGGACGCCGCGGACAAGCCCGGGAAGCACACGCTGAAATGCACGGTCACGTACGCCGGTCAGTCGTTCACCGGCACGTTGACCGTCGACGCCGAGCCGTACAACGCGTCGTACAAGTTCACCTCCGAACAAGTTGCCGTGGTCAAGGAGAAGGTCGTCGACGCGGTGCTGCGCGCGGTCCCGGACGCCTCGAAGATCACCTGCACGATGAACCCGGTGGCCGTCGTACCATCGAGTGGTGACGGCATCCGCTGCGATGTCACCACCACCGCGAACGCGGTCGTACCCCACAACGCTCGAATCTCTGGCGACGGCAAGATCCTCGTCGCGAAGGCCTGAATCATGTTGAAGCTCGGCAATCTGACCATCGATACGCCCGTGGTGCTCGCGCCGATGGCCGGGATCACCAACGCGGCGTACCGGCGGTTGTGCGCTGAGCAGGGTGCCGGGCTGTACGTGTGCGAGATGATCACGTCGCGCGGGATCGTCGAGGGCGACCCCAAGTCGCTGGACATGCTCACGTTCGACGAGCGCGAGACGGTTCGGTCGGTGCAGCTGTACGGCGTCGATCCGGTCTACATCGGCAAGGCCGTGCAGCTGTTGTGTGACCAGTACGGCGTCGCTCACATCGACCTGAATTTCGGCTGCCCGGTTCCGAAGGTCACCCGCAAGGGTGGCGGCGGAGCGCTGCCGTGGAAGCGCAATCTGCTCGGCGCGATCCTGAAAGCGGCGGTCCAGGCGGCCACGCCGTACGGGATCCCGGTGACCATGAAGACCCGGATCGGCATCGACAGCGACCACCAGACCTACCTCGACGCCGGCCGGATCGCCGAGGAGTCGGGGGCGGCGGCGATCGGTCTGCACGGCCGGACGGTGGCGCAGGCGTACTCGGGTCAGGCGGACTGGACGAAGATCGCCGAGCTGGTCGAGCACGTGAACATCCCGGTCCTCGGCAACGGCGACATCTGGGAGGCCGGTGACGCGCTCCGGATGGTCGCCGAGACCGGCTGTGCAGGCGTGATCGTCGGCCGCGGCTGCCTCGGGCGCCCGTGGTTGTTCCGCGATCTCGCGGTGGCCTTCGCCGGTGGCGAGACGCTCAACCTGCCGAGCCTCGGTGAGGTCGCGACCGTCATGCGCCGGCACGGCGAGCTACTCGCCAGCCTGATGGGGGAGCAGCGTGGTCTGCGCGACTTCCGCAAGCACGTGCCCTGGTACCTCAAGGGCTTCCCGGCCGGCGGCGAGCTGCGCGCAGCCCTCGGCATGGTCGATACGCTCGCCCGCCTGGACGAGCTACTCGGTCAGCTCGATCCGACCGTTCCGTTCCCGACCGCGGAGCTCGGTGCTCCGCGCGGCCGCCAGGGCAGCCCGCGCGAGCGCGTCATCCTCCCGCACGGCTGGCTCGACAACACCGACGGCCTCACCGAGGATCTGGCCGACGCCGAGATCGGCGTCTCCGGCGGCTAAACCCCGCTGAGCTCGGCGCGCAGCCGTGCCGTGAACTCCGCACGCTGCGCGTCGCCGTTGGGGAGTTGGTCGCCAAGCTCCCATCGCCAGGCGATGATGATCGCGAGCATCAGCAGTCGGCACTGCCGCACCAGATCGCGATCGATTCCGGGATAGTGGTTCGCGATCTCTTCCGGTGCATGAGCGATGTCGAACTCGACCGGCCCACGGCACACCGTCTCCCAGTCGATGAACAGCGGGCCGTCCGTCGTACTGAGCAGGTTCCCCGGATGCGGTTCGCCGTGCAGCAGTTGCTCCGGGGCACCCGCCTTAAGGACCGCCTGGCTGGCTTTGGTCAGCGTCGTCACGAGAAACTCGCGATCGGCGTCAGGCGCGTTCGGCGAGAGGGCCGGATTCGCCAGCACATACGTCGCTTCCACCACCCGATCCATGAAATGCGGCGCCGGTACGTCGACCTCGCGCAGCCCCTCGTGGAGTCGGTGCAACGCGGCCGCGAACTCGTCTGGCGGAACGGGCGCCTGCGGTTCGTAGTACCGCCAGAAGCAGACCGAAATGCCGTCCTGCTCATAAACCTTCGGGTCAGCCGGCGCGACCGCCGGATAACCACCCATCGCCAGCCGCCGGCCGAGCTCCAACTCCCGCTCGAACCCGTGCTCATCCGCCAACGCGACCCGCGCAACCACGTCCTGCGGCAGCAACCGCAGGACCACCTTGTTCGACGCATTGAGCACGATCGCGTCATCCGCCGCCGCGATCGCCTTGGCCACTCTTACCGCCGGTTCAACCTCCACCCGCCGACCGTATCCGGCGAATCCCGGGCGAGCGACTCCTTAATCGTGTACCGACGAACGGGTAGAGGTGCCCCCATCCCTCGTCCCGCGAGCCTCCGCACGGCCCCTGACGACCCGTCGACCACCACCACTACCCGTCCTCCGGTACACAACCGACCCCACCACCGAGCCTCGCCCTCCACCCCAACCACCTCCCGCCACCGAAGCCACCGTGCCGCGCCACCGAAGCCACCGTGCGGGTGAAGGGGGTTGGCTGGGCGAGTGTGAGCAGTCGTCCGCCGAGTGTGAGGAGTGTGTTGTCGGCAAACGGTTGCGGGCGACCTGGTTGTCACACTCGGCGATCGAAGCCACCGTGTGGGACTTGCCCGGCGACCGAAGCCACCGTGCCTCGGCACTCGGGTTGGGGTTCGGGCTAGGGGGATGCTGCGTTGGGCGGGCTTGGCGAGTGTCGCGGGGCATTTGGGGCTGGCCTGAGGTGGGTGGGTGGGGTCAGCGGGGGTTGGTGGTGCGCCAGGTGACGTAGTCGGCTACGGCGGCGGGGATGTCGTAGGAGGGGGTGTAGCCGGTTTCGGCGGTGAGGCGGGAGATGTCCAGGTAGGGGTCTTCGCCGGGGCCGGATTGGCGGCCGGGGATGAGGTCGAGGTGGAGGCCGGGGGTGATGGCCTGTAGGGCTTCGGCGATCTGGCGGTTGGTGGAGCGGCTACCGCTGGAGACGTTGTAGATGCGGTGGTTCAGGGTCTTGGCGGTGGTCAGGAGTGCGATCGCGCGACCCGCGTCGGCCGCGTAACAGAAGTCGCCGCCGTCATCGGCGTACCGGGCCTCGGGGGTCTCGCCGCGCAGGATCGCGCTGACGTACGGCGCGATGGTGATGATCGGTGACTCCGGATCCATCAGGGGTCCCCAGATGCTGCCGATCCGGAGCAGGACGGGTTCGATCCCGGTGCCTTGCAGGCTTTGGGTGGTGATCGGTTCGACGGCCTTCTTGAGGGCGATGATCGCCAGCGGCAGGTCCGCGTCCGGGATGGCAAGCTCTTCGTGCCAAGGGATTTCGGGCCGGCCGATGTAGTTCCCGAGGCTGCTCGCCACTGCGAACCGGCGCACTCCCCAGGCGCGCGCCGCGTCGAGGGCGTTCAGCAGACCGGCGAGATCGTGACGGAAGAACGCGACCGGGTCATCGGCCGGAATGCTTCCGGCCAGGTGAACGATCTCGGTGATCTGATGTAGTTTGCCCAGGGCAAGGAAGGCGTCCCGGTCGGTGACGTCCAGGGACTCGACCGTGACCCGGCCGGCCAGGAACGACGGGGCTTCGCTGCGACGGTGTGCGGTGACGACCACCTCGTGGCCGAGGTCGACGAGGGCGCGGGCGGTCGCGGCGCCGATCATGCCCAGTCCGCCGGTGACGAGGATCATCGGATCACCTCGTAGTGCAGGTGTGTCACGCCCGGAGCCGGAACGGCGTCGATCAGCCGCAGCGAGATGTGTTCGGGAAGCTCCTGGAAGAACCGGCGACCGCCGCCGAGCAGGATCGGCACCTGATGCAGTACGAGCTCATCGACGAGTCCGGCCGCGAGCGCGGACGTCACAGCCCCGCCGCCCATGATCCCGACATCCTTGCCGTCGGCAAGTTTCCGCGCGACCTCGACCGCTTCCTCGATGCTCGAGGCAAGCGTCTGTTTTGGTCCGACCTCAAGAGGTTCGTGACTCAGCACCACCAGCGGTGCGGACGGATGCGGACTCCCACCACCGAAGTCGCTGGAGTGCGTGTACGTCGCGTGCCCGCAGATGACCGCACCATCTCGCGCGGCGAGTTCGTCGAAGATGCGTGCACTCGGCGCGCTCAGCTTGAACCCGTCGCCGAACACCTGGCTCGGGGTATCGCCGTTGAAGTACCAGTCGAACAGCATCCCGGCGTCGCCGAGCCCACGCCCGAACTCGTCCGCGCCGTCCGGTGTCCGGCCACTGATGTAGCCGTCCACCGAGACCGCGAGGGCAACGATGACCTTGCTCATGAAACGTCCTCTCACACTGCCTGGGGAAAATCGAAGAACCGATCCGGGTCATAGACCTGCTTGACCGCGCGCAGCCGGGCGAGATTCACGCCGTGGTACGCCGTCGGCCCGTCGGCCAACGTCAGATCGGGGAAATTCGGATACACATGGCCGGGGCCGTTCGCCAACGCGGTC
The DNA here is from genome assembly GCF_044453945.1 of Kribbella sp. NPDC051587. Classification (NCBI taxonomy): domain Bacteria; kingdom Bacillati; phylum Actinomycetota; class Actinomycetes; order Propionibacteriales; family Kribbellaceae; genus Kribbella; species Kribbella sp. NPDC051587. The sequence goes on from NZ_JBITDE010000003.1 coordinate 128,846, forward strand.
GGCGCCTCCAGCAGGAACCGTTCGTTGCGATGGGCGAACGCCGTCGCCTCCGTGGCGACTCGGTTGTAGGCGCCACCCATCGCGGTGAACGCCATCCGCCCGGCAAGCTCGCCGGTGAACGGCTGGTCGAAGAACTCCGAATGGATCTCCACGGTCTCGGACGGCGTCTCGTCGGCGAAGCTCGCCTTGATCTCGGACAGCGGCACATCCGCGCGCAGCTCGAACGGAACCGCCGTACCGGCCAGGGATGTGAATTCGGCCAGCAGAGCGCGGGTCGGTTCGAGAGGGAGAAGGCTTGCGCCGATCAGCACGGCTTGCACCCCGTCGACGGTGAGGTTCAGCGTGAGCTCGTCGGGAGCATCCGGCGCCCACGCCTGCCAGGCCGTGACGAGGGCTTCTATCTCGGCGGCATACCAGTCAGCCGCGATGCGCGTCATCATCGGCTCCGCAATGGTGTCGAAGCGGAACTCCGTCACCACTCCGAACTGTCCACCACCCGCACCACGCAGCGCCCAGAACAGGTCAGGCTCGCGATCGGCATCGCACTCGACGACACTGCCGTCGGCGAGCACGACCTGCGCGCCGATCAGCCGATCGCACGTCAGCCCGTACTTGCGCCCGACCAGCCCGATCCCACCACCCAACGTCAGCCCGGCGATCCCGACCGTCGGTCCGCATCCGGCCGGCAGCGCCCGCCCGACGTCGTGCAGTTCGCGATAAACCTGCCCCAGCAACGCACCGGCACCGATCGTCGCGACTCCATCATGTGCGACCGCAACCGTGCGAAGCCCGCTCAGATCCAGCACCACCTCCGCGGCCGAGGTCCGGTCCACGAAGCAATGCCCACCGCCTCGCGGTACGAGTCGACGGCCGCTCTTGACCGCGCCAACCACGTCCGCGACCGAACGACAGTGCAGAAGCTCCATGCCGTCGAGACTAGGAGCGCCGTACCGGCTAGCTCTTGAACAAAACGTGCATCTTCAGGAAGGGCTGGTACGACGCCGTGTGGTCGTGGCCGCAGGCGCACCGGTCGAGTTCACCGCCGAGCAACTGAGTCGGCGTGACCCCCGTCAGCCGGAGGCACTCGCGACTGAGATGCGCCTGATCGGCGTAGCCGGCGTCGATCGCGAGGCTCGCCGTACCGTCGATTCCCCGACGACCAGACGGTGTTGCGCCGGCCTGAGCCAGCGCCAGGAACCCCTGAAAACGCAGCGTTCGCTGCAGCACCTTCGGGGTGGTCCCCACTGCCTGCAGACAGCGGCGGCGGAGCTGGCTCGGGGACAGCGCTAGCTCTGACGCCAGCCCGTCGATCGACGTCGACCGCCAAGGCATCAACGCCAGCACGGCCTCCTGAACGAGCGAATCCACGCGGGCGGTACGGCGGAACTCACGCAACAGATGCGCTTGCAGATAACGCAACGCGAGCTCAGGCGTCGCGGACTTCGCCATGGCCTCGACCAAGCGATCGGCCGTGTGCCCCCAGAGGTCGTTGAGGCTCAGGTGCTGGTCGATCAGTTCATCCAGTACGGCGGGCAGCGGTGGCGCCGTACCGGGATGGAACCGCACGCCGACGAGCGTCGTGTGCGCCGGGATCACCTCGATCGTCGGCCCGGTCAACGGTCCGAGCAGCCGCGGCCGGCCGCCGAGCGGGAAGTGAATCTCGACCCCGCCGGTCGGCAGATGGCGGTGGACATGGTCGGTCGCGCCGGTGCGCTGGATCCAGACCGTCCGGACCACACCAGCCAGTCCGGGGACCGGTAGCTGCTCGACGTACGACACCGGCTCAACGTAGCAACCCGGCGTGTTACCAGCAGATTTTCTTTGCTCCCATCCCTTGACCTGACCTGGCTGGACAGGGGACGTTGGTCCGCATCGGACTTACGAGTTACTTCCGAACATGGTTCGTAAAAGGAGTTCTGTGGCCATCGTGATCGGGGTTGTCACCCATGCGACGCACGGAGTGCTGTTCCGCGAGGCGGCCAGCACGTTGCGCGGCGTCGACCTGGAGTGGGTCAGCTACGACCACGAGGAGGACGTCCGCGAGAAGGTCGCGGAGTTCCTGAGCACGACCCGGCTCGACGGGTTTCTAGCCGGGCCGGTGCCGTACACGGCCAGCCGCGAGCTGCTGCCGCCCGGGCTGCCGGTCGGCGTGATCCGGCCGTCGGCGCTTGACCTGACGCTGGCGCTCTACCGGGCGCAGCAGCAGGGATGGGGCCGTACACCGGTCAGCATCGACACCTTCCCGGCCGAGGCGGTCGAGGCGGTGGCGAGTGCGCTCGAGCTCGATCAGGACCAGATCGCCTCCCTGCCGTATTCGCCGACCCAGTCGGTCGAGCAGATCCTCGACTTCCACCGGACGGCGTTCCACCGGTTCGGCGATCGCGGCTACGTGATCAGCGTGCGCGCCGCCGTACGGGAGCAGTTGGCCGACGACGCGATCGGGATCATGAGCGGAATGCCGGTGCCGACCACGATCCGGACCGAGCTGCACGAGCTCGCGCTGCGGATCGAGTCGGACCGGGCGAGTGCCCAGCGGTTCGCGGCCGGGGTTTTCCTGATCTCGCAGGCGGCCGACGAGGAGCGCGCCCGGGTCGGCCTGATGAACCTGTTGCTGAACACCCCCGAGTTCGCCGGCGCGTGGATCGAGGACCGGGGTCGCCGTGGCGTCGTCGTCTTCGCCCACAAGGCCCTGTTCGAACGCGTGACCCGCAACTGGGTCGCCGTGCCGGCTCTCGCCGAAGCCGGTACGGCGCTCGGTGCGCAGGTGTCGGCCGGATTCGGGGTCGGCGTCTCCGCCCGCAACTGCGTGCTGCTCGCCGAGCAGGCCGCGGCCCGGGCGGAGCAGGAGAACGAGCCGTGCGCCTACCTGATCGAGGACAGCGGGGTGATCATCGGGCCGATGGGTCCGCTGACCACCACTGACCGCGAGGCGCTCAGCTTCTCCTACCGCGAGCACGGCGAACACGTCGAGCAGCTCGCGAAGACCGTCGGTCTCAGCGCGGCCACCGTGTCGCGGCTGGCGGCACTCGACCACGAGCTGGAAGGCCGCGCGATCTCGCCTGGAGAGCTCGCCGACCGGCTCGGCATCACGGATCAGTCCGGACGCCGGCTGATCCGCACCCTCGACGCCGGCGGCCTGGTCAGCGACGAAGGAACCGCGCAGCACCACCCCAAAGGACGTCCCACACGTCTTTATCGGCTTCGCATCGCCCAAGAGTTAGCGAAGGGAACCACATCATGGAGCTCAACCGCCGCCAGGTCCTGAAGCTCGCAGGTCTCGCCACTGCGGGTCCCGCCCTGCTCGCCGCCTGTTCGAACGACAAGCAGGCAGCCGGAGACGGCAGTGTGAAGTTCGAAGGCTGGGACTACGAGGCGACTCTCGTCCAGCAGAACCTCGACCGCTTCACCCAGGCCAGCAACATCAAGGTGAACTACACGCCGATCACGAGCGCGCAGTACGTGCAGAAGGTCGTGGCCGAGTTCACCGGTGGCGGTGGGCCGGACGCCCTGTACGTCTATGACGACTCGCTCGCCGCCTGGGTCGAGGGCGAGTATCTGCAACCGATCGATGGGCTGCCCGGCGTCGACGAGGTGTACGCCTCGATCTTCCCCGGCAACGCGGAGGCGATGACGTACCAGGGCAAGCGCTATGGCCTGCCGTACTACACCGACTCGAACTGCCTGATCTACAACGCGGAGATCCTCTCCAAGGCCGGCTTCAGCAAGCCGCCGGCCAACCTGGAAGAGCTCGAGGCGCAGGCGGCCAAGATCAAGAGCCAAGGTCTGCTGGAGCACCCGATCGGGTTGCCGGCCCAGCTGTCCGACACCTGGTGGGCCTGGGTGTGGGGGCTCGTCTTCGCCAGTAACGGCAACCTGTTCGACGACCAGCAGGCGCCCATCATGAACACCACTGACACGGTGACGAAAGATGTGCTGACCTGGCTGCAGAACGCGGCGAACAAGTCGAAGGTGCTCGACCCGGCGTCGCTGCAGCTGCTGCCGGTTCCGGTCGACAACGCGATGAAGGCGAACCGGTACGCGTTCACGATCGGTGCCCGCTACGCGCTGCGTGACTACAACGACCCGCAGAAGTCCAAGGCCGCGGGCAAGATGAAGATGGCGCTGGTGCCGAGCCTGGACGGCAAGGTGCACGGGACCATCAGCAACACCCGGATGTACGGGCTGGCCAAGGACACCGAGGTCAAGGACGACGCGTTCAAGCTGCTGACCTACCTCGGCGGGCTGGACGCGAACAAGCAGCCGAACACGGCCAAGTTCTGGTTCCAGGAACGGGGACTCGGGTTCGCCTACAAGGACATGGCCAAGGATGCGGAGGTCAACGCCTCCCTGAAGAAGTTCGCCGACCCGGCGATCTACGCCCACCTGGCCGAGATCGCCCGGCCGCGCAACGTGCTGGGCGTTGCCTGGTACACCGAGTTCGAGACCGAGATGCACAAGGTGGTCCAGGGCGTGCTGAGCAACCAGGTTCAGCCTCCTGCCGCTGTGGCGAGCCTGGCGCAGACCGCCGAGACCCTCAAGAAGAAGTACTCCTGACGTGAGTGTCCTGACCGAACGACGGCCGCTCGGCGACACCGGGAAGGCCTGGGCACTGAACGCCCCGGCCATCACGGTGATCGCCCTGCTGGTCGCGTACCCGATCGGCTACTCGTTCTACGTCAGCCTGCAGCGCAACAACCTCAAGCGCCCGCGGGCGAAACGGTTCATCGGACTGGACAACTACAAGGCCCTGTTCAGCGACGACGCCTTCCTGTCGGCGCTGAAGGTGTCCGCGTTGTTCGTGCTGGTCGTCCTGGGCCTGACCGTGATCCTGGCGCTCATCCTGGCTCTGGTCCTGAACGAACGCTTCCGCGGTCGTGGCCTGCTGCTCAGCCTCGCCTTGTTGCCCTGGGCAATGCCCGGCGTCGTGAACGGCCTGATGTGGCGCACGATCTTCGACGCCAAGACCGGCGCTCTCAACGGCCTGATGATGCAACTGGGCCTGATCGACAGCTACCAGGCCTGGCTCACCTCGGGCACCGGTGCCTTCCTCTTCACCGCCCTGGCACAAGTCTGGAACACCCTGCCCTTCTCGGTGATCATCCTCCTGGCGGGCCTGTCCACCATCCCTTCTGAGCTGTACGACGCCGCAACCGTCGACCGCGCCGGAGCCTTCCGAAGGTTCACCCAGGTGACCGTCCCCTGGCTCCTGCACCCGCTCCTCATCGTGTTGATCCTCGAGACCATGAACGCCTTCCGTGCCTTCGACACGATCTACGTCCTCACCGGCGGCGGTCCCGGCGACGCGACCACCACGATCGCCCTGCTCGACGTCCAGACCGTGCTGACCTTCACCGACTTCGGCCTCGGCAGCGCCTACGCCTGGGTCATCACCGCGATCACCCTGATCATCTCCGTCGGCTACATCGGCCTCCTCTACCGGAAAGGCAATTTCGAGGTATGAGCACCGTCGTGCAAATTCCGCTCCGGTACCGGATTCCGTGGAAGAAGATCGCGTTGTATGTGCTGGCGATCGCGTTCGGGTTGTATCTGGTGCTGCCGTTCTACTGGATCGTGGCGATGAGCTTCATGCACGAGGCCGACGCGATCGCCGTACCGCCGCATTGGGTGCCGGTGCATCCGACGCTGGAGAACTATCTGGGGTTCGTGAATCCGGATGCGGCGCAGCAACTCGTCGGTGGGCGCGCGGTGTCGGAGACGCCGTACTCGTTGCGGAACAGCCTGATCGTGGCGTCGGCGACCGCCGTCCTGAATCTGGCGCTGGCGACGTTCGCGGCGTACTCGTTCAGCCGGCTGAAGTTCAAGGGCAGTCAGGTGTTGCTGGTGCTGTATCTGCTGACGCGGATGGTGCCGGGCATCGCGATCATCATCCCGTTCTATCTGCTGATGCGGCAGTTCGGGTTGCTGGACACGTATCTGGCGCTGATCCTGTCGTACACGACGTTCGCGCTGCCGATCACGATCTGGATCCTGAAGGACTTCTTCCGGTCGGTTCCGCGGGAGCTGGAGGAGGCGGCGCGGGTCGATCGGTGCGGCTGGTTCCGGACGATGTGGTCGGTGTTCCTGCCGGTCGCGGCGCCGGGGCTGGTCGCGGCGGCGGTGTTCGCGTTCATGACGGCGTGGAACGAGTTCATGTTCGCGTTGTTCCTGACCAGCACCAAGGCCGCGAAGACGATCCCCGTGGTGGCGGCGAACTTCGCCACCGACTTCAACACCCAGTTCACGGTGATGGCCGCAGCCGGGGTGCTGGCGGTCGTCCCACCACTCGTACTGGCCCTGCTCTTCCAGCGCAAGCTGGTTCAGGGGATGGCCGCCGGATCTGTGAAGGGCTGAGACGATGGCAGAGGTACGACTCGAAGGCATCACCAAGTCGTTCGGCAGCAAGCTGGTCGTCGACGACCTGAACCTGACCATCGAGGACCAGGAGTTCCTGACGCTCGTCGGTCCGTCCGGCTGCGGGAAGTCCACCACCCTGCGGATGATCTGCGGGCTGGAGCGCGCCACGAGTGGGAACGTGTTCTTCGACGGGAAGCCGGTCAGCTGGCTGCCGGCGAACAAGCGGGACGTCGCGATGGTGTTCCAGAGCTACGCGCTCTACCCGCACAAGACGGTCCGGCAGAACATCGGGTTCGCGCTGAAGATGATGCGGGTGCCCAAGGCAAAGATCGATGAGCAGGTCCTGCAGGCCGCGCGCACCCTCGACATCGAGGACCTGCTGGAACGGAAGCCGCGCGAGCTGTCCGGCGGGCAGCGGCAGCGGGTGGCGCTCGGCCGGGCGATCGTTCGCGATGCCGGCGCGTATCTGCTGGATGAACCGCTGTCCAACCTGGACGCGCAACTGCGGGTGCTGATGCGTGCGGAGATCAAGCGGCTGCATGTGGATGTCGCGCGGACGTTCATCTACGTGACGCACGACCAGGTCGAGGCGATGACGATGTCGGACCGGATCGCGGTGATGCGGGACGGCATCATCCAGCAGTGCGCGACCCCGGAGGAGATCTACGAGCGGCCGGCCAACCGGTTCGTCGCGTCGTTCATGGGCTCACCGCCGATGAACTTCATCAGCGGCTCACTGGCCGATGTCGACGGCGTCCGGATGTTCCGCAGCGAGGCGCTGACCCAGGAGATCACCCTGTACGGCGATCAGCCGGCTGATCCCGCGGTCGTCCTCGGGATCCGGCCCGAGGACGTGTCGCTGTCGCCGACCCCGGTCGCCGGGTATCGCCAGGGCCGGGTCTTCGTGTCCGAGCCGCTCGGTCCCGACGTACTGGTGACCGTGCGGATCGAGGGTGAGTTGCTGAAGGCACGCGTTCCCACGCCGTTCCGGCTCGGCCACGATGCGCCGGTCTACGTGGGATTCAATCCGCAGCGTCTGCACTTGTTCGGGGCTTCGGATGGCGCCGCCGTGCAGGCGCCGAGACAGGAGGTTGCGTCTTGAGAGACCTGGAGAACACACCCGTTCCGGTCGAACGGCCGGCCGACTTCGACGAGTTCTGGGCGGCCGGGCTGGCCGACTGCGCGTCGTACCCGCTGGATCCGGTGCTCGTCGAGATGCCGACGCTGTCCACCGAGCGCGTGGTCGTGTACGACGTTTCCTACGTGAGCTTCGGTGGGCTGCGGGTCAGCGGCTGGTACGCCGTCCCGCGGGCCGGCGCGGTGCCGTACCCGGGGCTGATCACGATCCCTGGGTATATCTCCGAGCCGACGATCCCGAAGGAATGGGCCGAGCTCGGGTACGCCGCGCTCGCGGTCGCGCCGCGCGGGAAGCTGCGGTCGAACGCGGTCTTCAACCCGGGCTACCCAGGCCTGCTGACGAACAACATCGTGGATCACAACACGTATGGGTATCGCGGCTTCTACCTGGACGTCGTTCGCGCGGTTGACCTTCTGCTGGAACGACCTGAGGTCGACGGCGAGCGGATCGGGCTGGCGGGGTCGAGTCAGGGTGGCGGACTCGGAATCAGTACGGCGGCACTCCGGCCCGACGTGATCAAGGCGGTCGCCTGCGGAGCGCCGTACCTGTGCGGGATCATGACGGCGCCGACCCTCACGCGTTCGTATCCGTATGAGGAGATCAACGAGTACCTGCGGCTGCATCCCAAGGACGTGGATCGCGTTCGGGAAACGGTCGCGTACTACGACGGGCTGAACTTTGCCCCGGCCGTGAAAGCGCCCACGATGATCTACCTCGGGCTGGAGGATGACGTCTGTCCACCGGAGACCGGGTTCGCACTCCATCGGGTGCTGACCTGCTCGAAGAGCCTGCACACCTATCCGAACTGCGCGCATCATGCCGGGTTGCCGGGAGTGATGCGGGTGGTCGAGAACTTCCTGGCCGACCACTTGAAGCCGGTGATCTGAATGGACTTCTCCGCCTATTGGCAAGCCCTCGACGACGAGCTGGCCGCGATCCCGGCTCGCCCGGTGCTCGACCTGGTCCCGCAGCGGACGAATGACGAGGCGACGACGTACGCGGTGCGGTTGACCAGCGTCGGGCCTTATCGCGTGTTCGGTTCGCTGAGCATCCCGGTGGGGGAGGGGCCGTTCCCGGCCCTGCTGCAGGTCCCGCGGTACGGGAGTGTCAACAACATGGCGCATCCCAACGACCGCAGCCGGTACGTCGTACTGACCCTGATGCATCGTGGTCAGCGGCTGGCCGACGAGTTCTTCCAGGCGGCGTATCCCGGGCTGTTGACGTTGGGGATCGATGATCCGGCGACGTACATCTACCGCGGGATCGCGGCCGACTGCGTGCGGGCGGCCGAGTTCCTGCTCGGGCTGTCCGAGGTTGATCCGGCCCGGGTCGCGGTGGTCGGGAACGAGCTGGCGATTCTGACCGCGGCACGGCGGCCGGCCATCCACGCAGTACGGGTTTCGGACCTGGTGCTGTACCGGGCGATGGAGGCGCGGCAGTTCTCCAGCCACTACCCGCTGGAAGAGTTGAACGATCACCTGCGGGCGGGGTCGTCGGCCGAGGTCGTGGGGCGGACGCTGTCCTACTTCGACCCGATCCGGCACGCGCCGGCGGTGACTGCGCGGACATTGGTCGGCGTCGAGGACGCGGACTGGTACGCGCCGTTGGTTGATGCGCTTCCGTTCGGTGAGCCGTACGCGGTGACGCATTTCGACGGGACCGACGCCGACTTCTACGACGCGTGGCTCGCGGGGTTGTCCGGCGTACCGGCGATGTCGAAGTTCATCCGATGAAGATCCGCCCGGTGATCAACGCGAACGCCACGGTCACGGTGCTCGGCGGTTCGGTGATGCCGCCGCCCGTCGTACAGGCGATGGTCGAGGCGGCGGCGCATTTCGTCGATCTGCCCGAGCTCTACGAGCAGGTCGGCGACCGCTTGGCCTCGTTGACCCGCAACGAAGCCGCGTGCGTGACGGCTGGAGCGGCCGCCGCGATCACGCTCGTGGTCGCGTCCTGCATCGGTGAGCCCGCGCAGGCGTTCCCGGTCGACGCCGAGGTGGTCATGTTCGCCTCCCAACGCAACGGCTACGACTACTCGGCCCGCCTCACCGGCGCACGCGTGATCGAGGTCGGCGCGGATGCGGCGGAGCTGGAGGCCGCGCTGGTACGGCGTCCTGCGTGTGTGCTGTGGTTCGCCGGCGCGCACTACGCGGCTGGCGCGCTCCCGATCGAGGACGTGGTGCGGATCGGTCGGGCGGCCGGTGTGCCGGTGATCGTGGACGCGGCCGCGCAGATTCCGCGGGTCGCCTCGCTGTGGCAGTTCACCACCGAGGTCGGCGCTGATGCGGTGATCGTGAGTGGTGGAAAGGGGCTGCGCGGCCCACAGACGACCGGCCTGGTACTGGGGAAACAATGGTTGGTAGATCGTTGCCGACAGCATGCATCGCCGCACCAGGAGATCGGTCGCGGGATGAAGGTGGGCAAGGAGGATCTCGCCGGCCTCCTGGCCGCAGTCGAATGGACCCTGGAGCAAGACGAGGACGCGATCATCGCCGGCTACGAACGCTCGGTGGACCTCTGGCTCACCGGGCTCCGAGGCGTGCCCGGCATCACGGCGTACCGGGGCTATCCGAGCGAGGCCGGCCAACCCCACGGCCGCTGCGTGATCCGGCTGCCCGATCGCCAACGCGTGATCGACGCCCTCTGGGACGGCGACCCCCGGATCGCCGTCGGTACCTTCCGCCTCCGCGACGACGAGATCGCCCTCAACCCCCAAACCCTCCAACCCGGAGAGGACCAGTTGGTCCTCGACGCGCTCCTCAGGATTCTCTGACTCGGTACACCTCGGCCGACGTAAGGTCGGGGGATGGCGAGCAAGGTGGATGAGACGCGGGACGGCGTTGATCTGACCAGTCTGGATCAGCCGTTGTTCGATGGGGCGGAGGCGACCAAGCGGGATCTGGTCGACTACCTGGACGCGGTGCGGGAGTGGATGCTGCCCGAGTTGCGGGAGCGGCCGTTGTCGGTGATGCGGATCCGGCCGGGGCAGCCGGCGTTCATGCAGAAGAACGTGCCCAAGTACACGCCGGAGTGGGTGAAGACGACCACGGTGTGGGCGGAGGCTTCGAAGCGCGAGGTGTCGTACGCGTTGTGCGACGACCGCCGCACGCTCTTGTGGTTCGCCAATCAGCGGGCGGTGGAGTACCACCCGACCTTGCGGCGCATCGACCGTCCTGACCACGTCACGCACCTGGTGCTGGATCTGGATCCGCCCGAAGGTGATGACACCTTCGCCAAGGCGGTGCAGGCGGCCTTCCTGGTGCGGCAGGCGCTGGCCGATGCCGGGCTGACCGGCGCGGTGAAGACGAGCGGGGCGAAGGGCGTGCACGTGATCGTCCCGATCGACGACGCGGTGTCGATCGAGGACGCGGCCGCGGCGACCCGAGCGATCGCCGCGCGAGCTGAGCGGATCGACCCCGAGGTGGCAACGACGGCGTACATCAAGGAGGACCGGCACGGGAAGGTGTTCGTCGACTCGACGCGGGCCGGCGGCGCGACCGTGGTCGCCGCCTACAGCCCGCGGATCAGGCCCGGTACGACGGTGTCGTTCCCGGTCGGCTGGGACGACCTCGACCGGGTGACGCCCCGCGACTTCACCGTCAAGACCGCGGTCGACCAGCTCGCCGGCACCGACCGCTGGGCCAGCCAACTCCCTGCACCGCAGTCCCTCCCCGAGGACGTACTGGAGGAAGGCCGCGCGATCCCGATCGCCCGCGTCGTTGCCATGCACGAAGGCAAGCGCCGCAAACGCGCCGCCCAGCAGCAAGCCGAGAAGAACGAGAGCTAGTCCTCTGTCGCAGTCACCGTCTCCAAGGCCGCCTGCCGTACGTCGGCCTCCGGGTGGTTGCGCAGGGCAACCAGCAACTCACGCCACACGGGAGCCCAGCCGGTACGGCGGCCGGCGTTGCCGATGATCGTCGCGGCGAGCAGACCGCCCATCAGCGTGTCGGAGTGCACTAGCTCGCGAGCCGTTGGTTCGAGCTGGTCCGGGGTCCAGTGCGGATGGGACTGGCCGAGCCGGGCGCCGAGCCGGAACGCGGTGTTGTAGGCAACGATCGGCCGACCGGCGACGGCGTCGATCAGGGTGGGGAGTTCGGCGGTGAGCTGGTCCCAGGCGATGTCGCGGACCAGCAGGTCCAGGCGCAGGTCAAGGAGCTCCGGGGTGTCCAGCTCGGCCGCGATCACCTTGAGCGCCTGCCGGGATTCCGCGGGCTTGTTCTGCAGCACCCCGATGAGGCGTTGGCCGAGCATGGCCAGGCGTTGGCGCGCCGGGTGATCACGGTCGGGCGTGGCGTTCGGCAGGTGGGGGTCGTTCTCGGCGCGGACGAGCAGCCGCACGGCCGATTGCAGATCGTCCAGACCGAGACCCGGATTGGTGGCCACGATGGAGACGAGTGCGAAGGTCGCCGCACTCCAGACCTTGGAGTTCAGGTCGGCGATGAAGCCGGCGCAGACGGGTGCCACCGACGGACTCCACGGGGCCCACCGCGGCAGCGCGAGCAGAGCACTCCGCACCACCTCGGTCTCGGGCCGGTTGGTGACCGCGACCACCAACTCGGCGTACCGGGTCCGGTACTTCGTCGCCATTCCGTACGCCGGTCGTTGCGTCAACACGGTCGCGGTGGCGTCGCTGTCGTGGACCGCGTCCTGGAGCAGCGCCCAGCTCGCGGGCTCGTGCAGCAGGTAAAGCGACGCGGCACCGGTGATCGCGGCTCGCACGTCCCGATGCGCCCCGGCCCAAGCATCAGCCAGTACGGCGCTCGCTCCGGGCGCGCGCAGTGAGCCAAGCAGTCGCGCGGCCTCCTTACGCGAGGTCACCTTCGCGCCATCACTGCTCAGGATCGGATGCAGCACGCCGGGCAACACGCTCGGCCGGACGAACCGAGCCGCCCGGCTGACGGTGTACATCGCCACCCGTGCGCGATCGTCACCGGCATGGGCGAGCAGGATGGGCAAGGCGTCCTGCGGTGAATCGGTCCAGGCCAAGCCGGCCAGTGCGGCTTCCTGGAGCAGGACATTGTCGTGCTCGAGGAACGGTTCGAGCGCGGCGCGACCGGCGCCGGGGATGCGACTGAGTGTGGACACGGCTTTCACCCGCACCCACTCGGGCATGCGCTGATCGGCGGCCGCTTGGGCGACAAGTTCGGCGTACCGGGTGCGTTGGCGGGGGAGCCAAGCCTGCAGCGCGCGACCGGGAACCTCCCAGCTGGGGTCATTGCGGTCGAAGCGATGGATGCGGTGCGGCGAGGCGAGAACTGCGTCGAGGAGGTCGGTGCGTAGTTCGGTGACGGCGCCCCACACGTGCGGCCACTGCGCCATGCCGACGTCCCGACTGATGATCTGTTCAACGCGTTCAGCGCGGGTGTCGCGGCGCCACAGCCAGAGTTCACACGCCTCGCCGACGGTGTACTCCTGGTTGGACCAGACGCCTTTCTCGAGTGCGTCCTGCAGGTGGTCAATCGTCCAGCCGCGCTTGTCGAACGCACGGGCGATCGCGAACGGCAGGCGGAACTCGTTGCGGGCCACGGCATCGTCGACGTACTTGCGCAGTACGTCGTACACCGGGAGTTCCTCGCCGCGAGGGAGGCCGTCGATCACGCCGTAGAGCATGAACGCGCCTTGGTTCTCGGTGATCCGGGCGTGGGCCTGCAGACCCCATTCGAGCAGCGCCGTTTGGTTGCGCGCGGCCCCTTGTTTGATCGCGGTCAAGGCGACCTTGGCGAACTCGTGGCGGGTGCCGTACGACGTGTCGCGGGCTTCCATGACTGCGGTCAACAGAGTCTGCAGCGGCTCGACGGCCTGGTCGGTCAAGATCGACGGCGGTATCCGACCAGCTGCCCACACCACCGCCTCGCGCACCGGATCACGGTCGTTGCGAACCCTGGTTGCCCAGGACAACGCGGAGACGACGGCGTCGGCCCGACGTGAGTAGCCTGCCGCGGCGAGCACCGAGCGGTACACCTCGGCGCGGTCGTTGGCCTCGGGGCGACGGATGTCCGGTTCGAGCAGGGCGAAGGCCTCGTCGTACGGGAGGAACGCGATGGTCTCCCAGCGCCTTCGGTCGTCGTCGGCGATGGGGCGCAGGGTGAGCATCCGGCGGGCCTGCTCGGACCGCACCTGGTGCGGGAGGAAATGGAGGAGCCAGGGAGGGAGGATGACTTGGCTCAGGTCGACGGACTTGGTGATGCCCGTGAAGACGGTGGCGCGGCGGCTTGGTGGCAGGTCCTTGAGAAGGTCAGTGGGGTTCGGCCACATCAGCTCGCCGAGGGCGATCAGGTCGTCGTCGGGGTAGCGATTGAGCCGACGACGGACGGCAGGGGTCAGCGCGTGCTGAAGGACAGACGCTCGCTCGGGCTCGAGGAGCAGTTCGAGGACGAGCGGGTCGATGTCGATCAGCCGGCCGAGGACACTGGTGATTGCCGTCGGCAACTGGTCGTCCGGGAGGGCGCGGATCAGCAGGTTGGTGGCCCGCTGCGGGTCCTCGTCGAGCATGCCGGCGAGGCCGAAGGCGGGTCCTTGCCACCACTCGTCTCGGTCCGGGCCGGTCGGGAGAGTGCTCAGCGCATAGTCGTAGACGGGCTTTGGCCGCCTTCCGCCCAACCGACGCCACTCGCCGCTGCCAAGGCAGTAGGCGAGTTCGGGGAGGAGGCGTGTGACGGTCTCGTCGTCGGTGGCGATGAGGAGGGACGCAGCGGCCTGGTCACCCCAGCGTTCGCGGTGCTCGTCGATCAGGCGGGTGGCGAGCAGGGTCCGGCCGGTCTTGCGGACCACCTGCAGGAGCTGACCGCGGAGGGATGCGGGAGTATCGTCGTACAGGATGCGGAGTTCGTCGTCCGAGACCGGTACGCCGTTGCCGACCGCGGCGAGGGCGCGGGACTGGACGGCCGGGATCGGGTCGTTGAGGAGCCGCGTCACGTAGGCGACGTCGCGAGTCGCTTGCGCGATGGTCAGGCCGAGGGTGCGTTCGAACGGGGTGCCGGTGGCGAGTTCATCGAGGAGGGACTGCCGATCAGCGGGGCTCAGGCCGCGGGACTCGGTGACGACTCGGCGCTGGCGCTCGCCGTACGGGAGGTTGTCGATCGACCGGAGCAGATCCTGGGCACGCATGCGGCCATCCTGCCAAACTCCGGGGCCGGAGCTCGGTGCGGGAGAGAGGCGTCCAGGATCATCGTCGCCGCTTCGCGGGCACGGACGGCGGGGTCGGAGCCGCCGGAGATGGCTGAGCGGGTGATCTCGACCGTGCGGAAGGCCCTCAACTGACGTGCTCGAGCTCGGCGAACGCGGCGGCGAGCTTCGGCAGGGTGTAGTGCGCGTTGAGTCCGCTCGGGTTGGGCAGGATCCAGACCCGAGTGGACCCGATGCGTCGTTCCTGAAGCCCCATCTTCGCGTCGCGCTCGGCGAAGGCGTCCCGGTAGGCCGTCACTCCGACGACGGCTAGCCACTCGGGCGCATACTCCAGCACCTTTTCGGTCAGCCGCTCGCCGCCGGCGACCAGCTCGGCTCGGCTCAACTCGTCAGCCTTGGCCGACGGCCGCTCGACCACGTTGGTGATCCCGAGCCGCCAATTGAGGAGCTCGTGCTGTTCCTCCGGCTTCAACTGCCGGGGCGTGAACCCACCCTGATGAAGCGCCGGCCAGAACCGGTTCCCCGGCCGGGCGAAGTGATGGCCGGTCTGTGCCGACATCAAGCCCGGATTGATCCCGCAGAACAAGACCCGCAGCCCGGGCGCGATCACATCCGGCAGAGGTTGCATGGGGGAGACCGTACCCAAGCATGCGCAAGGACAGGACGTACAGGTCTGATCCGGTCGCGGGAGCTCGGGGCGGAGGCTCCCGGCGGCGGGTAGCAGACGTATACGTCCTGTCCGTCGGCAGGTGGTTCAGTCGTTGTCGTTGTTGAGACCAGCGGGGAGCTGGGAGGCGATGCAGGAGCGGGCCACGAAGAGCCAGATGGTTTCGCCGAGGGCGTCGACGCGGATCATCGAGGCGCCGAGGTCGTTGGTGGAGTAGCGGTAGCCGCCGGTGGTGGGGAGGGCGAAGCCCACCGCATCGTGGAGACGGCCGGAGCTGTAGTTGCTGTCGACGAAGTAGTTGTAGTAGCCGGTGCAGGCCGACGGGTTGATCCGGACGATGATCGCGCCGTTGCCGGTGTGGGGTGCGGCGTCGAAGTCGCGGCCGAAGGAACGGCGGTGCGACAGCCGATCGCTGGTGTCGTCGCTGCAACTGGCCGCGACGGAGGTGGAGCTTGACGTGTCGAGGGCTCCAGGGACCAGGAAGGCGCAGAAGTTCGAGCCGTCACCGGCCCGCCAGCGGCCGAAGTGGAAGTTGTTCGCCGTCGTCGTGTGGACGTCGAAGCGGGTGCCCGCGATCGCCGTCCCCATGACGTATCCGCACGACTTGTTGGCCAGCCAACCGCCGGCGGGCATGATCCCGCTGTTGTTGCAGGCCGCGGGCTTGGTGACGTTCCCTTTGGTGACGTACTGATTGACCGCGTACGCCGGTGACGCCAGCGCGCACAGGACGGCGACGATGAGGGCGGCAAGAAGGCGCCTCATCAACAGAACCAGCCGTCTTGGACCCAGCCGTCGTGGTTGATGTCGCCGTAGGCGAAGCCGAAGACCCACTCGCCACTGATCTCCTTGACCAGGAAGGTCTGCGGCTTGTGCAGCGTGCCCATCCGGGCGCCGCCGGGCTTCACTCGCAGTTCGAGGTCGACGGCGCAGACGGTTTCGCGGACGCCGACGTGACCGTTGGCGGCGTTCGCCGGTACGGCGGTCAGTACCGCACCCGCGACGAGCAGTGCACCGGCCAGCGCGGTGCCGCGGACCATCTGCCGCGCGCTCACCAGCTGCCCCATCCGCCGAGGCACTCATAGCGGACGAAACCCCAATCGTTCGGGCCGAAGTCCTGGATCGAGGCCCAGCCGTTGTAGACCGGGTGCTTGCCACGCGTGTGGCCGACCTTGTTGCCGTACTCCAGGGTGCGCAGGGCGTGCACCGGACCCGGGATCGAGAAGTCGTAGTTCTCGTACATCGTCGCGTCCTGGCAAATGATCACCGCGTGCTCGGGGACCTCGACGGCGGCCGCGGCCTGGGTACCGACGAGCAGTACGGCGGTGCTCACCGCCGCTGCGGTCAAGAGGAAGGGGGCGGGCTTCCTTGTCATCAGAACCTCCAGAAGGTTGTTATCTGAGATGACGGTAAAACGTGTCATCCAAGATGGCAATACCTGTCATCAGTGGATACAGTGAGCCGATGGGAGCGGAGCGCAAGGCTTTCTACGGCATCGCCGAGATCGCGGACGCGCTCGGCCTGAACCGCCAGCTGGTCACGGCCTGGCGCCGCCGCCGCAGTCACGGCATCCCCGAACCTGACGGCGAGCTGTCGTCCGGGCCGATCTGGCGCGGTACGACGATCGAGCCCTGGATCGATGTGGTCCGGTCCCAACGGGATTCGCCGGCCGAGCCGATCAGCCCCGAACTCGCGCTGAAGGCGGGCCGGCGGATGTTGCGGGTCGCCGCGTTGTTGCTGGAGGAGCCGATCCGGCTCAAGCTGCTCAGCCAGTCGCTGGCCGAGGCGCGTGAGCTGCTCCCGGTTGTCGAGGATGCGGCCGACGATTCGCTCGGCCGCGCCGTCCGGCAACTGATGTCGCCACTGCGCACAACTGGTGATGATCCGGGCAATCTGCACCGTTTCCGTCGCAAAGTTCTCGCCGAGGTGGCACAGCTGGAGCCTCTCGTGGACCTGGCAGCAGAATCCCTTCCGGAAGCAGACAGTGCGGGTTAGTGTGCGTGCCGTGATCGTCGAAGTACCTGGCTACCGCCTGGCGGAGCCACTGGGTGCGGGTGCGACAGGGGTGGTGTACGCGGGGGTGCGGCTGGCCGATGGGGGGTCTGTCGCGGTCAAAGTCGTGCATCCGGAGCTGGTCGACCCGCAGTACCGAGACCGGCTGCGCCGTGAGGCCCGGCTGGCTGCTTCGGTTGTGCATCCGGGCGTTGTCCGGGTGTGCGAGGTGGGCGGTGAGCGCGACCAGGCGTGGCTGGTGATGGACCGGCTGAGTGGGCCGGATCTCCAGCAATTACTGGACTCTGAGGGTCCGTTAACGGTTGAGCGAGCGGTCGAACTCCTGGCCGACGTGGCCGACGCGGTCGACGCTGTTCATCGGGCTGGGGTCATCCATCGCGACCTGAAGCCGGCGAACATCATCCTGGATGAGGGTCGGCCGATGGTTGCCGACTTCGGGGTCGCGCGGCAGTTGGCGAGTCTGGAGTCGACCACTGGGCTGGATCTCAGTGGGGATGCCTGGTTGCACAGCGGTACGCCGTCCGGCCCGTCGCTCGGGTCGATGGCTGGAACCGTTGCCTACATGGCGCCTGAGCAATGGCGAGGCGATCCGGTCTCACCTGCCACGGATGTCTACGCCCTCGGTGGCACGCTCTGTGGGTTGCTCACCGGTCGCCGCCCCTACGAAGGTCGCACACTCCCCGAACTCGCGTATGCCGTCGCCATGCTCCCGCCGCCGACCACCTCCACGCCGTACGACGAGGTGATCGCCCGAGCAATGGCCAAATCACCGGCCGACCGCTACCCCACCGCCGCCGCCTTCGCCACCGCCCTCCGTGCGGTTGCGCAGGAAGGCGATGTGGGCGCAGACGGTGGGCGCCCGGGGCTGCGCGGTCGTTGGGGGCGCGGAGTGGGCGGCGCGCGGAGTGGCTGGGGCGCCGCGCAGGTGGATCCCGGGAGTGGGACTGGGCTTGGAGTCTCCGCCCCGAGGGCCGGCTGGAGCCGGCGGCGGGTTGTGGGGGTGGTGGCTGCTGGTGTTGTGGTGGTGGGGGTTGGGGTCGCTGGGGTGTTGGTGCAGGGGCGGTCGGGGGCTACTGAGCAGCTGACGGTTTGTGCTCAGGACGCGACGGTGCGGGATGCGCCGCGGAGCAAGACGGTGGTGGCGACCGTTTATCGGGGGGATCGGTTGACGCCGATTGCGGAGCGGGACGGGGAGCGGTGGGTGCATGTGCGGTTGCCGGACGGGCGGACCGGGTGGTCGTTGACGGACTACGTGCGGCACAACTGCTGATCGTCAACCCAGGGTTGACGAGACGAGGCTGTCAACCTACGGTTGACGCATGACTCCTGGACCTGACCTTCAGCAACTCATCAACACCATCAAGGACGACGCCGGTAGTGACGACGAGCTGGTTCAGCTCGGTACGGCGGCGTCCACCATCAACGAATTGACCAGTACCGGTGACGCGGCGCTCGGGTTCTTCGTGGACCGCGCTCGCGGGGCCGGCAAGTCGTGGGTCGAGATCAGCGCGGTGCTCGGCGTGAGCAAGCAGGCGGCGCACAAGCGGTTCGCGGACTCGTGGAGTGCGTCGCCGCAGTTCGACCGCTTCACCCAGCGCGCGGCGCACGTCGTACAGGCGGCGACCGAGGTTGCTCGCGCGCGTCACCACAACTTCGTCGGTACCGAGCACCTGCTGCTCGGGCTCTTCGCCGAGCCGGAGTCGATCGCGACCAAGGTTCTCGTCGGACACGGCATCACCGAGGAGACCGTGCGCGCGGCGGTCGACGAGCTGAGCCTGGCCGCCGAGCCGACCGACGAGGCCGCGCCGGAGGAGCCGCCGTACACGCGCCGGGCTGCCCATGTTCTTCACGGCGCTGTCGCGGAGGCGCTGACCCTCGGCCACAACTACGTCGGTACCGAACACCTGCTGCTTGCCTTCTATCGCGATGCCGGCACGGTCGCGGCCAAGGTGCTGCTCGGGCACGGCCTCGAGGAGCAGACCGCCTGGCAGGACGTTCGGACTTTGCTGGACCAGTACTCGAAGTAAGTTGGGCCGCATGCCTGACTGGTCTGCGCGATTGAGTGAGTTGGCGGCTTCGGCCCAGGTGCCGGGCGCGGTGCTCGGGATCTGGCACGACGGCGAGGTGACGATCACGCCGTACGGCGTTCTGAACGCGGCGACCGGGGTCGAGGCCACCGCCGACTCACTGTTCCACCTCGGGTCGATCAGCAAGGCGTGGACCGCGACGATGATCGTCCAGCTGGCCGACGAGGGCCGGCTGGACCTCGACGACGCCGTCGTCGAGTTGTTGCCAGAGGCACCGATCGACCGGCGGATCACCGTCCGTCACCTGCTCACGCACGCGAGCGGGATCGACGGCGACGTCTTCACCGACACCGGTCGCGGGGACGACTGCGTCGAGCGGTACGTCGCCCTCCTCGCCGAGGTGGAACTCCTCTTCGAGCCCGGTACGGCGTACTCCTACTGCAACGCCGGTTTCGTCGTACTCGGCCGCATCATCGAGGTCCTCGACGACCGCAGCTGGGACGAGTCACTGCGCGCCCGGCTGATCGAACCGCTCGAGCTGACCAAGACCGTCACGCTCCCCGAAGAGGCGATCCTGCACCGCGCGGCCGTCGGTCACCTCGACACGACCGGTGCGCCGGTCAAGACCTGGCAGCTCCCGCGCAGCCTCGGCCCGGCCGGCCTGATCGCCGCCAGCGCCGCCGACCTGATCACCTTTGCCCGCGAGCACCTGAGCCGGTACGAGTTGATGCGGGAACCGCAGGGCATCAGTACGGGGGACTCCGGCGGATTCGCGGACGTCGGTCTGACCTGGCGCCTGTACGACTGGGACGGCCACAAGTTGTTCGGCCACGACGGCGCGACCATCTCGCAGCTCGCCTACCTCCGCATCGACCCGGAGGCCGGCGTCATCATGTGCCTGCTGACCAACTCCGGCAACGGCAACGCACTCTTCGAGCCACTCGCCACCGAGGTCTTCACGCACTACACCGGCGCTGCCCATCCCGCTGCGCCGCAACCGATCGACGTACCGGTCGACGACCGGCACCTCGGCCGGTACGAACGAGCCTCGGTCCGGCTGGACGTCGTACGACGTGCCGACGGGCTGTGGGTGCAGTATCAGGCGACCGGTGACCGGCTCGCGTTCGCCGAACAGCCGGTGCTCGAGTACGAACTGCGACCGACCGAGCCTGCCGACGGCAACCATTTCGTGGTCCGGGACTCGCCGGACCATCCGTGGGTGCCGATGACGTTCACCGAGTCTCACGTTCTGACCTCGGGCCGGATTACTCCTCGACTTGTGGGCTCGACTTTTGGGATGGGCGAGCTAACGTCGTGACGTGACCAGTGCACCTGCTGAACTTCCTCGTACGGCTGGTGACCTTCGGGCCGCCGGCTATCTGCCTCGGTCAGTCAAGACCGAGCTTCGTGACAACCTGCTGAAAGAGCTCCGGGCGGGACGTGATCCCTGGCCCGGCATCGTCGGATTCACCCGGACGGTGATTCCGCAATTGGAGCGTGCCCTGATCGCGGGGCACGACGTCGTACTGCTGGGTGAGCGCGGCCAGGGCAAGACCCGGCTGCTGCGCACCATGGTGGGACTGCTGGACGAGTGGACCCCGGTGATCGAGGGGGCCGAGCTGCCCGAGCATCCGCTCGAGCCGATCACGCCTGCCTCGATCCGGCGCGCGGCCGAGCTCGGTGACGAGCTGCCGGTCGCGTGGCTGCACCGCAGCCTCCGGTACGCCGAGAAGCTGGCGACCCCCGACACGTCGGTGGGCGACCTGATCGGTGACGTGGACCCGGTGAAGGTTGCCGAGGGCCGCAGTCTCGGTGACCCGGAGACCATTCACTTCGGCCTGGTACCGCGGGCGCACCGCGGGATCGTGGCGATCAACGAGTTGCCGGACCTGGTCGAGCGCATCCAGGTCGCGTTGCTGAACGTGATGGAGGAGCGCGACATCCAGGTCCGTGGGTACACGCTGCGGCTGCCGCTGGACGTGTTGCTGGTGGCAACGGCCAACCCGGAGGACTACACCAACCGGGGCCGGATCATCACGCCGCTGAAGGACCGGTTCGGCGCGGAGGTGCGGACGCACTACCCGCTCGACATCGAGGCCGAGGTCGACGTGATCCGGCAGGAGGCCGAGCTCACGGCAGAGGTCGGGGAGCCGCTGCTCGAGGTGCTGGCGCGGTTCGTCCGGCACCTGCGCGAGTCGCCGGCCATCGACCAGCGGTCGGGGGTTTCGGCCCGGTTCGCGGTGGCGGCGGCGGAGACGATCGCCGCGGCGGCGCTGCGGCGGAGTGCGATCACCGGTGAGGATCCGGCGGTTGCCCGTCCGGTCGACCTCGACGCGGTTCCCGCCGTACTGCGGGGCAAGCTGGAGTTCGAGCCGGGTGAGGAGGGGCGCGAGATCGAGCTGCTCGAATACCTGATGCGCCGCTCGGTCGCCGACACGGCCCGGGAGCGGTTCGCCGGTCTCGACCTGGCTCCACTGGCCGATGCTGTTGCCAACGGCAACCTTGTCACCACGGGTGAGCGAGTGCCCGGCAAGGACGTCCTGGCCGCGCTGCCGGAGCTTCCGGTGCTGCACGATGTCGCGGCCCGGGCCGGAGTACACGCCGACGAGTCGCCAGGCCGGATCGCGGCTGCGGTCGAGCTCGCGCTGGAGGCGCTCTACCTGTCCAAGCGAGTGGCCAAGGACGCCGACGACGACACCACCATCTACGGAGTCTGATGACCGCTTCGATCCCGGAAGGCTGGTCCTACGGGCCGTGGCACGACGGGCCGGATCCACTGGCGGCGCCGGTGGACTTGCGTGACGCGCTCGACGAGATCGGCCGCGACGTGATGAACGGGTCCTCGCCGCGGTCCGCGCTGGAGGAGTTGCTCCGGCGCGGCACGCAGCGGACGCAGGGCCTGGATGATCTGACCCGCCGGTTGTGGGAGCGCCGGCGGGAGATCCAGCGACGGCACAACCTGGACGGCACCTTGCGTGACGTGCAGCGGCTGCTGGATGAGGCGTTGGAGGCCGAGCGGCGCGACCTGTTCCCCAACCCTTCCGACGATGCGCGGTTCCGCGAAGCACAGTTGGACGCACTTCCTTCGGGTACGGCGGCCGCCGTACGGGAGCTGGCGTCGTACGACTGGCAGTCGTCGGAGGGGCGCGCGAAGTACGAAGAGATCCGCGAACTGCTCGGGCGGGAGTTGCTCGGGTCGCGGTTCGAGGGCCTGAAGGATGCCTTGCAGCAGACGACGCCGGAGGACGTCGAGCGGATCAACGAGATGCTCGGCGATCTGAACGCGCTGCTGGCCGCGCACGCGCAAGGCCGGCCCGAGGTGCCTCAGTTGTTCGACCAGTTCATGGCCAAGCACGGGGAGTTCTTTCCGGAGAATCCGCGCACGGTCGAGGAGCTGATCGACGTACTGGCTGCCCGGGCGGCCGCGGCGCAGCGGATGATGAATTCGATGACGCCTGAGCAGCGGGCCGAGTTGGCCGAGTTGTCGCAGCAGGCGTTCGGGAGTCCGCAGCTGGCTCAGCAGTTGGCGCAGCTGGACTCCCAGCTGCAGTCGTTGCGGCCGGGTGAGGACTGGTCCGGGTCGGCGCAGATGAGTGGTGATGATCCGCTCGGTCTCGCCGAGGGTGCGCGGGCGATGTCGGATCTGGCCGAGCTGGATGCGCTGGCCGAGCAGTTGTCCCAGTCCTATCCGGGAGCTCGGCTGGAGGACATCGATCTGGATGCCTTAACCCGGCAGCTGGGTGATGAGGCGACGGTTGATGCTCGACGGTTGAGTGAGCTCGAACGGCAGCTTCGAGACCAGGGGCTGTTGGAGCGGGCGCCGGATGGTTCGCTGCAGTTGTCGCCGAAGGCGCTGCGGCAGTTGGGTCAGACGGCGTTGGCCGACGTACTGCGTTCGGCGCGTGGAAACGGTGAGCGGGACGCGGCGAATGCGGGTGCCGCTGGTGAGTTGAGTGGGTCGACGCGACCGTGGCAGTTCGGCGACACCCAGTCGTGGGACGTGTCGCGGACGGTGCGGAACGCCGTACTGCGGACTGCTGGTAGCTCTAGGCGTGGTTCGGTGCGGCTGGACGTGGCGGATGTGGAGATCGCCGAGACCGAACACCGGGCGCGTGCTGCTGTTGCGTTGCTGGTCGACACCTCGTGGTCGATGGTGCAGGAGAATCGCTGGCTGCCGATGAAGCGGACGGCACTCGCGTTGCACCAGCTGATCTCGACGCGGTACCGCAATGACGCGCTGCAGCTGATCACGTTCGGCCGGTACGCCGGGGTGGTCGAGTTGCCGCAGTTGATCGGCCTCGAAGGCACGTGGGAGCAAGGCACCAACGCCCACCACGCGCTGCTGCTGGCCGGTCGGCATCTCCGCCGGCATCCCGACGCCCAACCGGTCGTCCTGATGGTCACCGACGGCGAACCGACCGCTCACCTGGAACCAGACGGCACGGCGGAGTTCTCCTACCCGCCCGAACCGGCCACCCTCCGCAAGACGATCTTCGAGGTCGACCGGCTGGCCAAGCTCGGCGCCACCGTCAGCATCTTCCGCCTCGGCGACGACCCGCGCCTCAACGCCTTCGTCGACCTACTGGCCCGCCGCAGCGGCGGCCGAGTCCTGGCCCCCGACACCGACGGCCTAGGCGCCGCCGTAGTCGGCGACTACCTCCGAACCCGCCGCAAGCTCTAGCCCTCACCACCAACTGCGCCCGCCTCCCCAGGCGGGCGCAGCCATGGGGCATTCGGGCGATCAGCGCAGGCGGCGGGCTTGGGTGGGTTTGGGGGTGTGGCCGGCGAGGATGTCGGCTAGCAGTTCGATGCCGTCGACGAGTCGGGGGCCGGGGCGGGCGAAGTAGCTGTTGGAGTCGACGGCCCACACCTCGGCGTCCGGCGGCAGCTGATCGAGTTCCTTGGCCAGCTCGTACGACGCTTGTACGTCGAACCCGCAGGGTGCCACCACAACCACCTCGGCGCCGGCCAGCGCTGACCACTCCACGGGGTGCGACCGCGCTCCCGCCGTACCGAGGACGTTGACTCCGCCCGCCAGCTCCACCTGCTCGGGTAGCCAATGCCCAGGTGTATAAGGCGGATCCGTCCACTCCAGCAACCCCACGCGCCGACCGGTGGGTTCGCGCTTCGCGAGGTTCTGGAGACGATCGCGGAGGTCGTTCAGGAGGGGAGTGGGGTCTCGGTCGAGTGCTTTGGCGATCTGCTCGATGGAGGTGAGGACGTCGTACAGGGTGTGGGGATTCGTCGTGACTACCTCGGCTGTGCAGCCCAGGTAGTCCAGCGCGGACTCGACATCGGCGACGTCGAGGGCGCAGACCGCGCAGAGGTCTTGGGTGATGACGTGGGTCGGGTTGAGGTCGCGGAGGGCGCCGGCGTCCAACTTGTAGAGGTCTTCGCCGGCGGCAACGCGGGCGCGGACGACAGCGTCGATCTCGCCCGGAGTGAGGCCGTCCGGCAATGCCGAGGTGGAGACGATGCGGCGGGTACGGGCCGCGGCGGGGTGGTCGCACTCGAAGGTGACGCCGACTACTTCGTCACCGGCACCCAGCGCGAAGCAGATCTCGGTCGCGGACGGGAGCAGCGAGACGATGCGCACGCGGCCGACTGTAGCTGGAAACGTGGCAGGTACCCCGCGGAAACGTCATCGACACCTGTGGGCTGCGATTCATCGTTGAACAGGCCGATTGTCCTGCGTTGTCAAGCAGGTAAGGGCTTTCCGTCCGGAGGTCTGTGGGCAGCGTCACGTCAGCATTGTGAGACCAGTGTTCAACTGGACTGGTTTTCTGGCTTACTCTGAAGGAACGCCCACGCCAGTGAAGTCGAGGGGCCAGCGGGCCACCGCACCGCGTCTGAGCAGCATCACCCGCACCCCAGGGAGTGAACGTGCCGAAACTCGTCTACGACTTCGCCGAAGGCAACAAGACCATGAAGGAGCTCCTCGGCGGCAAGGGTGCGAACCTCGCCGAGATGACGAACCTCGGTCTGCCGGTGCCGCCCGGATTCACGATCAGCACCGAGGCGTGCAAGGCGTACCTGAGCACCGGCTCGGTCCCGCCGGAACTGGCCGACGAGATCGACCACCACGTCGACGTACTGCAGCAGAAGATGGGCAAGAAGCTCGGCCAGGCCGACGACCCGCTGCTGGTCTCGGTTCGCTCCGGTGCCGCGGTCTCGATGCCGGGCATGATGGAGACGGTCCTGAACGTCGGCCTGAACGACGACTCGGTCAACGGTCTCGCGCACCAGTCGGGTAACCCCCGCTTCGCGTGGGACGCCTACCGCCGGTTGATCCAGATGTTCGGCAAGACCGTGCTCGGCATGGAGGGCGATGTCTTCGATGACGCGATCGAGGCGGCCAAGCAGGCCAAGGGCACCCGCAACGACCTGGACCTCGACGCCGACGACCTGAAGGCGATCGTCGAGACCTTCAAGCAGGCGGTGCTCGACCACACCGGCCGCGAGTTCCCGCAGGACCCGCGGACCCAGATGGACCTCGCGATCGAGGCCGTCTTCGGCTCGTGGAACTCGGAGCGCGCGATCCTCTACCGCCGGCAGGAGCGGATCGCCACCGACCTCGGTACGGCGGTCAACATCTGCTCGATGGTCTTCGGCAACCTCGGCATGGACTCGGGAACGGGTGTCTGCTTCACCCGCGACCCCTCCACCGGCCAGCCCGGTGTGTACGGCGACTACCTGCAGAACGCGCAGGGCGAGGACGTCGTGGCCGGCATCCGCAACACGGTTCCGCTGGCTGATCTCGAGCAGATCGACAAGACGTCGTACGACGAGCTGCTGGCGATCATGGCCAAGCTCGAGGGGCACTACCGCGACCTGTGTGACATCGAGTTCACGGTCGAGCGCGGCAAGCTGTGGATGCTGCAGACTCGGGTCGGCAAGCGCACCGCGGCGGCTGCGTTCCGGATCGCGACCAGCCTGATCGACGAAGGTGTCATCGACACCGACGAGGCGCTGAAGCGGGTCAAGGGTGCGCAGCTCGCGCAGCTGATGTTCCCGCGGTTCGACGCGGACGCGGACACGGAGCTGCTCACCAAGGCGATCGGTGCATCGCCGGGTGCGGCCTCGGGCAGGGTCGTGCTGACCTCGGCCGCTGCGGTGGCGGCGGCCGAGAAGGGCGAGAAGGTCATCCTGGTCCGCCGCGAGACGAACCCGGACGACCTGCACGGCATGATCGCGGCGCAGGGCATCCTGACCAGCCGCGGCGGCAAGACGTCACACGCGGCCGTGGTAGCGCGCGGGATGGGCAAGACCTGTGTCTGCGGAGCCGAGGAGCTCGAGGTGAACGTTGCCGAGGGCACCATTTCGGTCAACGGCAAGGTGCTCGACGCCGACGCGACGATCTCGATCGACGGCACCACCGGCGAGGTCTTCGCCGGTGAGGTGCCGGTGGTCGCGTCGCCGGTCGTCCAGTACTTCGAGGGTTCGCTGGACGCCGAGGCCGGCGACGAACTGGTCGCCTCGGTCCACCGCCTGATCACGCACGCAGATGAGGTACGGCGTCTTGGTGTCCGCACCAACGCGGACACCGCAGACGACGCGGCCCGGGCCCGGCGGTTCGGTGCCGAGGGGATCGGGCTGTGCCGGACCGAGCACATGTTCCTCGGTGAGCGACGCGAGGCGGTCGAGCGGCTGATCCTCGCCGATGACGACGCCGAGCGTGAAGCCGCCCTGGCCGAGCTGGAGCCGCTGCAGCGCGGCGACTTCCTCGAGCTGCTGGGCGCGATGGACGGTCTGCCGGTGACGATCCGGCTGATCGACCCGCCGCTGCACGAGTTCCTGCCGTCGATGGAGGACCTCGCGGTCAAGGTCGCCCTCGCGAACGAGCGCGGTCAGGACCCCGGTCGCGACGCGACGCTGCTCGCCGCGGTCCAGCGGTTGCACGAACAGAACCCGATGCTCGGCCTGCGCGGTGTGCGGCTCGGTCTGGTCATCCCGGGCCTGTTCGCGATGCAGGTGCGCGCGATCGCGAGTGCGGCGGTCGAGTTGAAGCGCCAAGGCAAGGACCCGCAGCCCGAGATCATGATCCCGCTGGTCGGCGCCGTCCAGGAGCTGCACCTGGCGCGCGACGAGGTGACCAAGGTGCTGGCCGAGGTCGGCGTCGAGTGGAGCATCCCGATCGGCACGATGATCGAGCTGCCGCGCGCCGCGGTGATCGCGGACCAGATCGCCGAGGCGGCCGACTTCTTCTCGTTCGGTACCAACGACCTGACCCAGACCACCTGGGGCTTCAGCCGCGACGACGTCGAGGGCTCGTTCTTCTCGCGCTACCTGGAGAAGGGCATCTTCGCGGTCTCGCCGTTCGAGTCGATCGACGTCGAGGGTGTCGGCGCCCTCGTCCGGACGGGTGTCGATCGCGGCCGCGCCACCAAGCCCGATCTCAAACTCGGCATCTGCGGCGAGCACGGCGGCGACCCCGACAGCGTCCACTTCTTCCACGAGGCCGGCCTGGACTACGTCTCCTGCTCGCCCTTCCGGATCCCGATCGCTCGCCTCGAAGCGGGCCGCGCGGCGCTCGACTGAAACTCGGCTGACCGCGGTTCATCCCCGTACTACGGTGCGGGGATGAGCCGCGAGACGCTGCGCCTGACCTTCACCGAGGACGCCGAGCTGTACGACCGCGTGCGTCCGCACTATCCGCCGAGCCTGTACGACGAGCTCGGCGAACTGTTGACCGTCGCCAAGCCGAGGGTGCTGGAGATCGGGCCCGGGACCGGTCAGGCCACTCGGCCGATGATCGAGCGCGGGTGGTCGGTGCGTGCGGTCGAGCTGGGGGCGGAGCTAGCGGCCGTGGCCCAGCGGAACTTGCCGGCGGCCGAGATCACCGTCGCGGACTTCGACACGTGGGAGCTGCCGGAGCCGACGTTCGATCTCGTCCTGTCGGCGACCGCGTTCCACTGGCTCGACCCGGAGACGCGGGTACGGCGGTGTGCTCAGGTACTGCGGCCGGGTGGCGTGCTGGCGGTGGTGTCGACGCATCACGTGGCCGGCGGGAGTGAACAGTTCTTCGGCGATGTGCAGGACTGCTACGACCGGTTCACCGACGATCCGGAGAAGGGCGGGTTGCCGGCGGAGAGCGCCGTACCGGAGGACTCGACGGAGATCGACGCATCGGGTCTGTTCGGGCCGGTGACGTTCCGGCGGTACGGATGGGAAGTGGTCTACTCGGCCGACGAGTACCTCGAACTTCTGGCGTCGTATTCGGGGCACCGGGCCTTGACAGCACAGCGGCGTGACCGACTGTACGGCTGTGTCCGCGCTCTCATCAGGGCAAACGGTGGCGCGGTCACGAAGCGTTACCTCACTCAACTTTCTGCTGCAGTTTCTCTTAACCAACCCCTTGCGTAGCGGGTCTCCAGGTGGTGAAAATAGCCGGGCGGGAAGGGAGTGCACCGTCGACTTTCGGGTCTGACTCGAACCAGCCGCTGTGGCGGCTCGTGGCTCCCTCTCCCGCACCAAAACTTGTTGTGGACAAGGCCGTACCGCACCCTCGATGTAGGGTTTGGGGTATGGCCTTCTTCGTGGTGCAGCTGCAGTTCGACCTCGCCGAGACCGATGAGCGGCTGGCGGTTCGTCCGGCCCATCGGGAGTACCTGGACGAGCTCAAACAAGCCGGCAAGTTGGTAGCCGCCGGACCCTTCACCGACCAGACCGGCGCACTCCTGGTGTACAACGTCGCCGACGAGGCAGAGCTGCGCGACATCCTCGCCAAGGACCCCTACACCCCGGCCGACGTCTACCAGCTGGCACTCCTGACCGAGTGGCAGCCGGTGCACGGATTCCCTGAGGCCTAGACCTCAGCGCCTTCCAGGTTCAGGTGGTCGACGTAGGCCCAGAGCCAGACCAGCGGGGCGAGGACGAGCTCCGGATCGCCGTCCTCGTCACCGATGAAGATCATCGAGGCGTCGCCGTTCGCGATGTCTTGCAGAACCGCCTCGCAGGCCGCGACCGCGGCCTCGAAGATCAGCACCTCGGGCCCGTTCTCCCAGCGCGGCTGGGGGAGCGGGAGCACGGGAGCCTCGTCGGTGCCGTCGAGGTCGACCGAGACCTGCTGCAGCTCCTCGTACAGGTCGAAGGTGATCAGGCCGGCCAGCGGGCGTCCGTCGTACCCGATCAGGTAGGGGTCCTCGACGCCGCTGCGGAAGTTGTCGCGCAGCTCCGGTAGTGCGGCCGGCAGGTCTGGTGCTTCCAGGTACGGCGCTTCGTCCAGCTCGTCGTCTTCCTCGACCTCGGCCTGGCCGCTGCGCATCTCGTCGAACTGGTGCAGTAGTCCGTTCAGCTCGTCGTACGCGTCACTGCTGGGCGACTTCTGCGCCATCCCCTCCAGGGTGCGCAGGTGGTCGATCAGGTCGTCCTCGAAGTGCAGTTCGTACTTCGGCAGGCCGGGCTCGCGGCCGGCGTTGATCTGCGCGACGAGCTGGGTCGAGATCGGGCCGAGCCGCTCGGCCAGCACCTCGAGCGGGGTGGTCGGCCTCTCCTCGTCGTCGTGCGCGCAGGAGTCGTCCTCGACCGTGGTGCCGCCGTCCATCGCGAGCAGCACCTGGAACGCCGGGAACGCGAGCAGCGCCGCGGTCGCCATCATCCCGTCGCCGATCAGCATCAGCGGGTTCCCGCCGGCCTCGGTACGGCGCAGATGGTCCGGCATCAGGACCGCGGCCTGCTCGACGTTGACCTGGCTGGCAAGGGACGACAGGCCGTGGTCGGAGTCGACGCCGAGCAGCTCGATAAGCCGCTCCGAGCTCATGTCGAAGTTCGAGCGCAGGTAGTAGCGCAGCCAGCCCGCGTCCACCGGGTTGCCGAGCAGCTCGGCGATCCGGGAGCGGAAGTCGGCGAGGTCGGCGATCGCGAGCACGACCAGCACCGGCTGGTCGCCGTCGCCGATCACCAGCGGCCGGGTGTCGCCGTCCTGAAAACCGTCGATGACCTGGTGCAGACTGTCGGCCGCCGCATCCAGCGGCCAGGCCTCCGCCTCGAATTCGTTCACCACCGCGGAGGTGTCGTCATGCATGTGCTGGTCCTCTCCAGTGGCGGCGGGAGTTGGGCAAGTGTAGGCGGCGCGAGTGCCAGCGCGGGCGCGGGGGCGGCGAGCTGCTGTCGAGTGACATTGGCTACCCTGGCCACGGCGGGTCGGTGAAGGGGTATCTCACATGTGAGATATGGTCCGGCGCATGACTGATGACTACCTGAGCCGGATCGGCAATCTCATCCGGGACGCCCGCAAGCACCGCGGCTGGACCCAGTCGCAGCTCGCGGAAGTACTGAACACCAGCCAGAGCGCGGTGAACAGGATCGAAAAGGGTCATCAGAACCTCACCCTCGAGATGCTCGCCCGGATCGGCGAGGCCCTCGACTCCGAAATTGTCTCTCTCGGTGGCGGTCCGGTCCACCTCCGTGTCGTCGGTGGCCGCAGATTGTCGGGATCGATCGACGTCAAGTCGTCCAAGAACGCCGGGGTCGCACTTTTGTGCGCGAGTCTGCTCAACAAGGGACGCACCACGCTGCGCAAGGTGGCCCGGATCGAGGAGGTCAACCGGCTCCTCGAGGTACTGAACTCGATCGGTGTGAAGACCACCTGGCTGAACGACGCCGGTGACCTGGAGATCGTGCCGCCGGCCCATCTCGACCTCGGGGCGATGGATGCGGAAGCGGCACGCCGTACCCGCTCGATCATCATGTTCCTCGGCCCGCTGCTGCACCGCGAGGACACCTTCCAGCTCCCGTACGCCGGTGGTTGCGACCTCGGCACGCGGACCGTCGAACCGCACATGACCGCGCTGCGGCCGTTCGGCCTCGAGGTCAAGGCGACCGCCGGTGAGTACCACGCGATCGTGAACCGGGCGGTCACGCCGGCCAAGCCGATCGTGCTGACCGAACGTGGCGACACCGTCACCGAGAACGCGCTGATGGCGGCGGCCCGGATCGACGGCGTCACCGTGATCCGGAACGCGAGCTCGAACTACATGGTCCAGGACCTCTGCTTCTACCTCGAGCTGCTCGGCGTCCAGGTCGACGGCGTCGGCTCCACCACGCTGACCGTGCACGGCAAGGCCAACATCGACGTGGACGTCGACTACGCGCCGTCCGAGGATCCGATCGAGGCGATGAGCCTGCTCACCGCGGCGATCGTGACCGGCTCGGAGGTGACGATCCGGCGGGCGCCGATCGAGTTCCTCGAGATCGAGCTCGCGCTGCTCGAGGAGATGGGGCTGGACTACAGCCGCACCGACGAGTACCTGGCCGAGAACGGCCGGACCCGGCTGGTCGACCTGACCACCCGGCCGTCACAGCTGCACGCACCGATCGACAAGATCCACCCGATGCCGTTCCCGGGCCTGAACATCGACAACCTGCCGTTCTTCGCGGTCATCGCGGCGACGGCGACCGGTCAGACGCTGATCCACGACTGGGTCTACGAGAACCGCGCGATCTACCTGACCGACCTGAACAAGCTCGGTGGCCGGGTCAAGCTGCTCGACCCGCACCGGGTGATGGTCGAGGGCCCGACTCACTTCTCCGGCGCCGAGATCATGTGTCCGCCGGCGCTGCGGCCGGCAGTCGTCACGCTGATCGCGATGATGGCGGCCAAGGGCACGTCGGTGATGCGCAGCGTCTACGTGATCAACCGCGGCTACGAGGAGCTCGCGACCCGGCTCAACTCGCTGGGCGCGCAGATCGAGACGTTCCGCGACATCTGATCGGTCGGTAGGTCCCGCCGGTGCCGGATCGGTGAGAAGTAGAGCACCGATGCGGCCAGCGGGACCCCGGCCGTGGTGATCCAGAGCGCTGCCTCGATGCCGAGCCAGGAGGCGAGGCTGCCGCCCAGGAGCGCGCCGAGCGGGATCGTTCCGTAGTTCACGAACGACGCCGTCGCGCTCAGCCGGCCGCGCAGGTCGGGCGGGCAGTAGGCCTGCAGGAAGGTCGACTTGACCACGTTGCCGCCGACGACACCCGCGCCGACGCCGAAGCCGCCGATCACGTAGAGCGCGGGGCTGAGCTGGGCAAGCGGGATGAGCAGGGCGAGCGTCGGCAGGCCGAGCTCGCAGAGCAGTAGCGCCCGCGCGTCACCGAAGCGGGCGGCCAGGCGGCGGCCGACGAAGGCGCCGACGACTCCACCGCTTGCCGCAGCCGCGATCAGTACGCCGACGGTGCCGGGGGTCAGGCCGACCGTGCGGACCAGGAAGACCACGACGATCGCCTGGTAGCCCATCAGGGCCAGGTTCGAGATCGCGCCGAAGAGCGTGAGGGTTCGCAGCCAGACATCGTGCGCGACCAGGCGGATCCCCTCGCGAATCGCCCCGGGCTGTCGAGCGGTGGTCGGATGGTGTTCGCGGAATCGGATCGCGGTCAGGCAGAGAGCGGCGAGTGCGAAGGTCGCCGCGTCGACGTACAGGGCGTTGGTCGCGCCGGCGAACTGAACGATCAGACCGCCGCATCCCAGACCGACGATCTGCGCTGCGGACGCGCTGCCCTGCAGCTTCGCATTGCCTTCCGCGTGATCGGCGGGGTCGAGCAGCGTCGGGAGGTAAGCCCCGTAGGCGGTCTGGAAGACGACGCTGGATGCGCCGGTCAGCAGCGCGACCGTGAGTAGCAACTGCACCGACAGTAGGCCGGCGGAGGACGCGACCGGTACGGCGGCCAACAACATGAGCGAGATGACCGACGTACCGATCATGAGCGGGCGGCGGTGGCGGCGGTCGATCCAGGCGCCGACCGGCAACCCGATCAGCAGCCACGGTGCCCAGGCTGCCGCGGTCAGTACGCCGACCTCGAACGTGCTCGCCTCCAGCTCCGAGATCGCGATCAACGGGATCGCCACGCCCGAGATCGCCGTACCGAAGCGGTTGATCGTCTCGCCGGTCCAGAACAGGCGGAAGTCGCGGTGAGTGCGCAGCAGGCTCATGGCTTCTCCGGGCGTTGAGGGAAGGACTGGAACTGGATCAGGACGCGTTCGGCGTCGGGAGCCGGCTCCAGCTCCCGGTAGCGGTTGATGACGTCGCTGAGCTCGTCGTTGAGGTTCTGGAGCTGCGCCGGTGTGAGTTGCAGGTTGCGCCAGGCGGAGAGCGATGCGGCGGTCTGCCACTCGGCTGACCAGTCCTCGTCGAGGTACTTGCGGACGTGCCGGTGGTAGGTCTCGGCCAGGTGGCTCAGGTAGACGCGGAGCGCGCCTTTGGTCTCGGGGTCGGCGCTGAACTCGGCCGGGTCGAGGGTGGTGGTGCCCTTGGGGACGCGCCACCAGCGTTCGCGCTTGTTGCCGCGGGCGGTGTCCTCCTCGAGGTAGCCGTGCTCGGCGAGCAGGCGCAGATGCCAGCTGATCGTGCCGGTGCTCTCGCCCAGCCGGGCGGCGAGCGTGGTCGAGGTGGCCGGTCCGTCCACCTCGATCGCGTCGAGGATGTCCATCCGCAAGGGATGGGCGAGTCCGCGCAGGCTCTTGGCGTCGATGCGTCGCATGATTGCAGAGTAACCTTTGCAGAGAGTTCTCTGCAATCCTCGGAACTGTCGGTGGTGAGCTCTAGCGTTCGGGGTATGCGGCCTCATGTGGTGGCTCAGGTGGCGGTCTCGCTGGACGGGCGGACCGCCGGATTCGACGCGGACTTCGCCCGGTACTACGCGATGGCGACGCTCTGGCAGGAGGACGTCACGCTGGTTGGTGCGGACACCGTGCTGGCGCAGGAGAGCGTCGTACGGGCTGCTGAGTGTGTTGGGTCGCGTGAGGCTGGGCCGCTGCTGGCAGTGGTGGACAGCCGGGCGCGCGTGCGGGAGTGGGATGCGTTGCGGGCGCTCGGTCATTGGTCCGACGTGCTTGCCCTGTACGCCGATCAGACGCCGGCCCGACCGCCCGACGCGACCACTCGCGAACTCGTTACGGGGTATGAGCAGGTGGACTTCGACGAGGTGCTCGACGTGCTGGGGGAGCGCGGTGCGCGGGTGGTTCGGGTCGAGTCCGGTGGCGCGCTGATCGCCGTACTGCTGGAGCTTGGATTGGTCGACGAGTTGGCGCTTCTCGTGCATCCCGTGATCGTCGGTGCGGGCGCTCCCTGGTGCGGCACGACAGGGGTCCGGCTGGAGCATGCAGGCACCGAGGTGTTCAAGGGCGGGGTGGTCTGGTCGCGGTACTGCGTTACCTCTTGATCGAACTGGGTACACTGTACGAAGTTTCTTCGAGAGGGGAGTTCCGGCTTGTCCGAGGCGAGTGTGCGGGAGTGGTTCGAGCGGTACGACGCGTTGGCGGCGGCGTGCGACTACGAGGGGATGGCGGACCTGGCGCTGTTCCCGCTGAATGAGGTGACCGACGACGGCAAGGGGAACGGGAGCGCGACGCAGCTCGACCGGGCGGCGTACCTGGCGCAGATGGAACAGGTGATGGGCGGCGGTGGTGACGTCACCTTCGAGACGACGCGGACGCCGCACTTCCTGTCCGACGACCTGGTCTTCGTGATCACCGACGGCACGATGACCTACGACGGCAACACCCAACCGGTCCGGTACGGCGACCTGCTCGTGAAGGTGGGTGGGGACTGGAAGTTCCAGTCGATGGTGCAGGGCGGTTGGGGCTAGAACTGTCGGTGGCCGCCGTTACTGTGAGCGGTGATGAGGAAGCAGCACGAGTGGTATGACGAGCACGACGCCGAGCGGTGGGTCGCGGAACCGGTGAAGCGGCCGGGCCGGACGGCGTTCGCGCGCGACCGTGCCCGGGTGCTGCACAGTGCCGCGCTGCGGCGGTTGGCGGCCAAGACCCAGGTCGCCACCGCCGGCAGTGACGACTTCGTCCGGAACCGGCTGACGCACAGTCTCGAGGTCGCGCAGATCGGCCGTGAGTTGGCGTCGACGCTGGGCTGTGATCCCGACATCGTGGACGCGGCCTGCCTGGCGCACGACCTCGGGCATCCGCCGTTCGGGCACAACGGTGAGCGGGCGCTGGACACGCTGGCCGCCGACATCGGTGGCTTCGAGGGGAACGCGCAGACGCTGCGGTTGCTGACCCGGCTCGAGTCGAAGACGTTCTCCGCAGGACGCAGTGTCGGACTGAACCTGAGCCGGGCAACGCTCGACGCGTCCACCAAGTACCCGTGGCCCCGCCGCGCGGGCGTGCGCAAGTTCGGGGTGTACGACGACGATCTCGCCGTCTTCGAGTGGTTGCGGCAGGGCGTCGGTGAACGGCAGTGTCTCGAGGCGCAGGTGATGGACTTCGCCGACGACGTCGCCTACTCGGTGCACGACGTCGAGGACGGGATCGTCGCGCACCACATCGACCTGGCCGCGGTCGACGCGGACCGAGCGCCGTACTGGGAGACCGTCCGGCAGATGTACTTGCCGGAGGCAACCGATGCCGAGCTGGACGAGGGCTGGCGACGGCTGACCGGGCTGCACTACTGGCCGGGTGGCGCGTTCGACGACAGCCGGCGGGCGCTGGGTGGGTTGAAGGATCTGACCAGTCAGTTGATCGGCCGGTTCGTGACGTCGGCCGAGCAGGCGACGCATGCGGTCTTCGGGCGGTCCCGGCTGATTCGGTACGAGGCGGATCTCGTCGTACCGGATGGGGTTCGGGTGGAGATCGGGCTGCTCAAGGGGGTCGGCATGTTCCACGTGCTGAACTCACCCGAGCGGCAGGCCCGCCGAGCCATCCAGCGCGAGCTGCTCACCGAGCTCGCCGACGCCTTGTGGAAGACCGGGCCCACCCATCTCGACCCTGCGCTGCGAGCGGATTGGCACGAAGCGCCGGACGACAACGCACGTCTGCGCGTGATCGTCGACCAGGTCGCGTCGCTCACCGACCCGTCGGCCCTGGCCTGGCACGCGGAGTTCGTGACGCAGGGCTAAGGTCGGTGGCATGACTGCTGCAGAGCCCATCGTCATCGTTGGTGCGAGCCTCGCGGGAGCAACCGCGGCCAAGACCCTGCGAGAGGAGGGCTGGACCGGCGGGATCGTGCTGATCGGCAGTGAGACCGAACTGCCGTACGAGCGGCCTCCGCTGTCCAAGGACGTCCTGCTCGCCAAGAAGGGGCCGGAGTCCGCGCAGCTGCATGACCAGCAGTGGTACGACGACAACACCGTCGAGCTCCGGCTCGGGACGACCGTGACCGCGATCGACAGCGCGGCGCACACGGTCACGCTGGAAGACGGTTCGACGCAGTCCTACGCGAAGCTGCTGATCGCGACCGGGAGCAGGGTCCGGCGCCTCGACGTACCGGGCGGTGACCTGCCTGGGGTGCACTATCTGCGGACCGCGGCCGAGTCGCAGGCGCTGACCGAGGCGTACGCCGCCAAGCCGCGCGTGGTCGTGGTCGGCGCCGGCTGGATCGGACTGGAGGCCGCTTCGGCCGCCAAGGAACGCGGCTGCGAGGTGACCGTGGTCGAGCCGCAGTCGACCGCGCTGGCCTCGGTCATGGGTGAGCAGGTCGGCGAGCTGTACGCCGAGTTCCACCGTCAGCACGGAGTGGTGTTCCGCTTCAACACGACCGTCGAGGGTTTCGAGGGCACCGACAAGGTGACCGGCGTGCGCATCTCCGGCGACGAGGTGCTGCCGGCTGATCTCGTCGTGGTCGGCGTCGGCGTGCAGCCGAACTCGGAGCTCGCCTCGGACGCCGGGATCGAGGTCGCCACTCGCGAGGCCGGCTCGGGCATCGTCACCGGCGCCGACCTGAAGACCTCCGCCGACGACGTGTACGCGGCCGGTGACGTCGTACGGTGGGATCACCCGCTCTTCGGTCGTCCGGTCCGCGTCGAGCACTGGCAGAACGCGAAGGACACCGGCGCGGACGCCGCCAAGGCGATGCTCGGCCAGGACGTCTCCCACGACGCGATCCCATACTTCTTCACCGACCAGTTCGACCTCGGCATGGAGTACGTCGGCGACATCCCCCACGGCACGTCGTACCAGGTCGTCCTCCGCGGCGACCCCACGTCCGGCGCCTACTTCGCGTTCTGGCTGGACGACGACAACCACGTCCTCGCCGGCATGCACGTGAACATGTGGGACGACGGCGTCGGCGCCATCCGAGACCTCATCAAGTCCGGCAACCCAGTAGACCCCGCCAAGCTAGCCGACGCATCAATCCCGCTCACCGACGTCTAGGGCGCTCGAACCTCGCTAGCGTCCGAAAACACGCCGACTGTGTACGCGGATGCTTCGGACGTTAGGGGAGGGGGTAGGCGACGTAGGCGAAGGCGGTGCTGTCGGGGGACCAGCTGGGGACGTTCATGGTGCCTTGGCCGCCGAAGAGGGTGGTGAGGTCGCGGATGCCTTCGTCGGTGAGGAGGCGGATGCGGACGTCGTCGATGTCGGCGGGGTGGCCCTCGGTGCCGGGTGGGAAGCTGACGTAGGCGATCGACGAGCCGTCGGGGGCTGGGTGCGGGAACCAGTTCACGCGCTCGTCGTCGGTCAGCTGCTCGATCTCGCCGTCGCGGATTCGGAAGAGCTGGGCGTGACCGGCGCGCTCGGAGTTGATGTAGATCCACTGGCCGTCCGGTCCGTACTCCGAACCGTCGTCGGCGTGCTCGTCGTTCGTGATCTGTACGTCGGTCCCACCGGTGACCGGGATCGTCCACACGTTGGTGATCCCGGGCTCGAGGCCGATGTACGCCAGCGTCGCACCGTCGGGTGAAACGCCGTGCAGGTAGTGGTGGAAGCCGGGGCCGCGATCGTTCGTGACGCGACGACCAGGCCCGCCGGCGAGCGGTACGGCGTACAGGTGGCCGTCGTCGGCGGAGACGTAGACGGTGGTGCCGTCGGGGCTGACGACGTGGTCGTTGTTGATGTCCGGTACGCCGCCGAGCTCGATCTCGATCAGTCCGTCGGAGACGCGGAACAGCTTGCCGTTGCCGTTGACGATCAGGTCGCCGTCGGGGGTCCAGTTGGGTGCCTCGAAGAGCACCTCGTCCGAGGTGAACACCAAGCGGTGCTCACCGGTGCGGAGGTCGACGACGTACAGCTCGGAACGTTGGCCGGGGCGCAGGGTTCGGGGCACGCAGCCAACTTAGCTGGTGCAGCCCGGGGCCTGGAGGGCTAGTTCAGCCTGCAGGATGTCGAGGTAGCGGCAACCGTCGCGTTCGTTCGGCTCGATGATGCCGCCCTCGTGCCACTCGTTCCACGCGTAGAGGAAGAGGTAGTTGTCGACTGTGGACGGGCGAGTGGAGGCGGCCATGTCGGCGGTGGCGTTGCGGACCGCTTGGCGGAAGCCGTCGAAGGACTGGTCGGGCATCCAGCGGATCTTGCTCACGTCGGTGTTCTCGATCGGGTAC
Organism: Kribbella sp. NPDC051587; assembly: GCF_044453945.1. Classification (NCBI taxonomy): domain Bacteria; kingdom Bacillati; phylum Actinomycetota; class Actinomycetes; order Propionibacteriales; family Kribbellaceae; genus Kribbella; species Kribbella sp. NPDC051587. The sequence goes on from NZ_JBITDE010000003.1 coordinate 167,421, forward strand.
CGCGGCCGCTCGTCGAAGTCGGACAGCACGCACCGGCCGTACGCTCCGGTCGGCGCCTGGTTGTAGAACTTGCGCTGATCCCGCAGGTACGTCGCGTACGAGCGCGCCTCGATACTCGGTCCGTCGGTCGTGCAGTACGGCGAGTTGGCGCCGGCGTTCGTGACCTGCTTGGGGTCGAATCCGGCTTGGTTGATCATCACGTACAGGTCCTGACCGGACTTCGCTCGGACCGCGTCGATGAACTGCTTGACCTGCGTGTTGCTGCCGTCGCCGAGTCCACGGGCGTCGCAGATGTTCAGGATCTTCCGGCCGTCGTTCGTGCGCAGCGTGTTGTCCTGCTGCAGGTACCGCGCCACGCTGGTCGCGACCGCGTCGTACTGGGTGGTCGGGATGTTGAGCGGTGCGTACGGGTGGGCGCAGACGCCGACGGCGAAGTCGATGCTGTCCTTGTTACCGGCCTGCAGAAACGCATCCAGCGCCTTGTCGGTGAGGTCCTGGCGCTGCTTGGTGTTGTCCCAGTAGTAGTAGAAGTTGAAGAAGCTCAGCCCGGCCGAGGTCGCCTGGGTGATCTGCTTCTCCAGCGTCGCCGGCTGCGAGTCGTCGTAGTACCCGATGGAGGGCTTGAGGTTCGACCAGTCCTCGCCCGGCCAGTTGTCGGTCGCGTAGTGCGTGCCGTCGTGGAAGTCGCGGACGCCGCCCCACCAGTCGTTGTCGCGGCCGTAGATCTCCTTGGTGCGCTGGATGATCGTCGGGTGACCGCCGGTGTGGAACATGCCGAAGTAGACCGCTCCGGCGCGGACATAGTTCTGGCGGACATAGCCGACCGGGCCGTCGAGGGTGTAGCCCGCGTTCAGCAGCTCGGTGGTGCGTGGTTCGAGCGCGAGCCGCCACTCGGATCCGTTGGTGAAGCGGCGGAGCTGGACCAGGCCGGCGCCGGGCTGCGTCGCGACGTATCCGGCCGTGCCTTCGCTGACCCAGCCCTGCTTGACCAGCGCGTCGCGCTCCTGGGTGGACGCGGTGAAGAGCCACTTCGAGGCGGTCGCGGACGGCTTCAGCCGGAACAACGGCGTCGAGCCGGAGGTCGCCGTACGGTCGATGAAACCCGTCGTACCGGGCTGGCGGCGGTAGCCCGCGGCCGTCGCGGCGTCGAGCTCGCGGGGGTCGGCGGTGTAGAGGCGGCCGACGCCGCTGGGGGAGACGAGCTCGACGAAGGGCACCGGCGGGACCGGCTTGTCGGCGGCCTGGCTTGGGCTTGCGGTGAGCAGAGCCGCGACGGTGGCCGCGCTCAGCGCGAGCAGCCCGATGATTCTTCTTCGCACGAGTTATCCCCAGATCGTCGTCCCGCGGGCAGAAGCACTTGCCGGAGATCGTAGACTCGCGGGGTGGCAGGCAGGATCAAGGACGAGGACATCGCGCTGGTGCGCGAGCGCGCGCGGATCGACGAGATCGTCGGCTCCTACGTGACCTTGAAGAACGCCGGGGGCGGCTCGCTGAAGGGGCTGTGCCCGTTCCACGACGAGAAGTCGCCGTCGTTCAACGTCACCCCGGCCCGCGGCTTCTTCTACTGCTTCGGCTGCCAAGAGGGCGGCGACGTGATCGACTTCATCCAGAAGATCGATCAGATCAGCTTCCACGAGGCGGTCGAGACACTCGCCTCGAAGGTCGGCATCCAGCTCCGGTACGACGAGTCCGGCGCCCCGATCCAGCGTGGTCCCGGCAACCAGCGGCCGCGGCTGGTCGAGGTGCACAAGGTCGCCGCCGAGTACTACGTCGAGCAGCTGTTCGGTGCGCCCGAGGCGGCGCCGGGCCGGCAGTTCCTGGACAAGCGCGGGTTCGACCGCGATGCCGCGGTGATGTTCGGGGTCGGGTTCTCGCCGCGCGGAGGTGAGGCGCTGACCAACCACCTGCGCCAACGCGGCTTCACCAACGCCGAGCTGGTCGCGGCCGGCGTCTCCGCCGAGGGGCAGCGCGGGCTGTACGACCGCTTCCGCGGCCGCCTGATGTGGCCGATCCGGGACGCGTCGTCGGACGTGATCGGCTTCGGCGCCCGGCGGCTCTTCGACGACGACAAGATCGAAGCGAAGTACCTGAACACCCCCGAGACCCCGATCTACAAGAAGTCCAAGGTCCTGTACGGCGTGGATCTCGCCCGCCGTGAGATCGCCAAGGGCCACCAGGCGGTGGTCGTCGAGGGCTATACCGACGTGATGGCCTGTCACCTGGCCGGTGTGCAGACCGCGGTTGCGACCTGTGGGACGTCGTTCGGTGACGACCACGCCCGGGTGCTGCGGCAGTTGCTACTCGACCACGACCAGTTCCGCGGCGAGGTGATCTTCACCTTCGACGGTGACGAGGCCGGTCAGCGGGCGGCGCTCAAGGCGTTCGCCGGGGACCAGGCGTTCGCCGCGCAGACCTATGTAGCCGTTGAGCCGGACGGGCTGGACCCGTGTGATGTGCGGCTGCAGAAGGGTGATGCGGCGGTCCGTGAGCTGATCGGGCGCCGGGTTCCGCTGTACCGCTTCGTCCTCGGGAACGTGCTGTCGAAGTACGACCTGGACCGGGCCGACACCCGGATCGACGCGCTGCGCGACGCGGCGAAGCTGGTGGTCAGCATTCGCGACCGCTCGAAGGTGGACGCGTTCACCCGCGAGCTGGCCGGGTTGCTCGGCATGGAGGTCGACCAGGTTCGGCCCGAGGTGCACCGCGCCGCGTCCCGGCCGGCCACGCCCGCGCAGACGCCGCAGGGCCGGACGCCGGTCACCACGACGACCGAGGCGCCGGCGCCACCACCACGCCAGGACCTGCCGTCGCCGCGTGATCAGCGGTTCGTGATCGAGTGGGACGTGCTGAAGATCGCGATGCAGCACCCGAACCTGGTCGGGGCCGCCTTCGACGAGTTGGACGACCAGGACTTCACGCATCCGTGGCTGGCCGCGGTCCGCGCCGGGATGGCGAAGATCGGTGGACCGGCCGCTGCGGCACCGGGCGAGGCCTGGGTGGTCGGCGTCCGCGATGCCATCGGCAACGATCCGGCCGCGGCCGTGGTCGGTGCGCTCGCGGTCGACCCGCTGCGGCTGGGCCGCGAGCCCGACGAGCTGTACGCGCTGGCCCTGGTGGCGCGGGTGCAGGAGCTGACCTGCGCGCGGCGGATCATGGACCTGAAGTCGAAGCTGCAGCGCACCAACCCGATCGACAAGGCCGACGACTACAACAAGATGTTCGGCGAGCTGATCGCCCTCGAGGCCTACCGCGCCGACCTCCGCAAGAAGGCGATCACCGGCGCGATCTGAGCCGGGTGATGTTCGGCGGGCCGGTCGCCTTGTGGGCTCACCGGGTTGACCTGCGCGAGAAGGCGATCACGGGCGCGATCTGAGGTGGGACACCAGTACGGCGGCCTGGTCGGCGTACTGGGTGGGGAAGTCGGGGTTGTCCGGGTCGAGGCCGAGGGCGCGGGCGATCTGGGGGAAGACGACCGGCGCCGCGGAGATGCCGAACAGGGCGAGGGCGGCGTACGCGGGATCAACGGTGTCGGGGAGTTCGCCTTCGGACTTGCGGCGGGCGAAGTCGGCGAGCATGCCCTGGAAGCGCTGGTACTGCGCCTCTTCGTCACCTCCGCCGTCGCGGTCGATGCCTTCGCGCACCAGGAGGCGGAGCAGGTCGGGCTGCTCCATCGTGGCGCGGGCGTAGGCGCCGACGACCTCTCCGAGGGTGCCCGCGTTCTCGGTGAGGGTGGGTTCGCCGGCTCGCCAGCGGTCGGCGACGGCTTGGTAGAGACCCTCCTTGCCGCCGAAGTAGTACGAGATCAGCTGCTTGTTGACCCCGGCCCGGTCGGCGATCGCACTGACCCGCGCGCCGCTGAACCCGTGCGCGCCGAACTCGGTCACGGCCGCGTCCAGCAACTGCTGCTTGGTCCGCTCGGCGTCGCGCTGCCGCTCGTCGGGCCCCGGTGATCTCCGCATGGCGTCGAGTCTACCCGTGTGCTACTTTAGTCATCCAGATGGATGATTAAAGTCGACGAGAGGGTGATTATGATGAAGGTGGCGATTGTCGGAGCCGGGATCGGCGGGCTGGCGCTGGCTCAGGGACTGCTGAAGGCAGGGATCGAGGTGCAGGTGTACGAGCGCGATCCGTCGCCGGCGTTCCGGCGCCAGGGGTACCGGATCCACATCAGCCCGGCGGGGGAGGAGGCGCTCGCGGCTGTCCTTCCGGCAGCGGTCCGGAGGCGGGTGATCGAGACGGCGACCCGGCCGGGAGATCTGCTCGCGGGGTTCGACACCCAGCTGAACAAGCAGTTCGAGCAGACCTTCCCGATCGGCGGCCCGGACAGCGTCACCTCGATCGACCGCTACGCGTTCCGGCGGGCGATGATGACCGGACTCGACGAGGTGATTGCCTTCGGCAAGGAGTTCGGCGCGTACGACGTTGCCGGTGACGGCGTGGAGATCCGGTTCACCGACGGTACGACGGAGCAGGCCGACGTACTGGTGGCTGCTGATGGGGTCGGGTCGCGCGTGCGGGCGCAGTTGCTGCCGGAGTTCGAGGTCCACGACAGCGGGATTCGGTGTATCTACGGGAAGATTCCGCTGACCGAAGGGCTCTCGGTCCCGCCGGAGTTCCTGCGGGGGTTCTGCTTCCTGAACGACGGTGCCGGGGTGGGCGCGGCCTTCGCGCCGGTGTTGTTCCGGACGCCGCCCGAGGAGTACGGCGACTATCTGATGGCGGTCATGACCGGGACGGAGGAACAGCTGGGGCGGACCGATGACGAGCTGTTCACCATGCCGGCCGAGGAGCTGTGGGCCCTTGTGGGCAAGCAGGTTGCCGACTGGAGCCCGGCCGTCCGCGAGCTGGTGGCTGCCGCGGACGCCTCGGCCGCATTCCCGATCACCTTGCGCACGTGTACGTCGGTGATGCCGTGGCCCGAGGGCCCGGTTGCGCTGCTGGGTGACGCCGTCCATCCCATGCTGCCGTCAGCCGGCGCTGGTGCGAACACCGCCCTGTGGGACGCGGCGCGGCTGACCGATGCGCTCACGGGCGGGAGCTCGCTGGCGTCGTACCAGGCGGACATGCTCGAGCACGGGATGGCGGCCGTGACCGAGTCGTTGGAGAACGGGAAGCGGATGATCGATCTGCGGCTTATGTGACCTTGTGCGGGTAGTCGGCGGAGCGGCCCTGGAAGTCGAGGATCGCCGGATTCTGAATCACTCCGTCGCTGATCTCGATCGCCCTGCGGACAGTCTCGTTCTCCTGCCAGGCCTTCGGCCCGGCGAGCAGGGTGGACAGGTACGGGATCAGGGCCTCGCTGATCTCCCAGGTCGCCGAGTCCCATAGGTATGACGGGCTGTGGTCGACGCCGTAGTACAGGATGTTGTCGCCGACGACGAACGTCGGATCGGTGAAGGTGGTCGGCTTCGCCCAGCTGAAGCCCATGCCCTCGTCGCACGAGACGTCGATGATCACACTGCCCGGACTGAACTGGTCGAGGTCTTCGTCGACCAGGAAGGTCAAGGGCGCGGCGGTGTCCTGGAGCACGCAGTTCACGACGATGTCGTGCTCGGCGAGGAAGCCGGCGAGCGGTACCCGGCCCTCCTCGGTCGAGGCGTAGCTGCGGCTGCGATCGGACTCGTCGGTCTCGCCGGGTTCGTCATGGTCGAGCTGCACGATCCGCGCGGAGTGGATCGGCGACGCGACCGCGGCCACCTCGCGATTCGTGAGGACGTCGACGTCGTGCACGCCCAGCGCACCCAGTGCGGTGACCGCACCCCGCGCCGACGCCCCGAAGCCGATCACGGCGGCAGTCATCCGGCGGCCGTAGTCGCCGGTCACCCCGGCGAGCGACAGCGCGTGCAGCACCGACGCATATCCGGCCAGCTCGTTGTTCTTGTGGAACACATGGAGGCTGAACGAGCCCTCCGCGGTCCAGTGGTTCATCGCCTCGAACGCGATCAGCGTCAGCTTCTTGTCGATCGCCAACTGGGTGAGCGCGTCGTCCTGCACACAGTGCGGCCACCCCCACAACACCTGACCGGTCCGCAGCTCCTCGAGATCTCGCGCGAGCGGCTTGGTCAGCAGGATCACGTCGCACTCCTCGATCAACTCCGCCCGCGAGCGCAGCCCACCGACCAACGGAGCGAGCTCGGCATCGGGAACCCCGAAGCGATCGCCGTACCCCTGCTCGAGAAAGATGCTCGACCTGAGCTCCGGTTCGATCCGCTCGAAGTGCCGAGGATGGATCGGCAGCCGGTGTTCGTTCTCTTTGTTCGTGTGCGCGATGATGCCGAGACTGAGCTGTTCCACAGGACCCCTTCGGTTTGGTCCCCCTGTCTAGCACACCCCAGTTGAGTAGTTCAGCGCATGCCGGGACGGCCCGCAGTCGCGACGATCTCGGTATGACGAAACCGATCCAGCCCTCGCAGACCACCGCCTACTACGTCCAGGCCGTCGTGTCGTTCGGCATCGCGCTGACCGCCATGACCGTCGCGGTCATCTACCTCCCCGCCGCCGGCTGGGTCCGCGCCTTCCTCGCCCTCGGCCTGATCTACCTGGTCACCTCCACCGTCACCCTCTCGAAGGTCGTCCGGGACCGCCAAGAGATGTCCGAGGTCAGCACCCGCGTCGACCAGGCCCGCCTCGACAAGCTCCTGTCCGAACACGACCCCTTCCGCGTCGACAGCTGAGGCCTGTCAAGGCTCCTCGTCGGCAATCGTCTAGTCCATTCGGTCCAGCTGGAAAACCTGGCCGTCGCATCCGCCGCAGCGAACCCTGAGCCTCGAACCGACCTTCATCTCAAGGGAGCTCCGATGAATCGCCTGCGCCGTATCGTCCTTGTCCTGGCCGCCACGGCTGCGCTGTGCTCGGCGCAGTCCATGGCCCACGGGGCCGACAAGTCACCGTTCGCCGAACAAGCAGCAAAGGCCGGCTACACCGGCGTTCAGACCGCAGCCCTGCAGGCGCAGGTGGATGATGTGGTGGCGCAGACCGGCGGGACACAGGTCGCGTTGAACCAGGTCGCCTGGAAAGGCGGGGTGACGACGCTGGTCCTTCCCGGGGAGACACGAGCCCGGCGGCTGGACCAGTCACCGGCTCAGGTGGAGGCCTGGCCGTACGGGTGCAGCTACCTGTACTTCTGCACCTATGCAAACCGCGACTACAGCGGCGCCCAGACCTTCCTCTACGACTGCGTGAGTACGGCGGTCCTGCCGTTCCGCTCGTATGTGAACAACCAGACGAGGGGCACCATCGCTCGCTGGGGTGGTCACGTCGTCGGCCAGAGCAAGCCGGCACCGTCAGGGTCGCCGTTCGACACGATCACCGACTACATCACGGTCAAACCCTGCTGAATTGATGTATTCCTTGACAAGAATATTCTCTGTGGGGAATACTTCGGGTCATGGAGCAGATCGCGGCGGTGCTGGGGGACGGGGCGCGGTGGCGGATCGTCGAGTTGCTGGCGGCGCGACCGCGCTCGGTCGGTGAGCTGGCCGAGCTGACCGGGCTGCGGCAGCCGCAGGCGTCGAAGCATCTGCAGACGCTGGCCAAGGCTGGCCTGGTGACGGTGTTTCCGCTGGGGCAGCGGCGGGTGTACGCACTCGAGGTCGGTCCGCTGGTCGCATTCGAGGGTCGGCTGCGTGGACTGGTCGAAACCGCCGAGGCGCATGCGGGGGAGCGGGATGTGCTGGCCCGCTACCGCGACGCGATCTCCTCGGAGACGGCGCTCGCGGAGAGCGATCACTGGGCTGACGGTCGAACGTTCTCGTTCGAGCGGTTGCTGCCGGCAACCACTGAGGTCGTCTGGCGGCATTGGGTCGAACCAGCCCTGCTCGCCTCGTGGTGGGTGCCGCCGTCGATGAGTGTCAGCGAGGCGTTGCTCGAACCGCGGTCGGGTGGTCGGGCGGTGCTCGAATACCGCTCTGCCGACGGCCGGTACCGGTCCGAAGGGACGGTTCGCGAGGCAACGCCGTACGGGCGCCTGGTCTTTGATCTCGCGGTGGTCGGCGAGTCCTTCCGTGCGAGCTATGACCTCACGCTGAAGGCCGTTGCCGAAGGCACCCAACTTCTGCTCCAGCTGCGGATCGACGACACCACCGTCGCTGCCGCGCCGTCCATTGCCGGCATCGAGCTCGGCTGGAACCAGGTACTCGACAATCTCACCCACGCGATCGACAAGGACTCCCCGACATGACCAACCGTTTGGTGACCGCCAACCTCGCCCTCAGCCTCGACGGGCACTACCACGGCGCAGGTGGCCCACAAGACTTCGCGCCGTTCATTCCCTTCGTCACAACGGATGTCGCCCGCGACCAGATGACCCGCGCCTGGGAGAACGCCACCACGGCGCTCCTCGGTCGCAACAGCGCCGAAGGCTTCATCGGCTTCTGGTCCACCGTCGTCGACAACGAAGAAGCCGACCCCCGCGACCGCGGCTACGCCAAGTGGCTCGTCGACGTCGAGAAGGTGGTCCTCTCCACCACTCTGAAAGACGCCCCCTGGGACCACGCCCGCATCGTCAACGCCCCCGCGGCCTCCGTCGTCGCCGACCTCAAGGCCACCGGTGAGGGCGAGATCCTCGTCAACAGCGCCCCCACCGTCATCAAAGCCCTCCTCGCCGAAGACCTCATCGACCGCCTCTACCTCACGGTCGTCCCCGTCGTCACCGGCGGCGGCTCCCGCCTCTTCGACACCGGAATCCCCAGCACCACCTGGACCCTGACCCACCAACAAGCCGGCCCCACCGGCGAACTCGCCCTCGTCTACACCCGGGTTCGCTGAACTGAGAATCTGTTCTACCAGTAAGTAAGAAAACTGATTGTGACCTGTTGACTACCTTTGGTGAGGGCTTTAGCGTCGGTGGCGGCAGCTGCTGCGACTCTAAACCGCCCCCCTCCCATGGAGGTCGCCATGCGCTTGCGTAACTCCGTCCTGTCCGCTCTCCTGGTGGCGTCGACCGTCGGCCTGGCCGCGGGTCCGGCGTACGCCCGGCCTGATGCGACCGGCTCCGGCACGATCACGTTCCAGGGCACGTCGTGCGCGTTCACGTTCACCTATGCCGGTGGTCCGCCGCCGGCCGCCGTACAGATCCAGTCGATCGACATCGCCGACAGTTGCTCCGCCGACGGTACGGCGTCCGGCACGCTGACCTTCGGTCCCGGCAACGCGGCCAGCCTCACACTGAACGTCTCCGTCACCAAGCCGATCGGCTGCGGCTACTCCGGCACGCTGGCGGGCACGTACTCCGGCAATGCCGGCACGTTCCCCGAGCAGAGCGTGCCCAAGAAGAGCGGTAGCTTCCTCTGCCCGAACCCGGCCAAGATCGCGATCACCGCAACTCTCTGATCGCACTCCGGGGAACACCATGACCGCCTTGGTGTTCCCCGGACCCTGCGACTAATTGCAGGTTGGTGCAAAGACACTTACATCTCCCGGCGCACACCCTCAAGCTGGGGTCCGTTGTCTTCTTCCCACCCGCCTGTGGAGGACCTGTGCGCCGCGGATTCCGCCTGCTCTCGTTATCGCTTGTGCTCTCCCTGCTCGTGCCAACTCAACTCGCCGGCGAGGCGAATGCGGCTCCCGCTTCGGCCGGCGCCGTACCGGCTGCTGCTGTTGCTCCGGGCGACGGCGGTGGGTTGTACGTACCGCTGGCGACCCAAGCCCGCCTGCTCGACACCGGTACGACGCCTGTTGCGGCCAACACGTCAGTGACCTCGACCCTCACCGGGCGCAGCGGTATTCCGGCGACCGGGGTCGCCGCGGTGTCGGTCAACATCATCGCTGTCAGTCCGACCGCCAACGGCAGCGTGGTTTCGTGGCCTGCCGGGCAGACCCGGCCCAGCGTCTCCGGCGTCCTGTTCGCGGCCGGTCAGACCTATGCCAGCGGTTCGTCCATCCTGCGGCTCAACGCCAGTGGTCAAGCGACCTTCGTCAACGCCAGCACTGGTACGGTGCACATCCTCGTCGACGTAGCCGGCTACTACACGACCGATGCCGCGACGACCGGTGGCTCGCGGTACGTGTCCTTGAAGCAGACCCGAATCCTCAACGACACAAAGGTCGCAGCGAAGACTCCGACCACCTTCACCGCAGCCGGTGTCGGCGGCCTGCCGGCGGCCAGCGCCATCACCTCGGTCGCACTCAGCCTGACCGCCGTCGTGCCGGCATCACCAGCTGGGCCGGCGGGCGGAATGATCGTCTATCCGGCAGGCGCGACCCAGCCCGGAGTCTCGCACGGCAGCTGGCCTGCCGGCCGCTCCAAGACCAGCACCGTGGTGACGCGCGTGGCGGCGAACGGGCAGGTGACGCTGCTGAACGCCTCGACCGGCCAGGTCACCTTCCGCGTCGACGTCGTCGGCTACTACACGCCCGCGACCAACAGCGCCGTGGCGTCGTCCCGGATCACTACGCTGCCGGTCGCTGCGCGCGTTCTCGATACCGGCGGTACGACGCTGATCCCGGCCGGCGGTAATCGGACCTTCAAGGTGGCGGGCCTCGGCGGTCTGCCGGCGACTGATCTGGCGGCCGTCTCGGCCAACCTGATCGTGGCCGGTGCAGCCACTACCGGCGACGTCGTCGCCTATCCGGCCGGTGATGCCGCGCCGACGGCCACCGACACGATCACGCTGCCGACGCACTACACGTTCAACCAGATCCTGGTCCGTCCCAACGCGGCCGGCGAGATCACCATCCTGAACCGCAGCAACGCCGGGCTGCGCTTCTATCTCGACGTGTCCGGTTACGCGCTCAAGGCGAAGCCTCCGGCCGCGCCCACCGACGTACAGGCGATCCCGGCCGACCAGAGCGTCAACCTGTCGTGGATCGCGCCGCAGGACACCGGCGACCTGGCGGTGAAGAACTACGAGATCACCAGGATGCCGGGCAACGTGGTCACCACCGCTACCGGTACGAGTACGACAATCACCGGCCTCACCAACGACACGACGTACACCTTCAAGATCGCCGCGGTGAACGCCGTCGGGCGCTCGGCCACCGTCCTCAGTCCGCCGGTGAGTCCGACGCCCCCAGCCCCTCCGGGCCCGCCGTTCATCACCTCGGTGACGTCGCGCGACAGTGCGGCCTACGTCTCGTGGGACGCACCCGCCGGGCTGCCCGAATCGATTACCGGCTACACCGTGACCGCGACCCCCGGTGGCACCACGACGACCGTGCCGGGTACGGCTCGCGAGGTGGTTCTGAAGGGCCTCACCAACGGTACGACGTACGCCATCACCGTGAAGGCCACCAACGCCAACGGCTCGGGAACCTCCGACCCGCGCCCGGCGAAACCAGTGCTCGCGAAGGTGCCGCTGGCGCCGCCGTTCAGCGCGGTGACCGCAGTGAACGCACGCGTCGACGTGCAGTGGGTCCGTCCCGCGGACGGCGGTGCGGAGATCGACAACTACGAGGTGACCGCGGATCCCGGCGGTATCACCCAGACCATCGCTGCCGATACGACAGTGACGGCCCTGACCGGGCTGACCAACGGGCAGAAGTACACGATCAAGATCCGTGCTCACAACAAGGCCGGCTACAGCGCGGTCACCACCACCACGAGCACTCCGCTGGCGGCTCGCGCACCGGCCGCGCCTGACGACGTACAGGCTGCTTCGTCGGCCAACGGCGTCGTGCAGCTCATGTGGAAGGCGCCGACCGATGTCGGCACCTCCGCGGTGACCGGCTATCGCGTGACCGTGACGCCGGGCGGTCAGATCCTCGACGTCACCAGCCCGTCGGCGACTGTGAGCGGTCTCGACAAGGCAACCGAGTACAGCTTCGCGGTTGCCGCGAAGAACGCTGCCGGTACTGGTGTCGCCAGCACTCCGACCACCGGGATCAAGCCCGCGCTGACCGAGAAGGTGGCGCCGATCGTCCTGACCCCGGCCTCGCTGCAGCAGATCAACTCGGTGACTCCGACCGCTGTCGTCGCGGCGACGCCTACCGCCCAGCTGTCCGGCTTACAGGCTGGGCAAACTGTCGTCGCCGATGCCAGCACGGCCACACCACAAGGCTTCCTGCGCAAGATCACCAAGGTTCAGACCGTCAGCGGCATGCTGGTGCTGAGCACCCAGGACGTCGCGCTGACCGACCTGTACGACGACAGCGCACTGGCCACGCGGTTCCGGCCCAAGGCCGATGAGGTGGAGTTCGTTCCGGCCGGACCAGGGATCCGGGTGGTGGAGCCCACGCTCGGCGGGAAGACTCGCAAACAAGGCGCTGCCGCCGACGACGAGCCCGGCGGCGGAACAGAAGGCAAGGTGTACCTGGACAGCGACGGCAAGCTCGTGGTCGAGGTGGAGAAGGAGCTCGCGCTCGGTCAGCGGGTCAGCGGCTCGGTGACCTTCGATCCGACGATCGACGCCAAGATCGGGGCCGGCCTGTTCTCCACCACCGAGTTCCGGCTCGCATCCGACACCGAGTTCGCGTTCCGGTACGACATGACGCTGGGCAAGACCTTCGAGTACCGCAAGCCGCTGGGCAAGGTACGGCTCGGGTGCCGCACCGTCATGGTCGGGGGACGGATCCCGGTGGTGATCTGTTTCGACGTGGACTTCGAGCTCGTCCTCGGGGCGGACGGCCGGGCGGGCCTGTCCTTCAACGTGAAGTACAAGCGCCGGCTCGGGCTCAAGATCAAGAGCGTGGGCCTGAATCCGGTACCGGAGTTCACTGGCATCAACGAGCCGCTGCCCGATGACTTCACGTTCGACCACGCCCAGCTGACCGGCGACATCGCGGCGTCGGTGGGAGTCGCCGCGAAGTTCATCGGGTCCGTCTACGGTCAGGGCGGGCCCGAGGCCGAGCTCACTCCCTATCTCGAGCACGAGGTCGACACCGCCGCGAACCCGGCGGAGAAGCTGGTCTTCGGGGTCGGGATCGGAGGCGGTCTGGAGCTCAAGTTCCTCGGCTCGAAGTCGCGGAAGTTCGTCGAGCCCGCTGTCCTCAAGACCGAGATCATCCTGTGGGACTCGGGCGGCCCGTTCATCGGAGTGCTGGTCGATCCGGGCTCGGCCGAACTCGGCCCCGGCGGATCGCAGCAGTTCACCGCCAAGCTGGTCGGATTTCCCGACGAGCCGGCCACCTGGCGAGTCGCCGAAGGCCCCGGGACCATCGATCAGACCACCGGCCTGTACCGGGCCACCGGCGACGGTGTGGCGACGATCGAGGCGGTCATCCCGCCGCTGCATCACGAGGAGCTGAAGAACAAGGCGACCGTCACCGTCGGCGGCTTCCGGCCGTCGGAGCCGCGCAACATCCGGGCGTCGGCCGGGATCCGGACCGCTGAGGTCACCTGGGATGCTCCGGAGCGGACCGGGCTGAAGCCGGTCACGCACTACGTCGTCACTACGTCACCGGCTACCGGGGCGAATATCGTCACGGTTGCTGACGGCAACCGGTTCACCTTGCGGGGACTCACGCCAGGCACCACGTACGTCGTACAGGTGACTGCTGTGAACGGTGACGGCGTCGGCGCGACGGGGTCGTCGGCCGAGATCACACCGCAGACGTCGATGTTGAGTGATCCCGGTGGTGGCACTCGCCTCCTCGACGGGATCGACGGCACGGATCCGGGGATCGACGGGGCCGTGTTCTCCGACTCCGGCCGCTACGTGTTCTTCGCCGCGGAGCGGGTCGACGCGCAGTACTACCTGATCCGCCGCGACCTGGCCGACGGTTCGGATCGCAACGTGTCGATCGACGCCGACGGTACGACGCCCGAGCCCGTCGCCAGAGGGTTCCGGTTGAACTCCGTCCTCACGGCGCCCAACTATGCGACAGCCGGCGAGGGCCGGTACATCGCCTACCGAACGGCAGCCGGCTCGGTCCGTGGCAGCGACCGGATCGCCGTCCGCGACCTCGAGACCGGCGAACGCTGGAGCACCCCGGCGACGCCGAGCAAGGTGAGCACCTTCCGGCTGTCGCAGGACGGGACCAAACTCACCTACATCACCGGTGATCCGTCGGCGCAGGACCGCCAGGTGTGGCAGGCGACGAAGGGCAGCCCGACCCCGGTCCGGCTGGACGGTTGTGTCGCCACGATTACTTGTGGCGCGGGATCGGCGACCAGCCTCGGAGTGTCACCCGACGGCAACGTGGTGATGTACGAATTCGACAGCCAGGATCCGGCCAGTCCCTACTACGCGGCGACCAACCGGACGATCTCGCTCGATGTCCGCACGGGCGTCGCATCGATGCCGTACCTGAACAAGGGCCTGTCGTACTTCGAACCGGTCTACAGCGAGGACGGGACCTGGATGGCGGTCAGTACCCGCATCGGCACCCAGGACGCACTCGCCGCGCGGCGGGTCGGCAGCGGTCCGTTCGCCACCACCGATGTCTTCGTCCGGGGCAAGGCCCGCCCCAAGGACATCAGCAACGACGGCCTTCGGATCGCGTGGCGCCCCACCGATGCCTACCCGGATCCCGCGCGGCTGTCGGTCTATTCACGCTCGACCAAGACCAACTGGACCGCCCCGGGTAATCCGCTGCCTGGCTACTACCAGGACGAGCACGTCGATCTGGCGCCCTCGGGAGGCGCCGTCACCTGGCACGAGACGGGTGAGGACGGTCACCCGTTCCTAACCAAACCCTGGGGTGCTGCACTGTCGTAGGACGGGAATCAGCTGTCGGCGGCGGTCACGTCGATCTCGACCATCAGGCCTGGTGCGAAGAGTCTTTGCACCTCGACGGTGGTCGAGGTCGGGAACGGGCCGTCGCCGTACATGCTTTTGCGGTAGGCCAGGTGCGGAAGCAGCGCTTCGATCGAGGTGACGGACATGTTCTCGCGGACGACGTTGCCGAAGCCAGCGCTCGATGGATCCGGGCGTGCAGCCCCATCAACTCACCCCACGACGGCGCGAGATCGGCCCCGCTGCCCGCAGTACAGGTCGTACTAAGGGCTGAAGGTGGGGCGGGTGGGGCTCGAACCCACGACCCAAGGATTATGAGAGCCACGCCACCTGCAACGCGGGTCAACTCCAGACTCCAGCGGTACCTGTACCGGAGGTTTCTAGAGGACTCTGGCATCTCTGCTAGACGCCACTTCATTGCACCAGCCATGGCACGCGGCGCACGCGCAACCTGCGAGGAACTGCGTCGTGGCAGCGCGGTGGCGGACCGCCTAACCCACGCCGGCGTTAGTCCTACAGCTGGGCAGTATCAGTCTCGACTGGGTCGGCGAAGCAGTCTGGTGATCGCGCTGTGGTACGTGGCCTGAACGTCAGGCAGAGCTGAAAGGTCAACCGATTCGTCGGTCCCATGGAGCCCGTAGATGGGCAAACCAAAGCCTGCGATAGCAGGTATTCCACGCGTCGCGAAAAGGTTGCCGATGTTCGACGGTCCGGCAACACGATTCGACGGTCCGGCAACACGAGGAGTGGGGTGCAGGCCAACCATGTCTGCACCTGCAAGTAGAGCGGCGGCAGGCTCGTCGGCAGGATCCAGACGGTACGGCGGCCACCGCAGAGCGGGCGTGACCCTAGTGGGCGCCGGGCCTGGCAGACGGGAGTCCAGGTCAGCCGCGGCTTGCTGGATCAGGCTTGCCGCCTCGTCGGCTTCGAGGACGTCTGTCAGCCGAACGTCTATTGCGACTTCGGCGCGATCCGGGACGGTTGTGTATCCCTCACCAGACGTGATCGCAGTCACGGTGATCTTGGCGGGAAGCGGGAAGCCTCCAGCTTTCACCGGCGGCAGCTCAATCGCGTCGAGTAGGGCAATCAGTGCGCAGCCCGGCTCGCAGCGTTCACTGTGTGTGCACGCGACGAGCCAGAATGCCCGCCTATGCCGTGAACGGTCAGCGAGGCGCGATAGACGCCTCGGCCCCCGACCACCAGCTCGTCCAGACCGGGATAGCCGATCATGACGCCGCCGACTTCTGCAAGGTCGAACTCGCGCATGAAGGCTTCCGCACCGCCGAAATTCCCGGTGTGCTCGTCTACGTCCAGAAGGAGTACTAGACGGCCGGCGAACTCGTCGTCGTCCTCGGCGATCGCAGCCGTGGTGTGGCTGAACACCGAAGCGGCTGTCTTGGAGTCGGCCGCCCCCGATCTCGCAGGCGGTTGCTGACCACGTCGCCAGCAGTCGGTGAGAAACTCCACGCGGTATCATTCCCAAACGGAGCCGTGTCTAGGCACGCATCGAGAACCCACGTTTTTCCGGGATGGCGGCTGACCACCTCAACCGCCAGACCGACAGAGTCTCCCGACGGTGAGGCCAGCCGGCGTGCCTGAGGGTGGTGCTCGCGAAGCCACTCCTCTTCGACCGACAGCACGGGTTCGTAGTCATCGATCCCCCCCGCGAGACTGGACCTGAATCATCTTGGCGGCGAGCGCGATGACGGACTCGGTCTCGCTTCTCGCGCGGCGAAGGCTCTCGGTAGTCACTCCACTGGTGGTGCCAGACAGCGTTGTGACGAGGGTGCAGCGGCCGACGCCTGCCGGAAGCCTATGAAATGCCGGCGGTCGCGAGCACGTAGAGTACCGCTACGTAGGTAGCGGTAGATGTACCGCAACGCCGAGTCGATCGACCAGGAGGACACGTAGTGTCAAGTCTTGAGCGCACCCTCGTGCTCTTCAAGCCGGATGCAGTCGCACGCGGACTGGTGGGCCGCCTCACGCAGCGGTTCGAGGATGCTGGCCTGAAGATCGTCGGTGTCAAGATGCAGCAGATCGACGCCGATCTGGCCCGGCGGCACTACTTCGACCTGGAAGAGCGGCATGGCAAGTCGGTCTTCGATGCGATCTCTGGGTTTATGCAGCAGGGACCCGTAATCGCCCTCGCTCTCGAAGGTGCGGAAGCCGTTGCCAACGTACGGCGCATCGTCGGACCGACGTTCCCCGATCAAGCGTCGCCCGGCACGATCCGTGGAGACTTCGCGCACCACTCGAAGGCGTATACCGAGGCGAACCACAAGGCAGTCGCTAACCTGGTGCATGCCTCCGGGAATCCCGAAGAGGCCAAGTATGAGGTCGAGCTGTGGTTCTCCGAGAGCGAGCTGTTCGACTACCAGACTCTCGCTGAAAGGTTCACGTTCTGATGTCGACCGCCGAAGATCTCCAGGTCTTTCCGTCGGACATGCAGCCGCCTGTTGACGAGGTCGTCGCGGTGTTCGAGCGCGAGTTCGTGGCAGGTCGCTCACGCGAGGCTGCTGAACTGGCCTACGCAGCCGCAACGCGTCTCCAGGCTCGTGGCCGGGTGGGCGACGCAAGTGTTTACGCCAGGCACGCGTTTGCGTTACTCGAGCAGCTTCCCGACTCCACGATTGAGCAGGTTACGTCGACCCGATCCAAGGTCGGCGGTGTGAACATCCCCGAGCTGCTTCACGTCGGTGTAATCAAGGCACGGTTAGGGCACCTGCTCGACTGACTGCGAGTCGGCGCGCCGCGTTAACCGTTCGTCCAGATACCGCTGCACCGGTTCGAAGAATCGTAGGGGACGTACTCCGCAAGCTCGCTGAGGTCGCATCACGCAACCTCAGCGAGTTCTTCTTTGTCAGCGACGTACGCCGAGCCGCTAAGCAGCTCGCAGCCGACGTATTGCATCGTCCTGCCGGTGGACGGATGTACCCGCTCGCCGAGTAACGCGGACGCTCGGACCCGCAGGCCAACCTCTTCCTGCGTCTCGCGGACCGCCGCCTCTTCGGCTGACTCGCCTTCTTCGACTGCGCCAGACGGGAATTGCCAACTCAGCGTGCCCTCCCCGACGCGCCGTCGCACCACTAAGGCGCGCTCGTCATGCGTGATCACTGCCGCGGCGATCGCCGGATTCTCGTCAGCTGACTGCTGAAACGGCGTTTCCACTCCATGCCGCGCTCGGCATTGAGCTGACCCAGACGCTCTTCGTAGGTCCAGACGTTCTACTTGTCGAGGGCCCCGCCGAGCTTGCGTACCTAGAGGTGCTCTCCAGCACACTCAAGGCGGCGGGGCGAACGGGTCTCCACGAACGGTGGGTCATCACGCCAGCTGGCGGGGCCGGGAGCTACCGGCATTCGTTACGTTGCTTGGGGCTAACAAGCTGAACACCGTTGTACTCGCAGATAGCTCCTTGAAGGACACGGCAACTGTCGAGCGCCTCCGGTTAGCCGGACAACTCGGTAGCGGCGGCCTCGTCTTGATCGGTGATCTGCTCGGCGTTCCTGAAGCCGACATAGAAGATCTGTTCCAGCCCGGGTTCTACGTCGACTTTGGTGAATAGGGCTTATACGGGCCTGCTAGCCGGCCAAAAACTCACTGTGAAGGAGTTGCCTGCTGATGCCCGACTCGTACGCCGGGTCGAGCGAGCCTTCGACGCTCGCGGTCTGATCAGCGGCAGGATGAATCACTACTCTCCAGCGAAGGCCCTGCTGCGACACCCTGAACTTCACGACAAGATCGCCGAGAGCACGCTAGCAAGCGCCGAAATCTTATTTACCCGGATCAACGCTTTCCATACCGGTGCCTAGCATGGCGAGGCAGCGTAGGCGTAGCCCTGAGTTCCCTCGCCATCCGATCCAGGCGTGGACTTTGCACTCCAATGACCGGCTCGCTGGTGCCTTGCTGGGAGCCCGCCGGGTGGCCTTTTCATGTGCGCACCCCGCAACTGGTTTCGCGGTGGCATGACGGGCGCTGCGCGAGTAGCCGTTGCTCGGAGGTCCCACTTCAGGATGCACGGAATCATCCAGGCGCCGTGGAAGTTATCCATAGGCCGTCAGTACGGCGGCTGGTGGCCGTTCTGCGGGCTTCAAACTTCAACCGACACGCCGTGTGCGCCCTACTGCTTCGAACGGCATGGCAGTCTCAGAAAATGAGAGTTGGTGGGCGATGAACCGCTTAATCGGGATTTGGCAGACGGCATTCGCGAGTTTCCGAAGTCGTCACTCACACGCACGACATGAGCGGAAGCTTATGCGATGCGACCGATGACTCGTGGCGCTACGGTCTGGCTGACCGGCTTGCCTAGCGCCGGCAAGTCGACGGTGGCAAATCACACGGCTGCGTGGCTGCGATCGGGAGGCTACAAGGTGGAGATCCTCGATGGCGACGAACTCCGAGCGAGGTTCGGCACAACCGGGCAGTTCGCCCGCGCCGACCGTGAGGCGCATGTCCTGCGGGTCGGTTGGTTGGCTCGACTCCTAGCGCGCAATGGCGTACTCGTGCTGGTACCTGTGATCGCGCCCTACGCCGACGTTCGCGCCGCGGTCCGAAAAGAGCACATCGAAGCTGCCTTGCCGTACCTAGAGGTTCACGTTGACGCGTCCCTGGAGGTCTGCGCCGCCCGCGACGTCAAGGGCCTGTACGCGAGACAGCGCGCGGGCCTACTCAGTGGCCTCACCGGCGTAGACGACCCGTATGAGGTTCCGACCCAGCCCGAGCTGCGGCTCGCCACCGAAGGCCGCAGCATCGCGGAGTCGGTCGACGAGTTGGTCGGTCTGCTGACCGCCCGGCGGCTCATATGAGCGGGCATCGACTTAGCCGGCTACGGCTGCTCAAGACTAAGGCGGTGCACGTCGCTCGGGAAGTGGCAGCAGTGCTTGAGTGGCCGGTTTTAGTCTTCTCTGGCGGCGGGCCTCTGCGGTGCTGCAGCACGTAGCGCAGGCACCTACAGCCGGAGCGGGTCTGCTAGGAGGGGAGCTGGTACAAGACGTCCAAATGGGATTCGAAAATGCAGATGGCATCCACGTTTCGACATTGCCGAAAGTACACTTTTGTAAGCCTGTCAACCTTGTATTCTGCGCCCGTCTGGACCTGGAGCGCATCCTTCAACTTCTTGGTGAGAAACTGGTTTGCCCAGAACGTTTCACCTGTTCGCTCGCGCAGCACAAGCGGGTGATGCGGTTGATTTGGCCTGGTATTTATGATTGCGGGATTAGGGTGGTAGAGCAACCGACCCGTATAATCCATCACCATTACGGCGACATCCCAGGGAAACCTCGTTCGCGCACCGTCTTCGAGTTCGCCTGCCATCAGCTTAGTCTGCTTTCTCTCAACCTCCAGCAGTAAGCTTGCAACATCAGTGGCAGCCGTGCACTCCTCGAGGAACGCTCTGACTGCGGTTTCCCGTTCTTTCCAGCGAAACTGGAGTTGGCTGATTATCTTGATGCTTACATTGTCCGCGCCTAGCGCGCGTACGATCTCATCGCGCTGCTTCTGAGACGCTTCGCTGAATGCATCCTGCAGCCTGCTCCCGTCGAAATAGAAACTGGATGCTATTAAACACATCGCCAATAGCGTCATTACTGGAATTCGATCTTTCAGCCACTGCACAGAGTCGAGCGCTCCCGAGAAATCTGCAATTGTGACCGCAATCGACAAGACTAGTACAGCCAGGACGATGACTCGATCTAAGGTCCAACGAATATTCATATCCTAGCTTCCCTACGCTTTCGTTCGACCGCCAAAGTCGCTCATTGTCGAATGCATCCTATCCAGTTCGGGCCACAAATCGACTCCGGGTGGGTCAACCGTTAAGTCGCCAATACGGCTTGACTTCAGCAACTTCCGATGAATCATCTGGCGGTGCGGATCGTCAATAGGGCGGCGAATACCATCCACGACGTTCGGTGCAGGCACTCCGAATGGATGCACCCATTCGATCATGTCTTCCGTGAAACTCAATCCGACAGAGCTGCAAATTTCTTGCATACGGCACGCGGCGAGATCGCGATCTACGATTTCATCGTAAAGAATCACGCGCGTTGATTCTGGAGCGATCTTACTTACATATAGGAAAGTCTGGTAAAAGTAGCGAAATGCAAGGTCGAAGAGCCCCGCATTTCCCCAATCGATATCGAATCCCTTATCTCGCTGGAGTTGGCGCCATGCTCGACGCATTTCTAGATCGTCGGATGTGTGGACCAACCTTGACATCGTCTGCCAGGACTGCCAAATATCACTTGGCCGACGAAGAAGAAAAACGTGGTGCACCTTTCGAATGAAGTCTGGACGTCGCTCCATCATCGGGTAGATAGGGATCGTGCAAAGCTCGGCAGTGTACTGGCCGATACTTTGCTTGATCACCCGAAGTTTTGAGGTTTCCCGAAGCCGTGGAGTGAAATAGTGTGAAAAGTCGACTATTCCCGTGGCCTCAAAAACATGCTTCCCCGGGTCTTTGAATACCTCGACCGCCGGGTGGTTCGAGAAACTGTGAGACAACGCGGTTGTGCCGCTGCGATTTAAGCCCACGATTACTAACGTAGGATCGACCGCAGGGAGCCTGAATGTCGAAGTCAAGTCTTTAACCATTTTTCCACCCGTGCGCTCAAGGCGATCAAGAAAATTCGACTGTTGCCGGTGAGTCGGGCGCGTGCCCTGCGAAGCCGGCCCGATCGGCCCACTTCAAGTGTGCGCCATCAAATGGCGCCTGTTGGGTTCGCATTTGACTGTAGATGCGGAGGCAAGTTTCCAAGGCGACGGCCGCGACGTCTGGCGGATATTGGAGATCGTCGCGGTTAGAAAAAAATTCTTCGACGTCATCTATTCGGATCTTGCCGTCCACTTGCCCAATGACATCGAGGTCAAGGTCGACAACTGAGAAAGTGCCACTCGCTTCATTCCACGGTGTCGAGATGTCGGCATAGGTGTAGTGCCTCGGCGGCTTCCCTGTGTCACTCTTTCCAAAATAGTGAACATACCACGGCTTCTTGCCGTTGGGCAGCAAGATGACCTGCGGAAAACCCGAATGAAATTCGTGATCAGGACGCCAGAAGTGTGTTCCCTGCGGAGCGCTCAGCCATGCTCCGTACTCGTCAACCCCAAGGAAGGTGGCATCATACTCGTAATGCCGCTTATTCCCCCATTTGGATGTTAGAACCCGACAGTTATCTCCTGCTGAGATCGAAGGCATTTCCATTTCCTTATGATATCGTGTGCGTAAATTGCATGCAATATGATATTGCGTCTTCGGCCGGAGCTCTTCTCTGCGTGAATGCGGGCTGGGTCGTTCAGCATTCCCGAACCAGATTCGTGCAGCGGAGGCAAATCATGACCTTCATTCTTCGGTTAGCCTAGCAATGCGCTCGCACCTTTACCTCGTCTGAGCGCATTGTTGCGACAATGTACGGCCGCCAAACCAACTTAGCGTATAAGTGACATCACCTCGCGCTGCTGCGATTGCTGTACTCGAATCGTGTTTGCTGTTGGCAGAAATGTCTCCTGACGGTTGGCGACGCCCGGAATCGGGCGGTCGTGCCATCGACCGTGGGGCGTCGTCCTTCTGGCCGATGCAGACGCAGGAAGTTGAGCTCGTGATGTCGACACAGCGAGCGGCGAGCTCGACGCATCCAATTGTTCATACTCATGAGCTTCCCCCCACAGGAATCGGCGCGACGGCAAGCGCTCAGCTCACCGGCCATCCAGGCACTATCCACTGATCACGCTCTGTTGCCAAGATCTCAATTGCGGTTTTTGACGAGATACCGGGAACCAAGACACCGCTACGACGTCCGCTCAACGCGGGGGAAGCCTGTGAATCTCTGCCACGACCATCTGTGCGAGCAAACCTGATCCCGTGCCCGCTACGCCCCCAGTAACGCAGATCCACCCGACGACCGGAGAGGTGCAAGTCCAGCCAGGATGGAGAGCTCACCGGCGGGCCTGGAACGCGAAGTCGACGGCAATCTAAATCGATTTAGAGAGTCCGGGCGATCAGGTCCCAACCCTCGCCAGCGGGCTCCTGACGTAGGACGCAGGCTTACTGGTGAGGTGAGTCTCGTCCGGGGGACCGACGTTCGCCCGGTGAGAACGGGTCCTGACAGCGATCCGGGGCGCGCGTGCTGACACCTGCATCCTCGGGGCTTCCCGCCCGCCAAATCTGATTGGGCGGAACCGGTGCTCCCGTGTCATCGTCTGACTGAGATAACTACTCGCAGGACCCGGTGACACATGGCCAGCAAGAAGCTCATCGAGGCGCGAATTGCCGAGACGGTCGCGCAGAAGCGCTACGACGCGAGTACGGTCATCGCATCGGCGTTCATCACGTTCGTCGCGATCGCCGTCCCGCTGCTCGCTGCGATCTTCGTGTACTACGACACGAAGGAGGATGAGCGGATCAAGGAGGCGCAACAGCGCTTCGATGCCTCGATGGCGGAGTTCAACACCTCGCTTCAGCTGTGCCTACAAGCTCCCTGAGAAGTCGGCGCTCGCGACGTTCTATTGCGGCAGAAGCGACTCATTCGAGGATCTGAAGAAGAAGGCCAAGCTCGCCGATGACCTCAGAGCGGATGACGCCGATCCCGTAATCCCCTACCTCGGAATCGGCATCATTGCCCTGAGCTCGGTGGGGGCGATCAGCTCTCTGGTCAAGCTCAAGTCGTACAACCTCGAGGTGGCCCCAGGCGATCCGCATCAAGCTGGAGTCCGACGCGGAGGAGGCGGCCAAGCCTCGGCCTCCCCGCCCTTCACGCCGGCTCGCTGGTCGACCGCGCTAGCCAGTGAACTAAGGAATCTGACGGGACCGAAACGTGAAGCGACTGCTCGAGCTCGCGCCCTACCTCGCACCCGCCGTAGTCACCGTTCTGCTCGGTGTCTTCGGGCCATCCATCCGGACGGCAGTTCGGCTCCGGCGAGACCTGAGCAGCGACGCCGAGGTTGTTGAGGCGTTGCCTGAGGACGCCAAAAACGCGATGCGGGAGGACATGGGCCGACGTGCCTTGGTTCTGATCGGCTACAGCCGTTACCCGGTCATGACGCTGTCAGACATCTTCGCCGGGATCGGCCTTTTACTCTGTTCGGGCTTCTGGTCCTACGCCTGCTGGGAGTATGTCCATCGCGGCTTCAATCCGGAGACGACCTACTTCTCTTTCGGCATGTCGGCGTTCGGTATCGCTCTCACCTACTCCACCGGTCATGCTCGCTGGACCGACCGGGCCGGCCATCGCATCCGGCACCTCGAACATACGGTCGATAGGGCGCAGGCGGTCGAGGCGGCCCGCCTTGCGCGAATCGCCCGGCACGCCTCCGGCGGCGTGGGGTTCCTGCTGTCCAGTGGCCTGCCGTTTTCCCTCGCCAGCACGATCATGAAGCGTCACAACATCGATCCGCTCACGGACAACAGGACCTGGTACTTCCTCCTGGGAACCCTTGCCGTAGCGGGCCTCAGCTTGTTCTTGCTCGCCCAAGTAGGCCGAGGATCTGAGCTGGACAGCGTGTTCTTCGACTACTTCCGGAAGGAAGAGTCCGACCGGATGACAGCGGTTGAGAAGATGCGGGCGGAGAAAAAGGCCGCACGTCAGGCGGCGCGAGCCGCCAAGAAGCAGCCCCGTACGCCGGACCCGTCTACGGAAGCGCAGCCTGATCCTCATGCAGACGCCTAGTTCAGCCGTTGTTGCCGCCGAGTCAGCGGCAGTCGGCTAACGCCCATCTGTTGCGATGGCCGTTACCGAGGCGAGCGAATCGCTGCCGCTCGCGTTAGTGTCCGTAACTCGCACCCAGTGCCCCAGGGTCGCGGTCGCGATGCCGGCTGACACGAGTAGCGCGATCGCACGATGGGCCGTGCTGGGTGCTACGCCGTAGCGTCTGGCGAGGGCCTTTTCGGTCGGCAGAGTGTCTCCTGGCGCCAGTACGCCGCAGTTGATGGCGCCGCGCAGATCTGCGGCGATCCGCTGGTAAAGCGTCAGATCCTCGTCCATCGGCGACGGAACGCGGACGGATTCGATATCCGCGGCGAGATGACTCTCAGGTTTCGCAGGCACCCGTGTGGGTGTGGCGCCGGCGGCTTTCTGTTCGGCCTCGGACCACCAGGCCGTGTAGACGCGCAGCGTTGTCGTTCCACCGCCGGAATGGCCAAGTTGGCCGGCCGCGGCCCGAACGTTGTATCCGGCGTTGATCAGTTCGGTCGCGTTGTAGTGCCGGTGATTCTTGAGGTTTGTGGTGATACCTAGCCGCTTCACGAGCTTCGCGTATTGCTTGGTCACCGTGTCAGGGTGCCGGGGGAGGCTCCCGTCAGGCAGCGGAGAATAGATGAAGCCGTTTGGGTCAAAGGGAATGCTGGCACACTCTGCTCGCGCCCTGGCGCGCTGTTCTTGATCGGCGAGGATCGCGTCCTCTTCAGGTTCCAGCACGACGTGCCGCTTTTGATGGGTTTTGGTGTCCTTCTCTTCGAGCCCGCCTCCGTGAAGAACGAAGATCGATCGTGCGATGCTCAGTACTGACTTCTCACCCGTCCGGCGGATCCAGTCACTCCAGCGAAGCGCGCACATTTCACCACGGCGAGCTCCCGTGGTGGTCTTCTGTGTGAGGAAGGAAACCCCAGCCTTCATCCTCCTCCCATGCAGCAGCAAGGATCCTCGCGACCTCGGCCACGGAGGGTGGCTGTGGATTCGGAGGGGGCAGGCTGGGCTTGTCTGCATGCTCGGCTGGATTGACAGCGATCCATTTCCAGACCACTGCCCGGTCGAGTGCACCACTGACGATCCAGTGAATTTGGCGGACGGTTGAGTCGGCGAGGCCCTTGCATACATGGACCTTGCACATCCGTCGGCAGCGCTGGCATCCGTTGGGGTTGTTGCGTGGGCACCGGTCGCCCTCATGCTCATCGCACTTGTGAGGTCGACTCGTGCGGTGCTCGATGTCCTTCTTTCGCCCGCGGCAGTGGATGCGACACCGGCGCAGCTCGGAGTAGAACGTGTCCAAGGTTTCGGTATCGAGTCGCGCAAGCTGCGTGTCCCCGATCAGCGGTTCGATGTGCGTTTTGTACTTCGACAGGTAGTTCCGCATCGTCAGTGCGTCGACGTCGAGCACATCGAAGTACTTCACCATCAGCTGGCTGACGGTTGCGCGAGTTTTCGGATTCGCTTCTCGTCTACTTGGCTAAGCAGCCGAGTGCGGACCTTCTCAGCGTCCTTGCCTGCCGCGGTCTCCGACTGGAACGATCTCGCTGAGGTACAGATCGTCCTTCGTTACAGGGTCGACGCCGACGTACACCCGTACCTGGAGAGAGCCGGACGGCAGCTTGCGGATGGAGCCCCGCGCCCGCTTGGCCTTCGTAGTTCGCGCCACCATGCCTAGACGGTAGCACTCGTCTCGTGGCACGAACCATGGCACGGCGTGAAAGAATCAGAGCCGGATGCCGAGCTAACCTCGCTCTGACCTGCACGTTCTTGTGTGGGGCGGGTGGGGCTCGAACCCACGACCCAAGGATTATGAGTCCTCTGCTCTGACCGGCTGAGCTACCGCCCCGTGCGGGGTGATCGTACCGGGTGTGGGGGTGGGGTGGGGGAAACCAGGGGTGGGTCAGGGGTTTGACGGAGTGGTTGCCGGCGTGGAGCGGGCATGATGGAGGTCAGGTCCGGAGAAGGCGGACCCGACGAAGGGAACGGCGATGGGCTGGTTCATTTTCCTGGTGCTCGTGGTCGGGGCGGTGGCGGCGTACAAGTACCGGGTGCCGCTGATCGCCAAGCTGACCGGGCAGCCGCAGCAGCGGATTCAGCGGGCGATCGACAAGCGCAAGCAGAAGTAGCTGCCGCGGCGGTGACGAGGAGGCGGGCCTCGGGTGAGGTCCGCCTTCGGTGTCGGCGGAGACCTCTGGGTACGACGAAGGCCGGTTCCTGGTGGAACCGGCCTTTGGTGGTGAAGCTCCCGCAACTGGACTCGAACCAGTAACCTGCCGATTAACAGTCGGCTGCTCTGCCAATTGAGCTATGCGGGATCGTATTTTTCTGTCCTCGATCCCCTGAGGACTTGAGTAGGTTAGCAGGCCTGGGGCGTCCTGCAAAAACGGGATTCCACCGGTGGGATTCCCCCTTCTGAGTCAGCTTTGCGGCGGCCGTGGGGTCAGAGGCCGAACTCGTCGCGGACCGCTGCCAGGGCCGCCTCGGCGGCGTCGACGATGCCGGGCTGGGTGGGCTCAAGGCCCTTGTCCAGCACGAAGTTCCAGGTGATCGGCGCCTCGGTGCTGGACGGGTTCCGGCGGCCGACGATCCGGACGCCGCGTTTGCCGGCCAGGGGGACGTGCCGCTGGACGACGATGCTCGCGTCGACGCGCTCGCGCAGGAGCTGCCCGAAACGGCCGGGGTCCTCCAGCTTCAGGTCGGTCGCGCGCAACGGCGTACCGAAGTCGGTGGTCTCGTAGACGTGCAGGACCGACGCCTCCGAATCCCATCCGGCACGCTCGATCCGCTCCCACCCAACGCGTCGTACCGACTCTGGTGTGGGCTTGCCCGGGGTGTCGGTCGGGACGTCCGCCGGGAGGTAGACGGCCGCTCGGGTGCCCGCGACCCAGTTTCCGTCGGCGAGCTGGGCTGCGGCCAGGATCGACTCCTTCCGCCCAGGGGTGGATCCACCCACGGCATCGGAAAGCTCACGGGGCCAGCTACTGCGCCTGAATCTCACCTCTCCATCATCCCAGCCCTACCAACCCGCCTCCTCTCCGCACCCCCGCGTGGTCAGGCGGCGTAGTCACGGAGCTGGTGAGTGGCTCGGCGGCGGAGGTGGCGGAGGGCTTCGCGTTCGAGGCTGCGGATGCGGTCGGGGGTGAGGCCCAGGTGGGCAGCGGTCTCTTCGATGGTGGCGGGGGAGTGGCCGTGCAGGCCGTAACGGTGGCGGATGACTTGCTCGTGGAGCTCGTCGAGGAACTGGAGTTGGTGGGCGATGTCACGGCGGAGTGCTGCTTGGAGGACGACGGCTTCGTCGTCGACCAGGGGTTCGGAGTCGCCGAACTCGAGGGCTTCGGGATGGACCTGCCAAGCCTGGGCGCGCTCCAGCCGGGCGATGGTGAGGGTCGTGTCGGCAGCGAGCTCGGTCGGGGTGGGCTCGCGGCCCAGGCGTTGCGTGAGCTCGTGACGGGCGGCTGCGACCCGGCAGGCGTCGGCGTACGCCTGGGCGGGCATCCGGATCAGCCGGGACCGGTCGGAGATCGCGCGCCCGAGCGACTGACGGATCCACCAGATCGCGTACGTCGAGAAGCGGTGCCCGAGGCGGTGATCGAACCGCTCGATCGCGCGGATCAGACCGATGTTGCCCTCCTGGATGAGGTCCAGGAGGGAGATGCCCTTGCCCGTGTAGCGGCGCGCGATCGTCACCACGAGCCGCAGATTGCTCTCGATCATCCGCCGCCACGAGCGTCGGCCGAGCCGGACGATCTCGTGCAGCTCGCTCGCGTCGGCCGGCGACGGGTCCGCGGCCAGCCGGTCGGCGGCCAGCACGCCGGCCTCGATCCACTGTGAGTGTTCGTTGACCTCCTCCAGCGTGAGTAGTTCGTGCCGCCCGATCTCGCGCAGGTACGCCACCAGCGCGGTCACGTCGGCCGGTTCGCAGTCCAGGTGTTCAGCCATCCGCTCCCTCTCTCCTGACAAGAGGATGCAGTCAAAGTCACCCCGCGTGACCGACCAATTTCAGATCGGTGGATAACTCGCTGACGCCGCAGGTAGTTCGCCGGAAAGCAGGCGGCGGAGAGGCGGGACGGATGGACTGGTGACGGGTACCTTTGGGCGGTGCGAGTCGCTACGTGGAACGTGAATTCGGTGAAGCAGCGGATGTCTCGGCTTCTGGACTGGCTGGACGAGCGGCAGCCCGACGTCGTGTGCCTGCAGGAGACCAAACTGGCCGACGACGCGTTCACCGCGTTGCTCGGTGGTGAGTTGACCGGCCGCGGCTACGAGACCGCCTTGTACGGCGAGGTGCAGTGGAACGGGGTCGCCATCCTGAGCAAGGTCGGGCTCGAGGACGTGGTGACCGGGGTGGCCGGTGCGCCGGGGTTCCCGCATCCGGAGGCGAGGGCGGTGGCGGCGACCTGTGGCGGGATTCGGATCCACGGGCTCTACGTGCCGAACGGCCGCACTCCTGACTCGGACCACTATCAGTACAAACTCGCCTGGCTGAAGGCACTCACCGACGTGGTCGCCAACGGCCCGGCGGACCAGATCGTCTGCGGTGACATGAACATCGCGCCGACCGACGTGGACGTCTTCGACCCCGCCGCGTACGTCGGTTCCACGCATGTGACACCGCCTGAGCGCGAGGCGCTCGCTGAGTTGATGGCGGCGAAGGGACTGCACGATGTGGTCCGCGAGCGCTGGCCGGACGACCAGGTGTTCAGCTACTGGGACTACCGCGCCGGCATGTTCCACCAGAACCTGGGGATGCGGATCGACCTGATGCTCGCGACGGAAGCCGTCACCAGCAGGGTGAAGGCGACCTGGATCGATCGGAAGGCCCGTAAGGGCACCGGACCGAGTGACCACGCCCCGGTGATCGTCGACCTCGACGTCGCACCGGACGGAGACATCGGGCCGATGGTGCCGCCGCCTTCGGCGCCGCGGGCGAAGAAGCGGCCCACGACCCTTCCGCAGAACCGCTGATGCGGCGGGTCATCGCGGCCACCATCGTGGCCGCCTCCGCTCTGACCGCCTGCAGCAGCAAGAACGACGACCAGCCGGCTCAACCGCAGGCCGTGAACTGGGAGAAGGTCGATGTCGGCGCCGAGCCGGTTGCCCTGGCCGAGCACGACGGTCAGATCCTGGTCGGCACCAAGCAGAAGGGGAAGGTCGTCCCCGGACTCGTGTTGCTGAACGGCTCCGAGCGGAAGACCGTCATCGCCAAGCCCTCCGCCGCCAGCCCGTACTCCTTCGAAGCGATCTGGCGCTCGATCGCCTGGGACGGCAAGCGGGTGCTCGGCCTCGGCGGTGCCTCGGGTGGCGCGCACGGCAACGTGCGGTGGACTGTCTGGACCGGCTCAACAGAGGCTGGTCTGCAGGAACACCCGCAGTCGTTCGACACCTTCAACGGCTTGTCCGCCGGTGAGATGAGCTCGGCCGTGCTGACCCCCGCCGGCGAGGCGCTCACCGGTTCGTGGGAAGGCGTCGTGACCGGGCTCGACGCTGCGGTCTGGTTGCCGCAGGCCAACAATAAGTGGCTCAGGCAGAACTCCGCGAAGACCCCGCTGCAGAACACGAAGAACCTGTTGGTCGGCACCGGCTATGCGACCGCGTACGGCGATGGTCTGTTGCTGGCCGGCTCGCAGGTCCGCCTCGAACCCAACGTCGTCCAGCAGGGTGCCGCCGTCTGGCGGTCGCAGAAGCTCGCCCAAGGCTGGACCCGCGTCGAGCTTCCGGACCCCGGCGACCGCAGCCAGGCGAACACCGCAACCTGTACGACGACCTGCGTGATCTCCGGGTTCGTGGAGAACAAGCTCGCGATCTGGCGGTACGACGGAACCAAGGCGCAGCGGCTGAGCGGCGTACCGGCAATCCCGGTCGGAGACAAGGACGTGCTGCCGCCACCGCTGTCCGATGGCACCCCGGATGGCAAGGTCACCCAGGTGATTGCCCAGGACAACAAAGTCAAGGTCGTCAACGGCCGGGACGGCAGCTGGCAGGTGTCCGAATCGACCGGTGGACTCCAGGGACCAGTGACCGCCCTGGTCCGGACCGCGGACCAGGAGGCCTACTTGATCGCCGGCGGCGCATTGTGGAAGGCGAAGCTCCCTAGCTGAGCAACCCCTTCAGGTACGCCGCCTGGCCGATGTGCTGGGCATCGTCGTCGACCACGCTGACCAGCCGCACGCCCAGCGTGACCGGCGGATCCCAGCGCTTGTCGACGACACGGTCGAAGTCCGCGTCGTCCAGTGTCTGCAGGAACTCCAGCGTCTTGGCATGCACGGCGTCGTAGTACCCGATCAGCAACTCCGCGGACACCTGCACCTGCCCGACCTGCTCGGCGGTGTGCGAGTAGCCGGTGTCAGCCGCGTCGAACGGTAGCCCGAGGCGCTCGTGCCATCCGTCCGCGGTGTGGGTCTGCTCGTGTCCGGCGACCTCCGAGACGTGGTCGTCCTGGATGCGTGTCAGATGCCAGACCAGCCAAGCTATCGAGTTCGCCGTGTCGGACGGTCGCGTGGTGAGGACCTTGTCGTCCAGCCCCTCCAGCACTGCGTGCACCTGCTCCTGCACCCGGCTGAAGCCGTCAATGAGAATCTCGTTGGCCTTCATGACAATCACCATAAACCCGGCCGCCGACAGAAAAATCAGCTCGGCAGGACGCCCGACCAGATCACGCCGAGCGCGAGGCAGGCCAGCGCCACCAGACCGAACACGCCCACCCACATCACGGCCGGTACGCCGGTCAGCCGCCGCAGCTGATCAGCGTCCGAACTCCGGCCCTGTCCGCCCCGCCGCGAGTGCTGCAGTTCGATCACCGCGCGTGGTGCGGCGAGCAGGAGGAACCAGGTCAGCAGATGCGCGAAGGACGACTGCACCGACGGTGAGCCCCACCAGGTGACCCCGAAGACCAGCGCACCGAACACGAGCACCGACCACAGCCCGTACAGGTTCCGGATCTGCAACAGCAGGATGACCAACGCGACCAACAATCCCCAGAGCAACGCAACGGCGTACCCGCGGCTGAGGACGAAAGCGGCGGCGAGCCCGAAGAGCGCCGGCCCGGGATAACCAGCCAGCAGTACGGCGATCATCCCCGCACCGGTCGGTTTCCCGCGGGACACGGTCACTCCGGACGTGTCGGAGTGCAGACGGATCCCAGCCAGCTGGCGACCCACCAGCAAGGCGATCAGACCATGCGCACCTTCATGCGCGATCGTCACCACGTTGCGGGTGAGCTTCCACAGTGGCCGCCACGCGATCAGGAGCAGCGCGACCACGCCGGTCCCGATGACTACGCGGATCGACGGCTCGGGCTGTGCTGACGTGATGCTGTCCCAGAACTCACTCACCCGCCCATCCTTGCAGTACTACGGAAACGCTACGTGCACGGTCACCCGTTCGCGCAGTTGCTCGTTCATCAGCCAGAGCTCGTTGGTCGCCGGCCAGTAGGACAGGTTCTCGGTGCTCTTGGGCGCTTTCGTCCACAGCGACGTGGAGACGCCACCAGTACCGCGGTGCAGACAGCTGGGGTAGTCGACGCCGTCACCGATGTTGTCGGCGTACTCGGGACAGACTCCGGTGATCACAAAGCTGTTGTTGTAGGACACCGCCCCCTGCATGCCCCACACCGGCGAGTTGAAGGCCTCCACGGCTCGCACCACGCCGTCGGTGCCGGCGGCAGGCAGACCGGTCGTCTTGTCGAGCGGCCAGCGCACGATCCGGCCGCCGCCCTTCGTGGTGTGCTCAGCCGCGACAAACGAGCCAGTGCCGGCGTGGTCGAGCGCGAGGCTGGCAAAACACGGCCGTACGCCGGTAGTCGACGCGCACCCGCCTCCGGCGTACCAATAGGCCCCGACCTGCGGCAGCGCGAAGGAATGCCAGAGCGCGTGGTACTTGCCGTCAGTACCGAGTCCTACCTCGCCAGTGCTCGTGTCGGTGCGCCAGATGTGTCGCAGGTCGAACACCCGCAGTACGGCGCCGCCCGTCGCGACCACGAGCATGTTGCCGGACCAGTACAGCCCGTGGCCGTGCCCGGCGATCGCCTGGAAGTTTCCGTCCGCAGTCGGCTCCACCAGCAGCACGTGCCGGTACTTGTTGGTCGCCACGTCCAGGAACGACACCCGGATCGCAGTGTCGCCACTGTTGTGCCAGCTCGCGACCACGACCCGTCGCGCACCACCTGCCGGCTGAGCGTCGCCAGAACCCGACAGGCCCTGAGGGATCCACACGTTCTCGTCGTCGTCCTCACCGTCCTGCCAGCAGAACCCCTGCGGGTTCAGAGAGGCTGTCAGGTACGTCGAATGGCACAGCGCGCGCCCGGTCCGGTTGGACGCGGCGAGGACCTCGGTGACCCCAACTGGTGCGAGGGCCGGCTTGGTCTCCAGTTGAGCCACGCGAGCGCCGTACGTGGCGAAGGTGTCGCCCGAGACGAGCTGGAACCCGCTCGCGTCGATGCGTGGGAAGGTGGCAGCGGCCTGCGCCTGCGGGGCGGTGAGCGTGGTGATCAGCAGGGCGGCGGTAAACAACATTCGACTGATCCGCATGGGACCGATAATCCTTGACATCATCTGCGTCCGCACCCCGAGCGTGGCGCGTCGTGGCAGCTTCCTGCAGCTCCCAGGTCGGGGAGCCGGTCGCCCCTACAGTCGTGCGCGTGAAGATCGTCGCTGCGGTGTGCGCAGCCCTGCTGCTGACGGGTTGTACGGCGAAGCCGGCCGAGGACCCTGCCGCCGCAGCTGCGTCGGAAGCAGCCAAGGCGCGACAGGCCGTGCCGACGACCGCGCCGTCAGCGGCCCCGCCGGGCAAGGTCACGGCACCGCCGCAGCCCGCCGAGCTCACCAAGAACCCGATCTACCACGTCGGCAAGCTGACCGCGCACTGTCAGGAACCAAAGATCAAGCCAACCTCGGTGGCGAACGTCCGCGCTTACTACACACATCTGACGGCCTGCCTGAATGCGGCCTGGGCGCCGGTGATCCGCAAGGCGGGCTTCACCTTCACCCCGCCGAAGCTGGATGTCGTGGCCGGTAAGTCGGCAGACCTGCCCTGCGACGAGGACGCCTACGGCATCTACTGCGGTGACACGATCTACATCAACGCGCAGATCGACCTGGACTACTTCCGCGAGGATCCCGAGCCGGCGGTGGGAACGATGGCCTTCGTGATCGGTCACGAGTACGGGCATCACGTGCAGGCACTCGCCGGGATCTCGGAGGCGGCCTATCAGCGGGGGCTCAAGCTCAACGGCGTGGATCTGGCACTCGAGGAGACCCGCCGCCACGAACTACAGGCGTCCTGCTTCGGTGGGGTGTACTTCGGTGCGAACCATGACTTCCGCAAGGGCCCGGACTGGCCGAAGACCTTCGGTGAGATCGTCGCATCGACCTCCGACCCGCAGTACGACCACGGAAGCGCCAAGAACCACGCTCGCTGGTCCATGGCCGGATTCGCGGCCGCGGATCCGGCGGCCTGCAATACCTACGCCGCGCCTTCGGGCCAGGTCGGCTGATGTGGCCCGGTGCCACCTGAGCTGGCGGCACCGGGCCGGGAGTCAGCGGATCGAACGACGGCCCGCGGTGGCGAGCTCCTCGTCGGCTCGCACCAGGTAGGGCTCGCGATCGAGCACCAACCGGGCCGCGGCCGCACCGATGTCGAACCACAGCCCGATCAGCTCGAGGCGACCTTCCGCCTCGGCCTTGCGAACGCACGGGAAGCTGCGCAGGTTCGACAGCTGTTCGCCGACATTGGCGACCGACAGTTTGTCCGCCGGAGACAGCTTCAGCCCGGTGGCCGGATCGACGATGTCGGGCATCCCGACCGCCCGTCGTACCGATGGCTCGAAGTGACGCAGCCAGTTCTGCAGGCCGGTGCCGGCCGGGGCGTTCGCCTCGAGCGTGGCCGCGGCCGCGCCACAGTGCGAATGACCGCAGACGACGATCGACCGGACGCCGAGCACCTCGACCGCGTACTCGATCGCGGCATCGACCGAGTTGCTGCCGGAACCGTTGGGCGGGACGAGGTTGCCGACGTTCCGCACGCAGAACTGATCGCCCGGACCGGTGGTGGTGATCATGTTCGGCACGATCCGCGAGTCGGCACAGGTGATGAACAGCTGCGTCGGCTTCTGGCCGTCCGCCGCGAGTTTGGCGAGGATCGGCCGGATCTGATCGGCCGACTCCTCGAAGGCACGGATGCCGTCGAGCACTCGCTCATCCGGCGCGGCGACTGCCTGGGGTTGCCAGGGCAGCAGTCGTCGGGTCGGCGTGGACTGCAGGGCAGCCCGGAAGGCCAACCTGTTCAGCTCGACCGAGCCGCCGCGCGCGACGTGACCGCGCCGCCAGTCCTCGATCGCCTCGTACGCCGCGTGGTCGAGATGATCGACCGAAAGATCCACCCGGACGCGAGCACCGGTCGGGATCGACCGCAGGGTCTTGATCAGTGACGAGACGCCCAGGAAGACGAGCGTGCCGCGGATCTGCACGGTCCACAGCCCGGCCTCCTCGGTCGCGGTGACCGTTGCCCTCGACAACCGATAGAGCACCCGCACGAGAGCGAGCACCAGACCGATCAGCACGCCTTCGGCCAGTCCCAGTACGGCGACGCCCGCCGCGGTGACGACGTACACGAGAAGTTCGTCGTGCCGTCGTAACGTGCGGATGTGGGCGAGCTGCACGAGACGCAGTCCGGTGACCAGCAGGACACCGGCCAGCGCGGCCATCGGGATCAGCTCGAGCATCGAGCCGGCCGCGAGGACGAACGCCGCGATCCAGAGCCCGTGCATGATCGCGGAGGCCCGGGATTTGGCGCCCGCGGCAACGTTCGTCGAACTGCGCACGATCACGCCGGTCACCGGCATCCCACCGAGAGCGCCGGAGATCGCGTTGGCCGCGCCCTGCCCGATCAGCTCTCGATCGAGGTTGCTGCGCCTGCCGTTGTGAAGCTTGTCGACGGCAACGGCCGAGAGCAAGGACTCGACGCTCGCGACCAGGGCAACGGTCAGCACGGCCGCGATGATCTGCCCCGGGGTGCCCTCGGGGATGGCCGGCAGGATGAGCTCCTGCAGCGGCTGGTCGGGCAGGTTCACCCGGGTCACATCGGGCATCCAGACAGCGGCCAGCGCCGTCGCGAAGACGACCGCGACCAGCGGCGCCGGAACCACTTTGACTTTGGGCAGGCGCGGCCAGGCGAGCAGGATCGCAACGGTCAGCACGCCGACCAGCACCGAGTGCGGATGATGAGCGACCAGGCGGCCGGGAAGCGCTGCCACGTTGGCGATCAGCGAACTCTGCGCCTGACCACCGAGCACCACATGAAGTTGCTGGACGGCGATGGTGACGCCGATCCCCGCGAGCATGCCGTGCACGACAGCGGGGGACAGCGAGAGGGCGAGCCGCCCGATCCGAGTGACTCCCAACAGGATCTGGACCACACCGGCAGCGCAGGTGATGCCGGCCGTGGCGGCCCACCCGAACTGGCCGACGAGGCCCGCGACGACAACGGTCAGGCCCGCGGCGGGGCCGCTGACCTGGAGTGCGGAACCGCCGAGCGCGCCGGCGACCACACCACCGACGACCGCGGCCACGAGGCCCGCGATCAAGGGAGCGCCCGATGCCGCGGCGATCCCCAGGGAGAGCGGTATTGCGATCAGGAAGACCACCAGCGAGGCCGGTAGGTCATGGTGAAGGATGGACCTCAAGGACGAAGCTCTTGAGGCCGGTGGTGAATGAGAGGTTGACATGGTCGGCACGGGTCCCTCCGGCGTCTGGTGCTCACGGCATCTGGCGTCGAAACAAAGAGTGTCGATCTAGTCACTTACTGTACGGGGCCGTTCAAGCCGACCCAAGCGAAAAGATCAATTCGTTGCCAGAAGCATCGAGGAGGAATGCAGTGGATCTGCAACTGTCCGGGAAAGTTGCCGTCGTCACCGGAGCGAGCAAGGGGATCGGCCTGGCCTGTGCCGAGGCGCTGGCGTGGGAAGGCGCCACGGTCTTCGGGATCTCGCGCAGTCCGGTCAACCTCGGGGTGGCCCGGGAGGAGCTCGCGGCCAAAGGGCTTGAGCTCCTCCCGGAGCTCGCCGACCTGACCGACGCGGACGCGACCGCCGAGGTGTTCGCGAAGATCGGCGTACCGGACATCCTGATCAACTGTGCGGGTGCCGCGCGGCAGATCCCGGTCGACGAACTCAGCAGTACGACGTTGCATGCGGCCATGGAAGCGAAGTACTTCACCTACATGCACGCCACCGAGGCGGTCATCCGCGGGATGGCCGAGCGCGGCAGCGGCTCAGTGGTGAACGTCGTCGGTTCGGGCGGCAAGGCAGCCAACCCGCTGCACATCGGCGGCGGGGCTGCGAATGCGGCGCTGATGCTCGCCTCGGTCGGCTATGCCAAGGCGTACGCCGGGCAGGGCGTCCGGGTGAACGTGATCAACCCGGGGCTGACGCTGACCGGTCGGGTGGACGACCGGCTCGACGCCGCGACCCGGGCCAGTGGCCGGCCGCGGGACGAACTGCTGACCGAGATGGTGGCCGACATCCCGCTGGGCCGCCCGGCCGATCCGGCCGAGGTCGCCAACGTCGCCGTCTTCCTCGCGTCGGCGAAGGCCAGCTATGTGACGGGTGCCGTCATCACGATGGACGGCGGCACCGCGTCGATCATCTGAACTACTTGACGGCCAGGGCCCGCTTCATTGTGTAAAAGAGGTCGGTCTGGTTGGTGACGCCGAGGACGTTGGCGGCCTGCGGGCCGCCGGCGGCGATCCGGACCTCGGTCCCGGTGTGCTGCTGGTCGGAGCCCAGCGGCGAGGTGGCGTAGCTGATCGTCATGTCCGCGCCGTCGTGCGTGCGCAGGGTGGCCGTGGCTCCGGTGGTGGTGGAGCCGGCGGCAACGATCTGGCTGGTGTGACCGTGGTCGGCGGTGACGACGACCAGGGTATCCGGGTGCGCCTTCTGGTATTTCAGTGCCTCCTTGACCGCGGCGTCGAAGCCGACGGTCTCACCGATCTGGCCGCACGGGTTCGCGGCGTGGTCCTGCTTGTCGATCGAGGCGCCCTCGATCTGCAGGAAGAAGCCCTGCTTGCTGTTCCGGGTCTGCTTGTCCAGGACGGTGATGGCCTTGGTGGCCATGTCGACCAGGTGCGGCTGGTTGCCGTCCCGGGCGATGTTCGGCTGGCAGGTGGTGGACGGCGTGTTCTGCGGCGTCGGCTTCGGACCGACCCACTCCAGGTCCATGTTGTTCTTCGCGAACGTGCCGAGGATCGGCTTGTTCGCCGGCGCCGCCGCGAGCCCGGCCGCGTCGGTGACGATGTGGTAGCCGCTGACCTGCGCCTGCTGCAGCACGGTCAGGGACTTGAACCGGCCCGCCTGCACGGTCTGGTCGAAGTACTGCTTGCCACCACCGAGCAGGACGTCGGGCTTGGTCTGCACGAGCTGCTCGGCGATCGAGCCGAGGCCGCCGTTCTCCTTGGCGTTGACCGGGCACGGCGTCATCGACTGCGGACCCTTGCAGTCGCGGCTGACCACGTGCGACCCCAGGACGGCCGGAGTCGCGTCCTGGAGCTCGGCCGTCGTCACGTCACCGGTCCGGTAGCCGGCCTTCTTGGCCAGCTCGAGGATCGTCGGCTGCGGCTTGCCGTTCGGCAGCACCGAGATCGCGCCGTTGTACGTCTTCTGGCCGGTCGCCCAGCCGGAACCGGAAGCAGCCGAGTCCGTCACGTAGTCCGGCAGCTTCGGGTTGCTCTTCTGTACGGCGTAGGTCGTGTACGCACCGGTCAGGGGCAGCGTGTCCATCGCCAGCCGGCCGGCCGCGCCGACCTGGTAGTTGCGCGCGATCGTGATCTCGCTGTCGCCCATGCCGTCACCGATCAGCAGGATGACGTTGCGGGCCTTACCGCCGACGACCGCCTTCTTCGCGGCCTGCGTCTTGTCCTCGTGCCCGTTCGTGGCGGTCGCCAGGGCCGGAACGCCGACCACCAGCGCGGCGGCGAGACCCGCCGCGGCGATCCGGCGCTTGGGTGTGAACTTCATACAGCACTGCCCCCATCTGATTGATCTGTCAGCGGGAGTATTGGCGGCAGAGGTGGATTTTCCCCGTCCTGCCGGTGAATTCCAGGGTCAGGCCGAGAAGGGTGTGACGGGTCTCTCAACCGGTACGCCGTCGAGGGTGAGGTCGACGTGTTCGTTGAGGAAGGCAACTAGTCCGGCGATCGGGAGGAGCGGCGCGGTCGGGAAGTCGTAGGACCATGCCAGATCGCGGCCGTCGATCGACCAGTAGCCGGTGGTGCGGCCCTTGTAGGGACAGGCAGTCCGGGTGTCGCTGGGGATGAGGTGTTCGAGGTTCACCGCGAGCCGCGGGAAGTAGTAGCGCGGTGGCAGTCCGGTCTCGAACACGATCACGGTCGAGGACGACTCGGCGAGCACCACGCCGTCCCGGGACACCTGGACGTGACGGTCCGAACGGATCGCGTCACACCGTGAGTACGGGTTGCGGGGATGGACGAAGACCTCCTCGTCCTCCTCGAACCAGTTGTCGAAAGCAT
Organism: Kribbella sp. NPDC051587; assembly: GCF_044453945.1. Taxonomy (NCBI): domain Bacteria; kingdom Bacillati; phylum Actinomycetota; class Actinomycetes; order Propionibacteriales; family Kribbellaceae; genus Kribbella; species Kribbella sp. NPDC051587. The sequence goes on from NZ_JBITDE010000003.1 coordinate 206,224, forward strand.
CCCATTGGAAACGGGCTCGACCGAGCTCGTCGTACACCCAGGCCTTGCCGCGACCGGCGGTGTGCACGCGGGCGACGCCGTGCTCGAAGACCTTCGTGTCCCCGGTGTCGACCAGTACGCCGTCGGTCACGTCCCCGAGCGGGATGTAGTACTGCGGGTACGGCGGGAACTCCCACAGGTAGATGGCGTTCTGGGTGTCGACGACGACCTGGCCGTCGAGCAGCGCGCGGATCCGGCGGGGGACCGGCGCGCTGCCGCCAGGCGGAACGAAAGGCAGGGGGTAGTCGGTCATACCCCCAGTAAAGCTTGGTCAGACGGTGATCCAGTCGATGTCCGCGATATAGCCGGACGGATTGCTGATCTTGAGGGCATTGGAGCCGGCAGCGAGCTTCACCGGCAGGTACACCACCTGCGGCGTACCCCAGTCGTTGTCGCCGAGGCCGTGATAGTTCACCCAGTAGCTGTCATCGCCGTTCACGGTGAGCATGCTCTGCCGGCTGGTGTCCCCATCGGTGTAGGCGATCTTCACCAGGTAGGTCCCGGTCGTCGGCACGGTGATGCCGTTCAGGGTGACCGAGGCGTCGTACCCGATGTTGCCGATCTTCTTCCCGCCCGAGCACAGCGTGCAGTCGTTCGCACTCGCGTTGCCGGTGAGGGTGCTGGTCGCGGCCTCGGCTTCGTACCGCACCGGCCCGCCGTTCTTCGCCGTCGACATGGTGATCGGTGCGCTGGCGTCCGACGTACGGGCGCCGTTGACGCCCTTCACAGTGAACGTGTACTGCGTCTGCGGCAGTAGCCCAGTGACCACAGCACTCGTGGACGTGCTCGTCGCCACCTGCTTGCCGTTGGCAAAGATCTTGTACGACGCCGCGCCGGTGCTCGGCCTCCAGGTGAGCGAGGTGGTCGTGCGGCTGACGTCCGTCGCGGTCAGGTCGGCCGGGATGCCCACCGATGGGCGGTTGTTCGGAGTGATCTTGTACAGCTTCGACCCGTGCGCAGGCAGCGCCGCGCTGACCGAGCCGGCGACGTTCGTGGTGTTCTGGTTCGCCCAGATGTCGCGGACGGTCGCCTTGCCGTTGATGCCGAGCTGACCGAAGTCACCGGTCACCGTGGCCGGAGTCTCGGCCAGGTTGAACAGACCGACCGTGACGCTGCCGTCCGCGTTCTTCGCGTACCAGGTCTGCTGCAACTGGTCCTGGTTCAGCGGGCGGGCCGGGTTGCCGGACTGGTTGATCGCGATGACCTCGCGGTTGGTGAGCAGTTTCAGGCCGTAGGCGTCCAGCTTGGTCAGGTCGTCACCGGCGAACAGCGGCGCGGAGTTGATCGCCCAGAACGTCATGTAGCTCTGCCGCTCGGCCTCGGTGAGACCGTCCATCGCGCCGACGCCGACGTTGATCGCGTCGAGGTTGTTCCAGTGCCCGGGGCCGGCGTCGTCGATCCACTGCGCCACGTCCCACCAGCGCTGCTTCACCGAGCCGTCCCAGCGGACGATCGTGTCGCAGTAGCACTCGACATCGGTGTCGATCCGCCAGCCGTTCGAGTTCTGCTTCCACACCTCGGCGTACCGATGGCTGAGCGACCACGACAGCGTGTACTGCATCGGGCGGCCGGCGTTCTGCACCGAACGCCACCACGCCTCGACGTCCTCGGTGTTGTTGTGGTTCGGGTCGTCCGGAGCACCCTTCCAGGAGCCGGGGCCGACGCCGTCCATCTTGATGAAGTCGACGCCCCAGCTCGCGAAGAGCTTGGTGATCGAGTCGGCGTACTTCTGCGCGCAGGGGCTCGCGTAGTTGATCTTGTACGCCGCGTCCCAGCCGTTCGTCTTGCGCAGGTCCGGGTAGACGATGTCGCGGGTGAAGCAGCCGGGCGCGTTGTAGATCGGCGTGTTGCCGTCGCGGTAGACGTCCAGGCCGAGGCCGACCACGGTGTAGATGCCGAACTTCAGCCCGAGCTTGTGGATGTCGTCGCCGACCGCCTTCATCCCGCGCGGGAACCGCTTCGCGCTGGCGACCGGCCGGCCGTACTCGTCGCCACCGTCCTGCCAGCCCGCGTCCACGTTGATGTACTCGTAGCCGTACGGCTTGAGCTTGGTGGCCATCGCGTTGGCCTGGGCGAGGATGTTCTTCTCGCTGATGAAGCTGCCAGGACCATCCGGGTTCACACCGGGGTAGTTGGTCGACTGCAGGCTCCAGGAGCTCCAGCCCATGTACGGCGTGGCTGCGACCTGCCGGTACGTAGGGGGGACGGGCCGGGGGTGGGTTTGGGCAGCGGGGGGCTGGACGGCGTCGGCGGGGGCGTTCACGGCTGTCGTCGTCACCAGAGCGACGGCAGCCAGGACAGTGGTGACACGGCGTCTGTTCACCTGGCCGAGCGTAGGGTCGCTTAATTTACATCGTCAAGTATCAAGGCGCGATGACCGTCTGTGACGTGACTGGGACGTTAGCGTGATCAACCTTCTCCGTGGGCCGGGAGTCCTTAGACCTAGAGGCCGGTTCGTGAGGACCCGGCCCGATGTGGAGGGGGTTCCATCATCATTACGCCGAACAGAACCGTGCGAACGGCGATCGCAGCGGCTGGCGCCGCTGGTCTGGTCGTCTCGATGGCAGCGGTGAGTGCGTCAGCAGGAACGGCGGCGCCCGCCAGGCCCGCGCTGGCCCTGGTGTCGCCGGTCACCGATGTGACGGTGACGTCTGACGAGGACCGCGGTACCGACCTGAACCTCGGTGCCTACGTGGTCGCGGGCAACGCACCGATCGAGGTGCGCGCGACGCGGGCGAACTACAACTCGCCGGTGGTCGCCAAGCAGATCGTGAACGGCAAGGCCGTCGCACTGCCCAAGGGTCTGGTCACGGACTTCTCCGGCCTGGGGAAGTTCCTGCACGTGACCCTGACCGACGCGAGTGGCAAGAAGGCGCTCGACATCGACCAGTCCCTCTGCCTGAACGGCGAGGGATCACGCACCCGGCCGGACGCGCCGGCCACGTCGCCGTACCCGGACGGCTGCACCGCGAACCCGTTCACCCAGGGTGCGGTCTGGGGGCTGCAGACCGGCTGGTCTGCCAGCACCTACTCCTACGACCAGGCGCCGATCAAGCAGCTTGCCGATGGCAAGTACAAGGCCACGGTCACGGTGAACAAGGCCTACCGCGACTTCTTCAAGATCCCGGCCGCGCAGTCGACGCTCTCGCTGAACGTCACGGTCGTGAAGGGTGAGGGGTGCGACCCCGGGCACGGTATCCGGGGATGTTTCGCGGCCAAGGACGCGAAGAAGCCGGCACTGAAGGGCAAGGCGCTGGTGCCGCACGCCGCGCGGCCGACCGGCAAGGCGACGACGCCGAAGGGCCCGAAGCCGGACCTGGTCTCGGTGCCCGCATGGGGGATCCAGGTCGCCCCGGGCGAGGAAGGCACGCCGGACGCCGGCAAGGACTTCCTGGCGTTCTCCGCGACCGTGTGGAACGCCGGTCCGTCGCCGCTGGTACTGGACGGTTTCCGCCGTCAGGGCAAGGACCTGATGGACGCGTACCAGTACTTCTACGACGACAAGGGCAAGGAGATCGGGTACCAGAACACCGGCACGATGGAGTGGGACCCGCGCGAAGGCCACACCCACTGGCACTTCACCGACTTCGCCCGCTACAGCCTGCTGAACGCCAAGCAGTCCGAGGTCGTCCGCAGCCAGAAGGAAGCCTTCTGCCTGGCCGCGACCGACTCGATCGACTACACGGTGAAGAACGCCAACTGGCACCCGTTCAACACCGACCTGCACACCGCCTGCGGCGACCACACGTCGCTGTCGGTGCGTGAGGTTCTGGATGTCGGATCCGGCGACACCTACGAGCAGTTCCGGCCGGGTCAGTCCTTCGACATCACCAACCTGCCGAACGGCGAGTACTTCGTCGAGGTGAAGGCCAACCCGGAGGGCAAGCTGTTCGAGGGCAACACCAAGAACAACGTTGCCCTGCGCAAGGTGATCCTCGGTGGCGTCAAGGGCGCCCGGACCGTCAAGGTTCCGGCCGTCGGCGTGATCAACGTTCCGTAACAGCGTTACGGGTCCCGAAGACCGCCCTCGCCGGCGGTCTTCGGGACCTTTCGCTAGCTCCGGGTCGGGCGCAACCGCGATCGCCGCGGCCTGGCCCCCGTCGTACAGCGGGGTGGGCCTTGTGCACCGCTCGACCACTTTTCGTGCGATGTCGTGGTTGGCGGGTGCTCAACGTGGCTCGGCGTCGACAGTTGGATGGTCTGCTGCTGGAGCGTGAGCCGGATCGGGACCTGATGCCACGGGGATCGGGTGCGAATCAGTACGACGCGGAACCGGCCGTCGCGGCGCAGTCGGAGCCCGATCGCGATGGTGGCGATCGCCGGGACCAGGCCGGCCAGGGACAGGCTGACCCGGGCACCGAAGTGTTGCGCGATCAGTCCGACCAGCGGACCGCCGATCGCGCCACCGCCGATGAAGACCAGGTTGTAGAGCCCGGACACGCGGCCGCGCAGGCCGTCCGGAGTGGTCAGTTGCACCATCGACTGGCACGCGGTCAGGAACATCAGCGTGGCCATGCCCATCGCGGCGAGCACCGGGATGAAGGTCCACAGCGAGGGCTGGATCGCCGCGAGTACCTCAGTGATCGTCAGCAGACTCGCGATGCCCACCAGGTTGCGCAGCCGAGTCGGCCGCACCCTGCGCGCCGACAGCAACGCGCCGACCAGCGCCCCGACCGCGACCACCGAGTTCAGTACGCCGTACCCGGTGGCGCCGGTGTGGAAGACACGGTCGGCAAACGCCGTGAGCGTGACGGGCAGGCTGATCGCGAACATGCCGTAGATGCCGACCAGCGCGATCGCCCAGCGGACGGCCGGCTCGTGGAACGCGTACTGCAGGCCGTCGCGGAGTCCGTCGCGAAGGCGTAGGCCGGCTTGCCGCGCGGCCTTGCGGGCGGGCATCTCGCTCTCACGCATTCTGAGGAGTGCAGTGATCGAGGCGAAGAACGTGCAGGCGTTGATCGCGAACGCCCAGCCGGCGCCGAGCGTGCCGAGCAGTACGCCGCCGAGCGCCGGACCGATCATGCTGCCGAGCTGGAAGGTCGACGAGACCATGCTGATCGCGTTCCGGACGCGCTCGCGGCCGACGAGTTCGGTGACGAACGACTGCCGGGTCGGATTGTCGACGGCGGTGGCCAGTCCGAGGAACAGGGCCATCGCGTAGACCTGCCACACCTGCACCTGACCGGTGAAGGCGAGCAGTGCGAGGACGCCGGCGGCCGCACCCATCGTGAGTTGGGTGACGAGCAGGATCTTCCGCTTCGGGAAACGGTCGGCGATCACACCGCCGTACAGGCCGAGGAGGAGGGTGGGGAGGAACTGCAGGGCGGTGGTGATTCCGACCGCGGTGGCGCTGCCGGTGATCGTCAGCACCAGCCAGTCCTGGGCGATGCGCTGGATCCAGCCGCCGGTCGAACTGACCAGCAGGCCGCTGACCAGGAGGCGGAAGTTGCGCACCTGCAGGGCACTGAAAGTTTCGCGGAACCCTGGGCGGCGGAGGGTTTCGCCTTGTTTTGTTGGGGTGTGGGTGTGGTTGTCGGCTTCTCGGACAGGACCGCTGGTCCGGGTGGTCACAAGAGTTCCCTACGCGAGTGGGGTTGTCAGGGGAGGACAGGTCCATCCTTGTCTTTGGCCCTGAATTCCGACAGCGAATTACTCCTATTACTCTTATTGCGTCCCGTGATAGGAGGTCCATCGATGTACGACCCGGACCAGCTCCGGACGTTCCTCGCGGTCGCGCAGTCGCTGAGCTTCACCCAGGCGGCCGAGCGGCTCGGCATCCGGCAGCCGACGGTCAGCCAGCACGTCCGCAAGCTCGAGGCCGCGGTGGGGAGGCCGTTGTTCTTGCGCGACACCCGCACCGTGACCCTGACCGCCGACGGCGACGCCATGGCCGGCTTCGCGCGAACCATCCTGGCGGCGCATGAAGAGGCGGCCGGCTACTTCACCGGCTCCGAGCTCCGCGGCCGGCTGCGCTTCGGCGTCACCGACGACCTTGCGCTGACTCCGCTGCCTCGGATCCTGCGCGACTTCCGTCAGCTCTACCCGCGGATCGACCTGGAGCTGACCGTGGCCCAGAGCCCCAACCTGCTCCGCCGCGTCGAGTCCGGCCACCTGGACCTCGCCTACGTCAAACACTCAGTAGGCACGAGCTACGAACCTGACGGCCGCCTGGTCCGCCGCGACCCGCTGGTCTGGGCCGGCATCGCAGGCACCCGCATCGCGCCCGACGGGCCTGTCCCGCTGGTCGCGTACCAAGCCCCCAGCCTGAGCCGCTCACTCGGTGTGCAGACTCTGGAGCAGGCGGGTCGCTCCTGCCGGATCACCTGCATCGTCCGCGGCGTCAACGGCGTACTGGCTGCAGTTCGGGCCGGCCTCGGCATAGCCATCTTCGCGCGGTCCCTGATGCCTGTGGACCTCGTAGAGCCACCACCGAGCGCAGGCCTCCCAGAACTGCCCGCTATCGACCTGGTCCTCATTACCAACCCACGGGCTGCCAAAGAGCCTGCCGAAGCCCTGACCGCCGCAATCCTCGGTAGCAACGCCCCACTGAAGCCGGACGCTGCTTAGAGCGCGTCTCCCCGGAAGATGAGTGCGACCACGCTCACGCCGGCTATGGCGATCGTGACGAGGAACGGTGCCTCTTTCCACGCCACGATCACTACGAGGAGTCCGGCGACGACGGCGAGTGCGATCCACCCGATGACGCCTAGTGGTCCAGCCGGTGCGATCACCAGGGGCGCTGTGGCTGCGGCCAGGGGGAGTGGGGCGAGCAGTCTCGCGTTGGCGCCCAGCCGTTGCGGCCAGCCGCGTACACCCGTCGCTAGGTCGTCCTGAAGGTCCGGTACGACGTTTGCCAGGTGGGCACCGACTCCGAGGAGAGCGGTGGCTGTGGTGGCCCACCACGGCGCCCACGTGTGGGTGGTCCCGAGCGTCACGAACGAGGGCAGCCCGCCGAAGGCGACGGCGTACGGGAGCCAGGAGATGACGGTCGACTTCAAACCGAGGTTGTAGCCCCAGGCGCACGCCACGAAGAGCAGGTGAACCAGACCGGCCGCGATTCCGTTGGCCAGTGAGACGGGGATGGTGACCACCAGCATGAGACCGGCCGCGATCGCCAGCGTGCGGCGACTCACCAGTCCGCGCACCACAGGTTTGTCTTTCCGGTTCACAATGGTGTCCCGGGCGGCATCTATCGCGTCATTGCTCCAGCCGATCGAGAGGTGGCCGGTGAGGATCGTTGCTGCGACCAGGAGACACCCAGCCGGACTACGCCCTGCCGACCACGCCACGGCGGTCACCAGCGCCGTGACCGCGACAGTCGGTCCGAGATGGCAGGCGAGTACCAGTCCCTTCAGCGCTCTCACCGAGCCCACGATGCCACGATGACGCGGATATCAGCGGTCCGGCCCGCGTTGCCGCCGTACCGGTATCAGCAGGAGGAGCTCACCGACGCCTTCGCTGCGATCTGTCTGCCCGACGGTCGCGGCAATGCGCTGCTGCGGAGACTGCACGCCAACGCGGGCGTCTCCTCACGTCACTTGGCGCTTCCACTGGAGCAGTACGCCGAGCTGAAGGACTTCGGCGCCGCGAATGACGCGTGGATCGCCACTGCGGTCGATCTGGGCGCAGAGGCCGTCGCTGGTGCGGTAGCGGACGCGGGACTCGAGCTGTCCGACGTCGACGTACTGATGTTCACCACGGTGACCGGAGTGGCCGCCCCGTCCATCGATGCGCGCGTTGCGATGCGGCTGGGCCTGCGGGAAGACGTGAAGCGGCTACCGCTCTTCGGACTCGGCTGTGTGGGTGGTGCGGCCGGCATAGCCCGTCTGCACGACTACCTACTGGCCTGGCCGAAGCAGGTCGCCGTACTGCTGTCTGTGGAGCTCTGCTCGCTCACTCTGCAGCGCGACGACTCCTCCCTGCCCAATCTGGTCGGAGGAGCACTTTTCGGTGACGGTGCGGCCGCAGTGGTGCTGACCGGGTCCGAACACCCAGCCGCCGCCGGTCCGTCGGTGCTGGCGACCCGGAGCCGTCTCTACCCGGAATCCGAGCGCGTCATGGGCTGGGACGTCGGGTCAGGTGGTTTCCGGATCGTGCTGGGGGCGGATGTGCCGGAGGTGGTGCGGAAGTACCTCGGTGGCGACGTACGGGGCTTCCTGGACGACCATGGCCTGACTGTGCCCGAGATCGGTACGTGGGTGAGTCACCCCGGCGGACCGAAGGTTCTGGAGGCAGTGGCCGAAACACTCGAGCTGCGGCCCGGTGCGCTCGACCTGACCTGGAAGTCGCTCGATGCGGTCGGCAACTTGTCCTCGTCGTCGGTACTGCACGTGCTCGGTGACACGCTCGACCTGCATCCTTCGGGGATGGGCCTGCTCCTCGCCATGGGCCCGGGATTCTGTTCCGAGCTCGTCCTCCTGGAGTGGCAATGAACTGGTACATCGTTCTCGTGGTGCTCGTAGGACTCGAACGCGTGGCCGAGCTGGTGGTGTCGCTGCGCAACGCCAAGTGGAGCTTCGCCCAGGGCGGAGTGGAGTCCGGCAAGGGGCACTACCCGTTCATGGTGGTCCTGCACACCGGACTGCTGTTCGGGTGTCTGGCGGAGTCGTTCCACCGTTCGTTCATCCCAGCACTCGGCTGGCCCATGCTCGCGCTGGTGATCCTGTCGCAGGGATTGCGCTGGTGGTGCATCAGCGTGCTGGGACAACAGTGGAACACCCGGGTGATCGTCGTACCGGGTCTGCATCTCGTGGCGCGCGGACCGTACAAGTTCATCAAGCACCCGAACTATGTGGCCGTGGTGGTTGAGGGGATCGCACTGCCGCTCGTCCACACCGGCTGGATCACCGCTGTCGTCTTCACGCTGCTGAACATCCCGCTGCTCGCCGTACGCATCCGCTCCGAGGAAGCCGCGCTGAACGCAGCCCTGGTCAAGTGATCGACCTCCTGGTGGCCGGCTGCGGCCCTGCTGGAGCCGCGACCGCTATCCGGGCCGCTCTGGCCGGTCTGTCCGTTGTGGTGATCGAGCCTCGCCAGGGCCCGATCGACAAGGCCTGTGGCGAGGGGATCGCCCACAGCGCTGTCGACTACCTGGAACGCCTCGGCGTCACACTGCACGGACGTCCCTTCCACGGCATCCGCTACCTCGATGCAGACCACTGCGTCGACGCCCGCTTCACCGCCGGCCCCGGCCTAGGCGTCCGCCGTACAACTCTCCACCAAGCCCTGCTCGACCGCCTGGCGGACCTGAACGTTCCCATCGACCACACTCGTGTCGGACCGATCACCCAGAACGACACCTCCGTCAGCGCCGCCGGACACACCGCCCGCTATCTGGCCGCCGCCGACGGCCTCCACTCACCCATTCGCCGCCAACTGGACCTGGGCGGTACGACGGGAGCCGCGCGTCGGGGACTCCGGCAGCACTTCCACGTGTCTCCCTGGACAGAGCTGGTGGAGGTGTACTGGTCGGAGCTGGGCGAGGCCTATGTGACGCCGGTGGCCGAGGACCTCGTCGGCGTAGCCATCCTCACCACCGCCCGCGGCACCTTCGACTCACACCTGGACGCGTTCCCCGCACTCAAGCGCCGCCTCTCCGGAGCCACACCCGCATCGGCCGTCATGGGAGCCGGACCGCTCCGCCAGCACGTCCACCGTCGGGTGTCCGGCCGAGTGCTCCTCGTCGGCGACGCAGCCGGCTACATCGACGCGCTCACCGGCGAAGGCATCGCTGTAGCCCTCCGGACCTCAGCTGAACTCGTCGACTGCCTCAGCGACGACAGACCGGCCGACTACGAGGTCGCCTGGCGGCGGGTGTCGCGTGAGTGCCGTCTGCTGACCGCATCGTTGCTCTGGGCCCGCAATCGCCGCCTGCTCGCGCCGCGCATCGTCCCGGCCGCAGCGCGGCTTCCCGGCGTCTACGCGCAGATCGTCAATCGGCTGGCCTGAGCTGTCGGCTTTCCGCCACCCTCTGTACCTCCTCGACCACGCTCGGTACCCTCGCGGCAACCGCCCCCTCCTTCGCTTTCGAGGAGTCCGCCCATGAAAGCTCTCCCTGTCCTTGCCCTGCTGGCCGCCCTCACCGGTTGCGGATCCTCGGTCGCGGCCTCACCTCCTGCGCCGGCACCTAGCGCGTCCGCACCTAGCGCGTCCGCACCTAGCGCGTCCGCACCCAGCGCGTCCGCTCCCAGCGCGTCCGCGACCGAGTGGAAGATCGATCCGTCGTTCAACTCCGACGACCTGGCCTGGATCGAGCTGATGATCCCGATGGACGACCAGCTCCTGCGGGTGCTGGCCATGGCGGAGAAGCAGGCCGCCGACCCGGCCGTGCGGGCGTTCGCGACCGCGGTGGCCGCCGGACACCGCACCGAGGTGGCGCGGTTCAAGGCGACCCGGACCCGCTCGGGCCTGCCGGTCCGCAACCCGCACGAGGGCCACGACATGCCCGGCATGATGACCGAACCCGAGATCGTTGCCCTCGGCAAGACCTCCGGACCTGCCTTCGACCAGCTCTTCGTGACGAACCTGAAGGAGCATCTCGACGAATCGATCCTGCTGGCCGAGAACATCACCAAGACCGGCAAGGACGCCGCGACGAAGAAGCTGGCCGTTTCGATCATGAGCAGCCGGGCGGCACAGCTCAAACAGCTCGCGGCACTCTAGAAACATGTGTAGGCCCGGCGGTCGCTCAGACAACCGCCGGGCCCAGTGGGTTTGAGCTCCCTGGTGAAGAGCTCAACCCCGGTCACTCCTCGAGCTCCCTGGTGAAGAGCTCGATCAGCGACAAGGAAGACTCTGTCAGCCGGATGTTGCTCAACCATTGCCGGTAAATGAAGCCTTGTTACATGAGCCTGTGGCATAGATCTCAGTGCTCAATGCTCGGTGCGGACCGCCGCGATCTGCAATTGCAAGGCCAGTCGTGCTACTGGATCACCCAGATCGAGCGCGGTGATCTCGCCGATCCGCTTCATCCGGTGCCGCAAGGTGTTGGTGTGCAGGTGCAGCTCGCGGGCCGCGCGCTGCGGCTGCCCCGGAAACTCCAGCCACGCTTGCAAGGTTTCGACGAATCCGGTGTCGTGCTGGATGTCGTGCCGGAGCAGTGTCGCGAGCGGACCGTCCATCTTGTTCACGTCCAACGACATGACCGCTCGGTGAACAGTCAGCACGTGCCACGCCTCCTCCACCCGCAATACCGGTCCGGACGCGACCCCACGCCGTACAAGGCCTAGCAGTTCGACCGCCTCGGCCCGTGAGCTCGGAAGGTCGGCAGGACCGCGCGCAGGACCGCCGGCCGCAGCTATAGAGCCCTTCGCGTGGTCAGCCACCAGCTTGGCCAGCCACGTCCACGAACCAGGGCCTTCTCCATCCGTCACGACAGCTAGGACAGTCCCGTCCAGGTCGGCAAGGTGCGGGTCGCTCCAGCCGTGCCGCCGCCCGGTCGACTCCCACAGGTCGAGCTGCTGCGGTACGTCGTACCCCTCCGGCGACGCGAGCGCGACAACCCGCCAGGGCTGAGGTGGCAGCCGTACGTCGACCGGGTTGTCCGGAGAGAACTGGCGGAGCAGCGTCCGCAGCCGATCGATCGCACTGCGCCGCGCCACGTCGGCCTGAGCCCGCAGCCGCAGCATGTGTAGTGCCAGCACCGACGCGGCGTTGCTGAGCTCGGTCATCACCTCAGTACTCACCGCACCGTCCACCACAGCCCAGATGGACCCCAGCCACTCACCACCAGCCCGCACCGGTACGACGAGGCGCGGGCGGATGCCGTTGGGTCCGGCTGGAACCAGGAACGGCTCACTCGACCGGGCCAGCCGCCGGAAGATCCCTCTGGCCCGGAAGTGCGCGATCACCTCAGGCGGTACCCGGCGACCGACGATGGTGGAGACGCGGGCCGGGTCGGTGAAGTCCTGACCGGAGGAGTACGCCAGAACGCGCGACTGGTTGTCTTCGATCGTCACCGGCGCATCCACGATCGCCCGGGCGGCATCGGCCAGTGCGAAGAGTTCCTGGTGCACACCGGCGTCACCAGCGACGGGGGAGTCCGGGGCGGCCGCTCTGTCGATCACACCGCGCAGCAGCCAGACCACGTGGGCCCAGGTCACGCTCGGCTGCAGTGCGACCAGCGTGAGCAGCCACCGCTCGGCTGCTGCGACCACGGCCGGTTCGCGGGCGAGCGTCGTACGGAGGACGACTCCAGAGGCGTTGCCGGCCGCGCAGCGCTCCACGAGCTCCACTGCGTCCTCAGCGTCGCGTAGGCCGAGTCCGAGGACCAGATCGCCCGGGTGGCCGGTCGCAGGCTCCTGCGGGTCGGCGAGGAAGACATCCCGCACTTCGCTGTCGCCTTTGCCCGGCACCACCACCTCGAACAGGGCAGGACCGACAGCGGCGACCAGGTCAGGCGCGGTGATCATGAGGTTATTGTGCGCTGAGCACAGTCATTTGTCCCGCGAATGGTGTGATCGCACCATGACAGCCGTCTCCGGCGGACGCACCATCAATACATGGTCGCTGCAGACTCCACACACATCGTCCCCGATCGCGTCGCCGTCGTCGGCGCGGGCATGGTTGGTCTGGCCACCGCCTGGTTCCTCCAGGAGGCCGGCGTCGAGGTCACCGTGCTCGACCGCGAGGGTGTCGCCGCAGGTGCGTCCTGGGGCAACGCCGGCTGGCTGACGCCCGGCCTGGCCACCCCGCTGCCGGAGCCTGCCGTCCTCAAGTACGGCGTCCGTGCGGTGCTGAGCCCCTCCTCACCGGTGTATGTCCCACCGACCGCGAGCCCGCGGCTCCTCAATTTCCTCACCCGCTTCGCTCGCAACAGCACCGCCGGACGCTGGAAGACCGCGATGGAGTCGCTGGTCGGCATCAACCGGCAGGCCCTGCCGGCCTTCGACTTCCTGGCCAAGGCCGGGGTCGAGGCGCAGACCTACGAGGCCAAGTCCTTCCTGGCCGCCTACCGGACCGAGGCCGAGCGCAGTGTGCTGCTCGAGGAGATCGAGCAGATCCACGCCGCCGGCCAGGGCATCGAGTTCGAGGCGATCACCGGTGACGACGCCCGCGAGATCGAGCCCTCGCTGTCCGACGAGATCGGTGCCGCGATCCGGCTGCACGGTCAGCGCTTCATCAACCCCGGTGAGTACGTCCAGTTGCTGGCCGACTCCGTCGTCGCCCGCGGTGGGCAGATCATCACCGGCGTCGTGGTGAAGGACATCGTGGACGAGATCCGCGGCGTCCGCCTGGTCACCGGTGACGGTGAGACCGATCCGTTCGACGCAGTCGTGATGGCGACTGGCGCCTGGCTGACCGATCTGGCCAAGCGGTTCGGCGTACGGACCGTCGTACAGGCTGGTCGTGGCTACAGCTTCAGCGTGCCGATCGCGCACGTACCTGCCGGTCCGGTCTACTTCCCGGCCCAGCGCGTCGCCTGTACGCCGCTCGGCGACCGCCTGCGCGTGGCCGGGATGATGGAGTTCCGCAAGCCAGAGGCGAAGCTCGACCCGCGCCGGATCGACGCCATCGTGGAGGCGGCCCGGCCGCTGCTGCGCGACGCCGACCTGGACGCCCGCACCTTCGAGTGGGTCGGCCCGCGGCCCTGCACTCCGGACGGCCTGCCGATCATCGGTGCCACCGCGTCGCCGCGGGTGTTCGCCGCCGGCGGTCACGGCATGTGGGGCATCACGCTCGGCCCGATCACCGGCCAGTTGCTGGCCGAGGCCATCACCACCGGCCGTACCCCGGCCGAGCTCGCCCCGTTCGACCCCTTGCGCTGAATTCTTTCCAAGGAGGGACTGGCGTCGACCGGTCCCTCCGCCCGGTCCTGACCAAGCGGTCGAGTGAACCACCTCCGGACGGCAACCTCACCCGCCCGGCAACCACCAGGTTTCACTCCACCGCCACGGTCAGCACCCGGAGCGGGCCCTGGCGATGATCTCCTGCCCAGGGCCCGCTCCCATCAACGAAGAAGCCCCCGACATGCGCCGGGGGCTTCTTTGCGGTGTATCAGTGCGTGTGCGGCTCAGTGCCGTGCTCGGCCTCGTGCGCCGCGATCTGCGCCCGGACCTCTTCCATGTCCACGGCGCGCAGCTGCTTGATCAGGTCCTCGAGTGCGGCGCTCGGCAGGGCGCCCGGCTGCGAGTACAGGACGACGCCGTCGCGGACGGCCATCAGGGTCGGGATCGAGCGGATCTCGAACGCCTGGGCCAACTCGACCTGGGCTTCGGTGTCCACCTTCGCGAACTTGATGTCCGTGTGCTCCTCGGACGACTTCTCGAACACGGGCCCGAACATCTTGCACGGACCACACCACTCCGCCCAGAAGTCGACCAGGACGAGGCCTTCGCCCCCGACGACCGTGTCGAAGTTCTCCTGGGACAGCTCGACCGTTGCCACTACGACCTCCGAAGTTAGACGACTACACGCGCTTCAACACCGAACCACCCGCGAGTGTTCCCGGCGCTCAGATCGGCATGTCGATGAACGGGGAAGCGTAGTCCCGGACCTCCTGGAGGATCGACGCCGCGTCCTCGGCGGACAGCTCGGCCCGCTCCTGTTCGGCGGTGATCATCTGTTTGAGCAGCCGCGTCTCGCCGGCCGTGGCCAGTCCGGTGATCTCCGGATGCCCGTTCAGCAGCCAGGCTGTGGCCGCCGTCACATAGCGCTGTTCATCGAACGGGCGGTACCACGTGTCGTACGTCTTCTCCTCGCCGTCCCGCCAACCTCGCCGGGCGATCATCTTGATCGTCATCAGCGCGGCATCCGAGGCCTGTACGGCGTCCACCAGCTCGGCGTAGTCCGCGGCGTACTGGGGATCCGTGGAGAGGTGGTAGTTCAGCGGCGTGAGCACACTGTCGAAGTCGAACCGGCGCAGACCCTCACGGTGTACGGCGGGCGCCTGCGCGGTGTGGCCGGTGATCCCGATGGCCGAGACGAGGCCCTCCTCCTTGGCCCGGATCGCGGCCTCGAGCGAGCCGCCCTTGCCGGTCACGAGGTCGAGGTTCTCCAGATCACAGACCGCATGCATCTGGATCAGGTCGACGTGGTCGGTCTGCAACCGCTCCAGCGAACGATTGATCTCGCTCCAGGCCTCCTCGAAGGTCCGGCGGCCGGTCTTGGTGGCGAGGAAGATCCGGTCCCGGATCTCCGGCATCCGCGGGCCGAGCCGCAGCTCCGCGTCGCCGTAGTCGGCCGCGACGTCGAAGTGGTTGATCCCGGCGTCGAGCGCCTCCTGGATCGAGGCGTCGGCCCGGTCCTGGTCGACGCCGCCGAGCGAGGCCGCGCCGAAGATCAGCACCGAGCTCTGGTGGCCGAGCCGGCCGAGTCGGCGAGTTTCCATCCTGGTCCTCCAGGGGTAGCAGGGGGTACTGCGACCCTATGCCCGGTGCGGAGGGTTTTGACCCCTCGCCACGGGGAGAGTTTTCCACAGGGGAGTTCGCGGATCGGTTACTATGCGTGATCAGTTGGTGTGATCTTCTACCCTGTTGTTCGCACGGATTTTCGAATCTGTCCGCGGCGTGTGGCAGGGTGTGCGCTGCCCGATCGACACGGCGGGAATGAGAGAGGAGCTATGGCGACGGTACCGAAGGTGTCACGCTTGCGGTTCGAGGGTGATACTGCCCGCGAGTGGGGTAACAGTATGGCTGCGGGGAGCGATGGAGCATCCGGATCCTGGTCTCAGGTCTCCCGGTGGACAGTCGCTTGCCGTATTCTCCCGGCTACTGTCCGCGTAACTGCTGTCTGAGGGGCGGGTAGCGATGAGTTGGTGGCGAACGGTTCTGAATCTGCCGCCAAAAGGTGAACACTGGTCGGACCAGCGGCGGCCCAAGAAGGCCGCCCGGGGACGCCCACAGAACACCGCACCGGAGTGGTGGGCCCACCCCGATGGTCCGGTGTCACCCACCCCTCGCCAGGCACAGGGGGTAGCTGCGCAGTACGCGGCACCTCAGACTCCTCCGCCGCCTGGCGGAGTGATGGCTCCGCCTCGCCGTCCCGGTGCGCGTCCGCCCGAGCAGCCCGGTCCGCCGGTGCAAGGTCACCCGCAACCGGGTCAGCCGGTTCCGGGGGAGCAGGTCGGTCCTGGTCCCGGTCAGCGCCAGCCGGAGCGGTTGCGGCAGCGATCGCCGCATGGCGCCCACGCGGCACCCGGTCCGGCTCGGCAGGTGCTGGAGCCCGGTCAGACCCCGTGGGCGACCGAGCCCGAGTCGTCGTTCTCGACGTGGGCCCGGCGGTTCTTCCGCGGCCTGGTGGTCGCTGTTCTGCTGCTCGCGGCGATCAGCGGTATCCGGTCCTGGATCAGCCCGAACCGGACTCCCCAGACAGTGGTCGGCGGCCAGACCAGCTTCCCGGTCGACGAGGCGCGGGCCATCGCGACGCGGTACTCGATCTCGTACCTGACCTGGGACGAGGCGAACCCGGATGCCCGCCCGGCACAGGTCGGCCTCGACCTGGCCGCCGGTCTCGACGGTCGCGCCGGCTGGAACGGGCGCGGCAAGCAGGTCGCGCTGATCGCCTATCCGGGTGAGGTCAAGGTCGATCCCGGTGGTGTGGCCGCGACGGTCGACGTCCGCGTGCGCGTCCAGCAGTACTACCTCAAGGGTCGCGCCATGACTCCTGGGGCGATGGCCTGGCAGCGGGTGTCCGTGCCGGTCGCGCGGACGGCCGCGCGGGCGGTGGCCAGCGGGCCGCCGACGTTCGTCCCGGACGGCCGTGCACCGCTGCCGGACAACATGCCGGGAGCCGGCGTACCGGACGATGATCTGGCCGCTGCAACGATCAAGGACGCCGAAGCGTTCTTCAGCGCGTATGCGGAGTCCGACGACAAGGTGTCGGCGGTGGCTTCGCCCGGCTCGAGCATCCGCAGCCTGAACGGCGCCGTGAAGTTCGGGGAACTGAAGGACTGGCAGGTCTACACCGGTAACGACAACGAGCGGCGGGCGACCGCCGCCGTCACCTGGAAGGGCGTGGGAGACACCACGCTGGACCAGACGTACACGCTCACGTTGCGGCGTACTGTCGCGACGGACGGAGCACAGCGATGGCAAGTGGCTGCCGTCGGATGACCACAGCAACCCGCCGTCGGATGACCGAAGCACCAAGGGAGACACCGCAATGACGACGCACGAACTGGCTGCGAGCGTGGTTCAGCTCGTCGCGCCACTGGCCGACCCCAATGTCCCGACCGGCGCGGATTTCAAGGACTGGGTCCTGGTCATCGCGGGCAACATCTTCATCGCGATCCTGGTGCTGCGCGCGATCGGCCACTACTTCAAGCGCGAGTGGGGCGAGCTGTTCGGCCACATCGCCGCCGGTGTCCTGGTCGGGGGGCTGATCTATGCGAACAACCAGACCATCAATGTCCTGAAGGGCTTCTGGGGACTGCTCTCCGGGGGTAATTGATGCGCGTCGGCCGTACCCTTACCCACCACTTCGAGATCGAGACCCGGCAGTACGACCTGCTCGGGATCGACCTCGGTGAAGGCGCGCGCCGCCGGATGATCATCTTCGGTGCGGTGATCATCCTGGCCTGGATCGCGCTGCTGTTCCCGTTCGTCGGGGTGCCCCAGAAGGGCACCGTCAGCCTGTACGTCGTCCCGCCGTTCGTGATCACCGCGTTCGGCTGGCGGCCGGGCAAGTTCCACGAACGCCGCCGCCGCGTGACCGAATGGGCGCTCGCCGTCCGCTACGCGTTGCGCGCCCACCGCCCGATCATCGGACTCGGCGCGCGGGCCGCCGACAAGACGGAGTACCTGCCGTGGCGTGAGCGCGTCGCCACCCAGAAGGTGGCCAACCTGGCGAAGGCCCGGGTGACGCCGGAATGGGAACGCGAGGTCGTGGTGGAGCTGGATCCGATGGTCCGCGCGGGTGCGGACATCACCGTGAACCAGCGTGCCCGCCTGCTCGGGGCGGACCACGTGCAGAGGGTCAGTCGCAGGAATTCGTCAGGGAAGACGAGGCACGAATGAAGATCGCTGACAAGCTCCTGAACCTGGTCGGGGTCGGCCGCGAGCGCGGCCTGCCGCCGCCCCGGCTGGTGGCCATCGCCGACGGTCTGCTCGTCACCGAACGCAGCGCCGAGGCGTGGTTCCTGATCTCGGTGGCGAACACCGACCTGGCCACCGAGGCCGAGCAGGACGCCGCTCTGGACGCCGCGGTCAGCGCCGCCGCGACCATCCTCGGCGACCGGCTCAGCCACCTGAAGGTGGTCTGGGGCCGCTCGACCGGCCAGGACTACATCGACTCCGTGGCGGGCCACTACCGGCTCGGCGACCACGAGGCCTGGGCGCAGACCCGGGCCGACCGGATCGACGAGATGCGGATGCCCGAGCGGTACGTTGCTCTCGGCGTCCACCTCAGCGACCGCGACCCCCGTGCGACCGCCCAGGTCCGCGGGTCGATCAGCGACGCCCTCGGCACCACCTCCTGGCGTGTCAGCGCGCGCGAGCTCGCGCACCTGGACGAGCGGGTCCGCAAGCTCGGCCGACAGCTCGGTTCGACCGTCTGGCGTGCCCACACCGCCCCGGCCGAGGTCATCTCCTGGCTGATCAGCCGGGAAATGCACCGCGGCGCAGTGGCCGCCCCGCGCCGTGGCCTGATCACCGGCGCCTCGCTGGCCCGGCTCACCTCCGGCCGCGTCGTGCCCTACACCGATCACCTGCGCATCTATGACTCGCGCGGCCAGATCGCGGCGTACACGACCGTTCTCGCAATGACCGACTTCCCCGAAGAGCTCGAGACCCCGGGCCCGGGGGAGTGGCTGCGGACGCTGTCGGAGATCAAGGCGATCGACGACGACGGCGACGAGATCGACGTAACCGTCGAGGCCTCGGTCCGCTTCCGCGTCCTCACCAAGAAGACAGCGCGGCACCTCGTCGACGAGACCCGCAAGAGCGCCAAGGAACAGCGCCGCTCGGCCGCCAAGGGCACCGCGGAGGAGACCGCCGACGAGATCGTCGAGACCGAGCGCGTGATGCGGGAGGTCAAGCGCGACATCAACCGCAGCGGCCTCACCCTGGTCGAGGACCACCCCCGCCTGCTGGTCAGCGCGGACACCCGCGAAGACCTCGAGGCGTACGTCGACGCCGTCATCGCGCACTACGCCGACCGCGGCATCACCGTCGCCCCCGGCGCGGACGAGCAGCGCGACCTGTGGCTCGAGTCCCTGCCCGGCGACCAGCTCCGCGTCCCGGACCTCGGGCACGTCCGCGAGTCGACCGCCTTCTTCGGTTCCTGGTTCTGGGGCGGCGCCTCGATCGGCGACGCCACCGGTCCCGCCATCGGCTACCTGACCGGCTCGACCCCCGGCCTCGTCCGTTTCGACGCGGCCGCCGGTTCGGCCCTCGGTGACGCGACCACGACCCTCTTCCTCGGCCGTTCCGGTCGAGGCAAGACGACCGCCGCCATGCTCGGCGGCCTCGACTCCGCCTTCGCCGGCGCCTGGGTACCACTCCTCGACCTCAAAGGTGACGCCGCCGGTGTCTCCGCGGTCGCCGCGGAGTACGGCGTACCGACCGCTGTCATCGAGATCACCGCGCAGTTCTCCGGTGCCGCGGACCTGCTCCGCGTCCTCCCGGTCGACGACGCTCTCCTGCAGGCGCCGTCCCAGCTGATGCTCCTGCTCCCGCCGCACCTGCGCGGCGCGGCCGAGGCCCCGGTGATGGCCGCCACCCGCGCCGAGATCCAGTCACCCGACCCCTCGTCGTGGGGCGTCATCCAGCGCCTCTGCAACTCCGAGTCCGAAACCATCCGGACCGTCGGCTTCGCCCTCCGCGACCTCGTCGAAACCGGCCTCGGCTCCGTCGTCGCCGGCCCACCCTCCGGCCTGTCCTCCCTCACCACCAACCCGGGCCTCTGGGTCGTCCAGATGCCAGGCCTCACCCTGCCGTCCCCCGAGTCGGCCCCCGAGTCCTGGTCCCCGATCGAACGCGTCGGCATGGCCTGTCTCCGCGGCTGCCTCGCCTGGATGGTCCGCACCACCGGCCGCCGCGAGTTCCGCGGCCGCTCCAAGGTCGTCATCGTCCCCGAGGTCCACCTGCTGACGAAGACCCCCGACGGCGCCTCCTTCCTCGACTACATCGCCCGCGTCGGCCGCGCCCTCGGCGCCTCCCTGGTCCTCGACACCCAGGACCCCGCCTCGATCCTCAAGCTCCCCGGCCTCGTCGAGCAGATCACCACCCTCTTCGCCTTCAGCCTCCGCTCCCGCGAACAGGTCGACTCCCTCCTCGAACTCCTCGGCCGCCCGCAGACCCCGCCGTACCAAACCCTCGTCCGCGGCATCAACACCGCAGCCAACGGCAAGTCCATCCGCCACGGCCACTGCATCATGCGCGACCGCTGGGACGAAGTAGCCACCGTCCAGATCGACATCCCCAGCCAGCGCGTAGCCGCCCTCCTCCGCACCACCCCAGAATCCGAACACGCCAACACCCCGGCCCCGGCCCTCCCCGCCGACCCCACCCCCGCCGACCCCTTCGCCGACGACGAAGACCCCCAAGACCTCATCGAACCCGCCGCCACCGCCACCGCCCAATCCGAAGCCCACACCACCCACCCCCCCATCGACACCCCCGCCCCCACCCCACCCCCCGCCCCCACCAACGGCCACCACCCCCCAACCCGCCACGAGGCCCCCATCGGCCCCGACGACGTCTACGACCAAGAAGCCGACGCCCCCGACTACAACGAAGCCATGTACCCCGCCTACGCCGACTCCGAAGCCGACCCCCAGCACCCCCCCAAAGGCAACAAGGAGCACGTCGCATGACCTGGGCCCGCCGCCTCCGCACGGCGGTCACAGTCCTGTGCGTCTCCTTCGTGGTGACGGCTCAGCTAGCCCTGGCAGCAGACCCGGCCCCAGGCCCGACGAACCCCACCGGCTTCGGCGACCTCCTCCCCACCCCCGACCTGACCCACGGCGACACCAGAACCCTCTTCGAGCAGTACAGCCCCACCGTTTACGGCCTTGACTTCGAGACCAGCCTGCGCGACCCGATGGAGGCAGTCTTCAACGGCTACGCGCACATGGTGATGCTGTACATAGTCGCGATTACCCGCGCGGCGATCTCCGTTGGCTGGTGGCTGTTTTCATTCACCGACATCAAACCGCTAACCGACACTGCGTCGTCGGCGATCGGTCTGGTGAATACGCAGCTTGCAGGCTGGCTGCTGCCTTCGGCTCTTGCGTTCGGTGCGATTGCGGCGTACGCACAGCGGAAGGCAAGCGGCAGTGCACTGGGGCAACTGGTCTGGGTCTTCGCAGCTGGCCTCTTGGCGATCAGCTTTGCTGTGTCGCCGAACGTTTGGCTGAACGGTGTCGACGGCGCTCGGCAGGTTGGATCCGATGCCGTGGTGGGAACCTCGACCGAGGTGCTCGGAGGAACGTCGAAGGTACCGATCGAGTGGACTGAGCCCGCATTTTCGGGCACGAAGCGCGACACGCTCTTGCGGAAATCAGGTGACGCAACCTGGCGCGCATTTGCGGCGACACCGTGGTGCGTTGCCGAGTTCGGATCCCTTGCTGCCTGTCAGCGTTACGGTAAGGCCATCCTGGACAAGGGGACGGACGGCGATGCGCGCAAGAGTTACATCGACAATGAGATCAGCAAGGCCGAAGGCGGAGGCGATGCGCCGACGGTCAAATGGGCAAAGGGTGACAATCCGTTCGGCAGAGTCGGGGTACTTACCCTCGGGGCGATAGCCGCCACATTGTTTGCATTCCTCACTATCTCGCTGGCCTTTACGGCGCTGATGGCGTTCATCGGATGCATGATCCTCCTTGTCGTCGGAGTCCTTTTCACCTGTCTGTGGGCCATTCCCGGACGTACCCGGCAGTGGGGGATGAACTGGTTCGAGGCACTTCTGGGGCTGGTTCTTCAGTCGATTCTCGCGCTGCTGGTCTTCTCGACGTCCCTCGCTCTGGTCACAGCTGTCTTCAGCCTGACCGACACCCTTGGCTGGCTCCCTGTGAGCGGCCTTGCGATCGCGGTTCTCATCGCAGGATTCCGGCTGCGTCGAATGTTCGAGAGCATGAGTTCGATGATGCGCCCAGGAATGGGGAGTCTGGTCATGGGCGGGCTAGCTCGTCGAGGCGCGATGGGCGCCGTACGGCGCATCATGGGCGCAGTGGGAAGCCGAGCGGCAAGTCCGTCTCTCGGCGAGCGGGCAGGTCGGAGCGGAGCGCAGGAGGCGCAATCTCAGCGCGTGGCTTCTGTTCGGCTCTTCCGTCAGGCGCCGGCGCTCGGTTCCAATCTTCGAGAAATCGCCTCTAGGCAAGCCCCTGCTCATTCAATCGGTTCTTCCGAACGACGCGCCATCGAGCCTGCGTCGGGAAGTACCGCCGGGGCGTCTCGTAAGGATGGTCAGGCCGGCAATGTCAAGGATCAGGCTCGAGCCCTCGCTGCAGGACAAGTTCAAGCGACGCCGACCGCTGGGGCGTCGTCTGGCGGACGCAGAACGGTCACCGTAGGCGTAAGCGGAGCTCCCGCAGGCCAGGCCGGTGGTTCAGGTAGCGGTCCGAAGACCTCTGATTCGCGGCAGGCACGTCACGCGAAGCAGGATGCGAAGCCCGCTTCGCACAGCAGATTCGAGCCAAGGGTCCATACTCATTCCGCCAGCCTCCGCGATGGTCCTCCCAAGGTTGTCCGCGAACGGCGCAAGCCGCAGTCGACGGGAAGCCGCAGTTTCCGGGAGTACTCAACCGTCACCAAGGACGGTGTGACGGTCATGGTGCCGAACCGTAGGTGACGAGCCGATGAGACGAGACAAGGAGCCGTCGGATCGCGATCCTGACGACGGGAGCGGCCGACGTCAACCCGATCAGCCGGAAAGCTGGCGGGACGTCGTTCGGAGCAGTTATGAGTACCCAGACGAGATCGATGATCTGAATCGTCGGGAGCGCCGTAGAGCGAAGCGGACTTGGCGTCGGGACGACCAGGCGCAGCGGAATGCTTGGCTTCGGCAGCAACGTCAGGCCGAACCCACCAGCCCTGTGACAGTCATTGTCGCGATCGTGATCCTTGCGGTCGTCATCCTTGGTCTGGGAGGCGGGCTGCCGCGACTGCTGCGGGGGGATGAACCTTCAGGGGGAAACGTCGGGCTCCTTACTCCGCCGGTTGGGCCGGGCGCGAGTTCTGTGGCGCCGCCACAATCCACGCCTACTCCGTTGTCGCCGAGCACTTTGACGAACTCGACGCCGCCGATACTTACTGAGCGCCCCCCCGCGTCAGCAGGAGCCTCAGCAGAAGAAACTGTCAACGCCTGGGCCCGGCTGTTCTACCAGCGAGATCCCTCAACGGAGACCTATACGAATCTCATCGACAAGACTGCGCCGTACATCACGACGGAACTTGGTGACTCCCTCCTCGCCGAGGGGGACTCTACTTACGACGCACTCAAGGCTGATGGCGGCAAGTCGACGGTGGTGTCTGTTCAGATCGGATCTCCACGCCCGGATACGGCCCCTGTCGATACACCTACGCGGATCAGCCGACTGGTCTCGATCACGATTGACATTACTGGCAAGAGGTCGAATCGGATCGTTCTCCCTTTGCTCATCACTCTGGTTCCAGAAGGAACCAAATGGGTGATCAGCGATCTGAACGGCGGGACCGGGCCATGAGTAGAGGGGGGAACTGATGTTCGCGGGGCCAGGCACTGGCGGCATCTTCGGTGCCGCCGCTGGCAAGGGGCTGATTCTCAAGGCCTTGGGCGCGATGGGGCTTGTCGGCCTCATGAGCCTCGTGCTGATCGTCCCCTTCGGAGCGGGTGGCGACCACTATCTCTCAAGCTGTCCCATCGTCGGAAACTTCAGGGCAGACGATCCGCCGGCAGATGCACCGACTCGGGCGCGGCAAGTCGCTTTTGCAAAGATCATTGACGGCGTTGCTGTTGCCCGCGGGCTTCCTGGTCGCGCCACGCTCGTTGCGCTGATGACTGCGCTGCAAGAATCTCAGCTCGACAATATCGACTACGGCGACCGTGACTCGGTTGGCTTGTTCCAGCAGCGTCCTTCAGCGGGTTGGGGAACCATAGAGCAGATCGAGGATCCGACGTATGCTGCCGAGGCATTTTTCGGCGGTGCCAAGAAGCCTGATCCACCCGGCCTTGTCGATATCGACGGATGGCCGTCGATGTCCTATACCGAGGCAGCCCAGGCCGTCCAGGTCTCTGCGTTTCCGAATGCTTATGCCCGGCACGAGCGCACCGCGCGGCAAATTGCGACCGAGGCTGGGATCGACCTCGAGCGCTCCGGTGATCCGTATGCAGGCCGGGCGGGGACCAAGCCTGCGGTCGGTCCAGAGCAACAGGTAGCGCTGGACGACTGCGACCAAGGGGCGGGGCTCATCGCGGGCCGTCCGGTTAACGGCGTCTGGCCTCCCGAGACAGCAAGTGTCACTGACCCAACGGGCACAGGCGGAATGGTCACTCAGCGGACTGCAACGTGGGTTGCTCAAGCGCGCGCCGCCCTGCAAAATCCACCAATGAGTTGCTGGGACGCGCATCTGTGGAATCCCACCAGTGACCATCCAAAGGGCAAGGCCTGCGACGTGTTCGTGGGAGGCGATTCGCGGAGTTCAACTGCCGCACGGTCCAAGGGCGATCGGATCGCCAACTGGGCTATTCAGACCGCAGGCACGACCGGGGTTCGCTATCTGATCTGGTCCGGCAAGATTTGGAGCGCTCGCACCGGGCAATGGAAGCCTTACAACGGCGGTGGCGTCTACGATCCCAGCAGTGCGACAGGTGGTCACTATGATCACGTCCATGTGTCGCTTTACTGAGTCCAAACACCGAGGCGGTACATGAACAACGCGCAGGGCCCTGGCGAACCCGCGGGGGGCGACCCGCAATGGCGAGAGTCGGATGGGGCACAGCTACCGGTGCCTCGTGGCGACAACCCTCTGGGACAAGCGCCGAATCAGCAACCGGCCGTTCCCTGGGGAGCCGGAGAGCCGACGTCGGCGACCGGGGTTCCCGGAGGGGCTGGCCTGCTTGCTGCCGAAGTCCTGTCGATGGTCCTCTGGGCGGGTGCCAGTTTCCTCATTGTGTTTTGGCTTACGCAGACCTTCGACTGGCCAAGTTGGGGGTTGATCGCTGGCTGGCTTCTGACTGGGCTCGTCGTGATCTGGCCGGGGTCCGACGGTCTGTTGGCGAAATACCTTCTCGGACTGAGGCGGCCAACGATGGTCGAAGGTCAGCGCCTTGCACCCAGTTGGTACGCAGTCGCGAATCGCGCAGGAATTGACCCGAACAGCTACACGGTGTGGGTGCAGAACTCGGAGGCGGTCACAGGATTCGCCAGCGGAGGAAACACGGTTTCGGTAACGCGCTGGGCGCTCTACACATTGCCTCCAACGCACTTGGAAGCCGCTCTGGCGCATGATCTGCAGATGCACGCCAGGGGCAGTTCGTGGTTCGGCCGCCTCATGCACTGGTACTCGATTCCGGCGAGGCTGGTCGGGTTGGTCATTCGCCTGTTGCTCAAGCTGAGCCGGACCATCCCGGCGGTCGGGTGCACGCTGATCGGCTTCCTGTTGGTCGCGTATCTAGGCATCTTCCTGGCAGCCCTGGTCTTCTATGACAGCCTCTCAGTTCCTTTCTTGTTCTTATTGCCTCTCTTCTCTCCTTTGCTGTTCCTCGGTGCGGGGAAGCTGATGGAGCGGTTGGCCGATCGTGCGACCGTCGATCTGGGACTCGGCCGGAAACTCCTGGAGGTGTTCTATGGCTGGCAGGCGCAGCACGAGGGCGGGCATCGACGTGGGGGACTGCAGCCCGACTGGCTTGCCGGTCAGCCCTCGATTGCTGAGCGGATCCGGTCCGTCGAGGTGTATCTTCAGCGTCCCTGAGAATAACCACAGCGCCTCGCGGGCAGATCAGGCGAATGCAGCTCGACCCTCATGGGTCGGGCTGCTTTGTTTAGGGGGTTAGGAAGCGGATTTCGTGGGTGGCGGTGGGGTTGTGGAAGGTTAGGAGGGCTTGGGCTTCGGGTTCTAGGGCGGTGCGGGTGGATTTGGGGAGGGGGGTTAGGGGGGTTATTTCTAGGGTGGTTTGGGATTTGGTGGGTTTGGGGAGGCGCCAGGTGGCGGTGGGGTGGCCGTTGTGGAGGAGGGTGCCGGTGGTGTAGAGGGATTGGAGTTGTTTGGGGGTGGCGGACCAGCGGGAGCGGTCGGCGTGGGAGAGGTAGAGGTTGTCGTATTCGGGGAGGAAGCGGATGGGGGGTTCGGTGTCGGGGGAGGGGAGGGTGAGGGTGGGGAGGTCGTAGAGGGTGCGGTTGGAGTTGGCGTCGGTGTAGGTGCGGAGGTCGAGGCGGTCGAAGATTTCGGTGAGGTGGGTGAGGCCGGACCAGGTTTGGGCGTCTTGGACTGAGGCGGGGCCGTAGGCGGCGAGGTAGCGGAGGACGAGGGCTTCGGGGTTGGGGTGGGGGTCGAGGCCGGCGTTGAGCCAGAGGTGGGGGAGGGACATGGCGGGGTTGCCGCCTTTGCCCCAGATGCCTCGGGGTGGGGTTTGGATGGTGGGGAGGAGGCAGCGGACGGCGTGGGCGAGGGCGGCGGGGTCGCGCTCGGGCCAGAGCGGGGCCAGGTGTTCGCGGAGTTGTACGGCGGTGGCGGGGGACTGGGTGAGGCGGTCGGTGCCGGCTTGGAGTACGGCGGGCATGTCGAGGCCTTCGAGGCGGTGGCGGCCGTAGGTCATGTTCTGGAAGACCTCGCGGTCGAGGCGGGGCTGGATGAGGGGGCGGAAGGCGAGGAAGTCGCGGCTCGACATGAGGTGGATGGTGGCGCGCATCATGGAGCCACGGACCGCGTCGCGGTCTTCGAGGAGGGTGACCAGGTCGGCGGGCTGGAAGGTGGTGAGGCGGGTCCAGAGGCCGACGTACGGCGCGAGCGGTTGCTGGGCTTGCATGCCGACCAGGTGCTCGATGGCTTCGAGGGCGGTGGCGTCGTTGCGTTCGAGCAGCCATTGGCGCTGGAGGGTGGCGCGGTTCTGGGCCTGCAGGCTCAACTTCGACATGCCAGATCTTCTCCCGGCGGGCAGTTCGTTCGCCAGGAGCCTGGGGGCCGTTGACAAGGATTTCCCTTGCCGCCGCAGATTGACGCGAAGTTCTGCTTCCCTCGGGGTACCGAAGGCAACTAAGGTCTCGACGGATCGTAGTGGTTGCGTCACGCAACCTGAACGGATCGCCATCGTGGGAGGGAATGTATGTCGAACCGCCGTAAGGCGATTGTGGCCGTCACCGCCGGGCTGGCCACCATCTCGCTCGGTCTGTCCTTCACGAGCGCTGCGGGGGCCGCGCCGGAGGCCACCACTCTGGGCAGCCTGAAGCTCGTCAAGACCAAGACCTCACTGCTCGGCAAGCACTACTGGTACCAGCAGACCTTCAAGGGCCTGCCGGTCATCAACGGGTACTACGCGAAGCACGAGACCAAGGCCGGCGGTGTGCAGATCGCTGACGGGCGGGACGCCATCCCGGCGAACCTGGACGTCTCGGCGAAGCTGCCGGCAGCGAGCGCCACCACCAAGGCGACCGAGGCGATCAACGCCAAGGCTGCCCGGGCGCGGATCGCCGGTGCGGACAAGGAAGCCGAGAAGGTGCCGGCCGCCGGCAAGGGTACGGCGCAGCTGGCCGTCATCGGTGGTCCGAACGCCCGCCTGGTCTGGGCGGTCACCAGCCGGTCCAGCGAAGGCTCGAGCCGGAGCCTGGTCGACGCGGACAGCGGCGCGGTCGTCGAGTCCAAGGTGATCAGCGACAACGCCACCGGTCACGGCTCGGTCTTCGACCCGAACCCGGTGGTCAGCGAGCAGAACGAGAAGCTCGTCGACAACAACGACAAGAACAGCGACGAACTGTTCCTGGCGCAGAAGAACGTGATCCTGCGCAACCTGGACGGCTCCGGCAAGCTCAACGGTACTTACGTGAACATCGCGGAGGCCAAGGGCGGGGTCGCGCAGAACAAGAACAACAACTTCGTCTACCAGCGCGCGAACGACAAGTTCGAGCAGGTGGAGGCGTACTACCAGGTCAACCAGACCCAGGAGTACATCCACAAGCTGGGCTTCACCGAGGTGAACAACGAGTCCCAGGACTTCTCGATCAACACCTACGACGGGGACAACTCGTTCTACGACCCGTCGACCGATGTCATCACCATGGGTGAGGGTGGGGTCGACGACGCCGAGGACGCCGAGGTGATCTGGCACGAGTACGGTCACGCGATCCAGGACGACGTCGTACCGGGGTTCGGTGAGTCGCTGGAAGCCGGCTCGATCGGTGAGGGCTTCGGCGACTACTGGGCCGTCACCAACTCGATCCCGGTCAGCAAGGGCTTCAACCTGCCGTGCGTGATGGACTGGGACGCGACGTCGTACACGTCCACCGAGCCGCACTGCCTGCGTCGTACCGACACCGGCAAGACGACCGACGACATCGTCGGCGAGGTGCACGACGACGGTGAGATCTGGTCGAACGCGCTGTGGGACATCAGCCTGGCGCTCGGCCGGGAGAAGGCCAACAAGGCGATCCTCGAGGGCACGTTCTTCTACGCTCCCGACACGTCCTTCGCCGACGCCGCCCGCGTCACCGTGCAGGCCACCCGCCTGCTCTACGGCAAGGCCGACGCCCAGAAGGTCACCGACGCCTTCAAGGCCCGCAAGATCCTCTGATAGCCACTGCAGGTCATGCGCCCGCTACGGTGGGCGCATGACTTGGAGTACGGCGGACATCCCCGACCTGACCGGACGACGGGCACTCGTCACCGGTGCCACGAGCGGACTCGGCTACGAGACCGCCAAAGAGCTCCTCAGGCATGGTGCCGAGGTGCTGATCGCAGCACGCAATCCACAGAAGACCGCGGATGCTGCGCGCAAGCTGACGGCTGAGACGGGCAAGGAGCCGGTCAGCATCGAGCTGGACCTGGCTGACCTGTCGAGTGTGCAGCGAGCCGCCACCCAGGTGAGCGAGAGCTACGACCACATCGACGTCCTGGTCAACAACGCCGGCGTGATGGCGACGCCGTACCGGCAGACCATCGACGGGTTCGAGCTGCAGATCGGCACCAACCACCTGGGGCACTTCGCGCTCACCGGCCGTCTGATGCCGTTGCTGAGCAACGGACGGGTCGTCACCGTCAGCTCGTTCATGCACAAGTCGGCGAGCACGGTCCAGGAGTACGACCTGCGACTCCCGGAAGGCAGCTACTCGAAGTGGCCGCAGTACAGCCGGTCGAAGCTCGCCAATCTGCTCTTTATGTTCGAGCTCGGCCGTCGCGTGCCCAACGTGCTGAGCGTCGGCGCACACCCCGGCTACGCCTCGACGCACCTCCAGGCCGCAGGGCCGGAGCTGGCCGGCGCCAAGCTCACAGCCAAGCTCTGGTCCGGGTTCAACCTGTTCGCCCAGTCCGCTGCGGCAGGTGCTCAGCCAAGCCTGTACGCCGCCACCCGCGATGACCTGCACCAGGGCACGTACGTCGGCCCGAGCTTCTTCGAGTTCCGGGGATCTCCCAAGGTGGTGCACGCGACCCGGGCTGCGCAGGACCCCGAGCGAGCACAGCAGCTGTGGGACTGGTCGGTCGAGGCGACCGGCGTCGACCCAGCACTCTCAGTGCCGAGGTAGTGACAGAGCGGCAATCTTGTGGTTACCTTCCGGTAATTTCCCAGCCGGAGGTCGCCCCGTGCGCAGAATTGCCGCCGCCCTTGCCCTAACCCTCCTGGCCGCGCTCGCCCTCAGCCCTCCGGTGCAGGCGGCCCAGCCCGGCTTCGCCACCAAGTACGAACGCATCCAAGGTGCCGACGGCATCCAGATCGGTGCCGTCGTTCTCACGCCGACCGGCCAGGGCAGCGGCCCGTTCCCGCTCGTGGTGATGCCGTCCAGCTGGGGCGTCCCCAACCTCGAGTACGTCGGCCAGGGCGCCAAGCTGGCCAAATCCGGGTTCCAGGTGATCGCGTACTCGAGCCGCGGCTTCTGGGACACCGGCGGCGGCATCGACATCGCCGGCCCGCCCACGGTCGCCGACGTCTCCAAGGTGATCGACTGGGCCGCCCTCAATACCCCCGCCGACACCAGCAAGGTCGCCGCGGTAGGCATCTCGTACGGCGCCGGTACGTCGCTCCTCGCCAGCGCGGAGGACCCGCGGATCAAGGTGGTCGGCGCCCTCAGTGGTTGGGCCGACCTGGTTCGCTCGATCGACCCCAACGACACCGTCTCCCTCCAGGCCGTCGCCGGCCTGCTTGCCCTCGGCAACATCACCGGCCGTCCCGGCCCGGAGATGCAGTCCCTGCAGACCAAGTTCCTCACCGGCCGGTACGACGAAGCTGTCGCCGACGCCAAACTCCTGAGCCCCGTGCGGTCCGCGCAGACCGTGGTCGGCAAGATCAATGCCAACAAGCCCGCGGTGTTCCTCGCCAACGCCTTCGAGGACTCGATCTTCCCGCCGACCCAGTACACGGACTTCTTCACCGCGTTGACCGTCCCGAAGCGGCTCCAGTTCGCGCACGGCGATCACGCCACCCCTGAAGTACCCGGCGCGATCGGGCTGCCCAACGAGACCTGGGATGAGCTCGTGGCCTGGATGCGCCACTACCTCAACGGCGCGGACAACGGCGCCGACACCGAAGAGCCCGTCCAACTGAAGTCCCAGGCCGGCACGTGGCGTGGGTACGACAACTGGGCCGCAGTCGGTCAACCGCGGACGTCGTACCTGAGCAAAACCGGACTCCAGACCAGCCAGGCGACAGGCTGGCAGCGCGGCATCGCAGCCGGCGTCCCGACCGTCGCGGACAGCGGGATCGCGCTGGTTTCCGGCGCTCTCCAGGGACTGCTCTCGATCCCTACGGGCTTAGCGACGCCCTTGATCGATCGATCATTCGCCGGCGTGTGGACCGGAGAGGTCTATCCGGATCGCACACTGATCAACGGATCCCCGCGACTGCACTTTACGGCGACACCCTCCGTAAAGGACACTTCACTCTTCGCGTACCTCTACGACGTCAACGCGCTAGGAGTCGGATCCTTGATCTCGCATAAGCCGCTCACCTTGCGAGGGGCAACCCCCGGCAAAGCCGTCCCGATCGATCTGCGCCTGGAAGCCACCAGCTGGGAGGTCCCGGCCGGTCACCACCTCACCCTCGTCGTCGACACCGTCGACCCGCGCTACCTCGGCCGCAGCTCGGTCGGGAGCTCGGTCACCTTCAGTTCGCCGGCCGGCAGCCCGGCGTACCTGAGCGTCCCGGTGGCCTCGTGACCACCACGCGCCGGGGATTCCTCGGCCTCACCGCTGCCGCCATCGCCGCCGCGCCACTCAAGGCCAACGCCGCCGCCACCAAGTACCTCTACCACGGCCGGTACGGCGACGGTGTCGGCATCGCCTCGTACGACGCCGCCGGCAAGATCACGTCAACCGGCGTACTGACAGGTGTCGCCGACCCGTCCTTCGTGATCCGCTCGGGCAACTTCCTGTACGCCGTCAACGAGCAAGAGGCCGGCGCGGTCACCGCTATCGCGATCGATGCCCCCGGCAAGCTTCGGCGCATCAACAGCAAGTCCAACAAGGGTTCTGGCCCCTGTCACCTTGCAGTTGCCGGAAGCTACTTGCTGAGCGCGAACTACGGATCCGGTGACATCGCCGTCCACAAACTGAATGCCGACGGCAGCATCGGCACCCAGACCGATCTGGTCAAACATGCCGGTACCGCTCCGCACGCGCACCAGATCGTCGTCAAGGGCAACTACATCCTGGCTGTCGATCTGGGCACCGACTCGGTCTACACGTACACGCTGGCCAACGGGAAGCTCGCTCTCAAATACCAGCTCACACTCACCACCGGTTCCGGACCGCGGCACCTCGCGTTCCATCCGTCCGGAAACTTCGCCTACATAGCAAACGAGCTGAACAGCACGATCACCGTCTGCAGCTATGCCGACGGCAAGCTCACCGCCCTGAGCAGCCAGACCACAGTCCCGGCCGGCTCGCCGACGAACTACCCGGGCGAGGTGGTCGTCTCCGCGGACGGTCGCTACGTCTACCTGACCAACCGCGGTCACAACAGCGTGGCGGTCTTCGAGACTTCCGGCAGCACCCTCACGCTCAAGGCGACGCCGAGCGCCGGTGGGGTCTGGCCGCGGCACGCGATCATCGATCCGACCGGCACGCTGCTGTTCGTCTCCAATCAGAACTCGGGCAACATCGTCACCTTCGCGGTCGACCTCGCGTCCGGGAGCCTGACCCAGAAGAGTTCGTTCAGCACCCCGACTCCGGTGTGCGTAAATGTTTGAGGTCTTGCGTTTTTGAGCTGAAAACGTTTCCATGGGAGCGCCTTTCACCGCCCCGAAGGGAGCTTCCATGCTCAAGCTTGTCGCCGCGGCCGCCCTCGCGGCCGCGGCAACCCTCGTGCCGACGGCGCAAGCCGCCCCGGCCGAGTGGCACCGCGGTACCCCGCCGCTCAGCACCCCGTGGACGGACGACGTCACGCCGTCCAATGCACTCCCGGACTACCCGCGTCCGCAGCTCACCCGCCCGGAGTGGCGCAACCTCAACGGCCTGTGGGAGTTCGCTGCCGCAGCGCCGGGGGAGGCGCCTCCGATCGGTCGCACGCTCGCCGAGAAGGTCCTGGTGCCCTACCCGATCGAGTCTGCGCTGTCCGGCATCCAGCGGCACGAGGACCGGATGTTCTACCGCCGGACCTTCACCGTCCCGCCGCAGTGGAAGGGCCAGCGGCTCGTCCTGCACTTCGGTGCGGTCGACTACGACGCCAAGGTCTGGGTCAACGGCCGCCTGGCGACCACACACCGCGGCGGGTACGACGGTTTCGACGTCGACGTCACCAACTACCTCCACCGCAGCGGTCCGCAGGAGCTGATCGTCGGCGCGGAGGACCTCACCGACGAGACCTTCCAGCCGATCGGCAAGCAGCGTGAGGTTCCCGATCACGGGATCTTCTACCAAGGCAGCTCCGGCATCTGGCGCACGGTCTGGATGGAGCCGGTCAACACCGCCTCCATCGACCGCCTGCAGCTCACTCCGGACCTCCCGGGCAAGGCCCTCAAGGTCACCGCGGAGACCACCGGTCCGGCGAACCTGGATGTCGAGGTCACCGCGTACGACGGTCATCGGCAGGTGAGCCGGGTCCGCGGCAAGGCCGACACCGAACTCCGGGTCCCGATCCCGAACCCGAAGACGTGGTCGCCCGACAAACCCTTCCTGTACGACCTCAAGGTCCGCCTGATCGATCGCGGCAAGACCGTCGACCAGGTCGGTTCGTACGCCGGAATGCGGTCGGTCGGCCTGGTCAAGGGGGCCGACGGCAAGCTTCGGATGGGCCTGAACGGCAAGGTCCTGTTCAACCTCTCGACGCTGGACCAGGGCTTCTGGCCCGACGGTCTGAACACAGCCCCGACCGACGCCGCCCTGCGCTTCGACCTCGAGCAGCACAAGCGGCTCGGCTTCAACACTGTCCGCAAGCACATCAAGGTCGAGCCCGACCGCTGGTACTACTGGGCCGACAAGCTCGGCCTGATGGTCTGGCAGGACATGCCCGCGACCAAGACCGCGGAGATCCCGGAGCCGTGGCGCGCACAGTTCAAGTCCGAACTGCACGAGATGGTCGACGAGCACAAGAGCTTCACCTCGATCACCGTCTGGGTGCCGTTCAACGAGGGCTGGGGCGAGTGGGACAAGACCGAGACCGGCCAGATCGCCGACTCGGTCAAGGCCCAGGACCCGTCCCGGCTCGTCAACGCGCACAGCGGGATGAACTGCTGCGCCTCGAAGGGCGACTCGGGTCGCGGCGACCTGATCGACCATCACGCGTACCTCGGCCCGGGAACCCCGTCGCCGGCCGGCGAACGGGCCGCGGTCGACGGTGAGCACGGTGGATTCGGCCTGAAGACCCAGGACCACATGTGGTTCGGCGACGGGTTCGCGTACGAGATGACGCCGGACAAGGCCACGCTGACCAGACGGTACGTCGAGAACCAGCGCGACGTCCTGAAATCGGCGAACCAGTGTGGCATCAGCGGCTCGGTCTACACCCAGATCACCGATGTCGAGGGTGAGCTGAACGGCTTCTTCACCTACGACCGGCAGATCCCGAAGATGGACTTCGCCCAGGTCCGTACGGTCAATCAGCAGATCATCGCGGGCGCGGACGGTACCGGAACCGGCGGACCGCAACCCGGTCCCGGCACGCCAGGTGCCGACGGCATCCACTTCTACCCACTCGACGGCACCGGTGAAGATGCCGTCGGCAACAACGATGCCACGCTCGTCAACGGCGCGGCGTTTGCCCCGGGCAAGAACGGTCAAGGCGTTGCGGTCAACGGATCCAACCAGTACGTCGACACCGGTGCCGCGCTGCTCGACACCAGCGGCAACTACACCGCCAGCGCCTGGGTGAAGCTCAACAAGGTCGACGGTTTCCAGACCGTGGTCAGTCAGGACGGCGATCGCGACAGCGCGTTCTTCCTGCAGTACTCCGGTGCGGACCAGCGGTTCGCGATGAGCTTCCCGGGCGTCCGGGCACTCGCGCCGACCAAGCCGAACCCGGACCAGTGGTACCACCTCACCGGCGTCCGCGACGCGGCCAAGGGCGAGCTACGCCTGTACGTCGATGGTCAGCTGGCCGGTGCGAAATCCGCCTGCAGCCTGGACTCGACGTCGACCGGCAACACCGTGATCGGCCGGGCGAAGTTCGGCGGGAACCAGGTCGACTTCCTCGACGGCACGGTCGACCAGGTGCACGTCTTCGACCGCGCGCTGACCGATCAGGAGGTCAAGGCCCTGTACGACTCGGGTCGCTGACACTCGGGCTGAAGATGCGAGGCCGTCGCACACCACCGATCCTGGTAAGAACAAAAAGACTGCCAGAGGAGGTGGGGTGCGATGGCCGCGCCAAGTCACGTGCTCGCGCCTCATACCGTGCACAAGTTCCGGCCCCCGCGCTTCGGTCTGGGCGGCTCGCGCCTCGGTGATTCCCAAGGTGAGGCGACGATCGACGCGGCGTACCAGGCCGGGATCCGCTTCTTCGACACCTCACCGGCGTACGGCGACTCCGAAACCACCCTCGGTACGGCGCTCAGCCGTCGCCCGCGCGGTGAGTTCCTGGTCTCGACGAAGGTGGTCGGCGCGGACCCCGAGGAGTCGGTCCGGGGGAGTGTCCAGCGACTGGGCCTCGGGGCCGATCTCGTGCTGGTCGAGGACGCGATCGCAACGGCGTACCCGGTCCTCGACGGTCTCAAGCGCCAGGGTGTGATCAAGGCGATCGGCGCCGCCTCGACCGACTGGCAAGTGCTTGATCACCTCGTCCGCGATCACGAGTTCGACTGTGTCCTGCTCGCCGGCCAGTTCTCGCTGCTCGACCAGAGTGCGCGCCCGCTCCTGGATCGCTGTCTGGCGCGCGGCGTCTCGGTCATCGTGTCCGGCGTCCTCTCGCCGGAGGTGCTGCACAGCGACAGCGTGCAGGCGCGGCGGATCTCCGCGGTCTGCGAGCGGTACGGCGTCTCGCTGCCGCAGGCCGCGCTCGCGTTCCCGTCCCGGCACACCGCCGTCACCTCGGTACTGATCTCGGCCGCCAGCCCGGCGGAGATCCGGGCCGACGCGGCCCTGGTCCGGCAGCCCGTACCGGCAACGCTCTGGCGGGATCCCGAGTTGCTGCGTTTGCTAACGTAGACGTCAGGTCCTGCGCTACTGCAGGCCCCGGACGAGTGGCGTCGTACCCGGTCGGTGACAAGACGACGCCTGCCCCTTGGAGGGGCTTCTGCGATGCATGCTGTCGACGTTCTCGAAATCGTCGGTGCACTGGTCATCCTGATCGCCTTCGCGGCCGCCCAGGCCGGACGGCTGCGCCAGCGCACCCTGACCTACCAGCTGCTGAACCTCCTCGGCTCCGGCCTGCTGGCCGCGATCGCCCTCCAGGAGTCCTCCTGGGGCTTCCTGCTGCTCGAAGGCAGCTGGGCCGTGATCAGCCTGATCGGCCTGCTCACGCTACGAACCAAGCGTGAGCCGCAGCAGGTCTAGAACTTGTCGCCCGGGTTGGTCGAGCTCGGGGTCGGCGAGCCCGGCTCCGGCGTACCGGTCGGCATCGGCGTCGGGCTCGCGGTCGGATCCGGCGTCGTCTCGGTGCCCGGCGGCGGTGTGGTCGGCGTGATCGTCGTCGTGACCGTGTTCGTCGGCGTCGGGATGACCGGCGGCGGATCGAGCGGCGGTGAGTCCTTGAACAGCTGCCAGGCCAGGAAGACGGCCAGCGCCATGATCAGCAGCATCGTCGCCAGCGCGTACCAGATCGCGTTCCACGACGGTGGCCGCAGCGCGGTCGGCCACGGCAGCGGCCAGATCCGGAACAGACCGGGACGCCGCCGGTTCTCCCAGTAGTGCCGGAACTCGGGTCCACGCCGCCGGCCGTGCTGCGGGATCCGGTCCATCAGTACGGCGGACAGCACGTCCTCGCCGCGTCGTTCGGCCAGCAACCGCTCGTCCGACGCGGCGCTGGACCCGTCGTCCTCCCGGATCGGCCCGAAGGCCGCCCAGAGCGCGAGATCGTCGTCGTCCTCGTCGTTGTGCGCCAGTACGACGTCCTCGGGCAGCGAGTCGACCGCGACCACGAACCGGTCCCGGGCGGCCGCGTCGTCGGCCGAGCCCTCGGTCATCATCGCGACCACGGCGTTGCGCCCGTGTTCGTCACTGGCCGTGTACAGATAACCGGCGGCGTTCGCGCCCAGCCGGCCGCGCAGCCAGAACTCGCCGACCCGCGGCGGGTCCTCCGGCTGCAGCGGGAGCGCGGCAGGAATCAGCGACACCGGCGCTTCCACCGGCGGCTCGGCCGGTTGCACCTCGGTCTGTGATTCGGTCGCGGTCATCACCCCAATCCCACCACATCCCTGGTAGCACTGTCGCAACTCCCCAGGAAGTCCGCAGGATTTGAGTCGCCGGGGATGATGGGCGCGGTGGGCCGTGGAGCGGCGGACCCGCGGATCTGATGGAATGGCCGGTGTCGAACGCATCGGGGAGTGACAAGGTCCGCACTGTGGACCCCGGAAGGACAGGCATGACCGAAACCACTGTGCCGGCTGGATCGGTGGCGCAGCAGTCCCGGCTGATCAGCGAGGCACTCAGCGAGGTCAAGCGGGTGATCGTCGGCCAGGAGCACATGGTCGAGACGCTGATGGTCTCGCTGCTCGCCAAGGGTCACTGCCTGCTCGAGGGTGTGCCGGGCGTCGCCAAGACGCTCGCGGTGCGGACCTTCGCCTCCGTGGTCGGCGGCTCGTTCGCCCGGATCCAGTTCACCCCCGACCTGGTGCCGTCCGACATCGTCGGGACCCGGATCTACCGGCAGACCCGCGAGGCCTTCGACATCGAGCTCGGCCCGACCTTCGTGAACTTCGTGCTGGCCGACGAGGTGAACCGGGCCCCGGCCAAGGTGCAGTCGGCGATGCTTGAACTGATGGCCGAGCGGCAGGTCTCGATCGGCGGCCAGACCTTCCCGATGCCGAAGCCGTTCATCGTGATCGCCACCCAGAACCCGATCGAGTCCGAGGGCGTCTACCCGCTGCCGGAGGCGCAGCGGGACCGGTTCCTGGTCAAGATCGACGTCCCGCACCCGCGCGGGCACGAGGAGTTCGAGATCCTCCGCCGGATGAGCGTCGACCCGCCCGAGCCGCGGCCGGTGCTGCAGCCGGAGACGATCATGGAGCTGCAGCGGACCGCGGAGCAGGTCTTCGTGCACAACCTCGTCGCCGAGTACGCCGTCCGCCTGGTGATGGCGACCCGGACACCGACCGACTTCCACCTGCCCGACCTGGAGCCGATCATCGAGCTCGGCGTCAGCCCGCGGGCGACGCTCGGCCTGATCGCCGCCGGCCGCGCGCTGGCCCTGATCCACGGCCGCGACTACCTGCTGCCGAGTGACATCCAGACCGTCGCGCTCGACGTGATGGGGCACCGCCTCGGCCTCACCTTCGACGCGGTCGCCGACAACATCGACCCGCGCGCGGTGATCGAGCGCATCCTGGCCACCGTCCCACCGCCCCAGCCGGTCTGGCGCGACGGCAGTGACGGCCAGGGCCGCCCGGAGTTCGTCTAGTGGCCAACCGTCCCGACCCGCGAGCTGCGATGACGATCTCGCAGCTCGCGCCCGAGCGTGCGTTGCGACGGTTGGAGCTGACCGTCGTACGGCGTCTCGAGGGGTATCTGCACGGTGAGCACATGGGGCTGCTGCCTGGTCCCGGCACCGAGCTGGCCGAAGCACGGGAGTACCAGGTCGGCGACGACGTCCGGCGGATGGACTGGGCGGTGACCGCCCGGACGACGATCCCGCACGTGCGGGACCTGATCGCGGACCGTGAGCTGGAGACGTGGGCCCTGGTGGACCTGTCCGGCTCGATGAACTTCGGGACGTCGACGATGGAGAAGCGTGAGCTGGCCGTCGCGGCGGTGGCCACGATCGGGTTCCTGACCCATCGGCTCGGTGACCGCTTCGGCGGGCTGATGCTGCGGGACTCCGCACTGCGACGCTGGCCGGCGCGTTCCGGCCGCCTCGCCCTGTACGGGCTGCTCCGCGCTCTCCTGGCCGAGCAGTTCACGGCCGAGGCGTCCGCGCACCGCAGCGACCTTTCCGCGGCCCTGGAGTCGATGGCCCGGACACAACGCAAACGCGGCCTGCGC
The DNA here is from genome assembly GCF_044453945.1 of Kribbella sp. NPDC051587. NCBI lineage: Bacteria > Bacillati > Actinomycetota > Actinomycetes > Propionibacteriales > Kribbellaceae > Kribbella > Kribbella sp. NPDC051587. Next base: position 244,896 of record NZ_JBITDE010000003.1, read on the forward strand.
GTGGTGGTATCCGACTTTCTCACCCCTGAGGACGGCGAGATCGACAGCCGGTTCGAGCCGTCCTGGGAGCGGGCGATGCGCAAGCTGACCGCCCAGCACCAGGTGCTCGCCGTGGAGATTGTCGACCCGCGCGAACTCGAGCTGCCGAACATGGGCGTCGTGATGATCGGCGACCCCGAGACCGGCCAGGTCCGCGAGCTGGACACCCGCCGGCGCAAGGTCCGCGAGGCCTTCGCGACGGCGGCGCTGGCACAGCGGGAACGAACCCGGATCGCCCTGCGTAGGGTAGGTGCGGGCCATCTGGTCCTGCGCACCGATCGTGACTGGGTCGCCGACACCGTGCGGTTCGTGCTCGCCTACCGGCGGATGGCACCCCGCCTGCACCAACCGCCGAAGGGAGTGGCTCGCTGATGGAGTTCCTGTCTCCCAGCAGGTTGTGGTTCCTGCTGCTCATCCCGGCGGTCGTCGCGATCTACCTGTACCTGCAGCACCGCCGCGCGCAGTACGCGCTGCGCTTCACCAACATCGCCCTGCTCGACCGGGTCGCCCCGCGCCGGCCGCAGTGGCGCCGGCATCTCGCGGTCACCTTCGCGCTGCTGTCGGCGATCTCCTGCATCGTGGCGTTCGCGCAGCCCAAGGCCAAGGTCAAGGTGCCGCGCGAGCGGGCCACGATCGTGGTCGCGATCGACGTCTCGCTGTCGATGATGGCCACCGACATCGACCCGAACCGGCTCGAGGCGGCGAAGAAGTCGGCGAAGAACTTCGTCAACCAGCTGCCGGCCAAGTTCAACGTCGCGCTGGTCAACTTCGCCGGGTCGGCCTCGATCATCGTGCCGCCGACCACCGACCGGGCAACCGTGCTGCGGTCGATCGACGGTCTGGACCTGGCCGAGTCAACCGCGACCGGTGAAGGCATCTTCACCTCGCTACAGGCGCTCACCCAGGTCCCGCCGGACCCGGACCACCCGAACGACCCGGCTCCGGCCCGCATCGTGCTGCTGTCGGACGGCAAGCGGACGGTCGGGCGCACCGCGCAGGAAGGCGCCCAGGCGGCCAAGGCGAAGAAGACCCCGGTCTATTCGATCTGCTTCGGGACCGACTCGGGCTTCATCGAGATGGACGGGATCCGGCAGCGGGTGCCACCGGACCGGGCCGAGCTCCGCAGTGTCGCCGAGATCAGTGGCGGCAAGGCCTACACCGCGGAGTCGGCCGGTGAGCTGGAGGACGTCTACAAGGACATCGGCTCCTCGGTCGGGTACGACGAGGTGGACAAGGAAGTCACCTCCCGGTTCGCCGGCATCGCGATGCTGTTCACGCTGATGGCCGCCGGTGCTTGTGTCGCCATGGCTTCACGCTTTCCTTAACAACGCGGCCCTCAAGCCTCGTCCGCGTACGTCGTCAGCCAGGCCAGCGCCGAGTTCCAGTTGATCGCCACCTCGTTGGTCGAGTACGACCCGATCTCGTCGAGGTAGCACTTGGCCGGGGCACACCCGACGAGGTTGCGCTGGGCAACGGGATCCTGCAGGCCGGAGTTCGGACCACCGGCCAGGGATCCCGGGTACGGCGACGGCAGCGCCGGGTCCAGCGAGTGGGCCCAGAACCGGTGGTGCTGGTTGTGGCTGTTCCGCTCGCCGTACCCGGTCACGTAGGACTGGTTGATCGCGTTCCGCCCCAACAGGTAGTCCAGCGACTCCAGCGCCGCCGACTTGTACGACGATCGCCCGGTCAGGTCGGCCGCGATCGCGAGGATCATCGCGTTGTTCGCCGTACCGGAGTTGGATCCCCACACGTACTTGCCGTCGGCCGGCTTGTACGGGTTGGCGTAGCCCTGCGACCGCAGATCAGCGAGGTAGCTGTCGGCAACGGTCGCGATCCGGTGGATCAGCTTGAGCCGCTCGATGATCGGCAACCGCCAGGCGACGCGAGCCAGCGCCAGGTCCGCGAGCCCGCCGGTTTCCTGCCACGAGAATCCGTCCGATGCCTTCAGCACCGTCGTGATCTGCTTCTTGTACGACGCTTTGCCGGTCGCCGCGAAGAGTTCGGCCGCGGCCCAGGAGAACTCATCGGTCACCTTGACGTCGTCGTACGCCCCGCCGCCCACACCGCCGTCCGGCGCGTAGATCGCCGGGTGCTGCTGTGCGGCCTTCCACGCGGTCTGTGCGGCCGACAGGCAGCGTGACGCGAGCGCACGGTCCCAGCGGGCGTAGACACGAGCACAGCGCGCCCCGATGGCGGCAACGTTGAGGGTCGCGGCGGTCGACGGCGGGTAGAGGTACCGCTGCTGCGGGTCGGCGGCCGGTGCGAGTGCCAGCCCGGTCCAGGCGACGTCGTGGATCTTGTGGTGCACCATGCCGGCCAGCGGCTGACCCGCCGGGACCTGCATGCTGAGCAGGAAGTCGATCTGCCACTTCGCCTCGTCCAGCACGTCCGGCACCCGGTTCGTGTTCTCCGGGATCTTCAGGGTGGCGTTGTCGTCCGACTCCTCGTACAGGTCGAGCAGTTGCCAGGCCGCGAGCGCGCCGTTCACGACGTACTTACCGTGGTCGCCGGCGTCGTACCAGCCGCCGCGGACGTCGAGGCTGTAGTCGCAGGAGCCGGGGTAGCACGGGACCGAGGTGTCACCCTTGTTCGGCGCGACGCCGAGGTGACCGGCCGCGCGCGCCCACGCGGCGCCGACGTACTTGGCCTCGATCGGGATCCCGCTGCGGTTGTTGTAGAAGTACTCGAGCGAGTCCTGTCGCAGGGCGGAGTACAGGTTCTTCTCGATGTCGAACGGCTCGCTGACGTCGTCGCCGACCACCAGCGTGAAGCCAGTGCCAGAGCGCTTGTAGCTGCCGAAGTCGATCAGCTGCACGCTGTCACCCGACAGCGCATCCGGCCCGTACGGCGAAGTCTTGCCCGTGGCAACCGTCTTGTTGCCGGCGTCAACGAGCTTCCAAGGCAGGGGAGTGGTCGACGTCGTCACGTACGTCGCGCGGTGCGGACCGCTCGGCAGGTAGCCGAGCTGGTTGACCCGAACCGGTGAGCCGAAGTCCCGTACCCCACCAGGTGGCAGGACTCCGCCGGTGACCGAGATGTTGTCCAGACACAGCGTGTACGCCTCGTGCGGGCCACCGGCCTGGAACGACATCTGACCGTGCGTATCGGTGACGGGCGAGTTGCCCGTGAAGCTGAAGGTCTGCATCGTCGTACCGGCTGTGACGGTCTTGTTCATCACTGTGCCGTGCGGTGGCCCTTGCTGCTGCAGAACCGCCTGGAACTTGATCGGCTTGCTTGCCGACGCGTCGAACTTCAGCGTGTAGGGCTGCCCCTGCTCCAGCGGTACGTCGTCCTGGCCGATCATCGAGTCCCAGGGATTGACGGTGCCGGCCGGCACCTGGGCGCACAGCTGCCCGTCGGCGACCGTCGACGGCGTGGTCGAGCTGGTCCACCACGGCTCCTTCTCGGTGTCGAAGGTCCCGTTCAGGATGCGCTCGTACGGCGGATCGGCCGCGGTGGCCGTGGTCGGGACAAGGGTGGCGGCCAGGACGGTGAGGGCGGCGGCGACGGCGGATCGTCGTTCGGGCATGGAAGATGCCTCCGGAAGAAGCTGGGAGCGGTTGCAGGAACCGGACAAAATCTGCAGCCAGGGTGGCGCCATGCTCTCCAGGTGGAATCCTCGTGTCAAGACTGAGGCACAGGCGAAATGAGGGGTTCACAAATCTCTGGCAATCGCTTACCGTCTGCCTGGAAGCGCTCCCAGTTTCGACCAGTTTCGTGGAGGATCGGATGTCGGCAAAGTGGTGGGCAGCAATGGCCATAGGCCTGGTGGCGGTGGCCGGGTGTGGGGGCTCGGGCAGCGACGAGGCGGCCGACGGCACGATCACGCTGACCGTGAAGACGTTCAGCCAGTTCGGCTACGAGGACCTCTACACGCAGTACGAGGCGTCGCATCCGGGGATCAAGATCAAGGCCGACAACATCGCCAAGCTCGCCGACTACACGCCGAAGCTGCAGCAGTGGCTGACCGCGGGCAGCGGCGCCGGCGACGTGGTCGCGCTCGAGGAGGGCATCCTGGTCAAGCTGATGGCCAAGCCCGACCAGTTCGCGAACCTGCTCGACTACGGCGCCGCGAGCCTGAAGCCCAACTTCCTGGAGTGGAAGTGGAACCAGGCGCTGACCACGGACGGGTCGAAGCTCGTCGGTCTCGGCACCGATGTCGGTGCCCAGGGCATGTGTTACCGCACCGACCTGTTCGCCAAGGCCGGGCTGCCGACCGACCGCGAGAAGGTCGGTGCGCTGTGGCCGACCTGGGACGAGTACCTTGCCACCGGCAAGAAGTTCGTCGCCGCGAACACCGGTGCCGGCTACTTCGACAGCTCCGGCGCGATCTACCAGAACATGCTCATGCAGCAGGGCGACACGACGTACTTCGATCGCAGCAACAAGTTGATCGTCGACAGCAACCCGGGCGTCCGTAAGTCCTGGGACCAGACGATCCAGATGGTCGACGCAGGCCTGTCCGGCAAGCTGCAGATGTGGAGCCCGGCCTGGAACGCGGGCTTCAAGAAGGGGACGTTCGCCACGATCCCGTGCCCGGCGTGGATGCTCGGCATCATCAAGGATCAGGCCGGTCCCGAGAACGCCGGCAAGTGGGACGTCGCCCGGGTGCCCGGGCAGGGCGCGGTCCGCGGTGGCTCGTTCCTCGCCGTACCGGCGCAGAGCAAGCACCCGAAGGAGGCCGCCGAGCTGGCCAAGTTCCTGACCAGCCCGGAAGGCCAGACCGCGGCCTTCAAGGCCAAGAACAACTTCCCGTCGGCACCGAAGGCCATCGACGACCCGGCGGTCTCCGGCGCGAAGAACGAGTACTTCAACAACGCGCCGGTCGGCCAGATCTTCGGCAAGTCCGCCAAGGAGCTGAAGCCGGTCTACCTCGGCCCGGACAACCAGCAGGTCGGTGACGCGATCGGTGATGCGCTGACCGCGGTCGAGCAGGGCAAGCTCAAGCCGGACGAAGCCTGGGCCAAGGCACTGGCCGACTCTCAGCGAGCCGTCGGCAAGTGACCACCGAAACCCCTGTCCGTCCGGCGCGCGGGATCACCCCGGCGCCGGACGGCTATCGCCCCGGCCGGTGGAGCCGGTTCGATCTGCACGGTTCGCCGTACGTGTTCATCGCGCCGTTCTTCCTGCTGTTCACCGCGTTCGGTCTCTTCCCGCTGATCTACACCGCGTGGGTGTCGCTGCGGTCCTGGGACCTGACCGGTGACGCCGGGTTCGTCGGGCTGGACAACTACAGCCGGCTGCTCGGTGACCCGGACTTCTGGAACGCGCTCGTCAACACGCTCGGCCTGCTCGTCCTCGCGACCGTCCCGCAGTTGCTGCTCGCGTTGATCGTCGCGGCACTGCTCAACCGGCCGCTGCGAGCACTGCTCTTGTTTCGGCTCGGTGTTCTCGCACCGATCGTCACGTCGGTCGCCGCGGTGGCGATCGTCTTCGGTCAGCTCTACGGCCGCGACACCGGGCTGGTGAACGGCCTGCTCGGACTGGTCGGCGTCAGCCCGGTCGACTGGCAGGCGAGCAAGCTGACCTCCTGGATCGCGGTCTCGAGCATGGTCAACTGGCGGTGGACGGGGTACAACGCCTTGATCTACCTGGCCGCGATGCAGGCGATCCCGCGGGATCTCTACGAGGCCGCGCAGATCGACGGCGCCGGCGCGGTCCGGCAGTTCCGCAACATCACCGTGCCGCTGATCCGGCCCGCCCTGATCTTCACCGTGGTGATGTCGATCATCGGCGGGATGCAGTTGTTCACCGAGCCGCTGCTGTTCGGGCAGGGCGATGTGTCCGGTGGCAGCCTGCGGCAGTTCCAGACGATCGCGATGTACATGTTCGAGCAGAGCTTCCAGAACTTCGATTACGGGTACGGCTCCGCGGTCGCCTGGATGATCTTCCTGCTCACCGTGCTCGTCGGCGTCGTCAACCTGCTGATCGGCCGCCGGCTGCGGGGAGGCACCCAGTGAGGCAACAACGCAATCCGCTCGTCTACCTGACGCTGCTGGTCAGTCTGGTCCTGTCGATCTTCCCGCTCTACTGGCTGTTCGTGGTGGCGACCCGGTCCAATGATGTGGTCGGTCAGTTTCCGCCGCCGCTGGTCCCGGGCGGCAATCTCGGTGCCAACCTCCAGCGGCTGTTCGGCCCCGAGGCCGAGGAGGCGCACTTCGCCCGCGGCCTGCTCAACTCCGCGATCGCATCGGTCTGCGTCACGATCTCGGTCGTGTTCTTCTCCTCGCTGGCCGGTTTCGCGTTCGCCAAGCTACGGTTCCGCGGCCGCAACGCGCTGCTCATCTCGGTGCTCGCCACGATGATGGTGCCGGTGCAGATGGGCATCGTCCCGCTCTACATGGTGATGGTGAAGCTCGGCTGGCAGAACCACCTGCAGGCGGTCATCGTCCCGTTCCTGGTGTCGGCCTTCGGCGTCTTCCTGATGCGCCAGTACGCCGAACGCGCGATCCCGGACGAGTTGATCGAAGCGGCCCGGCTGGACGGCTGTACGACGTTCGGTCTGTTCGTGCGAGTGGTGTCACCGGCCCTGCGGCCGGGCGCCGCCGTACTGGGGCTGTTCACGTTCATGGGGACCTGGAACGAGTTCCTCTGGCCGCTGGCGGTGATGGAGGCGGACAACCCGACCGTCCAGTTCTCGCTCAGCCAGCTCGCCACGCAGTACTACACCGACTACACGCTGATGTTCACCGGGACGCTGATCGCGACCGTGCCGTTGCTGCTCGTCTTCATCCTCTTCGGACGGCAGCTGATCAGCGGCATCATGGACGGCGCTGTTCGGTCTTGATGCCATACCCTCTATCCACTCCATCAACGAAGGATCGCCCGTGACCCAGCAGGCCAGACGGCAAGTGACACTCGACGAGGTCGCCGAGCGTGCCGGGGTGTCCCGGTCGGCGGCGTCCCGGGTGATCAACAACGCGCCGCATGTCAGCCGGGCGAAGCGAGAGGCCGTGCAGCGCGCGGTGAGCGACCTCGGTTATGTGCCGAACGCAACGGCTCGCGCGCTGGCCACACAGCAGGTGGGCGCCGTCGTACTGGCGATCTCCAGCGACAACCCGCAGGTCTTCGCCGACCCGTTCTTCGCCGAGGTCGCGGTTGGCGTGAACTCGGTGCTCGAGGAGACCGAGCTGGAGTTGGTGCTGCAGTTGGCGACGTCGACGCGCGGTCAGACCCGGCTCGAGCAGGTGCTGCGCACCCGGCAGGCCGACGGCGTGATGCTGATGTCGATGCACGGTGACGATCCGATCGCACGGCTCGCCGAGGAGTCCGACCTGCCAGTCGTCTTCGGTGGTTCGCCGGTGAGCTTCGAGCCCAGGTACTACGTCGATGCGGACAACCGTGGTGGTGCGCGGCTGGCCACTGAGCATCTCGTCGCGACCGGCCGGACCCGGATCGCCACGATCACCGGCCGGATGGACGAGGGTGCGGGGACGGCGCGCTACAAGGGTTACCAGGAGGCGCTCGCGATGGCCGGGCTGGCGGCGAGCCGTGTCGCGTACGGCGACTTCAGCGAGGAGAGCGGTGGGCGCGCGATGGAGCAGTTGCTGGCCGAGCACCCGGATCTGGACGCGGTCTTCATCGCTTCGGACCAGATGGCGATCGGCGCGATGCGGGCGCTGAAGGACGTGGGCAAGTCGATTCCGGGCGATGTCGCGCTGGTCGGCTTCAACGACGTCATCCTGGCGCGGCACACCGATCCGCCGTTGAGCACGGTCAGCCAGCCGATCCAGTCGCTCGGCCGGGAGATGGCGCGGATGCTGCTCGCGCTGATCGCGGGGGAGGCGCCGACCCCGCTGATCCTGCCCACCCGCCTGGTTCATCGGGCCACCAGCTAAGGGTCCCCACACGCACGAAGGGCGCGGATCCTGTCCCGAGGATCCGCGCCCTTCACGTGGTGCGGCCGCTGTTTGTAACCACCGGGGGTGTCCCGACACCCGGTGGCCCAGCGGCCACGGCCCCTCCACCCTTGTGGAATGTCTGATGCTCACTCTGCCCGAAAAGTTCGGGGTTTGTCTGTGCCTTTCAAAGCTTTCTTCTCAAGTTCTCAGGAACCGTTTAGACGACCTGGTGCAGCCAACGCACCGGAGCGCCGTCTCCGGCGTACCGGAAGGGTTCGAGCTCGTCGTCCCACGGCCGGCCGAGCAAACGCTCGACCTCCTCGGTCAGGTCCGCTTCGCCGGTCGCGGCCTTCAGCATCGCTGCCTTCAGCCGCTCCTCGGGCACCATGATGTCGCCGTGCACCCCGGTGGTCGCGTGGAAGATTCCGAGCGTCGGCGTGAACGAGTAACGCTCGCCCTCGACGCCGTTCGTCGGCTCCTCGGTCACCTCGAAGCGCAGCTTCTGCCAACCGCGCAGAGCCGATGCGAGCTTCGCCGCCGTGCCGGCCTCGGCCTGCCAGGACAGTTCGGCCCGATACGTGCCTTGAGCCGCGGGCTGCGGCGTCCAGTCGAGTTTCACAGGCACACCAAGTACGCCGCCAGCGGCCCACTCGACATGCGGACACAACGCTGACGGCACCGTGTGGACGTACAAAACGCCACGAGTCGTCGCCACCGGGACCTCCTGTGTTCGAGGGGCGCCTTCCCCAGCGATCTCGAGCACAACTCTGGCCATCCCAGCAGAGCAACTGGGTCCATCTTGCACCACGACCCCCTCCAACACCAGTAACCTCGCCATGTCAACCACATCACTGCTGTGTCGCAGGCTTCGTGCAGGCTCGAAATGGTGGCGGGGTTTCGGGCACTTTGTCAGGGTGCGGGGCATGAGACGCCTCGGAGTACTGGCTCTGCTTGTCGTATCCGCCCTGCTCGTGCCCACGTCGGCCAACGCGGCTGCGGCGACCACCTACTACGTGGACCCGGCGGGCAACGACGCCGCGGCCGGCACCAGCACGGACACTGCGTGGCGGAGTCTGGCCAAGGTGAACGGGACGACGTTCGGACCGGGCGACCGCATCCTCTTCAAGGCGGGCGCGCGCTGGACCGGGCAGTTGTGGCCCAAGGGCTCGGGTTCGGCCACCGCGCCGATCACGATCGCGTCGTACGGCGGGTCCGGGCGACCGGGGATCGACGGCGCGGGCCAGGTGGGCGACACGGTCTATCTGGAGAACCAGCAGTACTGGGACATCACGAGGCTCGAGGTCACCAACGACTCGCCGGCGCAGGCCGAGCGGCGGGGGATCCGGGTCCGCAACAACACGGGTGGACGGCTGACCGGCATCCACATCTCCGATGTCGACGTCCACAACGTGAAGAGCGAACTCGGCCGGTACTACGGCCTGAACGCCGGGATCGCGGTCGTCGCCGACGTGCCGTCGTCCGCGTGGAACGACGTACGGGTCACTGGGAACACGGTGCGTACCGTCGAGCGGATCGGCATCTTCGTCGGGCCGACGGAACAGACCGGTGACCTGGGCAACTATCCGAACTTCCCGAAGTCCAACGGGGTCGAGATCGACCACAACGTGCTGAGCGACATCGGGATGGACGCCATCCTCACCTTCGTGACGCAGTCACCGCTGATCCATCACAACAAGGTGAGCGGACACTCGCAGCGTCGGTCGGTGTGCGGAGGTGACGGGCGGTACTGCAACGGCGCCTCGGTGGCGATCTGGATGGCCGAGTCCGATGGGGCGCGGGTCGAGTACAACGAGGTCTCGGGTGGCGGGGTCCGCGGCGCCGAGGGGCGCGACGGGCAGGCGTACGACGTCGACTGGGGATCGGACGACGTGACGCTGCAGTACAACTACAGCCACGACAACCGGGCCGGCTTCCTGCTCGTCACCAAGGGCGCGGTGACCGGGACGAGCATGCCGGACGGCAACAACGTCGTGGTCCGGTACAACGTCAGCGAGAACGACGGCTACTGCTTCGTCTGCTTCGGCCTCGACGCGTTCATCGCACCGAAGCCGCTGCGCTTCGAGAACAACGTCGACTTCGTCGGCTCGGCGACGGAACGCACGCAGCTGGTCTCCGACTTGAAGAACCCGGACGGATTCATCGAAGGCCCGTTCACGATGACCAACAACATCTTCGTCAAGCTCGGAGCGGCTCTGAAACACCCGCCGACCCAAGGGGGCGTCTTCCGCGGCAACGTCTACGCAGGCAACCACGACCGGCCGCCGTTCGACCCCGACGCGCTCACCACGCCACCGCTGTTCGTTGCCCCCGGCACCCTTGACGGCTACCGCGTCCACACCGGTTCCCCGGTGCTCGGCAGCGGCGTACCGGTCCCTGATCAGCCACCTGTCGACCTCTACGGCAACCCCATCGGTACGACGCCGCGCGGGGTCGACGCCGGTCCCGGAGTCGGCCCGTCGGTGGCGGGGAACCTGGTGTCGAAGGCTTCGTTGGTTCCGTCCAGCACGTTGGAGAACTACCAATGGTCGTCGTACGCGGCGCAGGACGGTACCCATGGCTCGACCCCGGTCACCCTCGGCTGGACGAGCAACAACACGCTGGCCACTGACCACTCCGAGTCGCTCGAGGTCCGGTTCCCGAGCCGGCGCTACTTCGACACGATCAACCTGTTCCCGCGCACCGACCCCGGTCACGAAGGCCAGGGCTTCCCGAAGGCCTACGGCGTGGAAGTCTGGGACGGCTCCCGCTGGATCTCCGTTGCCGAGCGCAACGACCAGCCCGACCCGGGCACCGCAGTACAGCAGGTGACCTTCCCGACCCAGTGGACCGACCGCGTCCGTGTCGTCGGTCGCTCGCTTCGCCCCAACCCCACCGAGAACAACGTTTACCGGATGCAACTCGCCGAACTGGAGGTCCGCAACCAGTCAGGCCCGCAGCTGACGGCCTCCAGCTCCTACGAAGCCCCCGGCTCCGGCTGGGACCTCCTCAACCTGCTCGACGGCGCTCCCACCGGCTGGTCCTCCAACAACCAACTCACGGTCGACCACGCGGAGTCCGTCGAGCTGTCCTACCCCACCGCTCGCACCCTCAGCACCATCACCCTGACCCCGCGCACCGACGCCCCCAACACCGGCTACGGCTACCCGACCGACCTCACCCTCGAGTCCTGGACCGGCAGCGCCTGGCAACCCCTCCTCACCAAAACCGCACTCCCACGCCCCACCACTCCCCAGACCTACACCTTCACCCCCACCACAACCACCCGCCTCCGCCTCACCGGCACCCACCTCCGCCCCAACCCCAACGACCACAACACTTACCGCCTCCAACTAGCCGAACTGACCACCAACTGAGCCGGCAAGAGATAAGGGATGGTCGCCGTGTCTCGCCCCTCCTCCCGACCTGGGCCGAGGGAAATGGCAACGCCCGCTCCTCCCGGGATGGGGGGAGCGGGCGTGGGGTGGTGCTGGGTCAGACTGTTTTGAAGGCGATGGCGGCGTTGTGACCGCCGAAGCCGAAGGAGTTGTTGAGGGCCGCGAGGTCGCCGTCGGCGAGTTTGCGGGGCTCGGTGGCGATGTCGAGGTCGATCTGGTCGTCGAGCTTGTCGAGGTTGATCGTCGGCGGGACGATGCGGTGGTGCAGGGCGAGCACGGTCGCGATCGACTCGACCGCGCCGGCGGCGCCGAGCAGGTGCCCGATCATCGACTTCGGCGCGGTGGCGACCGCGTGGTCGGCCTCCTTGCCGAGGGCGAGGCGGATGGCCAGGGACTCGGCGATGTCGCCCTGCGGGGTGGAGGTGGCGTGGGCGTTGATGTGCATGACGTCGGCCGGGGTCAGGTCACCCTCGATCAGCGCCCGCTCCATCGCGCGCCGCGCCCCGGAACCGGTCGGGTCGGGCTGCGCGATGTCGTGGCCGTCGGCGGAGATGCCGGCGCCGGCGAGCTCGGCGTAGATCTTCGCGCCGCGGGCGACGGCGTGCTCGTAGGACTCCAGCACCAGGATGCCGGCGCCCTCACCGAGCAGGAATCCGTCGCGGTCGGTGTCCCACGGCCGGGAGGCGCGCTCGGGCTCGTCGTTGCGCTTGCTGAGCGCCATCATCTGGCTGAAGGCGGCCAGCGGCAGCGGCATGATCGTGCCCTCGGTACCACCGGCCAGTACGACGTCAGCGCGGCCGAGCCGGATCTGGTCCAGGCCGAGCGCGATCGCCTCGTTGCCGGAGGCGCAGGCCGAGACCGGGGTGTGCACACCGGACTTGGCTCCGAACTCGAGACCGACGTACGCGGCCGACGAGTTCGGCATCAGCATCGGGATCGCCAGCGGCGAGACGCGGCGCGGGTTCTTCAGCAGCGCGTCGTAGTTGTTCAGGGTGGTGTGCAGGCCACCGATGCCGGTGGCGACAGCGACTCCGAGCCGTTCCTTGTCGAGCCCGGCGTCCTCGAGGCCGGCGTCGGCCCAGGCTTCGCGGGCCGCGACCACGGCGAGCTGTGCGTTGCGGTCGAGGCGGCGGGCCTTCACGCGCTCGATGATCTCGGTCGGCTCGACCGCCACCGGGGCTGCGATCTGCACGGGCAGGTTCTGCACCCACTCGTCGGTCAGCAGGCGGGCGCCGGAGCGACCGGCCAGCAGGCCTTCCCAGGAGCTGGCCACATCGCCGCCGAGCGGGGTGGTGGCTCCGAGCCCGGTGATCACGACTCGGGTCTTCGACATCTGTACCTCATCCTTCACGAGATCGGGGAACGGGAGGGCCGGCCGGTGGTGCTCATCGGTTCTGAGCCCGATGAGCACCGGCCAGCACGGTGACGGCTCGGATCAGCCGTTCTGGGCGCGCTCGATGAACGCGACGGCGTCGCCGACGGTCTTCAGGTTCTTGACCTCGTCGTCGGGGATCTTCACGTCGAACTTCTCCTCGGCGGCCACGACGACCTCCACCATGGAGAGCGAGTCGACGTCGAGGTCGTCGGTGAAGGACTTGTCCAGCTGGACGTCCTCGACCGGGATACCGGCGATCTCGTTCACGATCTCGGCGAGGTCGGAGCGGATCTCTTCGGTGCTGGCCATTGCAGTAGTTCCCTTCGAATGGTTGATTCAGCCGGTGCGGCCACCTGAGCCGCCCCGGACAACTATGGCTTACGGAAGCCTGATCACCTGAGCGGCGAAGACGAGGCCGGCGCCGAAGCCGATGACGAGCGCGAGATCGCCGCTCTTGGCCTCGCCGGATTCGCGCATCGCGGTGATCGCGAGCGGGATCGAGGCGGCGGACGTGTTGCCCTGCCGTTCGATGTCGCGGGCAACCTTCACGTGCTCGGGCAGTTTCAGGGCGCGGCGCATCGCGTCGGTGATCCGCATGTTCGCCTGGTGCGGCACGAACAGGTCGAGCTCGTCGGCCGGTACGCCGGCCACGTCGAGCGCCTGCTGCGCGGTCTTGGCCATCTCGTACGACGCCCAGCGGAAGACCGGGTTGCCCTCCATCGTGAGGTGCGGCCAGTTCTGGCTGCCGGCCGCCTCCTGCCAGGACTCCTTCTGGCTGATCACCGCGTGCTGCGTGCCGTCGGAACCCCACACGACCGGGCCGATCCCCGGCTCGTCGGTCGGGCCCACGACGGCGGCACCAGCGCCGTCGGCGAAGATGAACGCCGTACCGCGGTCGTTGCGGTCGGTCAGGTCGCTGAGTCGCTCGACCCCGATCGCCAGCACGTACTTCGCGCTGCCGCCGCGGACCATGTCACTGGCCAGCGCGAGGCCGTAGCAGAACCCGGCGCAGGCCGCGGAGACGTCGAACGCGGCCGCGGTCGGGGCGCCCACCTCGACGGCGATCCGGGTCGCGATCGCGGGGGTCTGGTAGAGGTGCGTGACGGTGGAGACCACGACGCAGCCGATCTGGGCCGGATCGATCCCCGACTCCTTCAGCGCGTCCTTGGCCGCCGCGACCGACATCATCAGCACGGTCTCGTCGTCGGAGGCCCAGCGGCGCTCCTTGATCCCGGACCGGGTCTGGATCCACTCGTCACTGGAGTCGATCTGCTCGACGATCTCCGAGTTCGGTACGACGCGCCGCGGCCGGTACGACCCGATCCCGAGGACTCCGGCGTACCGGGCACCCTGCGGTGCCGCGATGGCCGTCATGCCGAGTGCTTCTGGACGAAGGCGCGGGCGTCGTCGAGCTGGTCCGGGGTCTTCAGGGCGAAGGTCTCGACGCCCTTCAGGTTGCGCTTGGCGATCCCGACCAGGGTGCCGGCCGGCGGCAGTTCGAGGATGCCGGTCACACCGAGGTCGGTGAAGGTCTGCATGCACAGGTCCCAGCGGACGGGGGAATTCACCTGGGCGACGATCCGCTCCAGCGCGTCGTTGCCGTCGGCCACGACCTGGCCGTCGCGGTTCGAGAGCAGCTTGGTCGTCGGCTCACCGGTGGTGATGGCGGCCGCATACTTCGCCAGGGTCTGTACGGCGGGCTCCATGTGCTTGGTGTGGAACGCGCCGGCCACCGACAGCGGGATCAAGCGGGCCTTGGCGGGCGGGTCCTCGGCGAACGCGGCCAGCTCCTCGGCCGTGCCGGCCGCGACGATCTGGCCGGGGCCGTTGTCGTTGGCGGGGGTCAGCCCGTACTCCGCGAGCTTGGCGAGCACCTCGTCGCGGTCGCCACCGAGCACCGCGGTCATCGAGGTCGGGGTCAGCGCGGCCGCATCGGCCATCGCCTTGCCGCGCTCGCGGACCAGCACCATCGCCTGCTCGACGGTCAACGCACCGGACAGGGCCGCGGCGGCGAGCTCACCGACGCTGTGGCCGGCGAGCGCGCCCGGGGTCACGTCACCGTCGAACAGTGCGGGCGCGGCGGCCAGGCCGGCCGCGACCAGCAGCGGCTGCGCGATCGCGGTGTCGCGGATCGTGTCGGCATCCGCCTGGGTGCCGTAGTGGGCGAGGTCGAGACCGGCGACCGCGGAGAGCCAGTTCAGCCGGCTCTCGAACGCGGGATCGGCGAGCCACGGCTCGAGGAAACCTGGGGTCTGGGCACCCTGACCGGGCGCGACGATGACGAGCACGTGACCACTCTCCCTGTTCCGAGCCGTTCGCGGACCGGAAAGCAGCACGAATTCTGACCGGCCCTGTTTGTGGAGATCCTACAAAACGGTGGTTCCCGGCTCCGGATTGAGCAGGCGGCCGAGGGCGAGTGCGACACGCAAGGTGAAAGCGTCGCGGGGATTCAGCGGCTGGTACCCCGTGAGTTCGGCCACACGCTTCAGCCGGTACCGGACGGTATTGGCGTGGATGAACATCGTCCGGGCCGTCGCCTCGATCGAACCACCGGAGTCCAGGTACGCCGAAACGGTGTCGAGCAGCACGCCTTCGCCCAGAGTGAGCGGGCCATAGACCTCAGTGGCGAGCTGACGGCGGGCATGACCGTCTCCGGAGAGTGATCGCTCCGGCAGCAGTTCGTCGGCCTGCACCGGCCGCGGCGCCCCGGGCCAGGCCGGTACGGCGCGGAGCCCGGCGACCGCCGCCCGGGCCGACGTCACGGCCGCCATCAGGTCTTTCACCACCGGTCCGACCACGATCGGACCGGGACCGAACCAGTGGGCCAGCCTTTGTACGATCTCCACAGGTTTGCCGGTACCGCCGAGTACCACCACCAGTCGGTCGCCCTGGATCGCACACAGAGCGTCAGCACCCGCCTCACGCGCCGCATGCCGGACGGCGTCCGCCACGTTCGCGTTGCCCTCCGCCACCGGCGCGCGCCCGACGACCACGGCCACCTCGGCCGATCCCGTCGTACCGGCTGCTCCGGTCCAGCCCAGGGCGGAGGCGCGGGAGCGGACCGAGTCGTCGGCCTCGCCGCGGATCACGGAGTCGACCACGAGCGCCTCGAGCCGGGCATCCCACGCACCGCGCATCTCGGCGGCCTGCGCGTAGACCGTCGCGGCCGCGAACGCGACCTCCCGGGCATACCGCTGCATCGCCCGCTGCACAGCCGGTACGTCGTCCGGCGGCAGCAGGTCGTCGATCGCGTTCTCCATCATCTCGATGGTCGTCCGCACCAGATCGACGGTCTGGTGCAGCGAGATCACCCGGGTGAACTCCCGCGGCGCGGACCCGAAGATCCTCGTCGGCATCGAGGAGTTCTCCTCCGGATCGCGGAACCAGTCGACGAACGCGGTGATCCCCGACTGCGCCACCAGCCCGATCCACGACCGGTCCTGCGCCGACAACCCCCGGAACCACGGCAGGTTCTCCTCCATCGCCGCAGTAGCCGCAGTCGCCATCGCCCCCGTCTGCGCCTGCAGCCGCTCCGTCCGCGCCAGATGCGCCCTGGTCTCCGCCTTACCCACCCCCCGACCCTAGCCCGCGCCGTCCGTTTGGTGGGTTCACTCACCAAACGGGAGGTTCCCGCCCCGGAATTCCGGGTGGGAACCTCCCACCTGATGGGTGCACCCACCAAATGGCGGGATGATGGGGGGATGACGGACAAGGCGGGTGTGGATGCCGCGGTGGAGGCGTTGCGCGCGATCGGGTACTACCTGGAGCGCGACCGGCAGCCGACCCATCGGGTGAAGGCGTACCGGCGGGCGGCCGACACGATCGAGGCGCTGCCGGCGGCGGAGGTCCGGGCACGGCGCCGGGCCGGGACGCTGACCGAACTGCCGGGGATCGGGCCGAAGACCGAGGCCGTGATCCTGGAGGCGATGGACGGCGCGACCCCGGCGTACCTGATCAAGCTGGAGGGGTCGGCCGGTGAGCTGACCGACGAGGGTACGGCGATGCGCGCAGCGCTGCAGGCCGACCTGCATCTGCACTCGGAGTGGTCCGACGGCGGCAGCCCGATCGAGGAGATGGCCCGGACGGCGCACCGGCTCGGCCACAAGTACATGGCCCTGACCGATCACTCGCCACGGCTCACGGTCGCCAACGGCCTGTCCCGGGAACGCCGGTTGCAACAGATCGAGGTCGTTGCCGAGCTCAACAAGAAGCTGGCCAAGGAGCTCGACGGGTTCACGATCCTGAACGGGATCGAGGTCGACATCCTCGACGACGGTTCGCTCGACTGCGACTCCGAGATCCTGGCGCGGCTCGACCTCGTCGTCGCCAGCGTGCACTCCAAACTCCGGATGGCCTCCGAGCCGATGACCGAGCGGATGGTCAAGGCGATCGCCAACCCGCACGTCGACGTACTGGGGCACTGCACCGGCCGCCTGATCACCGGCAACCGCGGCACCCGCCCCGAGTCCGAGTTCGACGCCGAGGTGGTCTTCGAGGCGTGTCGTCAGTTCAACACGGCCGTCGAGATCAACTCCCGCCCCGAACGCCTCGACCCGCCCAAACGCCTGCTCGCCCTGGCCGCCGAGATGGACTGCGTCTTCTCCATCGACACCGACGCCCACGCACCCGGCCAACTCGACTGGCAGGTCTACGGCTGCGAACGCGCCGAAGGCGCCGACATCACCCCCGACCGCGTCATCAACACCTGGACCCGCGACGAACTCCTCGAATGGACGGCGTGATGAGCGACTTGGAGAAGGACCCGGCCGAGGTCGTCTGTAGCGGGTCTGAGCAGGGGCCGGTGTTCGAGCTGTTGGAGCCGCGTGAGGTGGTGCTAGGACGGTCGACGAAGGTACGGCGGTTGCTGCCGAACAAGGACCGTCGGATGGTTGGTGCGTGGTGCTTCGTCGATCATTACGGGCCTGATGATCTGACGCAGCGGGTCGATTCGTACGACGCGCCGGGGGAGCGCGGCATGCTGGTTCCGCCGCATCCGCATACGAGTCTGCAGACGGTGAGCTGGTTGTTCGAGGGCGAGATCGAGCACCGCGACAGCGTCGGCTCACACGCGTTCGTGCGTCCGGGCGAGCTGAACATCATGACTGCCGGCAATGGCATCGCTCACTCCGAAGTCTCTACGCCGGACGCACCACCGCGCCTGCATGGCGCGCAACTCTGGGTCGCGCTACCCGACTCCGTCCGTACGACGACCCCACCCGCCTTCAACGCGTACGCCGATCTCCGCAACTCGACCTGGACGGCGCCCACCTCACGGTGATGATCGGCACCGTGGCCGGCGTGACCTCCCCGGCTCCCGCCTACACCCCGCTGGTCGGCGCCGACCTCACCATCCAGCCGGGCCGATCCCTCACGCTCCCACTCACACCTTCCAACGAGTACGCCGTACTGGTGGTCGAGGGTTCACTCGAAGTCGGGGACCTGACGCCGTCCTTCGGCGAACTCGCCTACCTCGGTGCGGGCCGCGAGTCGGTTGATCTGGTTGCCTCCAGCAACGGAGTTCGTTGCCTTCTGCTCGGCGGCGAACCTTTCACCGAAGAGCTCGTGATGTGGTGGAACTTCATCGGCCGCACCCACGAGGACATCGTCGAGGCCCGTGACTCCTGGCAGTCCGCCATCGCCGCCGCCGGCAACGACCGCTTCCCGATGGTCCCCGGCTACGAAGGCGACCCCCTCCCGGCCCCGCCCCTCCCCGGCACCACCCTCAAACCCCGCCCTCGCTCCCGCTGAGGAGTTATCCACAGGTAGGACGAACACCGGTTGCGGTACGTCGCGCCGAGCGGCGAGAGTTGCCGCATGACCGACAACGACGGCAACGAATCGATCCTCGGCCAGATCCAGCCGTACGAGTGGGACGACCAGCAGGCCATCAGCTTCGAGGTCGCCCAGGACACCATCAGCCTCTTCATCGCCCACTGCACCGACCGCTACTGGACCGAACGCCGCAAGGAAACCCCCGACCAGTCCGTGATGGACCACTGGGACGAGCAGAGCCGCCTTGCCTCGATAGATCGCCATGCCCTTCGCGCCGACGATCCGGAGGCCATCCGGGCGGTTCGGGACAGCTACGGCCAACGGTTGCGCGAGCTCAATGGACGCGCCGATGGCTGAGGTCGCGGATCTCGGCCGCTACCGGCTGAACGAGGAGCTGCACGCGGAGATCTTCAGCTCCCGGATCGTCCCGCGCGAGCTCGCGGGAGCGATGCGGCAGGAACGGCCGGCGGTGGTGTTCATCGGTGGGCAGCCGGGCGCGGGGAAGACGGCGACCACGGACATGATCAAGCGCACGATGGGTCTGCGTGGCCAGGCAGCCCATGTCTGCGGTGATTTCTACAAGCCGTACCACCCCGACTACGTCCGCCTGCAGGCCGAGGACGAGCGGACGGCGGGCGCCTATACGCGGCTGGACACGCGCCTGTGGCACGCAGCGGCCGAGGACTGGGCGCGAGCCCGTGGTTGTCACACCGTCGTGGAGACGGCGCTGGCTGATCCCGAGGAGTTCGCGCGGGCGGCGGCGAACTTCGGGGCCGCGGGATTCCGCGTGGAGGTCGCGGTGCTGGCGGTCCCGGAGGCGCTGAGCCGGCTGGGCATCGTGGCGCGATACCTCGATCAGATCGCCTTGCACGGGCGTGGTCGGTTCGTTGCCCGGTCCAACCACGACGGCTGCTATCGCGGGATCCCGGCAACGATCGCCGCGGTCCAGGCCAATCAGCTGGCCGACAACGTGATCGTGTTCCGGCGCGGAGCCGCGGTTGTGACTGCGGCACAGCGTGCCGAGAACGGCAGTTGGTCCGGTTCGCAGCATCTCGCCGAGGATGTTGCGGGCGAACGCTCCAGGCCCTGGGGCACGACCGCGTCGCTCAAGTTCTGCACGAGCCTGAACCGGATTGCCCAGCAGGGTGGTCCGACCTGGCACCCGGAGCTGCGCGAGATCGCCCAACTCGCAGCCCCACTGGCGACCGCGTTAGATGGGGGCTTTGACGCGGGGGTGAAGGGCGTGGCGGCGGTGGTAGGACCAGGTGAGGAGTAGGAGGGCGGGGCCCCAGAGGTGGAGGAGGCTGTAGCTGCCGACCATGAGGTACTGCCAGAAGTCGTTGGTGAAGTAGAGGAAGCCGTCGGTGTAGGCGTTGCGCATCGCGAAGGTCCAGAGGGCGATCAGCGACAGGCCGCCGAGGGTGGCGGGGATGATGGCGGCGTACGGCGCGACGCGGCGACCGCCGATCAGGGGGATCCAGCGGGGGACGATCTCGCCCCAGCGGTGGACCAGGCCGAGGCCGGTCAGGGCCAGTGCCTCGGAGACGAGGGACAGGCCGACGACGTACAGCTTGAGGCCGAAGCCGTGGATGTACGTCGGTTGGCCGGTGGCGTCGAGCATGCCCATGGACGAGCCGAAGACCAGGCCGAGCCGCCACAGGCTTGAGGGCAGGACGAAGAACGGGATCGCGTGGGCGAGGCGGTAGGCCCAGCGCGGGGCGGTTGACTGCATGGTTCGAGCATGCGACGAGATGGCCGGCGATGCCTCACTCGCGTGGGGGACGTGGTTCCGTCTCGGGGGTGAGCGGGCTGGGCATCAGGTCGGGGCCGTCGGCTTCGGCGGCGAGGACGACTTTGCGGAGCAGCTTGGTCAGGGACTGGCGTTCGCGCTCCGAGAGTGGCGCGAGGAGTTCTTGCTCGGCGTCGCCTTGGGAGCCGATGGCGGATTCCCAGGCCTGGTGGCCCGCGTCGGTGAGGACGACGACCACGCTGCGGCGGTCGGTGGCGGCGCGGCTGCGGGCGACGAGGCCGGCCTGGGTGAGCCGGTCGAGGCGGTTGGTGAGGGTGGCCGGATGGGTGTCGAGGGCAACGGCCAGCATCGTCGGCGTCACGCTGTACGGCGGCCCCGCGGCGCGTAGCCGCCAGAGGATGTCGTACTCCCAGCTGCGCAGGCCGAGCTCCTGCAAGGCCGCGGCCCGGCGCGTCTGCAGGTGCCGCACGAGCATCTGCATCCGGGTGACGATGCCTTCGACCTCGGCATCGAGCTCAGCCACCTCGTGCTGCCAGTAGTCGATGTGCCGATCGATCGAGTCGCGCATGACCCCGATGGTACTACGATTCAATATATTATGATTTCGTAGTATCAACGTGAGGAGCGCCCATGCTCGACCTGATCGGCCGGCTCGACGAACACACCCTCGACAGCCGCTTGCTGCGCGGAAACCCCCTCGGCGATCCGTCCAGCCGTCCGCTGTGGGTCTACACACCGCCCGGGTACGACGAGGGCTGCCGCCGCTACCCAACCGTCTACATGTTGCTCGGCTTCGGCGGCACACTGCCGATCTGGCGCAACCGCATCCCGTACCGCCGCCCGGTCCCCGAACTCATCGACGGCCTGTTCGCGCGGGGCGAGGCGCCGGGCATGATCGTCGTCTTCGTCGACGCCTTCACCAAGTACGGCGGCAGCCAGTACGTCGATTCGCCCGGTACCGGCCCGTATCACTCCTACCTGTGCGACGAGGTGGTTCCGTGGGTCGACGCTCACTACCGGACCATCTCGGATCGCGACCACCGGGCGATCGCCGGGAAGTCGAGTGGTGGTCTCGGCGCGATGATCACGCCGATGCTGCGCCCTGACCTGTTCGGCGCCTTCGCCACGCACTCCGGTGACGCGTTGTCGGAAGCGCAGTACATCCCGCACTTCCTCTGGGCGGCACGTCACCTGCGCCAGTACGACGGCGACATCTTCGCGTGGTGGGCGGACTTCACCACTCGAACCGCCTTCACCAAGCCCGAAGACGAGCGCCTGCTCGAACTACTCGGGGTCTCGGCCTGCTTCTCACCGGACGCCGACGGGCGGCCGGAGCTCCCGTTCGATCCGGTGACCGGGGCGCTCAGGCCAGCGGTCTGGGAACGCTGGCTGCGCTGGGATCCGGTGCGGATGTCACCGGATCATGCCGAGGCGCTGAGATCCCAGCGAGCGATCTGGATCGACGCCGGGACCAGCGACGAGTGGTTCCTCGACCTCGGTGCGCAAGCGTTCCGCCGCAGCCTCGCCGAGGTCGGCGTACCGGATGGTTTAGTCCGGTTCGAGCTGTTCGACGGGGGTCACCGCGCGGTCGAGTACCGCCAGCCACTGGCGATCGCGTGGCTGGCGGAACGACTCGCCGCTTAGGCCTCCTGCTCCTGCTTGGTGTGGCGCTTGATCCAGGGAGCCAGCGTGTAGAGCACGAGCGCGAAGACGATCGTGACGATGGCCAGGCCGCCGAAGTACGCCGTGTCGGAGGCGCCTTCGGTGGCCTGGACGAGCTGGGCGGTGATCGCCTGACCGGCCGACGGTGCGAGGAACCAGAGCGCCATCATCTGGCTGAGGAATGCCCGCGGCGCCAGCAGGGTGGTGGCGGCCAGGCCGACGGGGGAGAGGAAGAGCTCGCCGAGGGTCTGGATGACATAAACGACGACCAGCCAGAACGGCGACGCGAGCTTCTCGCCGGCGACGTGGGAGGCGAGAGCCATCACAGCGAAGGAGATGCCGGCCAGCAGCAGTCCGGTCGCGAACTTCTGGCCGATGCTCGGCCCACGCTCACCGAGCTTGATCCAGATCAGCGCGAAGATCGGAGCCAGGATGATGATCGAGAACGGGTTCACCGACGCGAAGAACTCCGGCGAGATCGTGATGCCGAACAGGTGCAGCTCGGTCCGGTCGGCGGCGAACGTGGTGAGCGTGGTCGCTGCCTGCTCGAACACCATGAAGAACAGCATCGCCGCGATGAACAACGGGATGTACGCGCGCACCCGCTGCCGCTCCACCGGAGTGACCAGCGGGCTGCGCAGCAGCATCGTGAAATAGGCGATCGGAGCCAGGAAGCACAGGTACGAGATCGCGTCGACGACCGGCTTCGGTCCGAACCCACCGGACAGCGCGGCGGAGAGGAAGAAGACCACCGCGAGCACCGCCAGTACGGCGACGCTCACCTTGATCATGGTCGGCCGGTCCTCGGCGGTGAGCGGGTTCGGCGGGGTGTCGCCGCGACCGTGCAGGGTGCGCCGGCCGAGTACGTAGGCGATCAGCGCCAGCGTCATGCCGACCGCGGCGGCCGCGAACGCGACGTGGAAGCCGAACTCGCGGCGCAGGAACCCGACCACGAACGGCGCCGAGAACGAACCGATGTTGATCCCCATGTAGAAGATCGAGAACGCCGAGTCGCGTCGCGCGTCGCCCTTCTCGTAGAGCGTCCCGACCATCGTCGACACGTTCGGCTTCAGCAGACCGGTGCCGAGGGCAACGAGCGCGATCCCGAAGTACGCCGGGCCGGTCGCCGGGAGCGCGAGCAGCAGGTGACCGGCGACGATCACGACACCGCCGTACAGGACGGTCCGGCGGGCACCGAAGACGCGGTCGGCGAACCAGCCGCCGAGCACCGAGAGCAGGTAGACCGACGCGCCGTAGATCGAGACCACGGCCTGGCCGAGCGACTCACCCAGGCCGAGACCGTGCGCCTTGTCGGTCAGGTAGAGCAGCAGGATGGCGCGCATCCCGTAGTAGCTGAACCGCTCCCACAGTTCGGTCGTGAACAGCGTCATCAACCCACGCGGATGCCCGAAGAAGGTCTTCTCCGGGCTCTCGGCCGACTGCGATACCGACACGGTCCACTACTCCCTGTAGATCTGGTTGAGAAACGCACCGACCGTAACGCGTCAGTACGACCCCTCGCCAGCCGGAGCGCGGTCGGGTGCGACCGAAGTCACTGGAAGGCGGCGAGATTGCGCGCCGTCCACTCGGCGAACGACCGCGGTGCCCGCCCGAGGACGCGCTGAACGTCGGGGCTGACGCGCAGCTCGGCGTCGTTGGGAGCGCCCAGGATGTCCAGCGTGTCGTCGGCGACCTCGGGCGGCATGTTGTGCGTCAGCGCGGCCTTGGCCTCATCACGGCTCAGCTCGTGGAACCGCACCGGCGAGCCCAACGCGGCTGCGATCGCCGCTGCCTGCTGCCGCGGCGTGATCACCTCCGGACCGGTCAGCTCGTACACGGCGCGGGAGTGCTGGTCGTCCACCAAGCAGGCGGCGGCAACCTCGGCGATGTCGGCCGGGTCGACGATCGGTACCCCGACATCGCCGAAAGGCGCGGCGACGACCTGCTGGGTGCGGATCGACTCGGCCCACCACAAGGCGTTGGAGGCAAAGCCTCCCGGCCGCAGAATCGCCCAGTCCAGTCCGGACTCCCGCAGTACGTCCTCCAATCCCCGCAGCGCGATCCTCGTCGTACCGAATGGCCGCGTGGACACGCCCTGCGAAGAGAGCAGCACCAGCCGCCGAACCCCATGCTCCGCGGCCAAGCTGATGAGGTCGGCCGGGTTCGCGCCAGTCGCCTGCAGATCGCCGGACAGCAGCAGGAACAAGGCTTTGGCTCCAGCCAGCGCCGGCTCCAGGCTGGCCGGGTCGGCCAGATCGGCCGTCACATAACGAACCCCATCCGGTACGGCGGTTGCGTGTCGCGACACCGCGGTCACTTGGTGCCCGGCCGCGGCCAGGGTCTGCGTCAACGGCCGGCCGATGTTTCCGGTCGCCCCGGTTACTACGATCATTGTGTGCTCCTTGGTCGATGGGTGACCGACGCTAGGAGGACGGGCTTACCTTTCGTAAGGACGTACCTGAAGGTAAGCTCCACACGTGGATGAAGGCGTGCAGGTCACAGCAGCCGAGGCTCCCCCTCGGTATGAGGTGTTTCACACCGACTGCCTGGCGCGCAACGTGGTCGATCATGTCACCAGCCGCTGGGGCGTGTGGGTGCTGATCTCCTTGCGTACCAACGCGTTGCGGTTCTACGAGCTGCGCGAGAGCATCCACGGCATCAGCGAGAAGATGCTGTCCCAGACCCTGCGGGTGCTCGTGCAGGACGGCCTGGTCTGGCGCGAGGTCGAGCCGACCGTCCCGCCCCAGGTGACCTACGGACTGACCGAGTTCGGCCGCGAGATCGGCGAACCCTTGCGCGAACTGTTCGACCGCATCACCCAACACCTTCCCGCAGAGTTCAAGCCAACCCGCTGACCCGCCTGGCTTTGCGGAGGCGGGGGTCGGGGATGGGGACCGAGGCGAGCAGGGTCTGGGTGTAGGTGTGTTGCGGTTGCTCGAAGAGGTCTTCGGTGCTGGCCTCCTCGACGAGCTTGCCGCGGTACATCACCGCCACGCGGTCGCAGAGGTGCTGGACGACTGACAGGTCGTGCGAGATGAAGACGTAGGTCAGTTCGAACTCGTCCTGCAGGTCCTCGAGCAGGTTCAGGATCTGACTGCGTACGGAGACGTCGAGCGCGCTCACCGCCTCGTCCGCCACCACCAGCCGCGGTTGCGTGACGAGCGCTCGAGCGATCCCGATCCGCTGCCGCTCGCCACCTGAGAATGCATGCGGGTACCGCCGCATCAGCTCCGGCCGCAGTCCACAGCGTCGGAGCGCGTCGGCGACCCGATCAACCACTGCGCTCCCGCTCGCGAGCTTGTTCACGATCAGCGGCTCGGCGACGATCTGCTGCACGGTCATCCGCGGATTGAGCGACGAGTTCGGGTCCTGGAACACGGTCCGGATCTCCGTCCGCAACGGCCGCAGCTCCGCCCGCGACAGTACGGAGAGATCGACGTCGGACCCGTCGGTACGGCGATAGCGCAGCTGCCCACTCGTCGGTTGATACGCGCGCAGGATGCACCGACCGAGTGTCGTCTTGCCCGAGCCGGACTCACCAACGAGCCCGAGCGTCTCACCCCGCCGTACGGCGAGACTCACGTCGTCGACCGCCTGCACCGTCGTCCGCCGGCCGAACAAGCCCGACCCGCTCGAGAACCGCATCGACAGGTTCTCCACGCGCAGAATCTCGTCAGCCGACATGAGTCGGCTCCGCGAGATCGTGTCCGCTGCGAATGCTCTCGGCGGTCGGATAGTGCACACACCGCACTTCGCGACCTCCGTCGGTGACCGCCGGCGGGGCCTCGGTCTCACACAGCCCCGGTACGACGTGATCGCAGCGAGTCCGGTAGGGACAGCCGCTCGGCCGTTGCTGGGGATGCGGGACCTGACCACGGATCGTCGGCAGCCGCCGTCGTACCCGGCGCTCGATCCGGGGCACGGACCGCAGCAACGCGCGCGTGTACGGATGCCGGGGATCGTGGAACAACGAATCGACGTCGCACTCCTCGACGACCGTCCCGAGGTACATGACCGCGACCCGATCAGCCAGCTCGGCCACCACCCCGAGATCGTGGGTGATGAAGAGCATCGCCATCCCGCGGTCCTCCTGCAGCGACCGCAGCAGGTCGAGGATCTGGGCCTGCGTGGTCACGTCGAGCGCGGTGGTCGGTTCGTCGGCGATCAGTAGTTGCGGTCGGCAAGCAAGCGCCATCGCGATCATCGCGCGCTGCCGCATCCCACCGGAGAGCTGGAACGAGTAGGCGTCGATGCGCTGCTCGGGTTGCGGGATGCCGACGCTGCGCAGTTCGTCGATCGCCCGCTCTCGCGCCTCGCGCTTGGTCAGCCGCTCGTGCAGCAACAATGTCTCCATCAGCTGCCGCCCGATCGTGTGCACCGGACTGAGCGCGGCCATCGGCTCCTGGAAGACCATGCCGATCTCCTTGCCGCGGATCGCGCGCATCGCGGACCCGCCCGGATCGAGAGCGGCCAGATCGACCGACGTGTCTCCCGATCGATAGTGGATGCTCCCGGCAACGATCCGTCCCGGCGGGTCGACCAGGCGCAGGATCGACCGTGCGGTGACGCTCTTCCCGCACCCGGACTCGCCGACCACGCACACCGTCTGCCCCGGCTCGACGCGCAGGCTGACGTCGTCGACCGCGCGCACCAGGCCGTCGGCGGTGTCGAAATGGGTGCTCAACCCGGAGATCTCCAGCAGGCTCATCGGTGCACCCTCACGACTCGTAGGGATCGGCGGCGTCGCGCAGCCCGTCGCCGACGAAGTTGAGCGCCATCACCGCGATCACCACCGCGACTCCGGCCGACAGCAGCCACGGTGCCGCGGACAGGACCCGGATGCTCTGCGCGCCGCCGAGCAGGACGCCCCAGCTGACCACCGGCGCCTGCAGGCCGAGTCCGAGAAACGAGAGAGCGGTCTCTCCGAGGATCATCCCCGGTACGGCGAGCGTCAGCGACGCGATGATGTGGCTGGTGAACGCCGGCAGCATGTGCCGACCGATCACCCGATGCCAGCGCGCGCCGTCGAGCTCGGCGGCCAGGACGAAATCCTCACCCCGGATCTGCAGGAACCGGCTGCGAATCACCCGTGCCAATCCCGTCCAGCCGATCAGCGACAGGATCAGCGTGATCGCGAAGTACGTCTTCAACGGACTCCACCCCGGCGGTACGGCGGCGGCCAGGCCGAGCCAGAGCGGCAGCGTCGGGATCGACATGAAGAACTCGATCACCCGCTGCACGATCCCGTCGGTCAACCCACCGAAGTACCCCGAGATCCCACCGAGCAGCAGGCCGAGCACCAGCGCCGCGGCAACGCCGATCAGGCCGACCGACATCGAGATCCGTGTTCCGTAGATCAACCGGGAGAACTGATCCCGGCCCTGCTCATCCGTCCCGAGCAGCTGGAACGGCGCGTCCGCACGGCTCGTGCTGAGCAGATGCCGGTCGGAGGGGATCAGCCCCCACAGTTTGTACGGATCACCTTTCGCGAACAGGCGAACGCCGTACCGCTGGGTCTTGTCGACGGTGTAGTCGCGCAGCAGCGTCTCCGGGTTCGGGGTGCCTTGGTAGCCGTTGACGTACAGATGGGGACTCGAGGTGAGCGAGACCTTGAGTAGTTGTGGTGGGGCGAAGGCGCGGTCGGCGGCGTAGGTGTCTTGGGCATGCGGAGCGAGGAACTCGCAGAACACCGCGACGAAGTAGATGAAGCCGACGATCCACAACGACACCACGGCGAGCTTGTTGCGCTTGAAGCGCCGCCAGACCAGGGTGCGCTGCGAGGCCAACGCCAGAGTGGGCTCGCTCATCCGGCGTACCCGACTCGAACGCGTGGATCGACGGCAGCCAGCAGGAGATCGGACAGGAGCGTGCCGATCACGGTCAGGATGCAGGCGATCAGGATGATGCCGCCGGCCAGGTACATGTCCTGGCTCTTCAGCGCGTTGAGCAGCAGCGGTCCGGTGGTTTCAAGACCGAGCACGGTCGCGACCAGCACCTCGCCGTCGAAGAGCGCCGGGATCGTCCAGCCGATGGTGGCGATGAACGGATTCAGCGCGACGCGCGTCGGGTAGCGCAGCAGCAGTTTGCGTTCGGTGAGTCCGCGAGCGCGGGCGGCGGTCACGTAGGGCTTGTGCAGTTCGTCGAGGAGGTTCGCGCGCAGGACTCGGACCGTCCCCGCGACACCGCCCGACGCCAGCACGAGCACGGGCAGCCAGAGATGGCTGAACAGGTCGAGCAGCTTGCCGAGATTCCAGGCCGCGTCGTCGAACTCCGGGGAGAACAGGCCGGAGACCGTACGCCCGAACAGCTTGAACTGCAGGTAGACCGCGGTCAGTGCGATCAGGAAGCCGGGGATCGCGAGGCCGAGGAAGCTCAGCGTGGTGATGACGTAGTCGAGCTTCGAGTACCGCCGAGCCGCCGAGTAGACCCCGGCCACCAGCGCGATGCTCCACCCGATGATCCACGTAAGCAGGCCGAGCCCCAACGTCAGCGGCAGCCGTTCCCCGAGCAGGGTCGACACGGGCTTGTTGTACTCGAACGACGTACCGAAGTCACCGTGCAGCACGATGTTGGTGATCCATCGCCAGTATTGCTCCAGGGGCGAAGCGTCCAACGCGTACTGCTGCCGCAGCGCGATCAGCTGCTCGGGTGGTAGCGATTGCCCCTGAGCCTGCAGCTTGGCGACCACCGTGGTCAGGTAGTCGCCAGGCGGCAGTTGGATGATCAGGAACGACACCAGCGAGATCAGTACGACGGTGGGCAGCATCGCGAGTAGTCGCCGTACCAGATAGCCACCCATGTCAGACGTGCTTGTCCGGGTTGTCGAAGTACATCTGTTCCGGTGCGGAGGCGTTCTCGTAGTGGGTGCGGAAGCTCGCGATCGCGTCCGGCCGGACGTTGCGGAGGTCGCCGGCTGAGATCAACGGCTGGAACGGCGTTGCGACAGTACCGATGATCCAGACGTTCTGATCGTGCAGGCGCAGGATCTGCCGCCCGAGGTCGAGGCGTTTGGTGTCGTCGGCCGTGATCAGCAGTTCGTCGTACGTCGTCTGCAGCGTGCGGATGTCGCCGGTGGGTTCGAGCGCGAACTTGTCCTTCGGATCGCCGTACCAGTTGCCGTACTTCGGCGCCCAGTAGGTGAGCCCGCTCGTCGGGATGTACCAGAGCGAGTCGATGTCCCACAGGATCGTGGCCGGGGGATAGGCGACCAGATCGTAGTCGCCGTGCGGGATCTCCTCGTACCAGAGGTCCAGCGACATCGGCTTCGCGACCAGGTCGATCCCGACCGCCTTCCAGTACCGGCGGGCGTACTCGAGCACGGTGATCGCGGCGATCCCGACACCGACCTCGAAGCAGCGGCCGACCAGCTGGAGCTTCTTCCCGTCCGGCCGGAGTCGCATGCCATCGGCACCGCGGCGGGTCAGACCGGCCGCGTCCAGACGTTTGTTGGCCTCGGCAACGTCGTACTCGATGAAGCGCCGGCCCATGCCGTCTTCCCAGTACTCGTCCTCGGGCTGGGCACACGGGTGCCGGACGAACCCCTGCCCGGCCAGCAGCGCGTCGTTCATCTCCTTGCGGTTGATCGCGTGCGACAGACCGGCGCGGAAGTCGAGCTTCTGGAACAGTTCGCGCAGGACCGGGTCGGGGTGGCTCTGGTTGAGGTTGAGCGACGTGTTCGGCTCCGCGACCCAGCGGTTGACCTTGTAGCCCTTGGCCTGCTGGTTGCGGATCAGGAGCGGGAGTTGCTCGGCCTGGATGTCGGTCACCTGCAGGTCGAGCTGGCCGTTGGCCGCGCGCAGCCCGAGCGTCTCGGCCGGCATCACCGTGTACTGCTGGCTGTCGATGTACGGCAGCTGGCGGCCTTGTTCGTCGACCTTCCAGTAGTACGGATTGCGCTCCAGCCGCGCGGTCACGCCCGACCCCTTCAAGGGTGCGACGAGTTTCCACGGGCCGAGGACCGGGATGTCGGCGTTCTTCCAGATGTTGCGCCGGGCGGTGAAGAACTCGGCCCAGGACGGTGCCGGATCCTTCTTCATCGCGGCCTGGATCTGGGCCGGCGTCGCGAAGTCCTTGTGGAACTGCTTGAGGTAGTGGGCCGGGAGCAACAACGCCGAGCTGGAGCCGAAGCCGGTCAGCCCGATGAAGCACAGGTACCGCAGCAACAGACCGTGCGGTACGGCGAACTCCATCCGCAGCGTGTGGTCGTCGACCTTCACGAACTTGCCGGGCTTGCCTCCTGGACTCAGCCAGCCGGGGAAGACCGGGTTCAGCTCCTTGTTCAGGAACGACTTCTCGTACGCGAACATCAGGTCGTCGGTGGTGAACGGCTGGCCGTCGGACCACTTCAGGCCTTCGCGGAGATGGAAGACGTAGACCTTGCCGCCGTCCAGGACCTCCCACTTCTCGGCCAGCCCCGGGCCGACCTTGGCCGGGGTCGTCGGCGTCCATTCGACCAGCCCGGCGAACTCGACGTACTGGTTCTGGGACGCGTTGCGGTCGATCGACCCGCGCTGCAGGACGCCGCCGTACTTGCCGGGGGACTGGATCGGCTTGAGCACCATCGGGTTCTTCGGCAGCCGCTGCTCGAGCGGTGGCAGCTTGCCGTTCTTGACCAGGCCGGACAGGGCCGGCGACTCCTTGGCGCCCGCGTCGGCGGTCGCGCCGGAGGCCGTGGTCTTCTTGGCGTCGGTGGAGAAGAACGAGCAGCCCGCGACGGCCGCGACGGACAGGGACAGGCCGGACACCCGGAGGAAGGCCCGGCGGTTCAGGGGTTCGGACATCGATTTCCTCCTTTCGTGGGAAGGTGACACGATTCCGGGAGAACTTCAAGATCTCGGGTTCATCTCCGGAATTTCGTATATACCAATTGGTGCCGACGGCTTCCACACAGCGGGTTACACTGCGAGCCAGTTTTCAATGGGGAGGTTGGGTATGGACGGCTCTGAAGAGCGGTCGCCGTCGCCGGCGGTGGCGCGGACGCTGACCGTGCTCGAAACACTCGTCACCTCCGACGAGGAGCTGACCCTGACCGCGCTGGCGAAGAAGGCGAAGATCCCGCTCGCCACCTGCGCCTCGATCGTCTACACCCTCGAGCAGCGCGACTACGCGAGTCGCCGAGTGGTCGGGCGCAGTCATTTCTGGCGGCCGACCCTGCGCCTGTATGGGCTGGCCACGCAGCTGATCCGCAAAGTCGACCTGTCCTCGGTCGCGAACCGCGAACTGCGCGAGGTCGCCGACCGGCTCGGCATGCCGGTGCACATCGGCGTGCTGACCGGCACCTCGATCGTGTACGTCGCCAAGGCCGCGCTGCCCGGCTTCATCCAGTTCGACACCTACCCGGGCAAGGTCTCGCACTTCAACCTGACCGCCCTCGGCAAGGCGATCGCGGCGTACCTGCCGGACGACGAACTGACCCCGCTGCTCGGCCATCTCGAGCAGGGCTACGGGCCGAAGGCCAAGCCGGTCACCGAGGAGACCTTCCGCGCCGAGTTGGCGAAGGTGCACAAGCAGGGCTTCGCGCTCGAGGACCAGGAGGAGCAGGCCGACATCGCCTGCATCGCCGCACCGTTCTTCGCGGCCGGTGAGCACGTCGCCGGCGCGGTCGGCGTGACCTCGTTCGCTCGCGATCTGACCCGCGACAAGCGCAAGCAGGCGCAGACCGCGCTGGTCCAGCTCGCCGCCACGATCTCGGAGCGCCTCGGCGCCGAAGTGGTCTAACCCGATTCCGCGGCCCCTCGCCAGGGGTTGCCCGCCGTCTTCGGCTGTGCCTACGCTTCGGGAATCTGAAATCGATTTCCCCTTCTCGAAGATGGTGGTCCTCGATGGGTACTTATCCCGTCCCGGCCGGTGGTATCAAGGCAACCCTGACCGGCGGTAACACCGTCGGTGCGACACTGCGCGAACGCGCGCCGCGCGCGGACGGCTACCGGCACCTCGACACCCCGGCGCTGATCAACCGCCTGCTGCAGCTGCGGGTGAACACCTACCTGTTCTGCATCTGGGACTGCGCGACCGACTTCGACGATCTGCGCGACGAGTTCCTGCCTGCCGCCGCGGTCGCCGGGATCGACGTGATCCCGTACATCGTCCCGCCGAGCGAGACCTCGTCGTACGGGCGGGCCTCGCGTCCTTATCGGCTCGACTACGTCGGCTGGGCGAGGGCGTTCGCGGAGTTGGCGACGAAGTACCCCAACCTGACGGCGTGGGCGATCGACGACTTCGAGGTCGGCGAGAACGCCGAGCTGTTCACGCCGACGTACATGCGGGAGTTCCTGGACGTCGCGGCCGCGATCAGGCCGGAGCTGCGGTTCTACACCTGCGCCTACTTCGGCAAGGCGACCGATCCGGAGTTCCTCGACAAGTACGCGCCGTACGTCGACGGGATCATCTACCCGTTCCTCGACGGCCGCAACGAGAACACCACGGTCGCTGACTCGCTCGGTGCCTGCCTGGACGAGATCCTCGAGCTGACCGAACCGCGCGGGCTCGAACTCATCCCGCTGATCTACACCGGCCGCTTCCTCGACGCACCGCTGCACGCGACGCCTGCCTATTGCACGGCGACCCTCACCACGACCGCCCAGTACGTCGCTGCCGGCCGCATCCCCGGCGTCATCGCGTACGGCACCCAGCTCGACGACGGGCCAGCGCCGTCGGCAGACAACAAGGCCCTGTACGGCGTTGGGCGGCTCGCGCTGATCAACAACCGGGCGCAGACCCCGGCCAGGTCGTCGGCGTCCGCCTCGCAGCGCGTCCGGGTGGACCCGCGGCTGAACCGGTACGAGGTGTCGTTCTGGTACCACCGCTGGTTCCTTGCGCCGGGCATCGATCCGGGCGTCTATCAGCTCGAGATGCTGATCGACGGAGCGGTCGTCTGGACGATGGATCTGCACGAACAACGGTGGCCTGTGTGGACCAATGGCGACGGGATGGAAGGCCCGGTCGACGTCACCAAATACGTTGCTGATCGCAACGATGTCGAGCTGACCTTCCGGCTGCGCGTGCTGCAAGCCACGGCCGGGCGCTATATCGACGTCGGCGTCGACCACGTCGAAGGGATCGGCCTGGACATCCGGAACGGCGGATTCGAGGAGAGCGGCGACTGGACGCTGCGGACCAGTGGTCCACTCGTGTCCGTCATCGACCATTACCTCGCCGACCGTCCGGCGCGTATCTTCGCGGCGATCGCCCGCTGTTTCGACCTGCCTGCTGTTTGACTTGGAGGAGAACGATGGCTGAGCACCTCAAGACCGGTTGGCCGCAGAAGGTCGAGCGGCAGCAGGAGGTGATCGACACCGTCAGCCGGATCCTGCGCGAGGTCGAGCGCGAGGGTGAGCCCGCGATCCGCCGGTGGTCGGCGCAACTCGACGGGTGGGAGCCGCCCGCGTTCGTCGTACCGGCGGACCGGATCAAGGCCGCGGCCGAGACGGTCGATGACGAGCTTGCCGAGCAGTTGGAGTTCGCCCGGAGCCAGGTCGAGCGGTTTGCACGGGCGCAGCGGGAGACGTTGCAGGACCTGGAGATCGAGACCCTGCCCGGCGTCGTCCTGGGGCATCGGCATCTGCCCGTGTCCAAGGTCGGCTCGTATTCGCCGGGTGGCCGGTATCCGTTGATCGCGTCCTCGATCATGACCGTGACCGTGCCGAAGGTCGCCGGGGTGGACACCGTGGTCGCGGTCGCGCCGCCGCGGGACGGACAGGGTATCTACGGGCCGCAGCTCTACACGATGAACCTGGCCGGTGCCGACGTGATCCTCTGTCTGGGCGGCGTGCAGGCCTTTGCTGCGCTCGCCTTTGGCGTTGAGGATGTTGCGCCGGTTGACCTGGTCGTCGGTGCTGGGAACGCGTACGTCGCGGAGGCGAAGCGGCAACTGTTCGGCACGGTCGGGATCGACCTGCTGGCCGGACCGACCGAGGTCGCCGTGATCGCCGACGAGACCGCTGACCCGCGCCTGGTCGCCGCCGACCTGCTCGGCCAGGCCGAGCACGGCTTCAACAGCCCGGCGTTGCTGGTGACGACGTCGCGCGACTTCGGTACGGCGGTGATCGCGGAGGTGGAGCGTTGGTTGGCCGGGGACTGGCCGACCGTCGAGGTCGCCGGCGGTGCCTGGCGGGATCACGGCACGGTCGTGGTCTGCGAGTCGCGGGAGGAGGCCGTCGAGGTGTCGGACGCCTACGCGCCCGAGCACCTGGAGGTCCAGACCAGCGACGACGACTGGTACGCCACCAATCTGCGGAACTACGGCTCGCTCTTCATCGGCCCCGAGTCGACGGTCGCCTTCTCCGACAAGTCGATCGGTACCAACCACGTCCTGCCCACCGGCCGCGCCGCGCGCTACACCGGCGGTCTCTGGGTCGGCAAGTTCCTCAAGACCGTCACCTACCAGCGCCTAACCCCAGGAGGCGCAGGCATAGTCGCGCCCTCGACGGCTGCCATCGCCGATGCGGAGCTCATGTACGGTCACGCGCTCACGGCGCGTCTCCGGATGGAGTGAACGGGCTCTTCAACCCAACGGCGGGAGGAGGTCCGCGAACTCGGCCAACGCTCGGTCGACCATGCGGACCTCTTCGGCGTCGAGGTGGTGGGCGGGTTCGCGGCAGTAGGGGCTCGCGAAGAGGCCGCGGCGGACGGAGATCAGCTTCTCAGCGGCGATGATGCGTTCGGTGTCGAGCATCCAGTAGGAGATGTAGGGGAGCAGGCGGCGGTGCAGGTCGACCCCGCCGGCCTCGTCGCCAGCGGCGAAGCGGCGCCAGATCTCGACGTACACCTCAGTGAGCGAGCAGCCCGGCTGGGTGCCGACTGCGCCGCGCCGGATCGCATCGGGCAGCTGGACCCCGGCATACCCCTCCAGCGCAGCAAGAGACGGCGTACCGGCCGCGAGCTCGCCGATCAGCGGGCCGGGCGGGCTCGACTCGACCTTGACCAGCCTGAGGTTCGGGTGGTCCTGCGCGATCGACCGCAGCAGGTCGGCGTCGAGGCTGGTGCCGGTCTCGCTCGGTGCGTACTGCAGGACCATCGGGATGGGGTCGATCGCTGTCAGCACTGTCCGGACGTGATCCGCCAGCGCGTTGCGCGACGGCGACAGGAAGTGCGGCGGCAACAAGTTGATGAGGTCCGCCCCGGCCTCCACCGACTCCATCGCGCGCGAAGCCGCCAGCCGCGTTGCATGATCCTGTACGGCGATCACCGCGGCCACGTCGTCGCGATCGCGCGTGTGTGACAGCAGAAGCGCGGTCAGCCGGCGGCGTTCGACCTCGGACAGCTTGTGGAACTCCGACGCGAAGCCGGGAAACATCACGCTGGTCACCCCGGTCGACAGCACATGCTCGACGACCCGCTCGAACCCGGCGTAGTCGACCTCGCCGTCGGCGGTGAACGGGACCTCGAGCACGGGCGAGACCCCGCGCACGAGCAGGGACGCGTCGGTGGACCCGACCTCGGTGGTGGTGGTCATGCCGTTCTCCTCAGGGGTCATGGGGCCAGCAGCCGGGCGAGGTTGCCGCCGAGGACAGCGGCCTTCTGGTCGGGGTCGATCGGCCAGTCACGGATCCGGTCGACCTCGGCGACCGGCACCGTGTACGGCGCATCGGTCGAGAACATCAAGCGGCCGGCCCCGATCTCGGGCTCGGCCAGGAAGCCCGTGAGGACGGTGTCCCACGGTGCGTAGGACGTATCGCCGTACAGGTTGGGGGCGTGCAGCAGAGCGGGGATCGCGTCGATCCAGAAGTCGGTCGCGCCGCTCTTGCCCATCAGGACGGGCAGCTCGGGACGGCGCCGGGCGAGGGTTGCGAGGGGGAGCGGAAGCGCGGTGGCCGGCGTACCGGTGCGGACGTAGACGAACCAGCCGGCGGTCGCGGCGAAGTCGAGTAGCGGGTCGAGGAGCCCGTCGAGCAGGTCGAAGCCTTGCAGGATGGAGTCGACTGCCAGGGCGACGGCACCGGCATCGCGGGCGCGGTCGAGTTCGTCGACGGCTGCCCGGCCGCGCCAGGGGTTGGCGACGGCGTAGGCGAGCAGGCGGCCGTTCGATTGCGCGGCGGCCGCGGTGGTGCTCTCGTTGCCTTCGCGGTTGTCGTAGGCGATGCAGCGCTCGCCGGGGGAGACCAGCGCCTGATCGATGCCGAGGGCATCCATCGTGGCGATCAGGTCGGCCGGTTTGAGCTCGACCTCGCGGCCGTCGCCGATCCGGGTGTGTGCGTCGATGATCACTGGGGCACCTTCAGACCGAGCGCGCCGAGGGCATCGGCGTGGATGATGCCGTCGATCACCTCGTCGGGAACCCTTGGCAGCTTGGTTCCTTCGAGCATGTCGTTCACCGTGCGCAGGCCCGCGATCGCCTCACCGGTGTTGGCGATCGGGAAGTCCGACCCGAGCAGTAGCTTGCCGGCCGCGCCCCACTCGACCGCGTTGATCAGGGACTGGTACAGCACCCACGGACGCAGGTAGATCGACGACACATCGGCGTACACATGCGGGTGCTTGCGGATCGTCACGACGGTTTCGCGGCTCCATGGGTGACCCATGTGCGCCATCACGATCCGCAGCTCCGGGTACCGCAACGCGATCTCGTCGGTGACCAGCGGGTAGGTGTAACGCAGCGGTGCTTCGCGGATAGGTGAGGCGCCGGAGTGGAAGAGGATCGGCAGCGCGTGCTGCTGGCAGTAGTCGTAGAACGCCAGTGCGGGTTCACCGAGCGGGTCGAAGTTCTGATAGTTCGGACCGAGCTTGACCCCGACCAGCCCTTGCTCACGGCAACGATCGGCCTCCTCAAGTGCACCGGGTGCCGTCGGGTTGACCGACAGGAAGCCGATCCGCTTCGCCGGATTGTCCCGGACGAACTCGATCGTGTTGTCGTTGCAGCGCTCCGGCAGATACGGGAGGCCGGTCGCGGCCAGCGGGTCGTCGACCGCGATGTTGAACACGATCGACACATCGGCCGCGGCCATCGCCTCGTCGTACTCTGCCCAGGTGTTCGTGGTCACCACCGGCCGGTCGTTGCGCCAGCTCGTGTACACCTGCCGCTCGTCGTCCGGGACCGTATCGCGATGGGTCGGGGTGTGCGCGTGGACGTCGACGATCATCGGAACTCCCGCAACAAGTCGGCTCGCAAGGTCACTCCCAGGCCGGGTTCACCGCTCAACCGGACCACCCGGCCGTCACTGTCCAGCGGCTTCGCCAGCACGTCTTCGGTGTAGTAGTGGGCGCCGATGATGTCACTCGGGTACGCCGACAACCGGGGCAGCGCGGCCGCGACGTGCAACTGGGCGGCGGCGCCGATGCCGAGTTCACCGTTCGAGCCGATCAGTACGTCGAGACCGTGCGCGGCGGCGAGTTGACCCATCTGTACGGCGCGACCCGGGCCGGCGGACTTACCGACGTACAGGCTGATCACGTCGGCGGCGCGGGCGTCGATCACGTCGAGGAGATCGTGGAGCCCGAAGACCGACTCGTCGGCGATCACCGGGAGACCCAGCTGCCGGAGCTCGCGGAGACCGGTGAGATCACGGGGTTCGAGTGGTTGCTCGACGAAGTCGATGTGGAGGGCGGCCAGTTCGGGGATGATGCGGGTCGCGTCGGCGCGGGACCAGCCGCCGTTCGCGTCGGTCCCGAGGAACGCGTCCCCGACCAGTTGGCGCGCACGCCGTACCCGCTGCAGGTCGTTGCCTACGCCAACCTTCACCTTGAAGGCACCGAAGCCCGCGGCGGTGGCGGCCCGGTAGGCGCGTTCGAGCTGCTGGCCGTCGCCGGAGAGCGAGAGCTTGATCGGGATCTCGGTGCGATAGGGACCGCCGAGGGCAACAGCCAGCGGTACGCCGAGGGTGCGCGCGAACGCGTCCCACAGGGCGATCGAGACGCCGGCCTTGGTGAACGGATTGCCGTGCAGGACCTTGTCCATCAGGTCGTCGGCCGCACCGACCGGAGTCAGAGGCTTGTTTTTCAGAGCCGGTGCGATGACCGTGCGGATGAAATGGTCGGCCGAAGTGCCGTCCTCACCGGACCACAGCGGGGTCGCGCTGACTTCGCCGTACCCCTCGATGCCGTCGCTGGTGATGACGCGGACGAGCAGGAAGTCCGACCGGTCATGCGCGCCCTTGGCCCCGCGGACGAGTAGCTCGGGGTCGGCCTCGAGACTGATCGCGGCCGTTTGGATCGCTGCGATCGTGCTCATGGTTTGTCCAGGAGGCGGCGCGGATTGTCGATCAGCATGGCTTGGCGTTGGGCGTCGGTGATGCCCCAGCCGTCGATCTCCTTGACCCGGGCGACCGCGTAGTC
Organism: Kribbella sp. NPDC051587; assembly: GCF_044453945.1. Classification (NCBI taxonomy): domain Bacteria; kingdom Bacillati; phylum Actinomycetota; class Actinomycetes; order Propionibacteriales; family Kribbellaceae; genus Kribbella; species Kribbella sp. NPDC051587. The sequence continues at coordinate 282,999 of NZ_JBITDE010000003.1, forward strand.
CTGGCTGGCCTTCTCGGACAGACCGGCGTCGGTACCGAAGAGGACCTTGTGCGGCGGTGCTTCGGCGAGGATGCGGCGGGCGGCGTACGGCGGGGTTCCGCACAGGCAGAGGTAGAGGTTCTCCGTCTCCTGGGTCATCGCGAGCGACTCGCGCCAGAGGTCGTGCAGGCCGCCGTGGCCGAGGACGACGCGCAGCTTGGGATGGCGCCGGGCGAGGGCGGCGATCTGGCCGGCCGTCGAGTACGGCGGAGTGCCGTCATGGCTGAGCAGGACCCCGCCGACCGCGGTGATGACCTCGCAGATGGGATCCAGCGAGCGCTCGTGCATGCTGAAGCCCTGCAGCCACGGATGGAGTTTCAGGCCGCGCAGGCCGAGCTCGCCGACCATCCGCTCGGCCTCTTGTACGGCGGTCTTGCGGCGAACGGCGACAGTGCCGAAGCCGGTGAGGCGGTCGGGGTACTGGTTCACGAACTCGGCGAGACGATCGTTGGATTCCGGGGTCGGGTCGAAGAGACCGTCGTGGCTGAGGACGACCGCTTGTTCGATCCCGGCCGAGTCCATGAACGTGACGAACTCGTCCGCGCCGAACGCGGCACCGCCGAGCCAGGTCGCGGTCTCCCACGCTGGGGTGTGGGTGTGGAAGTCGATCACAACGCCTCCGCGAGTTCGAGTAACCGGTCGCCGAGCGCGACCGCGAGCTGGTCGAACCAGACGCGGCCGGTCTCGGCATCGGCGCGCTCCGGCTGATCGGTGTAGCCGTCGATCCGTCGCCAGCTCTCAGCCGTGTGCAGCTGTACGTCGTCGATCATGGGACCGGCTGGTGTGTCGTCGCGTGGGTGGCGTTCAGCGACGAGTGCTTCGTCCTGGGCCAGCATCAGCGCGGTCTCGAACCTCCCCGCATGGCCCGGGACCGGGGTGTCCCCGATGTCACGGGCGAGTCGCCAGTAGTCCACGTGCGCCACGTTGACGTCGTACCGGCTGGAGGCCGCCGCGGCGGCTGCGTGACAGACGCCGATGTTGCCGCCATGGCCGTTGACCAGGACGAGCCGGCGTCCGCCCGAGGCGGCGAGTGAGCGGGCCAGGTCGATCAGGACGGCGAGCAGGGTCTCGGGGCTCAGCGAGAGGGTGCCGCCGAACGGGAGGTGATGGTCGGACGCGCCGTACGGGAGTGGCGGGGCAACGATGAGCGGGCGGGCGGCGCGGTCGCCGACTTGTTGGACGGCCTGTTCGGTGACGGCCTGGGCGAGCATCCAATCGGTGCCGGTGGCCAAGTGCGGCCCGTGCTGCTCGGTCGCGCCGATCGGCAGGATGACGATTGCCTCAGGCAACAGTTGTACGAGGTCGGTGCGGTTGGTGCGCTGCCACTGGATCATTCGGCCCTCCCGGCGACGAGTTGGGCAGTCTGGAGGGCGGCGATCCCGTCGTCCAGCGAAGGCTCAGCCGGTACGCCGTTGTGCAGGGCGACGAAGCGGTCGAGTTGCCGATCGAAGCACCGGGTCATCCGGTCGCCGGGGAAGCGCACGACCTTCTCGCCCTCGGCCGTGGTCAGGGTGAGTGCGAACGTGAAGCCGTCGAGCACCGCCAGCCCACGGTCGCCGAGCACGCTGATCTCGCACCGGGGGAGTGCTGCGGTGAACCACCCGAACTCGACCAGCGCTTGATGGCCGCCGGGGTAGCTCAGCCGGGCGCCGGTGAGATTCGGCGCGGGCAGCCCGGCACGCGTCCGCACCGCCCACCGGTCGTCGACGGCGGTTGGTCGCCCACCGAGCAGATGGGTGAGCCAGTCGAACACGTGCGCACCTTCGTGTACGACGGGCGACCCGTGCTCGAGCGTGGCGGTGATCCGCGCGGTGTGTTCGGCGTCGTCCGGCCGGTACGGCTCGTCGTAGATATGCGCCCGCACCAGCACGGTCTCGCCGAGAGTGCCGTTCGCGATCCACGTGGCCAGCTGACCGATCGCCGGGTCGTGGCGGTAGGTGAGACCGACCTGCACCCGCCCGCGCTCGGCCGGCTCCAGCTTGTCGTAGATGCGAGCGGCCTCCATCGAGGTCGCCACCGGCTTCTCCGCCAGGACGAACAACCCCGCCTGTGCGTAGCTGACGGTCAGCTCAGGAGTCACCCATGGGGGAGTAGCCAGCACGACCCCGTCGACATCGGCTTCGAACTCGGCGGCCACCTGGACGTCGAGCTCGGCCACCGCCGCCCGGCGCTCCGGGTCGGGATCCACGAGCTGGACGAGCTCGATCGCCGGATGCCGCTGGAGCGCAGGCAGGTGCGCGGACAGACCGATGTCCCCGAGCCCCACCAGCGCTACCCGCATCGCCACATCCTTCGGAATCTCGTAGATAGATTCTGAGTTCTGAAGTTTAGTGGCCGCTCGTTCACCCGGCAACGGCCCCGGACGACTTCGGGTAGACCAGTCAGGTGGTGATCCAGTACCGCCGCGTCGTCCCCAGCCACGTCTCCCGGACATCCTCGAGCACACCGCCGTTGCGCTCGATCGTCTTCGCCGAGGCGACATTCGCGTCGTCGCAACTCACCATCACCCGCTCCAACCCATGCTCCCGAGCGCGCTTCACCACCTCACCCAGCGCCCACGCCGCAAGCCCCCGACCCCGAGCCGACGGCCGAACGCCGTACCCGACATGCCCACCGCCCTCGAGCAACTGCTCCGTCAACCGGTGCCGCAACGTGATCGCCCCGAGGTACTCACCACCCTCGACGATCCACCAGTGCGTCGCATGCACAAACCCAGGCTCCATCGGCGTCCCCGGGTCACTCCGCTCCCGCAGATACCTCACCCACGCCGCGAACCCCTCAGCACTCCGCACCTGGTCTCGCTCCGGGTGATACCCCGACCCGTCCTGCGCCACCTCCCCCCACTCCTCCAACGACCCCAGCCACGACTCCCACAACGCCACATCCGGCTCAACCAGCTCCACCACCCCCCGACCCTAAATCCACCCCACCCCACCACCCCACCCAATTTCCCGCCCCCGCCCCACCCACCCTCCCCACCCACCGACCCCACCCAGCGACCTCACCTAGCGACCTCACCCAGCGACCTCACCCCACCCAGCCTCCTCACTCCGCCTCACCCCGCCCCACCCAGGCACCCCCACTCGCTCACTCCCTTCCCCGCCCGATCACCCCAGCCGCCGTGCCCCGCCGTACCGACGCATCTCGCTGCCCCTTCCCTCCGGCCATTTGAGGGGAGATCCCCTGAAGTTGCCGGTTCTCTGCCCGAAATTTGAGGGGAGAACGGGCTACGTCAAGGGAGATCCGTTGAAATGACCGAGGTGTGGCAAGCCCGGGTGGAGGTGGGTGGGCCGAGGCCGGGCTGCCGGGCACGCCCGCGTCGCTCGGCCCGGTCACCCCATCCGCCGAGGCCGTCCGCCGAGCCCGTCACGCCATCGGCCGAGCCCGTCACGCCATCGGCCGAGTCCGGTCGCGCCGTCGATCGAGGTCGAGCCCGGTCGCGTCCGGTCAACCCGTGTGCCGCCGGCCGTCGTACCGGCGTCGGCTCTCCCCGCTCCCGCCGGCCATTTGAGGGGAGATCCCCTCAAGTTGCCGGTTCTCTGGCCAAAATTTGAGGGGAGAAGGGGCCATTTCAGGGGAGATCCGTTGAGATGGCCGAGGCGCGGTGGCGGTGTGGTGAGGTGGTGGGGAGTAGGTCAGGCTGCTGGGCGGGCTCGGTTGAGGCTGCGGCGGATGGTGGCGGCGAGTTGGTCCGGCCGGCTGAGGTCCGACCAGACGGTACGGACGACGTGCAGGCCGAGCGCCCGGAGCCGATCTTCTCGGCGTTTCTCGCGGATGAGGACCTCAGGTTCTCCGCTGGAGTATTTCAGGAGGCCGTCGAACTCGACGACGCTGTCCTCGGCATCGAAGTAGAAGTCGGGTCTGCCGATCAAGCCTTCCGCGTCGTAGAACTCCACCTGAAGCTTGGGTGCGGGCAGGCCGTGCTGGTGCATCAGGACGCGGACGCGGGATTCGCCGACCGATTCCGACAGCGGGTCGGCGAACCGGAGGACAGCTCGTGCCGCCGGACCCCCTGGCCAGAACTCGATCGCGCCTTGCAGGCGTTCCAGGTCGCCCGCTGTGAAGGCACCGCGGCGCAGCGCGGCATCCGCGACGACGACCCCAGACTCGAAAGGCACGATGGAGGCGGTCTCGACGACAGCTCTGGGTACGGTCGTCACCAGCAGGCCGTCGATGACGGCCAGGTCCGCCGGTATGAGTACGCCGAGGTGATGCCGAACGCCGGCGGTCAGGCCACCTGCTTGCCCGTCGAGTCTGGTGACGTGGACCAGTTCGAGGTCCAGGCCCCACAGCGGAAGCCCGTGTACGACGAGCGCCGACTGATGGCTCACCGCCACCGATCCCGGTCGCAGCGAGTTCATCGCAGCGCGGATCGCCCGCAGATGTCGCAGTCGGATCCGCTCCCAGTCCGGCATCTCGGTCTCGTCCGGGCGTTCGGCGTACTGGCCGTGCCGGATCCGTACCCAGCGACCATTGCCGAGAAGGTCGCGAACCTGACGTGGGGTGTATCCGCTGGCCAATGCTTGGCGGCGGCTGAACACCCCGCCCTGCTGCTCGGCGATCACCCGGAGCTTCACATTCATGCGTCCAAGCATTCCGCAGCCGTCGCCGCTGTGGGCCGCGCTCAGAGGATCTGTGGATAACCCATTTCAGCGGATATCCCCTGAGGTTGCTGGTTCTCCCCTCGAATTTCGAGGGGAGAAGGGGCAACTCGAGGGGATCTCCGGTCAAATGGTCCAGGGGGTGAGACGGGGGTGGGGGTGGTTGACGAATGTCTAGTTGTTGGGTCGACAATAGGGTTATGACTCGCGAGTTGATCTTGGTGCAGCGCCGCCACATCGACCTGCTGCGTGTCGCCTCTCAGGCGTGTTGATTCCAGCGGTCGGCCTCAGTTCACCCATCCGGAATCCCCTGGGAAACAAGGAGTTTCACCCTTATGTCAACCTCAGAGCTACGCCCTGCCCTGTCCGAGATCACGCCGTCCACGCCGCAGGAGTGGATCCGGCGCGCCGCCGAGGTGGCGGCGATTCTGGCCGTCGACGCGGCTGAACGCGACCGCGCCGGCGCTACGCCGTACGACGAAGTCCAGCTACTGAAGGACTCCGGCCTCGTCACGTTGTTGGGCCCGACCGAACATGGCGGCGGCGGTCAGAACTGGCCGACGGCGTACAAGGTGATTCGCACGGTCGCGGAGGCCGACGGGTCGATCGGGCAGCTGCTTGGTTATCACTTGTTGTGGTTCTGGGCCGCGCGGTTGGTCGGCACGAAGGAGCAGATCGCGGCGGTCGAGGAGCAGGCCACGAAGAACAAGTGGTTCTTTGGTGGCGCGGTCAATCCGCGCGACGCTGATGTGGTCGTCACCGATGAAGGCGACACGATCAGCTTCAGTGGTCGCAAGAGCTTCTCGACCGGTAGCAAGGTCTCCGACGTGACCGTCCTGGAGGGCACGCTGCTTGACAGTGGGACCCATGTCTTCGCGATCGTGCCGTCCACCATCGAAGGGCTGACCTTCCTCGACGACTGGGACAACATCGGCCAGCGGCTGACCGAGAGTGGCGGGGTCACCCTCAATCAGGTCCGGGTCGGTTGGGACCAGGCTGCTGGGTTCGTCGGTAAGACGTTCCAGCCGCGGGTCTACAACACCCTCAACGTTCCGACGATCCAATTGGTCTTCGTGAACTTTTATCTCGGCATTGCGCGCGGTGCCCTGGAGACCGCGGTGACCTACACGCGGGAGAAGAGCCGGTCCTGGCTGCACGGCGGGTATGCGACCGCTGTCGACGAGCCGGCCGTCATTGACGCGTACGGCGATCTGCAGTCGAAACTGTGGGCCGTCGAAGCGCTCGCCGACGCGGTCGCGCTGGAAGGTCAGGTGATCCACGAGAACGCGTGGGAAGTCACCGAGCAGCAGCGTGGTGAGCACGAGGTGCGCGTGGCTGCGGTCAAGGCGCGTGCGACCGAGGTCGCGCTCGAGGTGACCAGCCGGATCTTCGAGGTCACGGGTGCGCGGTCGACCGCCACGATCGAAGGGCTCGACCGGTTCTGGCGCAACGTCCGGACGCACACGCTGCACGATCCGGTCGCCTACAAGCGGCGCGAGGTCGGCCGGCACTTGCTCGTCGGTGAGCTGCCCGAGCCGACCTGGTACAGCTGATGTCGACCGAGCGCGTCGCGGACGCGGTCAAGTTCGCCTACTGGGTTCCGAACGTCAGCGGTGGTCTCGTCACGAGTGACATCGAGCAGCGGACGAGTTGGGACTTCGAGTACAACAAGAAGCTCGCGCAGACGGCCGAGCGGGTCGGGTTCGAGTACGCACTCAGCCAGGTTCGCTACACCGCAAGCTATGGCGCCGAGTTCCAGCACGAGTCGACAAGTTTCAGCCTCGCGCTGCTACTCGCGACCGAGCGGCTGAAGGTGATCGCCGCGGTTCATCCCGGGTTGTGGCAACCCGGCGTACTGGCAAAGTTCGGTGCCACTGCGGACCACCTTTCAGGTGGGCGGTTCGCGGTGAACGTGGTCAGCGGCTGGTTCAAGGGCGAGTTCACCGCGTTGGGCGAGCCGTGGCTGGAGCACGACGAGCGATACCGGAGGTCGGCCGAGTTCCTGCAGGTACTGCGCAAGCTGTGGACCGAGGACAACGTGGAGTTCGCCGGCGACTTCTACCGGATCCGGGACTTCACGCTGAAGCCGAAGCCGGGGGTGTTCCCCGAGCTCTTCCAGGGCGGCAACTCATCCGCCGCCCGGGACAACGCGGGCAAGCACTCGGACTGGTACTTCTCCAACGGCAAGGACTTCAACGGCGTCACCGAACAGCTTCTCGACGTACGGCGGGTTGCCCGCGACGCGGGTGGTGGTCGCGAGGTGAAGTTCGGGCTGAACGGGTTCATCATCGCGCGGGACACCGAGAAGGAAGCGCGGGAGACGCTCCGGGAGATCGTTGCCAAGGCCAACAAACCGGCGGTGGAGGGGTTCCGGGACGCCGTGACCCAGGCCGGCCGGTCGGCGCCTGACGGCAAGGGGATGTGGGCGGACTCGACGTTCGAGGATCTCGTCCAGTACAACGACGGCTTCCGGTCGCAGCTGATCGGTACGCCGGAGCAGATCGCCGAACGTATCGTCGCCTACCGCCGGCGCGGGGTCGACCTGATCCTCGGCGGCTTCCTGCACTTCCAGGAGGAGATCGAGTACTTCGGCGCCCGCGTCCTCCCGCTGGTCCGTGAACTCGAAGCCGCCGAACGCAGCGCCGAACTGGAGCTCGCCGCCGTCTGAGAGATCGTCTGAAACCAGCCGCGGGCGCCCACTGTCGCCAGCGCCCGCGGCTCCCACCGACCGGGTTCGGCCGGGGTCACCAGGCCCGACCGCACCCGCCGCCGGCCGTCCACCGACCGGCCGGCAAACGACAGCAGGCCCACCTCCCCGTGCACAAGGGTGATGGGCCTGCTGATCGTTCTGCGACTAGGCTCCGGCGCCTTCCTGCTTCACGCCGGCGACCGCGGTCGGGTCGTCGATCCGGTACTTGCGGGCTGCCTCGGCCGCAACCTCCGGCTTGACGTCACCGCGCTTGGCGAGGATCTGCAGAGCCGCGACGACGACCGACTCGGCGTCGACCTGGAAGTGCCGCCGGGCCGCGGCGCGGGTGTCGGCCAGGCCCCAGCCGTCGGTACCGAGCGACGTGTAGTCGTTCGGGACCCAGCGCGAGATCTGATCCTGGACGGCGCGCATGAAGTCGCTGACCGCCACGACCGGACCCTTGGTGTCCTTGAGCTGCTCGGTGATGAACGGCACCTGCTCCGGCTCGTCCGGGTGCAGCAGGTTGTGCTCCTCGGCCGCGATCGCGTCGCGGCGCAGCTCGTTCCAGGACGTCACCGACCAGATGTCGGCCGCCACCGAGTACTCCTCGGCGAGGATCTGCTGTGCCTTGCGGATCCACGGCAGTGCGACACCCGAGCCGAGCAGCTGGATGCGGGGTACGTCGTCACCGGCCGCCGTCTGGTACTCCTCGAAGCGGTACATGCCCTTGAGCAGGGCCGTGACGTCGAGATCCTTCGGCTCGGCCGGCTGCGCGACCGGCTCGTTGTAGACGGTGAGGTAGTAGAAGATGTCCTCGCCGTACGGCTTGTCCTTGTCCAGCCCGTAGCCGTACATCCGGCGCAGGCCGTCCTTGACGATGTGCGCGACCTCGTAGGCGAACGCGGGGTCGTAGTGCACAGCCGCCGGGTTCGACGAGGCGAGCAGCGGCGAGTGACCGTCCGCGTGCTGCAGACCCTCACCCGTCAGCGTCGTCCGGCCGGCGGTGGCGCCGACCACGAAGCCGCGGCCGAGCTGGTCACCCAGCGCCCAGAGGGAGTCGCCGGTCCGCTGGAACCCGAACATCGAGTAGAAGATGTAGAACGGGATCATCGGCTCGCCGTGCGTGGCGTACGACGTACCGGCCGCGATCATCGAGCCCATCGCACCGGCCTCGCTGATGCCCTCGTGCAGCAGCTGACCCTTCTCGGACTCCTTGTAGGCCAGGAGAAGCGCGCGGTCGACCGCCTCGTACTGCTGACCGTGCGGCGAGTAGATCTTCGCCGTCGGGAACATCGAGTCCATGCCGAACGTGCGGTACTCGTCGGGCGCGATCGGCACGATCCGGTGCCCGATCTCCGGGTCCTTCATCAGGTCGCGGAAGAGCCGGACGAGCGCCATCGTGGTCGCCACCGGCGTCTTCTCGTTGCCCTTGCTGAGCGGCTTGTAGACGTCGTCACCAGGCAGCGTCAGCGTCCGCGGCTTGACCCGCCGCTCGGGCAGGAAGCCGCCGAGCTGGGACCGCCGCTCCATCATGTACTGGTACTCCGGCGAGTCCTTGCCCGGGTGGTAGTACGGCGGGTTGTAGGCGTCCTCGAGGTCCTTGTCCTCGATCGGCAGATAGAGCCGGTCGCGGAAGGTCTTCAGGTCGTCCGAGGTCAGCTTCTTCATCTGGTGGGTCGCGTTGCGGCCCTCCAGCGCCTCGATCGTCCAGCCCTTGACGGTCTGGGCCAGGATCACGGTCGGCTGGCCGACATGCTCGGTCGCGCTCTTGAAGGCCGCGTAGACCTTGCGGTAGTCGTGACCGCCACGGGGCAGCTTGCGCAGGTCCTCGTCGGACAGGTTCTTGACCATCTGCGCGAGCCGCTGGTCGCCGCCGAAGAAGTTGTTCCGGATGTACTCGCCGGACTCGACGGAGTAGGTCTGGAACTGGCCGTCCGGCGTGGTGTTCATCTTGTTCACCAGCGCGCCGTCGTGGTCCTGCGCGAGCAGCGAGTCCCACTCCCGGCCCCAGACCACCTTGATGACGTTCCAGCCCGCGCCGCGGAAGAACGCCTCGAGCTCCTGGATCACCTTGCCGTTGCCGCGGACGGGACCGTCCAGCTGCTGCAGGTTGCAGTTGATCACGAAGGTGAGGTTGTCGAGCTCCTCGCGGGCGGCCAGGCCGATCGCGCCGAGCGACTCCGGCTCACCCATCTCGCCGTCACCGAGGAACGTCCAGACGTGCTGCTGGCTGGTGTCCTTGATGCCGCGGTGGTGCAGGTACCGGTTGAAGCGCGCCTGGTAGATCGAGTCCAGCGCGGCCAGACCCATGGAGACCGTCGGGTACTCCCAGAAGTCCGGCATCAGCCGCGGGTGCGGGTACGACGACAGACCCTTGTGCGGGCCGCGCGACACCTCCTGGCGGAACCCGTCCAGCTGGTCGGCGCTCAGCCGGCCCTCGAGGAAGGCCCGGGCGTACATGCCGGGGGAGGCGTGGCCCTGGATGAAGACCTGGTCGCCGCCGCCCGGGTGGTCCTTGCCCCGGAAGAAGTGGTTGAACCCGACCTCGTAGAGGCTGGCCGCGGACTGGTATGTGGCGATGTGACCGCCGACCTCGAGTCCCTTGCGGTTGGCCTTGCTCACCATCACCGCGGCGTTCCAGCGGATGAAGGCCCGGATCCGGCGCTCGATGTGCTCGTCGCCGGGGAACCACGGCTCCCGCTCGGGCGGGATCGAGTTGATGTAGTCGGTACTGCGCAGCGCCGGAACGCCGACCTGCCGTTCTCGCGCCCGCTCGATCAGCTTGAGCATGAGGTACCGCGCCCGCGCCTTGCCGCGTTCGTCCAGCACGGCGTCGAGCGATTCGACCCACTCGCGTGTCTCGTCGGGGTCGATGTCGGGGAGCTGGGTGGGCATCCCCTCGGTGATGATGGCTGGTGGTTCGTGTCCGGAAGCCACGGTGTCCTGCCGTTCTCTCTGGTTGTCTTCAACCGCAATCCTGTCACCTGTTCGGAATGCGTTCTACTTCGGCTTCCCCGCAGGCGTGAATACGGTTGCCGGAGCCTGATCTGAGCGGACACGGACAGTACCCGCCGCGCGGATACCGGACACGTCACGGATACCTCGTGCATACTTGCGCGACGCGGTACGTCACGATGGACTACTGCTACTGATGTCTACCCCCGGGCAATCCGGGACCACGGAGGAGGACCTGTGAGCGCGACCGCGGACCACGCGGACGGCAAGGAGCAGCCGAACATGGCGGCCCGGCTCGGCCTGGAGGCCGGCTGGATCGTGCAGGAGATCGGCTACGACGACGACTGCGACGAGGATCTGCGCGACGCGATCCGGGCGGTCACCGGCGAGGAGTTCGTCGACGACGACACCGACGAGGTGGTCGACGTCGTACTGCTCTGGTTCCGCGAGGAGGACGGCGACCTGGTCGACGCCTTCTTCGACATCCTCACCGACCTGAAGGCCGGTGGTGTCGTCTGGCTGATGACGCCCAAGGTCGGCCGGGACGGGTACGTCGAGGGCAGCGAGATCGCCGAGGCCGCTCCGACCGCCGGCCTGTCCACCACGAGCACACTGAGCGTCACCGACGACTGGTCGGCGACCAAACTGGTGGTTCCGAAGTCGGGCCGCCGAGGCTGAGGTGACTGCTGCCGTCGGCAGCCAGGCCCCGGACTTCAGCACGCGCAACCAGCACGGCGAGGAGATCCGGCTGAGCCAGTACGCCGGGCGTCCCGTCGTACTGGTGTTCTATCCGTATGCCTTCAGTGGGGTCTGCACGGGTGAACTGACGACCCTGCGGGACTGCCCGGACCTGCTGGCGGCAGCGGAGTTCCTGGCGATCTCGTGTGACCCGATGTTCAGCCTGCGCGCGTACGACGACGCCCAGGGGCTCGGCTTCAGCCTGCTCACCGACTTCTGGCCGCACGGCGCGATCGCCACGTCGTACGGCGCCTTCGACCCCGAGCGTGGTTGCGCCCGCCGCGCCACCTTCGTGATCGATGGTGCCGGGGTGATCCGGTGGTCGGTCCTGAACCCGATGCCGGCCGCACGAAATCCGGACGACTACGCCAGGGCCTTGGCGAATCTGGGTCCCTCCAAGTGATACGGTTTGCCGTCGCAAGGGCTGTTAGCTCAGTTGGTTAGAGCACCTCGTTTACACCGAGGGGGTCGGGGGTTCGAGTCCCTCACAGCCCACGAACGGAATGGGAGAGGTGTGCTCGCGGAGAGCGCGAGCCTGGTTCCGTTCGTCGTGTTCTCCGGGGGTGCGACCCCCGGGGCCCGCCCGGAGGGGCTGCGCCCCCCGGACCCCCCGCGTGCGGTGGCTGGTCGCCGCTGTTGGGTGATGGCTCTGGCTTGTGCTGGCTGTTGAGTGTTGGCTGTCGGTCGGGGTGTTCACGGTTTGGTTTCGGGGGCGTATCTGATGCTCTCGCCACTCGTTGTAAGCGGTGTCGGCGGGTCCGGGAATTCTTAACTCATTGCTGGCCGGAACTGGCTCCTGCTGGGGCCGGGGCGGCTGGTAGGGTTCACGGCTGTCGGTCGGCACGATGACGCACCGGGTCCGCTTGGTGACGGCATCGGTCCGGCTGTCCGAAATACGGGGCTTCGTGTCGGTGAGAGCGAGACGGGTGTGCCCTGAGCCCGGCTCCGTCCAGTTGGGGAGGCGCTTGTCCGTGGGTCACCGACCGACTCGCGTCATCGTGATCTCCGCCCCCCGCTCTGACGTCCCGTTGGTGGTGGCGCCGGCGTGGTGAGGAGCGGTGCCGACCGGCCGGCGATCAGTACCGGGCCGGCCTTGATGATTCCCGCGGGCTACCCGCGCGACCTGCCGAGTGCGCTGCTGCGCGCGGCCCGCGACTTCAGCGGAGCCGGTGTGGTCGAGATCGGCGCGGACGGGCGGGAGACCAAGCTCGACTTCCCGACGCTGCTCGAGCTGGCCGCCCGGATACTGGCCGGCCTGCGGGCGAACGGCGTACGGGCTGGTGATCCCGCGGTCGTCCACTGCACCGAACCGGTCGGGTTCTTCGCCGCGTTCTGGGCCTGCACGCTGGGCGGCATCCGCCCGCTGCTGATGGCACCGTCGCCCGAGGGTGACCGGACGGAGGCCGGCCGCGAGCGCCTGCGGACCGTCACCGACCTGCTCGGCTGGACCGTCCTCATCGGCCGCCCGTCGGACCTGCCCGACGACCTCGGCCTGCCGGTCCTCGACCCGGACGCCCTGGCCGGCCACGAGCCGACCAACGAGTTCCACCGCCCGGCCGCGGACGACGTCGCCGTACTGATGCTGTCCTCCGGCACCACCGGTACGCCGAAGATCGTGCAGCTCACGCATCGCGGCCTGGTCGAGTTCGCCGCGGGCACGCCGGCGATGCTCCCGGTCCGCCCCGGCCAGACCACACTGAACTGGCTCCCGCTGGACCAGAGCGGCGCGTTCTTGCTCTACCACCTGCTGCCCGTCTTCACCGGCTGCACCAACATCCACGTCAACACCAACTGGGTGCTGGCCGACCCGCTGCGCTGGCTGGACCTGATGGACCAGCACCGGGTCAACCACTCCTGGTCGCCCAACTTCGGCTACCGGGTGACCACGCAGGCGATCGCCGGGGAGCCGGACCGGCACTGGGACCTGTCCGCGCTGCGCAGTCTGGTCAGCGGCGGCGAGCAGATCACCGTCCCCGTGATGACCGAGTTCCTCCGGCTGACGAACCGCTTCGGCGTCGTACCGGAGACCTTCGTCGCCGCCTGGGGCATGACCGAGACCGTCACCGGCATCACCTTCGCCCGCCCCGGCCTCACCCCGAACGTGCACCGCGTCCGCGTCCCACCGACCGGCATCGTCGAATGGGTCGACCAGCGCCCGTCCTCCGGCAAGGTCGCGGTCGCGCGCCCGGGCAAGACGCGCGCGGAGGCGCCCGGCGTACTGAGCCTGGTCTCCGTCGGCGCACCCGCTCCCGGTACGACGGTCCGCATCGTGGCGCCCAACGGTGCCGTGCTCCCGGAGGGCCGGATCGGCCAGCTGCAGGTCGCCTCCGCCCGGGTCACACCCGGCTATCTCGGCAACCTGGAAGCCGACCGCGAGGCGTTCCCGGTCGGCAACTGGCCGATGCGCAAGTGGCTGTCGACCGGCGACCAGGGCTTCATCACCGGCGGCCAGGTCGTCATCACCGGCCGCGACAGCGAGCGCATCATCATGCGCGGCACGCTCTACTACGCCCACGACATCGAAGCCGTAGCGGCCGCCGTCGTCGGCGCCGAGGCCGGTCTGGTCGCAGCGTGCGCGGTACCGGACGTCGAGTCCGGCACGGATCGCCTGGTCGTCTTCTACGCGCTGACGCCGGACTCGATCCCCGGCATGGACCAGGCCATCCGCAGCCTCATCCAGACTCGCCTCCAGTTGGTCGCCGAGGTCGTCGGCGTCCCGCGCCGCGACTTCCCGACCACCCCCGGCGGCAAGATCCTCCGCCCCCTCCTGAAGCAACGCTGGCTCGACGGCACCCTCGAAACGCCACCCCACCCGTACGTCGAACCCGCCGGCGCCACGTCGTACTCCGGCCCCACCGGCGAAGGCCCCGAATCCGCCACCGCCAACACCCACATCTCGGCCGAGGAACTAGAAGCCGGCGAACGCACCACCGAGCTCCCCACCGTCCGCCTGGCCTGGCAACGCACCCTCCAACAAATCCCCACCCCACCCCAACGCCCCACCCTCGGCACCCCCACCGACCCCCTAACCGCCCCCGCCTCGGCCCTGCCCTCCGACGCGTCACCCCCTGCCGACGCACCGGCCCCCGCCGAGCCCCTTGCAACGGCCGCCGACGACCAGCTGCCCGCGTCCGAGCCGTTCACCTCTCCCGACGCACCGGCTCCTGCTGAGCCTGTCTCGTCGACCCCCGACGGTCTGCCGTCGGCAACCGACCCTGCCGCCGAGGCCGCGACGCCCAGCGGCCCCCAGGCTCCTGCGGATCCCGTCTCAACTGCCGCTGACGAGCAGCTGCCCGCGTCCGAGCTCCTCACCTCCACCGACGCAGCGGCTCCTGCTGAGCTCGTCCCAACCGCCGCTGACGGTCTACCGCCCGCAACCGAGCCTGAGGCACTTGCTACCGGCGATGCTCAGGCTCCCGGTGAGCCCGTCCAGGGCCACTCCGACGCACTAGCGGCTGATTCGCCCACGGCGTCTGAGCCCGCCGACGTACCGAGTGCCGGCGACGCGTTGACCGAGCCCGTCTCAGCACCCGAAGCCGCGCCGGTCGATGCGTCGACAGACTCTGCCGAGCCCCAGTCCGCGTCCGCCGGCGACGTACCCGGGAACACTCCGGCCGAGGTCGCCTCAGCACCTGTCGACGAAACCGCGCCGAAGACACCCGCTGAGCCCATCGACGGCGAAGCGACCACCGCCGACTCCGCTCCCGACGACACCTCGGCCGAGGTCGACTCAGCACCTGCTGACGACACCGCGCCCACCGAGTCCTCGGGGCTTGTCGATGGAGCGGTGCCTGCCACCGACTCCGATGCGCCCACCGTCGGCGATGCTCCGGCTGACGTCGTCGCAGTCTCCGCGGTATCTCAGCCCGACGCTCCGGAAGCCTCCGGCGAGTCCGCTCCCGCATGCGCCGAGGCCGTCACAGCTCCCGCCGAGCCCACCACACCCATCGACGTACCGGAAGCTGAAGCGGCTCCGCAGGCTGACCTGTCGGAGACTCCAGCAGCGTCCGCTGACGTCGAGGAAGCGCCGACATCTGTCGAGGAACCAGAAGCACCGACGGCGTCCGCCGACGTACAGGAAACTCCTGCGACCTCCCCGCAGGCCGACGACGCAGAAGCCAGTGCGGAGTCCGCGCCGGTCGACGTGCAGGAGACCCCGGCCGCCGACGTACAGGAAGCTCCCGCAGCTTCTACGTTGGCCGACGACGAGGGAGCTCCTGCCGCGTCTGCACCTGACGAAGACGTCCAGGAATCCGACGCTCAGGTAGATGCGCCCGCATCCAGCGACTCGGCCGACGGGCAATCGGGAGAGTCGGCGGAGGTACCCACTGAGGACGAGTCGACGGATGCGGTCGCCCGCACGACGGAACTCCCGGAGGCAGTCGACAGCTCCGCGCACCCCGTCGCGGACGAGCCGGCTGATGAGCGCTCGCTTGTCGCCGAGTCGGGTGTCGAGGTCGCAGAGGGATCACCAGAGCGGGCCGATGCGTCGCCGGAGTCCGCCGAGCAGGTCGCCGGTACGTCGGCTGAGTCGGCTGAGCGTGATTCCGAGTCGTCGCCGGCGTCAGGCGAGCAGGTTTCTGACGCGTCGCTGGAGTCGGGCGAGCAGATTCCTGACGCGGCGCCGCAGTCGGGCGAGCAGGTTCCTGACGCGTTGCCGGAGTCGGCTGAGGACCTTCCTGGTACGTCGGCGGAGTCGGCTGAGCTTGAGTCGGAGTCGGTCGACGGGTTGTCGGAGCAGCGTGCGGCGGACCTGCAGCGCGCTGACGAAGCTGTCGGCGAGCGGGCCTCCGGGCACGGGTCGATCGAGCCGGAGACGGAATCGTCCGATGAGCCGGTTGACGTCTCGGCGTCGGCGCAGGCTGAACAGCTTCCGGCTGGCGAGCCCGATCCGGCCGCCGAGGTCGAGAGCGTGGAGCCTGCCGAGGGCGAGGCGACGGAGTCGGTCGAGGCTGAGGAGCCGGAGACTGCCGCGGTTGGCGCGGAGGGGCTCGACTCCAGTTCGGTCGAGCCGTCGGCTGAGGAGCCGGAGAGCGTCACGGTTGGTGCGGAGGGGCTCGACTCCAGTTCGGTCGAGCCGTCGGCTGAGGAGTCCTCGGCGTCGCAGGAGCCGGGTGCGGTCGAGGCTGACGCGCCTGAGGTCGCTGAACCGGCTGCCCAGGTTGAGGTTCCGGCTCCCGATGCTCCCGAGGTGGATGTCGAGTCGTCGGCTGCGGAGCTTCAGTCGTCGGCGGCTCCGGTCGCCGACCCAGCGCATCGGATGGCGCAGGCGCCTACTGCTAGGCAGTTGCCGACCTCCAAGCCCTCGACGAGGGACGAGGCCGCAGCACCTGAGCTGGTCATTGACCAGCCCGTCGAAGCTGAGCTGAACGCGTCTGCCGAGCGGCCCGTCGAGGCTGAGGTGGTCACTGACGACCTAGCCGAGGCGGCTGAGCCCGAGTTGGCGGACGAGCCGGACGACGCGCAGGACCCCGCCGCGTCGGATGCGACTGAGGAACTGGTTAAGGCCGCCGACGCAGAGCCCGACAGCGCCGAGAACGTGGCGGCTCCCGTTGGCGACTCACCCGAGTCTGCGACTGAAGCGGGCGTCCTAGCGGCTGCTACCCAACCCGCGGTCGAACCGGTCGTCGTACCGGAGCCTGCCCAGCTTGCGGCTGAAGCGGCCGTCGTACCGGCTGCGACCCAACCCGCGGCTGAAGCTGCCGTCGTACAGACTCCTGCTCAGCCTGCGGCGGCTTTGGTTGAGCCGGTGGCTGTGGTGGGGGTTGCTGGGCGGTTCCCGGGGGCGGAGACGCTGGAGCAGTTCTGGGACAACCTGGTGGGCGGCGTCGAGAGCGTACGGCGGTTCGCGACCGACGAGTCTGGTGAGCTTGCGGTCAGCGGTGTGCTCGAGCACGTTGAATCCTTCGACGCGAAGTTCTTCGGGCTGAGCGACCGCGAAGCCGAACTCATGGACCCGGCGCAGCGGTTGTTCCTCGAGGTCTGCCACCAGGCGCTTGAGCACGCCGGCTACGGCGGAGTCACCAACCGGGTCGGCGTCTTCGCCGGCTCCGGCATGAACCTCTACAACCGCCAGCCGCAGGCGCGCGACTCGCTCGCTGCTCGCGTCGCCTATCGCCTCGGCCTCACCGGCCCGGCGATCGGCGTCCAGTCGGCCTGGTCGTCTTCGCTCGTCGCGGTGCATCTGGCCTGCCAGGCCTTGCGTTCCGGCGATGCGGACCTCGCGCTGGCGGGAGCGTCCGCCGTACAGGTGCCGCAGGCAACGAGTTACCAGCCGTCATCCGAGTCGATCCTGTCGCCGTCCGGTCACGTGCGCGCGTTCGACGCGGCCGCGGACGGCACCGTCGGCGGCAACGGTGTCGCCGCCGTACTGCTCAAGCGTCTCGATCAGGCCGTCGCCGACGGAGACACCGTGTACGCCGTCATCCGTGGCACCGCGGTCAGTAGCGATGACGTTGCTAGCAGCAACCAAACCCTGATCGAGCGTGCCCTCGAACGCGCCGGGTTCGCGGCCGAGTCCCTGAGCTACCTCGAAGCGAACGCGATCGGCAGCGTCACGGCCGACGCTGTCGAGGTGCAAGCGCTGACGACCGCCATTCGCCGGCACACCGACAAGGTCGGCTTCTGCACGATCGGTTCGGTCAAGCCGAACATCGGTCACCTCGACAGTGCCTCCGGCATGGCCGGTCTGATCAAGACCATCCTGATGCTGCAGCACCGGACGCTGGTCCCGACCATCAACTACACCGAGCCCAACCCGGCACTTGCGCTCGGCAGCAGCCCGTTCGTGGTCGCGACCGAGGCTCGCGACTGGGAGGCCGGTACGACGTTGCGCGCCGGCGTCAGCGCTCTCGACGCCGGCGGTACCAACGCGCACGTGATCCTGGAGGAGCCGCCGCGCCAGGTCCGACGTGGCGACGACGGACCCGTCGTACTGCCGCTGTCTGCTCCCGACCCGGACGCGTTGACCGACCTCGTCGAGCTCTACCGCGCCGACCTTGAGCAGGGCACCGGCCACCGCCTCATCGATCTTGCCGGTACGGCGGCGCTCGGGCGACCGGCGCATCGGCACCGCATCGCCGTCGCGGGTGCATCGGAGGCCGAGCTGGTCGACGCACTTGGATCCGCTCAGGCGACCGAGATCCCGCGCGGCGGCCCGGGTCCGCTCGGCTATGCGTTCACCGGCCAAGGCGCAGCCCGTCGCGGTATGGCGGCTGGGCTTGCTGCGCGCTTCCCGGTCTTCCGTTCGGTGCTTGATGAGTGCGACCGCGTGTACGCCGAGGAGACCGGCGGCAGCCTGCTCGACCTGCTGCTCACCCCGGCTGGTCAGTCGGAGGGCGTCTGGCCGACCGAGACCGCGCAGCCGGCGCTCTTCGCGTTCGAGCTTGCGCTCGCCCGGCTCTGGCAGTCGTTCGGCGTGCAGCCTGCGCTGGTGGTCGGTCACAGCGTTGGTGAGTACGCCGCGTTGTGTGTCGCCGAGGCGCTGTCGCTGGCGGACGGCGTACGGCTGACTGCGAAGCGCGGCGAGCTGATGCAGCGTGGGACGGCACCGGGCGCGATGGTGTCGGTGCGAGCGGATGCGGACCGGGTTCGCGAGCTGGCACAGACGTCTGGCGTGGAGATTGCCGCAGGCAACGGTCCGCAGTCGTTCGTGCTGACCGGGTCCGAAGTGATCGTCGGGCAGTTGGCCGAGCAGCTGGATCAGTTGCAGGTGGCTTGGCAGCGGCTGGATGTCGACCGGGCCTTCCATAGCTCGCTGGTGGATCCGATCCTGGCGGACTTCGCGACAATAGTGCGTGGGATCACGCTCAAGCCGCTGCGGACGCCGATGGTGTCGAGCTGGTCGGGTGAGCTGCTCGAGTCCGGGACGGTGCTGGACGGCGACTACCTGGTCGGGCAGTTGCGGCAGCCGGTGCTGTTCGGGGATGCGGTCGAGGCGGTGACCGCGGCTGGTTGCCGGCGGTTCCTGGAGCTCGGACCGGACGCCGTACTGAGCCCGGCCGGACGGCGGATCGCGCCGAACAGCACGTGGATTCCGGCGCAACGCCTCGGGCAGGACCCGGTGCTGGCGACGATGAACGGGCTGGCTGAGCTGTACGAGCAGGGCACCGAGATCACGTGGTCGAAGGTCTATGGGTACGGCGGTCGCGTGCCGTTGCCGACGTACCCGTTCCGTCGGGTGCACCACCCGGTGGACACGTCGTCCGCTGCTCCTGCGGCCGTGGCCGACGGGGTTGTGCGTGGCTCGGTGAGCGCGTTCGAGCGTGCAGCCCGGGCGCAGGCGGTTGGGTTCGCGCCGTCGAGTGCTGCGGTGAAGCGGATTCCGCTGGATCCGCCGGCTGAGGTGGCTGAGGTCGCTGCAGTAGACGACAACGCGGAAGAGGAGTCGCCGTTCGCGCTGCCGGAGGAGACGCACTCGGTCGACGCGGACTACCTCGCGCAGGCGGGGTCGCTGTCGGGCGATGAGGTGTCGGCTGAGCGGTATCGCGAGTCGCTCGACGCCGTACTGGATCTGACCTGCGATGTGCTGCGGCTCGATCCTTACGACCTGACGGTTGACCACACGTTCGCCGAGCTCGGCGGTACGGCGGAGTCGATGGCGCCGGTGATCGACCGGATCAACGAGCAGTTCTCGGTGGAGCTGACGGCGGAAACGCTGTTCTCGTCGTACACGACTCCGCACAAGCTGGCCACGGCGGTCGCCGTACAGACGACGCGCGCGGACGACGAGCAGGTTGCTGAGAGCAACGAACCTGCTGAGGCGCCTGTGGTGGAAGAAGAAACTGTCGAGCCGGTAGAGATCGCGGTCTCCGAGGTTGAGGCTACGCCGGTCGAAGCTGAGTCGTCCGAGCCGGTTGGGGAGCCCGACGCGCGGGTTGCGCTGGCTGTGCTTGGTACTGGGCTCGCGGAGCTCGCGGCCCGGGTTGAGGAAGCGGCGACCGCAACGAGTGCTGCTGAGCTTCCGGGGAGCGGGATGGCGGCGCTCATGTCGCAGCAGCTTCGGGTGGCCGGGCAGCTCGTCGACGGTGTCACCAAGCTGATGCGCGAGCAGTTGTCGCTCCTCAGCGACACCACCAGCTCCACTCCTGAGCCGGCCGAGACGGGATACGACGCTGCTGTCCCCGCCGCGCCCTTCGCGGGTGGCACCTTCGGGCCGGAAACCCCCGGTACGACGCAGACGTCCGCCGAGAACGAGCCAGCAGGTGACGGGGATGAGGCCGCCGACGTGGCTGGCGCTTCCGCGGCTGACGATGGTGCAGAGGCCGACCCGATTGACGCGGACGGACGAGACGACTCAGGCGCGGCGGCTGAGCGTCCTGACGCGGGTGCGCGAGACGACTCGGCTGGTGGGGAGCGGAGCGTCGTACCAGTTCTTTACTCGGATGGTCGGGTGGGGGAGCTGCGGCGGGTTGTGGTCGAGGGGGAGATGGCGCCGGCCGTTGGTGGGCGGCGGCGGGATGTCGGGTATTGGCAGGTGGCCCTCGCAGGTGCCGAGCCGTTGGTTTTGCCGGCCGATGGTGGGCGGCGGGGTGAAGTCGCTTCGGTGAAGTTGGAGCTGGAGGACGAGCTCGGGGACGCAGTGTTCGTGTTCAGCCGGGAGCGCAAGGTCAGCCCGCTGATGACGATGCTGGCGGCGGTGGGAACTGTGCTGGGACGGTTTGCGGCGCAGGAGGATGTGACGATCGGGTCGGCGTTGATCCGGCCGCAGGGGGACACCTCGGCGGGAGTTCGGCGGGCGTTGCCGATTCGGATCGACCTGTCGGGTGAGCCGGACCTTGGTGAGCTCGCGCATCGCGTGCGCGACGTGACGACCGGCGCCTTCGATCACGCGGGGACCGACCTGGCGATCCTCCAGCGCGACCCGCTCTTCCAGATTCTGGTGGAGTTCGAGGACGGCGAGGAGGAGCTCCCGGAGCCGCTCGATCTGCGGCTGCGGTTGACGCACCACGGTGCCGGCATCACCTGTACGGCGGACTACCGGGCGGGCTTGTTCCACCGGAGCACGATCGACCGGCTGCTCAACTACCTGCAGGCTGTGTTGCGCAGGGCAACGGCTGAGCCACGGCTTCGCCTTCCCCAGTTGATGATGCCGATCGCTGCCGACCTCGAAGCGCTGCGCCGGCTCGAAGGTGATCTCGAGCCGGTCGGTCCGATCGGCCGTGGTCGCCGGGACGCTGTCGTGGCCGGCGAGTTGAGCGGACTGCACACGCTGTTCGAGCAGCAGGTCGCGCGGACGCCAGACGCAGTTGCGCTGGTGCAGGGCCAACGTGAACTCACGTATACCGAGCTCGACCGCCGCTCCAATGCGGTCGCCTGGCAGCTCACGGATCTCGGGGTGAAGCCCGGTCAGCTGGTTGCGGTTCGAGTTGCCCGAGGCACCGAGTTGGTGGTCGCCGTCCTCGGGGTGCTCAAGTCGGGGGCGGCATACCTGCCGCTGGATCCCGGCGTACCGGAGTCTCGGTGGGCGTTCATGGTGAACGACGCTGCCGCGGTCGCGCTGGTTGGTGACGACGCGGCCCTGGCCGATCGGCTCGGCCTGCGGCTCGTACCGGTGGCGACCTCTGACAGTGATCCGCGATCGCGCCAGGCGCCGCCGGTTCAGGCCGCGGCCGATGATCTTGCCTACTGCATCTACACGTCGGGTTCGAACGGCAATCCGAAGGGTGTACTGGTACCGCATCGTGGGCCGGTCAACTTGGTTCGGCACTACCTGCGGACGCGGAGCTCGCTGCGGACTCTGCAGTGGACGTCGTTCGGCTTCGACGTCCACGTGCAGGAGATGTTCACGGCGCTGGCGTCCGGGTCGGCGTTGGTGCTGATCGGTGAGGACGACCGGTACGACCCGGACGCGGTCATCTCGGCGCTGCGTGACCACGGGGTCGAGCGGCTCTTCATGGCCTTCAGCCCGCTGACCGCCTTGCTCGCGACGATGCGCCGGCTGCCCGAACTGCCCGCGCTGCGCGAGATCGTCGCCGGTGGTGAGGCGATGGTGCTGACCCACAAGGTGCGGGACTTCCTCGACGCGCACCCGGAATGCCGTCTGTACAACGAATACGGGCCGGTGGAGGCGTCGATCGTCACCACGATTCACGCGGTCGACCCGACGGAGGACCGTCCGTCGATCGGGCGCCCGGTCGACGGCGTCGCCGTACGGCTGCTGGACCAGGTCGGGCGACCGGTACCGGTCGGCGGCGTGGGCGAGATCCACCTCGGCGGCGCGGCCGTTGCCCAGGGCTACATCGGTCGTCCGGACGAGACCGAGACCGCTTTCGTCCCCGACCCAGCACACCCGGGCGGCCGCCTGTACCGCAGCCGCGACCTCGGCCGCTGGCGTCCCGACGGCACCCTCGAGTACCTCGGCCGCGCCGACGACCAGGTGAAGATCCGCGGCCACCGCGTCGAGCCCGGCGAGACCGAACACGTCCTGGCCGACCAGCCCGGCGTGATCGACGCGGTCGTCATCGCCATCTCCGACCACGGCGGCGACACCTGCCTGATCGGCTACGTGGTCCTCGAGGACAGCGACCCCGCGACCCTGGCCCGCCTGATGCTTGACCTGGGCAAGGAACTCCCGATCTACCTGGTCCCTGCCGACCTGATCCCGATCGAAGAGCTCCCGCTGGACGACAACGGCCGCCTGGACCGCACACGCCTCCCCGAGCCCGAGTGGCTGCATCCGTAAGCAGGTAGGGCTCTACGGATCCGCTGACGCGCGGGTGAGGTCCTCGGCGTGGAGTCGTCGCAGACGTAGACGTCCTGCTCTCAGGAAGGCGGATCGCCGGCCCCGGCGAGAGGCCCATCGAGGTGGTGAGCGGTCCTCCACCCTCCTGAGGACCGATCGCCGGCGTCTACTCCACTGCCTTGAACGGCGAGGCGGCGGAGAGTCTCCTCTCCGCCGCTCACGCGTTCTGGCCGGTCCACGGCCCCCCATCGACCGACCTCTTTGGCTGATCCAGGTCCCCCCTTGACCAGCCGTGGATGACGTGCCCCCACCCCATCCATCCGTTGCATCGCGTGGAGAGGGGTCGCCGTTACACGGATCGGAGCAATTGGGTAAGAATTGCGCAAAGATGCGTGGGACAGGCGTTTCCGACGCAGAGGGGTGTGCCGAAAGGGCAGTATGTTGCCCGGTCGCGCAACATCAACGGGCAATCAGCTGATCGAGGCCCAGGCCTGGTGGGCCGCTCCGAGGAGCCCGGCGTTATCCAATTGTGCTGGTACGACGGTGAGGTCGGCGACGAACGGTAGTTGCGCCAGCCGCTTCACCCAGGCCTGCACCGGGTCGAACAACACCGGCCCCGCCTTCGACACCCCGCCACCGATCACCACGGTCGTCAGATCGACCGTCACCGCGGTCGCGACGATCCCGGCCGCGAGCGCCTGCGCGCCGTCGTCGAAGGCCGCGAGCGCGAGCTCATCCCCGGCGGCCGCATCAGCAGCCAGTACGGCGGCGTCCACGCTCTCGCCGATCCGCCAACCCCGGCGTTGGGCCCGAGCCACCATCCGCGGCCCGCTCGCATAGGTCTCGACGCACCCGTATGAACCGCAGGCGCACGCCTCGCCGTTCAGATCGACAACCACATGCCCGATGTGGGCAGCGTTCCCCGACTGGCCCAGGAGCGGCCGGCCGTTGACGACCAGCCCACCGCCGACACCGGTCGACACGACGATGCCCAGCAGCGTCTGCGCGCCCCGCCCGGCGCCGGTCCAGAACTCACCCAGCGCGAAGCAATGCCCATCCACCCCGAGCGTCACCGGTACGTCGACCAGCGCTCGCACGCGGTCGACGAGCGGGAAGTTCCGCCAGCCGGTGATGTTCACCGGCGACACCAGCCCGTGCTTGGCGTTGAGCGGGCCGGCCGAGCCGATCCCGACCGCCAGTGGAGCGGCGTTGCCGAGCACCCGGCCGACCAGTTCGCCGAGCGCCGCGAACACCTGGTCGGCCTCGCCCGCCGGCGTCGCGATCCGGTCGCCGACGACGATCGTTCCGTCCGCGGACACGAGAGCGGCGGCCATCTTCGTGCCGCCGATGTCGATCCCGAGAACCGTGCTCACTGTGTCGCCGCTCATCGTCCCCCCGCCATCAGCCGAACCGCGCCCACTCCGTCAGCCCGAGCCGGTCCCCAGGTCCGCCGCGCCGCCGATCCGCCGTACCGGGCCGTGGTCCTGCCGGGGAAGGTGGTGGTCGTGGGCCGGGCAGGGGAGAACGGCTCGCGCACGGAAGGTTCAGGCGTGCGGTGCTGAGGGTTCTGCTCGGTCACGTGTCGGGCTCCGTCGGGGGCGGTCAAGGTCGAGAGACAACGTTATCTGTAGTCGGCCCGATCGGCGAGGGGTGATCGGGATGAATCCGCGCCGAACCTGCAGAAAGACGCTCGGACGAGACCTTGACTGACCCTGACAACGATGACACTGAAGGCCGTTTGGCGGCCGAAAATCGGCGCTCTGCCGGACCGGTAGCATGAGGCCGCGGATCGGCGTGATCGCGACCCGCGGGCGACCGGAGGTCGGATGGCGGACGTGGCGTTGACCGCGGCGGAGCGCGAGCTCCTCGACGGTGCGGCCGGCCCTGCGGTGGCGCTGGCGATGCGGCTGATCATCGGACTGGCCCGCACCCTCGGCGCCCGGTCCCTGGTGCCGATCACCTCGGCGCACGTCGACGGCTGCCTCCATCACGGCCAGGCCGGACTGGATTTCGCCGAGCGACTCGTCGAGCTCGGCGGGCGCGTCGTCGTACCGACGAGTCTGAACGTCGGCTCCCTCGACCTCCTGCACCCCGGCCTGGTCCGGCTGGCCGGATCCGAGCGCCAGGACGCCCGGCGGTTGATGGACGCGTACACAGCCCTCGGTGCCACACCGACCTGGACCTGCGCGCCGTACCAGGACGCCCGACGCCCCGCCTTCGGCGAACACATCGCCTGGGCCGAGTCCAACGCGATCGCCTTCGCGAACTCGGTCCTCGGCGCCCGCACCGACCGGTACGGCGATTTCGTCGACATCTGCGCCGGGCTGACCGGGCGAGCGCCGTACGCGGGTCTGCACCTCGACGAGAACCGCCGCGCCCGGGTCGAGCTCGACCTCAGCCCACTGCCCGCCCACATCCTCCGGATGGACGCGGCCTGGGCCGCCCTCGGTCACCTCACCGGCAAGCTCGCCTCCGACCGCGTCCCTCTGCTGACCGGCTGGGCGGAGCGGGTTCCCGAGGATCACCTGAAGGCGTTCGGTGCGGCAGCCGCCTCCCGCGGCGGCATCGGCCTCTTCCACGTCGCCGGTACGACGCCCGAAGCCGCCCACCAAGGTGATGCCGTGGAGACGGTCCACCGCATCACTCCGGCGATGTTGCGTGCTGCCCGTGATGAACTGTCGAGCCCTGGGGCGGGGCGGCTGGATGCGGTCAGCATCGGTACGCCGCACTTGTCGGTCCGCGAGTTCGAGGAGCTGGCGGCTCTCGTGCGCGCTGGTGAAGCGATGTCGCCGAATGTCGAGGTCTGGGCCTCCACCAACCGCGCCACCGCAAAGGTTGCCGAGAGCAACGGCTGGCTCACCGACGTGGAGGCGGCCGGCATCCGCGTCCTGGTCGACACCTGCACCTACGTGACGTCGGTCCTGCGTCCCCAAACCCGCCACGTGATGACCAACTCCGCCAAATGGGCCTGGTACGCCCCCGTCAACCTAGGCGTCCAAGTAACCTTCGGCACCCTCGCCGACTGCCTGACCTCAGCCCGAACCGCCCAAGTAACCCGAGACCCCACCTCCTGGCACTAACCCCCCACCCCCGCTTTGCGGATGATTGCTGCCGCTGAGAGGCAGTAACTCCACGCAAACCCCCGCCCCATCAAACAATCCGAGCCCATCGCGCCGCTGCCCGCGGAGCGTCTTTCCCGGACCGCAACCACAACCCGTCAGCCCCAAGCAATGGAGAACGCGGTCACCGGCCGCACCATCCCCCTCAGCCACCGCGTCGCTCAGCCACCCCGTCTTTTGATCGGCCGAAACAAGCTCAGCCACAACGCGACGTACCCGGCCGAGTCGCTTGCCTGGCCCGCCGCGCGACCCGACCGCCTCCGGCGGTCGACTGAAAGCTTCGCGCGCGCCAAGCAGATGGCTGAGGGGGATGGCGAGGTCGGCGACCGAGGTACACCCTGCCTGGGGCCGACGGGCTGTGGCTGAGGTACGTGATGCCCGGAGCTCACCCATAAACGCGGCCGACGCCCTAGGCGAGGCACCTTGAGCACCCGTCAGCCACGTGACGCCCGCCGGAATGGTTGGGCCGTGCTCAAGGTCGGGCGGTGGGGCATTTTGGGTATCGATCGACCACGTGGTGCCGCCTTTGTGGAGTCTGATGGGCGTTGGGTGGCCCTGAGCATCCACAAAGGTGCTCGCGCACCCGCCGGTGTGGTTGGGCGGTGCTCAAGGTGGGGTGGGGGAGCATGTGGGGGTGATGGGTTTGGGTGGGCGGGGGTTGCATGGGGGTACGGCGGTTGGTGGGGTGTTGGTGTTGGGGGAGCCGTTGTCGTTGTGGGGTGGGACGGATGCGGCGACGGGGGTGATTACGGATGAGCGGCATCCGGAGTTTGGGGAGCGGTTGGGTGGGCGGGTGGTGGTGATGCCGGGGAGTCGGGGGTCTTCGTCTAGTGCGAGTGTGTTGGCGGAGATGTTGCGGGCGGGGGTTGGGCCGGCGGCGTTGGTGGTGTTGCGGGCGGATCCGATTCTGGTGATCGGGGCGATGGTGGCTGAGGAGCTTTATGGGCTGGGGATTCCGATCGTGGAGGTCTCCGCGGCTGACCTGGCCGTCTTGTCCCGGTGGTCGCGGGTCACGATCACTGTGTCTGAGGGGGAGTGTGAGTTGACCGGGGAGTCTGAGCTCGAGCGACTGTTCTTCACTGACGAGGCCGACGGGTGGGTACGTCAAAGGCTGCTGGGGGAGTTCGAGCGGCGGCGGGACGGGCGGGCCGACTTCACGTTCACCATGGTCGACGTGGTGATGGACTTCGATGCGCAGACGGCGACGCTGTCGGGGATTCTCGCGGAGGACGGTGAGGTTGTGTTGCCGTTGGCGGAGTTCCGGGAGCGGTTGATGAAGGAGGCTGGATGATTCAGCAGTTCACCGGGGACGACGTACTGGCGGTGCCGGCGGAACGCGTGGTGGCGGGGATTCGGCGGGCGGGGGCTGATCCGTGGACTTTGGAGCGGAGTGCGGCGCGGTCGGGGTTTCAGGCGCCTGGTGGTGAGTTGTTGTTGATGCCGGCGGCTGATGAGCGGCTGACCGGGGTGAAGATCGCCACGATCGCGCCGGACAACCCCAGCCGACAGCTACCCCGAGTGCAAGGCGTGTACGTGTTGTTCGACTCGAGCACGTTGAGCGCCGTCGCGGTGATCGATGCGGTGGAGCTGACCGCCGTACGGACTGCTGGGGTGTCGATGGTCGGGATCGCGGCGCTCGGCGGTGCGCGTGGTCGGACAGCGATCGTGGGGACGAGTGTCCAGGCGCGGGCGCATCTGCGGATGCTGGTCGAGCTGGGATGGTGCAAGGACTTCACCGTCCACGGCAGGAGGGCTGAGGCTGTCGAGGGGCTCGCCGCCTACGGCCGATCGCTCGGCGTCGAGGCACAACCCGGTACGACGGCCGACCTCGAAACCGCCGGTGTCGTCATCTGCTGTACGTCGGCCTCCACGCCGGTCGTCCCGGACACGCTCGCGCCGGATGTGATTGTGGTGGCCGTCGGCTCGCACACACCGACCGCGGCCGAGCTTCCGGCCGGGCTGTTCAAGGACGCCCAGGTCGTCGTCGAGTCGAAGACGGCCGCGACCACCGAGGCCGGTGACGTGATCCAGGCGGTTGCGGCCGGGACCCTCGCCGCGGATGCGGCCCTCGAACTCGGCGCGGTGCTGCGCGGCGACGTACCGATCGACCCCACGAAGAGGCGGATTTTCAAGAGCGTCGGGATGGCCTGGCAGGACCTCGCCGTCGCGACCACCGTTTTTGAGAGTGAGATTTCGAAAAGGGGGCTGGCGAATTAACGCACCACGAGAGAGGGTGTCGGCATGACCGACCACCTGGAACGTGATGCTGCCGGCGCGTTGATCGTCGGCTTCGCCGGAACCACCGCCCCCGACAACCTGCGCCGCGCCGTCGCGGACGGTCTCGGCGCCGTCATCCTGTTCACCCGGAACGTGACGGGTCCCGAGCAGGTGCTCGCGCTCACGCAGAGCCTGCGCGCCGAGCGGCCGGACGTGATCATCGGGATCGATCACGAGGGTGGCGAGTTCAGTCACCTCGCGCCGGCCAACCCGTGGCCGCTCTCGTCGCCGCGCACGCTCGGCGACCTCGACGATGTCGACCTGACCCGGGCCTCGGCGCGGGACGCGGCCGCCACGCTGGCCTCGCTCGGGATCGACCTGATGCTCGCGCCGTCGGTCGATGTGAACAGCAACCCGGCGAACCCGATCATCTCGACGCGCTCCTTCGGTACGACGGCCGACCGGGTCTCGCGGCACGGTGTCGCGTTCGTCGAGGGTGTGCTCGAGGCCGGGATCGCCGCGTGCCCGAAGCACTTCCCGGGTCATGGCGATGTCGCGACCGACTCGCACCTGGATCTGCCACGGGTCGACCGGTCGATCGACGAGGTGCAGGCGGTCGAGCTGGCGCCGTTCAAGGCGGCGATCGCGGCCGGTACCGACCTCGTCATGAGCGCGCACATCGTCTTCTCCGCGTACGACGATCAGCCCGCCACCCTGTCGCACCGGATCCTGACCGGACTGCTGCGGGAGGAGCTGGGGTTCGACGGCGTGATCACCACCGACGCGCTGGAGATGCAGGCGATCACCAAGATGATGTCGATCGAGGACGCGGCGGTCGCCTCGATCCGGGCCGGTGCCGACCTCGCGATGATCGCGATCGGTGCTGCGGATCCGCAAGGTCTGACCAAGCACATTGTCGATGCCGTGGGCAACGGTTCGTTGCCGGCCGAGCGGGTCGCCGACGCGGCCTCGCGGGTACGGCGTTTGGCCGCGTCGCTGGCGCAGCGGAAGCGGCAGACCGCGTTCGACGGGGCGGCGATCCGTGAGGTGGCCGACCGGGTTGTCGCGGGACAGACGTTCCCCGCGCTGGGCGCGACGCCGTACGTGATCGATCTGACGCAGGGGCTGCACCCGGCGTGGCACCCGTACTTCAGCGGCCTGCCGGAGATCTTCGCCCGGATCGCTCCGGGGTCGGATGGTGTGGTGCTGCGGGACCAGCATCGGCTGTCGGAGAAGGAGGCTGCGCTGTTCGAGGATCAGCACTCCGAGGGTGAGCAGTCCGAGGACGCGCTGGCTCAGGCGGCCGCGGCGGCGAAGGGCCGGCCGCTGGTGATCGCCGTCCAGGACGCGGGTCGTACGCCGTGGATTCGCGAGGCGCTGGAGTTCTTGCTGCAGGGGCGTCGTGATGACGTGTTCGTGTTGTGCACGGGCATTCCGGAGGATCAGGCGCTGGTCCCGGCCGGGGTGCCGTCGGCAACGACCTCGGGCCGGAACGTGATCGTGCTGGAAGCGGTCGCGCGGGCGCTCACCCGGAGCGCGTGAGCTCCAGATCCAGTGCGTGCTGCTCGACGTAGTTGAGTGCGTGGCGGACGGCGCCGACCGAAACGATCGCGTCGCCGAGTGAAGACACTGCCACGCGCGGCGGCGTACTGGTGTATCCGGACAGCTGCTCCTCGATATCCGGGAGCAGTTGTCCGGCAGCCTCGGCCACCGCACCGCCGATCACCACGAGCTCGGGATTGACCAGGATCCCCAACGTGGCAACGACCCTGGCCGTCCGAGCTGCCAACGAGCGAAGGATGCCGAGGGCAACTTCATCCCCAGCAGCGGCCGCCGCGAACACCTGCTCCGCGGTCACCGCCCCGACGGTGCCGGCCGAGGGGTGGGCGAGCGCGCGGAGGCTGGTTTCGATGGTGGGATCGGCGAGGATGGCGGTGGCCTGGTCTCTGGCTATGCGGGCGATGCCATGCGTGTCGCCGACGCCCTCGACGAGCTTGAGGTAGAGCATTTCGCCGGCGCCGCCGCGGCTGCCGTGGAGGAGACGGCCGGAGTCCATCAGGCCGGAGCCGAAGCGTTCGCCGGCCAGCAGGACCGCGAGGTCGTCGATGCCTTGGCCTTGGCCGCGCCAGTGCTCGCCGAGGACGGCGAGGTTGGCGTCGTTCTCCAAGAGCACCGGCCAGCCGTGCAAGGAGGTGAGGCGCTGGCCGAGGTCGGTGTCGAAGCGCCGCCAGAACTCGTCGTCGACCAGGATGTTGCCGGCCCGATCGACCGGAGCGGCGACCCCGACACCCGCGGCGAGCACCTGAGAATCCGATACATCGGCAACCGCCAATGCTTCGACGACGGCCTCGGTCACCAGCGCGGTCCGCTCAGCAGGCGTCTTCACCGCGGACAGCGACCGACTGGCCCTGGCCAGCGTGACGCCGCGCAGGTCGGCGACCAGGACCGTCGTACGGCCGGCGCCGATGTCGATGCCGAGGACATAGCCCGCCCGGCTGTTGAACTCGAACCGCCGCGACGGGCGACCGACCGCGGTGTCGTCGCGACCGGGGTCGAGCTCGATCACCCAGCCCATGCCGATCAGGTCGTTGCAGACGGCGTGCACGGTGGCGCGGGTGAGGCCGGTGGCCTGGATCAGGCCGGTTCCGGTCATCACCCCGGCGGTCGAGAGCACTCCCAGTAGCTTGCCGGCGTTGACGCGGCGAAGCAGCGGCGGTGTCGCCGCGGTGACCGGAGCGCTCGTCATGGTGACCCCTCTTGACCTCAGTGCAGATCCGCGCGCAGAATACTGCAGAACCTAAATTTAGAGTCTATATTAATCACAAAAGTGAGGCTTTTGGTGACCAGTACCCAGACGGCTGACCCCGACTGGTGGCGGCAGGCCGTCGTCTACCAGATCTACCCGCGCAGCTTCGCCGACTCCGACGGCGACGGTGTGGGTGACCTGCAGGGCATCCTCAGCCGCGTTCCGTACCTGATCGACCTCGGCATCGACGCGGTCTGGCTGAGCCCGTTCTACCCGTCCGCGCTGGCCGACGGCGGGTACGACGTCGACGACTACCGCAACGTGGACCCGCGGCTCGGCACGCTCGACGACTTCGGTCAGCTCGTCGAGGCGCTGCACGCGGCGAACATCAAGCTGATCGTCGACATCGTGCCGAACCACACCTCCGACCGGCATGTCTGGTTCCAGGAGGCGCTCAGCGCTCAGCCCGGCGACCCGGCCCGCGAGCGCTACATCTTCCGCGACGGGGACGGCGAGCAGCCGCCTTCGGACTGGGACTCGATCTTCGGTGGTTCCGCCTGGGCCCGGACCCCGGACGGCCAGTGGTACCTGCACCTGTTCGCGGCCGAGCAGCCCGACCTGAACTGGGCCCACCCCGAGGTGCGCGACGACTTCCTGACCACGCTCCGCTTCTGGTCCGATCGTGGGGTCGACGGTTTCCGCGTCGACGTCGCCCACGCCCTGGTGAAGGACCTGACCGAGCCGT
This sequence comes from Kribbella sp. NPDC051587, assembly GCF_044453945.1. Lineage (NCBI taxonomy): Bacteria > Bacillati > Actinomycetota > Actinomycetes > Propionibacteriales > Kribbellaceae > Kribbella > Kribbella sp. NPDC051587. The sequence goes on from NZ_JBITDE010000003.1 coordinate 314,531, forward strand.
TCAAGTCGAAGACCGAGCTACCCCGGCAGTCCGAGTCGAACGGGATTCACCCGCTGTGGGACCGGGACGACGTACACGAGATCTATCGCGAGTGGCGCACGGTCCTGAACGAGTACGACCCGCCCCGGTCGGCCGTCGCCGAGGCGTTCGTCCCGGCCGCTCGGCGGGCGCGTTATGCCAGCGCGGACGGGCTCGGGCAGGCGTTCAACTTCGATCTGCTGCAGGCCGATTGGGACTACGGCAAGTTCCGCCAGGTGATCGAGGAGAACCTCGCGCTCGCCGACCAGAACGGTTCGTCGTCGACGTGGGTGTTCTCCAACCATGACGTGGTCCGGCACGCGACCCGCTACGGCCTGCCCAAGGACCCGACCGGCGGCTGGCAGGACGGCAAGGCGTGGCTGCTCAGCAACGGCACCGAGCCGACGGTCGACGTCGAGCTCGGCCTGCGCCGGGCGCGCGCCGCGATCATGCTCATGCTCGCGCTCCCGGGATCGGCGTACCTGTATCAGGGCGAGGAGCTCGGGCTGCAAGAGGTCGGCGAACTCCCCGCGGCCAACCTGCAGGACCCGGCGTACTTCCGCTCCAAGGGTGCCGAGAAGGGCCGCGACGGCTGCCGCGTCCCGATCCCGTGGACGGTCGGCGGTCTCTCCTTCGGCTTCGGGACCGGCGGTTCGCACCTGCTCCAGCCCAAGTGGTTCGGTCAGTACTCGGTGGAGGCGCAGGACGGCGTTGCCGAGTCGACGCTCAGCCTCTACCGCAAGGCTCTCGCCGTACGGCGTGGTCTGCAGACCGCCAACGAGTTGACCTGGAGCGACGGCGTCGACTGGGTGCTGCACTTCACCCGTCCCGGCGGCTGGCAGTCGATCACCAACTTCGGTGAGGCCCCGGTCGAGCTGCCCGACGACGCGGCGGTCGTGCTGTCCAGCGGGCCGCTCGAAGGCGCCAAACTCCCCGGCGACACCACCGCCTGGTTGATCTAGCCAGGTTTGCAAGGATGGGCCTCGTGAACCCGAGGCTCGCCGATGTCATCGCCGTACTCGACCGGTTGTACGACCCGTCCTGGGCTGAGTCCTGGGACGCGGTCGGACTGGTGACGGGTGATCCGGACCAGCCGGTACGGCGGGTGCTGTTCGCGGTGGACCCGATGCGCGAGGTGGTGGACGAGGCGATCGCGGGCGAGTTCGACCTGCTCGTCACCCACCACCCGCTACTCCTCAAAGGCGTGAACAGCGTCGCCGCAACCACCCCCAAGGGCCGGGTCATCCACGACCTGATCCGCAGCAACACGGCCCTGCACGTCTGTCACACCAACGCCGACAACGCCAACCCCGGCGTCAGTGACGCCCTCGCGGCAGCCCTCGGCCTGCAAGACACCCGCCCCCTCAACCCGATGCCCGCGGACCCGCTGGACAAGATCGTCGTCTTCGTCCCAGTGGCCGACACCCAAGGGGTTCTGGAGGCGATGGCGGTCGCGGGTGCTGGTGAGCTGGGTGACTACGACCGAGCGGCGTGGAGTTCAGCCGGCGAGGGAACGTTCCGGCCGCTCGAAGGTGCGAACCCAGCCATCGGTCGGGTCGGGGACATCGAAGTGGTCGCGGAGAACCGGCTCGAGATGATCCTGCCGCGGCACAAGCGTCGTGCTGTGGTGGCGGCCATGAAGGCGGCGCATCCGTATGAGGAGCCGGCGTACGACGTGTATGAGCTGGCCACGCTGCCGAGTGAACGCGGTGGCGGCCGGGTCGGCGTACTGGCGGAACCGCTCCCGCTCAAGCAGTTCGCGCAGCTCGTGGCGGACAACCTCCCCAAGACACAGCACGGCGTACGGGTCGCTGGTGATCCTGACCGCCTCATCACCTCCCTCGCGGTCGTCGGGGGAGCGGGGGACTCGGAGTTCGCGAAGGTGCGCGCAGCCGGCGTCGACGCCTATGTGACCGCCGACCTCAGGCATCACCCCGCCACCGAAGCGCAGGCGTACGGCGACCCCGCCCTCGTCGACGTCGCCCACTGGGCCAGCGAATGGCCGTGGCTCCGGGACGCCGACCGCCTCCTGCGGGAAAACCTGGCCGCGCAAGGCAGTACCGTAGACACTCACATCTCGACGCTCGTCACTGACGCATGGACCTTGCGGCTGTGAGAGGGGGTCTGGGGACCCATCGCCTACTGCGCGGCACCCGGCACGGCACCTCGCCGCACGAGTGCAAAGGGCTAGATGCTCCGCATCGAACCCTCCGCCCCCGCGCACCGATGCACCGCACCGAGTACCTGCTCGCTACGGCGCTGACTCCCCAGACCCCCTCTGAGCGCAAACTGAACGATCTAAGGAGCCGACTCTGAACGCCGAGCCCGCCGTCCAACGCCGTCTTTTGGACCTGCAGGATCTCGACCTGCAGCTGGATCAGGTCGCGCACAAGCGCAAATCGCTGCCGGAGCATCAGGCTCTGGTCGAGCTCCTCGCGGAGAAGTCCGTCGTCGACGGCGAGCTGGTGACCGCGGACACCGAGGTCGGGGACCTGCAGCGTGAGCAGAAGAAGGCCGACAGCGATGTCGACCAGGTCCGCCAGCGCAAGGCGCGCAACCAGCAGCGGATCGACTCCGGTCAGGTCACGTCGCCGCGCGACTTGGAGAACCTGCAGCACGAGATCGGTTCGCTGGAGCGGCGGATCTCGAACCTCGAGGACGCCGAGCTCGAGGTGATGGAGAAGCTGGAGGCGGCCGAGGTCGTGCAGACCGAGCTGCGGACCCGCGCCGAGGCGTTCGCCGGTCGGCAGACCGAGCTGGAGGCCTCCCGGGACGCGTCGCTGAAGGAGCTCGACGAGCAGCGCGCCGGGATCAACGAGAAGCGCACCGAGGTGCTGGCCGACCTGCCCGATCCGCTCGTCACCCAGTACCAGCGACTGCGTGAGCACAACGGCGGCATCGGCGCCGCGCCGCTCGTCGGCAAGCGCTGCATGGGCTGCCGGATGGAGCTCGCGCCGTCCGACCTGAACCTCATCAAGGCCGCCGCCCCGGACGCCGTACTGCGCTGTGAAGAGTGCGGCCGGATCCTCGTGCGCACGTCGGAGTCCGCGGTATGACCTACACGCACGTGATCGTCGAGGCGGACGGAGGGTCCCGGGGCAACCCGGGACCGGCCGCGTACGGCGCTCTCGTGCGCGACCCGGCGACGGGTGAGGTGATCGCGCAGGACGGCAAGACGCTCGGCGTCGCGACCAACAACGTCGCGGAGTACTCCGGTCTGATCGCGGGTCTCGAGCTCGCCGCGGAGTACGCGCCGAACGCCTCGATCGAGGTGCGGATGGACTCCAAGCTGGTCATCGAGCAGATGGCCGGCCGGTGGCAGATCAAGCACCCGGACATGAAGCCGCTGGCGGTCAAGGCAAAGAGTCTCGCGCCGCGCGGTACCAAGTGGACCTGGGTGCCGCGCGCGCAGAACTCCGCCGCCGACGCGCTCGCGAACAACGCCCTCGACGGCGTCCCGATCCCGCTGAAGCCCGAGCCGGTCAAGCCGGCCGTCGCGAAGGACGAGCGGAAGAAGAGCATGCCGGGCTGGAGTCCCGAGACCGAGCCGCCGACCCACCTGATCTTCCTGCGCCACGGTGAGACGCCGCATACCGCTGAGAAGCGCTTCTCCGGATCCACGGGCGACAACCCGGGCCTGAGTGAGACCGGCTTCGCGCAAGCGGCCGCGGCAGCCGAGTATCTGGCCCGCCAAGGAGGCGTCGACGCGATCGTCACGTCGCCGATGGTGCGCACCCGGCAGACCGCCGAGACCGTCGCCACCCGGCTAGGGCTCGAAGCGGTGGTGGACGAGGGCTGGGTCGAGTGCTCCTTCGGTGACTGGGACGGCTACACGTTCGCCGAGGTCCAGGAGAAGTGGCCTGATCAGCTCAACGACTGGCTGGAGTCGACCACGGTCACGCCGCCCGGCGGCGAATCGTTCGACACCTGTGCCCGGCGCGCTCGCTCGGCGCGGGACGGCCTGCTCGCCCGCTACCCGGGCAAGACGGTCGTCGTGGTCACCCACGTGACGCCTATCAAGCTGATGGTTCGCTCCGTTCTGCAGGCCCCGATGGCCTCGATCTTCCGGATGGAGCTGCGCCCGGCCACGATCACCGAAGTCCACTGGTACGCCGACGGCCTCGCGTCCCTCCGGTCCTTCAACGTAGTTCCCTAGCTACTCTGACCCCATGCCATTGCAGAGGGTCAGGTTCGCCGACGAGGTGCCGGAGATCTTCCGGTCGTCGATGCAGGACATCCGCCGGGAGCTCGACGTACCGGCTGAGTTCCCGCCCGAGGTAGTCGCCGCGGCGGTCAAAGCCGGTACGGCGCCGCGGTTGCCGGCGCTGGATCGGACCGAACTCGAGTTCGTGACGATCGATCCGCCGGACTCGATGGACCTCGACCAGGCCCTGCACATCGAGCGCGCGGGCGACGGGTACGTCGTGCACTACGCGATCGCCGATGTCGCCGCGTTCGTCGAGTACGGCGACCCCATCGACGTAGAGACGCGTCGTCGCGGCGTCACGCTCTACGCGCCGGACAAGCGCACCCCGCTGCACCCGCCGGAGCTGTCCGAGGGCGCAGCGTCGCTGCTGCCAGACCAGGTGCGTCCTGCGTTGCTGTGGACGATCCCGCTCGACGCCAGCGGCGAGAGCACCGGCGTCACCTGTGAACGCGCACTGGTGAAGTCGCGCGCCAAGCTGAACTACGCCGGCGTCCAGAAGGACCTCGATGCCGGTACGGCGTCCGAATCGCTGCAGTTGCTGCGTGAGGTCGGCAAGCTGCGTGAGCAGCTCGAGCTTGAACGTGGCGGTGTGAACCTGCCGATCCCCGACCAGGAGGTCGTGACGAACGACGGCTCCTGGAGCCTGGAGTTCCGTGCGCCGCTTCCGGTCGAGGGCTGGAACGCGCAGATCTCGCTGCTCACCGGGATGGCCGCGGCCGACCTGATGATCAAGGGCAAGATCGGCATCCTGCGGACCCTCCCCGAGGCTCGCGACGATCTGCGCAACAAGCTCGGCCACACCGCGAAGGCGCTCGGCATCGACTGGCCGCGCGAGACGACGTATGCGGAGTTCATCCACGGACTCGATCCGAAGGTGCCGGCGCACGCCGCGATGCTCGCGGCCTGCACGGTGCTGTTCCGCGGCGCCGGGTACGTGACGTTCAACGGGAGCGTGCCGGAGCATCCGCAGCACGCCGCGATGAAGGCCGAGTACGCCCATGTCACCGCGCCGCTGCGCCGGCTGATCGATCGTTGGGCTGGCGAGATCTGCCTCGCGCTGTCGGCCGGTACCGAGGTGCCCGCCTGGGTGCTCGAGTCGATGGATGAGCTGCCGAAGATCATGGAGGAGGCCGACCGCCGCGCCAACGCCTATGAGCGCGCGATCGTCGGCATGGTCGAGGCCGGTCTCCTGAAGGATCAGGTCGGCGCCGAGTTCGACGGCGTGATCACCGACATCGACGACCGCGAACCGAACCGCGGCATCGTCGTCCTGTCCGCACCTGCGGTCGAAGGACGCGTCACCGGTACGGCGAACCTCCCGCTCGGCAAGGCGGTCCGGGTGAAGCTCGTCGAGGCCGACATCGTCAAGCGCAGCGTGACCTTCGAACTAGTCGACACAGTGAACTAGTCGGTTAGGTAGGCGTCGACCGCGGCGGTCGTGCGATCCAGGTCGCCGGTCGCCAGCAGGTCGATCAACGCACCCCGCAACATCGCCAGTACGCCGGTACGACGCGCCTCCGCGGCCGCCGTACCGGGGTCCGGCTGGCTCGCCTTGAGGAGTTCGAGCCAGTCCTCGACAGTTGATCGGCCAAACTCCGCCCACGGGCCTTCAGGGGCGACCAATGAGCGGCCGTAGGCCTCGACCCAGAAGGCCATCAGCGGTCGGCGTTCTGGTGCGGCCAGCCACGTCCACAGCTCCCGCGCGACCACGGTCAGGCCGGGCGGTACGTCGTACCGGCTGTTGAGCTGTTGGAGCAGTTCGAGCTCGTCGGTGCGGGCGCGGGTGAGGAGCGCGCGGATCAGGCCGTCCTTGCTACCGAACAGGAAGAGCAGCACTCGCGGGCTGGAGCCGATCGCGGTGGCGAGCGGGCGCAGCGAGAGATCGGCCAGGCCGTGCGTGAGCGAGTACTCGTAGGCGCGCTCCAGCAGTTCTTGTTCTCGCGCGGATGGGCCTTCCTTTGGCGTCGGCACGTGCTTAGTATGAGCTACTGAAACGACTGTGTCAGTAGATTGGGGTTCTGGTGATCAGGAAAGTGGGACAGCCGGGGGATCTGGGCTGGGTGGTGCAGTCGCACGCGGAGACCTATGCGGCCGAGTACGGCTGGGGGTTCGCGTACGAGACGCTGATCGCGCAGATCGTCGCGGCGTACGCGACCGAGCACGACGACAGCCGGGAGGCGGCGTGGATCGCCGAGGTGGACGGTGAACGCGTCGGCAGCATCTTCTGCGTGCGTGGGCCCGACGAGGCGACCGCGAAACTACGGCTGCTGTTGCTGACTCCCGCTGCGCGCGGCCACGGGCTGGGCGCCGAGCTCGTGGACACCTGCCTCGCCTTCGCCCGCGAAGCCGGCTACAAGCGGATGGTGCTCTGGACGAACGCGCCGCTGGTGGCCGCGCGTCACATCTACCTGGCGCGCGGCTTCCGCCTCACGAGCTCCGAGACTCACGACAGTTGGGGTGACCCTGTCGTTGGTCAGAACTACGAACTCGATCTCTAGGAAGCGCAGGCGGGGGCGCCGGGGGCTGGGGTGTTGCGCAGCGCGTGCGAGAGGAACGTGCTGACGTAGCCGTTCTCGAGGGTGAGGGCGCGACGACGATCGATGGTGCCGAGTGGGAGGTACCTGCGCAGCGGCCAGGCCAGGTAGTAGGCGCCGTAGTCGGTGAAGTTGAAGTGGCGGGTGCCGGGGATCGTCGCGCACCACGACGTGTTGGTGCTTGCCTTGAGCAACGACAAGGCGCGATTGCGATCGGTGTCGTTCTTGGCGTCCGGCCCGCACACGCTGGTGATACACGAGTCGTCGGCACCGAGCAGCATGATCGGTGCCTGCACGCCCTTCTTCACGACCTCGCCGTACTGGCTGCCGTCGATGTCGATCGCGGCCGCGCATCGTGCGTCGGTCCGGCACGCCTCCAGCGAAGCGGCCCCGCCGAACGAATGGCCGACGTACGACGGTCCGAACGCGGGGTCGACGCTGTCCGGGAGTTCCTTGGCCACCTGCGTTGCCGCGAACCGCGCGTCGGCGGCCCAACTGTTGACGAGATGATCACCCGCTTCGATCGCGCCGGGCGAGTTGTCGCCGAGGTTGGACGGGTTGGCCGCCGGCATGCTCGAGATGGTCCGGCCGTCGAGGACGGTGAGGTTCGCGCTGTACGTCGGGGTGACTCCCGCGACCAGATAGCCGTGACTCGCGAGGTCCTCGGCGAGCGCGGCATACATCGGTGCGGAGAACCCCATCCCCGGCAACAGAACCACCACCGGGAACCGCCCGGGCGCGACCGCCGCGTGATCGAGCGCGGGGTCGTGCAGGCTGTCGAGCGGCCCTTCCAGAATCGACACCGGCGCCTTCAACTGCAGTCCGGTCCACTGGCCCGGAACGTAAGCAACCTTGCGCCCGGTCACACCCTTGGCCACCGGGTACCAGACGAACACGCTCAGCTTCCGCGGCCCAGCGACGTACGGGTCCTTGCGTGCCGTGTCGGTCCATTCGAACGTCTGCCGACCCACTTGCAGTTGCCCGGTCGGCGTCGGCAACGACACCGGCGCCGACCGCTGCACCAACACCCACCCGACATACCCACCGCCGCCGACAACGACCAGCAACACCAAAATCACGATGCCGGTCCGCATCTTCCGCAATCCCCGCCGAGCCATGGAACCAGCCTGTCACAAGCGGACACCCACTGGCCGCTACCTCCGCGAGGATCGTCGTCATGAACAAGAACCCTGGTGGGAAGTCGACAGTCACCCCGTACGTCGTTGTGCGCGGCGCCGAGCAGTTTCTCGCCTTCGTGGAGCACGTCTTTGACGTGAAGGCGTCAGGGCGCTGGCCGAACCCGGACGGGACGATCGGGCATGCCGAGATCACCGTGGGGGAGTCGGTGCTGATGACGTTCGACGCGCAGCCCGACTGGCCGGTCACGCCGAGTTTCCTGAGCGTGTACGTCGACGATGTCGACCACACGCTCGCTCGCGCGCTGGACGCCGGTGGCACCGTGGTCACCGAGCTGACCGAGTCGCGCATCACTGGTGATCGCGGCTGCCGGGTGAAGGATCCGGTCGGCAACATCTGGTGGTTGCAGACGCACCTGCACGACTTCGATCCGACGTTCTTCGCCGACCCCGAGGAATCGGCGAAGATGCAGGCCGCGCAGGAATCGTTCGCGATCGAGATGCGCAGTCGGGTTTAGATCCAGGGGAGGGCGGAGCGCTCCGTCCAGTATTCGTCGGGTTGCTGGACGAACTCGGCCAGGGGGCCGTCGGTGCGGGAGGCGAGGTTGCTTTCGAGTTGCTCGGCCGTGGTTGCGCCACTTAGTACGATGTCCGCCCACGGCTGGGCGAGCGCCGTACCGATCGCTAGGGAATCGGGGGCGACGCCGTGTTTGCGGGCGAAGACGTTGAAGGGTGTCTCGCCTGCCTTGGCGGTGAGGCGGCCGTTGGCGACAGCCTCCTTCACGACCACGAACCAGCCGGCGTCGTGTGCTTCGGCGAGGGCGGCGCCGGCAGAGGTCTCCAGGACGTTCCAGGTGGACTGGACCGCTGTGAACGGTCCGTCGAGGTCCAGCGCCTTACGCAACGCGGCCGCTTGATGCGGTCCACTCGTCGACAAACCGACCCGTACGCCGGTGTCCGCGAGCTCGCGGAGACGGTCCAGCAACTTGTCATCGGCGAGCGCCGGGCTGTCGGTCGTCAGGCTGTGCACGAGATAGAAGTCCGGTGCACCACCCAACGCCTGCAAGGTCTCGGGCCACTGCCGCTCGAAGGTCGCGAGCGCGTGATCCTTCACCTCGTGCGTCTCGGCGTTGTGCTGCCAGTCCGCGACATACGTATAGCCCCACTTGGAGCCGATGGTCAGCTGGGACCGGCGTTCCGGCGTGAGCCACCCACCGAGGAACTCTTCGGCAAGCCCGTACGAACGCGCGGCATCGAAGTAGCGAACACCCGCACGCCACGCCTGCTCCAGCAGTTCGTGCGTGCGTGTACGCAGATCCTCGACGGCTCGTCCGGCCGGCAGATCGTCGTCATGACCGAGGTTGATGTAGCCGGGCCGACCGAGGGCTGCAAGGCCCAGACCGATACGCGCGCTCATACCTTCGATCGTAGATGTCTGTGGCAACAACTCGGGAGACGCGCCGCATTGCCCGACCTGAGTTGCGGAACGTCGTCTAGCGTTTTGTGGTGTGAGTGAATCTCGGTTGCCACCTCCAGGTACCGTCGTCCGCCGGACGACGGCTCGTGTGCTGCCGGTGCGCCCGGACGGCAAAGTGCTGCTCCTGCATGGCTGGGATCCGCTGAAACCCGACGTTCCGTACTGGTTCACGATCGGCGGTGGGGTCGAGGCCGGTGAGACGATCGTGGAGGCCGCCTGCCGCGAGCTGCGCGAGGAGGTCGGCATCGTGCTGCCCAGAGACGCGCTCGGGACGCCGGTGGCGACGAACACGATCGAGTTCGAGTGGGGCGGCTGCCGGATCATCCAGACCCAGACGTTCTTCGCGGTCGCGGTCGACGCGGTCGACGTCACGTTCGCGAACCAGGAGGAGCTGGAGCTGCAGACGATCAGCGCGCACGGCTGGTGGTGGGGCGACGACCTCGAGGCGACCGGTCAGGCCGCGCACGTCACGATCCCCGGGCTGCTGCGCGAGGCCACCGACACGATCACGCTGCGGCGCGCCTCCTGAACCGGTAGTTACCGGGAGCGCGCTTCCTTCAGCACCTTCTTCGGGACCTTCTTGTCGACCTTGTAGTGCACCCGGTCGAGCCGCTCCGCGCAGCCGGCATCAGCCAGCCGCTTCAGGACGACCGGGCACTTCTTGCACCTCGGCTTGTCCTTGCAGCACTTCTTCTTCGCGGTCATCTCCGGCACCAGGCGAGCGTAGGTGAGGCAAACCTTACTGTCTACCTGAACCGGCAGGAATCGTGTCGCACGTCACGCCAGCTGTTCGGTGAGCACGGCCCGCGCCTCGACCAGCGAGGGGCCGTACCAGGTCAAATGCCGCCCGGAGACGCACTTCGCCGGCTGCCGGAATGCCTCCGGCCCGTCGTCGGGTGCAAACGCATAAGGCTCGTCGGGCAACACCGCGACGTCGTACGGCGGCAATGTTTCGGGGTCGAACCGGGGATAACGTTCGGCCGAATCCGCGAACACGTTGTCGATGCCGATGCGGGTCAGCAGATCACCCGCGAACGTGTCCCGTCCCAATGCCATCCACGGCCGCCGCCAGATCGGTACGACGGCGCTGCGGCGCGGACCGTCGTACCGCGGTCCCCACACCGAACGTGCCTCGTGCAACCACGGGGGGATGTCATCGGTGATCGCGAGCAGCAGTTCGTCGAGTTGATCGAGTGCTTCGTCGACAGTGCTGGGAGACGTCATCCACACGGTGATGCCGCGAGCACGCAACGCGTCGAGATCGACCGCGCGATTCTCTTCGGCGTTCGCGATCACAAGGTCCGGAGCGAGTGCTTCGATGCGTTCGAGATCGGGATTCTTGGTACCGCGAACACGCACCACTGCGAGGTTCGAAGGGTGTGTGCACCAGTCCGTCGCACCGACCAGAAGGTGTGCGTGCGTGACCGCGATCGACTCCGTCAACGACGGCACAAGACTGACCACACGCATCGCTTCACCACTCCTTCCGAAGTCTGTTGCCAACGACAACACTGCGCCAAACGGCCGTTCGACACGAACTTTGTGCGCGTGTCGTGAAGAAATTCTGGACGCACTCCGGCGCCGATGTGGTGCGTTGGAAACCCTTCTGCACAACGCTTTTCGGAAATTCTTCGGTCGTTTCCCCGCCGGTCGCCTTGACCTCAAGGTGTTTCGGGTGCTTTACGAAGCCACCAAGTGTTGTCATCATCAGGAACGACGAGGAATCCACCGTGGTTTTCCTCAGCCGCACAAGGAGGCAGAAGTGCCAGCCAAGAAGGCAGCCGCAGGGAAGGCGACAGCCAAAAAGGCTTCTCCCGCCAAGAAGACTGTCGCGAAGAAGACCACCGCCGCGAAGACGACGACCGCGCGGAAGGTTGCAGCGAAGAAGACAGTCGCCAAGAAGGTGAGTGCGGCAAAGAAGACCGCCGCCAAGAAGACGGTGGCGAAGAAGGCCCCGGCGAAGAAGGCCACCACCGCGAAGAAGACTGTCGCGAAGAAGGCTCCGGCCAAGAAGGTCGTGGCCAAGAAGGCGCCGGCGAAGAAGACCGTAGCCAAGAAGACCGTGGCGAAGAAGGCCCCGGCCAAGAAGGTCGCCGCGAAGAAGACCGTCGCCAAGAAGACGGTCGCGAAGAAGGCTCCGGCCAAGAAGACCGCGGCCAAGAAGACCGTCGCCAAGAAGGCGCCGGCCAAGAAGGTCGCGGCCAAGAAGGCGCCGGCGAAGAAGACGGTGGCCAAGAAGGCACCGGCTCGCAAGGTCGCCGCGAAGAAGGCTCCGGCCAAGAAGACCGTCGCCAAGAAGGCTCCGGCCCGCAAGGTCGCGGCTCGCAAGGCGCCGGCACGCAAGGCTCCGGTCCGTAAGGCAACTGCGCGCTGATTTCAGTTACCGAAAGGGCCCCGTCAGATCTGATCTGGCGGGGCCCTTCAGGTGTTTCGATCAGTCGTCTTCTGCGTCCTGCTTGTCCCAGGCCTCATTGCGTTCCTGGGCTATCTCCAGCGCCCGGGCCGCTTCTTCGGGCGAACTGTAGGGCCCGAGCCGGTCACCGGACTTGGCGCCCTGGTATGGCTCGACCTGGCCGGTCTTGGTGTTGTAGTACCACTCGTTGCTGTGATCGTCGCTGTTCGGCATGACCACCTCCCGGGGTTCTTGGCGTCGCTCACTAAGATGTTCCCACCATGTCGATCCTTACTCCCGGCACCATCTCGCCGCGCCGCGAAGTTCCTGCCGCCATTCCGCGTCCCGACTACGTCGGCAAGCCCGCCCCGACGCCGTACGAGGGCTCCTACGTCACGTCGCCGGAGCTGATCGAGAAGATGCGAGTGGCGAGCAAACTCGCCGCACAGGCGCTGCAGGCGGTCGGTGCGGCCGCGAAACCGGGCGTGACGACCGACGAGCTCGATGTCGTCGGCCACGAATACCTGGTCGAGCGCGGCGCCTACCCGTCGACGCTGGGCTACCGCGGCTATCCGAAGTCGTTGTGCACCTCGGTGAACGAGGTGATCTGCCACGGCATCCCGGACGACCGTCCGCTCGAGGACGGCGACATCCTCAACGTCGACATCACCGCGTTCCTCGACGGCGTGCACGGTGACACCAACGCGACGTTCCTGGTCGGCGACGTCGACGAGGAGAGCCGCGTGCTCGTCGAGCGCACGCACGAGGCGCTGATGCGCGGCATCAAGGCGGTGAAGCCCGGTCGCCAGGTCAGCATCATCGGCCGCGTCATCGAGTCCTACGCCAAGCGTTTCGGGTACGGCGTCGTCCGCGACTTCACCGGTCACGGGATCGCGACCTCGTTCCACTCCGGTCTGATCATTCCGCACTACGACGACGAGCGGTTCGACGACGTCATCGAGCCTGGCATGACGTTCACCATCGAGCCGATGCTGACGCTCGGCACGTACGACTACGACCTGTGGGACGACGGCTGGACGGCCACCACCAAGGACAAGTCCCGGACGGCGCAGTTCGAGCACACGCTCGTCGTCACCGACAGCGGTGCCGAGATCCTCACCTTGCCGTGAACATCACGCCGTACGAGCACTCGCATCTGCCCGGCATCGTGGCGTTGTGCGAGGCCGAGGGCTGGCCGAGCTTCGGTGCCGACCTCGACCGCGCGCACGCGACGTTGACCGCACCGGGCGTGACGAGCGTGGTGGCGCTCGACGGTGAGCTGGTGATCGGCTTCGCGTACCTGCTGAGCGACGGCCACATCGCGTCGTACCTGTCGATGATGGCCACGCACGTGGACTATCGCCGCAAGGGTGTGGGGCGCGCGCTCATCGAGTTCGCGCACCCCCTGACCGGTGCTCAGCGCATCGATCTCATCACCGACACCGCCGAGGACTTCTACCAGTCCTACGAGCACCACCGCACGCTGTCAGGCTTCCGCATCTACCCCTGAGCTGTTGCCGATGAAGGCTGCCAGGTCTGCGGACTGCTGGACGCGCGACTCGTCGTGGACGTACATCATGTGGCCGGCGGCGTAGTACTTCACCTCGATGTTGCCGGTCAGCTCGCGCGGGATCTGCAGGCGCGCGAGAGTGTGTTCGGTGGCGAAGTACGGGGTGGCGCCGTCGTAGTGGCCGGAGGCAACGTGCACCTTCAGGTGCGGGTTGGTGCGCAGGGCCTCGGCGAGCTTGTCGGCGACGGTGATCTGCTGGCCTTCGAACTCCTTATAGGACCAGTTCTTCGCGGCTTCCCAGCTGAGCGTCTCGTACGGCAGGTCGTTCTCGTAGCCGAGTTCGGCGCGGACGTAGTGGTTCAGCGCCGCGCTGTACGGCCCGATGATCGCGGCGAACGAAGGATCGTTGCCGGATGCATCGATCGCGTAGTCGGCCTCCCACCCGGTGAAGCGGCCGTCCAGGCGACCGACGGTACGGCGCTGTGAACGGAGCAGCTCGGTGTAGAAGCGCTGGTGCTCGATCCGCAGGTTGACGCGGTCGATGTAGTCCTCGCTGAGCCCGGTCAGCGCGGCGATCCGGCCGATCACCTCGGCGCGGAAGTCGTCGGGGATCCGGTTGCCCTGGGCAAGCGCATTCGGGTAGCGGCCGGCCGCGAACCGCTCGGCGTCGGCGAGCAGCTCTTCAAGGCTGCGGTCCGGGATCAGCCCGTGGTAGTGCGCGATCGCGGCATACGTCGGTAGGAACAGCGTGTACGGCAGGTCGTTGCCGGGAGTGAAGTCGAGCGTGCCGAACTCGAGCACGGCCGAGATCAGCATCACGCCGTTCAGGTACATCCCGTACCGCGTCTGCAGATGAGCGGCCAGCCCGGCGGCGCGCGTCGTACCGTAGGACTCACCGGCGAGGAACTTCGGCGAGATCCATCGCCCGTTCCGCGAGGTCCACAGCCGGATCACCTCACCCACGGACTCCAGGTCGCGCGTGAAACCGTGGTACTCACCCGGCTTCTCACCCTCCGCGGCCCGCGAGTAGCCGGTCGAGATCGGGTCGATGAAGACCAGGTCGCTGTGCAGCAGCAGGCTCTCGTCGTTGTCCACCAGCCGGTACGGCGGTGCCGCCACCGCACCGGCGTCACCCGAGACGACGCGGCGCGGACCGAGCAGCCCGAGGTGCAGCCAGATGCTCGACGAACCCGGCCCACCGTTGAACGCGAACGTCACCGGCCGCTCGGCCGCGTCGGCGTCGTCCAGCGTGTAGGCGGTCACGAATACCTCCGCCTTCGGCTGGTGCCCGTCGAACTTGCCGTCGGTCAGCACCTCCTCCCGCAGCACGATCCGCCCGGTGGTCGCGGTGTACTTCAGCTCGCGCCCACCAATGGTCACCGTGTGCCGCGTCGCCACCAGATCGTCCACCGGCGCCGCCGGCTTCTTCTTCTCGTCCGTGGTCGCCTGGGTGCTCTCGTCCGTCGCCATGCGAAGCACCTTAATCGAGCGGACCGCCCCCACTCATCAAACCCTCCACCGGGCCGTCGGAGGCGACCCGCTGAGCGTGAACCACGCCGGGCGCGGAAGGTTGGTGAGTGGTGGCGGTCCGCAGAGATCAGGCGAGCGAGAAGCTGTCCACATCGAACAGCGACCCCGACCCGCCACTGAAGGTCAGGAACAACGCACCCGTTCCTGGGGTGAGGGTGGTGGCGACGGTCTGGAAGTTCTCCCAGCCACCGGTGACCGGTACGGCGACGGTGCCGAGCACTGGGCCGGTGGCCGAGCCGGAGCGGACGCGGATCGTGCCGCCCGCGCCACCTGACGAGATCCGGGCAGTGAAGGACGTCTTGCCGGCAACGTTCACCTGCGCGTAGCCGGCCCAGTCACCGTTGTCGATGTAGCCGAGTGTCCGGCCACCGCTGGCTCCGTTGTGGGCAGCCACCTGTACGCCGGACTGCGACGTGAACGCCTCACCCTCGATCTGGGTGACTGGAGGCGTCGACCCGGCCCCAGCGGCGTACTGGATGCCACCGAGCAGGTGCTGCCGGAACACCGGGTCGGAGTACGACTCGATCGTGTGCCCGAAGCCGGTGTAGAACGAGCGGCCGGATCCCTGCGCGTGGTACCAGGCGATCGGGTGATCACCCATGTTGCCGCCGGTGTAGGTCGACTCGTCCAGGTTGATCAGGACGTGCACGTTCGGCCGTGGGTTGGTGCGGTAGTTGTACAGCTCGTCGGTCCGCACCCACGTCGTACCGAGGTGTGCGGTCGACGGATGGGTGCGGTCCTCGACGCGCGCGGTCACCTGCTGGATCGCTGGGTGACTGTGGAACCACGCGCCGCACAGCTGACCGTAGTACGGCCAGTCGTACTCCGTGTCCGCGGCCGCGTGGACGCCGACGTACCCACCGCCGCCGTTGACGTACGACTCGAAGGCCGCCTGCTGTGTGTCGTTCAGGATGTCGCCGGTCGTGCTCAGAAAGATCACTGCCTTGTACGCCGCCAACGACGACGTGGTGAACACGTTGCTGTCTTCGCTCGCGGTGACGGTGAACCCGTTCGCGGCGCCGAGGTCCCGGATCGCCTGGATGCCGGCCGGGATCGAGTCATGCCGGAAACCGGCCGTCTTGCTGAACACCAGCACCTGGTACGGCGCCCCGAACGCGGGGAGGTTGTTCAGACCGGCGACCACGAGTCCACCGGCGATCAGTGCGGTACGACGTGTGAATGTAGTCATGGCAGGCCCCTCAGGGAGTCACGGTGAAGGTGTCGACGTCGTACAGGTTTCCGGCGCCGCCGACAAAGGACAGGAACAACGGACCACTCGCGGATGCGTTCAAGGTGGTGGAGACCGTCTGGAAGGTCTCCCAGCTGCCGGTGACCGGTACGGCGACCGATCCGAGCAGCGTGCCGGTCGCCGAGCCCGCGCGGACCTGAAGCGTGCCGCCGGACCCGGCCGACGAGACGCGCGCGCTGAACCCGTGCATCCCGGCGGTGCTGACACCGGAGTACCCGGCCCAGTCGCCGTTCTCGATGAAGCCGACCGTGGCGCCACCACTGGCCGCGGCGTGGGCAGCGACCTGTACGCCGGACTGCGAGGTGAACGCCTCACCCTCGGTCGTGCTCCCGCCCGTCGTGGCCGTGTTCAGCGTGAACGCGTCCAGGTCGAACAGGTTGCCCTGACCAGTGGCGCCCTTGAAGACCAGGAACAAGGTGGTGGTCCCGGCCGGGCGGTTGTTCAGGTTGGCGGACACGTTCGTGAAGGTGTCCCAGCTACCGGTGGGCGCCACGTTCGCCGTACCGAGCAGCGTTCCGGTCGCCGAACCGGCGCGCACCTCTAGCGTGCCGCCAGGACCGGCGGACGAGACCCGAGCTGTGAATGATGTCGCATTGCTGACCGCGTACGGCGTGAACGAGATCCAGTCACCGTTGTCCACATACCCGGCGGTCTTTCCACCCTCGGCCGTCGCGTGGTCGGCCAACTGGATGCCGGACTGCGCCGAGAAGTGCTCCGCTTGCCGGTGCCGCGGCTGCAGCTTGTGGACGTTGTGCGTGGTCAGCCCGCCGTTGTCCGTGTACTCCGCGTCGAACACGCCGTACACGTTCGCCGCCGGATCATGCTCGCCATCCACCGGTACGGCGATCGACCCGCTGCACCCGTTCTTGGAGGTGATCTGGTGCTGGTGGACGTCGTGCCCGAGCAAGTAGGTGACCTTCACCCGGGAACAGTCGATCGTGCCGTCCTCTGGATCGCTGACAGTCACCTGGAAGGGAACCGTGTCCCCGAACGAGAACAACTGACCGTCAGTCGGTGAGGTCAGATTCACGGTCGGCGCGGTGTTGCCGACGCTGATCTGCACATTCGCCGAACCCGTCAACCCGGTCGGGTCGGTGACGGTCAACGTCGCGGTGAAGTTGCCTGCCGTGGTGTAGGTGTACGACGGGTTGGCCTGCGTCGAGGTGCCGCCGTCGCCGAACGTCCAGCGGTAGGTCAACGCACCACCCTCGGGATCCGAGCTGCCCGCGGACGAGAACGCGACGGTGAGCGGACGCCCGCCGGAGGTCGGCGTACCGGCTGCTTTGGCGACCGGGTTCCGGTTCTGCGCGCCGATGTACTCGATCCGCCAGAGGGCTTGGTTGTTCGAGCCGGTGCCGTAGTCGAGCACATAGAGCGCGCCGTCCGGTCCGAAGGCCATGTCCATCACCTGGGTGCCGTTCCAGGGGAACGCGCCGATGTCGCCGACGCCGCCGCTGCTGGTCACCTCGATCGCCTTGATCCACTGGCGGCCGAGTTCACCGGCGAAGTAGCGGCCGTTGAGTGAGGCCGGGAACTTGACCGGCGAGTTGAGGTTGGCGTCGTACCGGTAGACCGGGCCGCCCATCGGCGACTCCGAACCACCGTTGCCGAACTCAGGCGGCGTACCGGCATCACCGGCGTACCGGATCCAGGCCGGCTGCGCGGGCGGCAGCGTGGTGCGGCCGGTGTTGCGGAACGAGTTGTTGGTGACTCCGGCCGCGCAGTTGAACTTGGCACCGGACGGGCCGCTCGGGAACTGGTAGTCGTTGTAGGTCTCGGTGGTGGTGTTGCTACCGGTGCAGTAGGGCCAGCCGAAGTTTCCCGGGGCGGTGATCCGGTCGAACTCGACCTGACCGTTGGGCCCGCGGTTCGGGTCGGTGACGCCGGCGTCCGGACCGTAGTCGCCCAGGTAGACGATGCCGGTCGCTTTGTCGACGCTCATCCGGAAGGGGTTCCGGAAGCCCATCGCGTAGATCTCTGGGCGGGTCTGCGCGGTTCCCGGCGCGAACAGGTTGCCGGACGGGATCGTGTAGGTGCCGTCGGGCTGCGGTTTGATCCGCAGCAGCTTGCCGCGCAGGTCGTTGGTGTTGCCCGCGGTGCGCTGTGCGTCGAACTGTGGGTTGCGGGTCGTCCGCTCGTCGATCGGTGTGTAGCTGTCGGACTGGAACGGGTTGCTGTCGTCACCGGTCGTCAGATAAAGGTTGCCGGCAGCATCGAAGTCGAGATCGCCACCGACGTGACAGCACTGACCGCGATCGTTCGGTACGCGCAGAACGATCTTCTCGCTGGCCAGGTCGAGCGTGTTGTTGGCAGCGAGCGTGAACCGCGACAGATGCAGCTCACCCTTCCAGGCATCCCAGTCTGCCTGCGTCCCATCGGTCGGTGCATCGCCGTCCGGGGTGCTCAGGCGCGGGGAGAAGTACAAGTAGATAAAGCGGTTCGTCGCGAAGTTCGGATCGACCGCGACACCTTGCAGTCCTTCCTCGTCGTGCGTGTAGACGTTGAGTTTGCCCGCCAGACTCGTCGTACCGTTGACGTCGGTGATCCGGACCGAGCCGTCGCGGGCGGTGTGGACGACGGACCGGTTCGGCAGGACGGCGAGGGACATCGCTTCGCCGAGTTCGTTCGAACCGCTGGCGAGCGAGATCTGCTGGTAGTCGCCGGGTGGGATGGTCGAACCCGCCTGCGCTGTGGAGGCGTTGAGACCCAGCGCTGCGGTCAGCACGGCGGTGATCAGTAAGGAGATCCGCCGGACACCTTTCGTGGTCATGGAGTGCTCCTTCAGTTGTTGATCAGGTCGAATGATTCCCAGGGACCGATCGCCGTCCGGTTGGCGATCAGCGCGGCCGCACCACCGTTCTCGGCACAGACCAGGTTGTTGTTGACCTGTGCGCGGAAGCTGACCGTGCCGTCGGGATTGCGGATCAGCTGGAACGTCTCCCACGACCCGACGGCCGTGTTCTTGGCGAGCAGCGGTGCCGCCCCGGCGTTGTCGGCGGCAACGAACAGGCCGTTGGCCCGGGCCTTCAGCGACACGTTCCCGTTGCCCAGGTCAGCCATGTCGAACTGCTGCGCCGTACCGATCGTGGTGCTGTTCGCGATCAGCGGCGTACCGGTTCCGGCGGTGACGTACTTGCCGTTGGCCCGCGCCCTCAGGCTGATCGTGCCGGTACCGGGTGTTGCCTTGGGCAAGCCAATGGTTGCCTTGTCGTAGCGCCGCGCTGCCGTGGCCGGCGTACCGGACAGGGCTTGGAACGGTTGGATCGCCGAGCCGGTCTTCTCCACCAGGTAGGACCGGCTGGACTGTGCCGGAATCGTGAACGTCGCGTTGGACTGAGCCGGTACGACGGTCGCCCGGGTCTGCCCGTCGAGGACCGTCACGCTTTGACCGGGCCACGGGTTTCGTACGGCGAGCTGCTGGTTGGCGCCGGAGGTGATCGCGACCGTGGTCGGCGTACCGGCGGTGATCTGGACATGAACCCTGGATTTGTGGCCAATGGCAACGGTTCCTTCGCCGGTCCAGTCACTCGGCCAGGCGGGGGCGATCCGGAGCAGGCCGTCGTAGTCCTGGGCGAGGGCTTCGGGCACGGTCGCGGCGAGGACGCCGGACTGCTCGATGTAGGGCTCGGAGGCTTGCGCACCCGTGAAGCTCGCCATCCCGGAGGGGTAGACCTGGTACTTGAGGACGGCGTTGAGGAGCGTTGACTTCACCTCGGAGGCGAGGCCCAAGCGCGCGGCCTGTAGCGGGTCGTAGCTCCAGTCGGCGGCGTTGACGTAGCTGCGGGAGGTGTAGGTACGCCGACCGAGTGCGGAGTTGTCACCGATCAGGTTGAACGGCCACACCGCTTCGAGACCGATGTTTTCGCTGTTGTGCCGCTCGGCCGTCGGCTGCGTCGAGAGGCCGATCATGGTGTTGCCGTTGGCATCGTCCGCCGGACTCAGGAGCTGCGTCTGGGTCGCGGTGTCGGTACGGGGGAGTTGCTGCAGTTTCGGGATCGCGGCGTTGAGTTGGGTGACCAGTGCGCTGTCGTTCTGGTTCTGCGCGGCCTTGACCGCGACCGGGAAGAACGCTGTCATCGCTGCGATGTCGGTGGTCGGGTCAGTGACGTCCCATTGCGTCTCGTGCGCGTTGGACCGCGTGTGCAGCTTGCCGTCGGAACCGGTCGTCGCATGCGAGAGCAGGAACTGCGCGGCACCCTTGATCAGCGGGTAGTGCGCGGTCAGGAAGGCCTGATCGTCGGTCATCCGGTAGTGCTCCCAGACCCAGAGCCCGATCTCGGCGCCGGTGGTCACCGTGAGCGCGTTGTAGCTGGGGGAGCTGGCCTGGTCACAGGACGAATTGCTGGTTCCGCCGTTGTAGGTGCCGTTGCCGTTGAACCGCATCGTCTCCGGTACGCACAGGCCCTGGCGTCCAGGCATGTGAGCGCTTGTCCAGGATGCGATCGCGTCCAGGTTGTCGCGGTACAGGCGGAACATCGGATCGTTGAGGCCGGGTAGCCCCGCTGACAGGTTGGCGGCGACTTGCATCCGCAGGTTCCAGAACCAGTAGCCGGCCGGGAACCAGTCCCGTTTGTCCTGCGAGAACGTGAACAGGTCCGCGACACCCGCCTGCGATCCCGGCAGGACGCCACGACTCTGGGCGGCGCTCGCATACAGGAAGATCGTCCGCAGGTTCTCGACGTAGTCACCCGAACCGTCCGCCGAGCTGATCTTGATCAGGCCGGCCGAGTTCCAGTAGTTGTGCCACCACTGCAGATGCGCATTCCGCACCTCACCCTGGGCTGCACCGTTCAGTACGGCGTTGGTCGTGGCGATCGAGTCGCCGCCGGTCCAGGTCGGTGCCGCGACGACGACGCGGAACGAACCGTCGGTGTTGGGCTGGAAGCTGACCTGGCCGGTGAGATTGTTCGGGGTGGACGCCGTGACGTTGCGACCGCCCGCGGTGAGCCCGGCCAGCGAGCCGAACGTGCGACCGGACGCGCCCGCGCCGTTGTTGTCCACCCAGGTCTCGGCGAGCGCCGCCGTACCGCCTGATGCTCGCGCTTGTGGTGAGCGTCCGCTCCACAGTTTCACCTGAGCGGTCTGTGTGCTGTTCGGATCAGCGCCAGTGACGTCGACGACGAGTTGCTGGGTGTCGGCTCGCACGAACGCGGTCAGGGTCATGCCACTGCCGGACTGGCGCAACATCCCGTCGTACAGGTCGAGCGTCCCGGTGAAGTCGGCTGCATTGGTGAGCCGCGACAAGCCGGGGATCACCAACTGACCAAGGGACTTGCGGTCGGGGAACGTGTCGGTGCGGTTGAGCTGGGCGGTAAAGCCGTCGGCGGCCCATACGGCCGCGCCAAGCGCACCGTTGCCGAGCGGGAGCGACTCGGCCGGGGCGGTGTTAGGCCTCTGGACGACAATGTCCGACCGCCGCACGACGTTCGGGGTGTCGACGACGAACGACCCGCTCTGCCACGCCGTCGTACCAGGCGCGGCGTCTGCCGGCGGGCTGGCGGCGAGCAGCGTGCCGGTCAGGACCAGGGCGAGCAGGATGGCGAGTTTCGGCCGAATTCTGGGCAGGGGTGATCGCACGAGGGCGTGCATCGGACCTCACTGATGAGCTTGGGGGCGGACCCATCGGCCGGGCGCGGAGAACCCTGGGTGCTATCGGATATTTCCTGCCCCGGAGCGTCACGTCAAGACTTCGTTGGGCGACCATCCAAACTCAGTGCCAACTTCTTACGCCAACCCGCCCATTTCTTGCGGCTGGCGCAGCTAGCGTCCGAAAACACGCCGACGACGTCCTCCGATGCTTCGGACGTTGGGTTCTAACCTGTGCGGATGGCGACGATTTTTCATATCGCGGTGCCGGAGGACTGGGCGGCGGCGGTGGAGGCCGGGTGCTATCGGTGGTCGACGCGGGGGAAGTCCCTGGATGACGGGGCGGCGTTCATTCACTGCTCGCGGCACGACCAGGTCGCGATGGTGGCGAACTTCGTGTACGACGACGTGCCGGGGCCGTTGACGCTGCTGGTGATCGACACCGAGCGGTTGGTGTCGGCGCTGTGCGACGAGGATCTGGACGGGATCGGGATCAGCTTCCCGCACATCTACGGGCCGCTGAACCTCGACGCGGTGCGCGACGACCGCCCGTACGAGCGGGGCGCGGACGGCCGATGGCCAGAGGTGGCTCCGGAAGCCGTATCCTGATCGAGGAACGGGTCGGTCGGGCGATCGCGTTGGCCACGTGAGTGGCTGCCGAGGAAAGTCCGGACTCCACAGGGCAACGTGGTGGGTAACGCCCACCCGGGGCAACCCGCGGGACAGTGCCACAGAGAACAGACCGCCAGCGGCTTCGGTGAACCCCGTGGTTCATCGAAGTGCGGGTGAGGGTGAAACGGTGGTGTAAGAGACCACCAGCTCCCCAGGTGACTGGGGAGGCTCGGTAAACCCCACGTGGAGCAAGGCCAAGAAGGACGGCGGGCAACCGGCGTCCGCGCGAGCGTTCGAGGGCTGCCCGCCCGAGCTCGCGGGTAGGCTGCTAGAGGCGGCTGGCAACAGCCGTCGTAGATAGATGATCGCCGTAACAGGATCCGGCTTACGGACCGACCCGTTCCTCCCTCAGGACTGCCCTTCCCGTACGCCGTACTACACGGAGGCCTTCACCGGCGTCCCCTCCTCATCGAACGACCGGTGAAAAGTGAACGCGTCCGG
This sequence comes from Kribbella sp. NPDC051587, assembly GCF_044453945.1. Taxonomy (NCBI): domain Bacteria; kingdom Bacillati; phylum Actinomycetota; class Actinomycetes; order Propionibacteriales; family Kribbellaceae; genus Kribbella; species Kribbella sp. NPDC051587. Next base: position 337,283 of record NZ_JBITDE010000003.1, read on the forward strand.
CGCGGACCCGTGACCGTGGAGGTGCTCCATCCTGGACACCCCGTCCTGCCAGGTCGGCGTCACACCGTCCGCGATCCACCAGAACACGTGACTCGGGTGGCCGTTCCTCTCGAACCAGTCGTTCCGCCGGTTCAACGCCGTACGATGCAGGCCGTTGTAGATGGCGTCGAACGCGGACCGCAGGTCGGTCCAGCGTGAGAGCGTCGCCGCCAGCGCGGTGGTCTCGACGGTCCGCCCCTTGTCGTACCAACTCGGTACGACGAACTCTCCCCACGCACCCCAGTCGGAGTCGAACATCGTGCGGCCGCCCGCCGGCTCCGCGTGACCGAGGTAGCCGGGTTGCTGAGTGATCGTCCGATAGACCGGGTCGCCGCTCTCCTGGAACTCACGAGTGAGCGGTCCCGGATCGGCCAGAGGCGACTTCAGAACACCGAAGGTATAGAGCGCAAGCTGAGGCATAGCAGGTGAAGGTAGCCGCCGCCGTCCACGTTGTCGAAGTTGCCTTTCCGCCCGAAATTTGGCCTCCCGAACAACCCACCGGCCCTACAGCAGTTGCTTGCGGAGCAAGGTGATCGACGTTTCGTAGCGCGTCGTCGATCCGTCCGCGGCCTCCTCGTCCCAGGCGCCGGGCTCGCTGCCGCTGACCACATACCCCAGCCGCTCGTACAACGCGCGCGGCCGAGAGCGGTTGTCGTCCACGCCCAACTCGACCCAGGTCAGTCCGCGGTCCCGGGCTCGCTGTTCCAGCGCCTCGATCAGCACCGAGCCGATCCCACACGCCCGCAGCTCCGTCTGAACCGACAGCTGCCAGATCGTCGCCCCGCCTGGCGGCTTCGTGTAGTCCACCCCACCAACCGCAACCGGCAGATCGGACGGCGTACAGACCGCCAGGTAGTCAACCTCGCCCCGGCGCGCACGCCGGATCGCATCGCCCACGGCCGCAAGCGCCGTCGCATTCCCGTACCACCTACACGCGGGCAGGTCCGCCTCGGTCAGCTCGCGAACAGTCAGCGGTACGACGATCTCGGCCATGACCGCACCCTGGCAGGTGGACGACGCCGAGCACCAATGGATTTCCGCGGACCGCCGGTACTGCGGTCCGCGGATTCAGAAGGTGTGGTCGTCGGTGGGGAAGGCGCCGGTGGCTACGTCGGCGGCGTAGGCGGTGGCGGCGCCGGTGAGGATGCCTCGGAGGTCGGCGTACTGCTTGACGAAGCGGGGCATGGCGCCGGAGCGTAGGCCGGCCATGTCTTGCCAGACGAGGACCTGGGCGTCGGTGTCGCGGCCGGCGCCGATGCCTACGGTGGGGATGGGGACTCGTTTGGTGATCTCGGCGGCTACGTCGCCGGGGACCATCTCGAGGACCAGGGAGAAGGCGCCGGCTTCGGCCAGTGCGACCGCGTCGTCGATCAGGCCGGCGGCTTGGTCGCCGCGGCCCTGGACCCGGTAGCCGCCGATGCTGTGTTCGCTCTGCGGGGTGAAGCCGATGTGCGCCATCACGGGGATGCCGGACTGCGTCAGCTTCTCGACCATCGGTACGACGGTTCGGCCGCCTTCGAGCTTGACCGCGTGCACGCCGGCTTCCTTCATGAACCGGACCGCGGTGTGGAAGGCCTGTTCCGGCGACGCCTGGTACGAACCGAACGGCAGGTCGGCGACGACCAGTGCGCGGTCGGCCGCGTTCGCCACTGCCCGCGCGAGCGGGATCAGCTCGTCGACGGTGACGCGCAGAGTGGTGTCGTAGCCGAAGACGTTGTTGGCGGCGGAGTCACCGACCAGGAGGACCGGGATCCCGGCCTGGTCGAAGATCTCGGCGGTGTACTGGTCGTACGCCGTCAGCATCGCCCACTTCTCGCCACGGTTCTTCATGTCCCGCAGGTGGTGGATGCGGTAGCGCCGCGGCCGCGCCGGAGCGTCACCGGAACCGCCACCCTCAGCCGGACGCTTCTCCGTCGACGAAGGTGACGAAGGTGACGAAGGTGCGGACGGCACAGACGACTCGGCGGCCTCCGGCGTACCGGCAGTTGCTGTCGGCTGGGCGCGACGTGCCGCGCGGTGCGAGGCGATGTGCTCGGCCGGCACCTGGCTGGGGGCGTCCTGCTGGACGTCCGCTCGCCGGCGCGCGCCGATCCGCGACCGCGGTTCGCTCACGGGCGCGTTGCTCTCGTACTCCGCGCTCGGATCAGACAGATAGCTCGGTCCCGGCGGAACAGCCTTCTCCGACGGCGACGGAGCAGACGGCTGCGGGGCGGGTGCCTGAGCAGACGACGTCGGCTGCGGAGCCGGAGCCTGATTCTGCTGCGGGGCCGGCGCAGAGGGCTGCGGGGGAGTCGGCGGCTGCAAAGGCGACTGCGACTGCACGGTCGGCGGCTGCTGCTGAGGGGACGGCGGCTGCAGCGGGCTCAGCCCATTGCTGGGCGCCTGCGGCGGCAGCGGCAACGCACCGGTGTTCGGCGGCGTGCCGTTCTGCTGCGGTGCCTGGCTGCTCCAGTTGGTCGATCCGTTGGAAGCAGGCGGCGGTGCGTGCTGCGTCAGCCCGTTGCTGCTCTGCGGCGCGGCCGGGGGACGCGGCGGCTGCAGAGGCGGCTGCTGGGACGGTGCGCCCTGCCGGTTCGGCGGTACGCCGTTGCTCCCGTTCGTCGGCGCGAACGGGCTCTGCCGATTCGGGGCAGCAGGCGGCTGGGCCGGTGGCTGCTGCGGACGGAACGGGCTCTCCTGCGGGTACGACGGCTGTCCGTACGACTGCTCGTCACTCCGCGCCTGCTGCTCACGCTCGCCGTAGTACTCGGGCCGCTGCGGCGGCTCGCCGTACGGCGGCCGCGGCTGACCCTGTGAGGGTGCGGCAGGCGGCTGCTCGCCGTACCGCTGCTGGGGTGGCGGCGGCGCGGGCGGGGAGCCGGGCAGGTACGGCGGCTTCGGCACGTACGGCTGCTGCGGTACGGGTCCGCGCTCGAACTGCCGGGGTGCGTTCGGCAACGACGGCGCAGGGTCGAGACCGAGGCCGTTGGGCCGGTCCCGCCAGGGCTCGCTGTCGTAGTCCGAACGGCGGTGCTCTTCGGTTGTCCGGTTCGACGGTCCGGTCCCGTACGGCGAGGGCATCTCCTCGTCGTCCTGGGTACCGGCCGACCTGAAGTTGTCAACCATGGGCTCATCGTCCCACCGATGCGGAGGGTAAGCGCCACCGGTCGTGCCTGAGGAGTCAGTCACATTCTCTCCGGGCGTGCCGGAGCCCTCGCGGAACTCTTCGGAAGAGCCCCACGGTGTGTCCTCGGATGGGCGGTACCGCCAGGAGTCGCTCAGTGCTCGGCTGCCTTCCGTGCGTCCTCACGCCATGCATTGGTGATCGGCAACCGGCGGTCCCGGCCGAAGGCCTTGTGGGTGATCTTCGGGCCCGGTGGGTACTGCCGGCGCTTGTACTCCGCGCGGTCGACCAGCTGGATCACCTTGCTCACCAGCTCGGTCTCGAATCCGGCCGCGACCAGCTCGGCGCTGCCCCGGTCGAGTTCGACGTAGTCGTCCAGCATGTCGTCGAGCAGGTCGTACGGCGGCAGCGAGTCGGTGTCCTGCTGCCCCGGCCGGAGTTCTGCCGACGGAGGTTTGGCGATCGAGTTCTCCGGGATCGGCGGCTGCTTGCCGCGCGCGGCGGCGTCCGCGTTGCGCCACTTGGCGAGCCGCCAGACCACGGTCTTCGGGACGTCCTTGAGCGGTGCGTACCCACCGACCGCGTCGCCGTAGATGGTGGAGTAGCCGACCGAGAGTTCAGACTTGTTGCCGCAGGCAAGTACCAGGTGGCCGTCGGCGTTCGACAAGCCCATCCAGACCACGGCCCGGACGCGGGCCTGCAGGTTCTCCTCGGCGAGCCCGGTCAGGCCGAGCGTGTCGATGAACGGCTGCACCATCGGCTGGATCGGGATCACCCGGTAGTTCAGTCCGGTGCGCGCGGCGAGCTCGGCAGCGTCGTCCTTGGAGTGCTCACTGGAGTAGACGCTCGGGTTGGAGATGCCGAAGACGTGCTCGGCGCCGATCGCGTCGCAGGCGATCGCGGCGACCAGTGACGAGTCGATGCCGCCGGACAGCCCGAGCAGCACCGACTTGAAGCCGTTCTTCTGCACGTAGTCGCGCAGGCCGGTGACGATCGCGCCGTACATCTCGGCCTCGTCGGCAAGCCGCGGTGCGACAGCGGCCGCGATCGGCTCGTACGACGGGAGCGCGTCCTCGTGGAGGACCGTGTGCACGATCTCGATGCCCTCGTGGGTCCCGGACGGCGTACCGGTCGCGGCAGGCAGTTCGAGGTCGACGACCATGCTGCCCTGCTCGAACTGCGGGGCCCGCGCGAAAATGTTGCCCTCGGCGTCAGAGATCAGCGAGTCGCCGTCGAAGACGAGCTCGTCCTGGCCGCCGATCAGGTTCACATAGGCGAGTGCACAACCCGCTTCGCGAGCACGCCGCGTGACGAGCTCGCCGCGCACGTCGTCCTTGTTCGCCTCGTACGGCGAACTGTTGACCACCAGCAGGAGTCCCGCACCCGCGGCCCGCGCCACTGCGACCGGGCCGCCGTCCTGCCACAGGTCCTCACAGATCGCGAGCGCGACGTCGACACCGTGGATCCGAACCACCTGCAAGGTGCTGCCCGGGACGAAGTGCCGGAACTCGTCGAAGACTCCGTAGTTCGGCAAGTGATGCTTGACCGCGCTGGTGACGACGCGACCCTGGTGGATGACCGCCGCTGCGTTCGTCGGTGAACCCTTCGGGCGGCCGAGGCGATCGACGCCCATCGCCGTACCGGTGGCGCGGTCCAGATACCCACACACCACCACGATGTCGCCGAGACCTTCGGCGGCCAGCCGCTCGGCCAGGCTCTTGATCTTGGCCTGCGACGCGTCCACGAACGACCCGCGCAACGCGAGGTCCTCGACCGGATATCCGGTCAGCGCCAGTTCCGGAAAGGCGACGATGTGCGCACCGCGCTCGACGGCGTTTCGCGTCCAGGCAACGATCTTCTCGGCGTTCCCGTCCACATCACCGACAGTCACATTGAGCTGAGCAAGAGCCACCCGAAGCTGAGACACGAGAGCACACTACTGGTTTCCGCGGTTACTCCAAGACCCCGATCGACCGACACACGCTTTCGACGTTCGCCGCGAGCGGGTCCATCGCGTCGATCGTGAGGTGTTCGCGCGTCACTCCGGGGAACTCCACCCGCATCCGCTCGACATGATTCCACCCCACCTCATGCCACCCCGGAATCCCGCGCCGCCGTCCCTCAAGCCGCTCCCGATGCACCACCTCATCACTGCAAACACACTCGATCAGCCGAAACTCAGCGCCGTACCGACCGGCCGTCCGCTCCCACCGCTCAGCCTGTACGTCGTCCACCACCGCATCGACGATCGCCGACTGCCCAAGCATCAACTGCCGCGTCACCAACGTCCCGAGCAGGTCATAGAACATCGCCAGCAACCGCGGCCGTTCCACCCCCGTCAACACCCCGTGCGGCACCATCGCCCCCAGCAACCAGTCCCCGGCAAACACCGGCACCCCCGCCCGCCGCCCCACCTCCTCAGCCACCGTCGACTTCCCCGTCCCCGGCAAACCGGTGAAGACCACAACCCGACTCATCCCCCCAAGGTAGTCAGTTCGTGGCGAAGACCAATTGGAGTTGCCGGATCCAGCGAAGAGAGTCGTAGAGGAGCTCGCCCTCTCGGGAAGCAAGGAGCAGCCCGGTGGTGGCGCCTTGGAGTTGGGCTTGCGTGGTGAGGGTGGTCATGAGGGCTTGGGCTAGGCCGCGACGTCGGTGCGCCGGCTCGGTGTGGATCATGTCGGCGACGGCGTCGGTTCCGTCGATGGCGATGCGCCCGGTCGCGGCGGATTCCCCGTGGTGACGCAGTTCTGCGTGGATCAGGCCGGCACTGGTCATCTGGTGGAGTTCGTACTCCGGCGGGATCGGGTGCCGCGGGTGATCGGCCAGGGGAGTGGACATCAGCCACAAGGTCCGCACGATCTTCAACGGGTGCAGCGCCTCCGCCACGCGCATTGGGTCAGCAGTGATGACGGCCAGGCGTGCGCTGCCTGGTGGGTGCGGAGAGGCCAATGCAAGGCGCGCCGCGCGCTCGGCGTACTGGTCGGTGGTGAAGTACTCGACCTGCCGATCCGGTTCACCGATCTGTACGGCGATGACGTGGTCGGTCTCGGCGTAATTCGTCCAGCCGCGAGACCGCGACCAGCCGCGTTGCCAGCGGGTGAGCAGCTCGTGCATAGCCCCCATCGAACCAGCGACGAAGGTTCATGCGGCGGGGACTTTGGGTGGATGTTCGGTACGGCGGTTGTCGGTTGAGTGGGCGTATGACGATGACGGGTGGGCCGACCGAGGTGGGGGAGCGGGCGCTGGGGCCGGATCTGGCGCGGGGGGTGATGCTGGCGTTCATCGCGCTGGCGAACTCGCACTACTTCGTGGCGGGGGCGCAGGGGTTCGCGGGGTTTCCGACCAGGTCGTCGGGGGTGGATCGCGCGGTGGGGATGGTGATCTCGACGTTGGTGGACGGGCGGGCGTTTCCGATGTTCGGGTTGTTGTTCGGGTACGGCGTGGCGCAGATCGTGCGGCGGCAGCGTCAGGCGGGGCGGGAGTGGTGGCCGATCCGGAAGCTGTTGTGGCGGCGGAGTTTGGTGTTGGTGGTGCTGGGGTTCGGGCACTGCATGTTGCTGTACGTCGGCGACATCCTCGCGGCGTACGGCGTTCTGCTCTTCCTGGGCGTGTGGGCGATCCGATGGAAGACCGGCTGGCTGTTCGGGGTGGCAGCCTTCGTGCTGGTGCTGACGGCCTTGCCGACGAGCACCGACCTGACGGACGGGACGGATCCGTCGATGCTGCCGCACAACCTGATCGAGCAGTTCAGCTCGCGGATCGTGGTGGAGCCGTGGATCGCGTTGCTGGGCTGGATCGGTTTCACGACGCCGTTCCTGATCGGTCTGTGGGCCGGCCGTCGACGCATCCTCGAGCGGCCGGCCGAACATCTCACGCTGCTCCGTACGACGGCCGCTGTCGGACTCCCGATCGCGATCATCGGCGCGCTGCCGGTCGCATTGGTTGTCGGCGGCATCATCACCAAACCGAGTGATCACGTCCTCAACGTCGTTGGTCCGCTGCATGATGCGACCGGCAACCTCGGCGGTTTCGGCTACGCCGCGCTGATCGTCCTGATCGCCCACCGAATCACCACCGGCCGCATCACCCAAGCCCTCGCGGCAGTCGGCCAACGCTCGCTGACGTGCTACCTCAGCCAGTCGGTCGTCTGGGCGATCGTCTTCACGCCCTACCTACTAGACCTCTCGGGCACTCTGACGACCGCCACAACGGCACTACTGGCCATCGCCACCTGGCTCGCGACCGTCCTGCTGGCCGACCGGATGCGCGAAGCCAACTACCGCGGACCGTTCGAGAAGCTGATCCGCTGGGTCACCTATCAACCCAGTACGGCGGCCACTCGATCCCGTAGTTCCGGCAGCCTGGCGTAGAAGACGTCACCCGGGCACTGGGTCGTGTTGTAGTCCCGGTGCCCGACGATCGCCACGTGCGGATCGAGACCGTACTTCGTGCACAGCCACGCACACGTCAGCACCGACATGTCGAACAGCGCCACCGGCACGTTCGCCGTCACGTAGATCCCTTCGTGCTCGATCCCGATCGTGTGGCTGTTGTGGTTGGCGGTCTGGGCACCGAGCACGTTCTGCCCGTTGTTGATCGACGACAGCGACTTGCTCCGGCCCTCCATCAGGAACCCGCCGCGGCTGATCGTCAGCTGTTGCCCGCTGTCGATCCAGCCGTTGGTGTCCATGTGCAGGTCCTGGATCCAGTGCGACACCTTGTACGCCGCCGCGAGCGAGTAGTCGGTGACATTGGGCGAGGCGGTGTGATGGATGACGATGTGGTCGGGCTTGGCGATCACCGAGGTCGCGGACTTCGGCGGCCGGGCCGACCATTCGGAGCGGGTGTAGCAGCGCGGGGCCGGGGCGCCGTACGCCGCGGTCGTGGGGAGCGCGAGCCCGCCGAGCAGGACCCCGGAGGCGGCAGCGCCGCGCAACAGGGTCCGCCGGGTGGGTTGGAAACTTTCGGGGGCGGTCATGTCTGAGAAAATCCCCTACTGAAGCCTCCGGCAAACCGTTCTGGTCTAATACGTCGGGTGACGGAAGGTGAGCTCAAGCTCGGGCGGGTCGGCAAGACGGTCCGGGTGGCGATCGCGGTGGTCGGCATCGTGTTGCTGGTCAACGGCTCGGCGCGGGCGTCCGACGACGCGTGGCCGTTCGGCCCGATGTCGCAGTACGCCGGAAGCGTCGCCGACGACGCCGCGGTGACCTTCACCCGGATCAGTGCCCGGACCGACGCCGGTACGACGGTCGACGTACCGCTGAACATCGAGGGCGCCGGCGTCGCGCGGGCCGAGATCGAGGCCCGGACCGGCGAGATCGAGAAGGACCCGTCGCTGCTGCAGCAGGTCGCGGACGGCTGGAAGAAGAAGCACCCCGGCCAGCCGCAGTACGTGAAGCTCGAGCTGATCCGCGACACCACCCAGTTGGTGAAGGGCCGGGTCGAAGGCCCGCCGACGCCTGAGGTGCTCGCGACCTGGCAGGTCCGCCGATGAGCGCCACCGAGGTGCAGCCGCTGACCAGCAGGATCGCCAACTGGTTCACCCCGAAGATCGCGCTGGCCCGGGTCGCCTGGCTGCGGACGGTCCTCTATCTCTTCGTCATCCTCGACATGCACGCGTTCGTCCGCGACACCCGCCTCAAAGGCGAGCATCCGGGCCTCTACCAACCGCTCCTGCTCGCCCGCATCTTCGACCTCCCCAAGCCGTCGGTCGCGAACACCACCACCTTGTACGTCGTTCTGATCGTGGCTTGCCTGGTCGGCGCGACGAACTGGTTCCCACGCGTCGCCGGCTGGATCGTCGCCCCGGCGTTCACCTGGTGGGTGCTGATCGGGATGAGCGACGGCAAGGTCGACCACGACCACCTCGCCCTCGTGATCGCCCTCTGGGTCCTTCCGACCGTGAAGTCCACGGTTCGCGGGCGAGCGTCGTACGGGGATCAGACGCGGTCCGAGGCGGCCGGGTGGGCTGTGCGTTGCGTGCAGATCTGCGTGATCGCGACGTACTTCCTGTCCTGGGTGGCGAAGGTGCGCAGCCCGGGATGGAAGTTCACCTGGCCGGGCAGCGCCGTCCTGACCTGGGCGATCGTCCGCCGGCCGCATCCGGTCGGGGAGTGGCTGCTGCACCACCCGTGGATGCTGCACGTGATGCAGTGGGTCGGGTTCATCGGGGAGTTCTTCTCGCCGGTGATCCTCTGGCTCAAAGGCCGGTGGCAGCTGCTCGGCGCGCTGTTCTTCCTCGGTTTCCACGTGGCGAACACGGCGATCCTGCTGATCCACTTCCTGCCGACCGTGGTCTGCTGGCTCGCCTTCGCCCCGCTGGAGCGGATCGTGCCGTGGTGGCGGAGTCGTTCAGGCCGCGAGACCCGCGAGGCCGAAGACCAGCCCGAAGGCAGCCGGCAGGCCGAGCAGCAGGCCGGCGCGTAGCCGGAACCGGCGACCACCGGGCCCGGGGGTCCGGACCACTCGGGACAGCACCGCACCGGCGTACCCGAAGACGAACGCGACCAGCAGGATCTGCTTCGTCGGCAGGTTGTCGGCGTCGTGATGCGTCAACCCGAGCGTGATCAGCCCGGGGAAGCAGAACGCGCACATCCCGAACCCGATCTCTGGCAGCGGCAGCCAGCGCCGCCCGAGCACGTCCCGCTCGGCCGGCCGGCGGTGCCGGATCGACTGCACGAACCGGGCCGTCGAGAGCAGCAGATCGCTCAGGCACAGGATACCTGCGATCACCAGCGCGACCCGGAATGTCATCTGCACGAAGACACGGTAGGGCCTGGCACGCATCGAAGAGCGGTCAGCACGTAACGTTCGCTTAACAGAGGCGGGGCACACTGTGTGAGGCCGCACAACCTGACGAGCGAGGTGGACCGTAATGGACAAGCAGCAGGAGTTCGTACTGCGCGCACTCGAGGAGCGCGACGTACGCTTCGTGCGGCTCTGGTTCACCGATGTGCTCGGGTTCCTGAAGTCGGTGGCGGTGGCGCCGGCCGAGCTGGAGGGCGCGTTCTCCGAGGGGATCGGGTTCGACGGGTCCGCGATCGAGGGCTTCGCCCGGGTGACCGAGGCGGACATGCTGGCCAAGCCGGACCCGTCGACGTTCCAGATCCTGCCGTGGCGCGGCGAGACCATGGGCACCGCGCGGATGTTCTGCGACATCAACATGCCGGACGGCTCCGCGTCGTTCGCCGACCCGCGGAACGTGCTGAAGCGCTCGCTGTCGAAGGCCGCCGACCTCGGCTTCACCTTCTACACGCACCCCGAGATCGAGTTCTACCTGTTCAAGTCCCTGGTCGGCTCACCCGGTACGACGCCGGAGCCGGTCGACTCGTCGGGGTACTTCGACCACACCCCGCAGGGGATCGGCAACGACTTCCGCCGCGAGGCGATCACGATGCTGGAGTCGATGGGCATCTCGGTCGAGTTCAGCCACCACGAGGGCGGCCCGGGTCAGCAGGAGATCGACCTGCGGTACGCCGACGCGCTGTCGACCGCGGACAACATCATGACGTTCCGCGTCGTGGTGAAGGAGGTCGCGCTGTCGCAGGGCATCTACGCCTCGTTCATGCCGAAGCCGCTGAGCGACCAGCCCGGCTCCGGGATGCACACCCACATGTCCCTGTTCGAGGGGGACCGGAACGCGTTCTTCGAGGGTGGTGCGCAGTACCAGCTCTCCAAGACCGGCCGCGCGTTCATCGCCGGCCTGCTGCACCACGCGGCCGAGATCACCGCGGTGACGAATCAGTGGGTGAACTCCTACAAGCGGCTCGCCGTCGGTGACGAAGCGCCGTCGTTCGTCTCCTGGGGTCACAACAACCGCTCCGCGCTGGTCCGCGTGCCGATGTACAAGCCGCACAAGGGTCAGTCGTCGCGGGTCGAGTTCCGCTCGCTGGACTCGGCGGCGAACCCGTACCTCGCCTTCGCGCTGATGCTCGCGGCCGGGCTGAAGGGCATCGAGGAGGGCTACGAGCTGCCGCGGGAGGTCGAGGAAGACGTCTGGTCGCTGACGCCGCGTGAGCGCAAGGCGCTGGGCATCAAGCCGCTGCCGGGCAGCCTCGCCGAGGCCATCAGCGCGATGGAGGACAGCGAGCTGGTCGCCGAGACCCTCGGCGAGCACGTCTTCGACTTCTTCCTGCGGAACAAGCGCGCCGAGTGGCAGGACTACCGCCGCCAGGTCACGCCGTTCGAGCTCAACAAGCTCCTGCCGGTTCTCTAAGGGTTCTAGCCGACCAGCACTTCGAGCACCTTGGCCCGAGGCTCGGCCGCGATCCGGTCGAGCAGGGTCAGGTTGTTGCTGACGACACCGATGATGGTGGAGCCGGCCGGTGCGCCGTGCACGCCGTGTACCAGGAAGAACGTGCTGCCGTTCCCGCCGCCTTCGTTGCTGAGGGCAACCACGCCGCGGCGGTAGTCCTCCTTGCCGCTCAGCTCGGGGGCGAACTGGTACCCGGGCCGCCCCGCGCCGCACTCGAGGATCGCCCGAGTACGGCGCGGGCACGGGGTCCCGTTGTAGTACCGCTGCAGCGCGAGGTGCGTGAAGCTGTGCACCGCACAGGGCGCATCCCGCCGGTCGAGCCGCAGTTCGAGCGTGCCGCGGTCGGTCTTCAGCGTCACCTTCACCGAGCCGAGCAACGGCGCCAGCGAGTACGGCGGCCGCACGGTGCCCGCGTCGGAGGTCCGGGTGTAGGTGCAGTTCTTGAACAGGGTCGGCGTCGCGTGCACGGTCCAGCTCTCGAGCACGAGAACCACAGCGGCTACCAGCAGGATGGCAACAATGCGTTTCCAGTGGCCCATGCCTCCGAAAATAACACTGAGTAGCAGCTGTGCAACAGAGTGTGGTTACAGGGAGTTGGCTGCCTTGAGCAGTTCGTCCGGGGCGGGCTCGGCCGTGAGAGGTTCGGTCGAGTCGTCGGACGCGTGCGTCGAGGTGAAGCGCGCCGTCGCCGTCGAGTGCCGGTACGGCGCCTCGATCGGAGCCGCGATCACGGGGACCGGCTCGGCCGGCTCGATCACCGGTGGGGGCGGGAACACCGGCGTACCGTCGTCCGCCAGCGCGTGCACCTCCTCCACCGTGAGGAATGCGACCGGCCGGACCCCTTCGGTGATCACCACCAGACAGCCGGGGATCACCTGCTGAGCCCGATTCCCTTGTCCAGGAACGAGAATTCCCTCGATCGGCGTCCGCCAGGCGCCCGGCGCGAAACGGCGCAGGCAGACCCCGGCCTGGCCGTCCTCCGCGGTCCGCGGCGGCAGGTACGCCGTACCGGTGTAGTCGTAGTCGTAGTCCGGCTCGGGAGGCCCGGACACTCGCCCACCCTGCTGGGGCGTCAACCAGACCACCGTGCCCCGAACAGCGAGCGACCCCGTCATCATGACCATGAAGACTCATCATGCCGACTACAGCCTGAATACGCCAGGCAACTCCGAGTGTTTATTGCAATCCCCTTCAGACCTCGCCGCAACCTGCTCGCGACTCTGCCGAGATTCTGTCAGCAGACGCGGCCGACCGACGTGTAGCGGCACGCTGTGGACTGGGTAACGTGGCGTCGTGGCTGAGGCGCGCGGGTCCGGAGAAGGACGACTGGTTCGGCTGGGGTTCGGCGATCCGCAGCGCGCGGCGCAGTTGCTGCAGCAGCTCGATGCCCTCCATCCGCACGGCCCGATCGCGACCGAGCCGCTGATCACGACGCTGTCGGAGTCGGCCGATCCCGATCTCGCGCTGCTCAGTCTGCTCGGCATGGTCGAGGCACTCGACCGGCACCAGTACGACGTGGGCGCGTTCGCTCGCACACTCGAGATGGACAGTGACTTCCGCCGCCGGCTGATCTTCGTGCTCGGCGCGAGCGAGGCCTTCGGCCGGCACCTCAGCGTCCATCCGCGGCACTGGTACGACCTGGCCGATCCGAAGCTGACCGGCTCCCGGCCGTCGATCGAGGACGTCGCGGCGAAGCTCGCCTCGGCGGTGGATGCGGAGAAGCCCGTCGATGCGCTGCGCGTCGAGTACCGCCGGTTGCTGCTCCGGCTGGCTGCCCGCGATCTGGCCGAGGGACTGCTCGTCGACGAGACTGCCGCCGTACTGGCTGATCTTGCCGGGGGAGCGCTGGAGACTGCGTTGCGGATTGCGCGGAACAACTACTTCGCTGCTCACCCCGATGCGGCCGACTGCCGGCTCGCGATCATTGCCATGGGCAAGTGTGGTGGCCGGGAACTCAACTATGTCAGTGATGTCGACGTACTCTTTGTCGCCGAACCACTCGACGGCGAACCCGAGTTGCCCGCGCTGAAGACCGCGTCTCAACTGGCCGGGGCCGCGATGCGCATCTGCTCCGATCACACCGGCGAGGGCACCCTCTGGCCGGTCGATGCGGCGCTGCGGCCGGAGGGTAAGTCCGGGCCGCTCGTGCGTACACTCGAGAGCCACCTGGCCTATTACCAGCGCTGGGCGAAGACGTGGGAGTTCCAGGCGCTGCTCAAGGCGCGGCCGGTCGCCGGAGATGTTGACCTCGGCAACGAATACGTCGAGCGAATCGGCAAGCTGGTCTGGTCCGCGGCTGATCGTGAAGGCTTCGTTGGTGACGTGCAGGCGATGCGCCGCCGGGTGATCGACCACATCCCGGCGGCCGATGTCGATCGGCAGCTGAAGCTCGGGCCCGGGGGACTGCGTGATGTCGAGTTCGCCGTACAGCTGCTGCAGCTTGTGCACGGGCGGAGTGATGAGGCGGTACGCAGCGGTACGACGCTGATCGCGCTGGAGTCACTCACCACGAGCGGGTATGTCGGTCGCACCGATGGCGCCGTACTGGCTGATGCTTATCGCTTCCTGCGCTCGATGGAGCACCGCATCCAGCTGTACCGGTTGCGCCGTACCCATCAGGTCCCTGAGGACGAGGCTGACCTGCGGCGGTTGGGTCGGTCGCTCGGCTTCACGAAGAATCCGGTCGCCGACCTGACGACGGCGTGGAAGAAGCACGCGCTCGAAGTACGGCGGTTGCACGAGAAGCTGTTCTATCGGCCGCTGCTCGCGGCGGTCGCGCGAATCCCTGGTGGCGAGGTCCGGCTGACTCCGGAGGCGGCTCGGCAGCGGCTGACTGCACTCGGGTACGCCGATCCGGCGTCGGCGCTGCGGCATATCGAGGCGCTGTCCGAAGGGGTGTCGCGGCGGTCGTCGATCCAGAAGGCGTTGTTGCCGGCGATGCTCGGCTGGTTCGCGGAGTCGCCGGATCCGGATGCCGGCCTGCTCGCGTTCCGGACCATCTCGGACAGCCTCGGCTCGACCCCGTGGTACCTGCGCCAGTTGCGTGATGAGGGCGCGTCGGCTGAGCGCCTCGCGCACCTGCTCGCCAGTGGCCGGTACGCCGTTGATCTGTTGCAGCGTGCTCCGGAAGCGACCGCGATGTTGGCCGATGAGCGCGAGCTCGTCCCGCGTACGCCGGAAGGGTTGCTGACCGAGATGTCGGCGGCCGCTGGTCGTCAGGACCAACCCGAGGGTGGGGTGGCCGCGATTCGCGCGGTCCGGCGGCGCGAGCTGTTCCGGGTTGCCGCCGCGGATCTGTCCGGTCTGCTTGATGTGGAGGCGGTCGGCAACGCACTGACCGGGATCTCGATCGGCACGCTGACCACTGCGCTCGAGGTCGCTCGGAAGGCCGTCGCCAAGGGACAGCCGGAGCCGACGCGGATGGCGATTGTCGCGATGGGGCGCTTCGGCGGGCACGAGCTCGGGTACGGCAGCGACGCCGACGTGATGTTCGTCCACGACCCGCTGCCCGGCGCCTCGGAGAAGGCCGCGACCGACTTCGCCACCCAGGCCGCCACCGAACTCCGTCGCCTGCTTGCTTTGCCGGGTGCCGACCCTGCGGTCGCTATCGACGCGGACCTGCGGCCCGAGGGTCGCCAGGGACCACTTGTCCGCACGCTGGCGTCGTACGCGTCCTACTACGCCCGCTGGTCGGCAGTCTGGGAAGCCCAAGCCCTGCTGCGCGCCGACCCCCTCTGCGGCGACGACGAACTCTGTACGGCGTTCCGCGCGCTGATCGACCCGCTGCGCTACCCGGCCGACGGCATCAACGAGCGCGACGTGATGGAGATCCGCCGGATCAAAGCCCGCGTCGACGCCGAACGCCTCCCGCGCGGAGCGAACCGCAGTACCCACACCAAACTCGGCCGCGGCGGCCTGGCCGACATCGAGTGGACCGTCCAGCTCCTCCAGCTCCGCGAGGCCCACCGCATCCCCGGCCTGCGCACCACCCGCACCCTCGCCGCCCTCCGCGCCGGCGTCGAAGCCAACCTCGTCGACCCCACCCAGGCCGAGACCCTCGAGATCGCCTGGGAGTTCGCCTCCCGCATCCGCAACGCGATCATGCTCGTCCGCGCCCGCCCCGGCGACTCCCTCCCCACCGACCCCCGCGACCTCGCCGCCGTAGCCCAGATCTGCGGCTACCCACCCGGCGAGTCCAGCCGCTTCTCCGACGACTACCTCCGCATCACCCGCCGAGCCCACAACACCGTCGCCCACCTCTTCTGGGACGACTAACCCCACCACCCACCCACCCCGCCCAGCACCCAGAGCAGCCAACCCTCCACCCGAGCAGGCAACCCTCCACCCGAGCAGCCAACCCTCGAGCTGAGCGGCCAACCCTCCACCCGAGCAGCCAACCCTCGAGCTGAGCGGCCAACCCTCCACCCGAGCAAGCAACCCTCCACCCGCGCGTGCAACCCTCCACCCGCGCGTGCAACCCTCCAGCTCCGCGGCCAACCCTCCAGCTCGGGGGATGCCCGTCGAGTTGGACGGTTGCCCGAAGGAAATCTGGCTGGGCCACCCTCCAAGTGAGTGGGCAACCCCCTGTTCGACCGGGCAACCCCTCGGCTGAGGGGATGCCCGTCGAGCTGGAGGGTTGCCCCAAGGAAATCTTGAGGGGCAACCCTCCAGGTGGAGGGATATCCCCTCGGCTGGAGGGTTCGCCGGGCCGGGGCCGGGCGGGGCCGGGCGGGGCGGAAGTGGTGGGGTGGTGGGACTTTGTGTGCGGGTCAGCTGTGGTGGGGGCGCTGAGGTGGTTGAGGGGTGCTTGAGGTGGTGGGTGGGGGTGGTGTTGACGGGCAACCTTTTGGTTGCCTATGGTGGGGGCGTGGAGTTGGTGTTCAGGGCGTTGGCGGACGGGGGGCGCCGGGCGTTGCTGGACGGGTTGCGGGAGCGGAACGGGCAGACGCTGCTGGAGTTGTGCGAGTTGCTTCCCGAGTTGAGTCGGCAGGGTGTGACGAAGCATCTGCGGATTCTCGAGGACGCGAATCTGGTGGTGACCGTGAAGCAGGGCCGGAACAAGCTCCACTACCTGAACCCGGTGCCGATCAACGAGATCGCCGAGCGCTGGCTGAGCAACTACGAGCGCGACAAGTTGACCGCGCTGAGTGCGCTCAAGGCCGCGCTGGAGAACCGTGCCGATGACAACAAGGAGAAGTGATGGGCAAGGCTGCGATGATTCACGTCACCTACATCGAGACCACGCCGCAGAAGCTGTGGGCGGCGCTCACCGAGGGTGAGTTCACCAAGCTGTACTGGTTCGGCCGGCGGATCGAGTCCGACTGGTCGGTTGGAGCGCGCGTCGCGTTCTACGACAGCGCGGACGACAGCCTGACCGACTCCGGCGAGGTGCTCGTGTACGACGAGCCGAAGACACTCGCCTACACCTTCAGGAACGAGTATCTCCAGGAGCACGCGGATCGCCCGGTCGGCCGGGTCACGTTCACGATCGAACCGGCCGGTCCGGCCGTGGTGAAACTGCAGGTCGTGCACGACGAGATCGAGGCCGACGAGGTCGAGGGCTGGCGGAACGGCTGGGGCCCGATCCTGGCCAACCTCAAGACGTTCCTGGAGACCGGCCGCACCCTGGCCATCCAGCTCTCGTAAACTGGGGCTGGTGGAGACGACAGCTCGGAAGCAGCGGCGGGGTGTGCTGAGCACCACGCAGCGTGGGGTGCGGATGACGGCCGGGCAGCGCCGTGCCTGGGATGCGCACTGGTCCGAGCTGGGGTCGAAGCTGGAGGATCTGGCCGCCGGGCCGACGGATCTGGCGGCGTGGTTCGGTCGCGAGGCGCCGACCGTGCTGGAGATCGGCTCGGGGATGGGCGAGGGGACCGCGCAGCTCGCGGTCGCGGCGCCGGAGGTGAACCACATCGCGGCCGAGGTGTACACGGCCGGTCTCGGCCAGCTGATGATGCTGGCCGAGAAGTACGACCTGGAGAACCTCCGGCTGTTGCAGGGCGACGCGATCGCGTTCCTGACCGATCACGTCGTCCCCGAGGGGCTGGACGGCGTCCGGATCTACTTCCCGGACCCGTGGCCGAAGAAGAAGCACCACAAGCGGCGGTTGGTCGCGCCGGGGTTCATCGCGCTCGTCGCCTCGCGGTTGCGCCCGGGCGGCACGTTGCACCTGGCAACGGACTGGGCGCATTACGCCGACCAGATGCTGGCCGTTTGCGATGCCGAGCCGACCCTGCGGAACCAGTACGACGGTTGGGCCCCGCGACCCGAATGGCGACCGGTCACCAAGTTCGAGTCGCGGGCACAGGCGGAAGGGCGCGAGGTGCGCGACCTGATCTACGTCAAGCGGTCCGGCTCGTGAAGCTCCAGATCCCGGCACCCACCGTGTAGATCGTGAACCCGTCCTCGTAGGCCGGCTCGCCCGCAGAAGACTGCGGTACGGCGGAAACGTCGCCGGCGGATTCCGACGGGACGTGCACCGACGCCGTCATCCCGACCGGCACGTGCACGTCCAAGGTGAACACCCGGCTCATCCGGCGCCACGCCACCGTCACCCGCCCACGGATCGTCTCGGTCCGGATGCTCGCCGAGGTGGTTTCACCGCGGGCATCAGGTCGCACCACGATCCGTTCCCAGCCCGAGCCCACGTTCCGCAGACCGGCGACGTTCTCCAGGAGCCACTGCACGACCGTGCCCTGGAAGTAGTGGTTGCGGGATCGCGAGTTCGCCTCCCACATCTCCCACATCGTGTCCGCGCCGAGGTCGAACCAGTAGCCCCAGCTGGGATAACTCCGCTGCAGCGCGACTTTGGTTGCCGCGTCGCCATATCCGTACGACGTCAGCACGGGCAGCAGCAGGCCGACCCCGAGACACCCCGTGTTGAGGTGGAACCCGCGCGCCTCGACATCCGCCGCGAGGTTGGCCGCGACGCGCTTGGTCAACTCCTCAGGAACGATGCCGAAGGCAAGCGGTACGACGTTCGATGTCTGCCGGTAGTCGGGATCATCAGCACTCCGGTAGCCCCCCGCCTCCCGGTCCAGGAAGGCCTGGTTCAACCCATCGGCCAGTTCAGCCGCTGCCTTCCGGTACTCGTGGGACTCGCCGATGAGATCGCCGATCTCCGCGGTCACGAGCAGCGCGCGGTACAGGTACGCCGTACCGGTCAGCCGGCGATCCTCCGGGGCCGGGCCGTCGCCGTACCCGGGTGGGAGCCAGTCGCCGAGCACACTGACGGACAGTCCATCGGAAACGCGGTCGAGTTCCCACGCGAGGTAGCGGGTCAGGGAGTCCCAGTGATCACGCAGCAACCGCTCATCGCCGTACGCGCGATGCAGTTCGTGCAGCAGGACCGGGTAGACGGTCGGCCACTCGGTCGCGGGGGAGAGTTCGGTGAAACCCCAGCCGTTGGTCGGGACGATCACCGGCAGCTGCCCGGATTCGGCCTGGCTGTCGCGGATATCGCCCAGCCACTTGGTGAAGAACCGCGCCAGATCCAGCGTCGCCAGCATCGTCGGCGCACCGACCTGGGCGTCACCAGTCCAGCCGTTCTTCTCGTAGAACGGTGTGTCGGTGGGGATGCCGTGCAGATTGCTCAGCACGGTACGACGCATCGCCTGCTCGAGTTGTTCGTACGCCGGTTCGGTCGACTCGAAGGTAGTGACCGAACGGACGTCGGAGTGGACGACCCGCAGCTGAACATCGGGCTTCGACGGGCTCTCGATCTGGACGTAGCGGAAACCCTTGTAGGAGAAGCGTGGTTCCCACTCCTCGAAACCGTTGCCGGCCGCAAGGTATTCGTCGCGCTGGATCCGGTCACCCTCGACATGTCCGTTGACCGCGACCACGTTGCTGTCGGCAACCGTTTCGCCGTACGTCAGGCTGATGGTGGTCCCGGCCGGCGCGGTGACGCCGAGCCGCACCCAGCCGGCCGTCGTCCGGCCGAAGTCCGCGATCCAGACGCCGGGTCGGACCTCGTCCAGCGCGACCGCGTTCACCGCGTCGATCACCCGGATCGGCTCGTGCTCCTGCGCCCGCAGCCGACCGGCCGGCGCCTCAACCACCGTCGCCGCAGTCCACGACGAATCGTCGAAACCGGCCGTGTCCCAGCCGGGGAGTGCGCGGCGCGCGTCGTACGTCTCACCCGTATAGAGCGAGTCCGAGAGAGTCGGACCGCCCGTGATCCGCCACGACGGGTCGGTGACCACCTCGGCGACGCGGCCGTCGTCGTACTCGATGACGAGGCGCGCGATCAACCGCGGCTCAGCCGTCCACGGCGCGGTGTGCCAGCGCCACACATTGGGTGTGTTCATCCCGAAGAACCCGCGGCCGAGCTCAGCACCCACCGCGTTCTCGCCGGTCTGCAGCAACGAGGTCACATCGTGGGTCACGTAGAGAACGGTGCGGCCGTAGTCGGTGAACCCCGGATCCAGTACGGCGTCCGTCACCGCCTGACCGTTCACCCGCAGATCGGCGTACCCGAGGCCGCTCGCATACAACCGCGCGCTCCGGACAACGCCGTCCACGCTGAAGGAACGTCGCAGCAGGGGAGCGCTGTCAACGTCCCCGCCGATCCACTGCGCGTCGCTGAAGCCCTCACCGAGCAGCCCGGTCTCGAACCATTCCTCCGCAGCCCACTCGGTTTCGTGGTCCTCGCCGTCCCACACGCGAACACTCCACGAATACCGCGTCCGCGGCTCGAGCGCAGGACCGTCGTACTCGATGCCGAAGCATCGGGAGGAGCTCACCTTGCCGGAGTTCCAGGAACCGACCCGCACCTGGTACGCCGTCTGGACCGCGCCGTACCCGGGAGCCTCGACGATCCAGCTGAACCGGGGTCGGTCGCTATCGGTCCCGAGCGGGCGAACGGCGTACTCGACCTTCAAAGACCGGACCAGCATCGGTGGCGGCTCCTCAGCAAAAAGTCTACGGGGACGATATGCCCTCCCTGATTACCTGCTGGATGACCCATCAGCAAGTGTGAAAGGAGCGCAGATGAAGAAGCTTGGTCTCACTGCCCTGTGCGGGGTGATGCTGTTCACGTCCTCGACCACGGCACACGCGACGGAACGACTGCTCCCCGGACTGGGGAACACCGGGTACGACGTGCAGTCGTACGCGGTCGCCTACGACTACTACCCCGGCAAGACGCAGATGCCCGCCTCGGTGGACATCACGGCCCGCGCGGAGCAGACGCTGTCCAGCTTCACCCTTGACGCGGTGGCGCGGCAAGTGAAGTCGGTGACCGTTAACGGACTCGCCGCCGACCAGCAACTGGACAACGCGAAGGAGAAACTGACCGTCCGCCCGCGGATCCCGTTGCTGCCCGGGCTGCCGTTCCAGGTGCGGATCACGTTCGTCGCGGACCGCTCGCTCGAACCGAGGTCGCCGTCCTTCCCGGAGCAGGACAACTTCGATCACTGGACGGACTGGAACGGTGGCTTCGAACTGATGGGCCAACCCAACCGGTCGCATCTGTTCTTCCCGATGAACGACCTTCCGAGCGACAAGGCCCGGGTCAGTTTCCGGGTGAGCGTGCCGAAGGGCTACCAAGCCGTCGCCAACGGAACGCTGCGCTCGGAACGCACCAAGGGCGCCCGTACGACGTATGTCTTCGGCACCCGGGATCCCATTCCGACCCATGTCGCGCAACTCGCGGTCGGGCACCTGACCGAGTTCAAGGGGACGGGGCCGCACGGACTGCCACTGCGCAGCTTCATCGACAGTTCGAAGGCCAAGCAGGCCGGCCCGCGGATGGCACTCGTCCCGGGACAGCTGAAATGGGTGGAGCAGGCGATCGGAGCGCCGTACCCGTTCGAGACGTACGGCGTCCTCGGCGTCGGCGGTGTCACCGGCTATGCGCTGGAGAGCGCGACGTTGTCGATGTTCAACGCGGACTACCTCACGGCACCGCCGAGCGACGGTGACGGCACGATGATCCACGAGCTGGTGCACCAGTACTTCGGAAACGCGGTGTCGGTGAAGAGCTGGGACGACATGTGGCTGAGTGAGGGGCACGCGGCGTACTACACCGGCCTGTACCAGGACTCGAAGGGGCAGCGGAAGCTCGTCGACTTCATGCGCGACGCGTGGCAGTTCGAGTCCGGGGAGCGACCGAAGTACGGGCCGCCTGGGCGCGTGACGGATCTGAACGGCATCCTGTTCGGGACCAACCCGGGTGGCGCGGTCACGCTCTACGCGCTGCGGCAGAAGCTCGGGGTGCAGACCTTTCAAACGATCGAGAAGACCTTCTTCGAGCGGTACCGGAACAAGGCCGCATCCACCCAGGACTACATCGACGTCGTCAACGAGGTCTCCGGTCAGGAGCTGAAGTCGTACGTCAAGGCCTGGATCTACGGAGCGAAGACTCCGCCGTTCCCGGGCTAATCTGTCTCACTTCGTGATTTGTCGTCTCAGATCGCGAAATACGAGGCTGTTGATGGACTTTGTCCGCTTTCATGGACTCATGCAGGTCACCGCCAACCGGCCCGCCGACGCGCTCACGCGCCGTCGGCATGTCGACCTGCTCCGAGTCGCCTCCGCAACCTGTTGACCTTCAGCGTCGCACTCAGCCCGTTGTGAACTCTCGCTGATCCACGCTCGCCCGTGGCCCTCGCGGTCACCCGCATCCACTGAAGGTCTCCTGTGCGTATTTCTCGTGTGCTCGTCGTCGCCCTGTCCCTGGCAGTCGCGGCCGCCGGCTGCAGCCGGGCCGAGGGGAACGACTCCCCGGCCCCTGCGGCGGGCAAGGGTCCGGCCACCGAGCTCCGGCTCGGCTACTTCCCGAACGTCACCCACGCCGCCGCGCTGATCGGCCTCGACCAGGGCCTGTTCACCAAGGACCTCGGCAGCACCAAGCTGGTGCCGACCAAGTTCAACGCCGGCCCCGAGGCGGTCGGCGCACTGCTCGGCGGCTCGCTGGACGCGAGCTTCATCGGCTCCGGCCCGGCCATCAACGCCTACGCCAAGTCCAACGGTGAAGCCGTCCGCCTGATCGCCGGTACGACGTCCGGCGGCGCGCAGCTCGTGGTGAAGCCGACCATCACCAAGCCGGAGGACCTCGTCGGCAAGACCGTGGTGACCCCGCAGCTCGGCAACACCCAGGACGTATCGCTGAAGAAGTGGCTGGCCGACAAGGGCCTGACCGGCAAGGTCAAGGTCACCAACCTGGAGAACGCGCAGACGCTGGACGCGTTCAAGGAGGGCAAGGTCGACGCCGCCTGGTTGCCCGAGCCCTGGTCGTCGCGGCTCGTCCTCGACGCCGGCGCGAAGGTCCTGCTCGACGAGAAGACCCTGTGGCCGGACGGCAAGTTCCCGACCACCGTGCTGATCGTGCGCACGCAGTTCCTGCAGGAGCACCCGGAGACGGTGAAGGCCCTGCTCAGCGGACTGGTCGCGTCGATCGACTTCGCGAACAAGGACCAGGCCGCCGCGAAGACCGCGGTGAACAAGCAGCTGAAGGAAGCCACCGGCAAGGACCTCAAGCCGGCCGTGATCGACCGCGCCTTCAGCAACATCGAGATCACCGCCGACCCGCTCGCCGCGACCTTCCCGCAGCTGGCGAAGGACCAGGTCACCGCCGCGATCGCCAAGGAGGCCCCGAAGGTCGCCGGTTTCGCCGACCTCGGCCCGCTGAACGACGTACTGACCACAGCAGGGAAGCCGACGGTCGACGCCGCCGGTCTCGACACCAAGTAGTTCTAGCCAACTAGACGAGGAGGCAGACCATGACCGCGACAGTCGAGGTAGCCCGCACGGTGAGCGAGAACGTGGTGCGTCCGGTGCGTTTTCACCAAGTGGGGAAGGCTTTTGGGACTGGGCGCACTGCAGTCGTGGCGCTGGACGGGGTGAACCTGGACGTGCGTGCGGGTGAGTTCGTCTGCCTCCTCGGCGCGTCCGGGTGCGGCAAGAGCACGCTGCTGAACCTGGTCGCGGGTCTGGATGAGCCGACCAGCGGCCGGATCGAGCTGAGCTCGTCCCGGCCGGCGGTGGTGTTCCAGGAGGCCGCGCTGATGCCGTGGCTGACGGCGGCCGGGAACGTCGAGCTGCCGTTGCGGATGGCCGGCGTACCGAAGGCGCAGCGCCGGGCGAAGGCTGCCGAGCTGCTGGAGCTGGTTCGGCTCGCAGGGCTCGGCGACAAGCGTCCGCACGAGCTGTCCGGTGGGATGCGGCAGCGGGTCGCGCTCGCGCGGGCGCTCGCGTCGACCACGGACAACACTGGCTCCGGCGCGGGCAAGCCGTCGCTGCTGCTGATGGACGAGCCCTTCTCCGCGCTGGATGCGATCACTCGCGACGTCCTGCAGGGTGAGCTGCTGCGGATCTGGCAGGCCACCGGTACGGCGATCCTGTTCGTGACCCACGATGTCCGGGAGGCGGTGCGGCTCGGCCAGCGCGTCGTACTGCTGTCGTCGCGGCCCGGCCGGGTCGTGCGGGAGTGGGATGTTCGCGAGCTGGCCGGGACCGACGAGGCCGATGCGATCGACGAGATCAACGCCGAACTGCGCAAGGTGATCAGCAGCCATGCCGCAGCTTGATGTGCGCGAGGGCTCGGTCGAGGCTGGACTGGATGCTCTCGATACCCCGGTAGTCGCGAGCGAGGGGTCGCTGGCCCGCCGGATCGCGGCACGAGCGTTGCCGCCGATCGGTGCGATCGTGTTGCTGGTTGTCATCTGGCAGGTGCTGTGGGCAGCCGCGTTCTGGCCTGAGTACAAGCTGCCTGCTCCGGCCGCTGTGTGGACGCAGATCTGGCAGCTGGTCACCACGGGCGAGATCGTCGATCTGTTCTGGGTGTCGGTGCACCGGGCGGTGATCGGCTTCGCGATCTCGTTGCTGATCGCCGTACCGCTCGGGTTGGCGATCGCGAACGTCCGTTTCATCCGGCGGGGGATCGGGCCGCTGGTCTCGGGTCTGCAGAGCCTGCCGTCGGTGGCGTGGGTGCCGGCCGCGGTGCTGTGGTTCGGGCTGACCGACGGCGCCATCTACTGGGTCGTGCTGCTCGGTGCGGTGCCGTCGATCGCGAACGGGCTGGTCTCCGGTCTGGACCAGGTGCCGCCGATCCTGCCGCGGGTCGGCAAGGCCCTCGGCGCCGGGCGGCTGGGCGGGATCAGGTACATCCTGCTGCCGGCCGCACTGCCTGGATTCCTCGGCGGACTCAAGCAGGGCTGGGCGTTCTCGTGGCGGTCGCTGATGGCCGCGGAGCTGATCGCGACCTCGCCGGATCTCGGCAAGGGCCTCGGCCAGTTCCTGCACGACGGCATGTCGCTGTCGGACATCTCGATGGTGTTCGCCGGCATCCTGCTGATCTTCGTGGTCGGCGTCGGGATCGAGTTGGCGGTCTTCCGCCCGCTGGAGAACGCTGTCCTGAAGGCGCGCGGGCTGACCGGCGCGACCCGCTGACGGTTACGGCTTAGCTACTCGGGCCCGCGTCGCGGGCCCGGTTCGGTCATCGGCCGTACTGTGGGGACGTGGTCCGATTCCTGCCGTTCCTGATCAGCCTGGTGCTCAGCGTGTATGCGCTGTTCTCCTGCATCCAGACGCCCGACGACGAGGTTCCGCATCTGCCCAAGCTGGTGTGGATCGTCATCATCGTGTTCGTCCCGTTCGTCGGGCCGATCGTCTGGCTGCTCGCGCAGCGCAGCTCGCGCGCGGGACGCGAACGCCCGGTCCGGCCGGCGCGTCCGGCGCCGCGCTCGCTGGCCCCCGATGACGATCCGGACTTTCTCAAGTCACTGGATCGCTACCGGGACCCGCGGACGACGATCAGACCGCCGGAGGACACACCACGTCCCAAGGATCCGGAGAAGCCGGTCGACGAGACTCCGACCGGTGACGCGCCGTCGGCCGAGACCGACGACGGTAAATCGTGAGACCGCGCCCCGGTACGTGCAGTACGGGGGCGCGGTTTCTCAGGCCGACTTACGGTGCTCCAGGGGGGCGTTGTCACGCTCGGATTCCGTGGTGCCGCCCCAGACGCCGTACGGTTCTCCGACCGCAAGGGCGTGCTGACGGCACTCTGGCTGGACCGGGCAGGTCCCACAGAGCGACTTCGCCACCATCTCGCGGGCGCGTTTCCGGACGCCACGCTCCGATTCGGGCGAGAAGAACAGCTCCGGGTTGACGTCGCGGCACGCGGCCTGCGACTGCCAGTCCCACAGATCCATGAGCGGGCGGGGTAGGCGAGGCATCCCTCTCGACATGGCAACCTCCTATGACTCACCGTGAGCGCGGACGGGCGCTCGGTGAAAACTATGCTCAACTCATGCCGAGTTCAACCCTTGTTGTCTCGAACTTCGGCGTATTCGTTATCGGCGCGTGGCGTTGCAGCCTGTGATCGCGCTGTTTCACGCGGAGAGCGTGATCACGGACTTACCGACTGTGACATGGATCACTTAGTGAGCGATGCACCAAAAACTGCTGCCAGTAAGCCGATTCCGAGGTTGAGCAGCACGGTGAGCAAAGCTCTTGCCCGATGCCCCGAACTCGAGAGCGCGGTCGTCTCGGCCGCGAAGGTGCTGTAGGTCGTGAACGCGCCACAGAACCCGACGCCGATCAGCAGGGTCCAGTTCTGGTCGGCCACGCCGGTCATCAGGCCGAGCACGAAGCTGCCGACGACGTTGACCGTGAAGGTTCCCCACGGCAACGGGACCTGTTCGCCACTGGTCCGCAACAGCCGTGCCACAAGGACTTTGTCCACAATGAACCGCAGTGGTGCGCCGATCGCGGCCCCGAGGGCGACGAGCAAGAGGTTCATCGGCGCCGACCCAAATACTCGCCGAGCGTTGCCGCCAGCAACGCTGCGGCGACCGTGCCGAAGTAGTAGGCAAAGGCAATCACCAGATGCGCGTGCATCTGCGCGTGCAACAACTTCTCCGTGTCGACCGCGTACGTCGAGAAGGTGGTGAAGCCGCCCAGGATGCCGGTCCCGAGGAACGGCCGGAGCAGTGGATGTGACGGCGGGGTGAGCCGGGCGAACAGGATCCCGATCGCCAGACAGCCCACCACGTTCGTGACGAACGTCGCCCAGGGGAATCCACCCGCGGCGTGCGGAATCGCCGTAGCCAGGCCGTAGCGGGCCAGCGAGCCGATGATTCCGCCGAGGGCCACGACGCCCAGGACCTTGGGGAGTCTTGGCTGACCAGTTTCAGTCACACCGCCGGAGCGTAGCGGTAGTACTCATGTGCTCCGTGTGCAGTCCCGGTCTCGCCGGTCAGCGCGCGGATCACCGTCGCGTGCGTGATCGCGAGCACCGGCCCGTCCGTGCCGGCCGCATGCCGGGCGAGCGCCGTCTCCGCTCGCTCCCGCACCTTCGACAGCGGCTCCCACGACCTCTGGATGCCATCGGGCCACTCGCCGCCGTACGTCTCGAACTCGGCCTTGGCGGCCTGTACGTCGGCATGGCCGCGCCACGACCCGGATTGATCCGGCAGCCAGTCCCGCAGGTCGTGATCGACCCGCACACCCAGCGCCAGCCGGTGCCCGACGATCGCCGCGAACTGCAACGCCCGCGTGAACGGCGAACTGACCAGGTAGTTCGCGCCGATTCCGCCCAGGATGTCGGCCAGATCCTCGGCCTGCCGCACCCCGTCCGGTGTCAGCGGGGCCGAGTCGGCCGCGGCTCCGCGCAGCCCCTGACCGTCGACTCTGGCGTAGTCGGGCTCGCCGTTCCGCACCAGGTAGATCTGCGTGACCGGCACGGGCCTAGCGAAGATGTCGGGCCCCGGCCCACCCCTGAGGAGCGGACGGGGGTCGGATCTGATGAAGCTCGTCGAAGAGTTGATCGATGCCTCCGGGCGGTTGGGGGCTTGTCGTCGGGGGTTCGGTGTCGAGCCAGCGCACCTCGGTGGCGCCCTGGTGGCCGTGCACGGCGAGCACAGCCTCGAGCCCTGGCCAGACCGCGGTCGCCGGGTTCGCACCCCGCCACCGCAAAGCCACTGACCCGTCGCTGAACTCGCAGCCCTCGGCCACCACACCGGTCCCGGAAACCCCACTCGGATCCCGGTACCGCACCAGCTCGAAGACCCGCGGCCTCACCGTCCAGCACCCCTCAGATGTCGACCCGTTGTTGCAGCCCTCAACGAGCCCGAGGTGAGGTTGGTTATGCGTGGGGTGCTATCGTCGTTGTCGTGAAGCGTTGCTATTGGCGATTTTTTGAGTGGCCGGCTTTGGTGCCGGGCAGCTCAGTTGATCGCTGACGCTCGCCTCCGCACTGCAGCCGGCCCCAAGGCAAGGACACTCCGTCCTTGCCTTTTCTTGTTCCCAGCCGGCTGACTGCGACCTTCCGCGGTGCTCCGGCGGAAAGGTCCCACCATCATGAACACCCTCCCGCGACGATCCGATCAGACGGCAGTTGTCGACCGCCGGATCGAGAAGACCGTCCCGCTGATCACGCCGCTCGCGTTGCACGACGAGCTGCCGCTGAGCGATGCGCTCGCCAAGACGGTTGTCGACGGCCGGCAGGCGGTGGTCGACGTACTGAACGGCGTCGACGACCGGTTGCTGGTTGTCGTTGGTCCTTGTTCGGTGCACGACGCTGATGCGGCGCTCGAGTACGCCGAGCGGCTGCGGCCGGTCGCGGAGCGGTTGTCCGACGGGCTGCTGGTGGTGATGCGGGTGTACTTCGAGAAGCCGCGCTCGACACTGGGCTGGAAGGGTCTGATCAACGACCCGGGTCTGGACGGTTCGGGTGATGTGACCCGTGGGCTGCGGCTGGCGCGCAAGCTCCTGTTGCAGGTGACCGAGCTGGGACTGCCGGTCGGGTGTGAGTTCCTCGACCCGATCACGCCGCAGTACATCGCCGACACCGTCGGCTGGGGCGCGATCGGCGCGCGGACGGTCGAGTCGCAGGTGCACCGGCAGCTCTCGAGCGGTCTGTCGATGCCGATCGGGATGAAGAACCGCCCCGACGGTTCGATCGCGACCGCCGTCGACGCGATCAAGGCCGCCGCCGTACCGCACGTCTTCACCGGTATCGACCATGACGGCGCACCCGCGATCCTGCACACCCGCGGCAACCCCGACTGCCACCTGGTCCTGCGCGGCTCCGACTCCGGCCCGAACTACGACGCCGAGTCGGTGGCTGCCGCGACCGACCTTCTCCGTACGGCGGGCCTCCCGGAGCGCGTGGTCGTGGACGCGAGCCACGGGAACAGCCGCAAGGACCACCGGCGCCAGCCGGTCGTCGCGGATGAGATCGGCGAGCAGATCGCGGCCGGGAACAAGGCGATCGTCGGCGTGATGCTCGAGTCGTTCCTGCAGGAAGGCCGCCAGGATCTCGACCCGACCCGCGAGCTCACCTACGGTCAGTCGATCACCGACGCCTGCATGGGCTGGGAGACGACCGAGGCGGTGCTCACTGTACTGCGTGACGCTGCCCTGAAGCGGCGCGGCTGAACAGTTCTGAGCAGTCCAAGGAGTTCACCCGGGGGCCTTGCGGCGGTCACAAGGCGCTCATAAGGTCCGGACCATGACTGAGATCTCCCGGCGCCTTGTTCTCGGTTCGGCGGCCGGCGGGGCAGCGTTGTCGCTGCTCCCGCCGTCGCTGCACACCGCCATGGCGCAACCAGCCAGACGGGGCGGATTGCGGGCCATCGAGCACGTGATCGTGCTGATGCAGGAGAACCGCTCGTTCGACCACTACTACGGGACGCTGCGCGGAGTCCGCGGGTACGGCGACCGCCAGCCATTGCGGCTGCGCAACGGCCAGAGCGTCTTCCACCAGCCGAAGACCGGCGGTGGTGAGGTGCTGCCGTTCTCGATCCGGGCAGCCGCCGCGGCGGCCGGCCGCAACCCCGACGACATCCAGTACCTCGGTGCCCTCGCGCACGGCTTCACTGACGCGACCCAGGCCTGGAGCAACGGCTGGAACGACAACTGGGTGCAGGCCAAGACGGCCGCGACGATGACGCACTACGACCGTCGCGACATCCCGCTGCAGTACGAGCTGGCCGAGACCTTCACGATCTGCGACGCCTACCACTGCTCGGTCAACGGCTCCACGAACCCGAACCGCACCTACCTGTGGTCCGGCACCGTCGGCTACGAACCCGGTACGACGCAGCGCGCGGTGACCAACGCGGCGTACGACTACAACCACAAGGGTTACGACTGGACGGCGTACCCGGAGCGGCTGGAGAAGGCCGGCGTCTCCTGGCAGATCTATCAGGAGTGGGACAACTTCACCGACAACGCGGTCGAGTACTTCCGGACCTTCAAGGACATCGGGACGCGGATCCTCGCGTCGGTGCCGGGTGGCTACCGCACCACCGAGGAGTTCTACGACAAGCTCTTCGAGAAGACTCCCGAGCAGCAGGCCGAGGCGTTGCAGCAGTTGGCGGCGGCCGTGGCCAAGCAGCCGAAGGCCGATCAGGACCTGTTCCACAAGGCGATGTACCGCTCGGAGCCGGAGTCGCTGATCCCGCGGGTGAAGGCGGACATCAAGGCCGGCAAGCTGCCGCGGGTCAGCTGGCTGGTGCCGTCCGCTGTCGACTCCGAGCACCCGGGCTCGTCGACGCCGGTGGCCAGCGCGAACCTCGTCTACGAACTGCTCGACGCGATCGCCTCGGACCCGGAGACCTGGTCGAAGACCGCGCTGTTCATCAACTTCGACGAGAACGACGGCTACTTCGACCACGTCCCGCCGCCGGTCGCGCCGCGCCCCGCGTCGGGCAACAGCGACGACTGGTACGCCGGTCAGCCGATCGGACCCGGCCCGCGGGTCCCGATGACGGTGGTCTCACCGTGGACGGTCGGCGGCCACGTGAACTCGCAGGCCTTCGACCACACCTCGGTGATCCGATTCCTCGAGCGCTGGACCGGCGTCCAGGAGCCGAACATCAGCAGCTGGCGACGCACCGCACTCGGTGACCTTACGTCGGCGTTCGACTTCGACCGCTCCTACCGGCAACCGAAGGTCGATGCGCCCGGTCCGATTCCCGCGCCGATCGCGCGCTGGAAGCCGACGCCGCCGGTCGACCAGGCGGTGCCGCAGCAGGAGGCCGGTCGCCGGCCTGCTCGCCCGTTGCCTTACCGGCCGGCGGTTTCCGGCTTCGTTGCTGACGGCAAACTGAAGGTGGCCCTCAGCAACGAAGGCGACGCGCCGGTCCACTTCGCGATCTACCCGTACGGCGGTGAGCTGCCCGCGCCGGCCCATCTCGACGTACGGCGGGATCACGCCGAGGCGATCGCGGTCTCCGGTCCGTACGAGATCGCCGTACAGGGCCCGAACCGGTTCTGGGTCGAGCTGGCCGGATCCACCGACGGCATCGCGGCCGGACTCGACGTACGGATCTGCCAGCGGGGGAGCGGCCTGGAGCTGGCGCTCGTCAACACCTCACGCAAGCCGCTCACGCTGAAGCTGAAGGCACGTGGCTACGGCAGCAAGACGGCCACGGTCGCCCTGCGCGGCAAGCAGACTCGCGAGGTCGACTGGCCGACCGATCACGGCTGGTACGACGTCGAGGTCACGGTCGTCGAGGACACGACGTACCGGCGCAGACTGAGTGGGCATCTGGAGACCGGCCACGCCGGCGTCACCGGCTGACGCAACCGCAGGACTGACGATGCATGATCTCCGCAGGCAACCGGATGGTCTGCGGAGGTGCGTCGGGATCGTTCATCCGGCGCAGCAGTAACTGGACAGCCCGGGCACCGATGGCCGCGGACGGTTGCGCCACCGTGGTCAGACCCGGGCTGAACAGATCGGCCCAGGTGAAGTCGTCGAAGGCCGTGAGGGCCATGTCTTTGGGGACGTCGACGCCCGCGGTGTTCAGGGCCGCGAGCGCGCCGATCGTCATGCTGTTGTTCGCGGCGAACAACGCGGTCGGTCGATCGTCGAGCTGCAGTAGCTCCCAGGTCGCCTTCCGGCCGCCGTCACTCGTCGACGAGCCGCACCGGATCAGCTCCGGATCGACCGGCAGCCCGGCCCGCTGATGGGCAAGGTGGTAGCCGTGCACCCGCTCGGCGCTGGTCGACAGCCCGGGAATCCCGCTGAGCATGGCGATCCGGGTGTGGCCGAGCGAGATCAGGTGGTCGATGATCGCGGTGGTGGCCGCCTCGTTCTCGACGCCGACCTGGTCGACCCGGAGCTCGGGCGTGATCCGGTCCACCAGGACGTAGGGCAGCGCATGGTCGCGCAGCATCGGCAGGGTCAGCTCGCGCCAGCCGTCGGCGGGAGCGATGATCAGGCCTTCGATGCGGTGGGCAAGCAGGTTCGCGACCGCCACCGACTCGTGCCGGGCGTCGTCGCGGGTGTCGACGATGATCAGGTTCAGGCCGGCTCGGGTGGCCTCGCGGTCGATGCCCTGGATGAGCTCCACCCAGTACGGATTGGTGGCGACGGTGATGGCCAAGCCAATCGTCCGGTTGGTGCCCGCGGAGAGCGAGCGCGCGGTCGGCTGGTGCTGGTAGCCGAGCAGGTCCATCGCGTGCTGGACCCGCTCACGCGTCGCGGGGGCGACCAGGCGGGTGCCGTTGACGACATGCGAGACCGTACTGACAGACACTCCGGCGGCGCGGGCGACCTCGGTCATGGTGACCATTCGTCGTATGGTCGTTGCCCAGAGTGCTTTGCGCAAGTCTTTGCGCAAAGCAGGAAACCAGTGTTCGCCCCGGTCTACCTTCCGGTGTCAGACCCCCGCGCCCGGGTCCTGGTGACGCGGGCTGACACATTGCTCGGGAGGGCAGACCCGTGAAAAGAACCGCACCTGTCGCCGTTGTTGCGATGGTGACGCTCCTGGCCACCGCAGCGTGTACGCAGACCAAGTCCGGTAGTGGTGACGGTGGTACGAGCACCGGCCCGGTCAAGATCGGACTCGTCACCAAGACCGACACCAACCCGTACTTCGTGAAGCTCCGCGAGTCGGCCAAGGCGCACGCCGCGCAGTCGGGGGCCGAGGTGATCGCGGTGGCCGGCAAGTTCGACGGCGACAACGAGGGACAGGTCGCCGCGATCGAGAACCTGGTCCAGCAAGGCGTGAAGGGCATCCTGATCACGCCGAGCAACTCGACCGGCATCCTCGGGGCGCTCAAGCAGGCCAAGGAGAAGGGTGTTCTGGTGATCGCCCTCGACACCGAGACCGATCCGAAGGACGCCGTCGACGCGACCTACGCGACCAACAACACGACCGCGGGTGAGCTCGAGGGCAAGTACATCAAGGCGACGCTCGGCTCCACCGCCCCGCGGTTGCTGATGATGGACGGTACGCCGGGCGGCACGGTGGACGAGCAGCGGCACAAGGGTTTCCTGCAGGGGATGGGCCTGAAGGACGGCGATCCCGCGATCATCGGCGCGGCACCGACCAACGGTGACCAGAACAAAGCCCAGGCCGCGATGGAGAACCTCCTCCAGCGCGACGCGACGGTGAACGCCGTCTACACCCTCAACGAGCCCGCCGCCCGCGGCGCCGTAGCCGCGCTGACCGCCAAGGGTCTGGCGGGCAAGGTCGCAGTCGGCTCCATCGACGGCGGTTGCCAAGGCGTCGCCGACGTGAAGGCCGGCAAGTACCTGGCCACCGTCATGCAGTTCCCGAAGAAGATGGCCGAACAAGGCGTCGACGCGGTCGTCGCCTTCGCCAAGGACGGCAAGAAGCCCACCGGCTTCCAGGACACCGGCGCCCAGCTGATCACCGACAAGCCCCTCCCCGGCTTGGACAGCAAGGACACCACCTGGGGCGCCCAGAACTGCTGGGGCTGACGTGAGCGACAACGCGGCACCATCGCTTCGGAACCGCTCGACCGACGCGCTTCTGCACAACCCGGCACTTGGACCGCTGGCCGCGCTGATTCTGGCGATCATCGTGTTTGCGGTGACCACCAGCACCTTTCTTACTGTGGACAACCTCAGTTTGGTGGTGCAGCAGTCGTTGGTGGTGGCGACGCTGGCGCTGGGGCAGACGTTGATTGTGCTGACCGGTGGGATCGACCTGGCCAACGCGGCGATCATGGTGCTGGGCACGATGGTGCTTGCGCGGCTGGTGACTGATGGCAGCAACTCGGTGGTGGCACTGATCGCGGGCTTCATCGTGTGCGCGGCACTCGGCGCGATCTCCGGTGGCCTGGTGACGATGCTGAACCTGCCGCCGTTCATCGTCACGCTCGGCATGCTGACCGTCGTACTGGCAGCGGGTCGCCTGTACTCCGAAGGCAACTCGTACCCGGTCACCGACAACCTGCTCGGCGTGCTCGGCGAGGGTGGTTACCTGTTCGGGCAGATCAAGGTGACGCACGGGATGACGCTGGCCGTGGTGATGTTCGCGATCACCTGGTACGCGCTCACCCGGACGGCCTGGGGTCGACATGTCTATGCCCTGGGCAACGATCCGGAGGCGGCCCGGCTGACCGGTATCCACGTCGGCCGGACCCGGTTCAGCGTCTACCTGGTGGCCGGCGTGATCTACGCCTTCGCCGCCTGGCAAGCCCTCGGCCGGATCCCGAACGCCGACCCGAACGCCTTCCAGACCGGCAATCTGGACAGCATTACCGCCGTCGTCATCGGCGGCACCAGCCTCTTCGGCGGTCGCGGCAGCGTGATGGGCACGGTGGTCGGTGCACTGATCGTCGCGGTCCTGCGGAGCGGTCTGACGCAGGCCGGTATCGACAGCCTCTACCAGGACGTCGCGACCGGTGTGCTCGTGATCGCGGCCGTCGCCTTCGACCAGGTCGTCCGTAGGAGGTCGCGATGACCACGCCCGCACTGCAGGCCCGTGGCCTGGTCAAGCGGTACGGCCGGGTGACCGCCATCGACGGTGCCGACTTCGACCTGTACGGCGGTGAGGTGCTCGCCGTGGTCGGCGACAACGGCGCCGGCAAGTCCAGCCTGATCAAGGCGCTCTCGGGAGCGCTCATCCCGGACGAGGGCACGATCCTGCTCGACGGCGAGGAGACGCACTTCCATTCGCCGCTCGACGCCCGGCACGCCGGGATCGAGACCGTTCATCAGACGCTGGCCCTGGCTCCCGCGATGGACATCGCCACGAATCTCTTCCTCGGCCGGGAGGTACGCCGTACCGGGCCGTTGGGATCGGTGTTCCGGCTGCTCGACCGGAGTGCGATGCGGGAGCAGGCCCAGCAGCAACTCGATGCCTTAGGCATCGAAACCGTGCAGCACATCGGCCAGTTGGTGGAGACCTTGTCCGGAGGGCAGCGGCAGGCCGTCGCGGTCGCCCGGGCCGCGATGTTCGGCAGCAAGATGGTCATCATGGACGAGCCGACCGCCGCACTCGGGGTCAAGGAATCGCGCCAGGTCCTCGATCTGATCCGGCGGATCCGCGACCGCGGGCTGCCGGTGGTTCTGATCAGTCACGACATGCCGCAGGTGTTCGAGATCGCCGACCGTATCCACGTCCACCGGCTCGGTCGCCGCGCTGCCGTCGTACGTCCGGCGGACGCGTCGATGAGCCAGGTGGTCTCTCTCATGACCGGGGCGCTACGCCCCGGCGACCCAGACGCCCCGCCCAACCTGGTGGACTCATGACCTCTTCTTTTCCGTACGCCGCGACCAACTACCAAGAGGACAACCGCGGGCAGTTTCACTTCAGCCCGCGCAGTGGCTGGATGAACGACCCGAACGCACCGCTGTACTACCGCGGTGTGTATCACCTGTACTTCCAGCACGCACCGAACGCCCTGCACTGGGACACCATGCACTGGGGGCATGCAACCAGTACCGATCTCGTGCACTGGCAGCAGCGGCCGATCGCGCTCGACCCTTCGATCCATCCGGGCGACCTGTGGTCAGGCGGTGGAGTCGTTGACTGCGGCAACGTGAGCGGCCTCAAGAACGGCGACCACGACCCGATTCTCGTGTACTCCGGGACTCGCGGGGTGACCGTTTTCTACAGTCTGGACGGCGGAAACACCTTCCAGACGTACGACGGTGGCCGGAAGGTCGTCGTACCGGAGGGTGACAGTCGCGACCCGAAGGTGTTCTGGGACCCGGTGTCGCAGCACTGGGGGATGGTCGTCTGGTCCGATGCCGGCGGCAACGGAGTCGACTTCTTCGTCTCGACCGATCTGCTGCACTGGTCCTTCGCCTCGCGGTTCAAGGCCGGTTGGCTGTTCGAGTGCCCGAACATGATCCGGATGCCGCTCGACGGTGGGTACCACTGGGTCCTGCATGCCGGCAGCGGTGAGTACTACGTCGGCGATTGGGACGGTACGGCGTTCCACTCCGACTGGAGTGTGCCGCAGAAGATCAACCAGACCGATACGCACGCCGGAGCCGGGTACTACGCGGCCCTCAACTTCGCCAACCTCAAGGGCGATCGCGTTGTGTCGATGGCCTGGCAGGGCGAGAACTACGGCTCCATCTGGACGGGCAACGCGTCATTCCCGGTCGATCTCAAACTGCGCCGGACCGCCGACGGCATCCGGGTTGTCGCCAACCCGGTCCGCGAGATCGAGACGCTGCGGGAGAACACGCGGACCTGGAAGAACCTGAGTCTCGACGCGAAGGCTGCCCGCGAGCTGCTGGCCGGGGTGCGGGTCAACACCTACGAGCTCGACGCGGTGGTCGACGTACGGGATGTGCAGCGGTTCGGGTTCCGGCTGCACACCGGGCCTGACGGGTGGTTCGATCGAGACATCGCGTACGACGCTCGGTCGCAGCAGCTGAACGGGGTCGCGCTGAAGCCGAGCGGCGGCAAGGTCCGGGTGCGGTTGCTCGTTGATCGTGGCCAACTTGATGTCTTCGGCAACGATGGCGACGTCTACCAGAGCTACAACGTGAACTTCGACGGCCTGCCTGGTGGGGACGGCCTCGAACTGTTCACCGAGGGCCGCCTCCGGCTCGACTCGCTGACCATCCACGAGCTCGCCTCGATCTGGCGGCCGCTGGGTGAGGCGACGCTGCACACCAACCTGGACGGTCCCTGGTATGCCGCCCGCGGTCAGTGGGCAGATGTTGCCGACGGCAAACAAGGCAAGTCACCCGGCGACGCCTTCTACCTCAGTACGGCGATCGGCTCCGACTTCACGTTGGACGGGGACGTCCGGCTGGTCGACGGCGTCGCGGCCGCGCTCACCTTCCGGGCGACCAAGGACGCGTCACAGCACTACACGGTCAACGTTGATGCGGCGGCCAACGTGGTGAAGCTCTGGCGGCCGGGTCGCGACATCGCGACGGTTC
The DNA here is from genome assembly GCF_044453945.1 of Kribbella sp. NPDC051587. Taxonomy (NCBI): domain Bacteria; kingdom Bacillati; phylum Actinomycetota; class Actinomycetes; order Propionibacteriales; family Kribbellaceae; genus Kribbella; species Kribbella sp. NPDC051587. Next base: position 373,796 of record NZ_JBITDE010000003.1, read on the forward strand.
CACTGCAGGTCGAGCGTGGGCGGACGTACCACTTCACGGTGCAGACCGCCGGGTCGAACATCAAGGTCGCGCTCGACGGCAAGCAGGTGATCGACGCCGTCGACACCGAACACAAGTCCGGCCAGTTCGGGATGAACGTCTACAACGGGACCGCGCTGGTTCAGAACGTCAGCGTGCGATAGCCGCCGTACGGGCGTTCGTGACCGCGATGAGGTCGGTGGGGGAGAGGCCGATGTCGAGCCCCCGCCGGCCACCGGACACATAAACGGTCGGGTGGTCGGCCGCCGTACTGTCGACGACCGTAGGCAGCGGGCGCTTCTGACCGATCGGGCTGATCCCACCGACGACGTACCCAGTGGTGCGTTCGGCGGCGGCCGGGTCGGCCATCACTGCCTTCTTCCCACCGGCTGCGGCAGCGATCGCCTTGAGGTCGAGCTGCCTGTCCACCGGTACGACGCCGACCGTCAGCTTGCCGTCGACCTCGACCAGCAGCGTCTTGAACACCTGCTCCGGCTCCAGCCCCAGCGCCTCGGCGGCCTCCAGTCCGTACGACTTGGCCGCCGGATCGTGGTCATACGCGTGCGTGCTGAACTCGATCTTCGCCTTCGTCAACGCCACCGTCGCCGGCGTGCCCGCCGACTGCTTGCTCTTAGCCACCCGCCGAGCCTACGAGACGCACACAGCAATGACCGGGGGTAGGGGCCAGGCGGGCTTCGTGGGGGGAGCTGGTGGTGGTGAGCAAGCCGGCTAGGAGGTTGAGGTTCATGGTGCAGACGAGTGCGCCGTGGTGGGTGGCCAAGCGGCGGAAGGGGCAGTTGGCGAGGATGAGGTCGTCGCCGTCGGCGTGGGGTTCGAAGCCGTGCCGCTCGAGGATCTCGATCAGTGGGAGGTCGGCTCGGCCGAGGGTCTCGCCGTACTCCCGGGCCAACCGGTCGACCGCGGCCCGGGGCGAGCCGCCGGTGGATTCGGCGTCCTCGATGGCGGCCGCGAGCAGGTGGCCGGCGACGGCGTACTGGCGCTCGGGGAGGCTGATCTCGATCTCGGCGTCGGAGCGGTGGTAGAGCTTGGCGGGGCGGCCGGCGCCAGGGCCGGTGCGGCCGGTACGGCGCTCGAAGCACGTGGCGAGCAGACCTTCCTCGGTCAGCCGGTCGAGGTGGAAGGCGGCCGTCGTCCGCGGGATCGCCAGCGCCGTCGCCGCGTCGTCGCGGCTCACCGGCGCGGCCTGGGCGACGACGTACTCGTAGAGGCGGCGCCGGGTGGGCTCCTCGAGTACGGCGACGGCCTTCCAGCGGTTGTCCACGAGCTGATTCTATCGACAACATCTATTGCTTTAACAGTATGATGGCGGCTCGTTGAACTCTCAGGGAGTGTGGCAGATGGCGATCTCGGCCGATCTCGAACCCGTACCACTGCATATCGTCGCGGGCCGGGCCCAGATCGACCTGCCCGCCGCCCAGCGTGCGGTCGCTGATCTGCTCAAGGCGCTCGGACGTGACCCGGAGAGCGTGCACCTGGCCGACACCCCGCGCCGGGTGGCCAAGGCGTACGCCGAGATGCTGACGCCGCGCGAGTTCGCGCTCACGACGTTCCCGAACGACGAGGGGTACGACGAGCTGGTCCTGGCCAAGGACATCCCGGTGCAGTCGCTGTGCGAGCACCACCTGCTGCCGTTCACGGGTGTGGCGCACGTCGGGTATCTACCGGGCGACCGGATCCTCGGGCTGTCCAAGCTGGCCCGGGTGGTCGAGCTGTTCGCGCGCGATCTTCAGGTGCAGGAGCGGCTGACCAAGCAGGTCGCCGACTGGCTCCAGGACCATCTCGCGCCGAAGGGTGTCGGGGTCGTGATCGAGGCCGAGCACCAGTGCATGTCGCTGCGCGGAGTGCGTGCGGTGGGCTCGCGAACCGTCACCTCGTCACTGCAGGGCATCCTCCGCGACAAGCCGGGTTCGCGGCAGGAGTTCTTCGCGCTGACCGGCCTCACCCCGTAGTCCGGCGGCCAGCCGAAGCCCTTTCGGATCAGGGGTCAGGCGGAGACCGCCTTGTGGTGGGTGTGCCGTCCGGTGGCGAGGATGTGCGCGACCTCGCCGGGCAGCAGGTCGGTGCCGGGGACCGGCTCCATCTCGGACACGTCCAGCCATCGGACGACGGTGGCGCCGCAGTGGCCGTGGACGGCGAGGATCGAGTCGAGGTCCGGCCAGACAGCCGTGGACGGGTTGGCGCCGTGCCAGCGCAAAGCCACTGAGCCGTCGGTGAAGACACAACCTTCGGCGACGATGCCGGTGCCGGAGACCCCGCTGATGTCGGTGTAGCGCAGGAGTTCGAAGGTCTGGGGTTTCATTGGTCCTTTCCCCGTGTGAGCCCGGCGCGCAGAGCTGCCGGGCGCGGTTGGGCGCTCGCCACAAACCGGGGACAAGTACCGAGTGTCAGCGGGGAAGAACGATCTGTAGCGACTCTCTTACTGCACAACAAGCTAGAACCAAAACCCCCGACACGCCAGGCATCGCCACGCGTGTCTCAGCCTCCGATCGTTAAAAGGACAAAGGCTTTACGTGCCGGTCATGATCGAATGGGCCGGTGTTCCTGACGCTGACCACCGACCTGACCGGATTCGACCTCCCCGCGAGCGATTTCGGGTTCCTGTTGCACAAGAACCCGCGACGTCCGCAGCGCACCGACATCACCGGTGGGACAGCGCATGTCTTCTACCCCGAGGCGACCGACGAACGCTGTACGGCGGCGCTCCTGCTCGAGATCGACCCGATCGCACTCGTGCGGGCCGGCCGCGGGAAATCGTCGGAGGGCTTCACGCTCGGTCAGTACGTCAACGATCGCCCGTACGCCGCCTCCAGCCTGCTCGCGGTCGCGCTGAGCAAGTTCTTCCGGACCGCGATGATCGGCCGCTGCGACGCGCGTCCCGAGCTCGCGGCCGCCGCGATCCCGCTGGAGATCCACGTCCCGGCGCTACCGTGCCGCGGTGGTTCTGAGCTGGCCGAGCGGATGTTCGCGCCACTCGGCTGGACGGTCGACGCGCGCCCGGTGCCGCTCGACCCGGAGATCCCGTCCTGGGGTGACTCCCGGTACGTCGATCTGCGGCTGACCGGCGTCGTACGGCTGGCCGATGCACTCAATCACTTGTACGTGATGCTCCCCGTGCTGGATGACGCCAAGCACTACTGGGTCGGTTCCGACGAGGTCGACAAGCTGGTCCGGGCCGGCGCCGGCTGGCTCGGCACGCACCCGGAGAGGGACCTGATCTCGCACCGCTACCTCGCGCACCGCCGCTACCTGTCCGACGACGCGCTCGAGCGACTCGCCGAGGTGGATGGTGTCGAGGTGGCCGACGAGGAGACGGAGTCCGAAGGACCGGTGTCGCTGGCGGTCGAGCGCCGTACGACGGTTGCCGCCGTACTGCGGGAGCTCGGGGCGCGGCGGATCGTGGATGTCGGGTGTGGTGAGGGCGCGCTGGTGGGGGAGCTGCTGAAGGACCCGATGATCGGCGAACTGATCGGGACCGACGTGTCGGCGCGGGCGCTGATCTCGGCGAAACGGCGACTGCACTACGACGACCTACCGGATCGGCAGCGGGACCGGCTGCGGTTCCTGCAGTCGTCGGTCACGTACGCCGACGAGCGCCTGGCCGGGCTCGATGCCGCCGTACTGATGGAGGTCATCGAGCACGTCGACGCGCCGCGGCTGCCGGCGCTGTCGTACTCGGTGTTCCAGGCGGCCCGGCCGGCCGCGGTCGTGGTGACCACTCCGAACAGTGAGTACAACGTACGGTTCGAGTCGCTGCCGGCTGGTGAGTTCCGGCACCCTGACCACCGGTTCGAATGGACTCGGTCGGAGTTTCAGACCTGGGCCTCGGAGGTCGCGGAGCGGTACGGCTATGCGGTCGAGTTCCGGCCGGTTGGTCCTGACGATCCCGAGGTCGGTCCGCCGACCCAGCTCGCGCTCTTCCGTCGGTCGGAGGTGGCAGCATGATGATCGACGTACCGGCGCTGTCGCTGGTGATTCTCGTTGGAGTGAGCGGGTCGGGGAAATCGACCTTCGCGCGGAAGCACTTCAAGGCGACCGAGGTGATCTCGAGCGACTTCTGTCGTGGTCTGGTGTCGGACGACGAGAACGACCAGGCGGCGACCAAGGATGCGTTCGCGGTCCTGCATTTCATTGCTGGTAAGCGTTTGGCGGCCGGTCGGCTGACCGTGATCGACGCGACCAACGTGCAGCCGGAGGCTCGGCGGGAGCTGGTCGCGCTGGCCCGCGAGTACGACGTACTGCCGGTGGCGATCGTGCTTGACCCGCCAGAGCGGGTCGCGGTGGAGCGGAACGAGCAGCGGGCCGATCGGCAGTTCGGTGCGAAGGTCGTGACGCGGCAGCTCGGCCAGCTGAAGCGTGGGCTGAAGAGCCTGAAGCGGGAGGGTTTCCGCAAGGTTCACGTGCTGAGCAGCGTCGAGGAGATCGATGCCGTCAGCATCGAACGGACCCGGCTGTTCAATGATGTGAAGGACCAGACCGGCCCGTTCGACATCATCGGTGACGTCCACGGATGCCGGCCGGAGCTTGAGCAGCTGCTGACCGACCTCGGGTACTCACTGACCCGGGACGCCTTGGGTCGGCCGATCGATGCTCAGCACGATGAGCGGCGCGCGGTCTTCGTCGGGGACCTTGTCGACCGTGGTCCGGACAGCCCGGGCGTACTGCGGCTGGTGATGGGAATGGTTGCTGCGGGCAACGCTTATTGCGTGCCGGGTAACCACGAGGACAAGCTGCTGCGCGCTCTGCAGGGGCGCAACGTGAAGGTCAGCCATGGTCTCGAGACGACGCTGGCACAGCTCGAGGAGGAGACTCCCGAGTTCCGCGCCGAGGTGGCGACGTTCATCGATGGGCTGATCTCGCACTACGTCTTCGACGGCGGCAAGCTGGTTGTCTCGCACGCCGGACTGGTAGAGCGCATGCATGGCCGCGCCTCGGGTCGCGTCCGTTCCTTCTGCCTGTACGGCGAAACGACAGGCGAGACGGATGAGTTCGGCCTGCCGGTGCGTTACCCGTGGGCGAACGAGTACCGCGGTCGGGCGACGGTCGTGTACGGACACACGCCGACACCGGAGCCGGAGTGGATCAACAACACGATCTGTCTGGATACCGGGGCGGTCTTCGGTGGCTCGCTGACTGCCCTGCGGTACCCGGAGCGCGAGCTGGTCCAGGTCCAGTCGGCCAAGGAGTACTACGCGCCCGCGAAACCGTTGCACGTGGCATCGGCTCCCTCGCGCGAGCCCGACGTACTCGAGCTGACCGATGTCACCGGTCGGCGAGTGATCGAGACGTCGTCGCACGGACGGTTGAGCGTGCGTGCCGAGCAGGCCGGCGCGGCGCTGGAGGTGATGAGCCGGTTCGCGATCGACCCTCGCTTCCTGCTCTACCTGCCACCGACGATGAGCCCGGTTGCGACGTCGCCCGAACCTGGGCTGCTGGAACACCGCTGCAGGCCTTCGAGACGTACCGCGGTCAGGGTGTGACCGAGCTCGTGTGCGAGGAGAAGCACATGGGTTCGCGGGCGGTCGTGCTGCTGACGCGCGATGATGACGTTGCCGAGAAGCGCTTCGGGCTCGCTGGCCGAGGTGCGATCCACACGCGCACCGGTCGCTCGTTCTTCGATCCTTCGCTGACCGACGAGCTGCTGCTGCGACTGCGCGCGGTTGCGGTCGAGGCGGGTCTGTTCGAGGAGCTCGACACGTCCTGGCTGCTGCTGGACGCCGAGCTCCTGCCGTGGAGCGCGAAAGCCGAGGACCTGCTGCGGAACCAGTACGCCGCAGTTGGTGCTGCTGCCCGTACGTCGTTGCCTGCCGCAACTGCTGCACTGTCGTCGGCGGTAGTCGCCGGGCTGGATGTCGGTGACCTGCTGTCCACGATGTCGCAGCGTGCGGTCAACGCTGGGCTGTTCACCGAGGCGTACCGGCGGTATTGCTGGCCGACGGACGGGCTCGATGGCGTTCGGCTGGCGCCGTTCCAGGTGCTGGCGACGGAGGGAACGACGTACCAGGATCGACCGCACGCCTGGCACCTGGGAATCGCGGACCGAATGGTTGCTGCAGGCCCTAACGTGGTGACGGCGACCCGACGGCTGTTCGTGGATGCCGACAACTGGTCCGACGGCGTGGCCTGGTGGGAGGAGCTGACCGGCGCGGGTGGTGAGGGCATGGTCGTGAAGCCGGCCGCCAACCTCGTCCGAACCGCCAAGGGCCTGGCTCAGCCGGGTCTAAAGGTGCGCGGGCCCGAGTACCTGCGGCTGATCTACGGTCCCGACTACACCGAGCCCGCCAACTTCGCCCGGCTCCGCGACCGCAACCTCGGCCACAAACGCTCACTCGCCCTCCGCGAGTACGCCCTAGGCCTGGAATCCCTAGAACGAGCCGCCCGCGGCGAACCCCTCTGGCGCATCCACGAATGCGTCTTCGCCGTACTGGCCCTGGAGTCCGAGCCCGTAGACCCCCGCCTCTGACCCCAACGTCCGAAGCCCCGCAGCACCTGGTCGGCGTGTTTTCGGACGCTACGGTCCCATCCCGCGGGGAGGAGGTTAGAGGAGTTGGCGGGTTAGGGAGTCGGCAACGAACTGCTCGAACTCGGTGGGGGTCCAGCCGGACTCGTCGACGAGCTCTTGGTAGACGCCGGGGGCGGCCAGGGCTCGGTAGACGGCTTGGGCCTGCTTGAGGGGGATGCGGAGTTCTGCCTTCAGGGACTCGATGATGGCGTCCATGACTTGGTTGCGTCCGGCAAGTTTGGCGCGCAGGAGGGCTTTGGTCTCGGGGCTCTCGTCGGTGGCGGCCTCGAAGATCAGTACGACGTCGAATCCGGCGGCGTACAGGTTGGTGAGCCAGTTGGCGGCGCCGCGGAGGCGGGCGGTGGGGTCCTCGATGGCGAAGACCTGGTGGGCGCGTTCCATCGCGCCGGCCTCGGCCAGCCAGAGGTCGCAGATCAGCGACAGGATCTCGCGTTTGGTGCCGAAGGCCGAGTAGACCGTCCTGGTCGCCACCCCGGCGTCCTTGGCGATCGCGTCGATGCTGGTCGCGCCGTAGCCCTGGGCCGCGAAGAGCCGGCGCGCGGACTGCGCGATCCGGATCCGGGTCTCCTCCGCCTGCGCCTGGCGATAGGACTTGACAGCTTCGGCCATGTCGGCACACTATCACTGTGTTCAGTGCAGTGACACTGCATCGAATGCACAAGGAGTGCATCGAGACTTCGAGGGGGAGACATGGCTGCGGACAAAGCGATGCCGAGCGGTACGGCGACCGGACCGCTGGCGGTGCTGGAGCGGATCCTGCACGAGGGGTTCGCGACCGGGAACGACGCGATCGTCGACGAGGTGTGTGCACCGGAGATGGTGGAGCACCAGTTCGGGCTGGCCGGGACCGGCGCCGAGGCGCACCAGAACGTGAAGGCGGCGATCCGGCAGGTGCACTCGATCATGCCGGATCTCATCTACACCCTGGAGGACACCGTGGTCGTCGGTGACGTGGTGTGGGCGCGGGGTCGCGCGCGGGGGACTGCGACCGGCGGGTTCTTCGGGCCGCCGAGCAACGCGCCGATCGACATGGCGTTGTTCGAGATGGCGCGGGTCGTCGACGGGCAGATCGTCGAGCACTGGGGTTGCCCCGACCGGTTCGCGCTGCTCGCGCAGACCGGCGTACTCGATCGGCTGTGACCGTTTGCTGTCAGCCCGCGGTGGAGGGAGGCGCGGGCGGACAGACTGCTGTGCATGGGTCACACACGGTTGTCAGCAGTCCTTCTCGCCGGTTTGCTGCTGGCGGGCTGTGGCGGTCAGGGGACGCTGCAGAGCCGACCGGGCGCGCAGTCGCCGACGCCCTCGGCGAGCCGGACGCCCACGCCGACTCCTACTCCCACGGCGGCTCCGACGCCCACGCCGGTGGGCTGTAGCGGGGTGCTCAAGAACGGGCAGCTGACGATGTCCGGTGCGGGCGGCATCTTTGTCAGCGACGGCGGGATCAGCTGCGGCGATGGTGTGGTCATCGGGTACGAACGAATGTGGACTGCCGTGCGGTTCTCCTACGGCGCGCGGCAGGTCACCCTCGGTCCGAAGAAGTCAGCGAACTTCGCGGGCTACCGGATCAGGGTCGGGGTCGCCAACAGTCGGCAGGCGACCTTCACGCTGGAGAGGGTCAAGCAGATTTGATCGCCCCGGAGGCCGCGGCGGTGTCGGCGGCGTCGGCGCCGTACGCGTTCGACATCCGCTCGAGGAACTTGGCGCGGTCCAGGGTGTACTCCTGGGTGCCGACCGTCTCCAGGACGGTGGTGGCCAGGGTGCAGCCGATCTGGGCCGAGACCTCGTGCTCGAGACCGGCCGCGCGGCCGGTCAGGTAGCCCGCGCGGAACGCGTCGCCGCCGCCGGTCGGGTCGACCAGGCCCGGTGCGGGGACCGCGGGGACCTTGGTGATGATGCCTTCGGAGTTCTCGATCACGACGCCGTCGCCGCCGTGCGTGGTGACGCGGACGCCGACCTTGCCGAGGATCTCGTCGTGGCTCCAGCCGGTCTTCTGCACCATCAGGCCGGCTTCGTACTCGTTGCTGAACAGGTACGTCGCACCGTCGATCAGGCGCTGGATGTCCGCGCCGTCCATCCGGGCCAGCTGCTGGGACGGGTCGGCGGCGACCGCGATCCCGTGCTGCTTGGCCAGCTCGGTGTGCTTGACCATGCCCTCGGGGTCGTCGGCACCGATCAGCACCAGGTCGATCCCACCGCTGGCCGCGTGGATCGCGCCCAGGTCGAGCTCGCGGGACTCGGCCATCGCACCGGTGTAGAACGAGGCGATCTGGTTGGCGTCCAGGTCCGTCGTACAGGTGAACCGGGCGGTGTGTACGTTCGCACAGATGCGCACGTGGGAGACGTCCACGCCGGCGTCGGCGAGCGCCGCGCCGTACTCGGTGAAGTCCGCGCCGACCGAGCCGACGAGCAGCGACGGCTGCCCGAGCTGCGCCATCCCGTAGCAGATGTTCGCGGCGACCCCGCCGCGGTGCACGACCAGTTCGTCGACCAGGAACGACAAGGAGACCTTGTGCATCTGCTCCTCGAGGAACTGGTCCTTGAACCGGCCCGGGAACGTCATCAGGATGTCGGTCGCAATCGATCCGGCGACGGCGATCTGCATACGGGTGTGCTCCTCGGGTGGGGTGCTTGTTCGGCGTTCGGGCAACCCATAGAGACTACAGGCGACCGTCTTAATACATGGAGGGGTACTGATGGGCTCACAAGTTCAGGTAACCGACGACTTGCACGCTTACATGGTGGCGAACGGCACACCGCTGGACGAGATCGCCTCCGCACTGGTTGCCGAGACGCAGGAGCTCGGTGACGTCTCCGAAATGCTGACGACGCCGGACCAGGCCGGCCTGCTGACCACGCTCACCCAGCTGATCTCGGCGCGGCGGGCGGTCGAGATCGGGACCTTCACCGGCTTCTCCGCGCTGGCGATCGCGCGCGGCCTGCCGGCCGACGGGCAGCTGATCTGCCTGGACGCCAGCGAGGAGTGGACGGCGATCGGCCGCCGCTACTGGGAGCGGGCCGGGGTGTCGAACAAGATCGAGCTGCGGATCGGTGACGGGCACGCGCTCGCGGCCGAGCTGGACGGTTCGTTCGACCTGGCCTTCGTCGACGCCGACAAGCCCGGGTACATCGACTACTTCGAGAAGCTGCTGCCGCTGATCCGGCCGAACGGCGTACTGCTGTTCGACAACACGCTCGCCGGCGGCCGGGTGGCCGACCCGGACGGTCCGAGCGACCGCAAGGAGTTCAACGCGCACATCGCCAAGGACGAGCGGGTCGACGTGACGATCCTCGGGATCGGCGACGGACTGACCCTGGTCCGCAAGAAGTGAGCAAGGCGACGCCGCGGCTGGCGATCAAGGACCTGCAGCACAAGTACGGCGACCGGCCGGTGATCGAGGGGCTGACCTTCACCCTGCGCGCCGGTCAGGCGATCGCGCTCGTCGGGCCGAACGGGGCCGGCAAGACCACCGTGCTCAAGTGCATCGTCGGCGCGGCCGAACCCGCGGCGGGCACCATCCTGCTCGACGGTCAGCCGATCGACGAACGGTCCGAGGTCGTCCGCCGCGACGTCGCGACCCTGCTCGATGACCTCGACTTCTTCCCCGACCTGACCGCGGCCGAGCATCTCGACCTGCTCGCGCGCGCCCACGGCAACGCGACGCCGGAGGACCTGGTCGACACACTGCTGCACGACATCGGTCTGCTCCCGGCCGCCGACCAGCTTCCGGGCTCGTTGTCGTCCGGTCAGCGGCGTCGGCTCGCGCTGGCGACCGCACTGGTGCGTCCGCGCAAGCTGATGGTTCTGGACGAGCCCGAGGCCCGGCTGGACGTCGAGGGCGTGAAGTGGTTGTCGGAGCGGCTGATCGAAGAGAAGAAGGCCGGTACGTCGATCCTCTTCGCCAGCCACGAGCCGTCCCTCGTCGAGGCGGTGGCCGACTCCGTCGTCACGTTAACTCCCCTCCCATGAGCGAACCAGTCACTTTCGATCCGGCCGACTTCGGCGCGATCCCCAGTCCGCGTGCGTTGCGGAAATGGATGGCCGAGACGCGGCGGAAGCATGCGGACCGCACGTTCGGGCAGCTGTTCGAGGACGTCTACCTGGTCATCTTCACGCTCGCCATGCTCGGTGCGACGGGCGGGAACGTCGTCAAGCACCTGAACGCCGACATGACCACGTGCGACTCCCTGCACTGCATGCGGCTGTGGCAGGTACTGCCGTACATCCTGGTTCCGTTGCTGGTGGCAACCACCTTGCGGGTGCTGTCGAGTATCGGTCCGGTCTCCGCCTCGAGAGCGACGGGTTTCTGGCTTCTCGGTACGCCGGTCAACCGGAGCGCGATGCTGCGTCCGACGTACTGGAAAGCTGTTGCCGGTACGGCGGTAGTCGGTGGAGTCGTGTCGACGGCGGCGTGGGCTGTACTGGGCTCGCCGTTCACGTCGCTGGCTGAGGTGTCGGTCGTGACGACCGCGCTGATGGTGTGCGCGGCGTGTGTGACGGTGTGGGCGCAGGAGAGTGAGCGGCGTGGGTGGTGGACGTTGCGGGTCGCCGACCTGTTGCTGGTTGCTGCGGTGATTCCGGCGGTGTGGCTTGCCGTGGAGCGGTTCCGGGACCCGGTGAACATCCAGACGGCTGATGTCCTCATCGCGTGGGGCTACCCGACCACTGGCGTGAACAATGAGCACTGGTACGGCATCGAGCCAGCGTGGCTGAATCCGCAGGACATCCGGCTGCTGGTGATCTGCACAGTGGCGCTGGTGGTCGTCGTCGCCCTGGTGCTGTTGACCGCTCGAACGCTTGGGCGGCTGAGTCGGACGAGTGTGATCGCTGGTGGAGAACTACTGACCGGGCTGGCGGGTGCGGCGAGCAGTTTGGATCCGAGCATGCTGGCCGATGTCGTCTCCGGGCGGCACTGGCGGCTGGCGGGTCGGGCGCGGACGCGGCGGGGGAGAGGGTCGCATGGTGGGGCGCTGATCCAGCGTGAGTTCGTGCGGATCCTGCGCTGGCCGCGGCGGTTGGTGATCGGGTTCGCATTGCTGGTGGTGCCTTATGCGGTCGCGGGAGCCGGCTTCGATCCGTTGGTTCCGATCGCCGCTGGGTTCGCCGGGTTCGCGGCGATCCGGCCGTTGATGGACGGACTGCGGACGGTGTGCCGGTCCAAGGGATTGGTGCGAGCGCTCGGCTACGACCTGCGTGAGTTGCGCGTGCTGATGGCGGTTGCGCCGGGGCTCATCACGATCGTCTGGGCGGCCGCGGCGTACCCGGTGATCGGTAGCGGCGCCTCGACGTTCGCCATCGGGGCCGGTGTGATCGCGGGTGCGGTCCGGCAGGCCTCGGCCCGGCCCCCGTCGTACAGCGGGCCGTTGGTCGCCTCGCCGATGGGTGCGATCCCGCCGGGGTTGTTCTCGCAGCCGATGCGTGGGTTCGACGTGCTGCTGATCTGTCTCGCGCCGGTGCTGCTCGGGCTGAGCTCGATGTGGGTGCTGGCGATCCCGGGCTTCATCCTCGCCGTGATGTTCGCCGTCCGGCCGAAGACCGACTGAGGCCGACCCCTGGGGTTGTTAGCTTTGGCGTTGACAGGTACCTTGTTTCGCATGGTAGCGGAGAAGGCCTTCACCCAGCTGCGGCGCGGGACGCTGGAGTTCTGCGTCCTGGCGCTGCTGCAGGGGGAGGAGCGGTACGGGTTCGACCTGGTCAAGGAGCTCGGCGAGATCGACGGGATGGTCACCACCGAAGGCACGATCTACCCGCTGCTGGCACGACTGCGGCGGGAAGGTCTGGTGGAGACCAGTTGGCGTGAGTCCGAGTCCGGTCCGCCGCGCCGCTACTACCGGTCCACGGCCGAGGGCGGTCAGGCGCTGGCCGACTTCACCGCCGACTGGGAGCGATTCCGGACGTCTGTCGACGACATCCTGCGGCGGGGCAACGAGGGGACGAAGAAATGAGCGTGGACCGGCTGATCGCGGCGTACGTGAGCGACCTGGTGCTGGCGGCCGAGCCGTTGCCCGAGGAACGCCGTACCGACTTGATGGTCGACGTCACGGCGCACATCGCCGAGGCGCGGGCGGCCGGAGCCACGTCGGAGGACGACGTCCGGCGGATGCTCAAGCAGTTGGGCGAACCTCGCGACATCGTCGCCGCCGCGTCGGATGGGCTGGTGCTGGTCGAACCCCAGCCCGCCGCACCGCCGCAGCCGCGCTTTCGCGGGCGCGAGATCGCCGTCTTCTTCCTGTTGCCGTTCGGTGTCTACATCTTCTTGGTCGGCTGGTTCGCCGGGCTGTACCTGCTGTGGACCTCGGATCGGTGGACAGACCGCGAGAAGTGGCTGGCGACGTTCATCACGCCGTTCGGGTACGCGTCGGTGCAGGCGTTCGCGACCGTGGATCTCGGCTACACGCTGCCGGGGTATCTGGGTGTGCCGGCTGCTGTCGCGCTGCTTGCGGCTCCGGTGGTGATGGTGGTCGTCCTGGCGCGGAACGGGCGGCCGGGGCGGTCAGCGTAGTAGTGGTAGCAGTTGGTCGCCGATGCGGATGGTCTCCTCGCGGTACGGCGTATCGGACAGGATGAAGGTCGTGATGCCGAGGTCCTGGTACTTCTTCAGGGACTTCGCGACGTCTTCGGCCGAGCCGACGAGCCACGTCGTACCGGCGCCGCCACCGCCGTACTTGCCGGGGGCTGTGTAGAGGTTGTCGTCGAGGACGTCACCGCGGGCCGCGAGGTCGATCAGCCGCTGCTGGCCGACCGCCTTGAACCAGCGGTGGTCACGGTCGCCGGCGTTCTCGGCCATCGTCGCGACCTTGGCTTCGGCGTCGGCCCAGGCCTGCTCGGTGGTATCGCGGACGAGTGTGGTGATGCGCAGGCCGAACTCGAGCGGCTTGTGTTCACGGCCGAGCTCGTTCTGCAGTTCGTTGAGACGGCTGATGCGGGCCGCGATACCGTCGAGCGGCTCACCCCAGAACAACTGCACGTCCGCGTCGGTTGCTGCGACTCGCTGCGCCGCGTCGGATGCACCACCGAAGTACAGCTTGGGCGGTACGACGGGACGCGTGGCGACCGTGGAGTCGGTCACCTGGAAGTACTCGCCGGTGAACGTGACGTTCTCCTCGGTCCATAACCGGCGTACCAGTTGGAGGAACTCCTTGGTGCGGGCGTAGCGCTGGGCCTGGTCACCCTCGGAATCGCCGTACGCCTTCAGGTTGTCCTGGCCGGAGACGATGTTGACCAGCAGGCGTCCACCACTCAGCTGATCGAGCGTGCCGGCTGCGGACGCGAAGTGCGCCGGCCGCCAGTAGCCCGGCCTGATCGCGACCAGCGGCCGGAAGGTCGTCGTACGGGCTGCAAGTGCGGCTGTCACCGTGAAGGTGTCGGGGCGGCCCCAGCCAGTGCCAAGGAGCGCGCCGCTCCAGCCGTGCTGCTCGGTCAGCGTAGCCAGCTCGGTCAGCCGGTCGAGGCTGTTGTGGCCGCTGGTTGCGTCGTCACCCCGGTGTCCGGGCTCGACCTGGTTCGGGATGTACCACAGGAACTCCGCCATACTGCTCAGCCTAAGTCGAGTGATGCGGTCGACTTAGGGCGTCTCAAGGAGTGAGGCGAAGGCCGTTGATGATGAGGACGAGGAGTCGTCGGGCCTGTTCGTGCTGCTCGTCTGGTGCGGCCGCGACCGCGGCGCCGAGCATGGCGGCGACGACATCATCTGGTGGGATGCCGTGTCGGAAGGTGCCTGCCTTTTCGCCGGCGGTGAGGAAGTGGCCGATCGCGGCGGCGACCCGGGTGCGGGTCTCCGACTGGGTGATGGCGCCCGATGCGACCAGCGTGCGCAGGCTGTCGCCCATCGCGCGCTTGGAGTCGATGAAGTCGAGGTAGCTGCCCATCCAGGCCAGCAGCCCGGCATCAGCGGGACCCTGTGCGGCCAGCTCGGGAGCTTCATCGCAGAGGCGGGTCAGCTCCTGCTGGTAGACCGCCTGGAGGAGCGCCTCGCGGGTGGGGAAGTGCCGGTACAGCGTCGCGATTCCCACGCCGGCCCGCGCCGCGACCTGGTCGAGCGACAGGCGCGTCGGCTCGCCCTTGCGCGCCGCCTTGGCGAGATCCGCCAGTTCGCCGACCGCCGCGGCCACCACCTGCTCACGCTTCCGCGCCGCATCCGCCCGCATAAGTGGAGAAACCTCCAGTTAGTGTTATCGTCGTCGTAAGTGGAGAAAACTCCACTTTACCCCTTCGGAGGAGTCTGGATGAGTACGACGCAGCGACCCGGCGGCACTCTCGAGCTGGCCGGTCACGAGATCGCCCGGCTCGGGTACGGCGCCATGCAGTTGGAGAAGGTGGACCGGGCCGCGGCAACCGCCGTACTGCGGCGTGCTGTCGAGCTCGGTGTGAATCACCTGGACACGGCATCGTTCTACGGCGACGCGGTCGTGAACGACCACATCCGCGCGGCGTTGGCGCCGTACTCGGATGATCTCGTGATCGTCAGCAAGGTGGGCGCGCAACGCGTGGACGCTCCGGTGCCGCTGGCGCTTGCCCAGCGGCCGGATGAATTGCGCGCGCAGGTTCAGCTCGACCTCGCCACTCTCGGCCTTGAGCAGATCGCCGTCGTCAACCTCCGCCGCGCCGACCAAGGTCCTGGGTTGATCGCTCGCGGCGACGACGTCGTACCGATCGATGATCAGTTGGCTGAGCTCATCGCCCTCCGCGACGAAGGGCTGATCGGTGCGATTGGCCTCAGCAACGTCAGTACGGCGCAGATTGAGCACGCCCTTCCCGTTGGGCTTGCCTGCGTCCAGAACGCTTACGGGCTGTTGGATCGCACCCACGAAGACGAACTGGCGCTCTGCGCTGACCACGGCATCGCCTGGGTCCCCTACTTCCCGCTGGGCTCGGCGTTCTCCCAATTCCCGTCGCCTACGGATCACCCCGTCGTACAAGGCCTGGCTGCCGAGTACGCCACCACGCCGGCCGCGTTGACCCTCGCCTGGCTCCTGGCCCACGACCCTTGCGTCGCGCCGATCCCCGGTACCCGCAGCTTGGAGCACTTGGAAGAAAACCTCGCCGCAGCTGCCGTTTCCTTAACTGCTGAAGACCTCAAGGAGCTGGATGCCCTGGCTTAGTCGAACCAGTTGAAGACGACATCCCCGAGCCGCCAGACCCGATGGTGGGCGATGTCCTTGCGCTCGGGCTCCGTCAACTGCGCGAGGTCCGAGTCGGTGAATCCGCCTTCAAGCTGCGTGACGCTAGCGACCGCAAACCCCGCTTCGCCGAATGCGTCAGGCCCGGGTACGTCGCGAAACTCCGCATTCAGTCGGCTGTCGGCGTCGTACACCGCTCCCACCAAGCGCAGTGGCACGTTCAGTCGCAGTTGCAGTAGACCTTCGCAGTCGACCGCGTAGTAGTTCTGTCCCACAGTCGGAGGAAGCGCCGTCCCACTCACCCGCCAGCCCGCGTCTCGCGCGACCCTGTGCACGACACCCATCCACTCGCGCGCACACTCCGCATCCACCACCGGCAACGTGCACCCGCCGGCCAACGGAAGCTGCACCACCCTGATCAACTCCCACCGAGTGCACGAAGGTATCGCTGGCGGTAGAGGGGTTGGGCGAGGCGGGCCAGGGGATAGGCAGCCCGCCATCTCCCGGCCGCGGGCCGGCTGAGGGACCGAATGGTCAACCACACCGAGTCGTCGGTACGGCGTTCCACGACGAAGGCCTCTTCGCCGCTGATCGGATGACCAACCAGCGTGCTGTACGCGAAGCCCACGCGATCCGGTTCGTTGACCACGGCAACAACCTCAACCGGCTCGTGGATCCGGAATGGTCCTAGGTGGGCAACAATCCAGTACCTGTTGCCCACAGCAACCGGCCGATCATCCGCAACCGAGAACCCACTGCGCGTCTTCACACCCCACCGAAGAACCTCCCGCGCCGCAAACTCCCAAACCCCCGACCCATAACCAACCAACGCCGCACGCTCAGACCCCTCACCACCCAACGTCCGCCCGCCACCCTCATACGTCAGCCTTAGCTCGCCCAACGCCGTACCGGCCATGCCCCCATCATCCCGCCATGAGGGGTGTCGCCTCCATGCAGTCCCTTGTTTAGGGCCGGAGGTCGGGGAACTGCCGGAGGGCTTCGCTCACGAGCGGCGAGAACACGGCCTCGTCGGCTGCCGTCGCAAGCACCACGCCTCGAACGTCTTCCGCCGCAATGTCCAGCACGACTGGGCCTTCGACCTTCACACGCGAGATCAGGCCCGCGTGGGTCAAGTCGATCGGGCGGCCGGAGGAATCCCGGCCGACCCGAATCTCGAAGCGGGCGGTTTCCAGCACGTGGGTGAGCTCCACGCCGCACTCTTCCCACAGCTCGCGCCGAAGCGTGGCGTCCGTGGACTCACCACGCTCCGGGGTGCCACCCGGGAGGTCGAGCAGGCCGTCGTACGGGCCTCGTGCTTTGCGTACCAGCACGAGACGCCCGGCCTGCCGCCATACCCCATAGATGCCGAAATGCGTCACGCTTTGGGTTGTGGTTTGAAGCGGCGGACTTCGTGCGGCCAGCCGCAGGCCTCGGCGACTTTGCCGGCCCAGAACTTGGCCGTCTCGTCGTCGGGGACGCTCACCAGGGCGAAGCCGCCCAGGAACTCCTTGGTCTCCACGTAGGGCCCGTCGGTGATCAGTACCTCGTCGCCGGTCGGGTCGGCGTGGTAGACCGGCCCGTCCTCCTCTTCCAGCCCACCGGCGAACACGTAGACGCCGGCCTCCTTCATCTCCTCCGTGACCGCTCGGGCGAGCGGGCCGCGGCCGCGGAACCACTCCTCGGTGTGGTCGCCCACCCACTGCTGGTTGAAGTAGATGAGGTACTCAGGCATGGCTGCTCCCTAGGCTTGAGCGGACCCGTCGTCCGCCGCTACCTACGCTACGAACACCATCCGCCGGTTTCGACAACCTACCGGCAGACAATTTGGTGCCGCTTGGTTCAGCCGTCGACGTGGGGCGTGCTTTCGATCCACTGGTCGACCAGGGCGGCGTCGCCGGTGACGGTGAGGCCGGGAGCTTCGGCCAGCGGGAGGCGGCGAGTCAGGGCGAGCAAGAGGGACTGTGCCGGGCCGGACAGCGTCACGTCGGCCTGCTCGGTCGCGGCGCGCCAGACGGCACCGTCCGGGCGGCGTTCGATCAGCCAGGCGCCACTGTCGTCCGTGGCCTGCAGTTGCAGCTTCTCGCCCGCGCCCCGGATGGCCTGAGCGGACTCGGGGCGCCGCATCTCCCACGTCGCGGAGGTCAGCATCGCCAGGTGGTTGCTGATCAGCTCGGCCGCGACATCCGGTTCGACCTCAACCGAGCGCCCCGCCGCGTTGGCTGCGTCGAAGCCGTGCACGACCGCCTCATTGAGCATGCTGGCCAACCAGAACTGCGTCCCGGTCCGCCCATCCTGCGCGGCGTTGAAGACCGGCGCGTCGATCGCGTCGTCCGAGCACGCGCTGGTGATCCGCAGCGCACCCTGCTCCAGCCACGCCGCCCATTCACCAGCATCAGTCGGCAGTACGGCAAGCTCCGTGGGCAACTGAGCCGGGTCGGTGATCCGCCGCTCGATAATCTCCGCAACCCAGTTCTGCGTCTGCCCCACATGCTCCACCAGTTCGGTGACAGTCCACTTAGGAGCAGTCGGTACGGCGGCCCCCGGGCCGGCCGCTTGGGCCGACTCCGCCAGGCGCCTGGTGTGCTCGACAATCGCCTGACGGGCGCGCTCCGCGCTCAACTCACTCATCAATCTTCCTCTCACGCAAGGGCCACGTAGCCCCCACCCTCCCCGACCGCGACACTCCAGTCATCACCAAATCTGGTGACCTTGCTCCTTCCCCCGCGCCAGCTACTCCCGCTCCTTCGTCGCGTGCTCCGCAGCCGCCCCACCCACCCCCAGCCGTACGCGCTACCGCGCGGACCTGCGGGCTACCGCCCCCACGTGACCACTCGCGGCCCGGCCGACGCCGTACAGAAAGGTGGAGGCAGGGTGACCGGAGTGGCCGACCGGACGTGACGGTGTCAAAGACTGCTATCCCTTGCCAAGGCCTTGGTCGCGATGACTGTGTAGTTCTCGGCGTCGGGGTTGAACGTGTTGCTGACAGTGCGTAATCCGACGGACTGCAACTCGTCTTCGAGTTGGTCGTGCCGGTACGGCCAGCTCGAGAGCAGTTCGGAGCGAACGCGAACCGGACCAGTCGCATCAACCTGCGCGATCGCGATTTCGATGTGGTGCTCGTCCGCCCACTGCGGTGCGATGTCCCAGCGGTAGATGACGACGGCGTCGTGACCGTTCCGGCGGACGAGTCGGTCGCTGATGTCCAGCCGGGAGCCTCTGGACCTCACGAGTTCCCAGTTACGCGAGGTGAGGACCAAGTGCCCGCCGCGGCGTAGCAGGCGTGACATCGACGCTAGCGCGGCAGCCCTACCGCTCGCGCCTTGCGCGTGGTGCAGCGAGTTGCCGACGCAGAACACCGCGTCGAAGGTGGCGTCACCGAAATGGTCGGGCAACTCCTGCCAGTCGGCTCGCAGGGTCCGGACAGACGCACCGCACTCCTCGGCCAGCTCCGCCGTACGGCGAACCATCGCTGCACTGGCGTCGGTCGCGACAACCTCCATGCCACGACCGGCGAGGCCCACCGCCAACTGACCGGTACCGCACGAACAATCGAGGACCCGAGCGTTCGACGGCACAAGACTGAGGGCGTCGTCGAACGCTGCGGCGAACTCGGCCGGGGGCAGCTTCGCATCCGAGATGAGCCACTCGTACACCTCGGCCAGTGAGTCATAACTCGTCAAAAGGTCCTCCTCCGTCATGCGGCAGGTTACCCAGACCGACGCGAAAACGGCGGCCAACCTTGGGAGGTTGACCGCCGTCTCAGGCGCTACGGGTGGATCACACGTCGTAGTAGAGCTCGAACTCGTGGGGGTGCGGGCGGAGCTGGATGGGGGCGATCTCCTGGGTGCGCTTGAGGTCGATCCAGGTCTCGATCAGGTCCTCGGTGAAGACGTCGCCTTCGAGGAGGAAGGCGTGGTCGGCCTCGAGGGCGTCGATGACGGCCGGGAGGGAGGTGGGGACCTGGGCGATGCCCTCGTGCTCCTCCGGGGGGAGCTCGTAGAGGTCCTTGTCGACCGGGTCGGCCGGCTCGATCTTGTTGCGGATGCCGTCGAGGCCGGCCAGGAGCTGGGCGGCGAAGGCCAGGTATGGGTTGGCCGACGGGTCGGGGCAGCGGAACTCGATGCGCTTGGCCTTGGGGTTGGAGCCGGTGATCGGGATCCGGATGCAGGCCGAGCGGTTACGCGAGGAGTAGACCAGGTTGACCGGGGCCTCGAAGCCGGGGACCAGGCGGTGGTAGGAGTTCACCGTCGGGTTGGTGAAGGCCAGCAGGGAGGGGGCGTGCTTGAGCAGGCCGCCGATGTACCAGCGGGCGGTGTCGGACAGGCCGCCGTACCCGGACTCGTCGTAGAACAGCGGGTCGCCGTTGCTCCACAGGGACTGGTGGCAGTGCATGCCCGAGCCGTTGTCGCCGAAGATCGGCTTCGGCATGAAGGTCGCGGTCTTGCCGGCCTGCCAGGCGGTGTTCTTGACGATGTACTTGAACTTCATCACGTCGTCGGCCGCCTGCAGCAGCTCGCCGAAGCGGTAGTTGATCTCGGCCTGGCCGGCGGTGCCGACCTCGTGGTGGGCGCGCTCGACGGTGAGGCCGGACCGCTCCAGGGCCAGCGTGATGTCGTCGCGCAGCTCGCCGAAGTGGTCGGTCGGTGCGACCGGGAAGTAGCCACCCTTGTAGCGGACCTTGTAGCCGCGGTTGCCGCCGTCCTCGACGCGGCCGGTGTTCCAGGCGCCGGCGATCGAGTCGATGGAGTAGTGCGAGGAGTTCGCCTTGGTCTCGAAGCGGACGTCGTCGAAGACGTAGAACTCGGCCTCGGGGGCGAAGAACGCGGTGTCCGCGATGCCGGTCGACTTCAGGTACTCCTGCGCCTTGCGGGCGATGTTGCGCGGGTCGCGCGAGTACGCCTCACCGGTCAGCGGGTCGTGCACGAAGAAGTTGACCACCAGCGTCTTGGCGCTGCGGAACTCGTCGATGAAGGCGCTGGTCGGGTCCGGCAGCAGCTTCATGTCGGACTCGTGGATCTGCTGGAAACCGCGGACCGACGAACCGTCGAACGCCAGGCCGTCTTCGAAGACCTCCGGACCGAACGACGACACCGGGACGGTGAAGTGCTGCATGATGCCCGGCAGGTCGCAGAACCGGACGTCGACGATCTCGACGCCCTCGTCCTTGACGTAGGCGAGCAGCTCCTCAGCGCTGGAAAACATACGTACTCCTCGGGGTGGCTCAGAGATTACAGCTGAACGTAGGGCCTGCCGATTACTCGGCCATGACCTCAATGTTTCGCGGATGTTACGCCCAGCGTGTCCGCGCTGACCCACTGGTGTACGGCGGTGACGCCCTGAGATCTTCCGGACCGCTGACCGGACCGTCTCGGGGCTTCCGTAGGCTAGCCATCATGGCATCATCGGCCCAGCCGGGCACAGGACCCTCCGGAGAGTTCCGTTTTCCGGGCAACCGGCTCGGCCTGCCCGAGGCCGGCCCGGGCTCGGCCGCGGGCTGGGGCCGCCGCATCGTGGCGCTGCTGCTGGACTGGCTGATCGCCGGTCTGATCGCGTCCGCGGTGACCGGCAAACCGATCTGGGCCGGTGGCAACGACTTCAGTACGGCGCAACTGGTCACGTTCTTCGGGATGAGCGCGATCCTGGGCGGACTGGCCGGCGGCACGATCGGTCACCGTGCGCTCGGTCTGCGCGTGCTGAGCCTCAAGGCCGGACCGAACTCCACCGGGTACGGCGCTCAGGTGGGACTCCTCGGCGGCGTGATCCGCGCCGTACTGCTGTGTCTGGTTCTCCCGGCCGTCGTGTTCGACCGCGACCACCGAGGACTCCACGACCGCGCGGCGAACACGATCGTCGTACGGCGCTGATCTGGCAGTTCCCTGCCACCTCACACCCAGTGAACTTCCGCCGCGCCAGGATCGGTGTCGTGAACCTCGCTGTGACCCGAACCGCCGTACTCGCCGCAGGACTGCTGATGCTGGCTGCCTGTGGCTCGTCGGGGGAGCAGGCCACGACCCCCAGCGCGAGTGTTCCCACGGCGTCGGCGACGCCACCCTCCACGCTGTCGCCGACGCCCACACCTACTGCCACAGCGGCAACGGCCAGCTCGGCCCCGGCTGCCTGGTCACCTTCAAGCCCGGCGGAGTCGCCACGCGCTGCGGTACCAACCTGCCCTCGCAGGCCAAGGACCCGCGCGGGCTCACCCTGCGCGTCCCCTACGTCGGGATGAGCCGTGCGATCCTCGACATGCACAAGGTCTAGCCGGAAACAATTGCCGGCGGCAAGTAGTTAGCGGCGGGTGAAGCGCAGCTGGACGTCGTCCAGGTACTTGGTGCGGAAGCCGGCCTCGGAGTAGGCGAGGTAGAACTCCCACATCCGGCGGAAGGTGCCGTCGAAGCCGAGCTCGGCGATGGCCGGCCACTGGTCGATGAAGCGGTTGCGCCAGATCCGCAGGGTGCGGGCGTAGTCGCCGCCGAGGTGCAGCAGGACCTCGGTCTGCAGTCCCGTGTGCTCACGGGTGACGTCCTCGATCACCTTGACCGACGGGATCAGGCCGCCGGGGAAGATGTACTTCTGCACCCAGGTGAAGGTGTTGCGGGTGGCCAGCATCCGCTCGTGCGGCATCACGATCGCCTGGACGACGGCGACCCCGCCCGGCGCGAGTCGCCGTTCGATCGCGTCGAAGTAGACCGGCCAGTACTTCTCGCCGACCGCCTCGATCATCTCCACACTCAGTACGGCGTCGAACTCGCCGATCTGATCGCGGTAGTCCCGCAAGGCCACCTGCACGCGGTCACCCACGCCCGCGTCGGCGATCCGTCGCTGCGCGAGCAGTGCCTGCTGGGACGCGATGGTGATCGCGGTGACCCAGGCGCCGCGCTGCGCCGCGCGGATCGCGAGACTCGCCCAGCCGCAGCCGATGTCGAGCACCCGGGACCCGGAGACCACGCCGGCGGCGTCCAGGATCGCGTCGAGCTTGTTCAGCTGCGCCTGCGTGAGTTCGTCGTACGACGCCTCGCCGAGCCCGGCCATCGGATCGGGGGTGCCGAAGTAGGCGGCCGAGTACGTCAGCGTGGAGTCGAGGAACTCCGAGAACATCGCGTTGCTGAGGTCGTAGTGCCGGCTGATGTTCTCGCGGGCACCGGCGCGGTCGTTCTCCTGCTCGCCGGGCTGGGTGCGCGTCACCAGCCAGCGCAGCGACTGCGCCCACTTCGGCAGCAGGTGCCGGGTCTCCTCGTTGCTGAACCGCTCGGCGAACGGCACCAGCAGGTCGGCCAGGTCGGTCCCGGGCTCGGGGTCCCAGTCGCCGGCCAGGTAGGCCTCGCCGAAGCCGGAGCCGGCGTCCTGCCCGAGCCGGTCCAGGAAGGCGGCGCTGCGGTGCACCCGCATCGCCGGGCCGCCCAGGCCGTAGGACTTGTTGTCGAGGTGGATGGTCGCGGGCAGGTCCTTGGCGATCAGACGGATCGCGGCGAGCGCGCCCACCCGGCGTACCGGGTTCGACCGCGGCCTGGCCAGCGTCGGCCACGTCTCGGCGACCGGCTGGTGCACCGCCGGCATCAGATCCGTCATGACTTTCTACCTCACCCCTAGAACCGTCCTGGCCGCACTCTATGGCCGATTGCCTCCCGGCCGCTGCGACACGAGGCACAGAGAAACCCCACGCCTAGTCAAACGCCCCTGAAGCCCATCGGTTACCCGGACCTTTTCTGGTTCAGACCGGAGACCCTGGGTACTGGCAAGCTGACTGAAACAAGCGATTGAAAGGAGAGGTCAGTGCGAAAGCTCATGATCGGTGGTGCCCTGGTGGCAGCCCTCAGTGCCGTCGCCGTGGTCCCCGCCAGCGCTTACTCGGAGTATCCGGAGACGTTCCTGCAGTACAGCGAGTGCGCCTACGTCCGGGATCAGATCATCGACAGCCAGACCGGCGCGGAGTGCGTCTGGGTCGACGCGCCCGAGTGGCGCTACCACCTGTACATCTACGGGTGACAGAGCTCGGCCCCTGCTCACCTGGGGTGGGCAGGGGCCGTCTTGTGTTCTCGGGGGTCAGCGGCCCTTCATGGCCTGCCGGGCGCCCTTCATGCTCGTCGGCACTGGGCCCTTCGGCATCGGGACCTGCGGGCGGACGGCGTCGAGCGCCTTCAGCCGCTGGAGCAGGTCGGTGATCTCCGACGGCTGCAGCGCGGCCGGGAGCTTCATCACGTGCTTGGTCAGCTTGCGGATGTCGATCTCGTCCTCGCCCTGACCGGCGATCAGCGTGATCACCGGTGCGCCGCCGGCGACCCGGGTGTGCTTCTTGCCCTCGGCCGAGAGCAGGTTCTTCACCCGGCTCGGCTGGCCCTCGCCGACCAGGACGATGCCCGGCCGGCCGACGACGCGGTGCACGATGTCGGCGTTCTTGGTGACCGCGACCGCGGGCGTCACGTTCCAGCCGCGGCGCAGCGTCTGCAGTGCCGACGCGGCCGCGCCGGTCTGGCCCTCGATCTGGCTGTACGCCGCCTTCTCGACCTTGCGGCCGAAGACGATCGTGGCGGCCAGGAAGCCGAGCGCGACACCGAGCGGGATCCAGACCAGCAGCGGCCCGACCAGGAACCCGCCCAGGACCGCGAGCGCGACGATGCCGAGGAAGATCCCGGCGAGTACCAGGCCGACCGTGGGGTCGGACTTCTTGGTCAACTGGTACGCCGACCGGATCTGCTGGAGCCGGCTGGTCTTCTCTTCGGGCGCGTCGTTCTTGGCCATCTCTACCTTGTCCTGATCTAAGCCTGCGGGACGTTCATACGTGACTCAATGGCCTGACGGTACAGCCGTCCGGCGCGGTACGACGACCGTACCAGCGGACCGGACAACGCACCGGCGAATCCGATCTCCTCGGCCTCGGTCTGCAGCTCCACGAACTCCTCCGGCCGGACCCACCGCTCGACCGGGTGGTGCCGCACCGAGGGGCGCAGGTACTGGGTGATCGTGATGATCTCGCAGCCCGCCGCGTGCAGGTCCTTGAGCGCCTGGCTGACCTCGTCGCGGGTCTCGCCCATGCCGAGGATCAGGTTCGACTTGGTCACCAGACCGTAGTCGCGGGCCTGGGTGATGACGTCGAGCGAGCGCTCGTAGCGGAAGCCGGGCCGGATCCGGCGGAAGATCCGCGGCACGGTCTCGACGTTGTGCGCGAACACCTCGGGCCGCGAGGAGAACACCTCGGCGAGCTGCTCCGGTACGGCGTTGAAGTCCGGCGCGAGCATCTCGACCCCGGTGCCGGGGTTGAGCTCGTGGATCTGGCGGATGGTCTCGGCGTACAGCCAGGCGCCGCCGTCCTCGAGGTCGTCGCGGGCGACACCGGTCACGGTCGCGTAGCGCAGACCCATGGTCCGCACCGACTCGGCGACCCGGCGCGGTTCGTCGCGATCCAGGTCCTCCGGCTTGCCGGTGTCGATCTGGCAGAAGTCGCAGCGGCGGGTGCACTGGTCGCCACCGATGAGGAACGTGGCCTCCCGGTCCTCCCAGCACTCGAAGATGTTCGGGCAGCCGGCTTCCTGACAGACTGTGTGCAGCTGTTCGGATTTCACCAGCTTCGACAGGGCCTGGTACTCCGGGCCCATCTTGGCGCGGGTCTTGATCCACTCGGGTTTGCGCTCGATCGGGGTCTCCGCGTTGCGCACCTCGAGCCTGAGCAGTTTCCGTCCTTCAGGGGCGATCGTCACAGCCCCCAGAGTACGCGCCCGCCGTCAGGGCTCACTCACCCGTACGCTGATGAGCTATGGCCACGCTTGAACTGGGGAGTACACCCGCAGCCCCGCCTGTGACCGGCGCCACTGTGGAGGCCTGGCAGCGGCCTCGGCCGACCCGCCAGCAGCAGCGCGCGGACATCCTGCTCGGACTGGCGCTGGCGGTGCTGGGAGCGCTCGGCACCGAGTTGGCGCGCGGTGCGTTTCCCGAGCCGGTCGATCTCGGGATCGGCGGCGTCGAGGCGTACGTGCTGAGCGCCGCAGTCGCGCTGCCGCTGTGTCTGCGCCGCCGCTACCCGATCCCCGTGATGCTCGCGGTCGCGGTGCTGTTCATCGTCAGCGGCGAGCGGGCGATGTTCGCCTTCGGCGGCAACCTGGTCACCCAGGCCTCGATGTTCATGGCGATCTATGCGGCGACCGCATGGTCGCGGGACCGCCGGCTGATGAAGGCGTCGGTTGTGCTGGTGTACCTCGCGATGTTCGGCTGGCTGGCGCTGAACTTCATCGAGGCGCTGCGGGCGAACTCGATCGAGGGCCCGAACAAGGCTCTCCTGTCGCCGTACGTGTCGAACGTCATCCTGTCGCTGGCGCTGAACGGGCTCTACTTCTTCGGCGCCTACTTCTGGGGCCGGACGGCGTGGGGGATCGCGCGTCAGCGGCAAGAGCTGGAGAGCCAGGCAGCCGAGCTGGCCGCGCAGCAGGAGGCCAACGCGCGGCGCGCGGTGATCGACGAGCGGCTGCGGATCTCCCGTGAGTTGCACGACGTGGTGGCTCACCACATCAGCAGCATCGGCGTACAGGCCGGGGGAGCGCGGCGGGTGATGGAGAAGGATCCCGAAGCGGCCAAGAACGCGCTCGGGGTGATCGAGGAGTCCAGCCGGACCGCGGTGAACGAGATGCGCCAGCTGCTCGGCATGCTCCGCGCCGCGGACCCTGATCTCGACGTGGAGGCGCCGGATGCCAAGGCGCCGCAGGCCGGAGCGGACCGGCTGCCCGCGCTGATCGCCGAGGTGAACGGCGAGGGCCTGGAGGTCGGCTTCCACCAGATCGGTGCGCCGCTCCAGCTCCCGAAGACGGTGTCGGTCTCCGTCTACCGGATCGCTCAGGAAGCCCTGACCAACGTACGGCGGCATTCGACCGCCCGCAGTGCGCACATCACCCTGCGATACCTGGCCGACGCGGTCGAGCTCGAAGTGATCGACGACGGCCGCCCGAAACATGCCCCGGTCGGCAGCCGGCTGGGCCATGTGGGGATTCGTGAGAGGGTCGGTCTGCTCGGTGGGGAGAGCGAGATCGGCCCCCGGCCGGTCGGTGGGTTCCGGGTCCGGGTGCGGATCCCGGTGCAAGGCGGGTTCGAGGGGAAAGAGAACGAATGATGCGCGTCCTGCTGGTCGACGACCAGGACCTGGTCCGGGCCGGCTTCCGGATGATCCTCTCGGTCGAGGCCGACATCGAGGTGGTCGGTGAGGCCGCCGACGGCGAGAGGGCGGTCGAGCTCGCGCTGCAGCTGCGGCCGGACGTCGTACTGATGGATGTCCAGATGCCGGGGATGGACGGGATCACCGCGACCCAGAAGATCGTGGCCGCCGATGCCGGCAAGGTGATCATCCTGACCACCTTCGACCGCGACGACTACCTGTTCGAGTCGCTCGGCGCCGGGGCCAGTGGCTTCCTGCTGAAGAACACCGCACCGGAGGACCTGGTCGAGGCCATCGAGGTCGTGCACTCCGGCCACGCGCTGCTCGCGCCCGAGGTGACCCGGCGGGTGATCAAGCGGTTCACTGGTGGCGGCGAGCGCGTCTACCGCCCGGACCTGATCGCCGACCTCACTGAGCGCGAACGTGAGGTGCTCGGCCTGATCGCCCGCGGTCTCACCAACACCGAGATCGCCAACCAGCTCTACGTCGGTGAGGCCACGGTCAAGACCCACGTCTCCCGGGTGCTGCTCAAGCTCGGGCTGCGCGACCGTGTCCAGGCTGTCGTCTTCGCCTACGAGTGCGGACTGGTCACGCCTGGCGATGACCTGGCTGGCTGAGGACAACCGCAACCAGCAGTACGACGACCGCTGCGCACCCGACGACCACTCCGACCGTGGACAGCACCAGGGGGAGCGCCAGCACGATGACGACGCTGATGAGCGTGTATTCGCGCCGCATGACCGGCAGGTTGATGATTTGAGCGTGCACCAGCCACACCATCGCCAGGAACACGGCTACCGGTAGGGCAACGGCGTACCCGATGTTCTGTGCGGTGTGTTCGACCGCTACCTCGAGGCCGGCGCCTAACGCGGCCAGTGCGGCGAACAGGAAGTAGTGGCCGTAGCCCCAGTGGTACGAGTACGCACGGCGCTCGCTGAGGCCTTCGCCCGCGGGGTGGAGGAAGTAGAGCCACCACAGGGCAAACAGCAGCACCAGGCCGGCACCTGCCACCAGCACGAAGGAGCTGTCCACCGCGTGTGCGGTTACGGCGGCTTCGACGCCGCGGCTGGCCGCCAGCACGCTCTCGCCGAGCAGGATGATCACGAACAGCCCGTACCGCTCGGCGATGTGGTGTGGATGCCAGTTGGTCGCCGGATGCCGCCACTCGGCCCACAGCGGTACGGCGAGCTCGAGCATCACTAACGCGATGAAGTAGGGCAGGGCCAGGTCAGCGAACACGAGAGCCAGTGCCCAACCCACCTGGGTCGTGACGATGCCAACGGCGTATCGGAGTGCTGTTCGTCGCCTGACGCGATCCTCGTACGCCGCGCGCAGCCACTGCAGGAGGAGTCCGGCCCGCATGATCAGGTAGCCGATCAGCACGGTGCGGTAGTCACCTGTGGCCGCAGCGGCGGGCACTCCGGCTGCCAGCACCAGCACTCCGGCCATCTGCACCATCGTGAGCAGCCGGTACGGCAGATCGTCGGTGTCGTAGGACGACGCGAACCAGGTGAAGTTCATCCAGGCCCACCAGATCGCGAAGAACACCTGGAGGAACCCGAGCACCTCGGCGTGGCCGGCGGCGATGCTATGTGCGAGCTCTGCGGTGACTGCGGCGACCGCCACTACGAAGGTGAGGTCGAACAGCAGCTCCAGCGGGCTGGACGCCCGGTGCGGCTCGTCGATCGGACGCGCACGCATCGGGATGCGGAGGCGAGTGGTCGGCATACCAGTGAAGACAGCCCAGCCGGCACCGATGTGACGGCGGCTGTCACAACTCGGCGTACTGGCCTGTCTTGGCTGGTGAGTGGCGCCAGTCGGGCGCCTGTCTGACAGGAGGCTGGTTGTGAAGATCGTCGTGATCGGGGGCACCGGGCTGATCGGATCGAAGGTCATACGGCGGCTGGAGGCACACGGCCACGAAGGAGTCGCGGCGGCGCCCAACACCGGCGTGAACGCGCTGACCGGTGAGGGCCTCGACGAGGTGATGACCGGGGCGGACGCGGTCATCGACCTGTCGAACTCGCCGTCGTTCGAGGACCAGGCGGCTCTGGACTTCTTCCGCACGGGCACCACCAACCTGCTCGCTGCCGAGCAGAAGGCCGGCGTCCGGCACCACATTGCGCTGTCCATCGTCGGCAGCGAGCGGTCGCCGCAGATCGGCTACTTCCGCGCCAAGATCGCTCAGGAAGAGCTGATCAAGGCCTCCGGCGTCCCGTACTCGCTGATCCACGCGACCCAGTTCTTCGAGTTCGTGAAGGCGATCGCCGACACCTCCGTCGTCGACGGTGTCGTCCGGATCCAGCCGGTGAACTTCCAGCCGATCGCCGGTGACGACGTCGCCGACCAGGTTGCCAAGGTCGCCGTGGGCGAGCCGCTGAACAGCCGGGTCGACATCGCCGGACCGGACAAGGAGCGGATGGACGAGTTCTTCCGCAAGGCGCTGACCGAGCTGAACGACCCCCGTGAGGTCGTGACCGACCCGGAGGCGACGTACTACGGCGCTGTGGTCAGCGAGGACGCACTGGTCCCGATCGGCCCGGCCACCCTCGGCCGCATCCACTACGCCGACTGGGAGAAGCAGTGACCGGCGACGACTTCCTGCACGAGTTAGAGGCCGAGACCGCGACGGAACTCGGTGCGCTGCAGGCCGCCGTACCGGACGCTGAGCTGCCCGTTGAGCAGTGGCTGGTCGACCCTGCCGAAGAGGCCATGGAGCAGGCCAGCCTGCAGAGCCTCCTCGGCGCGACGAAGGCCCTGGAAGAACCAGGGAACTGAAACAGGACCGGCTCCGGGTGCGTGGCCGCGCACCCGGAGCCCTGCTCTAGCTGCGTGGGAGCTTGTCCGGGTTCATCTGGACGTTGATCTGGTAGATGCCGTCGGCGGACGAGCTGACCGTCAGGATGGTGCTGACCCGGCCGTCGACGGTCAGCGTCGCGGCCGGTGCGCCGTTCATCTGCGTCCAGACGACCTCCACGCCGTCCCAGAACCTGTCGTGGAAGGCGCGGAAGAACTTTGCCACCCGCTCCGAGCCGACCACCGGGTACTTCGACGCGCGCGCCTTGCCGTTGCCGTCGGACACGCTCGTCACATCGGCGGCGAACAGTCCTTCGAGCTCCACAAGGTCACCGGACTTGGCCGCCTGGACGAACGCGGTCAGCAGCCGCTGCTGCTCGGCCGCGTCCACCTCTACCCGCCGCTCGCCGTCCACGTGCTTGCGAGCGCGGCTGACCAGCTGCCGCACCGCAGGCTCCTTCAGCTGCAGGATGTCCGCGATCTGGCTGTACGGGTAGTCGAACGCCTCCCGCAGTACGTACGCCGCCCGCTCGTTGGGGGACAGGCGCTCCATCAGCAGCAGTACGGCGAACGCGAGCGCCTCACCGCGCTCCGCACCCAGGTACGGGTCCGCGCTGGTGTCCACCGGCTCCGGCAACCACGGTCCGATGTACGACTCCCGACGTACCCGGGCGGACTGGGTCGCGTTGATCGCCAGCCGGGTCGTGGCGGTGGCCAGGTAGGCCGCCGGGTTGAGCACGACACTGCGGTCGGCGGTCTGCCAGCGCAGCCACACGTCCTGCACGATGTCCTCGGCCTCACTGGCGCTGCCGAGCATCCGGTAGGCGATGCCGAACAGCCTCGGCCGCACCTCCCCGAAGACCGCGGCTGCCTGCTCGAGGTCGTCGCTCACAGTCGTCATCATCCTCCCTCGTCGTACCGTCACAAGCTCCGACCATCGGGACACGCCGAATGTGACATCGGGGCGCCGTGGCGTAGCCCACGTCCGGCTCTCCACCGTGCGGATGACCCCGGCGATCACCCTGGCGGCCGACGTTCGGCGGGGTCCGTAGTCGATAACTTTGGGTAGCGGCCGGGCGTGCGTCCGGTCGAGGGGGTCAAGGTGACAGGAGCGGTGACGGATGCTGAGGGTGGCTGGGCTCACTCGGCGGTTCGGTGAACAGCTCGCGCTGGACGACGTGACGTTCGACGTCGTGCCGGGGCGGATGACCGGGTTCGTCGGGGCCAACGGTGCCGGCAAGACGACGACGATGCGGATCATCCTCGGCGTTCTGGCGGCCAGCGCCGGCGAGGTGCGCTGGCAGGGCGAACTGCTGACGCAGAAGGTACGGCAGGACTTCGGCTACATGCCGGAGGAGCGTGGGCTGTATCCGAAGATGAAGATCCGCGACCAGCTGATCTTCTTCGGCCGGCTGCACGGGATGACCCCGAACCGCGCCGCCGAGCGGACCGACAAGCTGCTCGGTCGTCTCGGGCTGGGCGAGCGCGCGACCGACGTACTGGAGACGCTGTCGCTGGGCAACCAGCAGCGGGTGCAGATCGCGGTCGCGCTGATCCACGAGCCGATCGCGCTGGTGCTGGACGAGCCGTTCAGCGGTCTCGACCCGTTGGCGGTCGACGCGATGGTGGACCTGCTGCGCGAGGAGGTCACGCCGGAGGTTCCGGTGCTGTTCTCCAGCCACCAACTCGACCTGGTCGAGCGGCTGTGTGACGACCTGGTGGTGCTGTCCCGGGGCAAGGTCGTTGCCGCGGGCCCCGTTTCCGAGCTGGCCGCGAGCCAGAACCCGACGTACCGGCTGGTCGTCGACGGTGACGCCGGCTGGCTGCGTGACCTGCCCGGTCTGCACGTGCGGGACGTGGCCGGCGGTACGGCGCTCTTCGACGCCGAGGACTCGGGTGTCGCACAACAGATTCTTCAGCAGGCGATGAGCCGTGGACCGGTCCTGGAGTTCGGGCCGGAGCGGGTGGCACTGAGCGACGTCTTCCGGGAGGCGACCCGATGAACGACCGGACACTGGATCGACCGTGGCTGTTGATCGCCGAGCGCGAGATCACCACCAAGCTGCGGGACAAGACCTTCATCGGCTCCACGCTGGTGATGCTGGCCATTGTCCTGGCCGCGGTGATCCTCCCGGCGGTGTTCGCCGGTGGCGGTGGGGCGGACAAGATCGCCGTGATCGACGACGGCGGCGCGGCCGTCGTACAGCGGGCTTCGGAGACTGCCGGTGGCAAGGGCTATGAGGTGCTGCGAGTTGCGGACCAGGCGGCTGCGGAGACCGCGGTCACGAAGACTGACGCCACCGCCGCCCTGTTGCCTGGGTCTGACGGGTACGTCGTCATCGGCAAGGAGAAGGTGGACTCCGGAGTTGGGAGCGCACTGCGGGCCGCCGCGGCTGCGGTCGGGATGGAGAAGAACGCCGCCGCGGTCAAGCTGACGCCGGAGCAGTTGCGGGCCGGTACTCAGGTGACCGAGAAGATTTTGCAGCCCGGGCCGCTGCCCGGCTACGTATCGGACTTCGTGAACATCGGGCTCGCTCTGGTGTTCTACATGACCGCGCTCGGGTTCGGGATGATGATCGCGCAGAGCGTCGTCCAGGAGAAGGAGAGCCGGGTCGTCGAGATCCTCGCGGCTTCGGTACCGATCCGGTCGCTGCTATGGGGCAAGGTGCTGGGCAACACCGTGCTGGCTTTGAGCCAGATCCTGGTGATCGCGATCGCCTCCCTGATCGGGCTCACGGCAACCGACCGGCTGGACATCTTGTCGATCGTGGCGCCGGTAGCCGGCTGGTTCGTGGTGTTCTTCGTCCTCGGGTTCGTCGCGTTGGCGGGGTTGTGGGCCGTCGCGGGCTCGCTGGCCACGCGGCAGGAGGACCTCGGATCGACCACGCTGCCCGGGCAGATGATCCTGATGATCCCGTTCTTCTTCTCGGTGTTCGCCGGCTCCAGCGCCAAGACGATCGCGTCGTTCGTGCCGGTCGCGTCGTCGATGTCGATGCCGGGGCGGATGCTGACCGAGGACGTGCCGCTGTGGCAGCCGCTGGCGGCGATCGCGATCCTGCTCCTGAGCACGGCGCTGATCATCCGGGTCGGAGCACGGCTGTACGAGCGCACGCTGCTGCAGACCGGCCGCCGGCTCGGCTATCGCGAGGCGCTGTCGCTCAAGGCTGGGTGACCTATCGTCACGGCCCGGGTAAACGTTACAAGGTTCGCCCGGGCTGTGACGAAACCGCAATCTTGGGTACCTGTGTGCTGTGTCTCGACTTGGACTACGGTCTCAACGCATGAACGTGGAGCTGCGCCATCTCCGGGTTGTCGTCCTGGTAGCCGAAGCGGGGTCCGTCGGACGGGCCGCCCGCTGGCTCAAGGTCAGTCAGCCCAGCCTGACCGCGCAGCTCAAGCGGATCGAGGCCGCCTTCGGCGGCGAGCTGTTCGAACGCTCCCGCACCGGCGTCACCCCGACCGCACTAGGCCGGTACGCCGTCGACCGGGCCCGCGCGATTCTCGTCGACGTCGACCATCTCTCCGCGACCGTGTCCGCGATGACGGCGGTCGAGTCGAGCGCCGTACGGCTGGGCGGTTTCCCGACGGCACCGATGTCAGGGATCGCTCAGCGACTGCGGGACCACGGTCAGATCGAGCAGGTCAGCATCGAGGTCGAGTGGTCGACGAGCGTGCTGCTGCAGCAGCTGGAGAGCGGGCGGCTCGATTTTGCCTTGCTGCGTGAGTTCCCCGGCTTCGAGTTGCGGCTTCCGACGGGTGTCGAGGCCTGCACGGTGGTTGAGTCGGAATCGGCGTACGTGGTGATGTCCGCCGGACATCCGCTGGCGCTGGTCGGTTGCGACGAGGTCGACCTGGGTGCGCTGGCCGGCGAAGAGTGGATCGGTGAGCCGCCGGACGACAGTGGCTTCCACGTGCTCTTCCGCGCCGCGTGTGAGCAGGCCGGCTTCCAGCCGAAGATCGAGCATCACTCGGTCGACACCTCGGTCCTGATGGGTTTCGTCACCAGTGGTCAAGGCGTCGCGCTCGTCTCACCGACGTCGTACCGGATGCTGTCCCAGGACGTCATCACGCGGCCGCTGAGCGGCGACCCCATTCACCGGCGTCTGTTGCTGGCGTGGAGTTCTGACTCGCCACGCGCACAGATGGCCACCGACGTGCTGACCATGGCAACCGCCGCGTACGACGAGGCGCTCGCCGAACACGCCCGCCGTGACCAGCCGCACCATCACATGCATGTGGCGTGAGCCGTAAAGGCCTCACGCCACAAGGTCTTGCTCAAGCTCCGGCGGGTCGAATCCCCGGGGTATTGAAGGGCCCCTCGAATGCACTCACGTGGAACTCGCCAGTGTCCTCGGGGTCTTCCATCCGCTCCCGATACTGCTGACCCACTCGCTCGGTCCCACCCACCGGCTCAGCAAACGCCTCAGCCGCCTGCCACCCACCGCCATCCGCGTTGCGCTCAGCCGCCTGAGGCTTCTCCGGCTGGGTCGGATAGACGGCAGTCTCGTCCCCACCAGCCGAGCCACCACCCGCCGGCGGATCAAACCGCTCATCATCAGGATCCTCAACCGGCCCACTCGTCTCACGCGCAGGCGAAGCGCTAACCCCCGGTGCCGGTGCCACGGGAGCGCCAGCCGCAGGTGCGGCAGGAGCGCTAGCCACAGGTGCGGACGCCACGGGAGCACCAGGTGCGGGTGCGGGCGGAGCGCTAGCCACCGGTGCCGCGGGTGCAGGCGTCACGGGCGCGCTAGCGACTGGTCCGCCATCCCCAGACGCGCCACCGTCATCCGCACCAGCCCCCGGTGCCGGAGACACGGGAGCGCTAGCGACTGGCCCGCCAACCCCAGACGCACCTCTGTCATCCGCACCAGCCCCATCACCCCGCGGTGCTGCTTCTGCGACCTCACGAGTCTCCTGGTCGGCCGACGCGGGCTCAGCCACCGCAGCCTGCTCGGCCGCAGGGGCAACTGCTGAAGCCGCCACCGGCGTACCGTGCTCGGATGTGCCGACCGTGTCTGCGTCGGCCTGAGATGTATAAGCACTCGGCGTCTCCGCGACCTCACGAGTGTCCTGGTCGGCCGGTGCAGGCTCGGCCACTGCGGTCTGCTCGGCCGCAGGTGCGTGAGCGGCAACTGCAGGTGCCGCGGGCGCGCTAGCTACCGGCGCATCAGCCGCGGGTGCGGTGTCGGCCTGCGGGGGAGTGCTGGCTACTGGAGCTGCGGCCACTGGCGTGCCTGCATCGGCTTCGCTCGGCTCACGGGTCTCTGGGTCGGCCGGTGCGGGCTCAGCCACTGCGGTCTCGTCAGCCGCGTCCGCAGGGGTCGGCGTACTGGCTTGTTCGACCTCGCGGGTTTCCAGGTCGGCTGCCTGTGTGGTCTCGTCGTGGTCCGCGGCGATGACCGTGACCTCGCCGGAATCCGGCGCCGGTGCTTGTGCGACAACGGTTTCGTCGCGGTCGGACGGCACCAGCACGGTCTCATCGTTGCCGTCGGCAACGTCATCGGCGAACGGCGAGAACGCTGCGGTCCGTTCGGGTGCCGACTCGGCGACCGGGAACTGCGCGGTCTGCTCGTCGGCCTGGTTGCGCGGGGGTTCCGGCTCGTCGTCGAACAGATCGTCGTACCGGCTCGAAGGCTCGTACGACGGCGCGGCGTACGACTCGGCCGGATAGGTGCTCGCGGCAACGGGATAGACCGCCGCCGCGGCCGCCTCCTGCTGTGCCTGCGCGGCTTCCTGCTCGCGCTGCAGCCGCTCGGCCTCGACCCGCGCACGACGGCGACGCTGCACGCTCCGGGCGATCAGCTGGATCGAGTACACCAGCGAGATCACCGTCAGGATCGGTACGACGCCGTTGAGCGTGTACTGGCGCGTCCCGTCGACCATGCCGTTCGTCACGCCCGGCACGTCGTCGAGGAAGTTCGTGGTGCGGTTCGGGATCCACAGCCAGCAGTACACGAGCGTGCCGAAGGCAAGGAACGCACCGATCGCGGCCGCGCCGGAGAAGTACGACACGATCGCCCAGAAGAGCAGCGCACCTACACCGTAGGCAAGCGCCATCTCCTTGGTGTTCAGCTGAATACCACCCGGCGCACCAAGCACCCCGAACACCGCCGGCCCGGCCAGTGCGACCGCCACCCCGAGCAAGAAGCCAAGAAATTTGGACACCCCTCCACCGTAGCGACGTTTGACCGTTCCGCCTGGCAGACACTTCGCAACCACCCCAAGGGTGACTACTTTCAGTGCGCGACTGCCGCCGTACCTGAATGGTCCGATTGACAATCGATAGATTGCCAGCGATTCTCGATACATGCTGAGTGAGAATCGAGCGGTCGCCGCGCTCCGGGTCTTCCTGGTGGTGCTGTTCGCGATCCTGGTCGTGTTCCAGACCCTGTCGCTGCCCGGCCAGTTCCGCCATCAGGCCGAGGTGAACCCGGCCGACGCGGACCTCCGCTGGCCGGCCACCTTCGTTGCAGGCTTCGTGGTGCTCTGCATCCAGGTGGTCGTCGTCTCGACCTGGATGTTGCTCACGATGGTCAAGCGCGACCGGATCTTCACCCCGGCAGCCACCTTCTGGGTGAACCTGATCATCGGCGCGATCGGCGGCGTCTGGCTCGTGGTCGGCGTCATCTTCCTGTACGTCGTCCTGCACGCCGACGACCCTGGTCTGCCGATGGTGCTGCTCCTGCTGGAGGTCGTGATCACCGTGCTCGGGCTGCTGATGGTGGTGATGCGCGCACTGCTCCAGCGCGCGACCACCCTCCGCACCGACATGGAAGCGGTGATCTGATGCCGATCGTCGTCCGGATCGACGTCGAGCTGGCCCGCCGCAAACTCAGCGTCGGCGAGTTCGCCGAGCGCATCGGCCTCACCCCCGCCAACGTCGCCGTCCTGAAGAACGGCCGCGCCAAAGCGGTCCGCTTCAGCACCCTCGAAGCCATGTGCCGAGTCCTGGAATGCCAGCCCGGAGACCTCCTCGAGTGGATCGACGAAGACCCCGCCTGACGTCCAGCACAACGACAGGACGTACCCACCTACGCATATCGCTGCCCACGCTCACACCGACCGACCCGACCTCCGATCCACCCGACACCTCCTGTCCTTGTGCAGGCAGCAACGACACTCGGGCAAGGTCGGGTCAACAGGGGCTGGGGTGTTTTGCCTGTCGATTCAGGCCAGTTCCGCTCCCCGGCCCGGCCGGATCACCGAGTGTGCCGACCCGAAACGCGGGCTGAGGTGGGCTAGACAGTGAGGCCGTAGGTGATGCCGGCGGGCGGCTGCTCGGCGTGAGCGATGTCCGGGGTGCGGTCGTACGCGTCCCAGGCGAGGAAGTGATCGAGGTGACGGCGGACCGAGCCGAGGACCTCGGTCACCGGTACGTCGCGACCGAGTTCCTTCGAGAGCGTCGTGACGTCGGCGTCGGAGATCCCGCAGGGGACGATCCGGTCGAACCAGCTGAGGTCGTTGTCGCAGTTCAGCGCGAACCCGTGCATGGTGACACCTTGCGAGACCCGGATCCCGATCGCGGCGATCTTCCGCTCGCGACCGCGCTCGTCAGCGGCGACCCACACTCCGCTGCGGCCCT
Source organism: Kribbella sp. NPDC051587 (assembly GCF_044453945.1). Classification (NCBI taxonomy): domain Bacteria; kingdom Bacillati; phylum Actinomycetota; class Actinomycetes; order Propionibacteriales; family Kribbellaceae; genus Kribbella; species Kribbella sp. NPDC051587. The sequence goes on from NZ_JBITDE010000003.1 coordinate 410,984, forward strand.
TCACCCGACCCGTTGTGACACCGAGCTCGGCACAGACCGCGATCAGCGCTTCCTCGAGACGCCGGACGTAGTCGACGACGTACACATGTGAGGCCAGCTTGACGATCGGGTACCCGACGAGCTGGCCGGGACCGTGCCAGGTGATCTTGCCGCCGCGGTCGACGTCGACCACCGGCGTCCCGTCGACGGGACGTTCATGGGCCTCGGTCCGCTTGCCGGCGGTGTAGACCGGGGGGTGCTCGAGCAGGATGACGGTCCCCGGATCGGTGCCCACGACTACCTCCGCGTGCAAGCGCCGCTGCTCCGCCCACGCGCTCTGGTAATCCACTGCCTCGGCGCCGAACCCAGCCTCCACGTACTTGATACCCGTCACGTCAACGAGTGTAGGCCGGGAGCCTGTGGATAACTTCCGCGGGGCTGGCGGCGATCGGTGCATCCTCTTGGCATGGCACTCGAAGACCTCGCCGGCTACAGCCTGCGCCGGAGGCTCGGGTCCGGATCGGCCGGAACGCTCTGGCAGGTCCGCGACCTCGCCACCGGCCGCCATGCCGTGCTCAAACGCATTCCTGTCACAGCGATCCAGCGAGAGGAGCAGTTCCGCGACGAGCTGATGGTCCTGCAACGCATCCACCATCCGCACGTCGCCCGCGTCCTGGAGGTCCGCGAGACCGCCTCCGAATGGCTCGTCTTCAGTCAGTACGTCGTTGCCCTCAGCCTCACCAAGGTGCTGAACCGCCGGGGGAGCCTGTCACCTGGTGAGCTCGTCACCCTGCTGAGCCCACTCGCCGACGCCCTCCACTACCTGCACCGCTGCGGCCTCATCCACGGCCACGTGACGCCCCCGAACGTGCTGATCGACGTCGAAGGCCGCCCGATCCTGACCGACGCAGCCCTGCACTCCCTGAACATCCGCCCCCTCACCGACCCACCAACCGAACCCCCGTCACCCGCCAACGACCGCCAAGCCCTGTCCACCCTCGCCCTGCACGCCGGCGGCCCCGCGACCCTGTTCACTCCTGCCCTCTTCACCGAAACCCCGTCCCACCGCTTGGCCACCCACCTCCTCACCCTCACCACCCCAGAACCAATCCTCGTCGGCGACGATGACGACCTCACGCCAGACCTCCACCCAAGCGCCCAGCCGCCCTCCGACGACGACCCCATCGAAACCTCCCGCGGCCCCCTCGCCCCGCCGCCCTCCGAACCGCCCACCCAACCCGCCCTCCAACACCCCGCCACTCCCCAACCCCCGGCCCCCAAACCGCTGCCCAGCCGTCCCAAACGCCCCCGCCTACCCAGGCTCATCCGCCGTACGCCGGACCCTGTCGCCGACCCGCTGTCCCGCCTCGCCCCAACGTCCCTCACCAAGACCCACGTCATCCTGCCCACCAAAACCCACATCATCGGCACCACCCACATCGAGCCCGCCATCAGCTGGTCCACCCCCCGCCCGACCCCACCCGCACCCCCGCCCACCCCCGAGCCGACCCCACCTGGCCAGCTACCTCCCATCGCCGACCCGCGAGACCCACACACGACTTCCTCCACACCGTCGCCCACCTTCGTGCAAGCGTCACCGCCCCCGCACGCGCCCGTCGCCGACCGACCAGACCCAGGTACGACTTCTTCCGCACCGTCGTCCGCATTTGCGCAGGCATCACCGAGCCCGCGCGCTCCTGTCGCAGACCGGCGAGACTCAGGCACGACTTCTTCCTCACCTTCGCCTGCCTTGGCGCAAGCGTCACCGCCCCCGCGCGCTCCCATCGACCTGCGAGATTCAGACACGACATCTTCCGCACCGTCGTCCGCATTTGCGCAGGCATCACGGAGCCCGCACGCTCCCATCGCCGATCGACAAGACCCACAAGCGTCACCCTTCGCTCTCGGCGCGAGGCCGACCCGGTCGCCCGAGCTGGCGCAATCTCGCGCCCTCACCCGTCGCCGCCCCTGGCGCCGGCGTCATACCTGGCGGGGACGCCTACGCACCGCGTGGACCACGTCGAATCGCGAGACGAGCGGTGCGCTCGTCGGCAGGTTCCGTGGATTGCTCGCCCGGCCGCCCTTCGGTGTGGCGGGCGCTGTGGGGCTCGGTCTTGCGGTGCTGCTGGTGCTAGCGCTCGCAGCTCGATTGGTCCTGGACCCTTCCGACACAGCCATCGCAGCATCCGAGCAGCCCTCCACAACACCGAGCACCGCACATCCCACCAACTCAACAGGTTCAGCCAGTTCACCCCCAACAACCCCCGCCAGTCGGCCGCACCCACCATCGACAAGACCGACAACGACCTCCGAGCCAAGCCGGACGCGAACGCCCGCCCCACGGCGGCCGGACCCCACCGCGCCACCACCACCTCGACGTACCGGCCCTGAACGAAGCGTCGCCGAGTGGCTGAGGACCCTACGGGCGCTGGATCTTCAACGTGCACAGGCATTCCGGACCCTGGATGTCGCTCTCCTCGACACCATCTACATCCCCGGCAGCACACCCTGGCGCTCGGACCGCGCGCTCCTCGCCGACTACCGCAGCAAGGGCGTCCGCATCCATGGCCTCCGGCTGAAGATCGACAAAACCACCATCACCCGCCAAGCCCCCACCACAGTCATCCTCCGCACCACCGACCACCTAGCCGCCGGCCAAGCAGTCGACAAAACCGGCACCACCACACCCCTCCCACCCGGCACCCCCACCACCCACCTCATCACCCTCACCACCACACCAACCGACCGCCAACGAGCGCAGAGCCAAGCACCCGCCTGGCGCATCGCCGCCATCACCCCACCCTGACCAATGCCGCCATCACCGTCACCACCACACCAACCTCCGTCACACCCGCCGATCGCCAACGACCGCAGAGCCAGCCACCCGAGTGGCGCATCGCCGCCATCACCCCACCCTGACCAATGCCGCCATCACCGTCACCACCACACCAACCTCCGTCACACCCGCCGATCGCCAACGAGCGCAGAGCCAGCCACCCGAGTGGCGCATCGCCGCCATCACCCCACCCTGACCAATGCCACACCCCTCACCCGCCGTCCCCAAGCCCAGCGCGCGCCCGGCGTGGCGCGTGCCCGAGGTGGCGCCTGCCCAGGGGTCGCGTGCCGGGGGTGGGCGTGCCGGGGGTGGTGCGTGCCGGGGTGGTGTGTGCCCCGGGGGTGGCGCTCGCCCGGGGGTGCGTGCCCGGAGTGGGGTCCCCGCCACGCCACAGCAGGACGGTGCCGGGCTCGTGCGTGCCCGAGGTGGCGTGTGGCCGGGGTGGTGTGTGCCAGCAGGTGTGTGCCGGCCGTGGCCCGAGACAGCGCGGGTGCGATCGGCGCGGGACTGCTCGCGCAGCTTCTTGTTAGCCGGCCTCCAGCCGTCGCCTGCGGCGAGGCAATGTGCCGCTGCGGCCGGAGGCGGAGGGCGTCTGAGGCCAGTTAGTCGGCGAAGGCGGCGCTGACGGCTTCGGGTGCTGTGGGGTAGGTGAAGGTGAAGCCGGCGGACTCGAGGCGGGTGGGCAAGGTGCGGTTGCTGCCCAGGAGTTCCCATGCGAACTCGCCGAGGGCCAGCCGCATGACAGCCGCGGGGACAGGGACGAGCGCCGGCCGGTGCAGCGCGGCGCCGATCGCCGCGGCGACCTCGGCGTTGGTGGCGGGGGTCGGGATGGTGACGTTGACCGGGCCGGTCAGGGTGTCGTGGTCGGCGACGAAGCGGGCTGCGCGGAGCCAGTCGGTCAGCGAGATCACGGGGAAGTACTGCTTGCCGGAGCCGAAGCGACCACCGACGCCGAAGCGGAACGGGAGGGTCAGCAACTGGAACGCCGGAGCCTTGCGGGCAAGGACGACACCGGTGCGCAGTGACGCGACCCGGCAGCCGGCGGCGCGGGCCGGTTCCAGGGCGCCTTCCCAGACGCGGACGACGTCGGCGAGGAAGCCGTCGCCGAGGGGCGAGTCCTCGGTGAGGATCTCGTCGCCGCAGTCGAGGCCGTAGCCGCCGACACCGCTCTGGGTGATCAGGGTGGGCCGCTTCTCCAACTGGGCGGCGGCGTTCGCCAGGGTGGCGGTGGTGGTGACGCGGCTCTCGCGGAGGGTCTTCCGGTACGTCGGAGTCCACGGCCGGCCGATGTTGGCCCCGGCCAGGTTGATCAGGACGTCGGCGTCGCTGATGCCCGCGAGGTCCAGCTCACCACGGGCCGGGTCCCATTGCAGTTCGCCGGGAGCGGACGGCGTACGGCGGACCAGGCGGATGACGTCCTGGCCGTCGGCGGCGAGGTCGCGGGCAAGGGATTGGCCGAGGAAGCCGGAGGCACCGGCGAGCACGTATTTCATGCGGTTCGCTCCTTGCTAGAGATGAGACCGGCGCCGGTCCGTCGGAACGGAACCGGCGCCGGGTCGCGCGGTACTACGGGTGGATCAGACGTCGAACTGAGCCTCTTCGAGCCGCTGCTTGACCGCCGTCAGGTAGCGGGCCGCGTCGGCGCCGTCGACCAGGCGGTGGTCGTAGGTGAGGGCCAGGAAGACCATCTGACGGATCGCGATGGTCTCGCCGAGCTCCGGATGGGTGATGACGACCGGGCGCTTCACGACGGCACCGGTCCCGAGCATGCCGACCTGCGGCTGGTTCAGGATCGGGGTGTCGAACAGGGCGCCCCGGCTGCCGGTGTTGGTGATGGTGAACGTGCCGCCCGCCATCTCGTCCGGCGTCACCTTGTTGTTGCGGGTGCGGTCGGCCAGGTCGGCGATCTTCTTCGCCAGGCCGGCGATGTTCAGGTCACCGGCGTTGTGGACGACCGGGACCATCAGGCCGCGCTCGACGTCGACCGCGATGCCCAGGTGCTCGGCAGCGTGGTAGGTGATCTCGCCCTTCTCCTCGTCGATCGACGCGTTCAGCTTCGGGTACTGCTTGAGCGCGTCGATGGCGGCGAGGGCGAAGAACGGCAGGAAGCTGAGCTTGGTGCCCTCGCGGGCCTCGAACTCGGCCTTCTTCGCGTTGCGGAGCTTGGCGATCTCGGTGACGTCGACCTCGACGACCGTGGTCAGCTGGGCCGAGACCTTGAGGCTGTTGACCATGTGCGCCGCGATCGCCTTGCGGATCCGGCTCATCTTCTCGGTCGTACCGCGCAGCGGGCTGATCGTCGCGGCCTTCGCGGCGGGAGCGGCGGCTGCTGCCGGGGCGGCGGCCGGTGCTGCGGCGGCCGCGGCCTTCTGGGCCTCGGCGGCGGTGATGACGTCCTGCTTGCGGATCCGGCCACCGACGCCGGTGCCCTGGACCGCGTTCAGGTCGACTTGGTGCTCAGCGGCCAGCTTGCGGACAAGCGGCGTGACGTAGTTCGGGCCCTCGCTGGAGCTTCCGTTCGAAGAAGCAGCCGGTACGGCGGGCGCCTGCGCCGGCGGAGCTGCCTGCGGGGCCGGTGCGGCCGCGGGGGCGGGCGCCGCTGCGGCCGGAGCTGCCTGCGGCGCGGGGGCGGCCTGAGGCGCCGGGGCTGCCTGCGGCGTGGGAGCCGGGGCTGCGGCGGGTGCCGGAGCCGGAGCGGCTGCCGGGGCCGGGGTCTCGGCCTTCGAGGCCGGGGCTGCGTCGCCGGAGCCGACGATCGCGAGTTCGGCGCCGACCTCGACGGTCTCGTCCTCGGCGACCTTGATCTCGAGGAGCTTGCCGGCGACGGGCGACGGGATCTCGGTGTCGACCTTGTCGGTGGAGACCTCGAGCAGCGGCTCGTCGACGGCTACGTCGTCGCCGACCTGCTTGAGCCAGCGGGTGACGGTTCCTTCGGTCACGCTCTCGCCGAGGGCGGGGAGGGTGACGGAGGTGCCCGATGCGGCCGAGGAGGCCGAGGCCGCGTCGGCCGAGTTGGAAGAAGAGTCAGCCTCAGCAGCCGGGGCCGGTGCCGGGGTTTCGGCGGGTGCCTCAGCGGCGGGGGCGGCCTGCTGAGCAGGAGCCTCAGCGGCGGGCGCGGCCTCCTCGGCCGGAGCAGCCTCGGCGGGGGCGGCTTCGGCGGCGGGGGCCTCGGAAGCGGGAGCGTCGGCGGAGCCGGTGGACTCGCCGGCGTCACCGATGACGGCCAGTTCGGCGCCGACCTCGACGGTCTCGTCCTCGGCGGCCTTGATCTCGAGGAGGGTGCCCGCGACGGGCGACGGGATCTCGGTGTCGACCTTGTCGGTCGAGACCTCCAGCAGGGGCTCGTCGACGGCAACCGTGTCGCCGACCTGCTTGAGCCAGCGGGTGACGGTTCCTTCGGTGACGCTCTCCCCGAGGGCCGGCAGGGATACAGAGGTCGGCATGACGGTCGTTGCTCCTTCGTCTGATCGGTCGAGTGTCAGCCTACGGTGCCGCTGGCGCGCGCAAGACACGGGTCTGACGAGTCACGCGAACTCGCCATCCACGTCTCGAACCTACTCCGGCGTACCAGCGGCAACTGCGGGTTGTCGGCGCACGGCTACCGGCGAGGCGCCGCCGGTAGCCGGACGCTCAGTCGTGGAAGTGCAGGGGCTTGCCGGCGAGCGCCATGTGGGCCTCGCCGAGCGCCTCGTTCTGGGTGGGGTGGGCGTGCACGAGCGGGGCGACGTCGGCCGGGTAGGCCTCCCAGTTGTAGACCAGCTGGGCCTCGCCGATGAGTTCGCCGACCCGGGAGCCGACCATGTGCAGGCCGACCACGGCGCCGTCCTTGGCGCGGACCAGCTTCACGAAGCCCGACGTCTTGAGGATCTGGCTCTTGCCGTTGCCGCCGAGGTTGTAGTTGAGGATCTCGACCTCGCCGTACTTCTCCCGTGCCTGCTCCTCGGTGAGACCGACGGAGGCGACCTCGGGCTCGGAGTACGTGACCCGCGGGATGCCGGCCTCGTCGATCGGTGTCGGCTTGAGACCGGCCAGGTGCTCGGCGACGAAGATGCCCTGCTGGAACCCGCGGTGTGCGAGCTGCAGGCCGGGCACGATGTCGCCGACGGCGTAGACGCCCGGCACGCTGGTCTGCAGGTTCGCGTCGACGGTGACGAAGCCACGGTCGAGCGCGATGCCGACCTCGTCGTACCCGAGGCCTTCGGTGTTCGGGCCGCGGCCGACGGCGACGAGCAGGACCTCGGCCTCGATCACCTCGCCACCGGCGACGGTGACGCGGACGCCGTTGTCGTGCGTGTCGACGGACTCGAACGGCGTACCGGTCTTGAAGGTGATCTTGCGCTTGCGGAAGGCGCGCTCCAGCGTCTTGCTGCAGTCGGCGTCCTCGGACGGGACGAGCCGGGGCAGCGCCTCGATGATCGTCACCTTGGTACCGAACGAGGTCCAGGCGCTGGCGAACTCGACGCCGATCACGCCGCCGCCGAGGATGACGGCGGACGCCGGCACCCGGTCCATGGTCAGCGCGTGCTCGCTGGCGATCACGCGGTTGCCGTCGATCGTCAGCCCGGGCAGCGAACGCGAGTAGGAGCCGGACGCGATGATGACGTTCTTGCCCGTGTACGTCGTCCCGTTCGCCGCGACCGTGGTCGGAGACGTGAGCCGTCCCTCACCCTCGATCACGGTGATCCCGCGGGCCTTCAGCTGGCCCTGCAGGCCCTTGAACAGCCGGTCGACCACACCGTCCTTGTACTTGTTCACGCCGCCCATGTCGATGCCCTCGAGCGTCGTCCGGACGCCGAACTGCTCACCCTCGCGGGCGGAGTCGGCGACCTCGGCGGCGTGCAGCAGGGCCTTGGTGGGGATACAGCCGCGGTGCAGGCAGGTGCCGCCGACCTTGTCCTTCTCGACCAGGGCGACGGATTTGCCCAGGGTCGCGGCGCGCAGGGCCGCGGCGTACCCGCCGCTGCCGCCGCCGAGAATCACCAGGTCGTACGTCGTACCGCTGTCTGCCGGGTTCGTCACAGGTTCCTCCGTGGGCGTGTGGTCGGCGGGCCGGCTCCGGATCACGGTTCCGGACCCGGCGTCATCTTCGCACGTCGCGGAATTGCCGCTTTTGGCAGAAACCGTTACCGGGGTTTTCTGCGGATGAGTTGCGGTGATAGGGGAGACTTGCTCCATGAAGTGGTTCGGTCGCCGGCAGAAGGCCGGCACGATGCGCAGGTCGGACACGCCCGACCAGGCGCACCTGCGGGAGTTCGCCCTGACTCGCCAGGGAGTGGAGGGCTTCGTCGAGCCACGCACGGCCGTGACGGAGTACACGATGGTGCTGGTCGCCGTCGACGGCGAGTGGACCCGCCGCCGCGTCCCGTCGGTCCAGTGGGCGCACAACTTCGCCAACAAGCTGGGCATTCCGTCGTACGACGCCGCCGTGGTCGGTTACCCGCCGCGGATGCGCGAGTACAACGCCCGGATGAAGAAGCAGGGCCTCATCTAGAGACGGCGTGATCTAAAGGATGGGGACCCGCGCACGCACCCCGGCAACGACGTCGGAATCCACGACCGCGTGCAGGACGCCGGGTGTGTGGTCGAGGCGGGCCGCGGTGTGGCCCAGGGGAGTGGTCAGGCTGCTGCGGCCGATGCCGAGCGGGTCCGTGCCCTGCGGTGTCGTATAGGCCTGGTCGCACGCCAGCAACCACGCCTGCGCGTCGGCGGCCCGCGCCCGGGTCAGCAGGTCCCACTGCTCTTCCTTGCCCGGTCCAGCACCCCAGGACGCCGGTACGACGATCAGCTCGGCACCGAGTCGACCCAGCGCACTGAACTGATCAGCGAACCGCAGGTCGTAGCAGGTGGCCAGTCCGATCGCCACGTCCCGGTAGCTGAAGCTCACCAGCTCGTTGCCCGGAGCAACCGTGTCCGACTCGCGGGACCCGAACGCGTCGTACAAGTGGATCTTCCGGTACGACGCCTCCACGCCGGGCCCGGTCGCGAGCAGCGTGTTGTGGACCCGCCCGTCGGACGACGGCTCGAAGAGTCCGGCGACCACGACGATCCCGAGGTCGGCCGCCACCTTGCGCAGTCCGGTCGCGAACGGGCCGTCCAGCGGCTCGGCGACACTGAGCAGGTCAGTGCCGAAGCAGGCCAGCGTGGCCTCGGGCAGGGCGACGATTTCGGCTCCGCCGTCGGCCGCCCGCCGTACGGCGTCTGTCGCGGCCGCCAGGTTGGACACCGGGTCGGGGCCGGTGGTGAGCTGGGCCGCAGCCACGCGTAGATCTGTCATCAGGACCTCCGTGCCTGTATACATTGAGTATGCAATTGAGTGGGGATTCCGGCCGGGACCGTGCGTACCAGTACCTGCGCGGCACGGTGCTCAGCGATCCGGCGGTGTCGGGGACGTTCATCAACGAGCAGGCGGTCGCGACCGAGGTCGGCATCTCGCGGACGCCGGTCCGCGAGGCGCTGCTGATGCTCGCCGCCGAGGACCTGGTGCAGCTCGTCCCGCACCGCGGAGCGTTCGTCGCGCCGGTTCCGGGGCGCGAGATCGCCGAGATGATGCAGGCCCGCGGGGTGATCGAGACCTGGGCCGCGACCACGTCGCTCGCGGCCGGCAATGCGCCGGTGGCCGCGATGGCCGCCGTACTGGAGCAACAGCGCGCGATCGTCGACCGCGGTGATGCGAAGGAGTTCATCGAGCTGGACAGCCAGTTCCACGCACTGCTCGTCGCAGCGGCCGGAAACTCCGTGTTGGGCCGGCTGTACGACAACCTGCGGGCCAAGCACGTGCTGCTCGGCATCGTCGCGCTGCAGCGCAGCGAGACCCGGCGGCAGGAGGTCCTGGTGGAGCACCAGGCCATTGTCGACGGTCTGGCCACCGGTGCGCCCGAGGCGGCCGAGAAGGCGATCCTCGGCCACCTGGGCACCACCGGTTCCATCCTTATGCACGGCTGACTGCAAGGTCCTCGTCGTCGACCACGGCGCGGCCGAGGCGCAGGCCGACCAGCGTGATCACACAGGCCACCACGATGTACAGCGCGATCACATAGCCGGTTCCGGCCTTGGCCAGGAAGTACGTGAAGGCCAGCGGCGCCAGAGCGCCACCGATCACTCCGGCGAAGGTGTAGGCGAGTGAGCTGCCGGTGTAGCGCAGCCGCGCTGTGAACTGCTCAGACACGAACGCAGCCTGCGGTCCGTACATCAGCGAGTGGAACACCAGCCCGACGACCACACCGAGCACCAGAGTCCCCAGAGACGACGCGATAGCGAAGAACGCGACGCTCCACACCGCTCCTCCGGCCGCACCGATGCCGTAGATCAGCCGCCGCCCGTACCGGTCCGACAGGTAGCCGGAGAACGGGATCAGCGCGACCTGACAGGCAGAGCCGATCAGTACGGCGGTCACCGCCTGGCCGCGACTCATGTCGAGCTCTTTGGTCGCATAGGTGAGCACGAACACGGCGAACATCGCGTAGAGCACATCCGGCCCGACTCGCGCCAGGATCGCGGCGATCAGCGGCCGGCGCTGCGTCCGCAGTACCTCGGTCACCGGAGCAGTCGGCCGATCCCCACGGGCCTCCAGCTCCTTGAACACCGGAGTCTCCTCCAGCTTGGACCGAATGAGCAGGCCAAAGGCAACCAGTACGGCGGACAGCAGGAAGGCGACTCGCCAACCCCAGCTGAGGAACTGGGCCTCGGTCAGCAACCCAGCCAGCAGAGCCAGTACGCCGTTTGCCAGCAGGGTCCCGAGCGGTGGGCCGACCTGGGCCGCGGATGCCCAGAACCCGCGCTGCCCGGCCTGACTGAACTCACTGCTCAGCAGAACCGCACCGCCCCACTCACCGCCCACACCGACACCCTGCGCGAAACGCAGCACTACAAGCAGTGTCGGCGCCAGTGCACCCGCTTGGGCGTGGGTCGGCAGTAGACCGATGCAGAAGGTGGCTACGCCGATCAGGAGCAGCGTGGCGACCAGCACGCGCTTGCGGCCGATCACGTCACCGAGTCGCCCGAAGATGATGCCACCGAGCGGCCGGGCGATGTAGCCGACCGCGTAGGTCCCGAAGGCCTGCAGAGTGCCGGTCAGTGGCTCGCTGCCAGGGAAGAAGAGGTCGCCGAAGACGAGTGCGGCTGCGGAGCTGTAGACGGCGAAGTCGTACCACTCCAGCGAGGTGCCGGACAGGCTCGCGGCGAACGCCTTGTAGAGGCCGCGGCGCTCCGGGGTGTCAGTGGTGGGGCTGGACATCGGGTGGACCTCCTTGGGGGATTGCTCCATACTCGTTGTATACGACGTGTTCACGCAAGCTCTCGGAGCAGATAATCGGAGGAACGCCGATCATGAGTCAGACGCTGCGGTTCGCCCTACCCACCGGCAGTGAGCGGGAGATTACCGTCCGCTACGCCCTGAATGCCGGGTACGCCGGTCGCGACACCGAACAGGTCCAGCACCACGTGGACGAGCTGGCCGAGCTCGGTGTCCCCGCGCCGTCCCGGATCCCGACTCTCTATCCATTGTCGGCGTCCCTGGTGGGTCGGCCGGAGGTCGTCCAGGTCGCGCACGCCAAGACGTCCGGCGAGGCGGAGTGGGCGCTGGTCGTCGGCGACACGCCGGAGGACCTGTTGCTGACGGTCGCGTGCGACCACACCGACCGCGCGCTCGAGGTGCATGGTGTTGCCTGGAGCAAGCAGTCGGCGCCGGACGTGCTCGGCGATGTGGCCTGGCCGTTGGCCGAGATCGCCGACGAGCTCGACCGGTTCACGCTCAAGGCGTGGGTCCGTCACGGTGACACCGAAGAGCTCATCCAGGACGGAACACTCGCACAGCTGCTGCCCCCGTCGTACTGGATCAAGGAGCTCGGCGACCGGCTGGTGTCGGGCACGGTGCTGCTCAGCGGCACGATCCCGATGATCGCCGGTGTCGACCAGTTCGCCGACGCATGGCGGGTCGAGATGACCGATCCGCGGGGTGTGACGAGCCGGATCGTCTACAGCGTCGAGCAGCTCGCCGAAGCCTGGGACTGAGCTTTTCGTGAAGCGTGAGCGGGAATTCTTCGCGACCGGTCAGCTGCCGTGGATGGTTGCCGACGGCATCGAGCAGCGGGTGCTGAGCGCCGCGCCCGACGGTACCCTGACGCGGCTTGCCCGATGGCCGGCCGGTACGACGTCAGGGGCCGAGGTGATCAGGCACGAGTACGTCGAGGAGGTGTATCTGCTCGAGGGATCGCTGACCGATCTCACCCTCGAGCAGACCTTCCACCCCGGCGACTACGCCTGCCGGCCGCCGGGGATGCCGCACGGCCCGTACACCACGGCCGACGGCTGTCTGATGCTCGAGATCCGCTACTCAGCTCGCTGAGGCGGCGAGCTCGACGAGCGTCCGGACGGCGTAACCGGTGCCACCGTTCGGTGTGTAGCCGGAGGCGGAGCCGTCGTTGAAGGCCGGGCCGGCCACATCCAGGTGCACCCAGTCGATGCCCTCGGCAACGAAGTCGCCGAGGAACGCGGCGGCCGCGAGCGCGCCGCCCCAGGCCTCACCGGTGATGTTGGCCAGGTCGGCGACCTTCGAATGTGCCTTCAGCTTGTCCAGCATCTCGCTCGGGATCGGCAGCGGCCACATCGGCTCACCGGCCGCGACGGCGGCGTCGACGACCCGGTCCCGGGCGGTGTCGGTGTTGCCGAAGGCCCCGGCCACCTTGGTGCCCAGGGCAACGACACAGGCGCCCGTCAGCGTGGCGACGTCGACGATCAGGTCGGGCTGGTCCTCGGAAGCGCGCACCAGGGCGTCACCGAGTACGAGCCGGCCCTCCGCGTCCGTGTTCAGCACCTCGACGGTCTTACCGCCGTACATGGTCAGGACGTCGGACGGGCGCGCGGCCGAACCGGACGGCATGTTCTCGGCCATCGCGGCGTATGTCGTCACCTGGACCGGCAGCCCGAGCTTGGCGATCGCCAGCGTGGCACCGATCACGGCGGCGGCGCCGGCCATGTCGGACTTCATGCTGATCATGCCGTTGGCCGTCTTCAGCGAGAGGCCGCCGGAGTCGAAAGTGATGCCCTTGCCGACGAACGACAGGTGCGTCACCGGCTTCTTCGGCGTGTAGCTGAGCCGGACCAGCCGCGGCGGGTTGGTGGAACCCTGGCCAACGCCGAGGATGCCGCCGTACCCGCCCTTGACCAGGGCCTTTTCGTCGAGGACCTCGACCTTGACGCCGTAGTCCTTGCCCAGCTTCACCGCGTGCGCGGCGAACTCGACCGGGTGCAGGTCCGACGGCGGGGTGTTCACCCAGTCGCGGACGAGCCGGATCGCCTCGGCGGTGACCTCGGCGCGCTCCAGCGCGGCCTTGGCCTCCTTGGTCCGGGCGAGGTCGGTCAGCACGGTCACGGCGCCGGCCTGGTCGGCCGAGCTCTCCGACTTGTACGTCGTGAAGGCGTACCGGCCGAGCAGCGCGCCCTCGGCCACCGCACGGACGCATTCGGCGTCCGGCGTCGGCAGCGCGAAGGCGACCGACTGGGTCAGCTTGGCGGCGCGGACAGCGGTCCCGGCGGCGGTCCGGAGGTCCTCGGTCTTCAGCGTGCCGTCGGGGGCCTCGCCGAGTCCGACGGCGATCAGCATCGCCGACTTGCCCGGCTTCGGGCCGGGCACCTTGGTCACCTCACCGGTCTTGCCGGTGGCGCCCAGTCCGGACAGCACCTCCACCAGTTGCCCGCCGTACGCGGCGTTGAGCGACTCGGTGCCGGCCGGCAGGGTGACGGCGCCGTCGAGTTTGACCACGCCGATGACCACTGTGTCGGTTCTGACACCGGCAGCATCGGACTTGCTCAGGGTGATGGTGCTCACGAAATTCTCAGTCCTCCTTGACCGGTGCGCGGATGGCCGGTCGTGACGGTACGTGAATACTGCCTTCGCATGCTACGCGTCAGGTAGCTTGCCCTCCATGACCGGTTCGCCTGGATTGAAGAAGTCGCCGTTGCACGAGCGCCATGTCGCGCTCGGAGCCAAGTTCGCCGAGTTCGGTGGCTGGGAGATGCCACTGGAGTACTCCGGCGTGGTCGCGGAGCACACCGCGGTCCGGACGTCAGTGGGCGTCTTCGACGTGAGCCACCTGGGCAAGGCCACGGTCACGGGGCCGGGCGCCGCCGCGTACGTGAACGCGTGCCTGAGCAACGACCTCGGCAAGATCACGCCGGGCCAGGCGCAGTACACGCTGTGCTGCAACGAGCGTGGGGGAGTGGTCGACGACCTGATCGCCTACCTGCACGCCGACGACGACGTGTTCCTGATCCCGAACGCCGCCAACACCGCCGAGGTGGTGCGGCTGCTCGCGGCGGAGGCGCCGGAGGGCGTTGTGGTGAAGAACACGCACGACGACTACGCGATCCTCGCCGTACAGGGCACCAACAGCGACGACGTGGTCGCAGCCATCGGTCTACCGACCGGCCACGACTACATGTCCTTCGCAGTCGCCGACTTCGCCGGTACGCCGGTAGTGGTGTGCCGGACTGGTTACACAGGCGAGCGGGGGTACGAGCTCGTCGTACCGAATGCTGCTGCGGTCGGGGTGTTCGACGCGTTGCTGACGGCCGGCGAGCAGTACGGGATCGTCCCGGCGGGTCTGGGCGCGCGAGACACGCTGCGAACCGAGATGGGCTACCCGCTGCACGGCCAGGACATCACTCCGGACATCACTCCGGTGCAGGCACGGTCCGGCTGGGCTGTGGGCTGGAAGAAAGAGCACTTCTGGGGCGACACCGCCCTGCGGGCCGAGAAGGAGGCGGGCCCCGCGCGCATCCTTCGCGGCCTGCTGGCCGTCGGCCGGGGCATCCCGCGGCCGCACATGTCGGTCTCGGACTCGTCCGGTACCGCACTGGGTGAGGTCACCTCCGGCACGTTCTCGCCGTCGCTGAAGAAGGGCATCGCCCTGGCGTTGCTGGATGCCTCGGTGAAGGAGGGTGACGAGGTGACTGTCGACATCCGAGGCCGTCAGGAGGCCTTCGCTGTCGTCAAGCCACCGTTCGTCACCGTCAACGTACGGGAGGGCTGATTCAGCCCCAGTCTCAAGCTCTCGTCATGAGGAGCGGCTGCCGCCTCCATGCTGGCGCTCTAGCGGTCCGGTCGGCAGGCCGACGCTCTGGCCGTCTACTCCTCTCTTGTACGACGCCTGGACCAGGAGCTCGGTCTGGAGCCAGGGGCCGAGGCGCGTGACCTTCAGGTCGCCGTCCTGCGGCAGGACCCGTCGCTGGACATCGCCGTTCCCTCAGCGGTGCCGAGGGAGCTCCCGCGGACATAGGCCTCCTGGTGGGGCGAGACGACGTACTGGACGAGCTGTCGGCCGTGCTGGCCGGCCCGGCGCGGCCCGGCGTACCGGCTGGGGCACCGGTTGGCAGATGCGTTCCCGGAGGGGCCGGGCCCGGCTCGAACTGGCGACCGGGCAGGCCGCACGTGCGCGCGAGATCCTCCGAGTCGCGATGGCGAACATCAAGGACACCGGATCTGCCGTCCGGGAGCTCGAGCAGCACTGGGAGCTGCTCGGATTCGGACCGGTGTCCGTTGATCCGTAGCTGTCAGTGAGGCGGCTTGAATTGTTACATTCTGTTATTTTGTGGCACAAATTGGCCACTGTCGGTGCTGTGCCGACGCGTTTCGCGAAGGATTGACTGCGGATAGTCACCATTGAAGGCAAATGTTCCGGTCGAGTACCCGTTCCGGTAACGATTTGTGCACTGCTGTCGAGCACCGCTGGTTTGGTGTCACAGTGTCAGGCAGGCTAGCGCGCGGCTGGGGGGTTTGCCGGTGTCAAGGGGATTTGACGCAGGCCCTTCCAGCGAGCGAATGTTCGGCACGATCTACAGACCGCGCCGGACTGAGGGACCACCACAGACCATCCGGCTGACAGAGCTGACGGAGCGCGAATGAGCATTGGGTCACCCGACTCGACCGTAGGGATCGAGGACCACCCGGCCTCTGCGGAGCCCGAGCGGGCCAAAGGTGTCGCGCACGGTAAGTCGCCGACCCGGATCGCGATGGACCGGCTGCGCAAGGACAAGGTCGCACTCGTCTGCGCCTCCCTCGTGGTGCTGTTCATCCTGGTCGCGATCTTCGCGCCGGTGCTGGCGAAGCTCGAAGGTTCGGACATCGCGAAGTTCAACCCGGACCTCGTCGACGCCTACGGCTTCCCGACCACCGGGCCGACGGCCGCGCACTGGTTCGGCGTCGAGCCGAAGACCGGCCGCGACAACTTCGCCCGCTGGGTGTACGGCGCCCGTCCGTCGCTGATCATCGCGTTCGTGGCCACGGTCTTCGGGACCGTCGTCGGGGTCGTGATGGGCCTGCTGGCGGGCTTCCTCGGCGGCTGGGTCGACCGGGTCATCTCGTGGCTCATCGACTTCGTGCTGAGCCTGCCGTACCTGCTCTTCGCGATCGCGATGGTGCCGATCGTCGAGCAGTTGCGCGGCGGTTCGTTCAACCTCACACCTTCCCAGCAAGCGTCGATCAGGTTCTTCGTGCTGATCTTCGTGCTGTCCTTCTTCGGATGGGCGGGCCTGGCCCGGATCATCCGTGGTGAGGTGCTCTCTCTGCGCGAACGCGAGTTCGTGCTGGCTGCCAAGGCGATCGGGGTGCCGACGCGGCAAGTGTTGTTCAAGGAACTGCTGCCGAACCTGGTGGCACCCATCGTCATCTCGGCCTCGCTGGCGCTGCCGGCGTATGTCACTGCGGAGGCCGGGTTGTCGTTCCTCGGTGTTGGTCTGATCGAGCCGGTCCCGTCCTGGGGCCAGACGATCGCCACCGCTACGAACTGGTTCAAGGCCGACCCGATCTATCTCTGGCTGCCGGTGCTGGGCATCACGATTCTGGTGCTCGCACTCGCGCTGCTGGGCGACGCGGTCCGCGACGCCTTCGACCCGAAGACCCGCCGGTAGCCCGGCGTTGCCCCGAGCGGCAGAAAAGGAGAAACACGACAATGCAGTGGAAACGGATCACCGCGGTGGCGGCGACGGTCATGCTGGCCGCCGTGGCCTGCGGCAGCCCGTCGTCGAACAGCGGCACCGGCGGTAGTAGCAACGCCGGTCCAGGCGGCGCTCAGGTCAAGGCGATCGACCCGACCGCCAAGGGCCCGGCCGCACCGATCGACGGCGCGAAGACCGGTGGCACCATCACTGTCCTCTCGGACGTCACGCCGGACACCTTCGACCCGACCAACATCTACTACGTCGACGGCAACCAGATCGGCAAGCTGATGTACCGGGCGCTGACCCAGTACAAGCTGGACCCGGCGACGGGCAAGCCGACGCTGGTGCCTGACCTGGCCGAGGACCTGGGTACGCCGTCGGCCGACGGCCTGACCTGGACGTTCAAGCTCAAGCAGGGCATCAAGTACATGGACGGCACGCCGGTCAAGGCCGCCGACTACGCGTACGCGATCAAGCGTTCCTTCGCGCACGACCTGTACGACGCCGGACCGACGTACCAGCTGCAGTTCTTCAAGGACGGCGACAAGTACAAGGGCCCGTACGCCGCCGGTGGCGAGAACTACTCCGGTGTCGAGACGCCGGACGACAACACCCTGGTCATCCACCTGGCCAAGAAGTTCAACGACCTTCCCTTCTACGCGGCGTTCCCGATGTTCACGCCGATCCCGCAGGGCAAGGACACCAAGAAGAACTACGAGCAGCACCCGATGACGACCGGCCCGTACCAGGTCGACTCGTACACCGCGGGCAGCGAGCTCAAGCTGACCAAGAACACCAACTGGGACCCGAACTCCGACCCCGTGCGTTACCAGTACGTCGACGGGTTCGACTTCAAGTTCGCCCAGGACACCATCAAGGTGCAGCGGCAGGTGCTGGCCTCGGCCGGACCGGACGCCAGCGCGCTGAACTACAGCAACCTGGACGTCAGCCTCTACCCGGAGCTGAAGGACCCGTCGCAGCTGGTGAAGGGTGGCTCTCCCTGCACCATCACCTGGCCGATGGACACCCGGAAGATCCCGCTCGACGTCCGCAAGCTGATCGTCAAGGCCTACCCGTTCGACTCCTGGCGCAAGGTCTCCGGCCAGGCTCCGGACAGCTCGTTCCCGGCCTCCACGATCCTGCCGCCGGCCGTCCCGGGCTACGTCAAGTACGAACTGCCGGGCATGAACGGTACCGGTAAGGGTGCTGAGGACGACGCCGTCGCGGCCGAGGTCAAGTCCGAGCTGGAGAAGCTGGGCAAGTCCGGCTTCGAGCTCAGCTGGTACTTCTCCAACGACGACAAGATCGCCACGCAGGTCAACCAGCTCCGTACGCAGGTGTACGAGAAGGCCGGCTTCAAGGTCAAGGCCACCGGTGTGCCGAAGGCGCAGATCCGGACCCTGACCGGCGACCAGAACGCTCCGGTCAACATGGGCAAGACCCCCGCGGGTTGGTGCTCCGACTGGCCGACCGGTACCAGCTGGTTCCCGGTTCTGTTCAAGTCCGACGCGATCGCGCTGGGCAACAGCATCGGCCAGCTGTCCGACAAGGCGCTCGACGCCGAGATCGACCGGGTCGCGGACCTTGACCCGAACGCTCAGCTGACCGAGTGGTCGAAGGTCGACAAGAAGATCCTGCAGGACTACCTGCCGCTGGTGCCGCTGTACTACTCCGGCAGCGCCTTCCCGGTCGGTAAGAACATCGGTCACGCCATCAACGACATGACGCAGGGCATGCCCGAGTTCACGTCGCTGTACCTGAAGCAGCCGTAACGGTTCGCTGACGGATCTCGCTTGATCTGAAAGAAGGGTGGTGGTCGGCCTCCGGGCCGGCCACCACCCCCCTCGGTGAGGAGACACCTCGTGCTCTACTTCGTGGCGCGCCGCCTGGTCAGCGCGCTCAGTGTCGTGTTGGTCACGCTGATCGCGACCTTCGCGTTGTTCTTCATCGCGCCGACCGACCCGGCCGCCGCGATCTGTGGTGAGCGCAACTGCACACAGCAGCGCTACGACGAGATCAAGCAGAACCTGCACCTGGACAAACCCAAGGTCCAGCAGTTCGCCGAGTACACCGCGGGCATCTTCGCCGGGCGGACCTTCGAGACGTCTGGCGTCATTCAGGAGTGCCACGCACCCTGCTTGGGGTACTCGTTCAAGAACGACCGGCCGGTCACCGACATGCTCAAGCAGCGGCTGCCGGTCACGGTCTCCCTGGTCGCGGGGTACGCCGTACTCGTGCTGACCATTGGTGTCTTCGTGGGCTCGATGGCTGCGAAGAGACGCGGGACGCTGGGCGACCGGGCGCTGATGAGCAGCACCCTGATCCTCAGCTCGGTGCCCTACTACATCGTGGCGCTGATGATCTCGCTGTACCTGACGATCCTCTACCCGATCCTTCCACGGGGTGGCTATACGCCGATCTCGGACAATGCGGGGAAGTGGGCGGCAGGCCTGATCACCCCCTGGCTGGTGCTGGGGATCTACAACTGCACGGCCTATGCCCGGTACTCCCGTGGCTCGATGGTCGAGACGTTGAGTGAGGACTACATCCGTACGGCGCGGGCCAAGGGCCTGTCCGACCGCCGGGTGACCTACAAGCACGCGCTGCGCTCGGGCATGATCCCGGTCATCACGATCTTCGGTCTGGACGTCGCCGGCAGCCTGGCCGGTGCGATCTTCACCGAGCGGATCTTCGACCTGCCCGGCCTGGGCAACCTGGTCCTGCAGAGCCTGGAGAGCTACGACCTGCCCGTCATCATGGGGACAGTGCTGGTCGCCTCCGTGATCCTGGTGGCGATGAACTTCCTCGTGGATGTGGGCTACAGCCTGATCGACCCGCGGGTGAGGCTTTCGTGACCACTCCCGCCCCCGAAGACCGGAAGGACAGCATGGCCGAGAGTGCAGGTGGGCAGCCGGTAGCGGCCGCCGACGCCAAGCGTGGCCCGTCGGTCGCCACCCGGGAGAAGCGCTCCGGGCTGATGAACCCCAGCGGCGAGACGCCGTACCTGGTGGTCGAGGACCTGACGGTGAAGTTCCCGACCGCCGATGGTGTGGTCAGCGCCGTGAACGGACTGAGCTACTCGGTGCCGCTGGGCCGCACGCTGTCGATCGTCGGCGAGTCCGGCTCCGGCAAGTCGGTCTCCAGCATGGCCGTGATGGGTCTGCACGACCGCAAGCGGACCCAGATCACCGGCTCGATCCGGCTCGGCGGTGACGAGCTGGTCGGCCTGTCCGAGAACGACCTGATGAAGGTCCGCGGCGACGCGGTCGCGATGGTCTTCCAGGACCCGCAGTCCTCGCTGCACCCGCTCTACACGGTCGGCAACCAGATCTCCGAGGCCTACCGCGTGCACCACAAGGTCTCCAAGGACGTCGCCAAGAAGCGCGCCCTGGAGATGCTGGACCTGGTCGGTATCCCGAACCCGATCCGGCGGTTCAAGCAGTACCCGCACGAGTTCTCCGGCGGTATGCGGCAGCGCGCGATGATCGCGATGGGTCTGGTCAACGACCCGAAGCTGATCATCGCCGACGAGCCGACGACAGCCCTCGACGTCACCGTCCAGGCACAGATCCTGGACCTGCTGAACAACCTGCAGAAGGAGTTCGGCTCGGCGATCGTGCTGATCACCCACGACCTGGGTGTGGTGGCCGAGATGGCCGACGACGTACTGGTGATGTACGCCGGTCGCTGCGTCGAGTACGGCACGGCCGAGGACGTCCTGGCCAACCCGCGGATGCCCTACACCTGGGGTCTGCTGGAGTCGATCCCGACGGTGTCGGCGGCCAGCGAGCGGCTGCGCCCGATCAAGGGTCTGCCGCCGAGCCTGCTGAACCTGCCGACCGGGTGCTCGTTCAACCCGCGCTGCCCGTACAAGGACCGCGTCAAGGGTGAGCGCTGCACCACCGATCTGCCCGAGCTGCTGCCGGTCGACGGCGCCGGTGCCCACACGTCCCGTTGTCATCTGCACGACAAGGCCTCGATCTACGAGGCCGAAGTCCTGCCGAGACTCGGCTGACAGCAGACGTGACACGGGACTGAGGAGAGAGATGAGCGACACAGTACGTCCGATCGACCAGCCGGCCGCTGCGGGCGAGACGCTGCTGCGGGTCCGCGACCTGAAGATGCACTTCCCGATCAAGGAAGCTGCCGGTCTGGGCCGGACGAAGAAGGTGGTTCAGGCCGTCGACGGCGTGAGCTTCGACCTGAAGGCCGGCGAGAGCCTCGGCCTGGTCGGCGAGTCCGGATGTGGCAAGTCCACCACCGGCCGGATGATCACCCGGCTGCTCACGCCGACGTCGGGCGAGATCAACTTCAAGGGCACCAACATCGCGCAGCTGAAGGAGCGGGAACTGCGCCCGTTCCGCCGCCAGCTGCAGATCGTCTTCCAGGACCCGTACAGCTCGCTGAACCCGCGCCAGACGGTCAGCAACATCATCAGTACGCCGTTGCGCGTGCACAACCTGGTGAAGCGTGGCCAGGAGCTGGCCCGGGTCCAGGAGCTGCTGGAGCGGGTCGGTCTGAACCCCGAGCACCACAACCGCTACCCGAACGAGTTCTCCGGTGGTCAGCGCCAGCGGATCGGGATCGCCCGCGCACTGGCGGTCGAGCCCGAGGTGATCATCGCCGACGAGCCGGTCTCCGCGCTCGACGTGTCCATCCAGGCCCAGGTGATGAACCTGCTGGAGGACCTGCGGCGTGACCTCGGCATCGCGTTCGTGTTCATCGCGCACGACCTCGGTGTGGTCCGGCACTTCTGTGACCACGTCGCGGTGATGTACCTGGGCAAGATCGTCGAGCAGGGACCGCGGGAGCAGATCTACGGCGCCCCGCAGCACCCGTACACCCAGGCGCTGCTGTCCGCGGCTCCCGACCTCGGCACGATCCGCGGCGTTCCGGCCAAGGAGCGGATCCGGCTGGTCGGCGATGTCCCGTCGCCGATCGACCCGCCGAGCGGTTGCCGCTTCCGGACCCGGTGCTGGAAGGCCGAGGACATCTGCGCCACCCAGGAGCCGATGCTCGAGGGCAAGCCGCAGTCCGCCCCCGGCCACGCCGCGGCCTGCCACTTCGCCGAGCCGAAGGTCGACCTCGTCGCCGACATCGCCTGACGGCAAGCGTTCCAAGAGCCGCCCCGACCACCCCGGTCAGGGCGGCTCTCGGCTGTCCGGGGCGGCGATCCCCGAGAACGCTAGTGCCGGTCGGAGGTAAGGGCAGCCCCGAGGGCTGTCCAGCAGGCGCCCCAGAGCGCGATCGCCAGGAAGTGCGGTACGTCGCCCAGTGCGAGCCCGGCCGGGATCGTCAGCGGGCAGAGGCCGGTGGCCAAGGGCAACCAACGCAGCGGCGAGGTCCAGCGGCGCGACCGCAGGATGGCGATGCCGGCCACGATCAGGCCGAGGGCGGACAGCATCATGAACGCACTGAAGAACGGGATCGCGGCGTCCTGGTCGGCGATCGCCCAGAAGTGCGCGAGTGCGAACAGGGTCATCGTGACCGGGACGCAGGTGAGAGCGACGTGGGCGACCCGGAGGTCGGCGGTCACGCGGCGGAGCCCGATCACGCCGACGGCGACGAACAGGGCCATCACCCCGGCGAACCCGAACCAGGGTCCGTCGGCGATCCCGACATCGACGATGGCGGCGACTCCGGCCGCGATGATGCCGACACCACCGACGACGGTGCAGACGCCGTACGGGCGGAGTGTGGACGAGGTGGCGGTAGCGGTGGTGCTCATGGCAATCAATCCCCCTGGGGAACGGTTGTGATTGCTCCAGACTGGATTCGGACCGCCCCGGACCGGCAGAGCGCGATTACCCGGGAGAGCCGGGTGATTCACCCACAGACAGCGGGATACCTGAGGTCGCACTATGTGGAGTGTGAGGATCAGCAGCAGGACCTGGGCGCTCGGGCTGATGCTGCTTGCGCTCATCCAGGCCGCGATCGCGGCGGCCGGCGCGATCGGGACCGGGATGAGCTACGCGGTCGCCCGGGACAGCTTCCTGATCCCGAACGCGATGATCGCGGTGGGATGTGCGGTCTCCGGTGGGCTGATCGCCTGGCATCGGCCACGGAACCTGGTCGGGTGGCTCTTGCTCGGCGCCGGTGTTGCACAGACCGCGACACCGGCGGTCACACCGTGGCTGGTCTCCGCACTGGTACATGATGACGGGCCGACCCGGCTGCTCTCGACGGTCTACTCGCTGGCCTGGCCGTGGTCGGTCAGCCTGTTCATCCCGCTGGCCCTGATGTTCTTCCCTGACGGCCGGCTGCCCGGCCGCGCCTGGCGCGCCGCGGTGGTCCTGGCAGCGCTCAACAGCGTGCTGCAGGTGCTGATGTTCAGCGCGGCTCCGAACCCGCTCGTGCCGGTTCGGGGTCTCGACACCCATGGCCGGGCGGTGTCCTGGCTGGCGATCCCGTTCTTCAACAACCCCACCCTCCAGCTCGCGTCGGACATCGCGCTCATGATCACCTTGGTCGCGGGCGTCGCCGGGATCGTCGTCCGGTATCGCTGCGGCACCGAGAAGCTGCGCCGCCAGCTGCTCTGGCTGTTGCTGGCGGCAACCATCAGCGTCGCGGTGGCCGGGTCGATGCGGCTGCTCGGGCCGGTCGAGTCGACCGGCTTCCCGATCATCCTGCTCACCGTCATCGCGCTGATCCCGGTGTCGATGATGATCGCCGTCCTGCGCTATCAGTTGCTCGACATCCGCCTGGTCTGGGCGCGGACGGTCACGTACGCCGTACTGACCGCGGCCGTCGTGGCGACGTACCTGGGCCTGGTGGAGTTGGTCGATCGGCTGCTGCGACCGCGGATCAGCGTGAGCGCCGCCGTGCTCGCCACGCTCGTGGTGGCGGCGTTGTTCAACCCGGTCCGCGTCCGGCTGCAGGGCTTCGTCGACAACCTCCTGTACGGCGATCGCGCCGACCCTGTCCGCGCCGCCTCATCCGTCGCGGCGCAACTCGCCGGTGCCTCGGAACCGGCCGACGTACTGCCTGCGGTCTGCCACGCGCTACGCCTCCCGTACGCCGCTCTGGCCGATGAGGCCGGGGTGATTCGAGGCGAGCACGGAATGCGGCCGGCGATGCTGGAGACGATTCCGTTGCTCCATGCGGGGGAGCGGGCGGGCGAGCTGCAGGTCGGGATCCGGTCCGGCGAGATTCGGCTGGCCGCGGCCGATCGCGTCGTCCTCGAACTGATGGCCGCGCCGATCGGCGTCGCCCTGCGTGCGCAGGCGTTGTCGGACGCGGTGCAGCGGTCGCGGCGGGAGATCGTCGCGGCGCGTGAGGAGGAACGCCGTCGGCTGCGGCGCGATCTGCACGACGGGCTCGGCCCGGCCCTGACCGGCATCGGCTTCCGCGCCGACGCCGTCGTCAATCTCGCGGAGGCGGACCGGCTGGTTGCCCTCGGCACCGATATCCGGTCCGCGGTCGACGGGGCGATGACCGACGTCCGCCGGCTGATCAACCAGCTGCAGCCCTCAGCCCTCGACGACGTCGGTCTGGTCGAGGCGGTACGACGGCATGCCGCGCTGCTCGATCGGCGGATGGACGGATCGGCGTTGCGGGTCAGCGTCGCGGCCGATGTGGTTCCGGCGGATCTCCCGGCGGCCGTCGAGGTGACGGCGTACCGGATCGTGACGGAGGCGCTGACCAACGTGGTCCGGCATTCGCTGGCCGGCCGGGTCGAGGTGCGGATCGCCGTACTGGATGCGGCGTTGGAGCTGACGGTCGCCGATGACGGCCGTGCGGTGAACGGCCGCTGGGTTCCCGGGGTCGGGCTGACCTCGATGCGGGAGCGGGTTGCCGAGTTGGGTGGCACGATGGTCGCCGAACCGACCCCGGCCGGGGGACGGGTGCACCTGTGTCTGCCGTTGGGAGGCGAGCGATGACGATTCGCGTCGTCCTGGCCGACGATCATCCGGTCATCCGGGACGGGCTGCAGGTGCTGCTCGACTCGGTGACCGGGATCACCGTGGTCGGTGCCGCGGCGAGTGGGCCGGAGGCGGTGCGGGCCGCGGTGACGCTGCGCCCCGACGTACTGGTCATGGACATCCACATGCCGGGTGGCGACGGCGTCGCGGCGACCCAGGAACTCGCCCGGGTCGCGCCGGAGGTCGGCGTACTGATGCTGACCATGCTGGACGACGACGAGACGGTCCGGGCGGCGATGCGGGCCGGGGCCGCGGGCTATGTGCTGAAGGGGTCGTCGCAGCAGCAGATCGTCCGGGCGATCGAGACGGTCGCGGCGGGGGACTCGGTGCTCGGTTCGGGGATCGCGCGTCAGGTGCTGGATGCGGCGTCCGGACGGGTGCCGGCGCCGCCGGATCCGCTGGCCGCACTGACACCGCGGGAGCGACAGATCCTGGAGTTGCTGGCCACTGGGCTCTCCACCACAGCAATGGCGAACCGGCTGGCTCTGACTTCGAAGACAGTGCACAACAACCTGTCCGCGATCTTCGCGAAGCTCGGTGTGACCAACCGGACCGAGGCCGCGCTGCTGGCCCGGCGGGCAGGTCTAGGGACCTGATTGGAACCGGTGGGCCCCCGCCGTGCTGAGCGAGTCGATGGTGACGGCGATGAGCAGTACGCCGACTGACGATCAGCGAGATGACCAACGGCCAGCCCTGGTTGACGAAAGTCACCCCCAGTACGGCGCCGGCCAGGCCGCTGACCGAGCCGACGGACAGGTCGATCTCGCCCAGCAGCAGGTCCAGAACGATGCCGAGGGCAATGACCCCGATCGAGCTGGTCTGCAGGGTGAGGTTGACCAGGTTGCGCCATCGGCCTCGGCCTGCCCACGCCGGTCGATTCGGTCAGCCATCAGGCCGGTTCGGACGCCGCGGCCGCCGTACCACAGGTCGAGGGGATCCATCCCACCACGATTGGCCGCTCGACCCGCTCGCCGCTACCGCCTTTCGCCGATCTGTGGGTAACCACCTTGAGCACGGTTCAACCAGTTGCGCGCCCGGGGGATGGTTGAGGGGTGCTCAAAGTGTGAGGGCGAGGGTGGTTAGGGCTAGGGGGAGGGTTAGTTCGATGGCGGCGCCTAGGACGTCGCCGGTGGTGCCGCCGAGGGTGGTGCGGGCTCGACGGGTGGTGGCCAGGGCGGCTGCGACGGTGAGGAGGAGGGTGGCTGCGGTGGCGATGGCGGAGGGGGTTGAGCGGGTTAGGTAGGCGAGGGCTGCGGCGGCGGCCAGTACGGCGACGGTGGCGAGGGCCGCGGTGAGGGGGCGGACTGTGGCGGCGACGATGGCGCCTAGGCCGTCGGGGCGGGCTGAGGGGACGGTGGTGCGGCAGGTCCAGGGGAGGGTGAGGCGGCTGGCGGTGGTGGCGATGAGGATGGCTTGCCAGCCGAAGTTGGCCTGGAGGCAGGCGGTGAGGGCGGCTACGTCGACGAGGAGGACGGCGACGATGCTGAGGACGCCGAAGGGGCCGATGTCGCTCTGCTTCATGATGCGGAGCATGGTTTCGCGGTCGCGGCGGCTGCCGAGGGCGTCGGCGAAGTCGGCCAGGCCGTCGAGGTGCAGTCCGCCGGACAGTGCTGCCACCGCCAGTACGCCGAGGACTGCGGCGAGCAGGTCAGCGTCGGGGCGTGCCAGTTGCACGAGGGCGACCACGCCCGCCGCGACCCCGCCGAGTACGGCGCCGACCAGGGGCGCCAACAGCATGGCGCGGCGGCCTATGACGCGGTCGACGTGGGATGGCATCCCGGCGGGCAGGATGCTCAGCAAACCGAAGGCGAGTCGGATCGCATCGATCATGTGAGCGGGAGGGTTCGGCCGGCGATTGTGTAGAGGGCCTGGTCGGAGGCCAGGGAGATGGTCGTGTTGAGGCGGCCCATCAGGTCGCGGAAGAGTCGGGTGCCGGGATCGGCGGGGACCACGCCGGCGCCGATGTCGTTGCTGACGGCAACCACGTGGCGGGTCGTCGCGGACCAGGCGGCGGCCAGGCTGGTGATGCGCTCCTCGACCAAGGAGGCGTGCCCCAGGTCGGACCAGATGTCCAGCGCGTCCATGGTTCGGGAGAGCCAGAGAGTCAGGCAGTCGATCAGCAACGGGGGACCGGGAGCCGCGAGGAGCGGGACGAGGTCGATGGTTTCGATCAGGCCCCAGGTGGCCGGCCGGCGGGCCTGGTGCTTGGCGACGCGGTCGGCCCACTCGTCACTACCGGAGTCGTCTCCGCCGGTGGCGACGTACAGGACGTCCGGTACGTCGGCCAGCAGGCGCTCGGCGGCGAGGGACTTGCCGGAGCGGGCGCCGCCGAGGATGAGGGTGCGGTCAGGCATGCGGACTCCTTGGTTCGAAGAGCACCGGCGTGTCGAAGGCTGCCTTGCGGGAGGTCCGGCGGAACGCGTTCAGCACCGGCCGACCGAGCACCAGCACCAGTACGGCGCACAGCAGGCCGCGCGGGATGTCCCAGCCGAGTGAGGTCGCCACCACGAACAGCAAGTACCGGTGCAGGTTCTCGACCAGCCCGTCACCCGGGATGAACGAGAAGTCGCTGCCGAAGGTCGCGTACGGCCAGAACCACAGGTTCATCACCACGCCGTACAAGACCCCAGCAACGAGCGAGTACGCCGCCAGCAGCAGCAACTCGAGTCGACCGCCCACCCGCGGTAGCAGGCCGGCGAAGCAGCCCACCCACGCACAGGCGAACATCTGGAACGGCATCCACGGTCCGACCCCACCACTGATCAGTGCACCGCCCAGCAGCGACACCGACCCCAGCACGAAACCAAAGCCAGCCCCGAACGCCCGCCCGGCCAGCACCAGCAGAAAGAACCCAGGCTCCAGTCCAGCAGTCCCCGGACCCAGTGCACGCAGAGCGGCTCCGACCGCCGCCAGCATCCCGAGCAGGGACACCACCTTTGCGTCGATGCCGGACTCGGACAGCTCAGCCAGTACGACGGCCACGAGCAGCGGCAGCAGCAACACGAACAGCCACGGCGCATCGGTCGTGTGACCGATTGCCGAAGCGCCTGCCTGGTCGGTCCGGTAGAACAGCGGCCAAGCGAACGCCACCACCCCAACCAGTGATGCCAGCAACAGCGTGCCGGTACTGCGCGGCCGGAGCCGGATCAGATTCACGATGCGCGCTCCAGAGCGGTGGCGACCTCGCCAACGGTCAGGAACGGCAGCGGCGCCAGGATCTTCGCCACCTGGGGTGCAAAGGCGGGGGAGTCCGCCACCACGGTCGCAGTCTCGCCCTCACTCACCAACTCCCCGTCCGCGAGCACCATGACTCGAGTGGCGACCTCAGCAACCATCTCGACGTCATGAGTCGACAGGACGACCGCATGCCCGGCCGCAGCCAGCTCACGCAGGATCTTGACCAGCCGCCGCTTGGCGCCGTAGTCCAACCCCCGCGTGGGCTCGTCGAGCAACAGCAGCGGCGGAGCACCGCACAGTACGACGGCCAGTGCCAGACAGAGCCGTTGTCCCTCAGACAGGTCGCGTGGGTGCAACTGGTCGTCCACCTCTGGCGCCAGTCGCTCCAGCACCGCCCGACAGGTCCCAGCGGCCACCCGGAAGTCCGCATCCGCACTGGCGCACTCATCCGCGACCGTTGCCGCATACAACAGATCAGCCGGCTCCTGCGGCACGAGTCCGACCGCCTTGACCAGCTTGGCCGGTCGGGTACGCCGTGGGTCCGTCCCAACGGCAGTCACCGTGCCAGAACGCGGCGGGACGATGCCAACGAGTGCATTGAGCAGCGTGGACTTCCCAGCGCCGTTCCGGCCCATCAGCGCGACGATCTCACCGGCCCGGATGCTGACCGACACCCCGCGCAGGGCAGTCACAGTCCCGTAGCTGACGACCAGATCGCTGCACCGCGCCAGTTCGGGCCCCACCGCCGCAGTCCGCCGCAGCGGTCGGGCATCAGCCAGCTGAGTCCGCAACGCACCAGCGGCTCGCCGAGCGTCCCGCACCGACAGGGGCAGCGGAGACCAACCAGCCAGCCGTCCCAGCTCCACTACCGGCGGTGCGACCGGTGCGGTCACCATCTGGTCGGCCGGCAGTCCGGTTGAGACCAGTCCGATCCCACCCGGTACTTCGATCACGCGGTCGGCGTACTGGATCACGCGCTCCAGCCGGTGCTCCGCCATCACCACAGTTACGCCCAGGTCGTGCACGAGCCGCTGCAGCGCGGCCAGCACCTCCTCGGCCGCCTGCGGGTCCAGCGCCGACGTGGGCTCGTCCAGCACGAGTACAGCGGGATGCGAGGTGAGCGCGGCACCGATGGCGGTTCGTTGCCGTTGGCCACCAGACAGTGACGTCAGCGCACGATCCCGCACGTCGGCCAGTCCCAGCAGATCCAGCGTCTCCTCCACTCGGCGGCGCATCACGTCCGGCGCCGTACCGAGCGACTCCATGCTGTAGGCCAGCTCGTCCTCGACGGTGTCGGTGACGAACCCGGTCATCGGGTCCTGCCCGACGAACCCGACCACATCGGTCAGGTCGCGCGGCCGGTACTCCCGCGTGTCCCGCCCGTTCACCAGCACCCGCCCAGCCAGCGTTCCACCGGTGAAGTGCGGGACCAGACCGTTGATCGCCCGCAGCAACGTCGACTTGCCGGATCCCGTCCGCCCGATCACCAGTGCCAGCTCGCCTTCCGGCACGGTGAAGCTCACATCCCGTACGGCGGGCGCGGAGGCGCCGTCGTACGTGATGGAGACTCGATCAAACTCGATCACGCGGCCGCCCCCTGTCGGACTGGCGGTGCGGCCAGGGCTGGAGCCAGCCCGATCAGTACCCCGACCACCGGCAGCACGGGGACCGGCGGTACGACGAGTGGTCCGTCCAGCAGCAGTCCACGCACCCCGTGCACCGCAGCGACGATCATCACAGCTCCAGCCAAGGCGCCGGCCGCAGTCACCAGCCACTCGGGCAGAGCCCACGGGTCAGGTCGGTACCGCGTGCGGGTGACCCGCTGCCGTCCGACGCCGAGCGCACCGACCGCCAGCAGCAGTCCGATCGCCAGAGCGGTCAGAGCGAACGGAAACGCGAGTGAGTCGGTCAGCAACGCGTAGACGCCGAGCAGGATGCCCAGCAAGCCCAGGAGCACGCACAGCCCGGTGATCTGGCGCTGTCGCCGTGGCACCTGGGCAGTGCGTCCGTAGCCGCGCGAGTCCATCGCTGCGGCCAGCTCGACCGAGCGGTCCAGCGCGCCTTCCAGCACCGGCATGGCCGTGGTCCGGAACGACCCGCGGGTCCGTCCGCGCAGCCGTCGGGCCGAACGGATCCGGCGCGCGTCGGTCACCAGTTGCGGTGCGAACGTCAGAGCGACCACGCAGGCCACGCCCATCTCGTAGAGGGCCCCGGGCAACGACTTCAGCAGCCGCTTCGGGCTGGCCAGCGCGTTGGCGGCGCCGATACAGCACAACATCACCGCGAGCTGGCCCCCGTCGTACAGGGCGGTGAGGACGGCCTCCAAGGTGATCTGCCCACCGAGCTTGACCCCGGCAGCCCAGTCGGGCAAGGGGATCTGCGGCAGCGTGAACAGCACGGTGTTGCCCTGCGAGCGCGTCGACAGCACGGCCTGCAGGACGATCCGGATCCCGATCACCACCAGGCCGAGCTTGAGGAACGCGGTGAAGCTGTGCGCCCACGGAGCATCGGTACGGCGGGCGGCCACCACGAATCCGGTCACGACCAGGATCAGCACGAGCAGCACGGGATTCCGGGTCCGGCTGGCGGCGACCGCCATCCCGAGGGCCCAAAGCCACCACGCCCCGGGATGCAGTGCCCGGGGCAGCGTCAGGCGGTCAACAGCACGCACTACGTACGCCGGCGGCGCGCGAGCAGCACGCCACCCGCGAGCAGGCCGCCAAGGATCACCACGACCACGACGTACGGCCACCACGTGGTGCCCTCGTCCTGGGCAGCTGACGGCTTCACGGCCGAGAAGCCGACCGGAGCCTTGATCTCCAGCTGCACCGGGGAATCACTAGCTGGGACCGTGATGCTCTTCACTGCCTCGCCACAGCCCGAGGCGGGGTAGCCGGAGATCCCACAGGTGAGGCCCTTCTCGAGCCGCGTCGGTCCGACGGCGGACAGCACCTGGGCACCGTTCGACTTCACGTCCGTCACCACGCAGGTGCCGGTCGGAGTGCCCGGCTGCTGGCCGGCCGTCGCGTCCTCCGTCGTACCGGGGTCGACCACCACCGCGACGCGCTTCTTGCCGGTCTCGGCCGGGGCGTCCTTGCAGATCGCCGCGAAATCACCGGCAGCCCGCGGCACCCGCGGCTTGGCGCCGCCGACCGCGTACCGCCAGCCCTCGACGGACCCGTCCGCCGGTACGACGCCGTCCGGCCCCTTCTGGGCAAACGCCCACTGCGAGGACGAGGCCGTCCACTGGTAGTAACCCCAGAACCGGAAGCCGTCCTCGGCGTGCGCCAGAGTGGTGGCGGTCCCTGCAAGCAGGAGGCCCGCCACCAGGCTGAGAAGCAGTCGCTTAATCACGCAGGCAGCGTAACGCCTGACGTCTGCTACTCCTGCGCCTCCAGGCTCATGGGGCCGTACACCTCACGTCCGTCCTCGAGCAGGAAGACCTGCCCGACGCCCTTGTCGACGAGGTCGCGCCAGATCTCGCCCAGCCAGCTCTCCGCGTCGCCCTGGGCCGAGAACTCGGTGCCGCCGACCTCGCTCGGGTCGACGACGGCACCGGTCGGGGTCTCGAACCGCCACACCCAGCTCATGAGCCCGGCCGGGTCTGCGGGGAGTTCTGCGCGGTCTTGGCCGGGTCGCGCTCGACGATCCCGCCGAGGATCTCGTCGATCTGTTTGAGCAGCGAGTCGTCGAGCTTCACCCCGGAGGCCTTCACGTTCTCGACGACCTGCTCGGGCCGGGAGGCGCCGACGATCGCGGACGAGACGTTCGGGTTCTGCAGCACCCAGGCGATGGCCAGCTGGCCGAGCGACAGGCCGGCCTCGTCGGCGACGGGCTTGAGCTCCTGCACGCGGGTCAGGACGTCGTCGTTCAGGAACCGCTTGATCATGTTGGCGCCGCCGTTCTCGTCGGTCGCCCGCGAACCCTCCGGCAGCGGCTGTCCCGGCAGGTACTTGCCGGTGAGCACGCCCTGGGCGATCGGCGAGAACACGATCTGGCCGATGCCGAGCTCCTCCGAAGCCGGGACGACCTCGGCCTCGATGGTGCGCCAGAGCATGCTGTACTGCGGCTGGTTCGAGACGAACGGGATGCGCAGCTCGCGGGCCAGCCGGTGGCCCTCCTGCAGCTGCTCGGCCGTCCACTCGGAGACCCCGATGTAGAGCGCCTTGCCCTGCCGGACCACGTCGGCCAAGGCCTTCATGGTCTCCTCGAGCGGCGTTTCGGTGTCGAACCGGTGCGCCTGGTAGAGGTCGACGTAGTCGGTCTGCAGCCGCTTCAGCGACCCGTTGATCGACTCGTGGATGTGCTTGCGGGACAGGCCGACGTCGTTCGGGCCGCCCGGTCCGGTCGGCCAGTAGACCTTGGTGAAGATCTCCACCGACTCGCGCCGCTCACCCGCCAGCGCCTCGCCGAGGACCACCTCGGCCTTGGTGTTGGCGTAGACGTCGGCCGTGTCGAACGTGGTGATGCCGGCGTCCAGCGCCGCCCGCACACACGCCTTGGCCTGATCGTTCTCCACCTGGGAACCGTGGGTCAGCCAGTTCCCGTACGAGATCTCGCTGACCTTCAAACCACTGTTGCCGAGATAGCGGAAGTCCATGACCCCGACCCTACCGGCTCAGACCGAGGTCACGCAGGCTTCTCGCCGCGCTTGACCATCGGCTTGGGCAGCCGCCAGCGGCGCATCTGCATGGTCCGCCGGACCGCGTAGAACCCGATCCCCTTCACCGGCTCGTTGGGGAACTTGCGTGCGACGGCCTTCTTCAGGCCGCCGGACAGCAGGAACCAGTCGGCCAGGACGAGCACGACCACGAGCAGGAAGATGATGTTCACCAGGCCCGCCAGCCAGGGGTACTGCCGGGAGAACACGACGCCGACCAGGGAGAACACCAGCAGCAGCGGCAGCGCGAACTCCATCACCGAGAAGCGCGCGTCCACGTAGTCGCGGGCGAACCGCCGTACCGGGCCCTTGTCGGCGGCCGGCAGGTAGCGGTCGTCGCCGGTCTGCATGGCCGACTGCATCTTGGCCCGCTCGGTCCGCATCTTCTCGCGGCGCAGCGCCGACGCCTCCTTGCGGTTGCGTGGCTTCTTGTACGCCGCCTTCCGGGCCGCCTCGGCTTCCTTGCGCGACGGCGTCGGGCGTCCCTTGCCGCCCGGCTTGGCCTGGGGCTCAGCGGGTACGGTGGCTGTAGTTGTATCGGACTTGGTACGACGGAACACGGGGTCTGAACCTCATTCGGCAGGACGCGCGGACTCGGGGTGGTCCCCGGTCGTGAACACCACTTTATCCGGGCCCGTCCTGATGGTGTGGTGACCCGTAGGGACATAGGGTGGTTGACACGCACGCCGGGTCGACGCTCCGGCACAGAAGGGGTACGGATATCGATGAGCATCTTTAGGCGGATGTCGACGATCTTCAAGGCCAAGGCGAACACCGCCCTGGACAAGGCTGAGGATCCTCGCGAAACCCTTGACTACTCGTACCAGAAGCAGCTCGAGCTGCTCCAGAAGGTACGCCGGGGAGTGGCCGACGTGGCCACCAGCCGGAAGCGGGTGGAGCTGCAGGCATCGCAGTTGCAGGCGCAGTCGTCCAAGCTGCAGGACCAGGCGCAGAAGGCGCTCTCGATGGGCCGTGAGGACCTGGCCCGCGAGGCACTGACCCGGAAGTCCGGGCTGCAGGGGCAGATCGACGATCTGACCACCCAGCACGCCCAGCTGCAGGGTGAGGAGGAGAAGCTCACGCTGGCCTCCCAGCGGCTGCAGGCCAAGGTCGAGTCCTTCCGGACCCGCAAGGAGACCATCAAGGCCACCTACACCGCGGCCGAGGCGCAGACCCGGATCAACGAGGCCTTCTCGGGCATCTCCGAGGAGATGAGCGACGTCGGTCTGGCCGTGCAGCGGGCCGAGGACAAGACCCAGCAGATGCAGGCCCGGGCCGGCGCGATCGACGAGCTGCTCGCCTCGGGCGCGCTCGACGACGCCTCCGGCACGCAGAAGGACAGCATCACCCTGGAGCTGGAGCGGATGTCGTCCACCTCAGGTGTCGAGGACGAGCTGGCCGCCATGAAGGCGCAGCTGTCCGGGGGCAGCGCCCCCAAGGAGCTGTCCGGTGAGGCCCCGGGAGCAGCACAACCCGCCCAGCCCGTGCAACAGCCGGTAGCGGAGCCGGCGCGACCACAAGACGGAGACGTTCGATGATCGTTCGCATCATGGGTGAGGGCCAGTGGCAGCTCGCCGACGACAAGCTCGACCAGCTGAACGCGGTCGACACCGATCTGGAGAAGGCCGTCGCGGCCGGTGACGAGGCCGGTTTCCGGACCGCGTTCGGCGCCCTGCTGGACTTCGTCCGGTCCGGTGAGAAGGTTCCGGACGGCGACCTGCACGACTCCGACGCGATCCTGCCGCCGAGCGACAGCTCGCTGGCCGAGATGCGTGAGCTGATCAGCGGCGACGGCCTGATCGCCGGCTGAGAAGTACCCCGGCCGGACACGAGCGTCGGCAAGTTCCCCGAGGACCGATATCCGGTCCTCGGGGTTCTTCATTTTCCGGACGTTGCGCACGGGTAAACACTCGCGGTCAATACTGTTCGGAGTCGGCCTGACGTAGTACTGTCTGGCTCACGCCGTTGTGGGGGCGGCGTTGGACGACTGTCCGTGACGGGGAGTGGGTTGGTCACGGGGGTCGCTGTTCACCTGTGGGGGGTGACTGTGCGTGACTGAGTTTGTCATGTCTGAAGGGTTGGCCGAGCCGGCTGATCTTCGGCCGACGGTCTCGGGGGAGCGTCGTCGGCCGGTCTGGGTAGTTCCGGACGAGGTTCAGGCGACCGTGCCGCGATCGGCACGTTTCACCGAGGCACGCTGGGTGGCCCGGTACCGGCGGGCTGCGCTCGCCGGGGACCTGTCCGCGGCGCTGATCGGGGTATCGGTGGCACTGGTCGGCCGGTTCGGCGCCCAGATCAATGCCGGTTATCTGGTGATCGGGGCGGTGATCCCGGTCGCCTGGCTGATCTGTGTGGCGCTGGCGCGTGGCTACGAGAGCCGGTACTTCGGGACCGGACCGGAAGAGTTCCGGTCCATCATCCGGGCCGCGGTGGGGTTGACCGCCGCGGTCGCCATCACGTCGTACGCGACCAAGAGCGAGGTCGCTCGAGGGTTCGTACTGCTCGCGGTGCCGATGACGTGTCTGGCGGCCATGACGGGCCGCTGGGTGCTGCACCGGCAGATCTCCTGGCGCCGGTTCGCCGGCCGGTGCATGCGCCGGGTGCTGGTGGTCGGCCGCAACGACCAGGTGACCACGCTGCACCGGCACCTGGAGGAGCGGCCCGCCGACGGGTACGTCGTCGTGGCCAGCTGCCTGCCGCGCGGTGACGTGTTCGAGGAGCCGGTCTCGGACCGCCTCGGCCGCACCGAGATGGACATCCTGGCGGCCGTCGACCAGTACGCCGTCGACGTCGTCGCGGTGGCCGCGGATCCGGAGCTCGCCGGGCACTCGCTGCGCAAGCTGTCGTGGGCGCTCGAACAGCGCGGGGTCGATCTGATCGTCTCGCCGGGCATCGTCGAGGTGGCCGGTCCGCGGATCTCGATCCGGCCGGTGGCCGGGTTGTCGCTGCTGCACCTGGAGCGGCCGTCGGTCAGCGGTGGTCCGCACCTGATGAAGGCCGTCTTCGACCGGGTCCTCGGGGTGCTGATGCTGCTCGCGGTGTCACCGGTGCTGCTGGTCGCCGCGACGCTGGTGAAGCTGACCAGCAAGGGTCCGGTGCTGTTCAAGCAGACCCGGGTCGGCCGCGGCGGGGAGCAGTTCGCGATGTTCAAGTTCCGCACGATGGTCGTCGACGCGGAGGAGCGCAAGGCCGAGCTGGTCGCCCTGAACGAGGGCAACGGCATCCTGTTCAAGATGCGCGACGACCCGCGCATCACCAAGGTCGGCAAGTACCTGCGCCGATTCTCGATCGACGAGCTGCCGCAGCTGGTGAACGTTCTCCGGGGGGAGATGTCACTGGTCGGCCCGCGGCCGCCGTTGCAGTCCGAGGTCGCGCTGTACGCGATCGACGACTCGCGCCGGATGCTCGTCAAGCCCGGGCTCACCGGGTTGTGGCAAGTCAGCGGACGCAGCGATCTGACCTGGGAAGAGTCCATGCGGCTCGACCTGCGGTATGCCGACAACTGGTCGATCGCGCTCGATCTGCTGATTCTCTGGAAGACCGCCCGCGCCGTACTGGGTAGTGACGGCGCCTACTGACCACCTGCGCCCGCCCACGACATGACGTGGGCGGGCGAGACACAAGAGCGGTGCATTCCCGAGGGGGGAATTCATGGTGCAACACCTCAGTGCCGAATCCGGTACTGATTCCACAGTGGCCGAGGTCGCAGTCCGGTCCGAGGCAGCGACCCTGGTGATCCAGGCCGCGTCCGGGGACCAGGGGTCCTGGAGCCGGCTGGTCGACCACTACGCACGGCTCGTGTGGGCCGTGACGCGCAGTTTCCGGCTCAGTGACAGCGATGCCGCAGATGTTTCTCAGATGGTGTGGCTGCGGTTGCTCGAGCACATTCACCGCGTCGACCCCGAGCGGGTCGGCGCCTGGCTGGTCGTCACCACCCGCCGCGAATGCCTGCGGGTGCTGGCGTTTCGCAAGCGGGTGCTGCTGACCTACGAGTCGACGGCGTTCGAGGAGCAGCCGGGGGACCAGCCCGAGCTCGACGCCGACATGCTCGCTCTCGAGCGGGCGGCCGATGTCCGGGAAGCACTGGAGACCCTGCCGGACCGCTGGCAGCAGCTGCTCGGCATGCTGATGGCCGACCCGCCCGCGCCGTACGCGGAGATCTCACAGAAGATCGGGATCCCGATCGGCAGCATCGGCCCGATCCGGGGTCGTTGCCTGGACAAACTCAGACTGCTGCTTGCCTCCTGAAGCAGTAAAGCGTCCGGCCCGCGACCGCCTTGATCAGAGCATGATCCAGGCGGTCCGGACCGGGCGCTGAGTGCTGTTGGGCCACTGCAGCAGGAAGCTCACCAGTCGGGTGTCGCCCGGCCCCTCCGCCCCGCGGGACTCGACCTGGACCGGTCCGGCCGGGGTGACCCGCAGCTCCACGCTCAGTTCGGCCTGCCCGTGCACGTCGACGTCCAGGCTGATGCCGTGGCCCGCGAACCGCAGGTGCCGGCAGTCATCGATGCCTGGGGCATCGACGAGGCTGTCGAAGACCACGTCGAGGACATCAAGGTCACGCTCGTGCCGCCCGAACGCGGCATAGCCCACCGACCGCAGCAGTGCGATCTGTGCGCCGGCGCGCTCGGGGGGCGGGAGGGTCATGACGGCTCAGCGCTCCCCGGAGACCTTGATCACGGAGTCGTTGTCCTGGCCGTACGGCGCACCCTGCCAGGCCGCCCAGTTCACCGAGCTGCCCTGTTCGTGCACGATGAAGTTCCACGGCCCGCTGTAGGTGTTGGCGTAGAACTTGTTGCCCTGCTTGAAGGTGATCGCGTCCTCGATCGTCCGGGCCTGGTACGGCGACCAGTCCGGGAACGTGCCCCAGTTCGAGAAGACCCCGTTGTACCCGCAGCCCGCGTTCGACGCGCACTTCACCCCGAGCTTGTCCGGGTTGAGGTTGAACGTGTTGCCGTGCACGCGGACGTTCTGGGTCTTCCAGCGGCAGTCGCTCAGGTAGGGCTGCTTGGTGATGTTCTGGGCGTTGCAGGTCGTGATGGTGGCGACCTTCGGGTTCACCAGGGTGCCGGAACCGGTGCTGGTGTTGGCGGGCGAGCCGGCGAACCGGTCGGCGTTCTCCCAGAGGATGACGCCGGACCAGTTGTCGGTGAAGACGTTGTCGGTCACCTCGAGGGTCTCGCCGAACTGCCCGGGGACGCGCTTGTCCGCGCCGGACTCGGAGATGTACAGCCCCGGCGCCGGGAAGCCCTCGTTCTCCGGTCCCTTGCCCAGCCCGTTGCGGATGAAGCTGTTCCGCCGGATCAGGGCGTTGTAGCTGGTCTCGTAGATCAGGCCCTCGGCGTAGTTGCCGGAGATGTAGTTGTCCTCGATCGTGAACGCGACGTTGTTCGTGTCGGCCCACAGCCCGGGGCCGTGGTTGTCGTGGATCCAGTTGCCGCGCACCGCGGCGCCGGTGACCGTCCAGAACTTGCCGCCGCCGGTACAGCCGCAGGCCGGCCGCAGGTTCTCCCAGTCGTCGGTGTTGTTCCCGGTGATCTCGTTGCGCTCGACGGTGATGCCGACGACCATCTGCGGGTTGTACGCGTTGAAGCCGTACTGGCCGTTGTCGCGCAGGCAGTTGCCGCGGACAACGTTCTTGCTGCCGATCATCAGGCCGGCCCCCGCGTTGCCCTTGATCGTGGTGCCTTCGATGGTCCATCCGGTGGCGGAGTTGTGGTTCACGACGCCTTCGTCGTTGTTGCTCTTCGCGGCGCCGAAGTTCTGGATGGTCAGGTGGCTGATCTGCACGTTGGCGGCGTAGCCGGTGAAGGCGTACCGGTTCGTCCGGCCGCCGTCCAGGATCGCTCCGGGAGCACCGATGTAGCGGTTGCCGTCCTTCGGAATCACCTGCAGGAACTCACCGCCGGCCAGCCGGTGCACGCCCGCCGACAGGTAGAACGTCGTACCGGCCGGGTGCTGGGCGGTCAGGTCCTGCAGGTTCTGGCTGACACTGACCGGTACGGCGCCCGCCGGCGCGGTCGCCGGGCCGTTGAGGGCCTGGGCGTTCCCGCAGATGGCGGCCGGCGGTTTGCCCGGCGCGGTCAGGGACTTGGCCGGTGCGGCCTCGGTCCCGTCGCTGCGGCCGATGCCGCCGTTGCTGACCAGAAGGACGGCAGCGGAGACCAGCCCAACCAGCGCGACAGCACTCCCCGCGACGATGAGGCGTCGCGAGCTGTACCACCTGGATGTGTGCTGTTCCATGATTTTCCTTCGGGGCCTGGCGGGCTGCTGAGGGACTAGCGGCTCGGCACCGGGTTCGCGACGGCGAACCGGTACACGTCGAGCAGTTGCTGGAGATTGGACTGCGGGTCGTGCGTGGTCTCGTATGTCGTCCGCGCGTTGCGGCCGAGGTCGGCGTACTTATCAGGGCAGGCGTCCACATCGAGCAGGAGCTTGGCCAGCTCGTCCGGACGACCCGGATCGAACAACGCTCCGTCGACACCGTCGGTTACGAGTTCACGGAAGGAACCGTGCGCCGACGCCAGCAGCGGGACGCCGACGGCCATCGCCTCGACCACCACCAGACCGAAGGTCTCCTCCCATTCCGAGGGCAGCACGACCGCGCGGGACTCGCCGATCAGGCTGAAGATCTCGGGCTTGCTGAGCATCCCGCGCAGTTGCACCGAAGGCCGGTCCGCCGCCCAAGCGGTCACCTCGTCGAGCATCGGACCGCCACCCGCGATCGCCAGCTGCAACGCGTCGTCACCCGCAGTCGCGCGGTACGCGTCCCAGCCCTTCATCAGTAGCGGTGCGCCCTTGGCCGCATCGAGGCGGCCGACGTACGTGACCTGACGACGCGGGTCCTTCGCGGCCGGATCGGCGACAGGCCCGTCGTACGGGACGTAGTTGTAGCGGACGAAGCTGCGGTCGGCGTCGAAGTCCATCCCGGCCAGCAGCGTGCGCTGCGACTCGGAGATGAACAGGTACGCCGAGACCAGGTTCTGCCAGGTACGCCGATGCGAGCGCGTGTTGAGCACAGTCGTTGCCGTGGCCAACTTCGAACCGCGGTAGCAGCTGTTGCGGACCGCCGGCAGCGGGTTGCCGCTGGCGCAGTCATGGCAGACCGAGCCTTCGCGATAGAAGTCACCACTTGCGCAGAGCAACTTGTAGTTGTGCAAGGTGATCACCACCGGCACACCGGCATCGCGGCACGCGTAGAGCACCGACGGGCTGAGCACCGGGAAGGTGTTGTGCACGTGCACCACGTCGGGCTGGAACTCACGCAGCTCCACGCTCAGATCGCGCTTGGTGGTCGGGTTCCAGATCACCCGCGCGGGCAGCGTGGCCTTCTTCCAGGCCGGCCATTCCTCGATCTCGTCGCTCTGTCGTTCGAACAGCCGGACGTCGTGGCCGAGGGCCGCGAGAGCCTCGCGCTCCTGGTCGACGACCCTGTTCTCGCCGCTGGGCGCGGTCGACCGGTACCTGTTGTGGACCAGCAGGATCTTCATCAGATGCCTTCCCGGGACGGTCTCGGGTACACCAGCGACGCGGCCAGCGTCAGCTCCAGCAGGTACGGCGATGCCTCGCTCAGCCCGGTCTCGGTGAACGACGCGACGACGCAGTACGCGACGATGAACAAGGCGAGGGCGCGGCGCGGACCCTGCGGGGTGAACCAGGCGCCGACGAAGACGAACAGCAGCATGGCGATGTTGAACGCGGCGCCGAGCAGACCGACGTCGTAATAGGTACCGAGCCAGTTGCTGTCGATCGGCAGCCCGGTGAACGACTTGTTGGACAGGCCGAACCCGAACAGCGTCTCCCACGTCGTCCGCGGTTGCGCGAGGATCGCGTCCCACACGAGCTTGCGCCCGGTCAGCGCGGCGACCTGCTCGGTGTCCTGACCACGCGCCAGCCAGGTGGTGACCGCGGAGCCTGCCGTCAGCGCTCCGACGGAGAAGACCCCGATGGCGATGGCGAACGTACGACGGGCGCGGGCGCGGGCCGTGAACAGGCTGAGACCGGCGATGATGCCGCCGACCAGCAGCGCGATCAGGGCGGTGCGGGTGTGGGTGAGCAGCAAGACCGGAATCGCGATCACCACGCTGACCAGCGCGATCTCACGTCGCAACAGCCCGGCCATCCACAAGACGGTGGTCAGCCCGGTGGCCATGGCGGCGTAGTGACCGACCTGCGTCGCCGGGATCGGCCACAGAACACCGGTCAGGCGATCGTCGACCATCGCGCCGCCGGGCGACACGAGGAAACCGAGGACGACCGTTCCGATCACCGCCCACAGCACCATCAAGTGCGTGCGGATCAGCAGCAGATCACGCCGCGTCCACCACGGTGACAGCAGCCAGAGGACCACCACGAAGATCAGTAGCCGGCTCGACCGGTACAGCGCGCCGACCAGGAACTCTGCTCGCAGGCTGGAGATGACCGCTTCGGTGACCAGCAGGCTGGCCAGGAAGGCATAGACGCTCGGCCGGATCCGCAACGGCCGGTTGACGGTCAGGACCAGCAAGAGGGCCAGCGGCAACGAACCCTGGGCGATCAGCCGGCCGAGCGCACTCGGGATCGGCAGCAGCAACCGCGACTCGGGGAAGAACGTGAGCACGTTCATCACCAGCAACGCCCAGACCAGCTGGACCCGACGGCGCCGGCGGCGCTCGGGCGGGACTTCGCGGAAACCGGGTCGGGCCGGGCGCCGTGCCGCGAGTGCGGCAAGGGCGCTCATCGCGAGAACATCCCGACGTCGGCCGTGACGTCGGCGGTCTCCGCCTCGGTCACTCCGACACCTTCGTCGGTCTTGTCCGCGTGCAGGACGATTGCCGTGTCGATCTCGAGGCCGGCCAGGCGCAGCATGTCGCCGGTCGCCTTGAGCGTGGTCGCGGACGACCGGCCGGCGGTCGCGACGACCGCCGCCCGGGACGCCCAGGTGCCGAGGTGCTCGGCGCCGAGGGCCGGCGACAGGGTCGACAAGGTGAGGACCAGATCCGCGTCCTCCCAGGCAGCGTCCAGCTGGACGTCACCGGATCCGGACGGACGGTTCGTGTCGCCGATCCGCAGGTAGCAGCCTTCGGGCAGCAGCGCGTCCTTCGCCGGCAGATGCACCGAGATCATCCGGCCTTCGCCGTTGAGGGCCGAGTCGTGCGTACCGGGTTCGGTGACGCCGAGCTTCTTGGCGAGCGCGTGCTGCCCGGTCAGGTCGGCGACCAGCACGTTCTTGCCTTGATCGGCCAGAGCCACCGCGAGCGAGGCCACGGCCAGTGCACAGGTGCGGACGTCGTCCACACTGACCACAGCCATCGACGGTGAGGGGCGCTCGGCCCAGACGATCCGGGTGCTGAGGTGCTGGGTCAACAACTGGATGCCGCGGTGCTTGGACT
Source organism: Kribbella sp. NPDC051587 (assembly GCF_044453945.1). Taxonomy (NCBI): domain Bacteria; kingdom Bacillati; phylum Actinomycetota; class Actinomycetes; order Propionibacteriales; family Kribbellaceae; genus Kribbella; species Kribbella sp. NPDC051587. The sequence goes on from NZ_JBITDE010000003.1 coordinate 452,864, forward strand.
GCTTGGCTCGCAGCAGTCGGCCGAACGGAAGCATGCTGAGCGGCGGCCGGCCGGTGCTGAGCCGGACCCGCGCGCCGAGTGCGCTCGCGATGTCCTGGCGCTTCCACAACCGGTCCGAGATCAATGCCCGGACCACGACGAATCCGAGCCCGAGGAAGAGGCCGGCGATCAGGCCGGTCCCGGCCTTGAGGACCAGCATCTTCTTGGCCGAGGTGAGCACCGGAGCCGGTGCGTCGAGCAGCCGGCTGCTGTTCATCTTCGACGCGATCGTCGTCGAGTCGAGCAGTTGCTGCTGGACGAACTTCACCTTGTCCTGCGCGGCGTTCAGCCGGGTCATCTCCGGGCTGCCCGGCCGCTTGGGCTCGACCGGGTCGTCGCCGGCGGCCACCACGGCCTGCCGGGCCAGCGTGGCCTCGTTCTGTGCGGCCGTGAGGTCGCGCCGCAGCGGCACGTCCTGCAGCGCGATCTGCTCGCGCCGGAACTTCAGGAAGGTCTGGGCGATCGAGGAGGCCAGCGCCGTGGCCTCGACGTCGGACTTCGCGCCGGCCTTGATCTCGAGGATCCGGCTGGTGACCGGTACGACGGTGTACCGCTTCAGCAGCACGTCGGGAGTATCGGTCAGCTGCAGCGAATCGATCACTCGGTTCGCCACGGTCCGGGTGGTGGCCAGACTGACCTCGGTGGCCATCGCCTTCGCCGGGTCCTCACCTTCGCGGGTGGTGACCAGGATCCGGGCGGTGGCGGAGTGCGCCGAGGGCAGGCCGAACTGCACCGCCACGCCGCCGATCAGGCCGAGAACCGCGAGCAGCAGCCACACCCAGCGGTGCCGGACGAGCGCGTCCCGCAGGAAGCGGAAGGTGACGAGGCTGTCGGGTGGGTACGCCGCCGAGTGCTCGCCGTCGAACAGGCCGTCCTGGTCGTCCCACGTGCTGGCGGGGCTGGTTCGCTCCTGGAACTGCTGGTTCGTCATCGAGTCCGCCTTGCCGTTCCGGTGAGCAGCGTCGGGAACCGGGATCCGGAACGGCGCTGAGACTGTGCAACCCGCCCGATGGTCCGGTCGAGAGGATCGGGATCGGTGACCACGATGCCGTCGATGGTGCGGTCGTCCGCGGTGGTCGCGACCGCCAGCCGGGCCAGTTCCTCGGCCGTCACGGTGCCCGCGGAGAGCGCGATGATCGTGCGGGTGGTTCGTTGGTCGCCGGCCAGCTGCGGGTCCTCGCGGTCGACCAGGTTCAGATGGATGTCCAGGGTGGCCGAGCCGTGGATGTCGGAGCGGATCTGGTCGATCACCAGCGAGCTGGCGACACCGAACGTCGACGCGAACGCGGCGAGTTGCGGGCCGAGCGACCGCGCCTTGGTGTCGTCGGCGAACGAGATGACGGTCAGCGAGGTGGCCTGGCCGCCCTTCTGGTCCAGCTCCAGGTGATGCAGCGTCTTCCGCAGGCTCCACGCATCGACAGCCGTCGGGTGGTAGTTCTCCAGTAGCTCGGCCCAGTCGGAGGGATCGCGGGCCGGGTACGACGAGACTGACGCGAGCACGGGCAGTCCGACGGCGTCCGCGATCTCGTCGCGCAGCCGCAGGCGGCGGTCGCCGCGTGCGCGGGCCAGCACGAAGATCGCTCCGCCGATAGCTCCGAGCAGCGCGCCCAGGCCGCCGTACGTGCCGGCGTGCAGGAGCATGCTCCCGCCGTGCGCCTCGGTGGCGCCCTCGAGCAGCCGGGCGCCGGTGCGCTTGCCGAGGTCACCGGGCAGCTGCTTGTCGGTGGTGACGAAGACCAGGTAGACCTGCGCGACCGCGTTGGCCAGCTGGACCGACTGCTTGGCCGACGTGCCCTTGGCATCGATCCGGATCACGTCGTCGGTGACCGCGCTGGCCTTCACCCGGTCGCGCACCACCTCGGTGGTCAGGGTCGGCTGCAGGTTCTGGCCGGCGCTGTGCAGGACCGGACCGCTCTCGGCGATGTAGACCTGGGTCTCGATGCTCTGCGAACCGGACGTTGTTCCGGCCACCACTGGCGGCGGCGGAAGCACGACCAACGCACCGGCGGTGTACATCGGCGGCTGCACGAAGGCGTAGGCGACGCCGAGCAGCAGGCCGATGGCGGCGCCGATGATCACTAGTAGCCGGTGCCGCCGAATTGCCTGCCAAGACTTCTTCACGTCGAGCTGCTGCGCGCTCATGCCGTTACGGCCCCCCTCAAGCGAACGTCGTACAGGTGTTCGCAGTAATAGAGGCGCTAGGACGTGACCTGATACACCGGTCAGCGGAAACGGAACGTGCTGACGGCCGGCGTGCCCGGGCCGATCTGCCCGGCGCCGATCAGTGTGGTGACCGGGACCTTACGGCCGAATCGCGGGGAGTACCACCCCAGTAGCGGATCGTCACTTCCACGGTGCGCGGTCCACGTCAGTCCCGTCGGCAGCTCGGCGCTCGCCGTACCGTCAGGCCACGTCAGGAGAGCTGTCGATCCGTCGAGTTCGGCGGTGACGTCCGGACCGAGATGCCACGCGATCCGTACGTCGGCCGCCGTGTCGAGGTGGTCCTCGACCTTGAGCGTTCCGGCCTCCAGTACGGCGTTCCGCCGGTGCGTGACCGGGGTGTCGCCGACTCGGTACCCGTCGTGTTCGGCATCCCAGGTACCCGTGGAGGCGTCGTACTGGCGGACCTGTCCGGTGGCGCCGCGCAGCCAGAGGAATGCGCCGCCCCAGATGGACTGCTCGGCGCCGTTCACCTCGACAGTGTTGTGGCCGATCGTGGAGCGGAAGTAGTTCCGCCACTCCTCTTCACCGTGGTAGCAGTACGTGCCCGGGTCGGCGAGGACGTCGATGCCGCCGACGCGAACCTCGAGCGAAAGGGCGTCGCAGTGGGCGTGCGCGGCGATCGAGAGGAAGCCGTGCGGGCCGGCGTCGCCGCGGACCCAGATCTCCGGGCCTTCGTCATGGCTGCGCAGGATCGTCAGGCCGGCGTCGTTGAAGTGGCCGGGGCGTTCGGCTGGGCGGTCGCCTTGGGCGCCTTGGAGCAGTGCGCTGACCAGAGTGGACGTAGCGGTGGCTGGGACCTCAGGCCACCAGTCCGCTGGGCCGACTGCTGCTGCGCTGAGTGCGAGGTAGGCGGACCAGCTGTGGATGTTGGGCGGGTCGAGTACCAGGACCATGCCCTCGTCGTCGTCACCTTGGCGGGGCGGTCTGAGCGTGCTGTCCACGATCGCTGCCGAGACGTCGGCGGTGCGGGTCAGCAGTGCCCACGTGGAGGGCGTGAGCGGGTGTCCGGCGAGGTCTGCCTCCAGAGCGGCGTACAGGCCGAGCTCTGAGACGAAGCGGTGGTAGTCGGTCGCTAGCTCGCGGTTGACGCCGGAGGGGAAGGTGTTGGCGTCTAGCTCGCGCTCCAGGAGCGCAGCGGCGTCGGTGCGCCATTTGGGGCTCTCGCGGAACCACGGGAACGCGCTGGCGCCGACGAGTTGGCCGGCTGCTTCGGCGATGACGTGGTTGTTGGCTGACGAGCCGCGGCTCTGGAAGGCGGCGAGGTAGCGCTGGTGCCAGTAGAGCTGGTTCAGCGCGAGTTCGTTGTGCTCGAACAGGTCGGTGATGTCCGGCCAGTCGTTGAGCAGCCGACGGATCCAGGTCCAGCTGATCAGCCGGATGCCGACCTCGATCCCACTGGCCCAGTGCACGCCGGACAGGAACGGGTTCGTCCGCCACCAGTCGGTGAGCTGCTCCGCGACGCGGTCGGCGTACTTGTCGTCGTGCGTCAGGTACCAGGCGGCGGCGAGCTGGGTCAGGTGGTGGTGGCGGGACAGCTCCCACACCTGCTTGATGTTGCCGACCAGGTCCTCGTTGCGGTGGTTCAGCTTGAACGTGTACTGCGCCGGATCGGAGCGGCGACCGGTGATCGGGTCGCGGAACCAGTCCGGTGCGCCCAGGTCGGTGCGGTCGGTGCCGAGCACCTCGAGGTTGCCGGCCAGGATCGCGTCGGCGGTCTCGATGACCGCCGTACGTGCCACCTCCGGTACGGCGCAGGCCGCGTGCGGCGGGAGCGTCGTACCGAAGGTGCGGTCCTTGCGCAGGCTTGACGGCGCTTCGGGGTGCTGCCCGGGCTTCACTTGCTGGTAAGCCCAGGCAGTACGTCGTGCGTGGTCGGTGCTGCGCCAGATCAGTTCGGTGGGGGACATCCGGCGGAGCCTCCGGACGTACCACCCGAGGGGCTGACGGCTCATACCTTTTCCGGCGAACCGGAGGCGAGGCTGCGGTCGACGGCGATGGTGGCGCGGGTGGTGGCGATGATCGAGTCGAAGGAGATCGGCATCCTGGTGCCGTTCTTGACGGCGCTGACGAAGGCCTCAAGCTCGGCGCGCTGACCCTTGTCGGTACCGCGGGCCTTCTGGGTGGACGGCTTGCGGCCGGTCCAGACCGACGCGCTCGCGAAGTTGTCGAGACGACCGTTGCGGCCGCCGCCGGTGATGTCGATCGTCTCCTTCGGGAACCGTGAGTTGCCGCCGGCAACATAGTTGATGCTGCCGACCGAACCGTTGGCGAACTTGAGCGTGACGATCACGTCGCCGGCGTCCGGTCCCGGTACGGCGTACACATCGGTCGGAAGGCTGTCGAGCCACCAGCTCAGGGTGTCGATGAAGTGGCCGCCCTCACCCGCGAACCGGCTGCCCTCCTTGCCCTGGTCCAGGTACCAGCTCGACGGATCGAGCTTGCCCGCGTTCACCAGGTAGCGCAGCGACTGGGCACCCTGCTGCCCGAACCGGGTCTTGAGGTCGGTGAGCAGCGGTGCGAAGCGACGGTTGAACCCAACCATCAACCGGTCGTTGCCGGTCGCCTCGACCGTGGCGACGATCCGGTCCACCTCGTCGTACGTGAGTGCGAGCGGCTTCTCGACGAAGACCGCCTTGCCTGCCTCAAGCGCCTGGCAGGTGAGGTCCGCGTGGGAGCTGTGGCGCGTCACCACGAAGATCGCGTCAAGCGTGTCGTCGTCCAGCACCTCCTGCGAGCTGGTCGAGATGTTCTCAAACCCGAACTTCCGCTGAGCATTCGCCGCGGACAGCGACTTGTTGGTCGCCACCCGGGCCAGCTTCGCGTCCCCGTTGTTCTGCAAGTGCGGCAGCAGCATGCTCGACGCGTAATTGCCCGCACCAATAAACCCAAGCCGAGCCGCGCCACTCGTACTTGATGCCTGCGAGGCGACGTGCGGCGCGACCTGCTTCAGCTCTTCAGTGGGTACCTCGGGGTATTCGAAGAGGAAACCTACGCCGGGGAGGGAGCCGGTGCTGAGTTTGGCGTAGGCGTCGGTGGCGTCGGCGATGGGGAAGGTGCCGGCGATGAGGGAGGCGATGTCGATCTGTTCGCGGGCGATGAGGTCGACGAAGCACTCGAGGTTGCGGCGTTCGGTCCAGCGGACGTAGCCGGCGGGGTAGTCGATACCTTGGAGTTCGTAGCGGTCGTCGTACCGGCCGGGGCCGTAGGAGCGGGAGAAGCGGACGTCGAGTTCTTTGTCGTAGTAGGCGTTCCAGGGCAGGTCGAGGCGGGTCTTGCCGATGTCGACGACGCGGGCGCGGTCGCGGGCCAGGCGGGCGGCGGTTTCGACGGGGCCGTTGGAGTGGCCGCCGGCGGCGAGCAGGATGTGGTCGGCGCCGAGGCCGTTGGATGCCTCGAGCAACGAACGCTCCAGCGACGCGACGCCGGCTTCGTCGGGGGAGGAGCAGGCGAGAGCGCCGGCCTTCTCCGCCATCCGGCAGCGGTCCTCGACGGTGTCGATGCCGAAGACGCGGACGCCGGCCGCGACCAGCAGCCGCACGCAGAGCTGACCGACCAGGCCGAGTCCGATCACCACGGCGGTCTCGCCGAGCTGGACCTCCGCCTGGCGCACACCCTGCATCGCGATCGCACCGACGGTCGAGAAGGCGGCCTGCTCCGGCTGCACCCCATCGGGTACGGGCACGCACAGATTCACGGGGACCCAGTTGTACTCCGCGTGCAGCGCGAACTCGTTGCCTGCGGCAGCGACCAGCTGCCCGACGCTGAACTCCTCGGCCCCGGCGCCGACCTCGACGACGACACCACACAGCGAGTAGCCGAGCGGCGTGTAGGAGTCGAGCTTGTTCATCACCTTCTGGTAGGTGCTCCGCAGACCCTGCTGGGCAACGGTGTCGAGGACCTTCTTCACCTGGTCCGGCCGGGCCTTCGCCTTGCCGACCAGGGAGAGCTTGGCCTCGCCGACCTTCATCAGCTCGGTACCGGTCGAGATCAGCGAGTACAGCGACCGCACCAGCACCCCACCGGGCTGGCAGCCGGGCGGCGGTACGTCGAGCACCGCCAGCTCACCGGACTTGTAGTTCTGCGCAACCTGCTTCATATGTTCAAGTCCTTAAGAGGTGATCGAGACGCCCAGCGTCCGCATGTTGCGGGTCCAGGTCTCCAGGGTCAGCAACTGCCAGATCTGCTTGGAGTAGTCCTCGCGCCCGGCCCGCTCGTCGTCCACGAGCCGTTGTACGGCGGCCTGCTGCAGGAATCCGCTCCCGACGAGCTCACCGCGGAGCAGTGTGTCGTCGACCAGCTCCCGCAGGTCGTTGCGGATCCAGGCCCGCAGGGGAGCGCTGAACGACGCCTTCGGGCGGTAGATGATCTCCTTCGGCAACCAGGCCTCGGCCGCCTTCTTCAGCGCCAGCTTGCTGACCCGCCGATGGATCTTCTGACTCCCCGGGATCGAGAACGCCGCCCGCGCGACGATCGGATCCACGAACGGCGTCCGCACCTCGGTCGACGCGGCCATGCTGGCGCGGTCGGTGTAGGCGAGGTTCAGCCCCGGCAGGAACATCCGCGAGTCGGCCAGACACATCCGGTTCACGTGTTCGTCGAGGGTGGTGTCGTGGTAGATGTCGCTGTGCTCGCCGAGCAGCTTGCCGACGTACGGCTCCAGGTCCGGACTCAAGAGCCCGGCCAGCTGGTCCCCGTCGTACATGGTGTAGCTGCGCCGGAACGCTTCTTCCTCGGGGAGGTTCGCGAACGTCTCGAACCGTTTCGCCCACCGCGCGTACCGCAGGCCGCGACCGCGCACGGTCACCGGCAACCGCCGTACCGTCGGGCCGATCAGGCCGTTGCGCAGGACGCCGGGAAGCGACTGGTACTGCGCTCCCATCACGCACGCGAGGTGTTTGCGATAGCCACCGAACAGCTCGTCGGCGCCCATCCCGGACAGCAGCACCTTGACCCCGGCATCGCGCGCGGTGTCGCACATCAGCAGCGTGTTGATCGCGGCCGGGTCACCGATCGGTTCGTCCAGAATGTCCACGACCCGCGGCAGCAGGTCGACCACGTCCGGAGCGATCTCGATCTCGTGCAGGTCGATGCCGAACTGCTTGGCCACCTTGCGCGCGTAGATCGCGTCGTCCGGCATCGCTTCGAGCTTCTGGTCCTCGGACCGGAAGGTGATCGTGTACGAGTCGACGGCCGAGTCCATCTGCTTGGCAAGCACGGTCACCAGGCTGGAGTCCAGCCCACCGCTCAGGAACGTCGACACCGGTACGTCGGCCACCATGTGCGCGGCGACCGACTCCTCGATCACCTGACGCAGGTCAGCCGGGGGACCCGCCGCGGCCTCGGTCGCGACGTCCGTCACCCGCCAGTACGTGTCCTGCCGGCTACTGCCGTCCGGCCGGAACTCGGCCCACGACCCCGGCGGCAACTTCTCCACGCCATCGATCGAGCAGCGCTGTTCCGGCAGCCAGTAATAGAGCATCGACGAGATCAACGCGCCCGGCTCGGTTCGCAGCTCAGATCCGAGAGCCGTGACCAGCGCCTTCAGCTCGGACGCGAAGACCACACCACCCTGGCGGCGCAGGAAGAACAGCGGCTTGATGCCGAGCGGATCGCGGGCCAGGAACAGGCTCCCGCTCTCCTCGTCGAGCATCGCGAACGCGAACATGCCGCGGAAACGCTGTAGTGCGTCCGGACCCCAACGACGCCAGGCCTCCAGCACCACCTCGGTGTCGGAGTTGGTCCGGAACGAGACGCCCGACTTCGCCAGCTCGGACCGCAGTTCCTTGTAGTTGTAGAGCTCGCCGTTGTAGCAAAGCGTCAGTCCACGCTTGCTGAACGGCTGGTCCGCGCTGGACGACAGGTCGATGATGGAGAGCCGTCGATGCGCCAGTACGGCGAAGACGTCGTCCTCCTGGAACCGGTACGTCGCCGTCGCGTCCGGACCGCGATGAGCGATCCGATCGCTCATCGCCTCGGCGAGCGCCGTACCGTCGTGCTGCTGGTAGCAGCCGGCGATCCCGCACACGTCAGGACCCCGTGGCCCGGACGACGCTGATCGGCGTCACATGACCGGTCAGCTGCCCGAACACTCCGAGGTACGCCTTCTGCTGGTGCTTCCAGGCGAGCACCTGCTCGACCCGCTCGCGGCCGAACCGGCCCATCCGGCGCCGGGCGACCTCGTCGTCGAGCAGGTCGACGATCGCCTGCCCGTACTTCGTGACGTCGTTCGGCTCGACGTAGACGGCGGCCTCGGCGGCCGACACCCTGGTCTCGATCAGGTCGAAGGCGACGACCGGCAGCTCGAACGCCATGTACTCCATCGTCTTGTTCATCGTGGAGACGTCGTTCAGCGGGTTCTTCGGGTCCGGCGACAGGCCGAGGTCGGCGGTCGACATCACCGCGCGCACGGTCTCGTCCGGCACCCGGCCGGTGAACTCGATGTGCTGCTGCAGCCCGAGCTCGTCGCGCAGGGCAACGACCTCGTCGAACGAGTCGCCACCGCCCATCAAGGTGAACTTGATGTCGGTGCGGCCGAGCTGGTTGACGATGTGGTCGGCCGCGCGGACGACGATGTCGACGCCGTCCTGCGGGCCCATCACGCCGATGTAGGTGACCAGGTAGCGGTGACCGTCGCGGAGCGAGTCGTCGGCCTGGACGCGCTGCAGCTTCTCCGGGTCCGGCCCGGTGCGGACCACGGTCACGTCGTGGTTGGCCTTGCCGCTGCGGGTGATCGCGATCCGCCGGTACGAGTCGTTGGTCGACGTCACGTGGTCGGCGGTCCGGTGCGTCATCTTCTCCAGGAACCGCAGTCCCTTGTACGGGAGCGACGTCGTACCGCCGAAGCGTGACTGGAACAGCTCGGGGCACAGGTCGTGGTGGTCGAAGACGAACTTCGTCCGGTCCAGCCGGCGCAGCAGGATCGCGATCGGCCAGAAGATGTCCGGCGGGTTGCAGGCCTGCATGACCTTGAACTTGCCGGCCTTACGAGCGCGCAGGACCAGCATCAGGGTCATCAGGAACGAGTAGGCGTACTCGACGATGAAGCCGAGCTTGCTGCCGCCGGGTGCGTACGCCTTGTACTGGTGGACGGCGACGCCGTCGATCACCTGGTACGACGGATCGCCCGGTCCCTTGGGGCAGACGACCGTGACGTCGTACCCGGCGCCCTTGAGCGCTTTGCACTCCTCCCAGACCCGGCGGTCGAACGGGACCCACAGGTTCTGGATGATGATCAGAACGCGGGTGGCGCTCACCAGCCGACTCCTTCGTATCCGTGCAACGCCTCGACGGCGCCGCCGAGGCGGCCGCTGAGGTCGATGGTCCTGGCGGGTGGGGTGGCCAGCAGGGCCTCGATCGCCGCGGGGTCCGTGGCACTGACCAGCGCGACGTCGGCGCCACGCAGGGCCTGGGCCGGGTCGTCGGTCAGCACGCGCTGCAGGTGCGGCAGCTTGGACTCGACGTGCCGCAGGTTCGCGCCGACCAGGCGGCTCGGGTTCACGATCGCGTCGTAGATGCGCAGGTTGTAGCCCTTGCCGATCAACCGCTCGGCGAGCTCGACGTTCGGGCTCTCGCGCAGGTCGTCGGTGGAGACCTTGAAGCTCAGCCCGAGCAGTGCGACCTCGCGGCCGGGACCGGCAATGACCCGGTCGACCACGTCACTGACGGCGCGCTCGTTGGTGGCCAATGTCCCGGACAGTAGCGGCAGCTCGGTGTCGTTGACCCGGGCCAGGTGCAGCAGCGAGCGCAGGTCCTTCGGCAGGCAGGAGCCGCCGAACGCGAACCCGGGCTTCAAGTAGTACGGCGAGATGTTCAGGCTGGTGTCCTGGACGAACAGCCGCATCACCTCACGCGAGTCCACGTCGTAGTGGCGGAAGATCCGGCCCATCTCGTTCGCGAACGAGACCTTGGTCGCGTGGAACGCGTTACAGGCGAACTTGAGCGCCTCCGCGGTCCGCACGTCGACCACCTGAACCTCCTGCCCGAGGAACCCGAGTAGCTCGGCCAGTTGCTTGCCGACGGTCGGGAACTGGGTGCCCACCACGACGAATGGCGGCTCGTAGAAGTCGGCCAGTCCGGACCCTTCCCGCAGGAACTCCGGACACATCGCCGTACCGAACGTCAATCCAGCCGGCGGCGGTACGTCGGCCAGCACCTTCGCGACCACCTCGTCCACCGTCCCCGGCGGCACGGTCGACCGGATCACGATGCTGTGGAACCCCGACTCCGGCGGTACGACGACATGCGCGGCCTCCGCGATGTCGCGGACCGCGCGCTTGATGTACGTCAGGTCGGTACTACCGGCCGGAGTGGACGGCGTACCGACACAGATCAGCGACACGTCGGCGCGATCCAGCGCGAGCCGAGGATCGGTCGTGGCATGCAGCCGCCCCCCGGTCACCCCACTCGCAACCAACTCGTCCAGCCCGGGCTCGACCACAGGACTGTGCCCCTCGGTGATCGGCCCGACCTTGGCGGTGTCCACATCGACACCCCACACGTCATGCCCGGCCGCGGCCAGACAAGCCGCAGTCACCGACCCCACATACCCAAGACCGAATACGGCAACCTTCATAACGCCCCCCACAGGCTCAGAACACGGCAGCGCCCAAAAGAGCACCCACCCCCACCCCCTGATACACCCAGCCCAGAAATTGGCCGAAACTCCTCACCACCGAGGACCGGCCCGGTGGTGGACTTGCCGGACGGTAGGGTCTGGCGGTGACTGAGCGCAGCTTGGCCAACGGCCGGTACGTCTTGAGCGAGCAGCCGATCGGCGTGGGCGGGATGGGCACTGTCTGGAAGGCGCTCGACACGGTCCTGCGCCGCGAGGTCGCGGTGAAGGAGCTGCGGATTCCCGAAGGGTTGAGTCCGGCGGATCGCGACAGGTTGCGAGCCCGGGCGATGCGCGAAGCCCAGGCTGCCGCTGGGTTGGACCACCCGGGCATCGTGACGATCTACGACGTGGTGGACGAGGGCGGCCGGCCGTGGATCGTGATGCGTCTGCTCAGTGGCCGGTCTCTCGACCAGGTGGTTCGCGCCGATGGGCCGCTGAGCCCACGCCGTACCGCCGAGCTCGGTCTGCGGCTGCTCGACGCGTTGACAACCGCGCACGCCGGCGGCGTACTGCATCGAGATGTCAAGCCGCAGAACGTGATGCTCGGCGCCGACGGCCGCTGGATGTTGACGGACTTCGGCATCGCATCGGTCGCCGGCGCCACCCGTACCCTGACCGGCACCGGCACGGTGTCAGGCACGCTCGGCTATATCGCACCGGAGCGCCTCTCGGGCGCCGAGGCCGGTGCGGCGGCAGATCTCTGGGCGCTGGGCGCGACCCTCTACTTCGCCGTCGAGGGACGGCCTGCGCATGATCATGACGACGTCCCTGCGATGATCGCCGCGATCCTGACTCGTGATCCCGCTCCGCCGCACCATGCCGGGTCGCTGGCGCCGGTCATCGCGGGTCTGCTGGAGCGCGATCCCGGCCGGCGGCTGGATGCCGGCCCGGTCAGGGAGCAGTTGCTCGCGGTCGCAGACGGGTACCCGACCTTCGAGAGGCCGGCCCCTCGGCCCGGAGTCGCGAACCGGTCGACAGAGGAGTTCGGCGGACCTACCCAGGTACTGCCGGACGGCGGTACCCGGATCGACCAGGGCGATCATCGACCGGAACCGTCGACCGAAGGGATCACCTTCGTTCGGGGCAATCGCGTGCTCCGGGCGCTTGGGTGGCAATTGGCCGCGCTCAACGGGGTGCTCGGGGCACTTGCGGTCCTCCTCGTCTACGGCGGGGCCGATGGCCGGACAAAATATCTGCCCGAGGTATTGCCGGTCGCGGCCATCGTGCTGGTGATGACCGGGGCCGTCGGAGGGCTCGGCGCCTTGCTGGCCCCGCGCTTGATGGCATGGTTCGGTCTGCGCACGGTCCTGGTTGGGAACGCGCTGCTCGCGGGCGGCTCGCTGGTTACCGGGGCTTTCGTCGCAGATCTGGGTTTGGACGTGCCGGGGATCGTCCTGGCCGTGGTCGCCTTGGTTGCTTTCGGAAGTTGGTACCGATCGTCCGGCGCGCTGCGGAAGCGGATCGTGCCTGCGACGCTGCTGAGTCAGGTCAGCGTGGTCTATCGGGAGCTGGGCGCGGTCACGATCCTGCTCGGCGTCGCTGCCGCGGTCGGCTACCTCTGGCTCGTGGACCCGCAGGTCAGGCCCCAGTGGGGTGGCGACTACTTCATCGCGCCCTTCATCGGCTGCGGCAGCCTCGTGATCGCCGCCGCTCTGCTGGTCCTGTTCGCCGTACGGGCCGCGGGCAGTACCGGGACGAACAAGCCGGCGAAGCGTTAGGTCTTGGTCACCACGGGGACAGCCGCGCTGGTCATGGCGGTCTTCACCGGCTGCCTGACTACCGTGCGTTACGTCGACGGACTGAACGACCTCACCGCTTTACCCGACGTCTGCGCGTCGCCTGCCTTGTCGCGGAACCGCCTTGCGCGCTTCGAGACGCCTCTCGGGATGCCACGGACGGTCGACGCCGACAGCGTCTCCTGTTCTTTTCACAGTCCAGGCAACGGCCGGACTGAGGTCATGATCGACCTCACGAAGTTGGCCGGCTCCCGCAGCGCCACCCGCCGTCTGAAGGGTGAGGCGCCCGACAGCGGTACGGAGAGTACGCAACTCGGCGACGAAGGCATCCGCTATCCCTTCGAGGAGTTCAGGTCCGGGGAGATCCTCGGTATCGCCGTCGAGAGCCGGATCGACAACATCCTGCTCAGGGTCAGGTTCGGGCGCGATGAATCCCTCGGCACCCCCGAATTCGCCGGACTGCAGGCGCTGGCCTCCGAACTGGTCCAGGAGCTCGAGGCCCAGAAACCCCGCTGAGATCGCCGCTGCTCACCCTCGCACAGGCCGGCTGCGGACGGCGGATCTTCGGACGTTGTGGATTGGCTGTATCAGAACGGCTTCCGGCTGATCTGTAGAGGCGACAGGGGAGTGTCGGGGCGAGGGAGCGTACGGATGAGAGTGCTGGTCACTGGCGATCGGGGTTACATCGGGGCCGTGATGGTGCCGTTCCTCCGGGGTGCGGGTCATGTGGTGGACGGGTTGGACACCGGGCTGTACGAGGGGTGCGACCTGCTGGGTGGGCCGGAGCCGATCGGGGACCGGAAGCCGCGGGACATGCGCGATGTCACGGCGAAGGAGCTCGAGGGGTACGACGCGGTGGTCTGTCTGGCCGCTTTGTCGAACGACCCGCTGGGCAACCTCGACAAGGAGGCGACGTACTCGGTCAACCTGCGCGGCACGCTGAACGTGGCCCAGGCCGCCAAGGACGCCGGCGTCGAGCGGTTCCTGTTCGCGTCGAGCTGCAGCCTGTACGGCGCGGCCGGGTCCGAGGCGGTCGGTGAGGACGCCGAGATGTTCCCGGTGACGGCGTACGGGGAGACCAAGGCGCTGGCCGAGCAGGAGCTGTCGAAGCTGGCCGACGACAACTTCAGCCCGACGTACCTGAGAAACGCCACCGCGTACGGCGCCTCGACGCGGCTGCGGCTGGACATCGTGGTCAACAACCTGACCGCGATCGCACTGACCACCGGGCAGGTCCGGTTGGAGAGCGACGGCACCCCGTGGCGGCCGCTCGTCCACATCGAGGACATCAGCCGGGCGTTCGGCGAGGTGCTGGAGTCGCCGCGGGACGTGATCCACGACGAGGCGTTCAACGTGGGCCGCTCCGAGGACGTCGTCCAGGTGCGCGACATCGCCGAGATGGTCCGTGAGGTCGTGCCGGGCTCGACGCTGTCGATCGCCGACGGCGCCGGCCCGGACCTGCGCAACTACAAGGTCGACTTCAGCAAGCTGAACGACACCTTCCCGGGCCTCAAGCTCGAGTGGACCGTCCGCAAGGGGGTCGAGGAGATGTACGACGCCTACCAGCGGCACGGCCTGACCTACGACGACTTCACGTCGGCCCAGTTCGTCCGGCTGCGCCGGATCCAGCAGCTGCTCGACAAGAACCTCGTCGACAGCCAGCTAGTCCGCCAGACCGACGAGCAGTTCCCCGGCCCGAAGGCTGACTTCTTCTTCGAGAACAAGAGCACGGAGGCCAACTGACATGGCTGCCACTGTTTCGTGCCGCCTCTGCGGCGAAGACCTGAACCGCACCTTCGTCGACCTCGGCATGTCGCCGCCGTGCGAGAGTTTCCTGCGCGCCGACCAGATCGACGCCGGGGAGACCTTCTACCCGCTGAACGTGCGGATCTGCGACAACTGCCTGCTCGTCCAGCTCCCGGCGTACGTGGCCGCTGACGACGTCTTCTCCGACTACCTGTACTTCTCGTCGTACTCGACCAGCTGGGTGGAGCACGCCCGCCGGTTCGTCGTTGACATGCAGGAGCGGCTGAACCTCGGTCCGGACAGCCTGATCGTCGAGGCCGCCAGCAACGACGGCTACCTGCTGCAGCACGCGGTGGCCCTCGGCATCCCGGTGCTCGGGATCGAGCCGGCCGGCAACATCGCCGAGATCGCGAACGAGAAGGGCATCCGGACCGAGAGCTACTTCCTCGGTGAGGCGACCGGTACCGACGCGGCCGCCCGGCACGGCAAGGCCGATCTGGTGGCCGGGAACAACGTGTTCGCGCACGTCCCGGACATCATCGACTTCGCCAAGGGCCTGCGCGCGCTGGTGAAGGACGACGGCTTGGTGTCGCTGGAGTTCCCGCATCTGCTGCGGCTGATCGAGCGTCGTCAGTACGACACGATCTACCACGAGCACTATTCGTACCTGAGTCTCAAGACCGCTTCGCTCGCGCTGGAGAAGGCCGGCCTCAAGGTCGTCGACGTCCAGGAGCTGGCCAGCCACGGCGGTTCGCTGCGGGTCTTCAGTACGCCGATCGAGACCGCGGGCGAGCCGACCGAGCTCGTCGGCAAGGTGCTGAAGGACGAGGCCGATGCCGGCCTGCACACCGTCGAGGGCCACGCCGGCTTCGCGAACGAGGTCTTCACGATCAAGGCCGAGCTGGTCGAGTTCCTGATCCAGGCCCAGCGCGACGGCAAGACGGTCGCCGGGTACGGCGCTCCTGGTAAGGGCAACACGCTGCTGAACCACTGCGGCATCCGCGAGGACCTGCTGCCGTACACGGTGGACCGCAGCCCGCACAAGCACGGGCTGTTCCTGCCGGGGACGCACATCCCGATCCACGCCCCGGAGCGCCTGGCCGAGACGCGCCCGGACTACATCCTGATCCTGCCGTGGAACCTGCGCGACGAGATCGTCCACCAGCTCGGCTATGCACGGGAGTGGGGCGCGAAGTTCGTCGTACCGATCCCGCGTCTCGAAGTTCTCTAAGAAACGCAGTAGGGGGGAAGGAACAGCGATGAAGGTCGTGATCTTCTGTGGAGGCTTCGGGCTGCGGATGCGCAGCGGCGTCGACTCCGCACCGAAACCGATGATGACGATCGGCGACCGGCCGGTCCTGTGGCACGTGATGCGGTACTACGCACACTTCGGCCACACCGAGTTCATCCTCTGCCTGGGCTTCGGCGGCTCGGCGGTCAAGGAGTACTTCCTGCGTTACGAGGAGACCGTCTCCAACGACTTCGTGATGACGAAGGGCGGGCAGCGGATCGAGCTGCTCGACTCCGACATCAGCGAGTGGAAGATCACCTTCGTCGACACGGGTATCGACACCAGCATCGGGGAGCGGCTGCGCCGGGTCCGGCCGTACCTGGAGGACGACGACGTCTTCCTGGCCAACTACGGTGACGTGCTGACCGACGCGCCGATGGACAAGATCGTCGACCACGTCATCAACAGCGACGTGACGGCGAGTCTGCTCGCGGTCCCGCCGCAGGCGTCCTTCCACGTGGTCGAGTTCGGTACCGACTCGCGCGTCACCGGGCTGCGAAGCGCAGCCGATCTGAACGTCTGGATCAACGGCGGCTACTTCGTGATCAAGAAGGAGATCTTCGACGTCCTGAACGAGGGCGAGGATCTGGTCGGCGACGCGTTCCCGCGGCTGTCCGCGGTCGGCAAGCTCGAGGCGATCCCGCATCACGGGTTCTGGGCACCGATGGACACCCTCAAGGAGCGCAGTCAGCTCGAGGAGCTGTACCGCTCGGGCAAGAAGCCGTGGGCGCTGTGGGCGCACGAGAACCGCCGCTCGTTGAGCAACAGCAACAGCAACGGATCCGACCCGGTCGTGGTGGCGCTCTGATGCTTCCGTTCCAGCTCGGCCTGATCGACGGGCCGGTTCACCTCGTCGCGCTCGGCGCGCACCCGGACGACATCGAGATCGGCTGCGGCGGCACGCTGCTCAAGCTGGCCGAGTCGGTGCCGGAGCTGACCGCCGAGTTCGTGATCGCGACCGGTACGCCGCAACGCCTCGAGGAAGCCCGCCGGGGGGCGGAACTGTTCCTGCCCGAGTGCGAGGTGACCGTCACGTCGGCCGAGCTGCCGGACGGCCGGCTGCCGGCGCACTGGAACGAGACCAAGGAGTTGCTCGAGGCAACGGCCCGGGGAGCGGTCCGGACCCCGGTCCTGGTCTTTGCCCCGAGCAAGCACGACGCGCACCAGGACCACCGGCTGATCGCCGAGCTGGCCCCGACGGTCTGGCGCAACCACCTGGTGCTGCACTACGAGATCCCGAAGTGGGACGGCGACCTCGGCCGCCCGTCCCTGTACGTCGACCTGTCCGAGGAGCAGATGCGCGAGAAGGTCGCTCGCCTGCACAAGGCGTATCCCTCGCAGGTCCCGCACGACTGGTTCGACGAAGAGACGTTCACCGGACTCGCCCGGCTGCGCGGGATGGAATGCCGGGCCCGGTACGCCGAGGCCTTCACGACCGGCAAGGCGATGCTGACATGGTGACTGGGGGAGACGACGTGGGCTTCAGATGCCGCGGCTGTACGGGAGCGAACGTCGTACAGGTGGTTGATGTCGGCGACCAGCCGACCGCGGACCTGTTCCCGACCGCAGACACGCCTGGTCCGGATCCGCGCCACCCGCTGTCGTTGTGGCTGTGCCGCGACTGCACGCTCGTCCAGCTCGGCCCGGTCGAGGCGCAGATCGCCGAGGAGCCGCTGGCGGTCGAGTCGGCGACGAGTCTCGCGCACGCCGAGTCGTCGGTGAAGGAGATCCTGCGCGATTATCCGGAGCTCGCCGGTGGTGTGGTGTTCGAGTTCGGCAGCCCGCACGGCGGTTCCTGGCTGGACCACCTGTACGCCGCTGGGTCGCGCCTGGCCGGCGACGGCGAGAAGGCTGACCTGGTCGTCGATGTCCATGGCATCGTGCACGACGAGCAGTTCGGTGAGTCCTTCAAGCTGCGGGCCGAGCGGCTCGCACCCGGCGGCCTGCTGGTGATGGAGTTCCACCATCTGCTCCCGCTGTTCGTCGGCAACCAGTTCGACACCATCCGGCACGGGCACTGGTCGTATCAGTCGCTGCGCGCGGTCGGGAACATCGCCAAGCTGAACGGCCTGACGGTCGAATCCGTCAAGCAGGTGGAGATGTACGGCGGCAGCCTGATGGTGATGCTGCGGCACACCGCGGAGGCCAAGCCGGATGCTTCCGTCGACGTTGTCCTGGCCGACGAAGAGGCAGCCGGGATCGCGGACGAGATCCAGCTGGCCAGCCTGCAAGAGGCCGCGTGGCACGCCGCCGGTGCGCTGCACGAGGAGCTGACCCGGCACAAGGCTGCTGGCCGCAAGGTCCTCGGGTACGGCGCTCCGTCGAAGGCACCGGTCCTGCTCGACCTGAGCAAGGTCGGCAACGACCTGCTCGAGTTCACCGTCGACAAGGCGCCGGGCAAGCACGGCCGCCGCATCCCCGGTGGTTGCATGGTGCCGATCCGCCCGGTCGAGGACCTCAAGGCGGCTCGGCCGGACGTCGTACTGGTGCTCACCTGGGACATCGCCGAAGAGGTGATCGCCCAGCTCGAGGCCGACGGTGGTTGGGGTGCGACGTATCTGGTACCGCTTCCTGAACCACATGAGCTGAGGCGATGAGCCCATGCAGGTAGAACAAGTAGCCGGTATCGCCGGTGCATTGATCTTCCGGCCGACGCCGCATGTCGACGAGCGCGGGTTCTTCTCGCGCACGTTCGACCGCGACATCGTGAAGCAGACCGGTCTCGATCCCGACGCGTTCGTGCAGGACAGCATCTCCCGGTCGCGCCGCGGTGTCGTACGGGGCATGCACATCCGTGCGGGTGTCGGCGAGGCCAAGCTCGTGCGGTGCTCGTACGGCGCAGTGCTCGACGTGGTCGTGGACCTGCGCCCCGACTCACCGACGTACCGGCAGCGGGAGACCTTCGACCTGACCGGCGAGAACCAGGTCACGATCTACGTACCGGCCGGGTGCGCGCACGGGTTCCAGGCGCTCACCGAGCCGGCCGACGTGTCGTACCGGATCGACCGGGCGCACGACCCGTCCGAGGACGTCTCGATCCGTTGGGACGACCCGGATCTCGACATCCACTGGCCGCTGCCGGTCACGCTCATGTCCGAGCGCGACCTCGCGGCACCGTCTCTGGCCGAGGCCATTGCGAGGCTCACATGAAGTCCTTCGAGAAGTCGATCGCGGCCAACGCCCGGCTGCACAAGGCGATCCCCGGCGGCGCGCACACCTATGCCAAGGGTGACGACCAGTACCCCGAGGACATGGCGCCGGTGATCGAGCGTGGCCTCGGTGCCCATGTCTGGGATGTCGACGGTAACGAGTACATCGAGTACGGCGCCGGCCTGCGCGCGGTCAGCCTCGGTCACGCGCACCCGCGCGTCGTCGAGGCGGTCCGGCGTGAGCTCGACCGCGGCAGCAACTTCGTCCGGCCGAGCATCATCGAGGCGGACGCGGCCGAGCGGTTCCTCGCGTCGGTCCCGACGGCCGAGATGGTCAAGTTCGCCAAGAACGGTTCGGATGCGACCACCGCCGCGGTGAAGCTGGCCCGGGCGATCACCGGCCGGACCAAGGTCGCGATCTGCTCCGACCACGCGTTCTTCTCGACCGACGACTGGTTCATCACGCGCACTCCGATGGCCGCCGGTATCCCGGACGCGATCGGCGACCTGACCGTGGCCTTCCCGTACGGCGACCTGGCCGCGACCGAGGAGCTGCTCCGCCGGTACGACGGTGAGATCGCCTGCCTGATCCTGGAGGCAGCAACCCAGCAGGAGCCGCCAGCCGGCTATCTGGAGGGCCTGCGCGACCTCGTGCACTCGTACGGCGCACTGCTGGTCTTCGACGAGATGATCACCGGCTTCCGCTTCTCCGAGGCCGGCGCCCAAGGCATGTACGGCGTGACGCCGGACCTGTCCACCTTCGGCAAGGCACTCGGCAACGGGTTCGCCGTGTCGGCGCTGGCAGGAAAGCGCGAGTTCATGGAGCGCGGCGGTCTCCGCGACACCAACGAGCGCGTCTTCCTGCTCTCCACCACGCATGGCGCCGAGACGCATTCACTCGCGGCCGCGATGGCCGTCATGGATGTGTACGCCGAAGAAGGTATCGCCGCGCGGTTGCACGAGCGCGGTGAGAAGCTCGCGGCCGGCGTACAGGAGGTCGCGTTGGCGGCCGGTGTCGAGGACCACGTGCTCGTTCGCGGTCGGGCGAGCAACCTGGTCTTCGCGACGCTCGACGAGAGCTTCGCGCCCTCGCAGCCGTACCGGACGCTGTTCCTGCGCGAGCTGCTCCTCGGTGGGGTGATCGGCCCGTCGTTCGTCGTGAGCAGCGCACTCACCGACGCGGACATCGACAAGACCGTCGATGTGGTCGCCCAAGCCTGCACGGTCTACCGCAAAGCCCTTGAGGCACAGGACGTCTCGGCCTTCCTGCCCGGCCGTCCGGTGCAGCCCGTCTTCCGCAAGTACGCATAAGGAGCAGTGTGAGTTCGAAGTTGTCAGTGGCGCGCCGGTGGGCACTCATCTGCCTGGCGGCGTTCCTGGCGTTGGCGGTGTTCGTCACCCTCGAACCGACCGACAGCTTCGACCGCACGCTGCGCGAAGTATTCCGACCCGACGACGTCTGGGGGCCGTGGCAACTGGTCTTCGGCAACGTCGTCGACGGTGCCGGCCCACCGGTCGCCCTCGCCGCGCTCGCGGTGGCCGGTGTGGCCGCATCGGTACGGCGGAAGTCGTGGTGGCCGCTCTTCTACGTCGGCCGGCTCGCCGTGGTGACCGTGCTGATCACGCAGGTCACCAAGGCGATCTTCAGCCGGCCGGACCCGCACAACGACGTCGGCATGTTCAACGGTTCCTACCCGTCCGGCCACATGGTCATCCTGCTCAGTTGCCTGGGCGGGATTCTGCTTGTCTGGCGGCAGTGTCCACCGCTGTGGGCCTGGTGGCTCGTGCTGGTGGCCGAGCTGACCATGGGCTTCTCGCTGCTGCTGCTGTCCATGCACTGGTTCACCGACGTGATCGGCGGCGGACTGCTCGCCGTGGCGATCGTCATCTTCGCGGCGTCGCCGCGGTTCCTTCGTCCGGTGCACCGGACAAAAGCCAACGCCGTCGACTCGGTTGGGAGCCCGACATGACGTACCCCAGACTCAGCATCGGCCTGCCGGTCTACAACGGCGAGGAGTACCTCGCGCAGTCGCTGGACGCGGTGCTCGGCCAGACGTACACCGACTTCGAGCTGATCCTGTCCAGCAACGCGTCCACCGACAGCACGGACGACATCTGCCGGGACTACGCCGCGCGCGACGAGCGGATCACGTTCTATCGCCAGGACCACAACGTCGGGGCCGCACCGCATCACGACTTCGTCTTCCAGAAGAGTCACGGCGAGCTGTTCAAGTGGGCCTCCGGTGACGACCTGTGGGGTCGTGACTTGGTTGCCAAGTGCATCGAGTTGCTGGACGCGAACCCGGATGCCGTCCTCACGCACACCTACACCGCGGCGATCGACGGCGAGGACAACGTCATCCAGGCGCTGAAGTACCCGCTGCACACCGACGCGCCGGATGCGCCCGAGCGGCTGCGCAGCCAGCTGCGCGACGCCGATCTTCCGGGCGCGATCCAGGCGGACGATTTCTACGGCGTGATCCGGTCCGACGTACTGCGCAAGGTGAAGCCGCACGGCAGCTTCTACCACGCAGACCAGGTGTTCATGGCCGAGCTGGTGCTGCACGGCCGCTTCCTCCAGGTACCGGAGTGGCTGTACTTCCGCCGTCACCACGACGGCCGTGCGCTGCAGGCGAACCCGACGATCAGCAGTTGGTCGCGCAACCTGGACCCGAAGCGCTCCAACAAGCTCATCCACCCGCCGGCCCGGCTGGTCGCCGAGTACATCCTCGGCTACTACACCGCCGTACGGCGGTCGCCGCTGAGCGCCGCGGACAAGCGGGCGTGCAACCGGCACATCCGCGACTGGCTGACCAGCCGCGTCACCCGTCGCCTGCCGGGTGCCGAACGGCCGGAGCCGATCCAGCACTTCGGTGCGATCGACAGCTTGTCGGTTCAGGCCGTCGTCGCCGGATCCGAGGGACGCTGACGTGCGGATCGGACTGTTCGGCCGCCTCGGCTCGGGGAACATCGGCAACGACGCCACCCTCGAAGCCGTCCTGGCCTACTTGAAAGCCGAGCGACCGGACGCGGAGCT
Source organism: Kribbella sp. NPDC051587 (assembly GCF_044453945.1). Classification (NCBI taxonomy): domain Bacteria; kingdom Bacillati; phylum Actinomycetota; class Actinomycetes; order Propionibacteriales; family Kribbellaceae; genus Kribbella; species Kribbella sp. NPDC051587. Next base: position 474,699 of record NZ_JBITDE010000003.1, read on the forward strand.
CGACAGCCTCTGCTCGGGACCGGAGCGAGTCACCGAACGGTACGGCGTACCGGCGGCGCAGTTGGGTTGGCTGGACGGCTCAGGACCTGTCACCGGCCCGAAGCCGGTCCGCCTGGCGCTGACGCTGGCGCGACTCGTCCTGGGTTCGCTGATCGACACCTGGCAGATCGCCACCTGGGTACGGCGTCATGACGTCGTGATCGTGCCGGGGATGGGCGTACTGGAGTCGACCCTGCCGCAGCGACCGTGGGAGCTGCCCTGGGGCCAGTTCGTGATGTCCCTTGCAGGCAAGGCTTTCGGGGTCAAGGTCGCATTCGTCAGCGTGGGAGCGAACGTGGTCCGGCAACGCGCCACCGGGTGGTTGCTGGCCAAGTCCGCCAAGCTGGCGTACTACCGGTCGTTCCGTGACGAGCAGTCGCTCGGCGCCGCGCAGCAGATGCGGATGGCCGGACCGTCCGATCACGTCTTCCCGGACCTCGTCTTCGCCCTGTCGTCGCCACCGGTGCCGACGGGCGACGCCATCGGTGTCGGCGTGATGGCCTACTCCGGAGGCACGGAGGACCGGGCCGATGCCGAGCGCATCCAGGAGTCCTACACGGTCGAGATGACGCGGTTCGTCGAGCGTCTCCTCGCGGACGGGCGGAGCGTCCGGCTGCTGATCGGCGACGAGGCCGACGAGGCCGTCGCCCTCGACGTACTCTCCCGGGTCCAGTCCGCGCGCGTGGTGTACGAGTCGTTCACGTCCGCCGACGAGCTGATGAACCAGCTCGGCACGGTCGACACCGTCGTCGGCACCCGCTTCCACACCGTGCTGTTCGGGCTGAAGCTCGGCAAGCCCACCATCGCGATCGGCTACGGCCGCAAGCACTTGGCGCTGATGGAGCAGTTGGGCGTCGAGGAGTGGTTCCAGGACATCCGCGAGCTCGACGCCGACCGCCTCTACACGCAGTTCGTGGCCTTGCAGGGTGAGCGCGGTCAGGTGGTCCGCACCATCGACCAACGCCTGCAGGTGATTCGTGAGCGGCTGGACGAACAGTTCGCCGAACTGAACGCCGTACTGTTCGGAGGAAGCTCGTGAGCCGCGTCAACGTCGTACGGCGGCAAGTCCTTGGCCGGCTGAGCTGGGGGATCGCCGATCAGGCGGTGTCGAGCCTCGGCAACTTCCTGCTCGGCGTCTTCGTCGCCCGCCTGATGGGCGCCGCGAGCCTCGGCGCGCTCGGCCTGGCGTTCGTCGCCTACGCCATCGCGCTGAACTGCTCGCGCGCGTTGTCCACGGACGCGGTGATGGTTCGCTTCAGTGCCGCGGGCAAGGAGAACTGGCGCGATGCCGTCTCTGCCGCCGGTGGTGTGGCGTTGATGGTCGGCGCGGTCACCGGTGCGATCTGTGTCGTGCTGGGGCTCGTGCTCAAGCACCTCACTCCTGGCTCGGAGGCCGGTGCCGCGTTCGTTGCCCTGGGCATCGTTCTGCCGGGGTTGATGTTGCAGGACAGCTGGCGATCCGCGTTCTTCGCCGCGGGCGAGGGCGCGAAGACGTTCCTCAACGACACCGTGTGGAGCGTGCTGATGGTCGCCGTCCTCGCGGCCGGCTACGCCGCGCACCTGCGCGGCATCACCTTTGCCCTGCTCGTGTTCGGCGGTACGGCGTGGATCGCGGGACTGTTCGGGATCTGGCAGGCACGGGTCATGCCGCGGCCGGCGCTCGCGATCGGCTGGCTGCGCAAGCACCGTGACCTGGGTGCACGGTTCCTGGTGGAGAACGTCGTACTGGGTGCCGGTGGTCAGATTCGCGCGCTCGTCGTCGCTGCGACCGGCGGCCTGGCGGCGGCCGGTGCGATCCGTGGTGCGGAGATGGTGATCGGTCCGGTGGCCGCGCTGCTGATGGGTGTCGGCCAGGTAGCCGTTCCGGAGGCGGCCCGGGCGCTGATCCGTGGGCAGCGAGCCCTGCTGCGCCTCGGCGCTGTCCTGAGCGCGGGGCTGGCGACGGTCGCCCTGGCGTGGGGAGTGACCGTGATCGTGACGTTCCCGCTGGGGATCGGACGGCTGGTACTCGGCGATGTTTGGACCGAGGCCCGTGGTCTGGTGCTGGGCGTCGTCATCAGTTGCGCGGCGGGCTGCACTCAAGTGGGTCCGTCCGCAGCCCTGCGTGCACTGGGCCGCGCCGACCTGACAATGCAGTGCCAGATCGTGGTGACCACATTGTTCGTCGGTATGGCGACCGCCGGTGCCGTGCTGTGGGGCGCTCAGGGAGCAGTGTGGGGTACGGCGATCTCCTCGATCCTCGGCGGGATCATCTGGTGGAGCCGGTTGCTGAAGGCGCAGCACGCACACTTCGCGGCAGCGAACCTCGAGCCTGAGGGAGCGCCGGCATGAGTGAGGTGGTCATCGCGACGCTGATGCGGCTCGAGGGACCGTCCGGTCTACAGAGCCACGTCCGCACCTTCGACACCTATCTGCAGGACCAGCACGAGCCGGTCAGTGTGATCAGCCCGTTCTCGGCGCGGTCCCCGTTCGTACTGCCGATCTTCGCGGCCCGGATCGGCGTTCGGAAGCTCAGCCGACCGGCGGCGATTCGCTGGCACGAGTACTGGCACGCGCACTACCTCGAAGCAGCCTTGCGCCGGCACCTGGCCTCGCGGCCGGATGCGGTGATCTACGCGCAGTGCCCGATCAGCGCCGGGGTCGCGCTGCGCGTCCGCACCACCCAGCCGGTGGTGATGGTCGCTCACCTGAACATCTCCCAGGCCGACGAGTGGGCCGACAAGGGGGAGATCCCGCGGGACGGCGCGCTGTTCCGGGCGATCCGCGACCACGAGGCCGACGTACTGAGCCGGCTGGACGGGATCGTCTACGTCTCCGGCTTCAACAAGTCACAGCTCGAGGAGCGGATCCCGGCACTGCGGAAGGTGCCGAACGCGGTCATTCCCAATCCCGTGCCGGACAGCACGCAGTCGGCCGACGCGACCGTCGTTGCGGACCTGGTCAGCGTTGGTGGCCTCGAGCCACGCAAGAACCAAGCGCAGCTGCTCCGAATTCTCGGTGCGGCCGCCGCACGTGGACACCGCTACACGCTGTCGCTCGTGGGCGACGGTCCCGAGCGCGGTGCGTTGCAGAAGCAGGCGGCCGACCTCGGCATCGCCGATCTGGTCCGTTTCCTCGGCTACCAGCCCGACCCACGGCCGATCCTGCGGCAGCATCAGGTCTACTGCCACACCGCCACGATGGAGAGCTTCGGCATCGTGCTCGTCGAGGCGATGGCCGAAGGCCTTCCGGTCCTGACGGCTCCCGTCGGCGGCATCCCGGACGTCGTGCAGCCGGGCGTCGAGGGACTCTTCTGGCCCCTCGACGACGCGGCCGCGGGCGCGGATGTCCTGATCGGGTTCATGGAGGATCCTGGCACCAGGTCCCGGATGGCAGCCGCGGCCCGCACCCGCTTCGAGCACGACTTCGCCGCCGAGGTGGTCGGCCGCCGGCTGCACACCTTCTTGCAGGAGACCGACCTCAGTACGACCGCGCCGGCGCGAAGCGAGCGATCGGGTTCGTGAGGTTCCCGGCGAATTGGAGTGCGCCGGCGGGGTCCTGAAGGTCGAGCATCTGCTGGTTGTTGCGCAGCTGCAGCCGGTTCAGGCAGGAGAGCTCGAACTCTTCGGCGAACAAGTCGTCCGCAGCGAAGCGGTCGGCGAGCTCGGGTGCCGACTCCTGGTAGTCGCGGATGCAGGCGGCGACGGTCGCGAAGAACTCGTCCTGTGACAGCAGGCCCTCGGTGTGCAGGGTCGCCGACAGGAAACGGAAGAAGCAGTCCACGACATCGGTGAAGATCGAGAGCACCCGCATCTCCTGCGGAACCTCGGCCTGAATGCGATCGACACCCGGCGGCAGCTTGGCCGCGGTGTTCAGGACCGCCACCTCTTCGCCGATATCCTTCAAAATCACCCGCTGTACGGCGCCTGTCTCGTCCAGCACCAGGATGACGTTCTCGCCGTGCGGCATGAAGACGAGGTCGTGACCGTAGTAGCACTGCAGCAACGGGACCAGATACGCATCGAGGTACTGACGCAGCCACTCGTTCGCAGGCAGCCCCGACTTGGTGATCAGCGCGCCAACGAACGAGGCACCGTCCCGATCCACGTGCAGCAGCGACGCCATGGTCGCCAGCCGCTCACCCGGCTGCAGCTGCGGGATCGGGCTCTCCCGCCAGAGCGCAGCCAGCATCTTCAGGTACGGCGACCCCTTGGCGCAGGCCGCGAGATATTGCTCGTGGTGATACCCGATCGCGGCCTGCTCACGCAGTACAGAGACCTTCGTCCGCCCCAGAACCTCATCACCCGCGACCAGGTCCGCGACCCAGTCGTTGATGGCAGGCGTGTCCCGCATGTACTCCGACGACAACCCGCGCAGGAAGCCCATGTTCAGTACGGACATCGCGGTCTTCACGTAGCGGCGGTGCGGCGCGGACGTGTTGAAGAAGGTACGGATCGACTGCTGGGCCTGGTAGTCGTCGGCGCTCTCACCGAGCAGGACAAGGTTGCGCTTGGCAAGCTCTCCGGCGAACGTCACCGCGAGCCGGTTCGCCCACTGCCACGGGTGCACCGGGATCAGCAGGAAGTCCGCCAGGTCGAGTCCCCGCTCAGCCAGTGTTCCCTTGAACCGGGCCAGAGTCTCCGGGCCGAGCTCTTCGGAGAGAAGCGTGTCGTAGTCGAGGTCGGCGCAGCTGGAGAACGTCGCCAGCTCTCGCCGGGCGGCCAGCCAGATCAGCCGCACGGGTGCGCCCGCCTCCGGTGCATAGGCGCGGTACTCGTCGATGCTGAAGCCGATCCGCCCGTTGTTGGCCACGAAACAGGGATGCCCCTCGGTCATCCCGCGTTCGACGGCCTGGAAGTCCGCGCCGGCCAGCTCGGCAGCCGACGTCCGCGGTCCGGCGAGTTTGAACGCCGTACTGGCCAGCGTGCTGGTGATCTCTTCCAGGTACGTCGGCAGGATCTGCGCGCTGAGGCCGAGGGTCTCGCGCAGCTCGATCACGAAGTCGAGCATGTCGAGCGGCAGTGCCTTGCCGTCGCGAGTGCGGGTGATGCTGTCGGCGTCGACCGCCCAGTGGTTCAGCTGAAGAACCTCCGCCGCGAAGCCGTACGAGGTCTGGCCGTCGTCGCTAGCTACGACGTACTGCCCCGGCCTGCTGGAAGCCGGAGTCAGCAGCCGCTCGTGGCTGAACTCGGCGAGTGCCTTGCGGACGAGCAGCCGGTTGGCGTGGTCCCAATGCTCGGGGGTGAGGTGGTCTGTGGTGCTCATGCTGCTCCTCGCTTGGTCAGATACTGATCGCGCGTACAGACGGACAGCAGGGCTGTCTTGACGGGAAGGACGACCTCGCCGACGACCTCGAAGCCGACCGCGGCGTTCAGCGCGTGGACAGCGGTGTTGCGGACATCGGGCTCGACCACAACCCGCCGTACCGACGGATCGGCGAACAGCGACTCCATCACCGTGGTGATCACCGCGCGGGTGAAGCCGTGTACCGGTCGAGTCGTCGGCGCGGTCAGGAAGTGCATGCCGACATCACCAGGCTGGTGCGCGTAGTGCGCCCCGAGCTCGCCGTGCGGGTCGTACCGCTCGACCAGGAAGTCGGGCGTGCCGTTGCGCAGCCCGAGGAACGCCTGGTGCGTCGGATGCGCCGCGATCGACTGCGACTCCTTCAGTACGTCGTCCCGGCTCGCGTCCTGCATCATCCAGTACGACGCCTTCGGGTCGGTCACCCAGTGATAGAGCAGCTCGTTGTCGCCGACCGGGTCGACCGGGCGCAGGGCGAACTCACCCAGCACCGGGTCGTCGTACCGGAAGACGATGTCGTCGGTGCGCGCCGTCATGACCGCACCGACGCCAGCGGCGCTCGGTCGGCGACCGGTGCGCCGAACTCCTGGAAGGCGATCGACCGCTCGATCGGGTAGTACTCGCGCCCGAGCAGATCGCGGATGATCCAGGAGTTCCGGTACGCCGCCATTCCGAGGTCGGGGGCGACGAAGCCGTGGGTGTGCAGCTCCGCGTTCTGCACGTAGATCGCGCCGCCTGACCGGTCGATCCGGTAGTCCCGCCGTACGGCGAAGCGACCGGCGTCGTCGAAGTCGAGGTGCTCACGGATCGGGTCGAGGAAGGTGGGCACATGCTGTGAGTAGCCGGTGGCCAGCACGAGTGCGTTGGAACGCAGGCTGAACTCCGCGTCCTGCTCTTCCTGGTGCAGGTCGAGCGTGAATGTGTCGGTAGCTGCGTCGTACTCGGCACCGGTCAATGCGGTGCAGGTGAGCAGTCGCGTGCGGCAGGGACCGGCGAGGTTCTTCTGGTAGAGCAGATCGAAGATGTCGTCGATCAGGTCGGCGTTGATGCCCTTGTACAGATTCTTCTGCGACTTGTTCAGCCTGTCGCGGGTGCCGGCCGGCAGCGCGTGGAAGTAGTCGGTGTACTCCGGCGACGTCATCTCCAGCGTGAGCTTCGTGTACTCCAGCGGGAAGAACCGCGGCGACCGCGTGATCCAGGTCAGCTCGTAGCCGTAGGTATCGATCTCGCTCAGCAGGTCATAGTAGATCTCGGCCGCGCTCTGGCCGCTACCGAGGACAGTGATCCGTTCCTTGGTCTGCAACGCGGCCTTGCGCGGCAGATACGCGCTGGAGTGCGCGATCTCGCCGGGCAGTTCGCGGCACGCCTCGGGGATGAACGGGGGAGTGCCGGTCCCGAGCACCAACCGCCGGCCCCGGTACGTCGTGATCTCGCCACTGCCGATCGCCCGCGCCTGCACGTGATAGACGTCGTCGACGTACTCGACCGAGACGACCTCCTGGCCGAACCGGATCGTGTCGAGCTTGGAGGCTGCCCATTGGCAGTAGTCGACGTACTCGCTGCGCAGCGGGAAGAACTTCTCCCGGATGTAGAACGAGTACAGCCGGCCGGACTCCTTGAGGTAGGCCAGGAAGGACAGCGGCGAGGTCGGATCGGCCAGGCTGACCAGGTCGGCCAGGAACGGCGTCTGCAGGGTGGCGGACTCCAGCATCATGCCGGGGTGCCAGTCGATGCCGGGTTTGCGTTCGAGGAAGACTCCGGACAGGTCCTCGATCGGCGCCGTGAGGCAGGCCAGACCGAGGTTGAACGGGCCGACCCCGATCCCGACGAAGTCGAGGATCTCGGGGCGCATGACGTCGACCTCGGTCTCAGCAGGCTGCAGGGACAAGGTTCTCTCCGAGGTAGTCGCGGGCGTGCCCGGCGATCAGGTCGAGGACATCGGCGATGTCGTCGAGCGTGGTCGCGGGATTCAGCAGGGTGAACTTCAGGTAGTGCCGGCCGTCGACGACCGTGCCGGCCACCACCGCCTCGCCGGACGCGGCCAGCGCCTTGCGGGCGTGCCGGTTGGCCAGGTCGATCTCGGCATCCGTGTTACCACCGGCGGCCGGCAGGTAGCGGAACACGAGCGTGCTCAGCCGAGGCCGCACCAGCACCTCGTACCGGCGGTCGGCGTCGAGGAGCGTCCAGGCATCGGCGGCTCGGTCGATCACCTCGTCGAAGAGCTGACCGATCGCGTCGGCGCCCATCGTCCGCAGCGTCAGCCACAGCTTCAGGGCGTCGAAGCGACGCGTGGTCTGGATGCTCTTGTCCACCTGGTTCGGGATCTGCTCGGCCCGGGTGTGCGCCGGGTTGAGGTAATCCGCGTGGTAGGTGACATGACGCAGTACGTCGGCCTCGCGCACGATCAGCGCGCTCGCGGAGACCGGCTGGAAGAACGACTTGTGGTAGTCGACGGTCACCGAGTCGGCGGCCTCGATCCCGGCGAGCAGATGCCGCCGACGCGAGACCAGCAGACCGCAGCCGTAGGCCGCATCGACGTGCATCCAGACGCCCGCCTCCGCGCAGATCAGTCCGATCCGTGGGAGCGGGTCGATGCTGCCGAAGTCCGTCGTACCGGCGGTGGCGACGACTGCCATCACCACCTCGCCGCGAGCGCGGCAGCCGTCGATCGCCTCCTGCAGCGCGACCGGCGACATCCGCTTGTCCGCATCACAGGCGACCTCGATGACGGCGTCCGCACCCAGGCCGAGCATCGTCGCGGCCTTGGTCACGCTGAAGTGCCCGCAGGAGGAGGCGAGAATCCGCAGCCGCGACAGCTCTGCTCCGGTCTCCTCCTGCACGTGTTGCCGGGCGAGCAGCATCGCCTGCAGGTTCGACTGGGTACCGCCGCTGGTGAAGACGCCGTCGGCCGACGGGCCGAACCCGATCCGGGCGGCGGTCCAGTCGACGAGCCGGCGCTCGATCAGCGTGCCGCCCGCGCTCTGGTCCCAGGTGTCCATCGAGGAGTTGATCGCGGACAGCACGGTCTCCCCGACGAGCGCCGGGATGACGATCGGGCAGTTCAGATGCGCGAGGTAGCGCGGGTGGTCGAAGTAGACCGCGTCGCGCAGGTACACCTCGCCCAGTTCGTCCAGGGCGGCCGAGGTGTCGCCGAGCGGGGCATCCAGGTCGATCGCGTCGATCTCCTTGGCCAGCTGCTGCGGCGTCGTACCGGTGAAGGGTCTGTCGTTGGTTCCGATCCGGGCGGCGACGACCTCGACCGCGGCACCGACGAGTTCGCGGTAGCGCTGGGCGTTCTGCTCGTTGAGCAGATGGGTCGTAAGGGAGAGCTGACGGGGATCCGCAGAGGTTGCGGTCATCGCTCTTTTTCCTCCTGAGGGAGAGCAGGGGCCTGAGCGATGATTAGGTTAGGCTTCCCTTACTCAATGCGTCCATCCAATGTTGGCTGGCTCACGTCCCCGGCGGTCCCGCGGCCCGGCCCGCGCGGCGGCCCGATCGTGCTGTGCAAGTTCTCTGCAACGGTTCCGCGTCGATGGTCGCCCTACCTCGCGGCCCGTAGTAACCTGCCGTGACTCGCCGTCAACGAGCGAGTGAATTTTGGGAGTGAGGAAACCAGGATTTCACCGTCACTTAGTGCGGTGATCACCGTTTGACAGGTATGACGCGCAGACACGAGGAAGCGGAGTGAGCGGAGCTGAGGCGCCGGACGCGGTCGACGGCCGTCGTCCGTTCTGGGTCGTTCCGCACGAGGTCCCCGCGATCGTTCCGCGGTCGTCGCGCTCGACCGAACCCCGCTGGGTCGGGGTGTACCGGTGGGCCGCCGTCGGTGGTGACTTCCTGGCCGCGATGCTCGGTGTCTTCGTCGCCCTGCTGGCCCGGTTCGGTTCCGGCGTCGGCAGTGGCTACCTGATCGTCAGTGCGTTGCTGCCGCTGGCGTGGGTCGCCGCGGTCGCCTTGTCCAAGGGCTACGACCCCCGGTACTTCGGAACCGGGCCGGACGAGTTCCGTTCGCTGCTGCGGTCCGGGGTCGGTCTCACCGCGGCCGTGGCGATGGCGTCGTACGTGACCAAGACTGAGATCGCGCGCGGCTTCGTCGTACTGGCGATTCCGGTGATGTGTGCGGCCGCGCTGTTCCTGCGGTACGCGCTCCGCAAGGACTTACACCGGCACCGCGTTCGAGGTCGTTGCATGCATCGGGTTCTTGTGGTCGGGCACAGTGGCCCGGCCGCAACCTTGTGTGAGCACCTCGAGAGTCGCCCGACCGACGGCTTCCGGGTCGTGGCGACCTGCCGGCCGCGCGACGAGAAGGACGCCGAAGGGCCTTTGCAGGCTGACGAACTGGACGAGGCGGACATCGTGGCCGCCGCCGACCGGCACGCTGTCGACGTCGTTGCCATCTCCACTGATCCGGAGTTGGTCGGGCACTCGCTGCGCCGGCTGTCCTGGGCGTTGGAGCAGCGTGGCATCGAGCTCATCGTCTCGCCGGGCATCATCGAGGTGGCCGGTCCGCGGATCTCGGTCCGGCCGGTCGCCGGCCTGTCGCTGCTGCATCTGGAGCGGCCGTCGGTCAGCGGTGGACCGCACCTGATCAAGGCCGTCTTCGACCGCGTCGTCGCGCTCGGCATGATCATCCTGCTGGCGCCGCTGCTGATCGGCCTGGCCCTCGCCGTTCGGCTGTCCAGCCCTGGGCCGGTGCTGTTCCGGCAGCAGCGCGTCGGCCGGGCCGGTGCCGAGTTCACGATGCTCAAGTTCCGCAGCATGTACTCCGACGCGGAGCAGCGGCTCGGCGACCTCTACGCGCTGAGCGACGGCAACGGCGTGATCTTCAAGATGCGCGACGATCCCCGGATGACCCCGCTCGGTCGCTGGATCCGGCGCTTCTCGCTCGACGAGCTGCCGCAGCTGTTCAACGTCGTCCGCGGTGAGATGTCGATGGTCGGCCCGCGCCCGCCGCTGTCCGAGGAGGTCGCCCTGTACGCCGCCGACGACTCCCGCCGGATGCTGGTCAAGCCCGGCATCACCGGCCTGTGGCAGGTCAGCGGCCGCAGCGACCTGTCCTGGGACGAGTCGGTCCGGCTGGACCTGCGCTACGTCGACAACTGGTCGATGACCCTTGATCTGCTGGTTCTCTGGAAGACCGTGCGTGCGGTGATCTACGGCGCGGGAGCGTACTGAGATGGATAAAGACGCGACCGTCTATGTGGCAGGCCATCGCGGCCTCGTCGGCTCGGCCATCTGGCGGCGGCTGGATGCGGCCGGGTTCACCCGGCTGATCGGTGCCTCGTCGTCCGAGCTGGACCTGCGGGATCGCGACGCGACGTTCGCTTTCTTCGCCGAGCACAAGCCAGACGTGGTGATCGATGCCGCCGCTCGGGTGGGTGGGATCCTCGCGAATCGGGATCACCCGACCGAGTTCCTGAGTGACAACCTGCGGATCCAGGTCAACCTGATGGACGCGGCGCTCGACGTACGAACGCCGCGGTTGCTGTTCCTCGGGTCGTCGTGCATCTACCCGAAGTACGCCGAGCAGCCGATTCGTGAGTCGAGTCTGCTGACCGGTGAGCTGGAACCGACCAATGACGCGTACGCGATCGCGAAGATCGCCGGCATCATGCAGGTGCAGGCGGTCCGGCGGCAGTACGGCCTGCGGTGGATCTCGGCGATGCCGACGAATCTGTACGGGCCGAACGACAACTTCGACCTGACCTCGTCGCATGTGTTGCCGGCGTTGATCCGCCGGTTCCACGACGCCAAGGCCGCGGGTGCGTCGGAGGTGGTGTTGTGGGGGACAGGGACTCCGCGCCGGGAGTTCCTGCACGTGGACGACCTGGCGGATGCGTGCCTGCATCTGCTGGAGCACTACGACGAGCCGGAGCCGATCAACGTCGGCGTCGGTGAAGACGTCACGATCCAGGAGCTGGCCGCTCTGGTTGCCCGGGTCGTCGGGTACGAAGGGGCCATCAGCAACGACTTGTCCAAGCCGGACGGGACGCCGCGCAAGCTGCTCGATGTGAGCCGGTTGCGGGCGTCGGGGTGGAAGCCGACCATCGACCTCTCCGACGGAGTGGCCGCCACCTACGCCTGGTACTTGGAGCACTCTGCGTGACACAGACACCGAAAAAGGCTTTCATCACTGGGATCACGGGGCAGGACGGGTCGTATCTCGCTGAGCTTTTGCTGGCCAAGGGCTACGAGGTGCACGGCCTGATCCGGCGGGCGTCGACGTTCAACACCAAGCGGATCGACCACCTGTACGAGGACCCGCACCAGAGCGATCAGCGGCTGTTCCTGCACTACGGGGATCTGACCGACGGGTCACGGCTGGTGACGCTGCTGGCCTCGATCCGGCCGGTCGAGGTGTACCACCTGGCGGCGCAGTCGCATGTGCGGGTGTCGTTCGACGAGCCCGAGTACACCGGTGACACGACCGGGATGGGGACGACGCGGCTGCTCGAGGCGATCCGGATGATCGGGCTGGACTGCCGGTTCTACCAGGCGTCGTCGTCGGAGATGTTCGGTGCGACGCCACCGCCGCAGAACGAGTCGACCCCGTTCTACCCGCGCTCGCCGTACGGGGCGGCGAAGCTGTACGGGTACTGGATGACGCGGAACTACCGCGAGGCCTACGAGATGTTCGCGGTGAACGGGATCCTGTTCAACCACGAGTCGCCGCGGCGCGGTGAGACGTTCGTGACGCGCAAGATCACCCGGGCGGTGGCCGCGATCAAGCTCGGCAAGCAGGACCGCCTGTACCTGGGCAACCTGTCGGCCTGCCGGGACTGGGGCTACGCCCCGGAGTACGTCGAGGGCATGTGGCGGATGCTGCAGGCCGACACTCCCGACGACTACGTGATCGCGACCGGTACGTCGTACTCGGTGCGAGACTTCGTCTCCTTGGCCTTCGACCACGTCGGGCTGGACTGGGAAGAGTACGTCGATCACGACTCCCGCTACGAACGGCCGACCGAGGTCGACTCGCTGATCGGCGACGCGTCCAAGGCCAACACCGAACTGGGCTGGAAGGCCCAGACCCACGTACCCGAGCTGGTCCGCATCATGGTCGACGCGGATCTGGCCCTGCTGACCCCGGAGGACGACCGATGACCGACCTGGAAGCCCCCGCGACCGCAGCGGATCGGGTCGACGTACTCGGCATCCATGTCAGCGTGACGAATCTCGACGACACGGTCGCGACGTTCGAGCGCTGGATCGACAACGGCGAACGGCAGCTGGTCTGCGTCACCGACATGAACGCGCTGCTACACGCGCGGGCGGATGAGCGGCTGACGGCGGTCTACAACACGGCCGGGCTCGTCGTACCGGACGGGATGCCGTTGGTCTGGGCCGGCAAGAAGGCCGGCTTCGAGCAGATGGATCGGGTGGCCGGGCCGGACCTGCTGGAGCGGGTGATGTCCGAGGCTGCGGATCGTGGCTGGACGCAGTACTTCTACGGCGGCGCGGAGGGCGTCGCCGACGAGCTGCGGATGACGTTCCAGGAACAGCACCCGGCGCTCAAGGTGATGGGGGTCGAGTGCCCGCCGTACCGGGCGCTGACCGAGGCCGAGGAGGCCGAGACGGTGGACCGGATGAACTCGGCGCAGCCGGACATCATCTGGGTCGGACTCGGTGCTCCGAAGCAGGAGCGCTGGATGGCTCAGCACCGCGAGCAGCTGAACGCGGCGATCCTCATCGGTGTCGGGGCTGCCTTCGACTTCCACACCGGCCGTCTGGACCGGGCACCGCTGTGGATGCAGCGTGCCGGGCTGGAGTGGAGCTATCGGTTGTACAAGGAGCCGCGGCGGCTCTGGAAGCGCTATCTGATCGGCATCCCGCGTTTCGTGTTCGGCATCCTGCGCCGCCCGCCGCGTGCTGTGTAACGTGCACGGGTGAGGATCCGGCGGCCGAAGCTCAGTCGACTCGCCGGACCCGCCGGTCGCGCCGGGTGGGGGTTGGCCGATCAGGCGCTGTCCAGCCTGAGCAATCTGGCGGTCGGTCTGGTCGTCGCACGCTCGAGCTCGGTCGCCGACTTCGGTGTCTACGCACTGGCCTTCGGCGGCTACACGATCGCGCTCAACGTCTCCCGGGCGGTCGCCACCGAGCCCCTGTCGGTCCGCCACTCCGGTGACCGCACCCCAGCGTGGGAACGTGCGGTGCGAGCCAGTACGGCGACCGCGGTCCTGATCGGGTTCCTCGGCCTCGTGGTCGCGCTGGCGATCGCTCTGTTCCCGGGGGTGCCCTCCAAGGGCGTCCTGATCGCCTTCGCGGTCACGATGCCTGGCCTCCTGCTACAGGATGCCTGGCGCTGGGCGTTCTTCGTGATCGGTGAGGGACAGAAGGCGTTCCTGAACGACCTGATCTGGCTGCTGGCCATGCTCGCGATCTTCGGCGGGCTCTACCTGACCGGCGCTGCCTCCGCGTTCTCGCTCACGTTGGCCTGGGGGCTCGGCGCGGTGATCGCCGCGGTGGCCGGACGTTTCCAGGCCGGCCTCGCTCCGCGCCGGCAGCTGATCCGGGAATGGGTACGTCAGAACTGGGACCTGACCCCGAAGTACGTCGGTGAGCTGCTCGCTGTCTCCGGCACGATCCAGGTCTACATGCTCGGGATCACCGCCGCGGCCGGCCTGGTCGCGACCGCGGGAATCCGGGGCGCCCAGGTCCTGCTCGGGCCGGTGAACGTGCTCAACCAGGGCATCCGGATGATCTCGGTCCCCGAAGCGACCCGAGCGCTGGCCCACTCCTACCGCCGGCTATGGCTGGTCGGTCTGGCCATCTCACTCGGTGTCGGGGCCGGCGCCTTCGCGTGGGGTGCCGTCTTCCTGCTGCTGCCACCAGCCGTCGGCCGGGAGCTGCTGGGTCCCGGGGTCTGGGCGCAGGCCCACGCCGTACTGGTTCCGGTCATCCTGCTCCAGGCACTCGGTGCCTCGAACGCGGGTGCCTTCGCCATCCTGCGGGCCTTGGCGGCCGCCTCCCGTGGTCTGGGCGTCCGGCTGGTGTCTTCGGTCGTCCTGATCGTCTGTGGCGTCGGAGGCGCCTATCTGGGCGGTCCCGAGGGCGCTGCCTGGGGGCTGGCCGGCGCATCCTTCTGCACTCTGCTGCTCTGGTGGTCCCAGGCCCGCCGAGCGATTACCGCCCACCGCCGGGCAGCAGGTCAGCGACCGCATCCGGCGTGACGGCCTTGCCGCGGATCTGCGCGGCCAGGGTGATCGTGATCGACGCGGCCGTCTTCCAGAGCCGGGACTCCGGCTGGTGGTGGCCGATCAGCAACGCGGCCAGGAACGCCGTACCGGCGAGGACTGTTCCGATCAGCTGGAGGGCTCGGCGCGTGCTGCGTGTCATACCCACAGCATCGCCGGACCGTGGCCCGCGGGGCATCCGCCGTCGGACTCAACTTCGCTGACGAAAGTAGTCCCTCGGTATGACACATGACCGAGCCCCCGGTCAGGTCGACCGGGGGCTCGGAGGTGCGGTGCCTACTACTTGACCGTGATGGTGGCGTAGCCACCGCGAACGGTGTTGTGCCCGTCGTAGACCTCGATGCGGTACATCTGTGAACCGACCGGTGCGGTCGGGTCGGTCAGCGTGACGGTCGGCCGGCTCCAGAAGGTCGAGTTCGCGGTCGTGGTGGCCACGACCGTGTTCGTCGACCCGCGCAGCAGCCGGTAGGTGAGCGTGACGTCGTCGTTGTCGAGTGACGTCTGCACGGTCGCCTTGACCTGCTTGGTCACGGCGTTGGACAGCGTCGGCAACGCCGGGCCGAGCGGTACGGCGCCGTTCCCGAGACCGGTGAACCGGGTCAGACCCTGCTGGCCGGCCCCGTTGACCGTGGTGAAGTCGCCACCCACCCACAGGTCGGTGCCACCGGTGGCCGAGACGAGCGGGCCCACCTGGGTCGGTGCGGCGGCGTTGGTGTTCGGGAACCAGGACCCGATCTTGCCGTCGGCCGGGTTCTGCAGCAGCAGGTAGTGGTTACCGTAGCCCTCCGGGAAGGACGGACCGGCGGTGGCGGCGCCGCAGTCGTGGGCGTGCGAGCCCTTGAACAGCCAGCCCTGCACCATCGTGATCGCCTCGGTGGCGCCCAGGCAGGTGTTCCGCCACTTCAGGTTGCCGGTGGCAACATCCGCGGCCCAGGTGCCGTCGAAGCAGCCGCCGCCGTCACCGGCGTTGGCGAAGTAGACCGTCGTACCGACCGTCTCGATGTCCTTGACCCGGCTCTTGCAGGTCGAGGTCGGGGCCGGTACGGCGGAGGCCGCGGACAACGGCAGGATCGCGCCGGTCGAGTTGTTCACGCTGGCCACGGCCCACCGGCTGGTGGTGCCGACCTTGGTGAACGTGCCGCCCAGGTAGACCTTGGAGTTGTCGTCGGCCGCGTCGATCGCGTACACGTCGGAGTCCAGGTTCGGGTTCCACGGCTGCAGGGTGCCGTCGACCGTGCTGATCGCTGCCGCCCGGTTGCGGGCGACGCCGTTCACCAGTCCGAACGAACCACCGAGGTACAGGCTGTTGCCGCCGATGGCGAGCGCCTTCACCCGGTAGGACACGCTGGGCTTGATGTTCGCGATCAGGGCGCCGGTGGTGCTGTCGAAGGCGGCCAGCCGGTTGCGGGTGACACCGTCGACCTTGGTGAAGTCACCGCCGACGTAGATCTTGGTGCCGTCGGCCGAGGCGACGATCGACCAGACGATGCCGTTCAGGACGTGGTTGAAGGTGGTGTCGAGCGCGCCGGTGGTCGCGTTGAACGCGGCCAGGTAGGTCCGGCTGGTCTGGCTGGCACCAGGTGCGGCGCCCGGCGGACGGACGTTCAGGAAGCGGCCACCGACGAACGCCTTGTTCTTGGCGACGGCCAGTCCGAGCACACTCGCGTCGGTCTGCCAGGCCGTGGCCGGCAGCGCGGTGAGCGGACCGGCGGTGGTGACAGCGGTTTGGGCCGGCTGCAGGGCGACCAGGAGCCCGGCGACGCCGAGACCTGCCGCGCTGAGCGCAGCAATCAGTTTCCTCACGTGGATGAACCCCCCTTGGGTTCACTGTAGATCGGGCCGCCCCGTGCGGCCTATGGGCAGATCGGGCAGAAGGAAGAGCGGGGACCGGCGGGCGGCCGGTGGGCGAAGACGAAGGGTCTGCCCGGTTGGGCAGACCCTTAGTTCTAGTGCACCTTCACGGATGCTGTCGAGCTTTTGACGGTGTTCCTGTCGTCGGTGACTTCAATTCGATATCCGACGGTCTGGCCGGACTTCACGCCCGTGTCGGTGACCGTGTAGGACTTCCGCGGATCCCAGTAGTACGAGTTGTACTTGTAGGAGCCGATCCGGGTGTTCCCGCGGAAGACGTTGTACGTCAGCGTGATGTTGTCGACGTCGTAGACATCGGTGAACCTGAGCGTGACCTTGGCCTTGCCGGCCGTCAGAGCCGGTGCCTTCGGTACGGCGGGGAACGCGCCGCCCGGTGCGCTGCTGAACCGGGTGAGCCCCTGCTGGGGTTTGCCGGCCACGTGCAGGAAGTCGCCACCGGCCCACAGGCCGGTGCTGTCCCCGGCGAAGGCCAGCGGACCGACCTTCGTGGTGCTGTTCTGGTCGGCGTCGGTGTTCGGGAACCAGGGGCCGATCTTGCCGTTGGCAACGCTCTGGGTGAGCAGGAAGTGCGTGCCGGTGCCGTCGCCGAACGAGCCGTCCTGGCTGCAGTCGTGGGCGTGCGAGCCCTTGTAGAGCCAGCCGTCGATGACCTTCAGCGCCTCGTTGGCGCCCAGGCACTTGCTCTGCCAGACCACCTTGCCGGTGGCCGAATCGGCGGCGAGGATCCCGTCGTAGCAGCCCTGCCCGTCACCGCCGTTGCCGACGAAGACCCGGTTGGCGGAGGTGGTGATCACCTTGACCCGGGTGGTGCAGTTCCAGTCCGGCTTCGGGATCAGCGCCGCGGCCGGCATCGAGAGGGCCGCGCCGGTGGTGCTGTTCACCATCGCGAGCGAGTAGTGGTCGCGGCTGTTGATCGTCTCGAACGGGCCGCCGACGAACACCCGGGTGCCGTCCGCGGACGTGGCAACGGCGTACACGTCGTCGTCGGCGTTCGGGTTCCACTTGAGCAGGGCACCCGTGCTCAGCGTGACAGCGCCGAGCCGGTTGCGGACCGTGGCGCCGATCTTGGTGAACGCACCGCCCAGGAAGACGCTGTTGCCGTAGATGGCCAGTGCCTTGACCCGGGCCGAGACCACCGGCGCCCAGGATGCGGCCAACTGGCCGGTGGCCACGCTGAACATGGCGATCTTGCTGCGCTTGACGCCGTTCACGGTGGTGAAGTCACCGCCGAGCACCACCCACTTGCCGTCCGGGCTGGTGGCGACGCTGTAGACGGCGCCGTTCAGCTTCGGGGCGAAGGTGGTCGGCGCGCCGGTGGTTTTGTTGAAGGCGGCAACATACGTGCGCACGGACTCCCGCACGCCCTTGGCCGCGCCCGGCGGGCGGATCCTGGTGAAGAGGCCACCGGCGTAGACGGTGTTGCCGGCGATCGCCAGCGCGTTCACGCTGCTGTTCGTCTGCCAGGCCGTCTGGCGCACGGCAGAGACCGCGGAGCCGAAGCCCTTCGAGGCGGCCTGAACCGGTGGGCCGGACGGGATCAGCGCCGCGGCGACAACGGCCGCGGCGGTGACTACGGCCAGAACTAGCTTCTTCATCAAGTTCCTTTGACTGGGCGGGGAGCATCAGTCATAGCGCATGATGACTTTGAGCGACAACTCCCCGACAGAATGCTCACCGTGCACTGTAGTGGCTCTGCACCTGCGAAGCGGTCAGGGCATACGGGTAAACCGCCGCCTCGTCGATCGCCAGTCCGGTCTGGGTGGCTCCGCCGCCGGTCCACGCGCTGGTGTTGTCGTACCCGATCCGCCACCAGCCGTAGTACAGGGACGCCGTACCGGTGCTGGTGCTGCCGGACAGGACGCCGTCGACGTACAGCTTGAGCAGGCCGTTGTCGAAGGTGCCCACCACGTGGTGCCACTGGTTGTCGTTCTTGCCCGACGGGCTGGTCACGGTCCGCTGGGCACCGTCGTTGACGCCGAACAGGATCGCTCCGGTCGACCGCATGTAGAGCATCCGGTCGCCGCCACCGGTGCTGTTGCCGGTCTTGGAGTTGCCGAAGCCGAGGATGCGGCCGCCGCGCGTCGAGCTCTGCTTGACCCAGGCCTCGACCGTGAACTGCTGCGGCATGCTGTACGCCTTCTCGCCGACCATCCGGCCAGTGCTCGAGCTGGTCGTGGCCGCCGTGTTCCCGGCGATCGCACCGGCCGCGCCGAGCGTCATACCGGTGAAGGTGCCGTTGTTGCTCTGGCCGGACGCGTCGACCGAGGTCGTCGTACCGGCTGGTTCGCCGAGCCGCCAGTACGCCTGCGGGCCGTCGGAGCTGACGATCTGGTCGTACGCCGTGGACTTCGCCGCAGCCACCGTCACCGGGTCGGAGTAGTTGCCGCGCAGCGTCGTACTGCCGTCGGTGACCTCGACTCGGTAGTTCGTCGACTCGCCGGGCGTGACGTTGGTGTCGGTGTAGTGCAGCCAGGGCCGATCCCAGGGCGTCGACTTGGCGGTCCAGGTCGCGATGGTCGTGTTGCTGAAGCCCTTGAGCAGCCGGTAGGTCAGCGTGCTGTCGTCGTTGTCGACCACGGTCGGGAAGTGGATCTGCACGGTGCCCGGCTCGACGCTGTACGGCGTCAGTTTCGCCGGCTTGGCGGGTGCCGCACCGGGGCTCGCGTTGGTGAAGCGGGTCAGGCCCTGCTGGGCGACGCCGTTGGTGATGGTGAAGTCGCCACCGGCCCACAGGTCGCTTCCGCCGGTCGCGAAGGCCAGCGGGCCGACCTCGGTGGGCGGGCCGGCGTTGGTGTTCGGGAACCACGGACCGAGTGATCCGTCGCTGAGCTTCTCGCTCAGCAGGAAGCGGTAACCGAAGCCCTGCGGGAAGCCGCCGGCGCCCTGGTTCGCGCAGTCGTGGGCGTGCGAGCCCTTGTAGAGCCAGCCGTTGACGACCTTGACCGCCTCGGTCGCGCCGAGACACTGGTTCTTCCACTTCAACGCGTTGGTGGCGATGTCGACGGCCCAGGTGCCGTCGAAGCAGCCGCCGCCGTCACCGCCGTTCCCGAAGTAGACGGTGTCCCCACTGGCGTCGATCGTCTTGACGCGGGTCGTGCAGCTGCCGTTCGGCGGCGGTACGGCGGATGCTCCGGGGAACGGCAGGACGGCACCGGTCACCGGGTCGAGGCTGACCGCGGTGTTCTGGCTGGTGCCGTTGACCTGGCTGAACTGACCTCCGGCGTACACCTTCGAGCCGTCGTCGGCGGCATCGACGGCGTACACGTCGCCGTTGACGTTCGGCGCGAACGGCAGCAGGGCGCCGGTGTCGGCGGTCACCGCGGCGAGGCGCGGCCGGTCCTGGCCGTTCACCAGGCCGAACGAGCCGCCGAAGTACACGGTGTTCCCGGAGACGGCGATCGTCTTGACCCGGTAGGAGACGCTCGGCTTCCAGCTCGCGACCAGGGTGCCGGTCGCGGTGTCGAAGGCGGCGATCCGGTTCCGGGTGACGCCGTCGACCGTCGTGAAGTCACCGCCGACGAAGATCCGCGAGCCGTCGGCGGACGCGGCGACGGCGTACACCTGATCGTTGAGGACCGGCGCGAACGAGGCGGCCAGCTCACCGGTGCTCTGGTCGAAGGCGGCCAGGTAGGCCTGGGCGACCTCGCTGGTCCCGACGGCGGCGCCCGGCGGGCGGACGCTGGTGAACCGGCCTCCGGCATACGCCTTGCCGCCCGCGACGGCCAGGCCCTGCACGCTGCCGTTGGTCTGCCAGACCGGGCTGTCGGTGGCCGCGAGCGACGTCTCGGCGCTCTGCGCGCTCGGTGCGAGAACCAGCGATCCGGCGACCAGAGCGGCGGCGGTCGCGGACGTGACGAACCATCTCTTCATGCTGTGATGTCCCCCCTAGGACATTGACGGTCTTCCACTTGCCCCCGAAGACCTGGGGAAGAGAGTAGCGCCTCGGGTCTGGCACACTGCGAGACCGACTCGCCACGCCTTGCCGTCGTGGCTATCCTGAGGCGCTGGTCGACGGAATGAGGTTGGGATGGAACCGGGCACTGTGGTCTGGCGGGAAACCGCTCAGTCACTGCTACGGCAGAAGTGGCTGATTCTGGCCTGTGTCGTGCTCGGTCTGGTGGGTGCGTCGGTGTTCGCGCTGTCCCAGACCCCGCGCTGGACGGCCTCCAGCCAGCTCGTCATCGGTCCGGCGGTGCCACCCGCCCTGGTCGGCAAGCTGCCCAGCAGCACCGACAAGACCGGGCCGCTGGGCATGGACCTGCCCGCCGAGACGCAGGCGCGGGTGATGGCCAGTCCGCGGCTCCTGCGCGGGGTCGCGCAGTCGCTCGGGATGTCGACCACCGACGAGACCATCCAGGCGCTCGCCTCGGTGACCCGGGTGAAGGCGGTCACCGACAACGCGTACCTGGTGACGACCGACGGCCCGACCTCGTCCCAGGCCGTGCAGCGGGCGAACGCGATCGCGACCATCTACCTGAAGCAGCGCAACGACGCGGCCAAGGTGCTGCTGACCACGCTGGCCAGCCAGGCGCAGGACCGGGCGAAGACCGCGACCACGCAGTCCAAGTCGCTGGTCAGCCAGATCGACGAGGCCGTCCAGCGTGGTGACACCCAGACCGCGAGCCAGCTGCGCGACCAGCGGGTCGGTCTGGCCACAGAGGCCCGGCAGGCCGCCGACGACGCGGCGGCGATGCGCAAGGCGCTGACCGCTGTCGGCGCCGGAAGCGAGCTGGTTACCCCGGCCACGACCGATACTGCTTCCTCGTCGCCGATGGTGGCGCGGGACATCCTGGTCGGCGGCATCCTCGGACTGGTGCTCGGGCTGGGTCTGGCGCTGCTGCGGACACATCTGACGCCGTACATCCTGACCCGTGACCAGGCGGCGCGGGCGTCGAGCTCGCCGGTGATCGCAGCCTCCGAAGGGAACCGGCGGCGGATCTGGCACCGGTCGGCGCCGGAGCTCCCGCAGTACGAAATCACCGCGCTGGGCGCCGAGGCGAGCGGTGCGCTGGCCCGCCGCGAGCTGAACCCACGCGCCTTCGCCAGCGGCGGACCCGGGGCCCTGCTGGTCGTCTCCGCCTCGCCGAGCCCGAACGCGGCCGGTATCGCCCTGGCCATGGCCGAGGCGAACGCCCGCGACGGCCGCGAGACCCTGCTCGTGCTGGCCGACGTCGAAGGGACGCCGGTCCTGCCGCACGTGACCGGGCACGAGGGCCTGACCGACCTGGTCCTGGAGCCGGCCGCCACCCGTGCGGTCCGGGCCCGCAAGCTCTTCCGGCCCGGCCCGGTCTCCGACCTCTACGTGCTGCCGCCGGGGATGAACCACGAGGAGACCGCTTCAGCCGTCGGCCCGTCCCTCGTCCCCGGTATCGTCGCCGACCTTCCGCCGGGCTACTCGGTCGTCATCCACGGCCCGGCTGCCGTGGGCAGGCACGGCATCTCGCCGTTGGCGGCCGCGGTGGACGCGTCCGTCCTCGTCGTCCAGGTCGGGCACGACAAGGAGATGGACGTCGCCCGGCTCACGGGCGCTCTGCACTATGCCGGCGCGCCGGTCCTCGGCGTCGTACTGATCGGTGCCTCCGACCACGACGAGACGCTCGGCATCCCGCTCAACTACTCGCCTGCGGAGTCTGCAACCCCGCACGTGCGCTGACCTTGGCCAGACAACCAGCGGCGGAGCTGTTCCGGTCCGGCGCGGAGTACCGGATCGGACGGGGCTGGGGGCCACGCCGGGACCGGCTGGCCCAAGCGGTCCCGGGCACGGTCGAGACGCCGTCGGAGAAGCCGGCCTGGTTCTGGCTGATGCTGTGGTGCCTGTTCGTGCTCGGCGTCCAGCCTTGGTCCTCCCGGGTCGCCGCACCGCAGGGCACGACCGGCTCCACCAACAGCGTGATGAAGGGCCTGCTGCTCGGCGCGCTCTTCCTGATCGCGATGGCCGCGACCAAACCCGGCTTCCGGACCCGGGTCAACCCGACCGCAAGCCTGTACGTCGGCTACGTGCTGTTCGCGACCGCGACGGCGTTCCTGCTGGCCGAGCCGATGGGCCCGCTCACCCGGCTGGCCCGCTTCCTGATCGGCCTGGTGCTGGTCTTCCTGCTCTGGCGCCCCCTCGTGCAGGTGCCGGAGCGCCTGATCCGCGCGCACCTCTGGGCCCACATCCTGCTCGCGATCACGGTGGTCGCCAGCCTCGCGTACGCACCCAGCCTGGCCTGGCGTCCGCTCAGCTCGCTCGGGACCGGCTCCCGGCTGCAGGGCGTCATCATCCCGATGCTGCCGCCCCGCGTCGGCGAGGTCGGCGCGATCATGCTCGGACTGGCCCTGATCGGCTACCTGTGCCGCAAGCTGTCCTTGCTGTCCGCGGCCGCCCTGATCGGCCTGGGCGGGATCCTGGTCGCGGCCAGCCGGACGCGCACCTCGGCCGCGGCCGTCGCCTTCGGGCTGGTGCTGGCCTTGCTGCTCACCCGGAAGAGCTGGTTCGGCCGGCTCGCGACCCTCGGCGTACCGGCGTTGCTCGGGGTCGCCTTCCTGACCATCGGCTCGCTGCACACCTGGCTCCTGCGCGGCCAGGGGACGCGACAGATCAGCTCGCTCAGCGGCCGCACCACCAGCTGGCAGGCGGTTCTCGACGAGAAGGTCTCGGTCCAGACCGCGCTGATCGGCCACGGGCTCGGCAACAAGCGGATCCTGCTCCGCCGCGGCGAGGGCGACATCGACGTGATGGCGATCGACAACAGCTGGCTCGGCCTCTACTGGGAGACCGGCCTGATCGCCGTCGTCATCGTCGCCCTGGCCCTGCTGCTGGCCTGGATCTCCGTGCTGCGGGCCCCGACGCCGTACGTGCGCGCCTGTGGTGCCCTGCTGCTCGGCTACGTCACCGCCGCCTCGCTGAACGAGAGCGGCCTGTCCGACCTCTCCTCGATGACCGTCCACCTGCTGGTGGCCGCCGCCATCTGCGACGCCGACCGAATACGGCGTCGAAGACTGAGTATGGCTTAGCTGCTGACCGAGTCCTGGTCGAAGCCCGCTTCCTGCCACTGCGGCCAGGTGAGCGACTTCCCGCGGTACCCGAAGCGGGTACTGCTGGGCAGCTGGTAGCTGTTGCGGCGGAACGTGACAGCGCCCGACTGGGTGGGGGAGTCCTTGTTCTCGACCACGCCAGTACTGGCGTCCGGGCCGCCGAGCACGATCAGATTCCCTTCGACGACCACATCACTGAGCACATAGCGGCCGCGTGGTCCGTCGCCACGGGTCCGGGACTGGATCGAGATGCCATTGCGGTTGTCCTTGACCAGGTTGCCGCGGACCTGGACGCCGGCCGACGTGTTGACGTTGATCCCGCCGCCGTCCCAGAGGCTGCCGCCCGAGCCACGGCCGGTGCCGAAGCCGTTGCCTTCGACAACGTTCTGGTCGATCACGCCGTTGTAGCTGATCTCGTAGCGGATGCCGTCGGCGGCGTTCCGGGTGATCCGGTTCGCGCTGATCCGCCGGTCGTACTCGGCGATGTCGCTCCAGATCCCGACGCCGCGGTTGGCGACCACGTCGTTCCCGGAGATCTCGCCGGACGAGCGCGTCGACTTGATCCCGCCGGACTCCCAGTCGGCGATCCAGAAGCCGTCGGTGTTGTTGCGGGTGACCAGGTTCGCGGTGATCCGGACGCCGGCCGACTGGTACTGGCCGAGGCCGAGCTGCCCGTTGTCGGCGATCGTGTTCCGGCTGACCTGGGCGCCGTCGGCCTCGATCAGCATCACCCCGACCGCGTGGTTCCAGCGCACCTCGTTGCCGGTCACGTGCCAGCCGGGACCGGCCTCCAGCGCACCGCCTTGCGCACGGGACGCGAAGTGTTCGATCGTCAGCCCGGTCACGGTGACCCGCTGCGCGCCGCCGGCGAACGCCGTCGTCGTCCGCGACAGCTCGGCGGCGCGGCCGGCCGGATCGGTGGCGACGTACACGGCGTTGGTGGCGTAGTCGGCGAAGAACGTGCGCGGCTTGAGCTCCGCCAGACTCATCACCCGGGTCAGGTGCACACCGGCGACGAACAGTTGCTCGCCGAGCTGGCACGGGTTCGTGCGGTTGTCCTCGCACTGGCCCTTGAGCTGGTACGCCGCCGGCAGCACGCCGCGCACCACCCAGTTCGAACCCTCCCGGGCCCATCCGGTCAGCGGCACCGACCCGGTCAGCACCGCGCCGGAACCACCACCGAAGGTGTCTCCGTCGTGCGGTTTGATCGGCCGGCTGATCCGATGCACCCCGGGCGCGAAGCAGTACGTCGTACCGGCCGGGCTGCTGTCGATGACGCCCTGCGGATCCGCGCCGACCGCGATCGCGGTCCCGCGACACGGAGCCGCCGTACTGGGGCCGGTCGGGCCGAGGACCGCTGCCGCTGCAGCCGGCGGTCCGGTCGGCACCGTCACGGTCGGGTCAGCCGGTTTCGGTCCACCACTGTCGGTGCACCCGGCCAGCAGCAGCCCGACCACGACCGCCGTACCGATCCCAACCCCGCGCCTCATCCATGTCCCTTCCAGGCCCCCGCCGTACAAGATCTGGTGGAGACTACCGCTAGCCCAGGTACGTGTCCCGGGCGAGGTTGTAGGCGAGGTCCTGCGCGACCTGGAAGGCATCCTCCTCGTCGAGGCGATGCTGCGTAACCAGGTCGGCCAGATAGCCGGCGTCGATGCGGCGGGCGAGGTCGTGCCGGGCCGGGATCGACAGGTACGCGCGGGTGTCGTCGACGAAGCCTGAGGTGTTGTAGAAGCCGGCGGTCTCGGTCACCAGCTCGCGGAACCGCCGCATCCCACCAGGGCTGTCGAGGAACCACCACGGCGCCCCGAGCCGCACGGCCGGGTACACGCCGGCCAGCGGCGCGAGCTCCCGCGAGTACGTCGTTTCGTCGACCGTGAAGAGCACGATCCGGAAGCCGTCCGCGTGCCCGAACCGCTCGAGCAGCGGCCGCAACGACCGGGTGAACTCGGTCGTCACGGGGATGTCGTGTCCCTGGTCCGGCCCGTACGTCGCGTGGATCGCCGGATCGTGATCCCGCAACACCCCTGGGTGCAGCTGCATGACCAGTCCGTCCTCCGCCGACATCACTGCCGACTGGAACAGCATGTGTCCGGCGAACGCAGCCGCGTCCTCTGCCGACGCCTGAGCCTTCAGCGCCTCGGCGTAGATCCGCTCCGCCTCGCCGTCGGTCAGCGGTGTTGTGGACGCGCTGAAGTGCCCGTGGTCGGTCGCTCGGGCTCCCGCCTGCACGAACACCTGCCGCCGCTTCCGGATCGCCTCGAGATAACCGCCGTACGTCGAGGTGTCGACCTCGGCGAGCTGTCCGAGCTGCTCGATCAAGAATCTCCAGCCGGGGCGATCGACGTGCACTACGGCGTCGGGGCGGAAGGTCGGGATCACTCGGCCTGGAAGCTCGGCGTGGACCTGTGCGTGCTGAGCCAGGTCGTCGGTCGCGGCGTCGGTGGTCGAGAGCAACTCGATGTTGAACCGGTCGAGCAGCGCTCGCGGCCGGAAGCCGGGCTCCGCGATCCGCGCGGAGATCTGGTCATACAGCTCGTCAGCTGTCTCGGGTGATGGGTGCACGGTCAGGCCGAGTACCTCGGCGAACTCGTGCTCCAGCCAGTACCGGCTCGGGGTTCCACGGAAGAGATGCCAATGCGCGCAGAACTCGCGCCAGACCTCTCGCGGATCGGCGGTCCGGTCGCCGTTGCGGCGTGCCAGGCCGAGTCGGTCGGGGGAGACGCCCTGCGAGACGAGCATCCGAGTGACGTAGTGGTCCGGGATCACCAGCAGCTCGGCCGGGTTGCCGAACGGCGCATCGGCCGCGAACAACCCGATGTCGACGTGCCCGTGCAGACAGAGCAGCGGCAGGTCCTTCGTCGACGCATGGATCCGCCGCGCGAGATCGCGGGACTCTCCGGGCGGCAGGGCGCGATCGGGATGGGGCTGCAGGGCCTTGGGCATGTGGGCCTCCGGTGGTGATCGACTGCGGCGAACACTGAAAAGGATTGCAGTCGTTCCTTTGTTAGGCAAATAGTGCATCGCTCGGCGTAGTTTGACACTCTTCTGAAACAAGTTGCAGACTGATTCGCAGCCAGACCGGAGGAGGTGACGATGCCCGCGACGATCCGTGACGTGGCCCGGCTTGCCGGCGTCTCGCCGTCCACCGTGTCCCGCGCGCTCTCGATGCCGGAGATGGTGAACGAGGTGACCCGGGCCCGGGTGGCCACGGCCGTCGATCAGCTCCGCTATCAGCCGAACCGGGCGGCCCGCGGCCTGATCACCGGCCGCACCGGAAACGTCGGGCTCGTCGTCCCCGATCTCGCCAACCCCTTCTTCGCCAGCATCGCCAAGGGAGTCCAGGCCCGCGCTCGGCGGGACGATGTCGCGGTCTTCGTAGCCGACACCGACGAGGAGCCCGCTGTCGAGGCCGGGCTGTTCCGGGCTTTGTCCAAGCAGGTCGACGGGCTGATCCTGTGCTCGCCCCGCTCGGGCCCCGACGACCTCACTGCGATCGCCGCGGATACGAACGTCGTACTGGTCAACCGGCGAGTGCGCGGGATCGCCGGAATCACCTTCGACGACGAAGACGCGATGCGTCAGGCGATGGCACACCTGGTCGCGCTCGGGCACCGCCGGATCGCGTGGGTCGGTGGTCCGGAGGCGTCCTGGTCGAACCAGCATCGCGAGCTCGGTCTGCGGACCGCCGCCGAAGCCCGCCAGGTCGAGCTGATCGCGGTCGGAAACTTCGCGCCGACCTACGAGGGAGGCGTCGCGGCCGCGGACCAAGTGGTCGCGACCGCTGCGACCGCGGTGGTGACCTACAACGACCTGATCGCGATCGGCCTGCTGACCCGGCTGCACGCGCGCGGCATCTCGGTGCCGGACGACCTCAGCGTGCTCGGTGTCGACGACATCGAGATGTCCCGGATGGCGATCCCGGCGCTCAGCACGATCCGCCTGCCGAAGCAGCGCGCCGGCCAGATCGCCGTCGAGGTCCTGCTCAGTCTGATCAGCAGGCCCGAGTCCGAGCCACCGATCCTTCGCGAGAACGCACTGACCGGTGAGCTGATCGTGCGCAACTCGACCGGCCCTGCACCGTCCGTCCAAGGTTGAAAGAGGTCGTCCCCGTGAACAGGTTGAGCCTTGCCCACCTGCCCGTTGCGCCAGCCGTCGATCCGCGGTCGCTGTCGGTCGGTGTTGTCCACCTCGGTCTCGGCGCCTTCCACCGCGCGCACCAGGCCGTGATCACCGAACGCGCGGCCGCGCAGACCGGTGACACCCGCTGGGGCATCAGCGGCGTCAGCCAGCGTTCTGCCACCGTCCGCGAGCAACTGCAACCACAGGACGGCCTGTACGCCGTTCTCGAGCGTGGCAACGGGGACCCGACGGTCCAGGTGATCGGGAGTATCCGTGAGGTGCTCACCGCCCCGGAGGACCCCGAGGCCGTGGTCGCGCGGATCGCCGATCCAGCAGTGTCGGTCGTGACGTTGACGGTGACCGAGAAGGGCTACCGCGCCAAGAGCGGTGCCCTCGACCTCGACGACCCGGAGATCCAGGCCGACCTCACCGGTCGCCCGCCGCGGACCGTCGTCGGCCAGTTGGCCGCCGCGCTGGCTCGCCGGGAGTCGCCGCTCACGATCGTGTCCTGCGACAACCTGGTTGCCAATGGCCCGTTCCTGCGCCGGCTCGTCGCGGAGTACTTCGATGCGCTCGGCAAGGTACCTGACGTGTTCGAGGCGTCCCGCTTCCCGGCCAGCATGGTGGACCGCATCGTGCCCGCGACCACGGACGCGGATCGAGACGAGGCGGCCCGGCTCCTCGGCGTACGGGATGAAGCGGTTGTCGTCGCGGAACCGTTCCTGCAGTGGGTGATCGAGGACGACTTCGCTGGAGAGCGTCCCGCCTGGGAGCAGGGCGGCGCTGTGCTCACCACGGACGTGGCGCCTTGGGAGCAGGCGAAACTCCGCATCCTGAACGCCACGCACTCGATGCTCGCGTACCTGGGAGCGTTGCGTGGCTACGAGACGATCGCCGAGGCGGTACGCGACGAGGAGCTGGCGCGGTTGGCCCATGCGCTGATCACCGACGACGTCATCCCGACCCTCACGCCGCCGGACGGCCTCGACCTGGCGTCGTACGGCGACTCAGTGCTCGAGCGTTTCGCCAACCCAGCCCTCAAGCACCGCACAGCCCAGGTCGCGATGGACGGCTCAGTGAAACTCCCGGTCCGCCTCCTGGGCACCGTCGAGGACCGCCTGGCCGCCGGCGCCGAACCCACGACGCTAGCCCTGGCCGTCGCCGCCTGGATGGTCTACGTCGACACCGCCCCCACCCTCGACGACCCCCAGGCCCCCCTCCTCACCGCAGCCCTGGACGGCGCCCAAACCCCCACCGCCATAGTCGACAGCCTGCTAGCCCTCAACTCCGTCTTCCCCCCACCCCTCCAGAACTCGCCCCCCTTCCGCAACCTCCTCATCCACCACGTAACCACCCTCCGCTAACCACCACCCACGCCACCCCTCCACCCTTGCGTCCGAAGGACCCGCGCACGTGGTCGGCGTGCTTTCGGACGCTAAGGGTGCTGACCACGATCGGAACCCGGTTTGCGGTAGTTCGCTGCTGCCATTCGGCAGTACTCCGCTGATCCTCCCGACGTGCATCGCCCCGGACTGCTCCGCCAACGTCCGAAGGACCCGCGCACGTGGTCGGCGTGCTTTCGGACGCTAAGGGTGCTGACCACGATCGGAACCCGGTTTGCGGTAGTTC
>NZ_JBITDE010000003.1:503950-761003 GCF_044453945.1 Kribbella sp. NPDC051587
CGTGGTCGGCGTGCTTTCGGACGCTAAGGGTGCTGACCACGATCGGAACCCGGTTTGCGGTAGTTCGCTGCTGCCATTCGGCAGTACTCCGCTGATGCCCCGACATGCATGCCCCGGACTGCTCCGCCAACGTCCGAAGAACCGGAGGGCGCGTCTCCGATCGTTCGGACGTTAGGGCCGGACCGGCGTTAGCGTCCGAAGGAGCGGAGGGGGTGTGTGCGATCGTTCGGACGTTGGGGTGGGGCGGCGGTTTAGCGTCCGAAGGAGCGGAGGGGGTGTGTGCGGTTGTTCGGACGTTGGGCGGCTCGGTGGTGGTGGGGGACGCCGACGGTGGCTAGCCGGCCTTGCGGGGTGGGGGGAGGCGGTTTTGGGTGAAGGTGCTGGTGGTGTCTTGGCCTAGTTGCTGCCATTGGCGGGCGGTGTACCAGCGGCCGGTTTGCTGGAAGCGGGTGGAGGTGAGGCTGTCCAGGCGGTAGGTGTTCTTGTCGAGGGTCACCTCGCCGGTGGGGATGACGGCGCCGGAGTTCTGCACCATGCCGGTGGCGGTGGTGCCGCCGCGCATGGTGATCCGGTTGCCGGTGACGGTGATGTCGCGTAGCACGTTCACGCCCCAGGGGCCGGAGCCGCGGGTGCGGGACTGGATGGCGATGCCGTTGACGTTGTTCTCCACGATGTTGTCGCGGACGTCGACCTTCGACGACGTGTTCACGTTGATGCCGCCGCCGTCCCACAGCGAGCGGCCGGAACCGCGGCCGGTGCCGTAGCCGTTGCCGGTGATGAGGTTGTCCTCGATCACGCCGTTGCGGCCGATCTCGAACCGGATGCCGTCGGCGGCGTTGTCCACGATCGTGTTGTCGCTGAACGTCCGGCCGTCGTCGTACGCGTCGCTCCACAGGCCGACGCCGCGGTTCGCCTTGATCAGGTTGCCGCTGACGGTGCCGCCGTTCGACCAGGTGGTCTTGATGCCGCCGGCCTCCCAGTCGGCGATCCAGAAACCGTCGGTGTTGTTCGACTGAACGCTGTTACCGGTGATCGTGCCGTTGACGGTGCTGTACTGCCCGACGCCGAGTTGGCCGTTGTCGTGAATGCTGTTCTCGTCCAGGGTGGCGCCGTCCGCGTTCACCAGCATGACGCCGACCGCGTGGTTCCACCGGACCTCGTTGCCGGACGCTCGCCACTTCGGCCCGAGCACCAGTGCGCCGCCTTGTGGTGCGGTGGCGAAGTGTTCGATGGTCAGGTCCCGCACCGTCACGCCGACCGCATTGGAACCGATCGCGGTCGCGGTCTTCGACATCTCGACCGCGTGCTTGCGCGGGTCGTCGCCGAGATAGACCGCGTTCGCGGCGTAGTCGCCGAAGAAGGTGCCGGGGGCAACCTTGTCGCGGCTGGCGACGCGGGTCAGGTGTTTGCCATCCAGGAACACCTGCTCACGAAGGAAGCAGATGTTCGCCACGTTGTCCTCACACTGCCCGGTTTGCTCGTACGGCGTCGGCAGCACACCCGTGGTCACCCAGTCACCGTTGTTGGCCGTCCACCGCGTGAGGGGGACAGAGCCGGTCAGTACGGCGCCGGTCTCGCCGATCAGCACCTGGTTCGTCTTGGGCTGGATGGTCTCGCTGATCCGGTGCACACCCTTGGCGAAGCAGAACGTGGTCCCCGCCGGCGCTGCGGCAACGATCGCCGCCGCGTTCTGCTGCGGCGTGATCCGGGTGCCGGCACAGGCAGGCGCCGCGGGCGGGGTCGTCGGGTCCGGATCAGCCGGGGGAGTGGTCGGCACCGGCCCGGCGGTCGGCGTACTGGTGGGGTCGTCGGCCGGTCCGACGGTCAGCAAACCGTCACCAGGCTGAACATCTCCCGGCTCCTCACCGGTCTGGAATTCGCCCGCATCCTGGTCGGGCTCGAACTCCTGCTCGGACGGGAGGGAGGTGGGCTGGTCGTCTGGTGCGAGAGTCTGCGAGCCGTCGGCGGGCTGAACCTCGCCGCCGAGCTGGTCGTCCGGCGATCTCAGGCCGGGGCGGGCGCTGAGTTGGTCGTCCGGCGATTCCACGCCGGGGTGGGCGCTGAGTAGTTCCGCGGTGGGGCGCGAGTCCAGGGGAGCAGCGACGTCGGGAAGGCGGATGCCGACGGTGCTGTCCGGGGCGGAACCGGGGGCGCCCAGGGCCTGACTGGCCAGGGCGGTGGTGGCGACGATGCCGGTGGCAACGACTGCGAGAACTGCGAGCGGTGGTTTCACTGAGGAGCCTCCGGGGGGCAACGTAGTTCCTCGGCGCACCCCCCAAGGCGCGACTTCAAGTCAGCAGCGTACTACGTCGGGTAGTCATTGCAACCCTCATTCCGTTGCCAAATGCACCAAATGTGTTGACGTTGCATCAGGCATCGATCACACAGCGCGAATTCGGTCGCGAACAGTAATTGCCAGGCTCAGTTGGCGAGGAAGGTGCTGACGGCATCCAGTCCGGCGTCCTGCCAGCCGTCGGCGGTCAGCTTGGTACCGGCCTTGGCGAACCGCTTGGCGCCGAGCGCGTCCAGCACGTACCGGTTGCCCGAGAACACGACCTCGCCCGCCGGAACCGGTGACGCGGTGTTCTGCACGATTCCGGTCGCCTGGGTGCCACCCGTCATCGTCACGGTGTTCCCGGTGATCGCGATGTCGCGCAGCACGTAGGCGCCCCAGGGTCCCGCACCGCGGGTGCGCGACTGGACGGTGATCCCGTTGACGTTGCCGGACACGGAGTTGCCCCGGATCGTCACGCCGGTCGACGTGTTCACGTTGATCCCGCCGCCGTCCCACAGCGACGTACCGGAGCCGCGGCCGGTGCCGAAACCGTTGCCGGTGATCACGTTCTTCTCGATCACGCCGTTCCTGCTGATCTCGAACCGGATCCCGTCGGCCAGGTTCCCGGTGATCTTGTTGCCGCTGATCACCCGACCGTCGTCGGCGACGTCGGCCCACATCCCGACGCCGCGGTTGGCCTTGATCACGTTGTCGCTGACCGTGCCGGACGACCGGGTCGACTTGATGCCGCCGGACTCCCAGTCGGCCACCCAGAAGCCGTCGGTGTTGTTCTCGCTGACCACGTTGCGGGTGATGGTCGCGTCCGCCGAGCTGTACTGGCCGAGCCCGAGCTGGCCGTTGTGGTGGATCAGGTTCTTCGCGACCTGAGTCTTGTCCGCCTTGACCAGCATCACGCCGACAGCGTGGTTCCAGCGCACGTCGTTCGCGGTGACCTTCCACCCCGGTCCGGAGACCAGCGCACCGGCCTGCGGTGCCGAAGCGAAGTGCTCGATCGTCAACCCCCGTACGACGACTCCGGTCGCGCCGGACTCGATCGCGGTGGCCGTCTTGGACATCTCGACCGAGTGCCCGGCCGGGTTGCTCCCGACGTACAAGGCATCCGCGGCGTAGTCGGCGTAGAAGGTGCCCGGGGCAACCGAGGCCAGCTTCGACACCCGGGTCAGGTGCGCGCCATCGACGAAGAGCTGCTCACGCAGGTGGCAGATGTCCGCCACGTTGTCCTCACACTGCCCGGTCTTCCCGTACGCCGACGGCAGCGCGCCACGCACCACCCAGCGGTCACCGTCTCGCGTCCACCCGGTCAGCGGCACGGACCCAGTCAGTACGGCGCGATCCGCGCTGGCGAGGACCTGTCCGGCCTTCGGGCGAATCGTCGTACCGATGCGGTGTACGCCGGCCGCGAAGCAGAACGTCGTACCGGCTGCGGCCGCACTGACGACCTCGGCCGCGTCGTCACTCGGCTTGATCGAGACGCCGTGGCAGGGACCGGCGACTGTGGGGCCTGCGTCGCCCTGGTCGATCACGGGCACGGTTGGGACTGCCACTGGCGGGGCGGGGGTCGAGGGCTTGGCCGAAGGCGTCGCCGGGCCTTTCTTGGTGGTGCGCGCGGAGGGGGTGGCCTTCGCCGAAGGGCGACCAGCGCCGGGCTTGGTGGTGTGGTGCGTAGGCACCTTGCCGCGGGCCAGTGACGGGTCCGAAGTGATGCGTGACTTCACGGCACTTGTGGCGTTGTTCTCGTGTGCGATCACCGGGAGGGCGATCGTAACGACCGCGACGGCAGCAGCGATGAACGCTGCGAACCACGCCGTAGAGCGCTTACTGCTCAAGGAAACCCTCCGGGGATGCGGTTCGACACCGGCCTGGGAAACCAGGCGTAGCCACCGCGAGACTTAAGGTAGTGCCATGCGGGTCGCCATGTTGCACAACCGTTACCGGAGTGGTCAACCCAGTGGTGAGAACACCGTTGTCGCACAAACGGTTGATTTTCTGGGTAACTCAGGACATGAGGTCGACCTCTACGCCCGGAACAGCGACGATATCGCCGAGATGGGGCGAAAAGATCGCGCATTGTTACCGTTCCGCTCCGTATGGTCATTTTCGGCCGAACACGATTTAACGCAGCTATTGCAAGGAAATCGGCCCGATGTGGTGCATGTGCACAACACGTTCCCGCTCTTCAGCCCCTCGGTGCTGCGCGCGGCGTACCGGCTGGACCTGCCGGTGGTGGCGACGCTGCACAACTTCCGGCTGATGTGTGCGAACGCCGTACTGCAGCGTGACGGTGGTCCGTGTGACTCCTGCGTCGGCAAGCTTCCGTTGGCCGGCGTGCGGCACGGCTGCTACCGCGAGTCGCGCGTGCAGACGTTGCCGCTGGCGACGAGCATCGGTCTGCACAACACCTTGCACACCTGGCAGCGCTACGTCACCACGCTGATCGCGCCGTCGGAGTTCGTGAAGGAGCGGTACGTCGCTCATGGCTTCGACGCGGACCGCATCGTCGTGAAGCCGCATGCCGTCCCGCACGACGGTCAGATCCGGACTGGTCCAGGGGATGCGGTGGTGTTCCTCGGGCGACTGGTCGAGGACAAGGGTTTCGCGGATCTGTTGCGGGCTTGGGATTCCTCGCTCGGCCGGCTGATCGTGATCGGCGACGGGCCGTTGCGGGCCGAGGCAGAGCAGCGGGCCCGGGAAGACCTGTCGATTCAGGTGCTCGGTCAACTACCGTGGGCCGATTGCATGGAAGTGCTCCGGTCCGCGCGCGCCGTCGTCGTACCGGCGCGTTCGTATGAGACCTTCGGACTCGTGGTGGTGGAGGCGTTCGCACACGGCGTTCCGGTGGTCGCGACCCGGCTCGGCGCGCTGGCGGAGCTGGTGGACGACGGGGAGACCGGTGCACTGGCCGAGCCCGGCGATCCCGAAGGACTGCGCAAGGCGATCGGGCTGGTGACCGATCCGGCCACTTCGGTAGCCTTCGGCCAGCGGGCCCGGCAGGTCTACCTCGACCGTTTCACCCCGGAGCGCGACCTCGCGGCCACGGAGAGGATCTACACGGATGCGATCGCCGAGCACGGCCGCAGCCGGAGAGGACGCTGGGCACGTCGTGACGCAGGGGTATAGGGTCACCGCTGACGGTCAGGTCCCTCAACGGCCTGCCCGCGCAACAGAACGCTCCGTGGGGGAGCCGCAGGGGGAACACGTTTTGCCGCAGGATGGATTTCTCGCCGGGGTCTTCGACCTCTTTCATGTCGGGCACCTGGACGTGCTCGAGCGGGCACGCACGGCCTGTGACCGGCTCGTCGTCGGCGTGCTGACCGACGAGTGGGCGATGGACGCCTGGGGCGCGCGGCCGTTCGTGCCGCTGGTCGAGCGGGTCCAGATCCTCGAGCATCTGCGCGCGGTCGACGAAGTGGTCGTCATCGATGACGTCGACGCCGAGGTCCTGACCGGCAAGCTCGTGTTCGCCGCCGACCTCGACGGCATCCTCGGTGCGGACGACCTGACCGACGTACCGGCCGGATCGCTTCGGGTCCTTCCAGATGCCCGCCTGTCGCGCAGCACGATCCTGCGCGCGGCGATCGACCAGCGGCAGTCCCGCAGCTCGGTGGCATGACCGCCGGCTCCCTGGGCGAGGTCGTCGCCCGGCTCTCCCGGGCGCAGAAGCCGTCAGCCGGTACCCCGGCGTACTCGCGGTTCGTGAACCGGCGGATCGGGCGGGTCTTCGCGGCGACCGCGTTCCTGGCCGGCCGGACCCCGAACCAGGTCAGCATCACCAGCGGCCTGTGCTCGCTGGCCGGGATCGCCCTGATCGCGACCGTGCGGCCGTCGTTCGGGCTGGCGCTCGCGGTGACCGCGCTGCTCGTCCTCGGGTACGGTCTCGACTCGGCCGACGGGCAGCTGGCCCGGCTGCGCGGTGGCGGTTCGCCGCTCGGCGAGTGGCTCGACCACATGATCGACTCGGTCAAGATCGTGCTGCTGCACAGCGCCGTACTGGTCTCGTTCTTCCGCTTCGATGCCTTCAGCAACAAGTTGGTCCTGCTGATCCCGCTGGCCTACGTGTGTCTGTCGTCGGTGCTGTTCTTCGGGCTGATCCTGATCGACCAGCTGCGGCACCGGCACGGCGACGTCCAGAAGCCCAACCAGCGCGGCGATTCGGTGCTGAAGTCGTTGCTGATCGCACCGACCGACTACGGCGTCCTGTGCCTGGTCTTCCTTGCCTTCGGCAACCCGTCGCTGTTCGTCGTCCTGTACGGCGCTCTGCTCGCGATCAACCTGTTGTTCCTGGTCGCGGCCGTGGTCAAGTGGTACCGAGAGATGGCCGCACTGCAGCCGGTGCGCGGCTGATGGGTGTCGTCGGCTACGCGCCGGGTGTCTACGACATGTTCCACATCGGGCACCTGAACATCCTGCGCCGGGCCCGCGAGCACTGCGACCACCTGATCGCCGGCGTCGTCGAGGACGACGTGGTGACCCGGATCAAGGGCCGGCCGCCGGTGGTTCCGCACGACGAGCGGATGGAGGTCGTCCGGGCCCTCGGCCTGGTCGACGAGGTGGTCAGCGACTGGTCCAGCGACAAGTTCGAGATGTGGAAACAACTCCGGTACGACGTCCTGTTCAAGGGCGACGACTGGAAGGGCACCGAGAAGGGGACCCGGCTCGAGCGACTGCTCGGCGAGGTCGGGGCGCAGGTGCACTACTTCCCCTACACGGCGTCCACCTCGAGTACCGATCTGCGCCGCCTGCTGGAGGGATTGAACTGATGCCGAGCCGGCCCAAGGTCCTGATCAGCGCCTACGCCTGCCGGCCGCAGGGCGGGTCGGAGCCCGGCGCCGGCTGGGCCTGGAGCAAGGCCGCCGCGCGCGATCACGACGTCTGGCTCCTGACCCGGGGCAAGTTCGCGCACGAGATCGCCGAGGAGCTCGCGGCCCGGCCTGTCCCCGGACTGACCGTCGTACCGCTGGAGCTGCCGAAGTGGGTGCTGAAGCTGCGCCGGCGGCCCGCGGACGTGTACTGGTACTACCCGCTGTGGCAGCGGTTGGCCGCGCGGACCGCGGACCGGATGCACGCCGAACACTCCTTCGACGTCATCCACCACCTGACGTTCGCCGTCGACTGGATGGCGGCCGGGGTGGTCCAGCCCTCGTCGGCCAAGGTGATCTGGGGGCCGGTCGGCGGGTCGACGACCGCCCCGCTGTCGATGGCGCATTGGCTCGGCCCGCGTGGTGTGGTCGGTGAGCTGGTTCGCCGCGCCTACACCGGCGTCCGCCGCCGCCTGACCGGCCGCAAGGCGGCCCGGACCGCCGACCTGATGGTTGCCCAGAACAACGATGTCGCCGAGGTCTTCCGCCCGTACGCACGCGAGATCGTCGTCCAGCCGAACGTCGCGATCCGCCGCTTCACCGCCTCCGGCCCCTACGAGCCGTTCGGCGCGCCCGGCACCAAGACGGCCCTGTTCGTCGGCCGGCTGATTCCGTGGAAGGGCGTCCTGCTCGCGATCAGCGCGCTCGCCCGCCCCGAAGCCGCCGATTGGGAGCTCCGCATCATCGGCGACGGCCCCGACTGGGAACGCGCCGAACGGCTGGCGCTTCAACTGGACGTTCGCAACCGGGTCGAGTTCACCGGCCAACTACCGCGCGAGGCGGTCCTGGCCGCGATGTTCCGCGCCGACGCCGTCCTGGCACCGGCACTACGCGAAGCCGCCGGCTGGGCCGTCACCGAAGCCCTGGCTTCCGGCTGCCCGGTCGTCTGCCTCGACCGCGGCGGCCCCTCCGTGATCGTCGGCCCCGGCGAAGGCGTCGCCGTACCGTGGAGCGGCGACGTCGTAGGCGAGCTCGCCAAAGCCCTCGCCTCGCTCCAAGGCCGCATCACCCCAGTCGACCGCTGGGGCCCCGACCGCCTCCCAGACCTGCTAGGCACCTGGTACGCCGGAGCCCACGTCCCCCGGTGATTGCCCCCGCCCCTGTTCTTCCTGCTTAAGTCTATCCGCGCGCGCTGAGCTCCGGCTTGGGTTGTCCACAGGCGATGCTCGACGGGTGCGGGTGCGGGTGCGGGTGCGGGTGCAGGTGTAGGTGGTTGGGGCGGACCTGCGCCACTGTCTAACCCGCTCGTGGACTGTTCGCGCGGGGTGCGCTGAGCGTGAACCGGGTGGGCCGCGTGAGGTTAGACAGTGTTGGCGGTCCGCGATCTGGCTGATCCGTCGGCGCGGTGACGTCTGGACAGGAGGCGAGCGAGGTCATCTCGTGGTTCATGCGTGACGGGTGGTGTCCGGGGCGGTCAGTGACGTGGCACCTGCGGGTGTGGGTGGTTGGGGCGGATCTGCGCCACTGTCTAACCCGCTCGTGGACCGTCCGCGCGGGGTGCGCTGAGCGTGAACCGCGTGAACCGCGTGAGCCGCGTGAGGTTAGTAGGTGTTGGCGGTCCGCGATCTGGCTGATCCGTCGGCGCGGTGATGTCCGGACCGAAGGCGAGCGAGGTCATCTCGTGGTTCAAGCGTGACGGGTGGTGTCCGGGGCGGTCAGTGACGTGGCACCTGCGGGTGTGGGTGGTTGGGGCGGACCTGCGCCACTGTCTAACCCGCTCGTGGAACGTCCGCGCGGGGTGCGCTGAGCGCGAACCGGGTGGGCCGGGCGAGGTTAGACAGTGTTGGCGGTCCGCGATCTGGCTGATCCGTCGGCGCGGTGACGTCCGGACCGACGGCGAGCGAGGTCATCTCGTCGGCAACCCAAGCACGCGCCTCCTCGAACACCTCAGCGACTTCACGCGTGACGGGGTGTCCGGGAGGTGGGCAGTTACGTGGCGCGTGCGGGTGGGGAAGTGGGGACGTGGCACGATGATTGACGTGACGACGATCGCCGATGGGCCGAAGTCCCTGCCGCTGTTGTTCTTGGGTCAGAGCACCGATCCGCACTCGGAGCGAGGTGTCGAATGCCCGGGGGCGTTGCCGCCGGCATCCGATCCGGACCTGGTGGAGCGCGCGCTGAAGGCGAAGGCTGCGTTGGGTGACCAGGTGTTCGTGCTGGGTCACCACTACCAGCGCGACGAGGTGATCCAGTTCGCCGATGTCACCGGTGACTCGTTCAAGCTGGCGCGGGATGCGGCGAACCGGCCGGACGCGCCGTACATCGTGTTCTGTGGTGTGCACTTCATGGCCGAGTCCGCGGACATCCTGACCAACGAGAACCAGACGGTGATCCTGCCGGACCTGGCGGCGGGGTGCTCGATGGCCGACATGGCCCGGATCCAGCAGGTCGAGGCGGCCTGGGAGGCGCTTGCCGACGCGGGTGTCGCCGATGTGACCGTGCCGGTGACCTACATGAACTCCAGCGCCGACATCAAGGCGTTCTGCGGCCGCAACGGCGGCGCGGTCTGTACGTCGAGCAACGCGGACGTGGCGCTCGACTGGGCCTTCGCCCAGGGTGAGAAGGTGCTGTTCCTGCCGGACCAGCACCTCGGGCGGAACACCGCCGTACTGAAGATGGGCATCTCGCTCGACGAGTGCGTCGTCTACGACCCGCACAAGCCGGGTGGCGGGCTGACTCGTGAGCAGTTGGCTGCGGCCAAGATGATCCTGTGGCGCGGGCACTGCTCGGTACACGGCCGCTTCACGCCGGAGTCGGTCGACGACGTCCGCTCGCGGGTCCCCGGGGTCAATGTGATCGTGCACCCGGAGTGCCGGCACGAGGTCGTCACGAAGGCCGATCTGGTCGGGTCGACGGAGTACATCATCAACGTGCTGGACGAAGCCGAGCCCGGTACGTCGTGGGCTGTCGGGACCGAGCTCAACCTGGTGTCCCGGATGGCCAAGCAGCACACCGACAAGAACATCGTGTTCCTCGACAAGACGGTCTGCTACTGCGCCACGATGAACCGGATCGACCTCCCGCACCTCGTCTGGGCGCTGGAGAACCTGGTCGCCGGTCACGTGGTCAACCCGATCAAGGTCGACGCCGACACCGAGCACTACGCCAAGATCGCCCTCGACCGCATGCTCGCCCTCCCGGGCAAGACCGCCCGCGACTAGAGCGCGTCCCGACACAGCCTGTCGGCGGCGCGCGTCGTCTCCGGCAGGCGGTAGTGGGGGCTCAGGTGCAGGGTGTGGGCGATAGCGGTCGGCAGGCTCACCCGATGCCCGGCTGACACGTAGAGCGGCTTCACGCCGTCCTGCGTGCGGACGACGGCGCCCACCACCTCATCGTCGAGTACCAGCTCAGCCGTCGAACCACGCGGTGAGTCCGGTACGGCGTGCGTACCGACGAACGCCGTCTTGGCGACGCCGATAGACGGGATGCCCGTCAGCACGCCCAGATGCGAGGCGAGCCCGAACCGGCGCGGGTGAGCGACCCCCTGGCCGTCACACACCAGCAGGTCCGGTCTGACCGTCAGCTGCTCAAGTGCATCCAGCAGCGCAGGCACCTCCCGGAACGCGAACAGCCCAGGCACATACGGAAAGCTGGTCACCCCAGGCACCACAGCCCGGTCTACCTCAGCCAGCGTCTCCCACTCCAGTACGACGACCGCCGCGGCCAGCCGATCCCCGTCGTACTGGACGTCGAGCCCAGCCGCATACCGAGGCGCCCCACCAAGGTCAGTGTGGTCAACCTCCCCACGAAGCTCCTCCTGTACGGCGATCGCCTCGGCGGCAGTGGTGGGCCAGTTCACCCGGTGACTCTAGAACCCCAACGTTCGCCCGAGCTGCGCCCGGTCCGGCCGTCACCATTTGGTGAATGGACCCATCGGGTTGGGGGTTCCCCCACTGCAATGCGGTGGGTGAACCCCCAAGCTCGTGGGTGAACCCACCAAATGCGGGTGCGGCGCAAGATGGGTACCCGCAGTCGTTCGTACCAGCAGGGGCGGGTCCGCGCGCCGGCGGTTGAGCGGCACGAGGGACTGCAGGTGGTGCGGCGTCAGGGCCTGGGTGGTGGCCGGCGCGAGGTGGGGCGTCGGAGTGCGAGGAGTACCTGCAGTCGTTGCTGATGGGTGGGGACGAAGCTGGGCGATGGGATGGAGGGTCCTGCCATTTGGTGGGTGGACCTATCGGGTTGGGGGTTCCCGCACTGCAATGCGGTGGGTGAACCCCCAAGCTCGTGGGTGGACCCATCAAATGGGGGTGTGGCGCGGAAACGGGGTGCGGGGACGGGGAGTACGTGCCGTCGTTGCTGGTGGGTGGGGCGAGGCTGGGCGATGGGGTGGAGGGTCCTGCCATTTGGTGGGTGGACCTATCGGGTTGGGGGTTCCCGCACTGCAATGCGGCGGGTGAACCCCCAAGCTCGTGGGTGGACCCATCAAATGGGGGTGTGGCGCGGACACGGGGTGCGGGGAGTACGTGCCGTCGTTGCTGGTGAGTGGGGCGAAGCTGGGCGATGGGGTGGAGGGTCCTGCCATTTGGTGGGTGGACCCATCGGGTTGGGGGTGTACCCACTGCATGCGGTGGGGGAACCCACAAGCTCGTGGGTGGACCCATCAAATGGGGGTGTGGCGCGGACACGGGGTGCGGAGTGAGATGGGGTGCGGGGAAACGGGGGTGGGGCGAGATGGGGGGCTGGAGGAAACGGGGGTGCGGGGCGAGAGGGGGTGGGGTGGTGTCCGGGGGGTGGTGGTGGGGAGCGCTTTCCGGTGGGGGTGGGGGAGGATGTGGGCATGCGAGTGCTGATTGCGCCGGACAAGTTTGCTGGGACGTTGACTGCGGTGGAGGCGGCTGCGGCCATCGAGGAGGGGTGGCGGCGGCGGGATCCGGGGGCCGAGGTGCTGGTGGCGCCGATGGCTGATGGCGGGCCGGGGTTCATTGATGTGTTGTCCGCGGTGGTGGACGGGAAGCTGTTGGCGGTGACCGTGCGGGGGCCGTTGGGGGCGGAGACTCCGGCGACTGTGTTGGTGGCGGGGGAGACGGCGTACATCGAGACCGCGCAGGCGTGTGGACTGCACTTGGTGGAGCCGGGGGAGCGCCGGCCTGAGGACGGTACGACGTACGGGGTGGGGCAGCTGATCGCGGCAGCTGTGGATGCTGGGGCGAAGCGGGTCATTCTGGGGCTGGGTGGATCGGGCACGAACGACGCCGGCGCGGGGTTGCTGGCTGCGTTGGGCGCCACGGCGGTCGATGGTGACCTGGCGGCTGGGGCTGCTGGGCTGGCCGAGCTGACGGCGGTGGACCTGGAGCCCGCGTTGAGCAGGGTGGCTGGGATCGAGTTCGTGGCAGCCAGTGACGTGGAGAACCCGATGCTGGGGCTGCGCGGCGCGACGAACATTTTCGGCAGCCAGAAGGGGATTACCGACGACCGTAAGCCGGCGGTGGACGGGTACCTGACGAAGTTCGCGGAGCTGGCCGGGCGGAAGACCGCCGACCAGAAGGGCGCGGGCGCGGCGGGTGGGCTCGGGTACGCGTTGTTGCTGCTCGGGGCCGAGCGGGTGTCCGGGATCGATCTGGTGGCGGAGCTGACCGGGCTGAAGGAGAAAGCGGCCCGGGTCGACCTGGTGCTGAGCGGTGAGGGTGCGTTCGACTTCCAGTCCCGTGACGGCAAGGTGATCGCGGGCGTGGCCAAGGTCGCGAACGACGCGATGCGGCCGTGCGTCGTACTGGCCGGCAAGGTCCAGATCGGAGCGCGGGAAATGCGCACGATGGGAGTCGAGTCGGCGTACTCGCTGGTCGACGCGGTCGGCGAGGAGCAGGCCTTCGCGGACCCGCACGGATCGCTGGCGACGGTGGCCGAGCGGGTGGCCAAGACGTGGGCACGGTGACCGAGATTCTTGATCCTCAAAATAGGTGTGCGACCATGGGAATGTTCGCGGACCGGGTGAGGTTGACCGGTGTTGACAGGATTTTTGCGAGATGACTGGAGTCAGGAATGACTGAAGCGCAGACCGAGCAGTCCGTCGCGACGGGT
Organism: Kribbella sp. NPDC051587; assembly: GCF_044453945.1. NCBI lineage: Bacteria > Bacillati > Actinomycetota > Actinomycetes > Propionibacteriales > Kribbellaceae > Kribbella > Kribbella sp. NPDC051587. The sequence goes on from NZ_JBITDE010000003.1 coordinate 517,121, forward strand.
GTGCTCCTCACCGACGGGGCCGCAGCCAAGGTGAAGGCGCTGCTCGACCAGGAAGGCCGCGACGACCTCGCGCTCCGGGTCGCCGTACAGCCGGGTGGCTGCTCCGGGCTCCGGTACCAGCTGTTCTTCGACGAGCGCAACCTCGACGGTGACGTGGTCGCCGACTTCGACGGTGTGAGCGTCGTCACGGACCGGATGAGCGCGCCGTACCTCAAGGGTGCGTCGATCGACTTCGTGGACACGATCGAGAAGCAGGGCTTCACGATCGACAACCCGAACGCGACCGGCTCCTGCGCGTGCGGCGACTCGTTCAACTGAGTCACCCCTGAAGTAGCTGCTGAAGCCCTCGTTCACCTCGGTGGACGGGGGCTTTGGCATGCCCGCGCCGGGCCGGCCGTGTGAAGCCAACGTTTGTTGGGTACGGGCCGCACATGTGGGACTACATCACTGAGCGGCACGCCCAACTGCTGTATCAGAGCTACCAGCATCTGAGCTTGGTGATCCAGTGCGTGCTGCTGGCGACCGTGCTCGCGGTGGGGCTGGCGGTTTTCGTGCACCGCAACCCCAAGATCGTCGCGCTCGCCGGAGGGGTCAGCGCGATCGGCTTGACGATTCCCTCGTTCGCGCTGCTCGGCCTGTTGATCCCGATCGCCGGCATCGGTACGGCGACCTCTGTGATCGCGGTCACCTTCTACGCGACCCTGCCCATCCTGCGGAACGCGGTCGTCGGTCTGGCCGGCGTGGACAACTCGTTGATCGAGTCCGCCCGCGGGATGGGGATGGGCGCGGTCCGGACGCTGCTGCGGGTCGAACTCCCGCTGGCCTGGCCGGTGATCCTGGCCGGGGTCCGGGTCTCGGCGCAGATGTCGATGGGCATCGCCGCGATCGCGGCGTACGTGCTCGGTCCCGGGCTCGGCAGTTTCATCTTCACCGGACTCACCCAGATCGGCGGCGCGAACGCGCTGAACTCGGCTCTGGTCGGCACCCTCGGCGTGGTGCTGCTCGCTCTTGTCCTGGACGCTCTGCTGCTGCTCGCCGGCCGCCTGACCACCTCAAGGGGTATCCGTGTCTGAAAACACCACCGAAGTCAGTGGCGTCGACATCGACCTGGTCGATGTCGTGAAGCGGTACCCGGGGCAGAAGCGGGCGGCCGTCGAGGGCCTCAGCCTGCACATCCCGGCCGGGGAGATCGTGATGTTCGTCGGCCCGTCCGGCTGCGGCAAGACGACCTCGCTGAAGATGATCAACCGGCTGATCCAGCCGACCTCGGGCACGATCAGCATCGGCGGTGAGGAGGTCGGCAAGCAGAACGACGACGACCTGCGGCGCCGGATCGGGTACGTGATCCAGGGCGGCAGCCTGTTCCCGCACATGACGGTGACCCAGAACATCGCGCTCGTGCCCGGCCTGCTCGGCTGGGACCGACGCCGTACGGCGGAACGGGTCGACGAACTGCTCGAGCTGGTCGGCCTCGACCCGGCCCGGTACCGCGGCCGCTACCCGCGCGAGCTGTCCGGCGGGCAGCAGCAGCGCGTCGGCGTGGCTCGCGGCCTGGCCGCGGACCCGCCGGTGATCCTGATGGACGAGCCGTTCGGTGCCGTCGACCCGATCACGCGGCAGCGGCTACAGGACGAGCTGCTGAGCATCCAGGAGGAGTTGCGCAAGACGATCGTCTGCGTCACCCACGACTTCGACGAGGCGGTCAAACTCGGCGACCGGATCCTGATCCTGACCGAGGGCGCGAACATCGCCCAGTACGACGTACCGGAGGCGATCCTGGCGAATCCCGCCGACCGCTTCGTCGCGGACTTCGTCGGGGCCGGTGCGGCGCTGAAGCAGCTCACCCTCAGCCGGGTGAGCGAGATCGACCTCGGTCGGCCGACGGTCGCCCAGATCGGCGATGCGGCCGCCGACGTACTGCGCTCTGCTCAGGCGGCCGGCGACGACTCGGTGGTGATCCTGGACAGCAAGCGCCGTCCGGTCGACTGGATGTGGACCCGTGACCTCCTCGACCTGGACCGCGTCCCCGCCCCGCACGACGACACCGACCTGGTCACCATCGACCGCCGGGCCACCCTGAACGATGCCCTCGACACCATGCTCGTCTCAAGCCACGGCAGTGCAGTAGTGACCGGTCGCCGAGATGAGTACCTGGGCGTAGTCGACTTCCAGGCGGTGCTCACACGGATCCAAGACACCCATGACGAACACCACCCAAGCGCGGACGCCGACGAGCGTGGGCCTGCCGCCGAGAGCGGGGTCGTCGCATGAGGGCGGTCGCGCGGGTGCTCGGTGGGAGGCGCCCATGACCACCGTTGATCGCGGGCCCGATACCAAACAGCAAGAGGGTCTGGCGGATGCGAAGGCGGCTGCAGCTGGGCTCGCATCCAGTCGGCGGCGGCGGCCGGGGTGGCGGCTCCTTCTCGGGCAGCCGTTGTTTGTGGCGGTGGTGCTGATTGCTTGGGCGGTGTGGCGGTCACAGGCGGAGTTGGACTCGATCGAACAGCGGCAGCTGGACTGGGCGCTGCTCGGCCGGCTCACCCTCGAGCACCTCGAACTGACGGTGGTGGCGACGGTCATCGTGCTGGCGATCGCCGTACCGCTAGGCATCGCGCTGACGAGGCCTCGGTTGCGGCGCGCCGCTCCGATCGTGGTGGCGTTCGCGAACGCCGGGCAGGCGGCGCCGGTGATCGGGCTGATCGTGCTGCTCGCGATCTGGCTCGGGTTCGGCTTCTGGACGGCGATCCTCGCGCTCTGCCTCTACGCGATCCTCCCCGTACTGCGGAACACGATCGTCGGCCTGCAAGGCGTCGACCGGACCCTGGTCGAGGCGGGCCGGGGGATGGGCATGTCGAACCGGTCGGTGCTCGGCCGGATCGAGTTGCCGCTCGCCGTACCGGTGATCATGGCCGGCATCCGCACCGCGCTCGTCCTCGTCGTCGGTACGGGGACCCTCGCCACCTTCATCGATGCGGGCGGCCTCGGCACTCTGATCACCACCGGCATCCGGCTGCTCAGATATCCGGTCCTGATCAGCGGCGCGATCCTGGTCGCCGCGCTGGCCCTGCTGATCGACTGGGCCGGCCGCGTCCTCGAAGAGGTCACCCGGCCGAGGGGGCTGCAGTGAAGAAGCTACTGGCCATCGCCATGACCCTCGTGCTGGCCGGGTGCGGCCTCGGCACCAGCGGCGGCTTCGTGCCGACCGGTTCCCTGAGCGGGCCGCTGAAGCCGACGCAACGGCTCGACGGGCTGGAGATCGGGATCGGCTCGAAGAACTTCCAGGAGCAACTGATCCTCGGCAAGATCGCGGCGATCCTGCTGCAGGCCGCCGGTGCCAAGGTGAAGGACCTCACCAACATGCCCGGCAGCGACACCTCGCGGCAGGCGATGCTGCAGGACCAGATCCAGTTCTCCTGGGAGTACACCGGCACCGCGTGGCTGTCGTACCTCGGTCACGACACCGGCATCCCGGACAAGCAGCAGCAGTACGACGCTGTCGCCAAGGAGGACCGGGAGAAGTACGGACTGATCTGGCTTAAGCCGGCACCGATGAACAACAGCTACGGTTTCGCCGTCACGCGGAAGACCGCCGACCGGCTGAAGATCAGCAAGCTCTCGCATGTCGGGTCGCTACCCGCGAAGGAACGCACCTTCTGCGTGGAGTCCGAGTTCGCGAACCGCAACGACGGGTTCGAGCCGATGCTCAAGCATTACGGCATCCCGCTCGGTTCCGGCGTGCCGCGGGACAACATCCGCACCCTCGACACCGGCGCCGTCTACGCCGCGACGAGCAAGGGCGACTGCCTGTTCGGCGAGATCTTCACCACCGACGGCCGGATCAAGTCGCTGGACCTCGTCGTACTGGAAGACGACAAGAAGTACTTCCCGGCCTACAACGTGGCCCCGGTCGTCAGCAAGAAGGTGCTGGACCAGTACCCGCAGCTGCCGAAGCTGTTCGAGCCGGTCTCGGACAAGCTGACCGACCAGGTGCTGATCGAGCTCAACGCCCAGGTCGACGTCGACGGACGCGAGCCCGCCGACGTCGCCATGGACTGGCTGGTGAAAGAAGGATTCATCAGCCGTGACTAGCGTTCTCCCGGGCACGCTTGGGGAGCAGCCAGGTGACGGCCAGGCTGAGGATGAACAGGCCGATCGCGACCAGCACGGTCGTCTTGGCGGCGCCGAGGAAGGCGTGTCCGGGGAGCAGCTGGAAGAACACCGTGCCCAGGACGGCGACGCCGATCGCGCCGCCGTACTGCTGCATGGCGGTCAGTACGCCGGAGGCCGAGCCGGCGGCCTCGTCGTCGATCGAGGCGAGGATGATGTCGAACAGGGGCGCGAAGACCATGCCGGAACCGATGCCGCAGGCAAGCATCGCCGGGACGAGGTTCCAGACCGTGGTGGCTGCGCCGTAGTGGTGCAGGGTCAGCCAGACGCCGCCCATCGCCAGGGTCATCACGGCGACGCCGAGCTGGAGCGCCGTACGACCGAGCTTCGGTGCGAGCAGTCCACCGGACAGCGGCGCGCCGATCGCGATCCCGAGCGAGAACGGCACCATCGAGAGGCCGGCCTTGAGTGGGCTGTAGTGCAGTCCGAGCTGGGTGAACAGGTTGAGCACGAGCGTGAACCCGGACATGGCGAGGAAGAACGTGGTGATGACGGCGAGGCCCGCGACGTACCCACGGTTGCGGAGCAGTGAGGGGTCGATGACCGGGTTGCCCGAGCGGCGTTCGCGCCGGACGAAGAGGGCGAAGACCGGGATCGAGGCGATCATCATCGCGATCGACCAGGCCGGCCAGCCGAGCTCGCGGCCCTGGACCAGCGGGTAGATCAGCAGTCCGGAGGCGAGGCTGACCAGGAAGACGGCGGCCGCGTCGAGTCGCCGGGCACCGGCGGTCTTCAGTTCGGGCATGAACCGCAGCGCGCCGAAGACCGCGAGCAGGCCGATCGGGACGTTGATGAAGAATATCCACCGCCAGCCCTGACCGAACCAGTCGGCGCTGATCAGGACGCCGGCGAGGATCGGGCCGGCGACCGCGGACAGGCCCATCACCGGGCCGAACAGCGAGAAGGCCTTGCCGATCTCGTGCGGCGGGAAGACGGACTTCAGGATCGCGAAGCCCTGCGGGATCATCACCGCGCCGAGCAGGCCCTGCGCGACCCGGCTGCCGATCAGCAGTTCGGGGGAGGTGGCCAGCCCGCAGAGGGCGGAGGCGAGGGTGAAGCCGGCGGCGCCGATCAGGAAGAGCCGGCGGCGGCCGACCAGGTCGCCGAGCCGGCCGAAGGTGATCAGGCCGATCGCGAAGGCGAGCGTGTAGCCGGCCAGCATCCACTGCATCGCGGACTCGGACCCGCCGAGCTCGGCCCGGACCGAAGGCGCGGCGATGTTGACGATGGTGGCGTCGACCAGGTCCATGATCTCGGCGACCAGCACGGTGGCCAGGACGATCCAGCGCCACCGGTACGCCGTAGTGGTGGTCGCCCCGGGCTCCGGGGCGAGGGTTGAGGTGCTCATCGATGGCTCCAAAGAAATCGAACGGTGTTCGTCTACGATCACTGTTCTACGTGCGAACGCCGTTCGTGTCAAGTACAGTGTTCGCATGAGCCAATCCCCGTGGCAGCCGATCAGTCCGCCCAAGCCTCCGCGTCCGGCCAAGGAGCCGTTGACCCGGGAGCGCATCGTGGACGCCGCGATGCGGCTGATCGTCGAGCACGGGTACGACGCGGTCTCGATGCGCAAGATCGCCCAGGAGTTGGGCACCGGCCCGGCGTCTCTCTACGCGCACGTGGCGAACAAGGGTGAGCTGGACCAGTTGCTGGTCGATCGCGCGGCGCAGCAGATGCGGCTCGGCGACGCGCCCGACCCGGCGCGCTGGCAGGAGCAACTGAAGGACTACCTGCGCGAGATGCTGCGGGTGATGCGGGCCAACCCCGGCGTCGCCCGGGCCGCGATCGGTCAGGTGCCGCTCGGTGAGCACGCGATGCTCAGCACCGAGAAGCTGCTCGGAATCCTCAAGGCCGGCAAGCTGCCCGACCAGGCCGTCGCCTGGGCCGCCGACCTGCTCCCGCTCTACGTCACCGCGGTCTCGTTCGAGGAGACCGTGCAGAACGCCACCAACTGGACCCCCGCCGACGTCGAGCGGTTCGTCGGTGAGATGCGGGTGTTCTTCACCAAGCTGCCCGCCGACCGGTTCCCGATCACTGTCGCCCTCGCCACCGCGCTGACCGCGGGCGCGGCCGGCGACGAGCGGTTCGAGTTCGGCATCTCCGTCATCACCGCAGGTCTGGCTGCCTTGGCCGTCAAGGACTGAATCTCCTTCGTTGCGTGTGGCAACTGTGTCAAGTGGGCACCTGGTCTAGGCCAAAGCTGCCGCAGCACACTGGAGGAGACCCGTGGAAGCCCAGGCCAAGACGCCGCCTGACGTGCTGCGGAAGGCGATCGCGGCCTCCGCGATCGGCAACGCGACCGAGTGGTTCGACTACGGGATCTACGCCTACGGAGTGACCTACATCTCCGCGGCGATCTTTCCCGGTGACGCCGAACGGGCCACACTGCTGGCGCTGATGACGTTCGCGGTCTCGTTCCTGGTCCGGCCGCTCGGCGGTCTGGTCTGGGGCCCGCTCGGTGACCGGATCGGGCGCAAGCGGGTGCTCGCGATCACGATCATCCTGATGTCCGGCGCGACCCTGTGCGCCGGGCTCGTGCCGTCGTACCACTCGATCGGGCTGTGGGCGCCGATCCTGCTGGTGCTGCTGCGGATGATCCAGGGCTTCTCGACCGGCGGTGAGTACGGCGGCGCCGCCACCTTCATGGCCGAGTACGCGCCGAGCCGCCGCCGCGGTTTCCTCGGCAGCTTCCTCGAGTTCGGCACGCTGTCCGGCTTCTCGGCCGGTGCCTTGCTGATGCTCGGGTGCTCGCTGGTGCTCGGCGACGACGCGATGCACGCCTGGGGCTGGCGGCTGCCGTTCCTGGTGGCGGCCCCGCTCGGCCTGATCGGCGTCTACCTGCGGTCGCGCCTCGAGGACACCCCGGTGTTCCGCGAACTGGAGGCGCAGGGCGAGGCGCTCGAGGAGACCAGCACCCAGTTCAAGGACCTGATCGCCGGCTACTGGCGGCCGATCCTGCGGCTCGGCGGCATGGTGGTCGCGCTGAACGTCGTCAACTACACCCTGCTCACCTACATGCCGACATACCTGGAACACGAGATCGGGCTGAGCTCCGACCAGTCGCTGATCGTGCCGATCATCGGGATGCTCGCGATGATGGTGATCGTGCCGTTCGCCGGCCGGATCTCCGACCGGGTGGGTCGCAAGCCGTTGTGGTGGTTCTCGCTGGCCGGGCTGTTCGTGTTCGGCGTACCGATGTTCCTGCTGATGGGGACGGGGGTGGCCGGCGCTGCCGTCGGGTTCGCGGTGCTCGGCCTGCTCTACCTGCCGCAGCTGGCGACGATCTCGGCCACCTTCCCGGCGATGTTCCCGACCCAGGTCCGGTACGCCGGGTTCGCGATCGCCTACAACGTGTCCACCTCGCTCTTCGGCGGCACCGCACCGGCTGTCAACGACTGGCTGACCGCGAAGACCGGCAACGCGTTGATGCCGGCGTTCTACATGATGGCCGCGTGCGTGGTCGGTGCGATCGCGCTGATCAAGGTCCCGGAGACCACTCGCTGCCCGTTGAACGGCACCGAGACCCCCGGTACGGCGGACGCTCCGCCGCCCGTCGCTCTGGAGGCGGAGCCTGCGAAGGCCTAGTGCTCGACGCCGTCCGACTGGATCAGCCGCGGCACCCGGGGCCGTCGTACCTCTTGCTCGTAGTCGGCGCGATGCGTGGCGACGATCGCGCGGAGGTCGGCCGGCGAGCGGAGGTCGCGCAGGTCGAGGAAGAACACGTCGGTGGGGGAGTCGAGGCGGCCGGCCGCGACCAGTTCCGCGCCGACCTGGCGGAGCTCGCGGCGCGCCGCAGCGAGGACGCGCACCAGCAGGTGCTTCGGCAGCTCGCGCAGGCCGGCGAGTTCGCGGGTACGACGCAGGGCGAATCGGACGATCCGCGCGCGCAACGGACTGACCCGACGTACCAGCTCGGCGATCTTGGCCTCGGCCGCCGCCGTACCGGCCTTGTGCTGGAGATCGGGTGCGAGCGCCGGGTCGGTCTGCTGGAGGTAGTTGGTCAGGACGCCGACGAGGTGGGTCGGATCCTCTGACCAGCGCGGCAGGCCGAGGTCGATCTCGGCGACCGCGCGATGCCCGTGCTCGCCGAGGAAGTCCGAGAGCCCGTTCTGCGCGACCCGGGGCAGGGCGCCCGATCGGTAGCGCTCGGCAACGATCTCGGCCGGTTCCGCGAACGCTTCGACCGACGCCTCGTCGGCGCGGATCCGCTGCGCGAGAGACCACAGCGCGAGGTCCATCTCGGTGGTCACGTTGTGCGGCAGGCCGCGCAGAACGGTCTGCAGCTCACCCGGTTGGGCGGTCTTGCCAAGCACCTTGCGCGCGACCGCCAGCATCAGGAAACCGGCGGCAGGTGCGGGAACCAGGCGCGGCAGCAGCGGGAGGGCTTTGGTACGCAGCAGGTGTTCGACGAAATCCAGTCGGGCGGTCGCCGACCGCGATGCCGCTGCCAGCAACATGTCCAGTCGCCGGGAGGTCCGCCGTACCTGGAAGTGGGCGAGGGCCGGCGAGGCGATGGCGGCCAGCAGACGGATGGGCGCACCGCTGCGGAGCAGGACGCGGGCGACCCGGCCGCCGACGTCGCGACGCGACGAGGTCAGTACGGCGAAGTGGGGGTCCTCGGAGACCTCTCGCAGTACGGCGGCCGACCGGGCGTCCATCACGTCGAACACGCGCGGCACGATCGCGCGCCCGGTGGTGCTGCGGATCGCCGGGGTGAGGTCGACGAAGGGTCGCTGCGCGGCCTCGGTGTACGCCGGTGAGCCGTCGCGCGGATCGTTCACCGGGCTCCCGAGCAGCTCGGCGGCCGACGTACTGAGGAGCCGGAACGCGGCCAGCCCCATCGGGGTGATCGGTTGCGTCAGACCTTGCGCGAGACTCAGGCAGAGATAGATCCGCGGACTTGACCCGTCCATCCGTTGCGGCGGAACCGGGTAGAGCGTGGTGACCGGCCGCACCTGCGTCAGCCAAAGCTTGCCCTCGGCATCGAGTGCCCACTCGATGGCCTGCGGCGCACCATAGTGATCCTCGACCTGTCCACCGAGCGTCGCGAGCGCACGCACCTGCTCGTCGGTCAGGCAGTCGTGGACGAGCGTCCGATCGCGGATCGCGCCGCTGGCCGTGTCGACGACGAACTGGTCCGGGTCCACCGCACCCGAGACGAGTCCAGGCGTCGCGTCGATGACGGCCTCGTGGCGGCGGCCGGTGACCGGGTTCGCGGTGAAGAGCACGCCTGCGGCCTTGGCGTCGACCGCCCGCTGGACCGGGAACCCCGCGCTCCCGAGGGCGACGCCTTCCGGGCCGATCGCCCAGTCAGTCATCTGCGCCCCTTCCGAGCAGCCGGACGGCGGCCAGCACATAAGCCCGGGCGGCGATCGCGAGCTCGGCGATCGGCACGGACTCGTCGGCGCGGTGCGCCTGATGGGCGACCGATCCCGGCCCGAGTACGACGACCGGGATGCCGAGGTCGCGATCGACGTACCCGCCGTCACAGGCCGCGCCCCAACCACCCAGCGGGACATCCGGACCACCGGCTTCGCGGCGAGCGGCCTCGGTGATGCTGACCAGCTCCGCATCGGCGGGAGTCTCGAACGGCGGCATCTCCATCGGCATCTCGAGATCGACCGTCAGGCCGCGCTTCTCCAGGTGCAGGGCGGCGACGCGATCACGCAGGTCCTCGAGAACGGCGGCCGGGGACTCACCAGGCAGCAGCCGACGGTCGGCGACCACGACGCATTCGGCCGGCACGATCGAACCACCCGTACCGCCGTTGATCTGACCCACGCTCCACGTGGCCGGGCCGATCAGCGGGTGCGGGTTCGCGGCCAGCTCCGCGTGCAGGCGCTCGATCTCGGTGATGATCGCGGTCGCGCCGTAGATCGCGTTGGCGCCGTCCTGCGCGTTGCCGGCGTGGACAGCGCGCCCGTGCACCGCGACCCGCAGATAGGAATCGCCGCGCGCCGCGATGATCGTCTGCAGATCAGTGGGCTCAGCGGTGATGCAGCCCAGATAGGACCGAGCGCTGTCGCGGACGAAGGCTCGGATGCCCTTCCCGGTCTCCTCCTCGTCGACGACGGCCGCGAGCTCGACCGGCCCGCTCAGCTCGATATCCCGCAACACGGCGAGGGCCGCCACCGCGGCAGCGAGCCCGCCCTTCATATCGGAGGCGCCCCGCCCATACAGCCGGCCGTCGCGGACCTCGGCGCCGTACGGGTCGGTTGTCCACCCTTCACCCACCGGTACGACGTCTGTGTGGCCGAGCAGGAGCAGTCCCGGCCCGGTGCCGTTGCCGACGGTCAGACTGATGTTGTCCCGTCCCGGCTCGACCGTCGTGGTGGTCACGGTGAGACCGAGCTCGCGGCCGACCGCCGCGAGCACGGCGACGGTCGCGGCCTCCTCGCCGGGCGGGTTCTGGCCGGTCGCCCGGACCAACGCCGTACAGACCCTGAGCAGCAGGTCCTCGTCGATCCGGGCGAGCAGACGCTGTTCGTTGGCGGTCGTCATACCGCCAACCCTAAGTCAGCGAACCGGCGAGTAGTCGTCCCAGACGACGCTGTTCCCGGCGATGTAGGCGCGGAAGCTGAAGGTGGCGGCCGAGGACCACGGGACGAACTTGTTGATCGCCGGGCGGTAGTTGCCGGCCGCGGTGGTCAGCGTGTAGGTGCCGCGCGACTTGCTGACGGTCAGGTCGACGGCGGAGACGTACTTGTTCATCCGGTTGAACGTGGCCAGCTTCGCGACCGTGTTCCCGTCCTTGTCCTCGCCCGAGCCGTCGTCGGTGTCCCCGGTGAAGGTGACGACGCCGACCGGCGAGATCTCCGCACCCGTTCACTCCGAGACGATCGTGACCTCCGACGGCGCGAAGGACACATTGACTTGACCGGCCACAGTCATCTGACCGTCGGCGACCTGGCAGGTGAAGTCGACCGCGTGCGGTCCGTCGAGCCAGCGAACGGAGACCACCACAGCTTCGCCGTCTCCGTGGGCGCTGGTGACGATTCGCCCGGTTGCCGTCGCGGTCTCACGCCACTCACCCGGTGTGGGGCCGAAGCTGACCGGCTCACTGCTCTCCGGACCGTACGTGTGGAAGGTCAGCGACCCGGTGCCGTCGGCATCCCAGCGCACGGACTGGAGGAACCCCGGGTTCTCGCCGAAGCTGTACGTCTGCCCGTCACCGGCCTGCGGAACGGAACCGGTCGGGGCCGGCAGCTCCAGCCGCTCGGGCCGCGCCACGAGCGGGACCTCCTTGCCTTCGAGCGCCGGCAGCAGGTGGTCCCAGAACACGACCTGCGCCGCCTGCATGTCGGAGGAAGCACTCGTCACGGCGAGGACAGCGTCGTACTCGGGGATGACGATGATGAACTGGCCGAAGGCACCGTCGGCCCGGTAGGTGTTGTGCCGCCCGCGCCAGAACTGGAAGCCGTAGCCCTGTTGCGCATCCGGGTTGCCCTCATGGGCATTCGACACCTGCTTGGCGGTCGCGGCCTCGACCCACTCGGCCGGGACCAGCTGCTTGCCCTCCCAGACGCCGTGTTGCAGGAGCAGTTGGCCGAACTTCGCCATCGACTCGGTGCTCAGGCTCAACCCCCAGCCGCCGAACGTGATGCCCTCCTTCGAGGATCCCCAGGTCGCCTCGGTGATCCCCAGCGGCTCGAACAGCCGCGACTGCAGATACTCCAACAGCGTCTCGCCGCTGACCTTCTGCAGAATCGCGGACAGCATGTACGTCGCGCCGCTGTTGTAGACGAACGGCGCACCGGGCTCGTGCTCGACGTCGAGACTGAGGAACCCCCGCACCATCCGATCGTCCCGCTGCAGCTTCTGAACGGTGTCCTCGGCATGGCCGGTGCTCATCGTCAGCAGGTGCCGCAGCGACATCGCGGCCAGGTTGTCACTGATCGTCGCCGGCAGATCCTCCGGCCCGAAGAACGACACCACCTTGTCGTCGATCGAGAACAGCCCGGCGTCGACGGCCAGCCCGATCGCGGTCGAGGTGAAACTTTTCGAGACCGAATACAGCAGGTGCCGATCGGTCAGCCGGTACGGCGCCCACTCCGCCTCCAGCACGATCACACCGTGCCGCACCAGCGTCACGGTATGGAACTCCTGATCGGATTCGTCGAGCGCGGCGACGAACGCGTCGAGCGACGCGGCGGATAGACCCTGGCTGTCCGGGGTATTGCGTGGAAGGCTGCTCACCTCACTCACGCTATCTCCCCGGACGGACAAAATCAGTTGAGTTCTCTGCACGCGGCCGTGATCGTCAACCCGATCAAGCAGGCCGACGTCGACGCATTCCGTCACACAGTCGGGGAGGCCTTGACCGCGCACGGGGTCGGCGCCGTCTCCTGGTTCGAAACCACGGCGGACGACGCCGGGGTCGCGATGGCCCAGGAGGCGATCGCCGCGGCCGTCGACCTGGTCGTGGTGGCCGGCGGTGACGGCACGGTCCGCGTGGTCTGCGCCGAGCTCGCCGGGACCGGGATCGCGGTCGCCGTGCTGCCGGCCGGTACCGGCAACCTGCTGGCCCGCAACCTCGGTATCTCGCTGGAGATGGAGACCGCGCTCGACGAGGTCCTCGGCGGCACCGAACGCGAGATCGACAGCGTGCGGATCTCCGGCGACGACCTGCCGGACGACCGGTTCGTGGTGATGGCCGGGCTCGGGCTCGACGCCGCGATCATCGACGACGCCCCGGACGACCTGAAGAAGCGGGTCGGCTGGGCGGCGTACGTGATCTCGACGATCAAGAACCTGAACCACCCGGCGTTCCGGCTCGAGCTGACCGTCGACGACCAGCCGCCGATCCGCCGGCGCGCCCGCACCGTGGTGATCGGCAACGTCGGCACCCTGCAGGCGAACATCCCGCTGCTCCCCGACGCGCAGGCCGACGACGGCCTGATCGACGTCGTCATCCTGGCGCCCAAACGGATCAGCCACTGGCCGCGGCTGGTCCTCAGCCTGGTCGTCAAACGCTGGCGGGAGCGTGACATCGAACGCTTCACCGGCAAGCGCATCCAGGTCCGCAGCGACCGGACCACCCGCCGTCAGCTGGACGGCGACATGATCGACCCCGGCCGCATCCTCACCGCCGAGGTGGACCCGTCGTCCCTCCTCGTCCGAGTCCCGAAGGGCTAGCGATGCAGTCCGTCCTCGACAAGCTCGTGCCGCAGGGTGCAGCAGGCGTCCTCCTGCACCTTCGCACGCCCGACGTGACGTGGACCGGCTCCAGCGGAGTCGGCGAGCTGGGCACGGATCGCCCCGTCGATCCCGACGGCTGGTTCCGGGCCGGCAGTATCACCAAGACCTTCACTGCGGTCGTCGTCCTGCAATTGGTCGGCGCCGGCCGTCTCCAGCTGGACAAGCCGATCACGGAGTGGGTGCCGGACGTCCCCACCGACATCACTCTGCGCCAGTTGCTCAACCACACGAGCGGACTGCACAACTACACCGACGACCTGCCAGACCTTCCCGGGATGGTGCGCGACCGCTTCCTCCCTGTCGACCCGTTCGCGTCGCTAGCCACGGCTGTCGCCAAACCGCGCCTGTTCGAGGCAGGCAGCTCCTGGTCGTACTCCAACACGAACTACATCGCACTGGGCCTGCTGATCGAGGCTGTCACCGGCAACTTGTACGCCGACGAGGTCCGCGACCGCATCATCCAGCCAGCGGGTCTGAGTCGCACTCTGCTACCAGGTGACGATGTGGAACTCCCGGATCCGCACGCTCATGCCTACTTCCAGCTGGATGACGGACCGGTCGACATGACGCAGGTCAACGTCTCACAGGCCTGGGCGGCGGGCGCCATCGTGTCAACGGCCGCCGACCTGAACACCTTCTACGCCAAGCTGCTGGCGGGCGACCTGCTCCGGACCGCGGAGCTGGCCGAGATGCAGACCGTGGTCGACGTAGCCGACGGCTACGGGCTCGGCATCGAACGTCGCGTCGTCGGTGACCATGTCCTCTGGGGACACGGTGGGGGCATCTTCGGCTACCGGACGCTGAGCTACCACTCGAGCGACGTCGACCTGACGTTGTCGTACACCACGATGACCGAGGAAGGGTTGGAGACCGACCAGGTCCTGGCCGGTCTCCTCACCTGACTACTTCTGCACCAGTACGGCGACTGTCCGCGCCGGCACCTGGACCGTGCCGGACGAAGCGGTCCAGGTGGTCTGCTTGACCACCGGGTCGCTGCCGTTGGCCTGGACCGGGGAGAGCGTGAGCGTCTGACCGGCCAGCCCTGGCACGGTCTGCGTGACAGCGGAGCCCGTGGTGTTGAAGACGACCAGCACGCCCTTGAGCGCTGGGTCGACGTTCGGACCGACGGTGTCGTCAATGCGCATCGTGACGACGCCAGGGGTCGAGCCACTCGCCGGATAGCTGAGCTTGGTGTTGATGAGGTCGGCCGAACCGAGCCGGAACAGCGGTGTGGAGAAGCGGAGCTTGAGCAGGTCGGCAGCGGCCGCTGAGGCGGTCTGTACCTCGGCCGCACTGGGCTTCAGCGCCGGATTGCCGAGCAGCGGCTTGATGTAGGGCCACTTCGCTTCGTTGTCCGGCTTCGGCGGCAGACCGTGACCGAAGCCGTTGTCGGCGCCGGTCCAGTCCAGCGTGTTGAACCAGTCGCCGGAGTCGTAGGAGTTCCGGTCCAGTGACTTGCTGCGCAGCATGTCGGCACCTGCGTGCCAGAACGACGGCGTCTGCGCGAGTGCGGTCGTTGCCAGCGACAAGGTGTTCATCCGGATCCGGTCCGGCATCGGCATGGTCGTCGGCAGCTTGTACGTCAGCGTGTCCCACAGCGTCTCGTTGTCGTGCGCGTCGACGTACGTGACCACCTCGTCCGGCTGATCGGCGTACCCGGCGGGGGAGCCGTTGTAGTCGACCCCGTCACCGCGCACCGTCGTACCGGTCTCTGCGGAGCGGAAGCTGAACGACCGCAGGTTGCCGGCCAGGCCTAGTTGGACCAGATCGGTGTCGTGGGCGAGGCGTTTGGCCCGGTCAGCGGCTGAGCCGTTGATCGGGTCGCCGTTCGGGTCAGTGGCTGCTCCGGAGCCGAAGCCCTGCACCCGCGGGTTGTCGTCGAACGGGCCGCCGCCACGGACCGCGTCCCGGAGCCGGTCCGAGAAGGTACCGATCCCGGTCCCGCCGAGGTTGCCCTGGCGCGCCTGCACGAACAGGGCGTTGTCGGCGACCTCACCGAAGTTCCAGCCCTCGCCGTACAGGTAGATGTGCTTGCCGTCGACGCCGTCCTTGGCCAGCGTCAGCTTGTCGAGCGCGGCCCGCACCTTGAGCAGGTTCGCCTTGGTGTGGTGACCCATCAGGTCGTAGCGGAAGCCGTCGACGTGGTAGTTGCGGGCCCAGCTCACGGTGCCGTCCACCATGATCTTCTCGGCCATGGCGTGCTCGGTGGCGATGTTGCTGCAGCAGGTCGAGTTCTCCACGCCGCCGGTCGCGTTCAGCCGCTGGTAGTACCCGGGCACGATCTTGTCGAGCACCGACGTCGGTGCCTGCCCGGCTGCCGGTGTGTGGTTGAAGACCTGGTCCAGTACGACGCGCAGTCCGGACTTGTGCAGTCCGCCGACCATGGTGCGGAATTCGGCGACCCGCGCGAGACCGTCCTTCTGCGTCGCGTAGGAACCCTCAGGCGCCAGCCAGTGGAAGGGGTCGTAGCCCCAGTTGAAACCGTCCTTCGCCGCCACTGCACTCACACAGGCCTGCTGCTGATCGGAGTCCGCCGGTAACGCCTTCAGATCGCAGGCCGGCGTCTGCTGCCCGGTCTCCGGGATCGACGCGATGTCGAACGTCGGCAGCAGGTGCACTGTGTTGAGTCCGGCGTCCGCGAGCTGCTTGAGGTGCTTGGTGCCGTTGCCGTTGTCCGCGAAGGCCAGGTAGGTCCCACGGTGTGCGGCCGGCACCGTCGGGTCGCTGATGGAGAAGTCCCGGACATGCAGCTCGTAGATGGTCGAGTCGACGGACTGCGCGAGCTTCGGCGCCGCTGTGCTCGACCACAGTGCCGGCTTCCCCGCTGGGTCGTTCAGGTCCACTGCGACCGAGTACGCCGAGTCAGTGGTCAGCGCGGTGGAGTAGGGATCCGTGACGACGTTCGTTTCCACCTTTTTGGTGCTCGGCGAATAGACCTTCACTTCGTACCGGTACGAAGTGTTCTTGAACGACCTCGGACCACGCACGCTCCACGAGCCGTCGTCGTTCGCGCGCATCGCCAGCCGCTGCGATCCAACGAGCAGTGCGACGCTCTGCGCGGTGGGAGCCCACACCGTGAAGGTAGGTGAGCCCCCGCTCCACGTGACGCCGTACGAGCGCTTGGTGGCCGCACTGTAGACGTCGTCGAGCACACCAGGGATCTGTACGCCGGTCGCATCCAGCAGCCGACCTGTGTCGTCGTACTGAGCCAGCCCGAGCTGTCCGGTCAGAATCTTCCGAACGTCCGCATGGTCGAGCCGCAGCGTCGTATAGCCGGGTTTGACCTCGCGCGGGTCGTACCGCAGCCCCACCGACGTACCGCCGATGTCGTCCGCGTCGATCTTCAGCCCGCCGGTCGTCGACCAGTGCAGCCGCCAGCGGGACTGCTCCGGGTGGGCAACAGCCGGTACGGCGAGGGTGTCGCGCGAGAGCCAGTAGGCCTTGGCCTGACCGAGGTCCGGCTGTGCACCGGGCTTGGCGGTCGTCACTGTGAGCGTGTGGGTCGCGAGCACGTACGTGAACGTGGTGACCAGCCCGTCACCGGGCACGGTGATCGGAACATTCTGGGCCGGATAGCTCTCGTCCCACGACAGGTTGTGCGCGACCTTGGCCTCATAGCTGCCCGCTCCGATCTCACTCGTCGACCAGGTGTAGGTGCCGTCACCGTCGGCGTCCGTCAGCCAGGGTCGCATGCAGGACGGGTCCCAGTCGGCCGGACAGCCCAGCTCGGACTGGAACGAGCCAGGCACCGTGATGATCGGCCCCTCCGCACTGGAGGTGACGAAGTGCCGGCCCTGCTCGTAGTAGAACGTCACCGGGCCGGCCGGAGCCGTGTAGGAGATGTTGCCGCCGTTCAGGTTGCCCCCGGCCCCGTAGTTCACGTCCCAGTTCTTGTTGAGCGCCGCCTTGTACGCGTGCTCACCGGCCGGGATCGTGTAGGTGCCCTTCCACACCTTGTCCTTCGGGTCGAGCGTCAGCTGCGCCTGGTCGCAGTCCGGCGACCAGTCCGCCGCACACCCCATCTCACTGTTGTGGTCGCCCGGCACGCTGACGTTGGTCGGCTGGACGACCGGTCCGGTGTCACCGCCGCCACCTGGCTTCGGGGCGTCGCCCACGACGCCGTACGAGCCAGAGATCGAGTAGTGCCCCGCCGAGTCCCGCAACACCGCGCGGTACTCGAGCAGCGTCCCCTTCGGCAGCCCGCTGACGTCCTGGAAGACCCGGTACGGCGCGGCGTCGTCCGAGCCGAGTCGCTTCCAGGCCGTCGTACCCACTGGGCGATAGCCGAAGGTCACCGTGACCGGAGTGTTGGCCGGAACCGCCGCACTGATCTCAGCACGACCACCGACGACACCACCCGGCTCAGGCGCACTCAGGTAGACCGCAGGTGCCTTGGACGGCGCGGGCACCTTCTTCAAGGCTTGGTAGACCGTCACTGACAGAGGCGGCTGGCTGAGCAGTACCCGACCCTCACGGTCCGTCTGGATCGACCGCGAGCCGCCATAGACCGGCTTCAGCCACGTGTTCGACCCGTACGTCGGAATCGTCGCGGACTTGGCCGTGGTCGCGTTGTTGGCGACCACCAGGTACTCCACGTTGTCCGCACCGATCCGGCTGAACGCGTAGAGGCCACCGGAGTTGGATGAGTATCGGTGCACCTGACGTCCGTCGGCCAGCGCCGGGTACTGCGAACGCAGCTTCGCCAGCGCCGCGATGTGCTTGTACATAGGCGAGCTGACGTCGTACCGGTCCTTGCTACCGATCGTCGTCGTACCGGTGCCGTCTACGACCTCGTCATCGGCGTAGTCCGCGGTCTTGGTCGCGAACATGTCCTGCCGGGCGTCCTTGTCACCGCCCGGCCCGGTGAAGCCCTGCTCGTCGCCGTAGTACACGACCGGCTGTCCGCGGGTGAGGTACATCAGTGAGTGCGCCAGCTTGTCGCGGGCGAGCAGTTCCGGCCCGTTGGCGCCGCCCTGCTTGAGGAACGTGCCCACGCGGCCCATGTCGTGGTTCCCGAGGAACGTCGGCAGCTGGTAGGCGTTGGAGTCCGGATCGGTGTAGTAATCGTCGTTCGCGTAGAGGTCGCGCAGCTTGGTCGCGGGGTCGCCCTTGGCGAACGTCACCGCGTTCTGCTGGAACCCGAAGTCGAGCGTCGCCTGCAGCGCACCGGCGGTGGTGTAGGTCGACATGAACTTCGGATCCGCGTCGTACACCTCGCCGAACATGAAGAACTTCTTCGACCCGGCGGCCTTCGCCGCCGCCAGGACCGACGGGGAGAACTTCTGCCAGAACTCGAGGTTGACGTGCTTGACGGTGTCGATCCGGAAGCCGTCGATGCCGAGCTCGGCCCAGGTCTTGTAGACGTCGATCATCCCGTCCCGCACCCGTGGCTGCTCGGTGAACAGGTCGTCCAGCCCGACGAAGTCGCCGTACTCGGCCGATTCGCCGGCGAAGGTCGAGTCACCGCGGTTGTGGTAGAGCGTCGGGTCGTTCAGCCAGGCCGGGACCTTCACGGTCTCGTCGGCCGGCGTCCTGAAGACCGGCACGTTCGGGAACGACGTGTTCCGGTCCAGCGGCGGGAACGTGTCCCCACCGGCATAGGTTTTGTCGTCGAAGACGTTCCCGGCCGCGTCCTTGTACGGCGATGCCGACTTCGGGATGTAGCCGTACCGACCGGACTGGTAGGAGATCACGTCGGCGGTGTGGTTGGTGATGATGTCGAAGAAGACCTTCATGCCCTTGCGGTGCGCCTGGTCGATCAGCCGCTTCATGTCCGCGTTGGTGCCCAGGTGCGGATCGATCTGGGTGAAGTCGGTGATCCAGTAGCCGTGGTAGCCCGCACTGACGTCAGCACCCGTGCCCTGTACCGGCCGGTTCTTGAACGACGGCGTGAGCCAGATGGACGTCGTACCGAGGTTCTTGATGTAGTCGAGCTTCTGGATGACCCCACTGAGGTCACCACCGTGGTAGAAGCCCTTGTCGGTCGGGTCCAGCCCGGTCTGCAGGCGGTCGCCGGTCAGGCCGCCGGAGTCGTTGCTCTTGTCACCGTTGGCGAACCGGTCCGCCATCAGGAAGTAGAACCGCTCCTTGGTGAGGTCCTGCCGCAGACTCGGTGACGCCAGTGCCTTGTCAGCAGCCGTTACCTGTGAGGCCGCCAGGTCCACCGGCTTCACCGACACCACATGGGTCTTGTCGTCGTAGCTGAACGACAGCTTGGCCGGGCCCTCGACCCGCAGCGGGATGTTGGCCCCGTTCAGCACTCCACCGGCGCCGTAGTTCTCGTCCCAGCCGCCGTTGACGGTCACCTTGTACTCGTACGAGCCGGCCGGCACGTCGAACACCTTCGTGTACGGCGCCGCCGCGCCGAGACTGGTCGCCGTACAGGCGGGGTCCCAGTCACCCGGACAGCCCAGCTCACTCTGCAGTGAGCCGGCCACCGTGATCACCCGCTCGGCCGTCACCTGAGCCTGTGCGGGAGCCCCCAGCCCGAGCACCACCATCGCCGCCGCAGCGACCCCCGCAACCCAACGCCTGACACCACTCATCGCTGTCCCCTCCAGAGCCGGTCTGCCGGGGACGCTAGCCCGCGGCCCAGAGGTGGGGAAGGCTTCGAACGTCACAAAACGACAGTCCTGATCGAAAGGTTTGCGGGGAGGTCTATACCGGTATTTCCTGGTCGCATCCCCGCCCGCCTGAAAGGGATGTCCCTCATGAAACTGCCCTGGATGCTGGTCGCCGCGCTCGGTGCCGCTCTCCTCACCACCCCCGCCCACGCAGCGCGCCCGGCCGTCGGTGGCCTGTCGGTCTGGACCGAGTCCGCCTACACCTCGGTCTTCCGTGACAGCCAGCCGTCCGACGAGGCCGGCCAGGACCTGCTGCTGGACACCGCCCGCAACGACTACGAAGGCGCCCAGATCGTGCTGCGCCGGTCGCAGGCGTACACCATCACGGGTGTCGACTTCACGCCGCTGAGCGGTACCGCGGGCTCGATCGCCGCGTCGAACCTGAGCTACAACTTCGTCGACTACGTGAGTCTGAACTACAACTCGCCGATCACTCCGAACATCCGCAACGCGCCTGGTCAGTTCCCGGACCGGTTGCGGAACGACCCCACGATCGCGGTCGACGCCGGCAACGCCCAGTCCATCTGGATCCGCGCCTACGTCCCGTCCGCGGCGGCGGGCGGCGTGTACAGCGGCACCGTCACGGTCCACACGACCGTCGGAGACATTCCAGTGCCGCTGACGGCGAACGTGCGCGACGTCCTGATCCCACCGACCAAGGACAGCGACTTCACGAACGCCATGTGGCACAACATGCTCGGCTACTCGTCGTGGGACCACGGCAAGGGCGACACCGTCGAGCTGTTCTACCCCGGCGTCAAGCGGTACGACGACCGCTGGTGGCAGATCGTCGACAACTACGCCGCCATGCAGGCGAAGTACCGCGGCAACAGCCTGCAGCTACCGGTCATCCACCTGCTCCGCGAGGGCGGCAGCACGGTCGACGCGGCCGGGAACTACCACTTCGACTGGACCCGGTTCGACCAGGTGGTCGAGCGGATCATGCGCGCCGGTCACATCAAGCGACTCGAGGGCTTCACGATGTCCGGGCCCCACGACGACCCCAGGTCGCCCTGGTACAGCCCCACCCGGCCGAAGGGCAAGTTCCTGACCGAGGTGCTCGGCAAGACCGACCCGGGCACCGGGCAGGCCTCGTTCAGCTGGGTCGACTGGGACGCCGCGCCGGCCACGAAGTGGAACGACCAGTTCTTCCCGGCACTGCGCGACCACCTGATCGGCAAGGGCTGGGACAAGATGTGGTGGCACCACGTCTCCGACGAGTCGTACAGCCAGACGTGGTTCACCATCGAGCAGAAGATCCGCTCGCTGTGGCCCGGGGTGAAGATCGGCGACGCCATGCTCGGCAACGGGGTGAACCAGTCCAAAGAGGCCGACATCATGATCCCGATCCTGGACGAGTACGACCGCAACGCGGCGGCGTACGACAAGGAGCGGGACGACCACGGGAAGCAGCTCTGGCTCTACAACTGCATCGGCCCGGCCGGCAACTTCCTGAACAGGTTCATCGATCAGCCGCAATGGCACCAGCGGATGACCATGTGGTACGCCTACTCGCGCGGTGCCACCGGCTACCTGCACTGGGCCTGGATGAACTGGCAGTACGCGATGAACGACCAGGGCGGCAAGGGCGACGGGTACATCGTCCACCCGGACCCGGCCCGGCTGACCTTCGAGTCCTCGCCTCGCTACGAGTCGCTGCGTGACGGCATCGAGGACTGGGAGGTCCTCAACATCCTGGGCAAGCGCAACGCCGGGCTGGCCAAGGCCCTGGCCACGAGCATGGCGCAGCGCGGTGACAAGTACGTCATGGACACCACGTTCCAGCAGCAGGTCCGGCGGATGGCGCTGGACGCCGCAGCCGGCCTCCCGGTGATTGCCCAGGACCACGCACTCGCCAAGGCCACGACCAGTTCGAGCGCGTCGGCCGGTTTCGAAGCGAGCAAGGCGGTCGACGGAAACGACACCACGGGCTGGCGCCCAGCCACCGGGACCCAGTGGATCCAGGTGGACCTGCGGAACCAGAGCCGGCTCGACGGTGTCCACCTGAAGTGGTCCGCCGCCGCAGCCAACAAGTACCGCGTGCTGACCTCGTACGACGGCACCAACTGGGTGGAGGCCTATTCCACCTCGTCGGGTGACGGGGGAGACGACTTCATCGGATTCGTCGGCAAGGCGCGCTATGTGCGGCTTGAGGTGACCGGTGGCAGCTCGGTGTTCCAGCTGAACTCCTTGGAGGTCTCCGGGCACCGGCTGGCGCAGGCCAATCTGGCGGCCGGCAGGACGTACCAGCTGGTGCCGGCCCCGGACGACCAGCCGGACGAGGGCGGCCGTCAGCTCACCGACGGTCAGATCGGCGACGACTGGTCGGACCTGCGCGGCGTGGGGTGGAAGACGATCAAGGACCGCGACCGCTACACCGACATGACCATCGACCTCGGCTCGGTGCAGCGGGTGGCCGAGGCGAAGGTGCACGCGTACGAGGAGTACCAGTACTACCGCCCGGATGACCTGACCGTGCAGACCAGCACGGACGGGTCCACCTGGACGGCGCGCAAGACGGTTGGCGGAGTCCCCGAGGGACACTCGAAGGTCTGGTACGACCTGGCGTTCCCGGCCGTCCAGGCGCGGTGGGTCCGGATCTCGTTCAAGCACAAGGGCACCAACGAGGGCACGGTGACCCTGATGGACGAGCTGGAGGTGTACGGCGTCGGCACGGCCGTCGGACCGGAGGAGCCGCCAGGCTCAGCAGCGTTCGCGTGGAAGACCCAGAACCACATGTTCGCGCCATCGAGCACGGGAAGTCTCCAGCACTGGTGGTCGACTCCGGGGATCGGTGTCGAGCGCGACGTGTGGCCCGACGCACCGATGGAGGGCAAGCCGGTCGGCATGGCCTTCGACAACCAGCAGCACGTCTTCGCGCGCAGCAAGACCAACACTTTGCTCAACTGGTCCTGGACGGAAGGGCAGACCGCGGTCCAGTCGACCGACCTGGGTGGTGCGGCGTACTCCGACCCGGCTCCGGTGGTCTGGGGCAACCAGCGTCACGTGTTCGCTCGGTCGGCCGACGGTGGGCTGACGCACTGGTCGTGGGACGCGGTGAGCGGCCAGCAGATCAACAGCTGGCCCAAGGCGCCCGTACCGATTGCGGGTAAGCCATCCGCCTTCGCCGCCGGCGACGAGCTGCACGTAGTGGCTCGGGGCACCGACAACCGCTTGTATCACTGGTGGTGGAAGGCCGATGCGCCGGAGCCACAGGTCGAGGCCTGGGGTGGTGAGGCGTACTCCGACCCAACCACCTTCACCTACGACGGGCAGCTGCATGCGTTCGCCAAGGCGGCCGACGGCCAGCTGTTCCACTGGTTCGTCGACCCCGGAGACGGACTCCACACCGACAAGTGGACCGGCGCACCGGCAGGCTTCAAAGGCACTCCCATCGGCTACCGGTACGGCACCCAGCAGCATGTCGTTGCCCGCGGTGCCGACGACACCCTCTACCACTGGTGGTGGGACCAGCCGACCGACAAGATCACCTTCGCGAACTGGGGCGGTCAGGTCCTCTCCGACCCAGCGGCCTCGGTCTACAACAACCAGCAGCACATCTTCGCTCAGTCGGCGACCAGCGCCCTCAACCACTGGCAGTGGGACCCGACCGGCGGACTGAAGCTGGACCAGTGGTGAAGCTCCGCTGGCTCCTGGTCGCCGCGCTAACTCTCGGCGTCCTCACGACACCTGCTCCAGCCACCGCAGCGAGCGACCTGCCCGCCATCACTCCGACACCACAGTCGATCCGGCGACTCGGAGCCGACGTACCGGCAGCAGGGCTCGCCGTACTGAAAGAGACCGGTACGGCGAGCGCTCGCGCGGCAGGTGCACTGTCTGCCTGGGCCCTGCCGTCCGCTGCCGGTCTGAAACCCGGCGGCTATGTCCTGGGTGTTGGCACCTACCAGGGCGAGAACCTGGCGGTCCTGGTCGGCCATGACCCGGCCGGCACCTTCTATGGCGAGCAAACGCTCGCGCAGCTGACCGCATCCTCCTCCGTGCCTGGTGTTGCGGTCGTAGACGAGCCTGCGTTCGCACTGCGTGGTGGGATGGAGTCGTTCTACGGTCAGCCGTGGCAGCAGGCCGATCTGCTGCGGCACCTCGATTTCATGGGACGTCATCGGCTGAATGCTTTCCAGTACACGGTCAGCGGCGACCCCCACACCGCCGGTGAGGCTTGGCGACAGCCGTACACGGGTGCGGACGTGGACCGGATCCGGGAAGCGATCCAACGGGCCAAGGCGAATCACGTGGAGTTCATCTACCGGGTGAACCCGGAGGCGAACGTCAAGGAGGCCTATGGGATCTGTCACGTGCGGCAGGCCGACAAGGACGCCCTGATCGCGCGCTACCAGCAGCTGTGGGATCTCGGCGAGCGAATCTTCTCGGTCGGCTGGGACGACGTCGGCGGGCAGTTCCGTTGCCTCGAGGACGCGCGCGCGTTCGCCGCAGAGGCGAGCCCGCTGGCAGCGGCGCAGGCACATGTCGTCAACGATGTGTACAACCGCTTCATCAAGACGCATCCCGGTGCCCGCCTCGTCACGGTGCCGACCGACTACTGGGGTAACGCCTCCCAGCGACCGCCGTACCGGGCCCGCTTCGCTGAGCTGATCCCGACCGACGTGGACATCTTCTGGACCGGGTCCGAGGTGGTCGCACCGACGATCACCACCGAGGATGCGGCCACGGCGTCGGCCTCGTTCGGTGGCCGGAAGCTTCTGATCTTCGACAACTACCCGGTGAACGACTATGCCCCGATGACTCAGCACCTCGGTCCGCTGGTCGGCAGGGACGCCGGACTGACGCAGTACGCGACCGGACTGTTGATCAACGAGATGCAGGAGGCAGAGCCGTCGCTGATCGCTCTCGGCACGGCGGCCGAGTACGCCTGGAACCCCACTGCCTATGACCCGCAGGCAGCGTGGAGCCGAATGCTCACCGAGCTCGGCGGACCGGTGTCAGACGCCCTGCGCCGGTACGCGGAGGTGAACACCGGCTCCGCACTGACCAGCGATCCCTCCGCACGACTCAGTCCGCTGGTCCGAGCGTTCATCGAGGCTTACCGGGCCGGCCGCGACCTGACTGCGTCGGCCGCCCCGCTGACGGTGTACCTGGACCGTTTGGCAGCTGCACCGGCGGAGCTGCGCGCCGGGCTCGGCAATGCGTCGTTCCTGTCCGACTCTGAGCCGTGGCTTGCCCGGACCGCACGCAGGAGCCGGGCTGGTGTCGCGGCAGTGCGAGCGCTCGAGGCCAAGGCAGCCGGTAACCTCCCTGGCTACCGGACCCGGCGCGAGGAGATGCAGTCGGCCCTGAACGACGCGAACAGCTCGTTCCGACTAGCGGTCCTGGGCAGTCTGGATGACCTGTTCGATCTGGCTGGAGTGATCCGGGGGAGTGACGTCGTCCGGCACGACAACGGCGCTCTGTCGGTCTTCGAGCGCGCCGGCAACGGTCTGATCCGGAGCGCCTCACAGCGGACCGCCGGCGGCAAGTGGGATCCGCTGACCAACCTGTGGCCGATCGACGCCGCAGGAAAGCCAGAGATCGTTGTACGGCGGGATGGCGGGCTCACCGCGTTCGTGCGAGGGGCCGACGGCCGGATCCGTACCAGCCGGCAGACTGCACCGGGCGGCGACTGGGGTGCCTGGGAGGTCGTGGTCGACCTCGTGGTCGGCGGAGACCCGGCTGCGGTGGTTGCCGACGACGGCCTGATCAGTCTGTTCGTCCGCGGCACCGACGGAGTGCCACTGACCATCTGGCAGCGCGACGGCGGTTGGCTGACCGAGCGGATCAGTGGGATCACGATGGTCGGCAAACCGGCGGTGGACGTCAACCTGGACGGCCTGCTGGTCATGGTGGTGCGAGACACCAACAACAAGCTGCAGAACAGTTGGCAGTGGAGCGTCGGCAGCAACTGGCGACCGTGGGTCGAGCTCCCGGGCTCGATCGACTCGGACCCGGATCTGGTGATGAGCTACAACGGCTCCTTCAGCGTCGTCTACCGCGGCCCCGACAACGCCGTCTACACGAGCTGGCAGCCCACCCGCGGCGCAGCGTTCACCGGTCCGACCCGGTTGGGCGAGATCACGGCGAAGGGCAACCCACAGGCGCACCTGGACAACACTGGTGGCCTGACGCTCACGGTACGCGGCTCGGACGACCGCGGCTGGACCATGTGGCAGACGACTCCGGGTGGCGTCTGGAAGAACGCGTGGCTGAACGACCAGGTGCGCGCCTACTCCGACGTACGGATCATCGACGGTGTGACCGGCGCCGGGACGGCCTTCACGACCGATGCCGAGGGCAAGCTTCACACGTCACACCAGTCCGCGTTCGGGACCGCCTGGACCGGCTGGGACGACCTCACCCGAACAGACTAGGCAGCGTCGACTCGATCGGCGTACGCAGCACAGTGGTCGCCTCCTCGTCGTACGGCGTCTCCTGCGCGTTCACGATGATCAGTGGTTTGCCCGCCCGCAGGGCGATGTCGCACAGACCTGCGGCCGGGTAGACCTGTAGTGAGGTACCGATCGCGACAAACACGTCCGCAGCCTCAGCGGCGGCGACTGCTGCGTCGAGGACGGCCACATCGAGTGACTGGCCGAAGGAGACCGTGGCGGACTTCAGAATGCCGCCACACACTTCACACGCCGGGTCCTCGTCACCAGCGTCCAGCCGGGGGAGTACGTCGGCCATCGGGATCCGCCGCTCGCACTGCAGGCAGTCGACGAACCAGACCGTGCCGTGCAGCTCGTGAACGAGTTCTGGTGCGGACCCGGCCTTCTGGTGCAGTCCGTCGATGTTCTGCGTGACCAGACCGGTCAGCCGACCTTGACGTTCCAGCTCGACCAGTGCGAGGTGGCCGGCGTTCGGCTCAGCCGTCCACGCCGGTGCGGCCAGGCGGAACTTCCACGCCTCCACGCGGACCGCTCGGCTGGCGACGTACTCGTCGATGTCGAACATCGCCTGGGCGGCCGGGTTCTTCGTCCACAGCCCCTGTGGCCCGCGGAAGTCCGGGATGCCGGAGGCGGTCGAGATACCTGCTCCGGTCAGTACGGCGATGCGGTCAGCGTCGATCACGCACCGGACTGTATCCAGTCCGTCGCCAGTACCGACATCACGACCTCGTCAACCCACTGGCCGTCCCACAGCAGCGCATCCCGCAAGACGCCCTCGACAACGAACCCGGCCTTCTCGTACGCCCGCTGCGCCCGCGGATTGAACGCGTACACCCCGAGGCTGATGCGGTGCAGGCCGAGCTCCTCGATGCCGTAGCCGACGATCAGCTGGGTCGCCTCCGTCCCCAGTCCGCGGCCCTGACCGGCCGGCCCGATCAGGATCCGGAAGTTGCAGCACTGGTTGTCCGGGTCCCACTCGTTGAGCACCGCCTCGCCGACGACCTCTCCGGAGGCCTTGTCCACGATCGCGAGGTCCAGCCGGTCGGTCTGGTCCTGCCGGGTCCGGTACCACTCCCGCGCCTTCTCTTCGCCGATCTCCCCATGACTCCCGGTCAGCCGGCCGACATCGGGATCGGCCATCGCGACGGCGAGCGCGGGGTAGTCGTCCTCGGTCACCGGACGCAGTACGACGAGCTCACCGGTCAGGGTCGGCTTGCGGGTGAAGTCGGTCACCCGGGGAGTGTGTCAGCTCACTCTCCGGACCACATACGTATTTTCGACCGCGGACACCAGCTCCTGCGACCGCATGCGGCACCAGGCCGGGATGTCGGTCGCCGCTGCCGGATCGTCGGCCAGCACGGTGACGGTGTCCCCGACGGCGACAGTCGGTAGCGCCTTGGCCAGCTTGATCACCGGGAGTGGGCAGAGCAGACCCCGGCAGTCCAGCTCGAGGTTCACATCCCCACCTCCGCCCGGATCCGCTGCACGACCCCCGGCAACACGCTGCAGAACCGGTCGATCTCGCCGTACGTCGTCGTCCGGGCCAGCGAGACCCGCACGTTGCCATGCGTCAGCACACCCATCGCGGCCAGGACATGTGACGGCCGCAACGTACTCGACGTACAGGCGGAGCCGCTGGAGACGGAAAAGCCCTCAGCGTCCAGTGCGGTCACCAGAGCCTCACCGTCCACATAGAGACAGGAGAACGTGAGCACGTGCGGCAGCCGGTCGTCCGGATCACCCACCACCTCGACATCCGGTACGTCGGCCGCCACCCGCGCCCGGATCTCGGTGATCCACGCCCGGTGCTGCCGGTCGAGCTCATCAGCCTCAGCCAGCCGTGCCTGCAGAGCGGCCGCGGCCGCCAGCAGGTTGGGTACGTCAGGGAACCCGGGGGAGAGGCCGTCCTCCCGCTCGTCCATCGGCCAGGCCGGAGCGATCCGAGTGCCCTTCCGAACCGCCAGCAGCCCCACACCGGCCGGCCCACCCCACTTGTGAGCGCTTGCCGTGAGCACCGACCAACCACCCGGCACCACGTCATGCCCTAGTGACGCCGCGGCATCCACGACCAGCGGCACGTCACCGCACGCCTCGGCAGCCGCCGCAACCGGCTGCCGCGTCCCCACCTCGTGGTTGGCCGACTGCAACACCGCCACCGCCACACCCGGCTCCTGCACCGCCGCGGCGAACGCGTCCAGATCCACCCGCCCCAGCATGTCCACGCCGACCTCCACACCGGCCTCACCTGCCGTGTGCAGTACGGCGCTGTGCTCCACCGCACTGTGGACCACCGCGGTCCCCGCCCGTCGCCGAGCAGCCAGTACGGCACTCAGTCCGGCGTGAATGGCCGCCGTACCGGAGGTGGTCAGGTAGAGCTCGTCCGGGCGCACTCCGACGCCCTGGGCAAGCACCGCCCGGGCGTTGTCCAGCAGCAGCCGGGCGGTCCTTCCCTCGTGGTGCAGACGCACCGGATCGGCCCACCCGGAATCCACTGCCGAGAGCAACATTTCCCGCGCGGCCGGATGCAGAGGCTCCGCCGATGCGGCGTCGAGGTACGCACGCTCATTCACAGGGGAAACGCTAAGGGCTACCTGTGCGCAAACAGGCGAATGCTGTCCAGTAGTGTTTGGTCGTCAGTCTCACTTGGGAAGGGAAAGGCGCCCCGTGGGTTCGAACGGCACGTCCGGAGTGGAGGAGCGCATGGCAGACACTGCCCGCGCCACACGTCCGGCGAAACGACGGCTACTGGCCGCGGCCGCAACGGTGCTCGGCGCCGTTGCGCTGACCGGTTGCTCGTCGGAGACCACTGAGCAGTGGAAGCGACTCGGTCTTCCTGAGGGCGCGTCAGACCGGACCGAGGCTGTCCGCAGCCTCTGGATCGGTGCGTGGATCGCAGCGCTGATCGTCGGCGTCGCGGTCTGGGCCCTGATCCTGTACGTCGTGGTGCGGTACCGCAAGCGCGGTGACGAGCCCGTCAAGCAGGTCCGGTACAACCTGCCGCTCGAGGTGCTGTACACGCTGGCCCCGTTCGCGATCATCGGGGTGCTCTTCTTCTACACCGTCGAGCACGGCAACCAGATCACGAAGATGTCGGCCACGCCGCAGCACACCGTGAACGTGGTCGGGCAGCAGTGGCAGTGGACCTTCAACTACAAGGACCAGGTCAACGGGCAGCAGGGCGTCTGGGAGACCGGCACGCTCGACAAGCCCGCGGAGCTGTGGCTGCCGGTGGACGAGTCGGTGCACTTCGACCTGACCTCGCCGGACGTCATCCACTCGTTCTGGGTGCCGAGCTTCTACTTCAAGCTCGACGTCATCCCGGGCCGGACCAACAAGTTCGAGGTCACGCCGACCAAGACCGGGACGTTCGCCGGCAAGTGCGCGGAGCTCTGCGGGCTCTACCACAGCCGGATGATCTTCACCGTCAAGGTCGTCACCCGCGCGGAGTACGACCAGCACCTCAAGGAGCTGGCCGACCGCGGTCAGACCGGTGCCGCCGTCGGCGGCCAGGACGCCACCACGATCCCCGGTCACGGTGAGCAGGAGGGCGAGAAATGAGCGGCTACGCCGAGCGCAGTGGCGCCGTCGGGAGCACGGCGCTGCCGCGGCGACGCAGCAAGGGCCAGCTCGCGGTCAAGTGGCTGACCACGACCGATCACAAGCTGATCGGCCACATGTACCTGATCACGTCGTTCATCTTCTTCCTGATCGGCGGCGTGATGGCGCTGCTGATCCGGGCCGAGCTGGCCAAGCCCGGTCTGCAGATCGTGAACGAAGAGGTCTATAACCAGCTCTTCACGATGCACGGCACGATCATGCTGCTGCTGTTCGCGACGCCGCTGTTCGTCGGCTTCGCGAACGTGATCATGCCGGTCCAGATCGGCGCCCCCGACGTCGCGTTCCCGCGGCTCAACATGTTCAGCTACTGGCTGTTCCTGTTCGGCGGCACGATCACGATCAGCGGGTTCTTCACCCCGGGCGGCGCGGCCGACTTCGGCTGGTTCGCCTACGCGCCGCTGTCGAATGCGGTCCGTTCGCCGGGCGTCGGCGGTGACCTGTGGATCATGGGTCTGTACCTGGCCGGTCTGGGCACGATCCTCGGTGCGGTCAACTTCGTCACCACGATCATCACCATGCGGGCCCCCGGGATGACGATGTTCCGGATGCCGATGTTCACCTGGAACATCCTGGTGACGTCGATCCTGGTCCTGATCGCGTTCCCGATCCTGGCCGGCGCGCTGCTGATGCTGGAGGCGGACCGAAGTCTCGGGGCCCATGTCTTCGACGCCGCGAACGGTGGTCCACTGCTGTGGCAGCACCTGTTCTGGTTCTTCGGGCACCCCGAGGTCTACATCATCGCGCTGCCGTTCTTCGGCATCATCACCGAGATCCTCCCGGTCTTCAGCCGCAAGCCGCTGTTCGGCTACATCGGCCTGGTCTCCGCGACGCTCGGTATCGCCGTCTTGTCGGTGGCGGTGTGGGCGCACCACATGTTCGTCACCGGTGCGGTGAACCTGCCGTTCTTCTCCTTCATGACGTTCCTGATCGCGGTCCCGACCGGCGTGAAGTTCTTCAACTGGATCGGCACGATCTGGGGCGGCTCGGTCTCGTTCGAGACCCCGATGCTCTGGTCGGTCGGCTTCCTGACGACCTTCCTGTTCGGCGGCCTGACCGGCATCATCCTGGCCTCGCCGGCGCTGGACTACCAACTGTCGGATTCGTACTTCGTGGTCGCGCACTTCCACTACGTGGTCTTCGGCACCGTCGTGTTCGCGATGTTCGCCGGGTTCTACTTCTGGTGGCCGAAGATGACCGGCCGGATGCTCGACGAGAAGCTCGGCAAGCTGCACTTCTGGCTGCTGTTCATCGGCTTCCACACGACGTTCCTGGTGCAGCACTGGCTGGGTGTCGAGGGCATGCCGCGGCGCTACGCGTCGTACGGGGCGAACGAGGGCTTCACCACGCTGAACGAGGTCTCCAGCGTCGGTGCCTTCGTGCTCGGCCTGTCGATGCTGCCGTTCTTCTACAACGTCTACAAGTCCCGCAAGGCGCCGAAGGTCAACGTCGACGACCCGTGGGGCTGGGGCCGGTCGCTGGAGTGGGCGACCAGTTCGCCCCCGCCGCGGCACAACTTCGACAAGCTGCCGCGGATCCGGTCCGAGAGCCCGGCGTTCGACCTGCACCACCCGGAGCTGGCCCTGGCCGAGTACCCGGCCAACCGGGCCGGCGCGGACAACCTGCTGGACGCCGGTGAGGACGAGGGCCGGGTCGCCCTGCTCGAGGAGAACGTCGCCAAGTCCGGTGACACGGTGAACGAGGGGAAGGACGAGGCGTGAAGGTCGAAGCCTGGGTCTTCGGGATCCTGAGCCTGTTTGTGCTGGTCGTCACGCCGATCTACTGGCTGATGGCGGGGGACCCGACCGGGACCACCGCACTGGTGATGACGTTCTTCCTGTCGCTGCTGATCGCGTTCTACCTGAGCATCACCGCGCGCCGGATGGACGCCCGTCCGGAGGACCGCAAGGACGCCGACATCGTGGAGGGCGCCGGCGAGCTCGGCTTCTTCCCGCCGCACTCGTGGTGGCCGCTGTGGACCGCCGCGACGATGGCGATCGTGGCGCTCGGGATCGTCTTCGGCTGGTGGCTGTTCATCGCCGGCTGCGGGATCGGGATCGTCACGCTGTCGGGGTTCATCTTCGAGTACTACCGCGGTGACCACGCACACTGAGCACAGTTGGTGACCATCGGTCACTGGTTGAACGCGAAAACAAGCGCCGTCCGGTCCCAACCGGGCGGCGCTTTCGTGCGTCTGATGAACGACGGGTTACTCTGGGCGGCGGTCGATGGATACAGGGGAGAACTGGGGAATGGTGAGCAGGAAACACGGTCTGGCCGTGGTGGGTATCGCGGTGCTGCTGCTGGCCGGTACGGCGTGCAGCGACTCCGAGGCGGGCGGCAAACCCGCTCCTGGTGCCGCACAGAGCAGCAACACGCCGGGCGGATCGACCTCGTCCGGTCCTTCGACGGAGCCGTCGGACAACCCGGCCGCGGCCACCATCTCGGTGGTTCCGGCCAAGGGAGCCAAGGCGGTCGCACCCGACAAGCCGGTGACCGTGACCACCTCGGTGGGCACGATCAAGTCGGTCACGCTCAAGGACGACGACGGTGACACCGTCGACGGCACCCTGAACGCCGACAAGACGGTCTGGACCGCCGGCCCGGGCGTCAAGCCGGGCGCGACGTACACGGTGAGCGGCACGGCCGAGGGCACCGACGGCGCCAGCGTGCCGATCTCCTCGACCTTCAGCACGCTGAAGGCGTCCAAGAACCTGAAGGCCTCGGTCGTCCCGCTGAACGGTGAGACTGTCGGTGTCGCGCTCCCGATCCAGATCTACTGGAACAACCCGGTCACCGACCGCGCGGCGGTCGAGAAGCGGCTCAAGGTCACCACGTCGGTGCCGGTCGAAGGCACCTGGCACTGGCTGAACAGCAAGCAGGTCAACTACCGCCCGAAGGTCTACTGGCCGGCCGGTACCAAGGTGACGGTGAACATCGACACCGCCGGGGTCAACGCGGGCAACGGCACCTGGGGTTCGGCCAGCCGCGAGAT
The DNA here is from genome assembly GCF_044453945.1 of Kribbella sp. NPDC051587. Lineage (NCBI taxonomy): Bacteria > Bacillati > Actinomycetota > Actinomycetes > Propionibacteriales > Kribbellaceae > Kribbella > Kribbella sp. NPDC051587. The sequence continues at coordinate 550,117 of NZ_JBITDE010000003.1, forward strand.
CAAGTTCGCGATCGGCAAGTCGGTCGTGAGCAAGGTCGACGTCAAGAAGCACACGATGACGGTCACGATCAACGGCAAGCTCGCCCGCACCATCCCGATCACCGCCGGCAAGGATGGCTTCACCACCCGCAGCGGGGTGAAGGTGATCATGGAGAAGTTCACCACCAAGCGGATGGACGCGGCGACGATCGGCCTCAAGCCGGGCGACCCGAACTACTACAACATCAGCGACGTGAAGTGGGCCCAGCGGGTGACGAGCTCGGGTGAGTTCGTCCACGGCGCCCCCTGGTCGAACGGTGCGCAGGGCAGCGCCAACGTCAGCCACGGCTGCGTCGGCATGAGCCTGGCCAACGCGCAGTGGTTCTACAACCAGACCCTGCGTGGCGACCCCATCGTCGTGACCGGAACCACGAAGTACATGACCGAGGGCAACGGCTGGGCCGACTGGAACTTCCCCTACGCCAAGTACAAGCAGGGCTCCGCACTCTAAGGGCACTCTGAGGACGCTCTAAAGGGCCATCAGACTCGCGTCCTGCCAGCCGCCGCCGGCGGAGTAGCGAGTCTGGGTCCACGGATTGCCGCTGGTGGCGCCGTTGTGGGGATACACCCACGCGGCGCCACTGCTGTCTCGGACGGTGATGTCCAGCCGCCCGTCCCCGGTCACGTCCTGCAGCAGCATCACCTGAGCAAGCCCCCAACCGCTCCCTGCGCCGATCTGAGCGCCTGTAGCGGTCACATGCACGGTGAGGTTCCCTGAGCCGTCCCGGGCCACCAGATCGGCGCGTCCGTCCCCGGTCACATCGCCCACGAGCAGTGCGGTGGCAGAGTTCCAGTTCACCCCGACACTGAACGGCCCGGTCCAGTTGGCCGCCGTACCGGATTTGCCGTTGTGCGGGTAGGTCCACATGCTGCCGTCGCGGAAGCGTGCCACCAGGTCCGGCTTGCCGTCGCCGGTCAGGTCACCGATCCCGATCCAGTCCGCGATGTCCCAGCCGGTCAGTCCGGTCGCGTACGGCGCCTTCCAGCCGGCCGCGGTCCCGCTCAGACCGTTGTGCGGGTAGACGTGGAGCGTCTGGTCGTTGCGAATCGTCACCAGGTCGGCCTTGCCGGTGCCGGTCGCGTCGGCCAGGAACATCACCCGTACGACGTCCCACCCGGTCGTGTTGGTGTCGTAGAAGGTCGTCCACGGGTTACTCGAGGCCGACCCGTTGTGCGGGTACACGTAGAGCCGTCCGCCGCGGCGCACCACCATGTCGGCCCGGCCGTCACCAGTCACGTCGATCATCACTTGACCTCCGTCCCGTTCACGACGAGCCGTTCCAGACCCGGCACGGGTGGACGGTGGACCGTGATCTTGGCCGGGTTCTGCGCCCAGCTGGTCGAGTGGGTGACGTCGAGGGTCTTGCCGTCCGTCGACAGCCGGAACCGGAGCGACATCGGCCCGAACAGCGTGGGCATCTTGTCGAACACCGTCTCGGAGTCCTTCGAGATCCAGGCGAGTGGGCAGAGCCGGAGCAGGTTCAGCTCGCCGGCCGTCAGCGAGTCGTCGATCACCGCGTGCCGCGCGGCCCAGGTGATCAGCGGCTGGACGAAGAGCGTCCCGTACATCCCGTGCCGGTGCTCACCGGAGATGTACGTGTCCGGGGAGATCGCGCCGGTCAGCAGGCCGTACAGGCCCTCGAGGAAGTGCGCCCGGTCGCCACGCTGCCAGCTGTGGAAGAGGTTCCAGCTGTAGCAGGGCTCGGCGCTGCTCTGCTCATGATCCAGTACGACGCGATCGAGCGCGGTGTGGTGAGCCGGGTCGAAGTTCGCCACGTTCGGCCCGACTCGATAGAACTCCAGGTACGACGTCATCAACGGATCGTCGGCCGGGAGCAGCCCGCCGAACACCGACATCAGCGCGCCACCGTCGAACGCCTCCAGATCCGGCCAGTCGCTCGGCTCGCCGTAGAACGAGCTCGGCAGGATGGGCTGCTTCGCCCCGCTCGGATCGGTCCAGGTCGGCGCGGCAGCGGCCGCCTGCCGCAGCGCGTTGACGTAGGCAGTCCGGAACGCGTCGGCCACGCCGGCGAACTCCGCGGCCCGCGGATGCGAGAGCCGCTGCAGCAGCTGTACGGCGCTACTGAGGCCGCGATGGGTCCACGCCTGGATGGAGACCGACTGCTGGTACCGCCCGGTGTCGTTCGCCTTCGCCGGCGGCATCAGCCCCTTGATGCCGGCCTGGTCCTGGAAGGTGGTCGCCCGCTTGATGAAGTCGCAGGCCTTCAGGATCGGACTCAGCCAACGATTGATGAACGCCTGATCGCGAGTCAGCAGGGCGTGCCGGCAGACCGCCTCCAGGATCGCACCGTGGTCACTGAGCCAGTGGAACGGCTGAAGCTGTGGAGGTGTCGAGAAGAAGCCGTCATGGGAGAACTTCTCGTAGTCGTCTCCGGGCGGCGCCACGGTGCCCTGGACGGTCAGGTACAGGTCCAGGTGGGAGGCCACGACGTCGTGGTAACCCAGGAGGTCCAGGAACATGTGGCTGACCATCGAGGTCGGCGTACTCCACAGCATGTCGTAGCCGTAGGAGCCGGACAGGAAGGTGTGCTTCCCGGTGTCCGGACTCTTCTCACCGATGATCTCGGCCAGCTGGACGCTGCGACGGAAGAACTGGTCGACATAGGGCTCGGGCGTGCTGATGGCCGATGCGGTAGCCGGCTTCTTGGCCCAATACGTCTCGGCCTGCGCGAGAGCGCCGTCGTACCCGAGGGCTAGTTCCGCGTCGATCTCCGCCTTGGGCTGGGGAAGCATCGGGACCAGTACGTCGACGTACGCACCCTTGCGCGCCTGGATGACCACCTTGAGGTCGTAGACCCCGTTGGCGCCGGTCAGGGTGGTCGCACCGGGCACACTGACCGCCATCCGGACCAGTCCGGCGCCGTCGAAGACCCGGGCGGGGACAGGCTCTGGGCCGGGGTTGAAGACCTGTTCGATCCGCAGGGTGGTGTCCAGCGCCGCAGTCGCCGGGAGAACCTCCATGGTGACGAAGGCGTCCTGCTGCTGCGGGGGATTGATGTGGTGCTTGATGTAGACCTTGCTGAGCCGCAGTACGAAGGTGAACGACGCAGGGGGCCGCACCTCACTCACCTGCTCGACAGAGAACCGCGTCCAGGAGTAGATCGGCTCCAGCGCCGTCTGGACATCAGGAGCGCCGCGGAGATGCGCGAACACCGACTGACGCAGTACGACGCCCTCCTGGCGCCGGTGCTCGGTCCAGAGCACCGGAGTGTTCTTGTCCGCGCGCCAGCCCTGGATACCGACGCCGAAGTCACCCTTGTAGAGGTAGTACGAGCCGGTGGGCATCGGCGGGATCGGGCCGCGGTCCGGCATCACCGGAGTGACCTGGAAGTCCTTGCCCTTGTACGCATCCAGCCACGGCTTCACCGGCCCGACCGGTACGGCGACCGCGGGCTGGCACACCATGGTGCCGTTGTAGAACATGTCGAACCGGAACAGGTGCGACTTCCACCCCACCGGCGTCCACACCTGCCGCTGCGGCGCCCACCAGCGCAGCGCCTCCTGCACATCCACCTCGCCGGTCAACCCCTCCTGGGCAACAGCCTGTACGACGGCGGCAGCGGCCGGTGGGGGAGCGTTTGAGGTCAGACCGGCGGCAGTGGCTGCACCGGCCAATTGGAGGGCGCGGCGACGGGACATGTGGGGCGGCATGGAAAAAGACTTCGACATACCGAAGATCGCGGCAACCAGTTAGACCACAACGAAAACGCCCCCAGCCGGAAGCTGGGGGCGTTCTCGGTGCTCAGTGCGTCAGTACCGGTCCGGCGTGACCTCGCGGAAGGACTCGGTCTCGCTCAGTTCGTGCACGTCGTCGTCGTGACCGTGCGAGTGCGCGTCCTCGATCTCCGCGGTGGTCGGCTTCTGCACCGCGTCCGCGTAGTAGAAGGCGCTCAGCTTGGCGCGGACCTTGTTCAGCGCCCGGCGCGGTGCGCGGACCCCGTTGTCGTCGGTCTCCGGGCCCACCTCGTACGGAACGAGCCGGTCGTGCGCGGTGAGCTCGTAGGCCTCGTGCACGGAGATCGGCGTGTGCCGCTCGGAGTAGGCGCCGTCGGGGGAGCGGACGATGATGCCCGACTCCAGTCCGTGCAGCAGCCGCTCCTGGTCGGCCCGCTGCAGCGAGATCGCGATCCGCCGGGTCACCCAGAAGGCGAAGACCGGACCGAGGAACACCGCGAACCGCAGGAACCAGGTCACCTCGTTCAGCGAGAGGCCGAAGTGCGTGGCCACCAGGTCGTTACCGCCACCGATCCACAGCAGGCCGTAGAAGGTGATGAACGCGGCACCGATACCGGTCCGGGTCGGCACGTTGCGCGGCCGGTCCAGCAGGTGGTGCTCCCGCTTGTCGCCGGTGATCCAGCCCTCGATGAACGGATACAGCGCGACCAGCGTCACGAAGGCCGGTGGGATGATCAGCGCCGGTATCAGCAGGTTCCAGCTGAGGGTGACGCCCCAGAAATGACTCTCGAAGCCTGGCATCAGGCGCACGGAGCCCTCCAGCCAGCCCATGTACCAGTCAGGCTGGGAGCCCGCCGTGACCTCTGCCGGGTTGTAGGGCCCGTAGAGCCATACCGGGTTGATCTGCAGCAGTGCGCCCATCAGGGCGGTGACGCCGAAGACGACGAAGAAGAAGCCGCCGGCCTTGGCCATGTAGACCGGCATCAGCGGGTAGCCGACCACGTTCTTCTCGGTCCGGCCAGGCCCCGCGAACTGGGTGTGCTTGTGGTACACGACCAGGAACAGGTGGGCCGTGACGAGGGCCAGGATCAGCCCCGGGATCAGCAGCACGTGGACGGTGAAGAACCGGGACACGAAGTCGTCGCCCGGGAACTCGCCGCCGAAGATGAAGAACGTCAGGTAGGTGCCGATGATCGGTGAGGCCTGGACCATGCCCTGGGTGATCCGCAGGCCGGTACCGGACAGCAGGTCGTCGGGGAGGCCGTAGCCGATGAAGCCCTCGATGATGCCGAGGAACAGCATCCCGAAGCCGATCACCCAGTTGAGCTCACGCGGCTTGCGGAACGCGCCGGTGAAGAAGATCCGGAGCAGGTGCACCATCATCGCGGCGATGAACAGCACGGCCGCCCAGTGGTGGATCTGCCGCATCAGCAGACCGCCACGGATGTCGAACGAGATGTCCAGCGTCGAGGCGTACGCCTCGGACATGTGCAGACCCTTGAGCAGGCTGTACGAGCCCTGGTACTCGACCTCGGCCATCGACGGCTTGAACCACAGCGTCAGGAAGATGCCGGTCAGGATCAGGATGATGAAGCTGTAGAGCGCGATCTCGCCGAGCATGAACGACCAGTGGTCCGGGAAGACCTTGCGCAGGTTCTTCCGGCCCAGCTTGCCGATCCCGAGCCGGTCGTCGACCCACTTGACCGGCGGCGGGAACTCCGCCGTCGCGGCTGGCTTTTCCTTGGTGTCAGACACTGGTGTCACCCTCGTTCCCAGAAGCTCGGACCGACAGGCTCCGTGAACGCGCTCTGCGCGATCAGGTAGCCCTCGGAGTCCACTGCCAACGGTAGCTGCGGCAGCGGCCGGGCGGCAGGCCCAAACACCACCTTGGCGCCGTCGGCCAGGTCGAACGTGGACTGGTGGCACGGGCAGAGCACGTGGTGCGTGGTCTGCTCGTACAGCGAGATCGGGCAACCCACGTGGGTGCAGATCTTGGAGTAGCACAGGATGCCGTCGATGCCCCAGTTCTCGCGACCGGCCGGCGTCCGGATCTCGCTGGGCTTGATCCGGACCACGATCACCGCGGCCTTGGCCTTGGCGTTCTGGTACGCGACCGCGCTCTCCTCCTGCAGCGGAGTGAGGTTCGCGGGCTGGGCGTTGACCAGCTGGCCGACGATCAGGTCGGACGGCTTGATCGGGCGGTCGGTGACGTCGTTGACGACCCGGATGCCCTTGGCCCAGATGGTGTTGTAGAGGCTGCGGCCCGGCAGCGGACCGAGGTCACGCAGCAGCACGACGGCCGGCAGACCGAGCAGGCCCATCGCACCGAGCAGCGAGCGGCGGATCAGCTTGCGCCGGCCGAAGCCGGACTCGGCCGCGCCCTCGGAGAAGCCGGCCATGATGTCGGCCTTCTGCTCCGGGGTCGAGTTGGCGTCGTGCCGGAGCTCGACGATCTCGGTGTCGACCATCAGCTGCTTGGCCCACTGGATGGCCCCGGCGCCGATCAGGAACAGCGCCAGGCCCAGGCACAGGCCGATGACCATGTTGTTCGCGTTACCCGACAGCGGGCCGAACACCAGGGTGGCGTCACGCGGGATGGCGAAGTACGCGACGCACGCGCCGAGGGCCAGCAGGCCGGCCAGCGTGAACATGGTCGCGACCTGGCGCTCCGCGCGGTCGGCGGCCTTCGGGTCGACGTCGGTGATCCGGTACTCGTGCGGCTCCAGACCCGGATCCGCGATCGGCTCGGCCACCTCGACCGCGCCGTGGTGCTCGTCGGCTGCCTTCACCGGCAGGTTCTTGTCGTCGCTCATTCGGCCTTCGCTCCCTCGGCCTTGGCTCCGTGTGCGCCGGCGCCCTTGACCTTGACTCCCTTGGCGCCGATCCAGACGGCGACCACGACCAGCAGGCCGATTCCGACCAGCCAGCCCCACAGGCCCTCCGAGACCGGGCCGAGCCGGCCGAGGCCGAAGCCACCCGGGTCCTTCTGCTCCTGCAGCGCGTGCAGGTAGGCGATGATGTCGCGCTTGTCCTCAGGCTGCATGACCTGGTCGGAGAAGACCGGCATCTGCTGCGGACCGGTGAGCATCGCCTCGTAGATGTGCTTGGGGTCGACGTTCATCAGCGACGGCGCGTACTTGCCCTTGGGCAGCGCCCCACCGCGGCCGGCGAAGTTGTGGCACGCCGTGCAGTTGGTCCGGAAGAGCTCGCCACCACGGGTGACCTGCTCGTCGGTCGCCTTGCTGATGTCGTACGAGTCCTGCGCCGGGACCGCCGGGCCGGGCGCGAGCGAGGCGACGTACGCGGCCAGGGCCTCGATCTCCTCCGGCGTGTAGGCGGGCGTCTTGCGCGGGATCTGGGCACCCGGCTGCATCGCGGGCATCCGGCCGGTGCCGACCTGGAAGTCGACGGCGGCCGCGCCGACCCCGATCAGCGAGGGGCCGGCCATCTTGCCCTCACCGTTGCCGCTGCCCTCGGCGTTCAGGCCGTGGCAGCTGGAGCAGCCGACCGCGAAGAGCTTCTTGCCCTCTTCGATCTGCTGGGTCTTGGCCGAGTTGTCGGCCACCGCGCTGCCAGGGGCAAACGCGGCGTACGCCGAGCCCACTGCCAGGAGGCCGAACAGGAGCACGACGAGGCCGGCGGACCGGTGCCGTCGTCGCGCGGAGAGAAAGCGCGCCGGTGACAAGGAGGTTCTCTTCTCACTCATTTGAGCAGGTAGATGGTCGCGAACAGGGCGATCCAGACCACATCGACGAAGTGCCAGTAGTACGACACGACGATCGCCGAGACGGCCTGTTCGTGGGTGAACTTGCGGGCCATGTAGGTCCTGGCCAGGACGAACACGAAGGCGATCAGGCCGCCGGTCACGTGCAGGCCGTGGAAGCCGGTGGTCAGGTAGAACACCGACCCGTACGGCGAGGACGAGATCGTGATGCCCTCGTGGATCAGCGTGGCGTACTCGGTGACCTGGCCGGCGACGAAGACCGCGCCCATCAGGTACGTGAGGATGAACCACTCACGCATACCCCACTTGAGGAAGTTCACCGCCGATCCGACCCGGCCGACCCGTCCGTGCTCGGCCGCGAACACGCCGAACTGACACGTCACGGAGGACAGCACCAGGACGAGCGTGTTGGTGAGCGCGAACGGGACGTTCAGCCGCTCCGTCGACGCCTCCCAGAGCGTTTGCATGCCCGGGACAGCGGTGGCGGTCGTCACCGACCGGATCGTGAAGTACGCCGCGAACAGGGCGGCGAAGAACATCAGTTCGCTCGCGAGCCAGACGATCGTGCCGACACTGACCATGCTGGGACGGTCGTGGTGTCCGTGTTCTCGAGACGCTGGGAGCGCAGTTGCAGTGGCCACGCCGTCATTATGTCGGTCCCCGGACGAAGCGCCACGACCACCCCCGTTTCTGGCGCAGCATGTCGCACTACTGTTGAACGGTGCTTCCCCTTCACGCTGGGCCCGGTGACCAGATCGCGCCGTTCACGCCGCTCCGGTTGCTGACCGCCTGGACCTTCGAACCGGTGTTACTCGCCGTGATCGTTGCCGTCGGCGCGCTCTACCTGTACGGCGTCCGCAAGCTCCACAAACGCGGTGACAAATGGCCGCCGGGCCGGACCGTCGCGTTCGTCGGACTGGGCCTGGGCAGCGCGGTGATCGCCACCCAATCCGCTCTGGGCACCTACGACACGGTGCTTCTGAGCGTGCACATGGCCCAGCACATGATCCTGTCGATGCTGACGCCGCTGATGCTGGCGCTCGGCGCGCCGGTCACGCTGGCGCTGCGGACGCTGCCCAAGCGGCCCCGGAAATGGTTGCTCTCCGTATTGCATTCGCGGGTCGCGAAGGTGCTCTGCTTCCCGCTGATCGGCTTCACGCTGTTCGTCCTGAGCCCCTGGGTGCTCTATTTCAGCGGCATCTACGACGCCACGCTGCGCTCGACCGGGCTGCACGACCTGCTGCATTTCCACTTCGTCCTGGTCGGATCGCTGTTCTTCTGGCCGCTGCTGGGCCTCGATCCGGTGCCGGGGCGGGTGATCTACCCGTTCCGGTTGATCATGACGTTCCTCACGTTGCCGTTCCACGCGTTCCTCGGGATCACGATCATGTCCGCGAACCGGCTGATCGCCGAGGACTGGTACACGAGCTTCGAACGCTCCTGGCCGCCCTCACCGATCCACGACCAGTACATCGCCGGCGGCCTGTTGTGGGGGTCCGGCGACATCGTCGGCCTGGTCTTCTTCGGCGTCCTGTTCGTCCAGTGGGTGCGGGACTCGCAGCGTGAAGCCCGCCGTGAGGACCGTCGCCTGGACCGGTTGGAGGAGCAGGCGCGCAGGGCCGAGCAGGCACCCCGGTAGCATTCGGTTGTCCAGTCGTCTTTTTCACAGCTTGGGATGAATCGATGAGCTCAGAGCGTCCGCTGAAGGTTCTCGTCTACAGCGACGACCGTACGACGCGGGAGTCCGTCCGGCTGGCGCTGGGCAAGCGCCCGGCCGCTGATCTGCCCGCGCTCGAGTACGTCGAGTGTGCGACCGAGCCGGCCGTGATCAAGGCCATGGACAAGGGCGGCATCGACCTGGCCGTCCTGGACGGCGAGGCCGTGCCGGCCGGTGGCCTGGGGATCGCCCGGCAGCTGAAGGACGAGATCTTCAACTGCCCGCCGATCCTGGTGCTCACCGGCCGTCCGCAGGACGCCTGGCTGGCCACCTGGTCGCGCGCCGAGGCCGCGGTCTCGCACCCGATCGACCCGGTCCGGCTCGCCGAGGTGACCGCGGGCCTGCTCCGCGCCGTGGTCGCCAAGCTGCCCGCCACCACCTGATCCCGGCGATGCCCGCCTACACCTGGCCGCACGTCCTCAACCCGCTGCTGCGGGGCGAGGACCTGGAGGCCACCGCCACCGCGTGGGCGATGGAACAGATCCTGTCCGGGGCCGCGTCCCCGGCACAGCTCGCCGGCTTCGTGATCGCACTGCGTGCCAAGGGCGAGACGGTGGTCGAGGTCGAGGGCCTGGTCGCGACCATGCGCGACTTCGCCACCCGGATCACCGTGCCCGGCCGCACCCTGGACGTCGTCGGTACCGGCGGCGACCAGGCGCACACCGTCAACATCAGCACGATGTCCGCGATCGTTGCCGCGGGCGCCGGTGCCAAGGTGGTCAAACACGGCAACCGCGCGGCCTCCTCGGCCTGCGGATCGGCCGACGTACTGGCTGAGCTGGGGATTCCGCTCGACCTCACCGCGGCCCAGGTCGCCGAGGTCGGTGAGCGCGCCGGGATCACCTTCTGCTTCGCTCCGGCATTCCATCCGGCGCTGCGACACGCCGCCGTACCGAGGCGTGAGCTCGGCGTACCGACGACCTTCAACTTCCTCGGTCCACTGGCGAACCCGGGTGATCCGTCGGCTCAGGCTGTTGGCGTCGGCGATGCCCGCATCGCCGGGCTGATGGCCGGCGTACTGGCGCGGCGTGGGATCGACGCGCTGGTGTTCCACGGCGACGACGGTCTGGACGAGTTGACCACCCGTACGACGTCGCAGGTGTGGAACGTCGGTGGGGGAGAGGTCTCCGGGCCGTTCACTCTCGATCCGCGTGATCTCGGGATCGAGCCGGTCGCTGCCGAGGCGCTCCGGGGTGCGGACGCGCCGTACAACGCGAAGGTCGTGCGCTCGTTGCTCGAGGGGGAGGCCGGAGCGGTGCGCGACGTCGTACTGCTGAACGCCGGTGCCGCGCTGGCGGCGTACACCCCGGTCGAGGGACCGATCACCGCGCGGATCCGGACCGGCATGGACCTCGCGGCCGAGGCGATCGACTCAGGTGCGGCCAAGGACGCCCTCGACCGCTGGATCGCCGCCTGCGCTGTCGTCCGCGGCTAGCTCGGCTAGCGAGGTGGGCCGACCGTTTCGGTCGGCCTCAGCGGTTGATCTTGATCTGGCTGACCTTGGTGCGCCAGACCTGGATCCACGTCGGCGTCGAACCGGCGATGTCACCGATCGACACCGCCGCCGTACCGTCACCGCGGTCGACCACCGCGATCAGCACGGTGGAGAACGTCTCCGTCAGCTTCGGTGCGCTGACCGCGACCCGCGTCGTGATCTCGTGGCCAGGATGCCCGTCCACGGTGATCGCCTTGTGCGTCGTCGCCGAGATCTTCGCGCCCTCGCCGTACAGCCCGATGATCGCGCGCGAACCCGCCTGCGTCGCAGCGCTCTTGAGCCCGGCCGGCGTACTGGTCACCTTCACCGTCGGCGTCAGCTGCCCGAACGCGACCACGTTGCCCCAGTCCGCGTCGCCGTTGTAGTTCTCGTGCACGGTGAGCCAGACCGCCGCCCCGCCGTACAACCCGATCCGGCTGGCCCCGGTCTCACTCCAGGCCGACCCCATGATCGGCATCGAGTCCTTGTTCGCGGCAACAAGCTGCGTCCCAAGCACCTTGCCTTGTGGGGGTGGTGTCGGCGTCGGCTTCACCGAAGGACTGACCGTCCGCAACCCCGGATTCCCCGAAGGCAGGGCGGTCGGCGACACCGCATCGGCCCGAGTCCAGATCCACCCGATGCACAAAGCAGTAGCCGTCAAAGCCGCCACCACCAACACCAAAGCCCCAGTGAGCCGAGCCCGCCCACCGGAATCACCACTCTGCCGCAAAACCACCCCATACCCCTCAGCCTCAGGCACTACCCCCCGAACACCCCGCCCACCCTGCCCGCCCACCGGGTCACCCGCTCCCTGCGAACCGCCGCCCCCAGCCGAAGCAGCCAACGGCTGCCCGCCGTCCCCGTACGGCGGCGCGCCCGCTGGCTGGCCGGGTCCCTGCGAGCCGCCGCCCCCAGCCAATGCAGCCAACGGCTGCCCGCCGCGCCCGTACGGCGGCGCGCCCGCTGGCTGGCCCGGTCCCTGCGAACCGCCGCCCCCAGCCGAAGCAGACAACGGCAGCCCGCCGCCTCCGTACGGCGACACCTCCGCCGGCTGACTCGGTCCGCCGTGCTCCGCGCTCGACAGCGGTCGCACCGGCGTGCCTTGGGGACCAACTGGCGTCAAAGCCCCCGGCTCTGCACTCACGGGGCCCGCATTCGCCGGCCCCGCCGGAACACCTCGCTGCACATTCTGGCCACCTGCCGCCGCCGAGCGGGCCCCCGGCACCGGTTGTACGTTCTGGGGACCCCTGTACGCCGGTCCAACCGGAGCACCGGGCTGCACGTTCTGTGGACCCACGTATGCCGGAGCGCCGGGCTGCACGTTCTGTGGACCTGTGGGAGTCGGGTACGGCGCAGGTCCAGGCTGCACGTTCATCCCGCCTGGAGGCGTCGACTGATGCGGGGGCCCTGCTTGACCGCTCTGAGGATCAACAGGTGCCGAGCCCATGCCAGCACCCGGCTGCACACCTTGCGGACCCGCCTGCGCATAACCGGGTGGCGCAGCCTGCGGACCACTGACCGGCGGCCGCACGCCAGGCTGCGGCGGTGCACCCGGCGGACGTGTCGACCGTACAGGCGTCACATATCCCGCCTGCGGCTGCCCGCTCGCTGGTCCACCGACTACACCAGGAGCAGGCGCATACCCCTGCTGCCCACCCTGAGGGCCCGCCACCGGCGGTCTACCCCCGGAACCACCTGCCGGCTGCCCGCTCGCAGCCCAACCCGCCGGCTGCCCGCTCGCAGCCCAACCCGACGGCTGCCCACCGGCTGAACCACCCGGCGCCTGCCCACCGGCCGAACCACCCGGCGCCTGACCCACTGAACCGACCACCGGCTGCCCATCTGTTGAGCCAGCCGAGGGTCGCCCGCTCGCCGGGCCAGTCGTCCCTTGCGCGCCCGCCGAACCAACCGTCGGTTGACCACCTGTCGAGCCCGCCGGCGGCCGCCCATCTGCGCGGCCAGTCGTCCCTTGAGCACCTACCGAACCGGCCGGCGGCTGACCACCTGTTGAGCCCGCCGTCGGTCGCACACCTGCGGGACCAGCGGTCGCTTGAGCACCTGCCGAGCCAGTCGTCGGTTGCCCACCTGTTGATCCAGTCGACGGTCGCCCATCGCTCGGTTGCGCACCCACTGGACCAGCCGGCGCTTGCACGCCAGCCGGACGGGCCGTGGGCGGTCCGCTCATCGGACCGCTAGGTGGAGCTGGCGGCCCCGACCGCGGACCGTAACCCGGCTGCCCGGTATGACCCGGCTGAATACCCTGCGGGCCAGATACATCGCCCAGCTCAGGGCGAGTTCCCTGCACAGCTCGAGGATGTGACGGATCGACGTGCTGCGTCGGCTGACCAGTGCGTGCGGGCGGCGAGCCGTACGAACCCGCAGCCGCCTGTCCTCCCAGCTGCGCTCCATCGCCAGAACGCGCCGGCGATCCCGCGTCATCCGCCGGACCTACAACAGTCCAACCCGGCCCCTGCCCACCCACCTGCCGTACGCCGCCCACCTGCGAGACACCACCCGCCTGCGGGGCACCGCCTCCACGTGGAGCGCCGCTAGCTGAAGGCATACCACCCGCCTGAGGCGTACCGCTTGCCTGCGGGCTACCACCTGCCTGAGGGACGTCACTTGCCTGTTTGGTACCTCCCACCGGAGGTGTACCGCCCACCTGCGGTTCCGTGCCCGGCTGCGGACCACGAGCCTGCGACTCCGGAGCTGGACCGGGCCCATACGCCCGTCCCTGCATCGGGTCCTGACCGCCGTACCCACCGGACTGTGCACCCGGCTGTGGGACATACGCCGACGGCGGCCCCACCGGTGGAGTCGGCTGCTCACCAGGCCCGCCGTACTGCTGGCCGACGGGTGGAGTCGGCTGCCCGCTAGGACCGCCGTACTGCTGGCCGATGGGCGGCGTCGGCTGCCCGGCAGGCTCGCCGTACTGGCTGCGACTGGGGGAACGCGGTGGCGGAGGCGGCGGGGGCGCAGGCGCAGGCGACTGCCCCATCAACACATCGCTCGCCCCGCCAAGCCCGGCCGACCGACCCAATGCATCCGACTCACCCAAAGCATCGGACCCACCCAAAGCATCCGACCCACCCAAACCACCCGGAGCATCCGAGCGGCCCAGAGCATCCGACCCGCCCAGACCGTCCAAACCACCCGGGGCATCCGAGCGCCCGGGAGCACCCGCGGTATCCGCCGCGCCCGGAGTATCCGAGCGACCCGGAGCATCCGCCGTACCCGGAGTATCCGAGCGACCCCGAGCATCCGCCGTACCCGCAGCATCCGCTGTACCCGGACCATCCGACTCACTCCACCCGGCTGACCGGTCCGCGGCGACCGGCGTGCCTGCGTCGCCCACCCCATCTGCGTTGTGCACCCCATCGGGACGGTCCGGTGCGGTCGCAGCCTCAGGCTCGGTGCGGGCTACGGAGGACAGGTGTGGGAGGCCGTCGGGGACTGGCATGGTGGTTCCGTCTGCGGTGGGGGAGTCGGGGGCGTCCGACGGTGGGCGGCGAGCGGGGAGTACCGGGGGCGGAGGCGGGGCGCTGTGGCGGCCGGAGCGCCGTGGGGGCGGGGTTTGGTTCTCGTTGTCAGCCAACGTTGATTCCCTTGTAGGCCTGGCTTTCGGCCGCCTTCAGGTCCGGCCGGTTGGTGGGGATGTCGCTGATGTACGCGACCGCGGTCCCGTCCCCGAGGTCGAAGACGGCGATGGTCAGGGTGAGGGTCCGCGCCTGCACCTTGGCCGACTTCGCGGTGATCGTCTGCTGGACGTACCAGCCCGACTTGTCCGACCGCTTCACCGCGCCGTTGACCCCCGGCTTGCGCGTGATCGAGATGCCGCCGTACAGCGAGGCCGGCAGTTCGTCCGCGAGCGCCAGCGCGGTCGCCTTCGGGTCGCCGCCGAACCCGGATTGGTTGCCCAAGGCACCGACAAAGATGTCGGCGTACCAGTTGTTGGTCCCGTCGAACTTCTCCTGCAGTACGACGTACTGCCCGCTCGAGTCGAGCAACTGCGGTACCAGCCGCTTGCGGTCCGACCACAACCCGGTACGGCGCGGGAACGAGATCGCGGTCGACGCGATCCGCTCGCCCTCATGGAGCTTCGGATTCTTCGACTGGCCGGGCTTCGTGGCGTCGGTCGGCTGGTTCGTGGGTTGGTTCGTCGGCGGCGTCGGGCTGGGGTCAGCCTTGTCGTCGCCCGGTTTCGTGATCAGGAAGATCGCGGCGACGATCAGCATCACCAGCGCGATCCCACCACCGATCAGCAGCGGTAGCTTCGCGCCCGGCCCACCGCCTCCGCCAGCTGGCTTCTTGGCTGGTCCACCACGTCCGGTGCTCTTCTTCGCCTTGCCACCACCGCGACCAGGACCGTCCGCATCTACACCCGCCCCGGCACCCCACCCACCGGCCTGCTGCGCGTCGCCCCACGGCCCGCCCTCGCTCTGCGGCGCGGGGGTAGCACCAGCTCCCCAAGAAGCCTCCTTCTGCTCACCCCAAGGCCCGCCAGCAGCCTGCCCGGCGCCCCAAGCCGCAGCACCAGTCTTCTGCTCGCCCTCGGCCGCAGCACCGCCGCCACTCGCAGCAGCTCCCCATGGGTTGTTGCTCGGTGCCACAGTCTCCGCTTGCTCACCCCAGGGAGTACCAGCCGTCTGTACGCCGGATTGCTCCGCGCCCCACGGATTCTGAGCCGCCGGCTGATTGTCCGCAGCGTCGCCAGCCGTCTCCTGAGTACCCCAGGAGCTAGCCCCCTGCGCGTCGGCCGAAGCCTGCGACGCCTCCGCACCCCAAACCTGCGTCTTGTCGTCCTGACCGTCGGGAGTCGCCGCAGTCCAGCCAGCGCTCTGTCCACCGGCCGCAACACCCCAGCTCTGCTGACTGGGAGCCTGCTCCAGATCCGGATCCACACCCCAAGCCGACTGCTCCTGCGGCCCCTCACCCGCACCCTGCTGAACCGCCCCACCCGCCTGCCCCGCCTGAGCACGCCAGGCCTGTTGTGCCTGAGTGGCTTCGTCACCCGATGCCTGCGCAGCCCAGGTTGGCTGCGGCTGCGCGGCCTCGTCGCCTGACGTCTGCGCACCCCAGGCCGGTTGTGCCTGGGTGGCCTCGTCACTCGAGGCCTGCGCACCCCAGGTGGGCTGCACTTGGGTCGTCTCGTTGTCTGATTGCCCACCCCAGGCTGGCTGTACCTGCGCGGCTTCGTTGCCCGACGACTCCGCACCCCAGGTCGGCTGTACCTGGGTGGTCTCGCTGTCCGGCTCTCCACCTGCGTCCGCCTGAGCCGCAGCGGTCTCGTCCGGAGCATGTGACCCACGGGGCTTCCGGGCAGCATTTGGAGCCTCAGTCCAACTCACATCGGACCACCCCTGCCCACCACCCTCGGCAGCACTAGGGTCTCCAGTCGCGGTGCCCCAAGCCTCCGGCGTACCGGGCGTCTCAACCGGCTCACCGCCGCTCGCCTCAGCACCCCAACCAGCGGCCGCGGTCTGATCGCCGCCCTCCGGCTCCACGCCCCAACCACCAGCCGAGGCACCACCGTCCTCGCTGCCCCAACCACCGGCAGCACTAACCCCAGCCTGTACGCCGGTCTCACCCTCGACACCCCAGTCACCACTGGCCGCCGCACCCCATGAACCACCCTCGGCCCCGGCGCCCGCCGTACCCGCGTCGACCTCCGGCGCACCACCGTCACTCCAGCCAGCCGCCGTACCGGCCTCAGCCCCAACCTCCGACGCACCACCGTCGGTCCAGGAGCTCGCCGCACCGGCCCCAGCCTCAGCCGCCGATGCACCACCGTCAGTCCAGGCAGCCGCCGTACCACCGTCAGTCCCGGCCTCGGCCGCACCGGTCTCAGCCCCAGCTGCCGCCGTACTACCGTCAGCCGCGGCGTTCGCCGTACCGGCCTCAGCTCCAGCCGTCGCCGTACCGGCATCAGCTCCAGCCGTCGCCGTACCACCGTCAGTCGGGACGATCGCCGGACCAGCGTCAGTCCCGGCACTCGCCGTACCAGCGTTACCCTGCGCATCGTCCGGCGTGGAGGCCAGCCGCAGCGTCCACCCGTTAGGCGCGGCCTGATCATCACCTTGCGGCGCAACGGCGGTCTGCTCGCCTGCGGCAGTCGCATCGACATCCAGTACCGGTCGCTGGGTCCAGTGCTCCGGCGGGGCCGGTGCGATCTCCGGTGCGTTCCAGGTAGCCCGGGCCCGCTCGAACGGCGTCAGCCCATCGTCCCCGCGCACCTCACCACTAGCAGCGCTCTCACCACTATCCACCGGCCCGACCGCCGTCAGCCGCGGCGCACCCGTGTTTACGGATTCATCCGGATTAGGCCACCAACCACCTTGCTGTGGCGGCGACGTCGTATCCCACCCGGCCCGCGGACTCGCACCCCAAGCCGTCTCCTGAGACGACGACGCCCCCCAAACAGGCTGAGGCCCCGTCTGCTGCGGTGACACCGGCGCGTGAGAATCCGCCGTACCGACAGCAGGCTGTACGGCGTCGCCAGCCCCAGCCGCGTCCGGCGCAGACTCGTCCACCGGTTCAGGCGCCGTGGACTCGCTCGGAACCGCTTCCTTCTCGGTGCGGTTGGTCCACTGCTTCCCGTTCCACCAGCGGATGGTGTCTGGCAGCCCGGTCGGGTCCGGGTACCAGCCTGCGGGAGGGTTGCTCATGCGTTCACCGTAACTTCAGCGCGTGTCAGAAAGTACAGGTTCCGAGCCTCAGACACCGTCCTCCTGGCCCAGGCTGAACGCCGCCTCCAGGTCGTGGCTCGAGTACGCGCGGAACGCGATGTGGGTCTCCGTGCTCAGTACGCCGGGCACGCGGTTCACGTGGTCGGGAATCACCGTCGCCAGTTCGTCGTGATGCGCGACCCGGATCATCGCGATCAGGTCGAGCCCGCCGGTCACTGAGTAGACCTCGCTGACTCCCTCGATCGCCGCCACCTGCTCGGCGACCTCCGGGATCCGCGCGACATCGGCCTTGATGAACACGATCGCGGTGACCATGTCGTCCTCTCCCTCGAAGCACATCGGACCTGCCGAAGCATAGTGGCGGCCACCCCCGGACTCCGCGCCGATCCCGCCGATTTGGTGCATTCGAACAGGTGTTCTAATATGTATGCATGACGATTCACCCGGCCCGCGCCACCGATGAGCAACCGCTCGTCGGGAGTTTCGCGAGCCGGTCGGGTGGAAGGCTCGCGCTGGTCCCACCGCCGCCTGACTCCCAGCCTGCGGCGACGTTCTTCCCGCCCGGCGATCCGGACGAGGTGCCCGACGACGCGTACGACGAGGTGTGGGACCTCGACGACCCAGAAGCGCCGATGGTGATCAGCGAAGAGGAGTTCTACGACGCCGACCTCCCACCGATGTCGGCCGTCGACCAACTGGAGTGGGAGCTGTGGGCGTCGGCTGATCAGGACGAGGCCGAGCGGTTCATGCTGCGCCAATCCGCGCCCGACTGGGTGTTCCTGCCACCCGGCGGTGACCTGGCGGCGGCGCTGGGCTCGGTTCGCGTGCAATGCCTGTCACCAATGGCCCTGATCGAGTACCTCAAGGCAGCCTCGCGGCTGGCGTCCTGGGCCGAGGCGATGAAGGCGGCCGCCATGGCGACGTTCTTCCGCCAGCGCAAAGCGCAAGAGACCGAGACGCCACGCCCCGAGGAGATCGACTCGTCCGGCCGGCCAGTCAATCCGGAGCGTTCGTGGGCCGCCGAGGTCGGCGCAGCACTGCACCTGTCG
Source organism: Kribbella sp. NPDC051587 (assembly GCF_044453945.1). NCBI lineage: Bacteria > Bacillati > Actinomycetota > Actinomycetes > Propionibacteriales > Kribbellaceae > Kribbella > Kribbella sp. NPDC051587. The sequence goes on from NZ_JBITDE010000003.1 coordinate 568,502, forward strand.
CCCAACACCGCAGTCCGGCACATCGAGACTGCCCTGCACCTGACCGGGCCCCTGGCAGCCACCTTCACCGCCCTGAGAACAGGCGCCCTGTCCCACTCGAAGGCGCTAGCGATCTCGGAAGCCACCCGCGCCCTGTCCGACGACGACGCCCGCGCAGTCGAGTCCCACGTCCTGCGCCGAGCCGCCTCACAGACCCACGCCAACCTGCGCCGCTCGCTACGTCACCAGGTCGCCAAACACCAAGCCGACGTCGAGGCCGACCGCCACCGCGAAGCCGTCAGCGAACGTACCTGCAAGATCGTCCCTCTCGCCGACGGCATGGCTGGCCTCTGGATCGTCCACACCGCCGACAACATCCAAAAGATCTGGGTCGTGGTCCAAGCCCTGGCAGACCTAGCCAAACGCCCCACCCCCACAACCCCTGAACCCACCGCCCCAAAGCCACCCACAGAATCCACTGCCCCCGCACCAACACCAGCATCCGCGGAACCCACCGAGCCGACGCGACCCACAGAACCCGCAGAACGCGCAGAACGCGCAGACCCCAAAGGACGCGAAGCACGCGGAGCACGCGGAGCACACGAAGCACGTGGAGGTCGCGAAGGTCGCGGAGCACACGAAGCACGTGGAGGTCGCGAAGAGCTCGCCGGACGCTGCGCATCCGGCGCAGCCGAAGCCTGCGCGTCACCCACCGATTCCGCGGTCCCCTCGGAGTTCGCCGAGTCCACGACAGTCGCAGAGTCACCGGCTCCTTCGGCATCCGCTGACCGCGACGCATCGTGCGAGCCTGCGGCATCGACCGCCTCGACCGCCTCCGGCGTACCTGCACCGTCTGCGGCGCACACAGGAACCGCCGGCCTTGGAGCGCGAGTCGATCGCGAGGTATCCACGGGATATTCAGCACCTGCGGCGTCCGCCGATCCTTCGGAACGCCCAACGTCATGCGGGCCTTCGGTACGCGCGGAGTCCACCGATCCTTCGGAGCACCTAACGTCAGGTGATCCCACGCAACGTGCTGCGTCCACCGATCCTTTGGGTCGGGCGGTGTCGGGTGGGCACTCGGAGCGTGTGCCGTCGGGCGATCCTTCGGTACCTGCGGTGACCGGCGAACCCACGGACGGCGCTGCGTCCCGTGCAATCTCCCGACCCGCGACATCCCCCGCGAGGTCGCTCGACGCCCCGGAGCTCACCCAGCCGGTGGCGAATTCCGCTCGCACCGCCTTGGACTCTGCCAGTACCGCGCACGGCCATGCCGCTCCCGTCAGCCGTATCGCAGGCGAGGCCACGCCTGGAGACCCGTTCCCCTCCGTTGACGGACTCCGCGAGACGGCAGATGCAGCTACCCGGTCGACCAAGGCCAGCGCTCGCGTAGACACGGCCGCCGAATCGAACCCGACTGAGTCGGATCTCGCCAAACCGAACTCCGCAGGCCCGAACCCCGCAGACCCCAATTCGGCTGAGCCGAGGCTGGCCGAACCGAACCCGGCCGAGTCGGATCTCGCCAAGTCGAACCCCGCAAAGCCGAACCCAGCCAAGGCCAACCCCGCCAAGCCGAACCCTGTTGAGTCGAATCGTCCCGAGTCGAACCGGGCTGAACTGGACCCGGCCGATCCGAAGCCGGCCGAACCGAACCCCGCCGATTCGAAGCCCGCACGCGATGAGCGGACGGCTGAACAGCGGCGGGCGGACTCGGTGGCGGACCTGTTCGGGCACATGCTCTCGAACGGGCTCGACTGGCTCGGGCGCCGCTTGCCGGATCAGCATCGTCGTCGCCCCCACATCGAGGTACTGATCCCGGTGGGCACCTTGCTGAGCCTCGACGACGAACCGTGCGAGCTCACCGGATACGGACCGATCCCTGCGGAGATGGCGCGCCGGATCGCTGCGGACGGTACCTGGCGCCGACTGCTCACCGACCCCGAGAACGGCGTCGTCCTGAACGCCTCCACCACTCGCCACGATCCCAGCCCGATGGTCAGCGAGACGCTACTCGCACGCCATCCGGTCTGTGCCTGGCCCGGATGCAACCGCTCATCTCGTGAATGCGACCGCGATCACGGTACGCCGTTCGCCGTATCGGGCCGGACCAGTCTGGCCGGGCTCGCGCCGTACTGCGAGTACCACCACGTCATCAAAGACACCCCTCGCTGGGGCTGGCGGACCGAGAACCATCCCGACGGCTCGGTCACCCTCATCGCTCCCACCGGCCACCGCTACACCACCGTCCCACCTGCCCGAGGCCCCATCACCCGCGCCCCCACCCGCGCCCACCCGGGTGGTCAGGCTGCCACGGACCCGCCGCCGTTCTAGCAAGGCTGCACTCGGCCGCTCAGCCACGAGTGAAGCTCAGAGCAGGGGCGCCGAACCCCAGCCGAGGTTGTGGGGGCTCTCGGATTCGCGCCAGCTGACCGGTGGAGCTCGCTCACCGGGTCAGATCGGGCTTGGTCAGAGTCCACGTCATGCGTTGAAAATCTTGCCGCGCGGCACATTTGCGACATCGTCACCAGCCGCATCCCTTCTGGGACAACACCCGCCTCTGGGATATCACCCGGCTCTGGGCCATCGCCCGGCCCTGTCCGGCTCGTGGTCGGGCCGACTGACGGTGGGGGATAACCAAGCCCTGCGTAGAAGATCTGGGGCCGGGGCGGCTAACCGGTACGGGAATGCTGGGCTGCCATCGCGAAGCTGGTTGTCAGGCTGGTGGTTCAGGCCGCGTGCTGGCAAAGGCACGGTTGGCCGTTGGCCGTTGGCCGTTGGCCGTTGGCCGTTGGCCGTTGGTGGTGGAGTGGGTGGGCTCCGTCCGGAGCGCACGTTGGCCCGGGGGTCGATCGATGCTCGTGCTGTTCCGCGCAGCTGCCAGTCGGAGCAGTAACGCAAAGCAGAATGTTCGTCGGGATGCGGGCGTAGGGGACTGCCGGCGCTGGCGGAGGCGGGGCGGGAGGCACGCGGGCGTGGGCGCTGCTCGCGGCCTGAGCGCGCGGAGATGAGGCGGATCGTTAGCTGGCTCGGGCGGGGCCTAGGGGGCGGAGGCGGCGGCGTTCGGTGGGGTGGTGGAGGTCGGCGGTGGCGTTGTCGATGCGGGTGAGGTGGCGGCCGGCGCCGGTGATGGGGCAGGTCCAGGTGCCGTCCATTTCGACCAGGCGGATGCCGGGCTGGTCCAGCCAGCGCAGGACCAGGTCGATCTCTTCGGGGGAGGCGGTGGCGACGGGGCCGATGCCGGGCAGGACGGTTTCGGCGGAGGCTCGCAGCATGTCGAGGTAGCGGCGGGGGTCGGTGCCGCGGGGGCTGATGCCGGCGGCGGCGAGGCGGCCGCGGCGGATGACGTGGAGTTCCCAGCCGCCGTCGTCGGTACGGCGGGCCGCGCAGATCTCGGCGCAGCTCGTGACGGATGCCATCCGCTGCATGCGGGCGGAGCTGCGGACGAAGGCGCTCAGGCGGTCGCGGTGGACGGCGGCGTCTTCGAAGCGTTCGTCGGCGGACAGTACGTCGATGCGCCGGTCGAGGGCGGTGATGACGGGGGTCGGGTCCGCGGTCAGGGCGGTCCGCAGGTTGTCGACGAATTCGCCGTACGAATCGGACGAGATCCGGCCGTCGCACGGTGCCACGCAGCGTCCCATCTCGGCCAGGACACAGGGCGACAGCCGTGGGGTGCGCGACATGCGGGCTGTGCACTGGCGGATGGGGAAGGCTTCGTGGAGCGCCGCCATCGCGCGCTCGGCGGTTTTGCGGGAGCTGAACGGGCCGAGGTAGCCGCCGTCGTCGTCGCGGACCTGTTTGACCAGGGAGAGCCGGGGGAACGGCTCGACGGTGACCTTCAGCCAGTGCTGCCGTTCCGGGAACTTGGACTTCCGGTTGTACCGCGGTTTGTGTTCCGCGATCAGCCGCAGTTCGCGGACCTCGGCCTCGAGCGACGTCCCGCACTCGATCCCGCGGACCGAGGTCGCGATGCCGACCATCTCGCCGATCCGGTTCCGCGTCTCGGAGGCCGTGAAGTACGAGCGGACCCGGTTCCGCAGGTCCTTCGACTTGCCGACGTACAGCACCTCGCCGCGGTCGTCGGTGAAGAGATACACACCCGGTGCGTGCGGCAACGATTCGGCGAGATGCCGCTTGGCCCGGACGGCGGGGGCGACCCGCGAGTTGAAGGTCTGCAGATCCTCGAGCGTCTGTACGCCGAGCGAACCGACCCGCTCGAACAGTCCGTGCAACACGTCCACGGTGGCCCGCGCATCGGACAGTGCGCGGTGGTTCGGGGTCGTGGTGGTGCGGAACAGCTTCGCCAACGTGCCGAGCTTGCAGTTGGGCGCTTCGTCCGGCGTGATCACGCGGCGCGCGAGCAGCGCGGTGTCGACGACGGTGAAGTCGGGCCAGTCGTATCCGTGCACGAGGCTGTCGTGCTTGAGGAAGCCCATGTCGAACGGCGCGTTGTGCGCCACCATCACGCAGCCGCGGGCGAACTCCAGGAAGGCCGGCAGCACCGAGTCGATCCGGGGTGACGAGGCAACCATCGGGTTGGTGATGCCGGTCAGCACCGCGATGAACGCCGGGATCGGTTTCCCCGGATTCACCAGCGTCTGGAACTCGCCGACGATCTCACCCGCCCGCACCTTCACCGCACCGATCTCGGTGATCCCCGAGTCTCCGGGCGCACCGCCGGTCGTCTCCAGGTCGACCACGCAGAACGTGACGTCGCGCAGCGGGGTCCCGAGGTCGTCGAAACTCGGCTGGACACCCCGGATCGGCAGCGCTGTCGGGACGGGCGGGCTGGTCATGGCAACGACGCTAAGAGCCGCCACCGACAATTCCGCGGGTGACACGCGAGCTGGTCGACTACGCTCTCGGTATGCGTACACAGGCGATCACCGCGAAATGGGCCCGTTCGGCCGTTCGTTGTGGTCTGCATCACGGGCTGCTGCCGCACGGTTCCGAGCGTCCGGAGTTCACGGACCGGACCAGCGCGGCGGCCGTCGTCCCAGCCGGACTGCGGACCGGTGACTGAGGCAGGCACCGCCGCGAGCTCCGCCGCTACGACCTTGCCCGAACCCGTCCGGCAACGAGTCCTCACTCTTGCCGCGCAGGCGCTCGGCCAGCTTCCCGCGACCGACATTCCGGCGCCGCTGCGCCGGTTCGCGAGCTTCGCCCCGGCCAAGCGCGCCAAGCTCTCGGCGTCCGTCCTCGGCCCGATCCTCGAGACCGACGAGCACTTCCGCCGGCTCACCGCTTTCCAGGTACGGCGGGAGCACGCGGAACTGGGTGATGCGATCGCGGAGGGAATCGCCGTACCGATGGCGGATCCGATCGAGGTCGCCGCGCTGGCGTACCTGCTCCGGCCGGACGATTGGGAGGCGCGCGTCGCCGCCGCGGCTCAGCTGCCGGTGGAGACGCCGCGAGCCGACGATGAAGCCATCGGCCGGTTGTCGGACCAGCTCGATCAGGCTCGCACCGAGACACGTCAGGTCCGCGAACGGCTCCGCGAACAGGTCAACGAGCTGAAGGCCGAGAACGTCACCCTGCGCCGCAAGCTCAACGAGGCCCGGCAACGGATCACCGGTCTGCAGACCGATCTCGAGAAGCGCACGACCGAGGCGGAGACCGCGGACGAACGCGTCGAGGCCGCACGGACCGAGGTCGATCGTGAGCTTCGTCGGCTGCGCGCTCGGATCACTGAGCTCGAGGCGGTCGAACACGCAGCACGTCGTACGGCGGGACAGGAGCGCGAACTCGCATCGACGCGTACCCGGTTGTTGCTGGACACCGTGCTTGAGGCAGCGAGCGGATTACGGCGGGAGCTAGCCCTGCCGCCAGGTGGTGAGCTCAGGCCGGCAGACACGGTGGCCGGCCGGGAGCCTGAGGCGGCGCCCGTCGGGCGGACTGCTCCAGAGGACGACCCGGCGCTCTTTGACGAGCTGCTGGCGTTGCCGCAGGTGCATCTGATCATCGACGGCTACAACGTCACGAAGACCGCTTGGCCGACCTCGCCGCTGCATTCGCAACGTCAGCGCCTGGTGACGGCACTCGGCGCGCTGGTGGCCCAGCGCCGGATCGAAGTGACGGTCGTCTTCGACGGCGCCGAACTGTCCGGTCCCGTGCAGCTGAACCCACCCCGCGGCGTCCGCGTGCGCTTCAGCCCGGCCGGCGTGATCGCCGACGAGGTGATCCGCCAACTAGTCCGTGCCGAACCACCCGGCCGCCCGATCGTCGTCGTCTCGACCGACCGTGAGGTTGCCGAGAGTGTCGGAAAGCTCGGCGCCCGCTCACTGTCCGCAACCAGCCTGATCACCCGCATCGCCCGCGCCTGAAACCAGCCTCCAGCAGGTAGGCCTTCACAAAACTGTCGGCGGCCTTCTCTAGCGTCCTGATCAGCCGGATGCAAGTCCGGGTGCTTCCCCACTTTGGAGGACGTTGTGCTGATCGACTGCGACGCCTGTGTGATGCGTGGTCCGGGCTGCCAGGACTGCGTGGTGACGGTGGTGCTCGGCTTCTCCGCCGAACGAGATGAAACCATCACCATCGACGACGATGAGCGTGCGGCGCTCGACGTACTGGCCCAGTCCGGGCTGGTGCCACCGTTACGCCTGGTGCACGCGGTCAGGAGCGTCGATCCCAACACTCCTGCCGAAACCCTTGCTGGAGAAGGCGATACGGCGGTCGGCTCGGGGTGATCCGACGTTAAGTTTGGATCAAACCCGAGGGGCGAGTTGTACCGGTCACGAAACGGTCACTACTGTTACGTCCTGTTGCCTCAGGGTGTCGGTTGATCGGACCGACCGGGCAACGGGGAAGCCGAGGGAGTGACCTCGCGGGCAGCTCGGGCGTTAAGCCTGTAGCACCGGCGTGGTTGACGGGGACGGCGTCGAGCAGAGGAAGGGACCGACCGGGCTGTGTCCACCGGACGCATCAACCGCACCAAGGGAATCGCCCTCGCCGCCATCACCAGCACCGCTGTCGTAGCGGGTGTGCTGTTCATCCAGTCGGGAGCGGACGCTGATCCGAAGCCGACGCTGGAAGAGGCGAAGAAGCAGGTTGCCGCTCTGCAGCACAAGTCCGAGGAAGCCGGTGAGGCTGCCAACGACCTGCGTGGTCAGATCACTGCCTCCCAGGCTCGGTTGAAGGCCCTGCAGGCCGCTGTGAACAAGCAGCAGGCCCAGGCCGACGAGGTCAAGCGTCAGATCGGCTCGCTCGCGGTCGCCGGGTACCAGACCTCCGGGATGTCGACGACGGCCCAGTTGCTGCTCTCGCAGAACCCGGACCAGTTCCTCAGCCAGGCCTCCACCGCCCAGGCCTTCGCCGGCCAGCAGAACTCGGTGCTCCGGAAGTTCCAGGACGCGCAGGGCAAGGTCGCGGACCTGCAGGCCAGCGCCCAGAGTGAGCTCGCCTCCCTGCAGGCCGTCCAGACGCAGCAGAACAAGCTGATCGCCGAGGCGAAGGGCAACCTGGACGCCGCGGAGAAGGTGCTTGGCAAGCTCAGCGACGCCGAGCGCGCGCGGATCCGGGAAGAGAACGAGAAGGAAGCCGAGAAGGCGCGCAACGAGCGCCCGAGCCGCGACGGCGACCGGATGGACGACGATCTGCCGGTCCCGGCCAATGGTCGCGCCGGACAGGCTGTCGCGGTGGCGATGAACCAGCTGGGCGACCCCTACGTCTGGGGCGCTGCCGGACCGAGCACCTTCGACTGCTCCGGTCTGATGATGTACGCCTGGGGCAAGGCGGGCGTCTCGCTGCCGCACTCCTCGAAGGCGCAGGCCAACGAGGGCCGTCGGGTCAGCAAGAGCCAGCTGATGCCGGGCGACCTGATCTTCTTCTACAGCCCGGTCAGCCACGTCGGCATGTACATCGGCAACGGTCGGATGGTGCACGCGCCGCGCCCGGGTAAGAGCGTCGAGACCTCGTCCATCGACACGATGCCGTACAACACGGCCGTTCGTCCGGGCTGACCCGTCGGCTTGCGATACTCACCGGCTCCGGGGTCTCGACCCCGGAGCCGAGTCGTTTCACGACCGTCCAAGTGCTCTACTGTCGGAGGAGGCACGTAGTGTCGCGCCTGACTGGGGCAGGTGAGCAGCGAGGGGCTGAAGTGATCGACGAGCAGGGCGATACGGTGCCGATGCCCGCCGTCGAGGAGCCGGCTCACGACGAGCTCGGGCCATCTGAGCCCAAGCCGTTCCTCAATACATCGATCGTCAAGAAGGTCGCGATCGGTGTTGCCGTGTGCCTGGTGGCGGGTGCTGGGTACGCCGGCCTCCGTCAGGTGGCCAACGCCCCTGCCGATCCGAATGCGCCGGTGGGTGCGCATGATCCGCAGACCTCGACATCACCGGACGACGAAGCGGCAGCCGGTGTTCAGCGTGCTACCGACGGTGACGCCGTACTGCAGGCGATGGCCGACGCGGTGAAGAGTGACAGCCGCAGCGCCTTCCTGGACACGATCGACCCGCGGTCGACGGCGTTCAAGGCCAGCGCGCGGACGATCTTCGCGAACCTCGAGCAGCTCCCGATCGGGGCGTTCCAGTTCCGCTACGTGAGTGACGACACCGGTGCGCTCACGCCGGATCGCACGACCGAGCTCGGCGGTACGGCGTCCTGGCTGGCGCAGGTCGAGGTCTCGTGGCAACTTACCGGGTACGACGCCAAGCCGGCCCGCGCGATTCTCCCGGTCACGTTCGTCACTCGTGACGGCAAGACGTACGCCGCTTCGTTCTCGGAGCGCTTCGTCGCCGGCCAGCGGCGTCCGGTCTGGACGCTCGGCGCGCTCGATGTCGCCAAAGGCGATCGCAGTCTGGTGATCAGCCTGAAGTCCGAGGCCCAGGCGGAGGCGTACGTCACCGTCGCCGATCGGGCGGTCACTTCGGTGAGCAAGGTCTGGGGCAAGGCGTGGTCGCAGAAGGTGGTTGTCTACCTGCCGGCCAAGCAGTCGCAGATGGAGGCCGTGCTCGGTGCCGCGCCGAACACCTACACCCAGATCGCGGCCGTCACGATGGCCGAACTCGACCAGCCGCAGGTTGGTGCGCCGGTGCGGATCGTTGCCAACCCGAAGCTGTTCGAGGAGCTCGGCAAGCAAGGCCGCCGGATCGTGCTGACTCACGAGACCACGCACGTCGCGTCGACGGCGACCGCGTCGCCGGTGCCGTTGTGGCTGGCCGAGGGATTCGCCGACTACGTGGCATTCACCGCCGTACCGGTGCAGGACGAGTCGGCGGCGAAGGAGCTCTTCAAGGCGATCCGCGCGGGCAAGGTGCCGGCCGCGTTGCCCGATACGAACGCGTTCGCTGCCTCGTCGGCGGATCTCTCCCAGGCGTACGAGTCCGCGTGGCTGGCCTGCCGGCTGATCGCGGAACGCGACGGGCAGGCGCAGTTGGTGAAGTTCTATCGCGCGGTGCACGCGTCGAAGAGCGCGAGCGGGCTCGCTGATGCGTTCAAGTCGATCCTGGGGATGACCGAGCAGGAGTTCGTCGCCGAGTGGCAGAAGTACCTGAAGCGGCTTGCTGGTGCTTGACAGTCGTTGGGCGCCACGGGTCGCGGCCGTCGTGCTCGCGATTGCACTGGTCGTGGTGATCGTCACCACGACCCCCTGGCACCTGATCGATCTCCCGACCCCCGATCCGGCACACGATTTCACCTCGGCCGAGATCGCCCGCCAGCAGGCGTTCCGGTCCGAGCTGTTGCCGTGGTCAACGACCTCATGGGTGCTGACTGTCGTGGTACCACTCGTGATCGGCTTCAGCCCGCTGGGCCGCCGCCTGTACGACGCTCTCCGCATCAACCGCTGGTACGTCGCCGTACCGCTGCTGATCGCTGGACTCGGACTCCTCACCAGCGTGATCACGTTGCCGACCGACATCCTCGCCGAGCAGGTCACCCGGAAGTACGGCCTGTCGGTGCAGGGGTGGGGGTTGTGGGCCCGCGATCGCGCGGTGAACTGGTTGCTGGTGGCATTGGCGATGGCTGTGATCGCCGTTTGCCTGATGGGCTTGGCGAAACGACGGCAGCGGACGTGGTGGTTGCCTGCGGCCATCGTCACCGCGTTGCTGGTGCTCGGGATCTCGTTCGCGTACCCGGTGCTGGTCGAGCCGCGGTTCAATCACTTCACGTCGATGCCGGCTGGTACGCAGCGGGACGAATTCCTCAAGCTCGCGGCGGAGGACGGCGTACCGGTGAAGGACGTACTGGTCGCTGATGCTTCGCGGCGGACAACTGCCTTGAATGCTTACGTTTCCGGCTTCGGGTCGACGCGACGGCTGGTCGTCTACGACACGCTCCTGAAGCAGCCGCCGGCGCAGACGCGACTCGTGGTGGCGCACGAACTCGGGCATGCGGCCGAGGACGACGTCCTGCACGGGACGTTGATCGGGGTGCTCGGCGCCGCGTTCGGCATCGTCCTGCTCGGAGCGTTGCTCGGGGCAAGGATGGCGGATCCGCGGCGGACGGCTGCCTTGCTGGCGTTGATCGCGATCGGTACGACGGTCTCCGCACCGGTGCAGAATCTGGTCAGCCGGCGGATCGAGGCGCGCGCGGACTACCACTCGCTACGGCTGACCAACGATCCACAAGACTTCATCGCGATGCAGCACGACCTGGCGGTCACCAACATCTCCGGCCTCACACCGAGCCGCTGGCGGTACTGGATGTTCGCCTCGCACCCGACCCCGCCGGAACGGATCGCGATGGGTCGCGCCTGGGCAGACCGGTGACAGTTCTCGTTGTCACCAACGATTTTCCGCCCCGGCAAGGCGGGATCGAAACCTTCGTCCGCTCCCTGTGCGACCAGCTGCCCGACCTCGTCGTCTACACCTCCGACGAGCCAGGCGCCGCCGAGTACGACGCGATGCTGCCGTTCCCGGTGATTCGCGACCGTACGACGATGTTGCTGCCGACGCCGAGGATCACCCGACGGGCGGTCGCGTTGATGGTCGAGTACGGCGCCGACCGCGTGCTGTTCGGTGCGGCCGCGCCTCTCGGTCTGATGGGCCCGGCGCTCCGACGAGCCGGAGCCCACCGGATCGTTGCCCTCAGCCACGGTCACGAGACCTGGTGGGCGACCGTCCCCGGCACCCGTCAAGCCCTGCGCCGAATCGCGGACGCCGCCGACACCCTCACCACAGTCTCAACCTGGTGCGCCGACCAGATCGCCCCAGCCCTCTCGCCAACTGCCGTACGACGCATGCACCGCCTCAGCCCCGGCGTGGACACCCAGCGCTTCTACCCCGGATGCGGCGGAGAGCAGGCGAGTCGGGGACCACGCGTGGTCTGCGTTTCACGGCTGGTGGCTCGGAAGGGGCAGGACACGTTGATTCGGGCTTGGCCTCGGGTGTTGGCGGCGGTGCCGAATGCCACGCTGCTGCTGGTCGGGGGTGGACCGGATCGCTCCAGGTTGGAGCAATTGGCGGCGGCGACAGGCGTTCAGGCATCGGTGGTGTTCACCGGACCAGTCGCCTGGGCGGACATTCCGCCGTACCTGGATGCTGCGGATGTTTTCGCGATGCCGACCCGCACGCGGCGGTTCGGGTTCGAGCCGGAGGCGCTGGGAATCGTGACGCTCGAGGCTTCGGCGACCGGCCTGCCAGTGGTGATCGGGGACTCCGGAGGGACGCCGGACACCGTCAGACATGGGGAGACCGGGTATCTCGTCGACCCCTACAACCCGACGGCGGTGGCGGTTCGGCTGATCGAGTTGCTGAGTGATCCGGCCGAAGCACAGCGAATGGGCGAGGCGGGCCGGCGGTGGGTCACCGATGAATGGTCCTGGGAGCGGGCCGGCGCCACGCTGCGAGAGCTACTGGACAGCTAGCGCGTCCGGTCGTGTACTCTTCGAATCATGCATCAGATGTTCAGCGTTGTCGTAGCAGCCGTACGAGCTTCGTGCTCTCCGGCTGCCGCTGCCTGACATCTTCTTCCACCACCGGCGACCGGAAACGGTTCGCCGGTTTTGTCGTTCCTGACGCCAGGTGACTCGGTTCCGGTCTTCTTCCAGACAAGGACCAGACCATGACCACCACGCTGCAGAAGAGCATTACCCGCACCTTCATCGACTTCTTCCACGAGCACGGCCACATCCCGACGACCGGGTCCACGCTGATCCCGCGGCTGGGTGATCCGGTGCTGTTCACGACGTCCGGGATGCATCCGCTGACGCCGTACCTGGAAGGTGAACCGCATCCGATGGGTCGCCGCCTCGTGGGCATCCAGCGCTGCCTGCGCACCACGGACCTCGACGAGGTCGGCGACCCGACGCACCTGACCGTGTTCGAGATGCTCGGATCGTGGTCGCTCGGCGACTACGGCAGCAGCCAGACGCTCCGCTGGGGCTACGAGCTGCTGACCGAGGGCTTCGGCATCGATCCGACCCGCCTGTACGTGACGGTGTTCGGCGGCGACGAGCAGGTCCCGCTCGACCAGGAATCCCTGCGGACCTGGCAGGATCTCGGTCTCCCGATCGAGCTGACCACCGAGGACAACTGGTGGTCGAACGGCCCGACGGGCCCGTGCGGTCCCGACTCCGAGATGTTCGTGTGGACCGGCGACGGCGACCCGGAGGGTACGCCGACCACCGACGACCGCTGGGTGGAGGTCTGGAACCACGTGATGATGCGGTACCGCCGCCACGAGGACGGTTCGCTGGAGACCCTGCGGCAGCAGAACGTCGACACGGGCCTCGGGCTCGAGCGGCTGACCATGCTGCTGGAGGGCAAGGGCTCGGTGTACGAGACGAGTCTGTTCGAGCCGTGGATGCGCGAGATCCCGAAGCTGTGGACGCTCGGCACCGAGGAGCAGCGCATTGTCATCGATCACCTCAGGTCGAGCATCGTGATCGTCGGTGACGGTGTGCACCCGTCGAACACCGGTCGCGGGTACGTCCTGCGCCGGCTGATCCGCCGCGTGCTGACGCTGCTGTGGACGCACGACGACTCGAGCAGCCTGTCCGACCTGCCGCTCGAACTCTTCGAGCACACGCTGAACCACTTCCACCAGGGCGAGACGGTGACGCTGGTCCGGCGGATCCTGATCGACGAGGAGATCCGGTTCAGCAACCTGCTCGAGCGTGGCCGCAAGGTGCTCAGCCACGAGCGCTTCCACAAGACACTGAACGAGACCGACTACGAGTATCTGCACGAGACCCACGGCCTGCCTCGTGAATTGGTGGACTCGCTCAGGTGAGGCTGGGATCCAGTACGTCGGTGGGCACGGGCACCTCCGAAGGAGGCGCGACCTTCCCCACCGACGACTGGGCCACGAACGCACCGACGAGTACGATCGCCCCACCGATGATCTGGTTCGTGGTCAGTCGTTCGTTCAGCAGGATCAAGGCGAACAGGCTGGCCGCGACAACTTCGACGTACGCGACAGCTCCGGCGACAGCAGCTGACAGTCGCTGTACGGCGGCCGCTCCGGCGAGGTAGGCGATCACGGTGCTGACCCCGATCAGCCAGGCGGCCATGATCCAGCCCGGTGCATGCCGATCGCCGATCGCGATCGTGTCCGTCAGCACGTGCCACGGCGTCTTCCACGGCACCGCGATCAGCGTGAGCAGGACCGCGCCAACGACACTGCCGGCCGCGGTCATCACGAGCGGGTCGGCGACACCGGTCAGCTTGTCGATCAGGATGAAGTACGTCGCCTGGCACGCGGCCGCCGCGAGTCCGGCCAGCAATCCGATCAGGTCGATGGTCAGACCGGACCAGATCTCGGCCACCGTCGCCAGGCCGATCAGCGCGATCCCGACGCCGATGGCGGCCGAGCGCGGTACGGCGACCTTCTGCCCGAACTTGAGCCACAGCACGACCAGCACCGGCCCGGAGAACTCGAGCATCAGCGCGACCCCGACCGGTAGCCGGCTGGCCGCGATGAAGAACAGCGTCTGGCAACCGGCGATCCCGGTCAGCCCGTAGAGCACCAGCGGCTTCCAGGACGCCCGCGCGGCGCGCAGACCCGCCTTGCCCCGCAGTGCCAGCACCAGCGGGACGAGCAGCAGCGCCGCGCCCAGGATCCGCACCCAGGCGGCCTGTTGCGGCGAGAAACCGGCGCCGATCAGCGCCTTCGCGAACGGTCCCGAGCCGCCGAACGTGACGGCCGAGAAGAGCGCAAAACCGAGCCCCACCGACTTCGTGCTGTACATGGGCATAACGCTCTCATGCCCATTACATGCCTGTCGAGGCCCATCTCACCGGCGCACGTCTGACCGGCGCACGTCTGACCGGCGCTCGTCTTACAGACGCAGGTCTCACCGGCGCACGGCTCAGAGGACGTTGACCGCGCGGGCGGCGACGACGGCGACGGTGAGCAGCGCGATGGCCGACTGGATCGCCATCAGCACCTTCACCCGGGCGGTCAGCGGCATCGTGTCGGTCGGGCTGAACGCGGTCGCCGCGGTGAACGCGACGAACAGGTAGTCGGTGAACCCGGGGAGCCACTTGTCCCACCCGTCCAGGTCGACCGTCATCTGCGGGAACAGCAGGTCGGCCCGCTCCTCGGTGTGCTCGTGTTCAGGGGCCCGCGCGAAGGGCCCGCCGCGGTCGACCTCCCAGTACCAAACGCCGAAGGCAACGACGTTCGTCGCCCAGATCAGCACCGCCGCCTTCACCAGCACGACACCGTTGTTGGCGGCACCTGAGTTCAGATAGATGATCAGTTCGACCAGATAGATCGCGTTGGCCAGCACGAGGACCCCGAGCAGGGCCAGCTCGACCCAGCGCAGCCAGGGCTCGTCGCGGCGCAGGTGGAACGGGTTCATCCACACCAGCGGCAGCAGGAGCAAGGCGCCGAGCGCCGGCATCACCCAGCGCGGGAATGTCGCGATCTGGATCGGGATCAGCAGTTGCAGGATCAGTACGGCGACCACCGCGAGCGAAGCCGGCCAGCGCCGGATGTGCCGCATGTTCATCTCGCCATTATGGAGGCGTCGATGACGGCCTGGCCCACTTCGGTCCGTCGGTAGTGCACCCGATGTCCGGTACGGCGGCGTGTCGCGAGCCCGGAGTCGTGGAGCGCGGCCAGGTGTTCGGCGACCGTGGCCAGCGCCAGCCCGTGTTCCGCCGCGAGCGCACTGGTCGTGGCCGGCGGATCAAGGGCAACGAGCAGCGTGGCGCGGGTCCGTCCCAGCAAGCGGGCCAAGGGATCCGGGGGAGCGGGGGAGTCGGACCACAGCCGGGCCGCACCGCGGGCCGGATAGATCAAGGACGGTTGGTAGTTCGGGTCGACGATCATCACGAGGTGCGGCCAGGCGAAGACGCCGGGGACCAGCAACAGGCCTTGGCCGGTCAGGTCGCGATCGGGTTCGCGGTACTGGCCCGCGATCAGCCGGTCGCCCACCCAGCTCACGGTGGGATGCAGGTCGTCGAAGAGACCGGCGAGGCCGCCGCCGGTGAACTGGTTGCCGCGGTAGGCGATGTCGTCCTCGAGGACCCGGCTGATCATCGGCCAGTCGGGCTCGATCAGCGCGTGCCAGGCGCTCTCGATCTCGTCGGCCAGCCGGTCCCGGGCGCGGGCCGGATCGGCCAGCATCCGGTCGATCTCGGGTCCGCCCGGGTTGTTGAACTCGTCCCGGGAACGGATCATCTCGGTCCGGACCCGGTCGAGCGGCGTACTGCGGACCCGGGCCAGCTCGGTGCTGATCTTCGCCCGTGACGCCTTGGGCGGCGGCGTCAGGAAGTCGGGGGAGTAGCCGGTGCGCGGCTGGAGCGCCAGCAGTCCGCTCAGGTCCAGTCCGGCGGCGGCGTCCGTTTCGCCGTCACCCAGGGCGTGTACATCGGGCGGTGCTGGATTCCGTTCAGGACCCGGACGGCGGACACGGTCTCCCACAACGGTGACAGGCCGAAGCGGCAGCGCAAGGTATCGCTCTGGGTGAAACGCAGGACGGTCATCCGCCCGGACTTTCGGTCACAACCAAAAGTCTAGATTGTGCATGGACAAGTCGGACACCCTTCGGGGCGTGAGGTCCTATCGCCGTGTTCTCGGCATCCCTGGCTTGCGTAACGTGTTCGTCGCCCATGCCGTCTCGATGCTGGGCACGATCGCCGCCCAGGTCGCGTTGTCGATCCTGATCTTCGAACGCACCGGTTCACCGTTGCTGTCGGCCCTCGTTCTGGCCTGCTCGTTCCTCCCGTACGCGCTCGGCGGCATCCTGCTCTCGTCGGTCGCCGACCGCTTCCCGGCGCGGCGCGTGCTGGTGGTGTGCGATGTGCTGAGCGCGGTCTGCATCGGGTTGATGTTGATCCCGGGGCTGCCGGTTGGAGCGCTACTCGGGTTGTTGTTGGCGACTGGCGTGATCGCACCGATCTTCGCGGGCGCCCGTGCGGCGAGCCTCGCTCACCTGTTGCCGGTTGAGCTGTTCCCGGTGGGGCGATCGTTGCTGCGGGCAATCAGTCAGCTGACCGTACTGACCGGGTTCGCGCTCGGTGCGGCCGCGGTGGCGGCTGTTGGCGCACCTTGGTTGCTCGCGGTGGACGTGCTCACCTTTCTCGTCTCCGCGCTGCTGATCGGTCTCGGTACGCCGTACTCTCCGGCAGGCGAGCGGAGCCGCAGTACTGTGCGCGACTCGTGGACCGGGCTGCGGCATCTTTTCACGCATCCTCGGTTGCGGCCGCTGATCCTGCTGACCTGGGTGACGCCAGCCTTCTCGTCAGTGCCGGACGGGCTCGCAGTCGCCTACTCGGCGCAGACCGGCGCGGCGCCCGCGGCCGCCGGGGCGCTCTTTACCGGCTACGCCGCCGGCACTGTACTCGGCGAGCTTGTCGTCGCGCGGTTCACCCCTTCCACGCGACGACGGCTCGTCGTTCCACTCCTGCTAGCCACTCAGGTGCCCGCGATCGCCTTCCTGGCAACGCCTTCCGTGCCGGTCGCGGCAGTGTTGCTGGCGGTGGCGGGCAGCGGGTTCGCGTTCAACCAGGCGATCGATCCGATGATCCTCGACGCGGCCGATCCGGCGTACCGGGGTCGGTTGTTCACCGTGCAGACCAGCGGGCTGATGGCGATCCAGGGCGTGAGCATTGCGTTGGCCGGGGTCGTCGGGACGCTGATCCGGCCCAGTCTCACGATTGCCCTCGGTGGTGTGCTGGGTACGGCGGTGGTGCTTGGCA
Source organism: Kribbella sp. NPDC051587 (assembly GCF_044453945.1). Classification (NCBI taxonomy): domain Bacteria; kingdom Bacillati; phylum Actinomycetota; class Actinomycetes; order Propionibacteriales; family Kribbellaceae; genus Kribbella; species Kribbella sp. NPDC051587. The sequence continues at coordinate 585,571 of NZ_JBITDE010000003.1, forward strand.
TTGCGCGTCAGGCGCTCACCACAGTGCGACCTCATCCAGTGCCGACGGTCCTCTGAACACACCGGTCGGTCCGTCGGCGGGGATGGTTGCCAGCAGCACCGGTACGACGGCGCCGTCGGCCGGTGTGCGTTGACCGCGATCCACCGTGGCCTCGGTGTTGAGGTCGGTGGGGACCAGGCCGGGTGTCGCCGCGTTGACCTTGATGCCGTCGGGGCGGAGGGCACCGGCGTACAGGAGGGTCAGTGCGTTGAGGGCGGCCTTGGAGGAGCTGTAGGCGAGCAGGCCCTGGGTGTTCAGACGGCCGTCGAGGTCGGAGAGCAGGTTGACCGAGCCGAGGCCGCTCGACATGTTCACGATGCGCGCGTTCGGTGACTGGCGCAGGAGCGGGATGCCGGCCTGGGTCGTCGTGATCACGCCGAACACGTTGACGTCGTACGCCGTCCGGACCTGTGCGGCGGTGATGTCGGGGACCTTCGTGCCCCACTCGGAGACGATGCCCGCGTTGTTGATCAGGACGTCGAGTCGGCCGGAGTCGGCCTCGATGTGCTCGACGGCGGCCTGGACCGACGCCACGTCGGTGACGTCGAGCTGGACGAAGCGGACGTCCGACCCAGCCAGCTCCTCGGCTGCTGCGAGACCGAGCGCAGGGTTGCGGGCGCCCAGGTAGACGGTGAAGCCGCGGGTAGCGAGCTGACGGACGATCTCGTGGCCGATGCCTTTGTTTCCGCCCGTGACGAGGGCGACTTCGTTGCTGTTCATGGTTCCAGTGGAGCCCCGGCACCCGTCGGGGGGCCAACACCGATCAGGTACGTCGCCATACCCTGGAGGTATGGCCGAGCCCGAGATCCGTGAACTGCGGTACTTCCGCGCGGTCGCGGAGGACCTGAACATCACCCGTGCCGCCGAGCGGCTCGGCATCGCCCAGCCGCCGCTCTCACGCGCGATCCGGCAGTTGGAGCATCGGCTGGGTGTCGAGCTGTTCGACCGGTCGGGACCGCGGCTGGTGCTGACCGACGCCGGTGAGACGCTGCTGAAGGAGTCCGGTCCGGTGCTCGAGGCGCTCGATTCCGCCGTACGGCGGACGCAGCGGGCCGGCCGGGTGTCGCACGGTCCGGTGGTGACGGCGAAGCCTGGTGTCGCGACCGAACTGTTGCACCGGGTCGTCGGCGAGCTCCGGCGCGACGGTGAGCTACCGGGGATCGAGATCCTCGTGAGTGGGTTCGGGGAGCAGGCCGCCATGGTCCGCGACGGCCGGGCGGATGTGGCGCTGGTCAGCCTGCCGTTCGATCCGCGCGGGCTGGAGTGCGAGGCGCTCTACACCGAGCCGCGCGTCGCGGCGTTGCCGGCCGGGCACGAGCTGGCCGAGCGCGAGGTGTTGGAGGTCGCCGACCTGATCGGCTTCCCCGCACCGCGCTGGAACGGCGCGAGCGACGGCGACTACAACTACTGGTCCGCCGAGCCGAAGGCGCCGATCGACGGACCAGTCGTCCACGACACCTCACAGCTGCTGGAGGTGATTGCCTTCGGTCAGGCGATTGCCTTGGTGCCGCGTTCGATGGCGCTCCGGAACCTCCGGCCGGAGGTCGTGTACCGGCCGGTGGTCGGTGCCGAGCCCTACGAGATGCTGGTGGTCTGGCCGGCCGGCAGCCGATCGCCCGAGATCGCGCACTTCGTCGAAGCGGCGGTCAGGCACTCGACCGAACCACCAGCGGTGCCGTGACGAGCCGGCCGGGCTGATCAGGGTCGCCGTTGATCTCCAGCAGCGCGCGGTCGAACAGGCAGGCCGCGATGTCGCGCAACGGGATGCGCGCGGTGGTCAGGGGAGTGTCGAGCATGCCGGCGAACGGGAAGTCGTTGAAGCCGGTGACCGCGACGTCCTCGCCGACAGGGATACCGCGGCGTTGCAGGGCGCGCATGGCGACCACCGCGAAGGCGTCGTTGTCGGCGACGAGAACATCCGGGGGAGCGCTCTGCGACGAGACGTAGGCGTCCACCTGTTCCAACGAGCTGAACGGGTGGACGACGGTGTTCGGGAATTCGCGGACGAAGCCGTCCTGCCGCTGGTGAACCCACGGCAGGGAGCTGTCCGTTCTCAGGTAGAGAGCGCTGTCTCTGCCGCTGTCCCGCAGGTGCCGCGCGATGCCGGCCATCGAGGTCTCGTTGTCCACGTCGACCCAGCACTGCCGGTGCTGCGGACCCGTGCGGCCGAACGCGACGAACGGGAACCGGCGCTGACTGAGGAACTCGATCCGCGCGTCGTTCGGCATCGTCTCCAGGACCACGATCGCGTCGACCTGCCGAGCCGCGATCAGCTTCTCGTAGAGCGCTATCTCGGTTGCTCCCGCGGTCGGCGTGGTGACATGAACGCCGTACCCGGAGACCGCCGCAGCGCGCACCAGGCCGTCGAGCAGGCCGTGCAGGAACCCGCTGAGACCTGGGTTCTCCTCACTGAACTCGTCGTACAGGGGCAGACCGATGACCTGGCTGCGACCCGACGACAGCGCGCGGGCCGCGTGGTTCGGGATGTAGCCGAGCTCGTCGATCGCCGCTTGCACCGTGCGGACCGTCGGCTCGCTCACGCGGTGCGGTGCGTTCAAGACGTTCGACACCGTCATCGCGGACACCCCGGCGAGGCGCGCGACGTCCGCAACCGTCGTACGGCGTGGTCGTGATACCAATCCAGCCCCCTAGTTCCGTTCGATGCGCGCTACTCCAGCCACCGGTACGTCGATCGCCCACAGCGCAGAAGGCGTTTCCGTACGGCGATACACCTCAACCCCCGAACAGTCCGACACTACGAGGTCGACCGGTCCGGGACCGGCACCTTCGACCAGGAGTCGCGGTCCACTCCCACCGTTCACCAGCAGGACCGACCGATCGGAGTCGGCCAGCTGCACCACCGGGTCGGTGAAAGCCGCCACCACCGTCGTCGCACCGACCGCCTTCACCTGCGCATACCGCGCATCCGACCGCGAAGGCAACAACTCCCCACCTTGCAGTACGTCGAGATGCTGGCGCATGAATCCCAGCCAGTGGCGGACCACCCGATCGTGCTCGGGCGACAGCTCCGAGATGTCCATCGACACCTGGACCGTGCTGAAAAGCGCACCGATGAACTGCTGAGCCACGGTCTCCGGCGTCGCCGTCGGGTGCCACACCAGCATGTCGGAGTGCACCGCGCGATCCCCAGCGAGTAGCCGGGTGTCGATGGTCCGCACGCGATTCTCCACCGGATCCATCGCGCAGTCGCCGGCCCGCAGGAAGGTGCCGAACTGCCACAGCCGCGGGTTCACGTAGTCCTGCCGGAACTCGATCAGTACGTCGTCCCGCAGCCGCTGCACCTCGTCCCGAACGGCCTGCAGCAACCGCTCCACGCCCTCATCGATCGAGGTGCAGTCAGCATCTGGCGCATCAGGGACGGCACCTTCCCACGCCCACGAGTCGATGAAGTCGATCTTGAGGCCGTCGACACCCCAGTCACGCACCGGGCGGACGCAGCACTCGACCAGATGCTCGCGCACCTCGGGGTACCGCGGATCCAGCACCGCCACCACGTCACCGTCGGCGAACCCGAGCACGCGGTCCTTCAACCGCTCCCACGCCTTGGAGTGCACGCCGATCAGCGGCGGCGCGATCCACAGCACGTAACGCAGTCCGAGCTCGTGCACCCGCCGTACATGCTCGGCCATGTCGGGGAACTTGCCGCTGGTCGGCTCCCAGTCACCGCAGTACGCGTACCCGCGCGCGGTGCTGTCCGTCTGCCAGCCGTCGTCGACGATGATCGCCTCACACCCGTACGCCGCGCTGGCACTCGCGTGGTGCTCGACCGTCGACGCGGTCACGTGCTGATGGTCGCTGTACCAGGTCGAATACATGGCCTGCCGGCCAATCTCCGGTACGACGGCCACCCGGTCACCGAGGTCGGCCGCCCACTCGGCCGTCACACCGCGCAGCGCCTCGGCGAAATGGACGTCGCGCAGATCGATCCGGAGGACGAACCGGGCAGCGCCGTCGGTCAGCTCGATGTCGTCGGCAACCAACTCGATCAGCTGCTCGGCGGTCTCCTCGTTCACCCCGATCGCGAACTCGCAGCCGCGAACGTGCGCCGACAAGGCCACGGTCAGCAGGCTGCGGTCGCGATCGTCGACCAGACTGCCGACCGGGGCGGACCGGACCGAGTTGATCCGGCGTCGCGAACCCCAATCGGTCGGGAGCTCGCGGCGCGCGCCACACGAGGCCCGCCACAGCGTCACCGCCGACCCGGTCGGCCAGGTCCAGGTCAGCGTCACCGGACCGTCCGCGATCACCTCGAACCGCAGTACGCCGGACTCGGCGCTCGGTAGTTCTCTCACCGAGCGCGCACCGGTCGCCGTACCGGTCCGCCGCAGGGTCCCGGCCAGGATCTCGAAGCTCGTCACGGCGGCGACTATAGCGGTAAAACCGGCTCGGCTGAAGTATTGACGGAATTGGTCTACATGCTTACTTTAGCAAGGAAATTTTACCGCTAATATCCGATCTTCGAGGAGCGTCAAGTGCTCACTGTGAGCTCCGACTCCGGCTACGTCGAGGATGCCTTCGCCTGGGCGTCGCGGCGTGCTCTGGACTGGGTCCAGACCGGGAAGGCGCCCGGCAACCTGCCGTCGTACTGGGCGGGCTACCCGTCGCGGGAGATGTTCTACTCGCGCGACGTGTGCCACCAGGCGGCCGGTGCGCACCTGCTCGGCCTGGACGCCGAGAACTTCGCGATGGTCCGGCATTTCGCCCGGTCCGCGACGCCGGCCCGGAAATGGTTCCCGATCTGGGCGTTCCACTTCGACGGCCGGATCGCGGCCCTGGACTATCACGACGACGAGCACTTCGTCCGGGAGATCCCCGCGGTGTTCGACCTGTGCTACCGGGCGCTGGAACAGTACGACTGGACCGGCGACCGCCGCTGGCTCGACGACCCCGACCTCGCGGCGTACTACGCGAACAGCGTCGGCGCGTTCGTGGCGGCCCACGATGCCGATGGTGACGGCATCCCGGAGGCCGGCGGTACCGCGGACATCTTCCTCGGCACCGCGACCTACAACGAGCGGGAGGCTCCGCTCCTGATCGCGGGCGACGGCCTCGCGACGCAGTACGCCGTACTGCGCAAACTCGGCCGGGACGCCGAGGCGGACAAGATCCAGGCGACGTACGAGAGTTGGTGGGGTGGTGATCACTTCGCCCGCGGCGTGACCAAGGACGGCTTGGACTTCGACTGGGGGTTGGAGTCGCACACGTTGCCGCCGCTGTTCGGGCTCGGCGGTACCGACGAGTCGCTGGACTGGCTCGAGTCCACGATGGACTCGGACCCGCCGAAGAACATCGAGTCGCTCAGCTACTACCCCGAACTGCTGTTCAAGTACGGGCGGGACGAGTCGGCCTGGCGCTGGACCAAGCACCTGATCGACAGCCGGGACGAGTACCCGGAGATCTCGTTCACGGTCGTCGAGCACCTGGTTGCCGGCCTTCTCGGCCTGCGCCCCAGCAAGGGTGTTGCCCTGAGCATCGAATCCCACCTGCCGGAAGAGATCGGCTGGCTGACCGCCGACCACGTAAAGGTCGGCGACTGGGACCTCCGCATCACCCAGGAGGCCCGGCACACCACCGAGGTCGCCGTGCACAGCGGACCCGGGCCGCTGCCGGTGACGGTCGGCGCCGAAACACATCCCCTCGAACCGGGCCAGACCGCCCGGTTCATCCTCTAAGGAACCCCCTCATGAAGCTCCGTTTGATCCCAGTCGCCGCCGCCCTCGTGCTCGCCGCGGGCTGCGCGACCAGCAGCCAGCCCGCGAGCAACAGCAACAGCGATTCCGCCGGCATCACGTTCTCCTTCTGGGGCACGAACTCGGAGGCCGCATCGCTGAAGGCGATCGCCGCCGCCTTCGAGCAGGCCAACCCCGGAACCAAGGTGACCACCAACTGGATCCAGGCCGACTACGAGCAGAAAGTCCTGACCTCGATCGCCGGCGGCACCCAGTCGACCGTGATGGAGATCAGCAACAACAGCCTGGCCGGGTTCGTGCCCAGCTTCGCCGAGCAGCAGGTCGACCCGGGCAAGTACGTCCAGCCGAACATCTCGTCGGCCCTGCGGTTCCAGGGCAAGTACTACGCGATGCCGTTCGCGGCCAAGCCCAAGGTGATGGCGATCAACGTCGACGCCTTCAAGGCCGCCGGTGTGCCGTTGCCGAGCGCAACGACACCGCTGACCCTCGACGAGTTCAAGACACTCGCGGCCAAGCTGTCCCACGGTGACGGCAAGGCGCGCGTCTTCGGGTCGAGCAACCTGTACTACCGCGGCTGGCTCACGGCGGCCGGCGGCGGCTACTACAACGCCGACGGGACCGCCTGCACCTTCGGCGACGAGACCGGAGTGAAGGCCGCGCAGTACGTCGTCGATCTGCAGAACCAGAAGTCGGCGCCGACCTCGACCGACATCCAGGGCCAGGACCAGGCGCAGTGGTTCGCCGCGGGCCGGCTGGCGATGTTCAGCGACTTCGGACCGTGGACGGTGGCCGACTTCGCGAAGATCAGCAAGCCGAACTGGACGCTGGTCCCGGTCCCGGGCAAGGGCTTCCAGATGGAGGTCGACGGGCTCGCGATCAGCAAGAAGGCGACCGGCAAGCAGTTGGAGACGGCGAAGAAGTTCGTCGAGTTCGCCGGGACCCAGCAGATCGCGCAGGATCAGCTCATCCAGGGCAACACCGCCCTCGGCGTACCGGTGATCGCCGCGTCGTCGGGGACCTTGGAGAAGGTGCTGCCGGCCGATCGCAACCTGGCCGCCTTCACCACCGCCCTGAAGACCGGTGTCGTCGGTCCGTCGGTGGCCAAGGAGAACCAGGTCTCCGGTGATGCCGAGAAGGGCATGAACAGCTACACCCCGCTGGGCACCGGCAAGGACGACGTCGCCAAGATCCTTCCGGAGCTGTCCGACAAGTGCACGGCGGCCCTCACACAGTGAATCCGACCATTGGCTGGATCCGGGACCTGGCCGCCTCCTGGGGAGTCCCCAGCGCGCTGGTCCCGCTGGTCCCGTTCCTGCTGTTGCTGATCGTCCTGTACGCCGTCATCGGGCTGGCGGCGTACGGGGCCCGGCGACGGTGGCCGCGGGCCGACAAGACGATCGCGTTCTGGCTGTTCATCTCGCCCTGGCTGATCGGGTTCGCGATCTTCACGATCGGGCCGATGATCTCGTCGATCTTCGTCAGCCTGACGTCGTGGGACCTGATCACGCCGCCGCGGTTCGTCGGTTTCGCCAACTACACCGAGGCGTTCCAGGACCCGCGGGTCGGGCAGGCGCTCAAGGTCACCCTCCTGTACGGCGTGATCAGCGTGCCGTTGCAGACCGCGCTCGCGTTCGTGGTCGCGCTGCTGCTGAACGCCGAACTCCCCGGGATGCGGTTCTTCCGGACCGTCTGGTACCTGCCGAGCCTGGTGTCCGGCGTGGCCCAGATGGTCCTGTTCCTCTGGGTGTTCAATCCGCGGTACGGCCTCGCGAACGACGTACTGGCCAAGGTCGGGATCGAGGGACCGGGCTGGTTCAACGACTCGGCCTGGGCGTTGCCGACGGTGATCCTGATGAGCCTGTGGACGGTCGGCGGGGCGATGGTGATCTACCTGGCCGGGCTGAAGGACGTCCCGGCGAACCTGTACGAGGCGGCCGCCATCGACGGCGCCGGGACGCTGCGGATGTTCTGGCACGTGACGATGCCGCAGATGTCGCCGATCATCCTGTTCAACGCGCTCACCGGGATCATCGGCTCGCTGCAGATCTTCACCCAGGGCTTCATCGCGAACGGCGGCCCGAAGGACTCGCTGCTGTTCTTCGTCTACTACCTGTACGACAACGCGTTCAAGAACTTCCGGATGGGCTACGCCTCGGCGCTGGCCTGGATCCTGTTCGTCGTCATCCTGGCGCTGACCACGGTGACGCTGCGGGGGAGTTCGTTCGCTGTCTACTACGAGACCGAGCTGGCGACCCGGAAGAAGAGGAAGGCCTGATGAGACGCCGCAGTGTGGCCACCACGATCAGCCTGTACGTCGTCCTGGCCGTCGGCTCGGTGGTGTTCGTGTACCCGTTCCTGTGGATGATTGCCACCTCACTGCGGTCCCTGGCCGGAGTGGGCAGTTCGGGGGCGAGCGTCGTACCGCATGAGTTCTTGTGGGACAACTACCGGCGGGCGGTGACATCGTTCCCGTTCTGGCGGTACACGCTGAACTCGGCGCTGACCACGTTGATCCCGATCGTCGGGACGGTCTTCTCGTGCTCGCTGGCCGGGTTCGCGTTCGCGCGGCTGCGGGTGCGGTTCTCCGGGCTGGTGTTCGGCGTCGTCCTGGCGACGATGCTGCTGCCGGGAGAGGTGACGATGGTGCCGCAGTTCATGCTCTTCAACAACCTCGGCATGATCGACACGCTCTACCCGCTGATCCTGCCCGCGTTCTTCGGGTCGCCGTTCTTCATCTTCCTGTTCCGGCAGTTCTTCGCGCGGATGCCGTCGGAGCTGGCGGACGCCGCGGTGGTCGACGGGTGCGGATGGTTCAAGACCTTCTGGCTGGTCTACCTGCCGCTGGCCCGGCCGGCGGTGGTGGCGGTCTCGATCCTGCTGTTCATGGGGTACTGGAACAACTTCCTCGGGCCGGCGATCTACATCAACTCCGACGAGTGGAAAACGTTGCCCTTGGCCCTGGCCGGGTTCCAGTCGGTGAACGGCACGGACACCCCGTTGCTGATGGCAACCTCGCTGCTGATCACGCTGCCGTGCCTGGTGCTGTTCTTCGTCGCCCAGAAGCAGATCACGCAAGGGATTACCTTCACGGGCGGAAAGTAATCGAAGGGTTCCGGAGTGTGACCGAACCATGGACACCGTTGTCAATCTCTTCTAGCGTGGCCGCACCTTCTGCCTCCGCCCAGTTCTTTCACCATTTGGCGTGTGAGGCACCGCCCCCCACCACAGAAGGAGAAATCAATGGCTCGCAAGCTGTTGATGGTGTCCGGCCTGGCCAGTGTGGTCCTTGCCGTCGTCACCTACGCCGCCCCGGTCGCCCTCGCCGGGGCAGCACCGTCCCCATCCGCCCCCGCCGCGAGCGCTTCGGCGTCTCACGGCACGACAGCGATCGATACCCCAGCAGCCCTTCAGGGCAAGGCGAAAGTCCTCGCGCCTCCGCCCGGCGGCTGGTCGGTACCGAGTCAGCGCAACTACACCATCACGTCGTCCTGCCAGCCTTACGCAGCCGCCATTCGGCAGGGTGCCGCGGCGTGGGCCGGGCTGCGTGAAGGTGGCGGTACTCCGGTCGAGTGCCGCAACGGCTACATCACCGACTGCGGCGGCGGCAGCAATGTCGTCGGCTGCAACTGGGGTTCCGGTCAGCGCATCGCCTTGTACATGGGCGGTGTGAACGACGACGCCCTGCTGGCAGCACACGAGTTCGGCCACGACTGGTACGGCCACTCGAACGTCCAATGTGCCGCCTGGGACAGTCCCACCACGGTGATGTCACCAACCATCTGTAACTGAGTGAGGTCGGTGGTCCGGTCCGCACCTGCCGGCGGACCGGGACACTACCGGCCCAGAATCCCTTGCTCGTAACCCTTCGCGACCGCGGCCGCGCGATCATTCACGTCCAGCTTGGTGAAGATGTGGCTGAGGTGCGTCTTCACCGTGGCCTCGCTGATGAACAGCTCGCGGGCGATCTCGCGGTTCGACGTACCCTTCGCGACCAGGACGAGGACCTCGCGTTCCCGCGCGGCCAACGGGCTCGGTGCCGGCGTCTGTACGGCGGACACCAGCCGGGAAGCGACTGCGGGGGACAGGACCGCCCGCCCGGCCGCGGCCTCGCGAACGCCGAGGAACAGTTCCGCCGGGGGAGCGTCCTTGAGTAGGTAGCCGGTCGCGCCGGCCTCGATCGCGGGGACGGTGTCGGTATCGGTGTCCCAGGTCGTCAGGACGAGGACCTTCGCGCGGGCGCGGCGACGCTGTAGCTCGGCGATCGCGTCGAGCCCACTTCCACCGGGCATCCGGAGGTCCATCAGGATCACGTCGGGATCGAGCTCAGCGGCCAGCGCGACCGCCTCGACGCCGTTCGAGGCTTCGGCGAGCACGGTGAATCCCTCGGTGGACTCGAACATGCCGCGGAGTCCGTTGCGGACCACTGGGTGGTCGTCTACCAGGAGCAATGAGATCACGCGTTCCCCAGTCATCGTTCGTCGACCACCAACGGTACGCGGGCCGAGACCGCCGTACCGGCTCCTGGTTCTGCTTCCACGGTGAGTGAGCCGGCGATCCGCTCGGCGCGAGCTCGCATGCCGTCCAGGCCGAAGCCGCCGGTGCCGGTGCGGACCGGCAGGCTCAGCGGGTCGAAGCCGGAACCGTCGTCGCGAACGTCCAGCGTCACCTCGCCGTCCATGAAGCTGAGCGTCACGCCGACCCGCGACGCATTTGCGTGCTTCCCGACATTCGCCAGCGCCTCCTGGGTGATTCGGAGCAGGGTCGCGGAGATCTCGCCGTGCAGCTGTTGCGCCGTGCCAGTGACGGTCAATTCCGTGTGTACGCCGGTCCGCTCGGCCCACTGGTCGACCGTCTTGCGCAGCGTCTGCGGCAGGCCGTCGTGCGAAAGCCCTTCTGGGGCTAGGTTCTGGACCGATCGGCGGGCCTCGCCGAGGCTGTGCCGGGCGAGGTCGGTCGCGCGGCCGACATGCTCCTCGGCGACCTTCGGATCCGTGGTCGTCGCGACCACTTGGAGCTGGGCGATGATGCCGGTCAGCCCCTGCGCGAGGGTGTCGTGGATCTCCGCGGCCAGCCGTCGACGTTCGTCGGCGACCCCGGCCTCGCGAGCCTGGATGAGGAGCTGCGTGTGCAGAGCGGCGTTCTCCGCCTGCGCCTGCTGGAGTTCGGCGATCGTCGCCGCGCGCGCCCGCGAGCGCTCCTCCTCCTGCTCGGCCATCCGGCCGACGAAGTTCAGCAACGCGTTGTTGGCCGTGAGCAGGCACGCGAACACGATCCAGCCCACCGGCCCGTCGGTCGGGATACCCCCGACCTGCGCGAACGAGATCGGCACCGAGCAGGCGAACAGCGCGAACCGCCGCCGGCGCTTGCCGGGAATGAAGGTGGCGGAGTCGAAGTACCCGGCGGCCATGAAGAACGCGAAGAAGCCGTTCAGCAGCGCGAGCGTGGCGCCGAGCAACCAGCGGACCACGAAGTAGGTCACCGAGAGCGCATCCGGGCGGGAGCGCCGAGGGCCTGCCCACAACCAGAAGAGCTGCAGGACCGCGGTCGCGGCGACCACCACGACGATGAGCTGCTGCTTCCAGGGCTCCGGTGTGATCACGTCTTTGGTGACGAAGGCCAGAATGCCGGCGATGACGAGCAGCAACGGCGACGCCAGGCGATTGAACATCGCCCGGCGCCGATCGATGGCGCGGTCGCTTGCTGTCGTCACAGCCTCAGTCTGCACGAGTGGAGCTCACTCCCACCGGAACCAGCGCATCGCAGCGGCCGACAGGACAATCGCCCAAGCAGCCAGTACGCCGAGCTGTGACCAGGCCGGCCAATCACCGGCCGCTGCCTCGCCGAGTGCCTTCGCGGCCGCGCCGAACGGCGTGAGGGTGATGATGCGGGCCATCGCGTCCGGCATCGCCTGCACCGGCACCCACACGCCCGTGGTGAACAGCGCGGGGAAGTAGGCGATGGTGCCGATCGCGGAAGCGATCTTGGCGGTCCGCGCGACGGCGGTGATCAACGCGCCCAGGGACAGCGCTGCGGCCGCGGTAAGGACGAGTGTGAGTACATAGCCGATCGGCTGACTCGGCAACTTGACGCCGAACGCGATCCGGCCGATCGCGAGGCAGAGTACGACGGACGCCAGCGCCGCGCCACCGGCCAGGACTACCTGCGCGGACAGCAGGGCCGACGGACGGACCGGAGTCGCCGACATCCGGCGCAGGATGCCTCGTTCGCGGTACCCGGTGAGGACCGGCGGCAGCATCTGCAGGCTGGTTGTCACCACTGAGACCAGGACCAGAACCGGCACGTAGACGTCGATCAGCCGCAGCCCGCCGAGCCCCGGATCGGCCTTCCGGAAGGACGTGATGGAGCCGAGAATCACGAGCAGGATCGAGGGAAACGCCAACCCCCAGAACAGGACGCCGGGCTCGCGCCAGAACAACCGGGTCTCGGTACGCAGGACAGCGGCGTACGGCGAAGTCCTTCGGGTCGGTGTGGTCGCGATCGTCGTCATGAGGTGGCTCCGGTGAGGTTCAGGAAGGCATCGTCCAGGGTCGCGTCGGTGACGCGGAGTTGGTGGGCGGTGATGTGGTGCCGGGCGAGCAGCGAGATGACCGCGTTGACGGTCTCGTCGGATCCGCTCAGGGTGATCCGGCCGTTCTTGTGCTCGACCGAGGCGAGCGCGGGAAGCGCGGCCAACTCCTCGTCGTCGACCGGGGACGACGGCGTGAACGAGATGACGGTCGCGCCCGCGGAGCGCGCGATCAGACCCTGCGGGGTGTCGAGCGCGGTGATCCGGCCCTGGTCGATCAGCGCGATCCGGTCACACAACCGCTGCGCTTCCTCCATGAAGTGCGTGACCAGCAGCACCGTGACCCCGCGCGCCCGGACGTCCTCGACGACCTCCCAGGTCTCACGGCGAGCCCGCGGATCGAGCCCGGTTGTCAACTCGTCCAGTACGACGATCCGCGGGTTGCCGATCAGCGCGAGCGCGATAAACAACCGCTGCTTCTGACCACCACTCAGTACGCCGAACCGCTTGGGCAGCAGCGCAGTGAGCCCCAACCGCTCCGCGAGCGACCGCCATTCGGCCGGCCGCGGGTAGAAAGCGGCGTACAGCTCAAGGGCCTCCTGCACAGTGAGCTTGGCCTGCAGCTCACTCTCCTGCAACTGCGACCCCAGCACCTCGGTGACCGCCTTGCGGTCACTGGCCGGGTCCAGCCCGGTCACCCGCACCCGACCGCTGTCGGGCACCCGCAACCCCGAGATGCACTCGACCGTGGTGGTCTTCCCCGCGCCATTCGGCCCGAGGATCCCGAAGATCTCGCCCTCACCAACCGTGAACGACACGTCGTCCACGACGGTCCGACCGCCGTACGACTTCCGCAGACCACTGACCTCGACAACCGGATTCATACCCTGAGCCTGCCGGTCGAGCCCCTGGCTCGGCATCGCCCGACAAGCTCGACCCGGTATCAACCGATCGGCTGATGGCCTACTTCGTGTAGAGGGCTTCCACGTCGTCGCCGTGGTTGGCCATGACGATGTGGCGGCGCAGCGAGAGCTTGAGGGACAGCTCGCCCGACTCCTGCGTCCAGTCGATGGGGAGGATCTGGAACTTGCGGATCGCCTCGGCCTTGGAGACCGAGTTGTTGGCCTCGTCGACGGCCTTCTGGATCTCGGCGATCAGGTCGGCGTCGTCGGTGAGCGAGGCGACGTCGGTGGGCTTGCCGCGCTCGGTGGCCCACGGCACGATCGTTTCGGGGTCGATGGTGACCAGGGCGGCGATGAAGGGCTTGCCGTCGCCGACCACCATGCACTGGCTGACCAGCGGGTGCAGGCGGATCTGGTCCTCGAGGACGGTCGGGGCGACGTTCTTGCCGCCGGCGGTGACCAGGATCTCCTTCTTGCGGCCGGTGATCTTGATGAAGCCGTCGACGTCGAACTCACCCAGGTCGCCGGTGTGGAACCAGCCGTCACCGTCGATCGCGGCCGCGGTGGCGTCGTCGTTCTTCCAGTAGCCCTGCATGACCTGGCCGCCCTTGAAGAGCAGCTCGCCGTCGTCCGCCACGCCGACCGTCACACCAGGAAGCGGCCGGCCGACAGTGCCGATGCGGATGTCGTCGGGCAGGTTCACCGCGACGGCGGCGGTGGTCTCGGTCAGGCCGTAGCCCTCGAGGACCGGTACGCCGATGCCGCGGAAGAAGTGGCCGAGCTTGTCACCGAGCGGTGCGCCGCCGGAGACGGCGTACTGGACCTTGCCGCCGAGGACCGCGCGGAGCTTGCTGAAGACGAGGCGGTCGAACAGCGCGTGCTTGGCCTTCAGGCCGAACGACGCGCCGCCCTTGTCCTGCGCCTGCGAGTAGGCGATCGCGGTCTCGGCGGCGGCGTCGAAGATCTTGCCCTTGCCGCTGGAGTGCGCGTTCTGGCTGGCCGAGTTGTAGACCTTCTCGAAGACCCGCGGCACGCTCAGGATGAAGGTGGGCTGGAACGACCCGAGGTCGGGGACCAGATTCTTCACGTCCGGGCTGTGCGCGACCTTGACCCGCCGCATCACGCAGCCGACCTGGATGATCCGGGCGAACACGTGCGCCAGCGGGAGGAACAGCAGCGTGCTCGCGCCGGTGGTGTCGAAGAGCTCGTCGAGGATCTTGACGGCCGGCTCGAGCTCGGCCAGGAAGTTCCCGTGGCTGATCCGGCAGCCCTTCGGCCGGCCCGTCGTACCGGAGGTGTAGATCAGCGTCGCCAGGTCGTCCGGTGTTACCGCGGTCCGGCGCTTGTCGTAGTCGGCGTCGGTGACGTCGCGGCCGAGCTCGGTGAGCTGGTCGACCGCACCGGCCTCGATCTGCCAGACCTCCTGCAGGGCAGGGGCCTCGGCGCGGGCCGACTCGACGACGGCACCGTGGGTGGCGTTCTCGACGATCGCGACGACGGCTTCGGAGTCGGTCAGGATCCACTGGATCTGGGAGGCCGAGGAGGTCTCGTAGATCGGCACGGTGACGGCGCCGATGCTCCAGATCGCGTAGTCGATCAGAGTCCACTCGTAGCGGGTGGGGCTGAGCAGTGCGACCCGCTCGCCGTGCTTCACACCGGCCGCGATCAGGCCCTTGGCGACCCCGGTCACCTCGGCGGCGAACTCGGCTGCCGTCACGTCTTGCCAGGCATCACCCGCACGCTTGCTGAACACCGCGGTGTCCGGGTGGGAGGACGCGTTCGCCCACACAGGATCGCTCAAGCTGCCGCCGGGCGGCTCAGTCACAGCAGGAACGGTGTACTCACGCATCCGCGTCTCCTCAGTCGGTCACGAATTGTCGACTTCCGGCGCACGCTACAGTCACTTACCCGCAAGTAGCCAGGTTTATGTGACCCAGGGAACTAGGTTCTAGTCATGCCCACGCTCGACATCAGTTGCGACGACATGGTCGTTGCTGATCCAGCCTACGTTGCCGAGCGGCTCGGCTCGGACACCCTCTGGCGTGAGTGGTGGCCGGAGCTCACGCTGACCCCGTCCGAGCGGCGTGGTGCGGAGGGTGTGCGGTGGGCTGTCACCGGGGCCGCGATCGGTACGGCGGAGTGGTGGCTGGAGCGGGTTCGCGACGGGGTCGTCGTGCACTGGTACCTGCGGGTCGACCCGGCCCGCCCGGTCCGGGGCCGGGCGCTCACCCGGCTGCGGGAACGGTATGTGACGCAGTACCGGGAGCGGTTGTGGGCGTTCAAGGACGAAGCCGAAACGGGCCGCGCCGCGGGCGAGCGACGTACCGGGGACCAACCCGCGATAGTCTCTCGCTCTGAGCAACTCCCGACGGTGCAGTCCCGGCAGCAAAGAGGTGAATCGATGGCGGAACAGACCACCTCGACCATCGTGGTGAACGCGACCCCCAAAGAGATCATGGCGGTGATCGCGGACTTCGCGGCGTACCCGGAGTGGGCCGACTCGATGCGGGAGACCCAGGTGCTGTCCACCGACGAGGCCGGCCGGCCCAAGCAGGTCCGGTTCAAGGTCGACGCCGGTGCGATCTCCGACGAGTACACGCTGGACTACGTCTGGTCCCGCAACGAGGTGACCTGGACGCTGGTCGAGGCGAAGATGGTCAAGGGCATGGACGGCGCGTACGTCCTGCGAGAGCTCGGTGCGGAGGGTACGGAAGTGACCTACCGGCTGGCGGTCGACATCGCCATCCCGATGATCGGCATGCTCAAGCGCAAGGCCGAGAAGGTCATCATCGACACAGCCCTGAAGGGGCTCAAGAAGCGCGTCGAGTCCTGATCCGACGTGACTCGGGTACTGCTGTACACAGGGAAAGGCGGCGTCGGCAAGACGACGTCGGCCGCGGGGACCGCGACGCTCGCCGCGTTGCGCGGGCTGCGCACGCTGGTGCTGTCCACGGACGCCTCGCACTCGTTGTCGGATGCCTTCGACTCCGAGGTCGGCCAGGAGCCGACCGAGATCGACGACCTGCTGTTCGTCCAGCAGATCGACGCGCAGCGCCGGTTCGAGCGGTCCTGGGGTGACATCCAGGCCTATCTGCGCTCGGTGCTGCACATGGTCGGCGTCGACCCGATCGAGGCCGAGGAGCTGACCGTGCTGCCGGGCGCCGAGGAGGTGCTCGCGCTGCTCGAGGTGCGCGACCACGTCCGGTCCGGGCGCTGGGACGTGATCGTCGTCGACTGTGCGCCGACCGCGGAGACGCTGCGGCTGCTGGCGCTGCCCGACGCGCTCAACTGGTACATGGAGCGGATCTTCAACGCCGAGCGCAAGGTGATGCGGACGTTCCGGCCGTTCCTGAGCCGCTCGTCGAGCATTCCGATGCCGGATGACACCGTCTTCGACGCGCTGCGGCGGTTGCAGAGCGACCTGTCGGACATCCGTGCGCTGCTGGCCGGCCCGGACGCTTCGGTGCGGCTGGTGCTGACGCCGGAGGCCGTGGTGGTCGCGGAGGCTCGCCGTTCGCTCACCCGCTTGTCCTTGTACGGCTACCGAGTCGACGGCGTGGTGGCCAACCGGGTGTTCCCGGCGGCCGGCGCCGACACGTGGCGGCGGCAGTGGGTTGCCGCGCAGCGCGGGATCCTCGAAGAGGTCGCCGACTCGTTCCGGCCGCTGCCGATCTGGGAGTCGCCGTACCGGGTGTGTGAGCCGGTCGGGGTCGAGGAGCTGGCCGCGTTCGCCGTCGAGATGTACGGCGGGGACGACCCGTTCGCGCGGGCGACCGAAGAGACCTCGTTGTGGGTGGATCGGCATATCGACACCGACGGCCGGACGTACACGCTGACGATGCCGTTGCCGCTCGCATCCGCGAGCGAGCTGGAGCTGGCGCGGCATGGCGACGAGCTGATCATCACGGTCGGGTCGTACCGGCGGGTGCTGCCGCTGCCGGCGGCGCTGGCACGTGGTGTGGTGGCTGGGGCTCGGCTGGACGACGGGCGGCTGCAGGTGCGGTTCGCGCCGCGGGAGGTCGCCCGGCCGGTGGAGATTCCCAGTGCGGCGGGACCGTTGGAGTCCGCTTCCGAGCTGGCACAGGGGTTGACGGCCGAGTACCACGCCAAGCAGGAGGCGCGCGAGGCGGCGATCGGGGAGGGCCGATGAGTCCCAAGGAACCGGTGGGGTCACTCGCCGAGGAGGCCGCCCGGCTGTTCGCCGTACTGCAGTCTGCTGCTGACACGCACGCTGGGCCTCCTGCTGCGGAGCCTTCCTCTGAAGAACTACACGAGCACAAGTCGGGGCCGGACTGTGTCTGGTGCCCGGTGTGCCAGCTGATCAACAAGGTGCGCAACACCAGCCCGGAGACGATCGAGCAGCTGTCGACCGCTGCCGCTCATGTGCTCGGCTCGGTGCGGACGTTGCTGGAGTCGGCGGCCGAGGTCGCCCGGCAGAAGCAGGAGGACGCAGCGTCGCGTTCCTCGCAAGCCCAAGACGAGCCGGCCGCACCGCCCACGGTGGACCGGATCGACGTGAGTGAGGACCCCGAACCATGGGACTGACCATCGGCATCGATGTCGGCGGGACGAAGATCGCGGCCGGCGTCGTGGACGCGAACGGCACGATCGGCGCCCGGACACATCGCGACACCCCGGCTGACTCGGTCGACGCGACCGCCGAGGCGATCATCGACGCGGCGGCCGAGCTGATCGCCGCGCACGACGACGTGGAAGCGGTCGGGATCGGTGCGGCCGGGTTCGTGTCGTCGGATCGGTCGACGGTGCTGTTCGCGCCGAACCTGGCCTGGCGGGACGAGCCGCTCGGGGCCCGGGTCGGCGAGAAGCTGAAGATCCCGGTCGTCGTCGAGAACGACGCGAACGCCGCGGCCTGGGGCGAGTTCGCCTTCGGTGCCGCGCGCGAGGCCGAGCACATGGTGTGTGTGACGGTCGGGACCGGTATCGGTGGCGGCGTCGTGATCGACGGGCAGTTGCTCCGGGGTGCGCACGGTGTTGCCGCCGAGCTGGGGCACATGCGCGTCGTACCGGGTGGTCATCGGTGTGGCTGTGGCGCGCGCGGGTGCTGGGAGCAGTACGCCTCCGGTCGCGCGCTGGTGCGTGAGGGACGTGCGCAGGCGGAGTCGGGTTCGCTGTCGGCTGCGCAGATGCTGAGCGTGTGCGGGATCACGGATCCGGCCGAGCTGACCGGGCCGATGATCACCGAGGCCGCTGCCTCGGGTGATCCGTGCGCGGTGGAGCTGCTGGAGGATCTCGGTCGCTGGCTGGGCGAGGGGCTGGCGAGTATCGCGACCCTGTTCGACCCGACCACGGTCGTGATCGGCGGTGGCGTGAGCGCGGCCAAGGAGCTGCTGATGAAGTCGGCACAGGTGGCCTTCGAGAAGAACCTTCCGGCCAAGGCGAACCGGCCGCACCCGACGTTCGGGCTGGCTCAGCTGGGCAACGACGCCGGCCTGATCGGCGCGGCCGACCTGGCGCGCCGCCCGGCCCCGGCCCTCGGGCCGGTCAAGTGATTCAGCCGATGCCGGATACTGGATCTACCGAGGGGGACACGACGAGGAGGCTCGTGTGGCTCTGACGCAGGCTTTGACGATCGGTATCGACATCGGCGGCACCAAGGTCGCCGCCGGGGTGGTCGACCCGGAGGGCAACATCCTGGACCGGCTGCGCCGGGACACGCCGACCAAGGACCCGAAGGAGACCGAGGACGCGATCGCCGAGATCGTGCACGACCTCGAGTCGCGGCACGACGTGATCGCGGTCGGCATCGGTGCGGCCGGCTTCGTCGACGGGACCCGCTCCTCGGTGCTGTTCGCGCCGCACCTCGCCTGGCGGCACGAGCCGCTGCGGGACGCGGTCGAACGACGCCTCGGGCTGCCGGTGGTCGTCGAGAACGACGCGAACGCGGCCGCGTGGTCGGAGTGGCGCTTCGGCGGTGGGCAGGGCGAGAGCCACCTGGTCTGCGTCACGCTGGGTACGGGCATCGGCGGCGCGATCCTGAACGACGGCGCTCTGCAGCGCGGCAAGTTCGGTATCGCGGGCGAGTTCGGTCACATGCAGGTCGTGCCGGGCGGGCATCGCTGCGAGTGCGGTAACCGCGGTTGCTGGGAGCAGTACGCGTCCGGCAACGCGCTGACCCGCGAGGCCCGCGAGCTGGCGCTGTCCGGTTCGCCGGTCGCCCACAACTTGCTGCGAGCCGCCGGTGGCGATCCGCGGAAGATCAACGGGCCGATGGTGACCGAGCTGGCCAAGGACGGCGACCCGGTTGCCGTTGAGCTGCTCGAAGATGTCGGTCGCTGGCTCGGCATCGGCCTGGCCAACCTGGCAGCGGCGCTGGACCCAGGCACCTTCGTGATCGGTGGCGGCGTTTCGGATGCAGGTGAGTTGCTGCTTGCCCCTGCCCGTGAGGCGTTCAAGCGGACACTGACCGGTCGCGGCTTCCGGCCCGAGGCGCGCATCGTGCGCGCGGTGCTCGGACCTGAGGCTGGCATGGTTGGCGCAGCTGACCTGGCTCGCGAAGAAGCCACCTGGCTCCGTCGGGTCCGCGTCAAGACCACCGCTGTCACGGCGAAGACGGCCGCGGCGCGAGGCCGCTCCACCCGAGTGGAGAGGGCAGCCCGCAAGTCCGCGGCCCGTCGTACCGGGTTGCGCGCTGCGACTCCTGATCCTGATCTCCAGTCCGTCGACCTGAACGACTCGGAGGCATGACCGAACCGCATCCGCCCGCTGCGCTGAGGGTCCTCTCCTACAACGTTCATCGGTGGGGTGACGACCGCGAGGCATTGGCGCGGGTGGTGCGGGCCTGTGCTCCCGATGTGATGCTGGTGCAGGAGGCCCCGACCTGGTGGGGGACCCGGCGGAAGCGGCGGGCGATGGCCGCGACCTTCGGGTTGCGGTACATCGCAGCGTCGGCGCGGAACGCGGTGTTGGTTGCCGACAGCATCGATCTGGTCCAGCCGTTGCACTGGCGGATCTGGCGGCCGTTCGTGCGACGGCGGTTGCGGTTCATTGCGACTCAGCTGCCCGGCGGCGCGGTCGGTGGGCGGGTGACGGTGGGATCGGCCCAGGTGGCGTTGGTGGTGTGCCATCTGGGGCTGCACCTTCTTGGCCGGCAGCATGAGCTGGATCAGGTCCTGCGCGGCTGCCGCTCCTTCGGTACGCCGTTCCTGCTGGTGGGTGATCTCAACGAGACGCCCGACGGGCCGGTGTGGAAGCGGTTGGCCGAGGAAGGGCTGGTCGACCTCGGGGCGGATGCCGGGCCGACGTTCAGTTCGTCGGATCCGCAGCGGCGGATCGACGGCGCTTTGCTGACGCCAGGGGTTCGCGGCCGGGTGCTGCCGATCCCGGCCTCAGTGGCTGGTGACCTGCCGAAGGCCTCTGATCACCTTCCCCTCTTGATCGAGCTGCACCTCTGAGACATAGGATCTCTCGCATGGTGAATCCGGTGAGCAGCTTGCGCTACGACCGTCCGGCCGGGGAGTGGGTGGAGGCGTTGCCGCTGGGCAACGGCCGGATCGGGGTGATGTGCTTCGGCCGCCCCGGTACCGAGCGGCTCGCGCTTAACGACGAGACGCTGTGGTCCGGCAGCCCGGAGACCCAGCGAGTGCTCTCGCAGCCCAAGGGTGCGGTCGGATCACAGGCCCTGCAGGCGGTTCGGGATGCGGTGGCAGCGGGTGATGTACGGCGGGCCGAGGAGCTGGCCACCGGATTCCAGGCAGGCCACTCGCAGGCGTATCTGCCGTTGGGTGATCTGCTGCTCGACTACACGGTCAGTGGCGAGGCGACGTCGTACCGGCGGGAGCTGGACCTGGAGGCGGCGGTCGCTACGGTCGAGTATGAGATCGGAGGTCTGACGCTGCGGCAGGAGGCGTTCGTCAGTCACCCGGCGGGTGTGCTCGTGGTCCGCGTGACAGCTTCGGGGCCGATCGGGGTCACCGCTCGGCTGACCTCGCAGCTGCAGTCTTCGGAGGTCGAGCACGGGCTGTTGATTCAGGCGCCGGCCGACGTGGCGCCGCCGCATCGCGAGGGCGTGGAGGCGGTGCGCTACTCCGATGGGCCTGATCGCGGGATGGCTGCTGCTGTTGCGCTCCGCAGCGTCAACACGAACGCGACTGAGTTCACCTTCGTCCTGTCGACCGCGACCGGGTACGACGGTCCTGCTATTGCGCCGACGAGCACCCGCGAGGAGTGCTTCGCCGAGGCGGACGTGCGTGTGCAGGCCGCGCTCGCTCGTGGGTACGACGATCTGCTGGCCGAGCATGTGGCCGACTACCGCGGTCTCTACCGCCGTTCGACGCTTGATCTTCCCGCGACCGACGCTGCTGTGCTGCCGACTAATGAGCGGCTGGCGCACAACGACGATCCGGCGCTGGCCGCGCTGATCTACAACTACGGCCGCTACCTGATGATCGCGAGCTCGCGACCCGGCGGTCTGCCGACCACCCTGCAGGGCATCTGGAACGACATTCTGCAGCCGCCGTGGAGCTCCAACTACACGGTCAACATCAACACCGAGATGAACTACTGGCCGGCCGAGACCACCAACCTCTCCGAGTGCCACGAACCACTGCTCACGTATCTCGGTCACCTCGCCACGGCCGGCCGCCGTACGGCGTCTGAGCGCTATGACGCGGCGGGTTGGGTCGCGCACCACAACGCCGACGCGTGGTGCTGGACGGTCCCGGTCGACGGCAACCCGAAGTGGTCCAACTGGCCGATGGCCGGCACGTGGCTGGTCCGGCATCTGTGGGATCACTACGCGTTCACCGGCGACCGCGACTTCCTCGAGCAGGCGTGGCCGGTGTTGCGCGGGGCTGCGGAGTTCTGCCTGGACTGGCTGACCGAGCTGCCCGACGGAAGCCTCGGTACGTCGCCTTCGACCTCGCCCGAGAACGAGTTCGTCGCGGCGGACGGGGAGCCGGCGTCGGTCACGGTCTCGTCGACGATGGATCTCGCGCTGATCGCCGACCTGTTCGACCAGTGTGTCGAGACTGCCTCGGTGCTCGGACTGACCGACGTACTGGTGGATCAGTTCGCGGCGGCGCGGAAGCGGATCCCGGATCCGTCGATCGGCAGCCGGGGACAGTTGCAGGAGTGGGCCGCTGATCTGCCTGAGCAGGAGCCGCACCACCGGCACATGTCGCACCTGATCGGTCTGCATCCCGGCGACCTCATCACCCCGGACAGCACGCCCGAACTCGCGGCCGCGGCCACCCGGACGATGGACCTCCGCGGCGACGAGGCGACCGGCTGGTCATTGGCCTGGAAGATCAACCTGCGCGCGCGACTCCGCGATGGTGCGGCTGCGCACCGACTCGTGCGCGCGTTCCTGACCTTGGCCGACGACACCGAGACCGACTACGTCGGCAGCGGCGCGGGCGTCTACGCGAATCTGCTGTGCGCGCACCCGCCGTTCCAGATCGACGGCAATTTCGGCGCCACCGCCGGGATCGCCGAAATGCTCCTCCAGAGCCACACCGGTTCACTCGAGCTCTTCCCGGCTCTGCCCGCGGAGTGGCCGACCGGCAGCATCACCGGCCTCCGCGCCCGCGGTGGGGTCACCGTCGACCTCACCTGGTCACCGGAGGGCCGCGAGGTGATCCTCACCGCCGACCACGATCAGGACCGCGTCATCCGGTACGGCGACGCCCGCACGCCGGTGGCTCTGGTGGCTGGAGCGGCACACCGGATCAGCCTCTGAAGGACCGGGCGGCTGCCATAATCGCTTGAATGGCGAAGCGCGTGACGCGGGCTTGGCGGGACCATCGGGCCGGCTATCTCCGCCGGCCCGACCTCGAGTCGGAGCCGGCCCGGATCGTCACCGGCGCCAAGGCCTGTTCGCGTCTACTCGCGATCGGTGCCGGGCTCTGTCTGGCTACGATCGCGGGCCGGTTGTTCGCCGGCAGCGCTGAGTTGTCCCTCGGTGCCGTCCACCTGCCGCTCGGGTTCGCCTGGGTGGGGCTGCTGGCGATCACGGTGGCGCACGCCTTTACCGGGGCCTTCCTTGCCGAGCGCATCACGAAGTACCTCCCGTACCTGCACCTGCCGGGCCAGGCACTGCAGGTGTTCCGCGACGTCACGAGCAGCGGGAATCCCTTCGTCTTCGGGCTGCGTTCCCGTGCACTTCCGCGACGGCCTGGCGGCCGCTACCACCCGATGAGCCTGCGCGATCCGTCGGCCTGGGTGGCTTACGGCGCGGCCGCGATCCTGCTACTCGCGGTGTTGCCCTGGCATCTGGAGGCCGGCCGGATCAGCTGGAGCGGCGGCGTTTCGGGCTGGGGCCAGGTGGTGCTGGCGGTCGTTCTCCTCGCCGTGAACTGGTGGGCCGGTTCGGTCTGGATGGTTTCGCTGTCCCGGCTGCATTACCTGGGCACCGAACTTCGCGATCTCCGCACCGGACCGCTCGGACGTGACGAGGTCCGCCGCCTGCTCCGGCCTCTCGAGCCCGCCGAGGTCGCGGCGTTCACCGAACCTGACCTCTACCGGCTCGCGAACCTGCTGGAGCGCTTCGCCGAGCGACCCTTGCCGCGGGCCGACGTCCGCGACTGCATCGGTTCGCATCCCGAAGCCCGCAAGCGCTTCGCCTGGGCGCGGTCCCGGCCCAACGGTCTGTGTACAGACCATTCTCGGCTGATCGAGGCCACCTATCGGCTCGTTGCCGCGGCCGGTCTTCCTATGGTTCTGGCTGATGTGCCCAACGTGCTGTGGGCCCACCGGTCCGCCGAGTACGAGTCCCCCGAGCGCCTGGCCGAGCGCATGGTCTTCCGCCGCCGGGGCCGTCGACCCAAGCGCGACAGATGGTGGAACTTCGTGTCTTAGCTCAGCTCTTCTTCTTACGGTTCAGGAAGGCGAGCATCGCTTCCTGGGCCGCGGGGGAGCCGAACAGGGAGGCCGACAGTTCGGCCAGCTCGGTGCCGCGGGCGTCGATGTCGGCGAGGAGTTCGCGGTTGAGCAGCTTCTTGGTCTCGCGAAGACCCTGGGGTACGCCGAGGAGGACGGACTCGACCATGGACTCGAGGACCTCGTCGAGCTCGTCGTCGGCGACGGTGAGCGTGACCAGGCCGAGCCGGGCCGCCTCAACTCCCTCGAAGCCGTTGCCCGTCAGGAACGTGTACGCCGCCGCGCGGTCGGTCAGGCGGGGAAGCACGGTCAGCGAGATCGTCGCTGCCGCGAGTCCAAGACGCACCTCGGTCAGCGCGAACGTCGTACTGGCCGCGGCCACGCTGATGTCGGCCGCGGCGACGATGCCGATGCCGCCGGCCCGGACCGGTCCGGCGACGCGGGCCACCACCGGCTTGGGGTTGGCGACGATCGCGCGCTGGACGTCGACCATCCGCTGTGCGCCGACACCCATGCCGACACTGGTCGCCTCGGACATGTCCGCGCCGGAGCAGAACACGTCGAGGGCCGACCGGATCACGATCACCCGGACCGCGTCGTCGCCGGCCGCGCTCTCCAGGTGCTCGAGCAGTTCGCCGGTGAGCTGCTGGGAGAGCGCGTTCTTGTTGTGCGGCGAATCCAGGGTCAGCGTCGCGACGCCGTCGGTCACGGTCAGGTGCACAAGCTCGGTCATAGGGCCATCCAAGCAGCTAAGGGGTGGTCGGCGGGGCGGCCAGCGGGTCCGCATGCCGGTGGACCAGCTTCCAGTCGCCATCCTCGACCCTGAACACCATCGTCACCCGCAGTTCGTGACGATGCTCACCCGGGCGATCGACGTACCGGACCGTGCAGCGCTCGATCGCGACCGTGTACGCCGAGTCCGGGCCGACGTGCTGATCCAGGTACTCGAACTCGACCTTCGCGCCGCTGGGGGCGAACTGGGCCGAGGCCCATTCGTAGCGCGGGCCGACCTGCGACCAGCCGGTCTCGCGGCCCCCGAACCCACCGAAGATCGAGCTCACCTCGCTGCGCGACACCAGCGGCATCCACCGCGAGACATCGCCGTTCACGAACGCGGAGTTGGCCTCTTCGAACTCGCGTAAGAACACTGTGAACTCGTGCAGGAACGCCGTGAACCGGTCCGGTCGCGCTGCGGAGTCTTGAGTCACCCGGCTATTTTGCCTCGGCGTACGACGGGCTGAGCTCGCGGGCCAGGTGCTCGACGAACAGGCCGACGTCGGTGACGATGCCGCGGGCCTGGGACGAGCCCCGGTCGGCGAGCTTGGTGACGGTGGCCGGGTTGATGTCCACGCAGGTCAGCGGGATGGAAGCGGGCAGAATGTTGCCGGTAGCAACCGAATGCAGCATGGTCGCGGCCATCAGGCAGTAGCCGACGCCGGCCAGCTCGTTGCGCATCGCGCGCTGGCCGTCGAGGACGTCGGTGTAGACGTCCGGCAGCGGGCCGTCGTCGCGGACCGAACCGACCAGCACGAACTTCTTGCCCTGCTTGACCAGTGCGTGCATGACGCCCGAGGTGAGCACGCCCTGCTCGACCGCGGCCGCGATCGAACCGGCCTTGCGGACCGTGTTGATCGCGCGGATGTGGTGCTCGTGCCCGTGCTCGACCCCCCGACCACGGGCCAGGTCGACACCGAGCGACGTACCGTAGAGGGACGACTCGATGTCGTGGGTGGCCAGCGCGTTCCCGGCGAACAGGACGTCGACGAACCCGGCCTCGACCAGCGCGACCATCGCCGGCGCGGCGCCCGTGTGCACGATGCCGGGACCACCGACCCACAGCACCTTCAGGCCGTTGGCCTTCGC
The DNA here is from genome assembly GCF_044453945.1 of Kribbella sp. NPDC051587. NCBI lineage: Bacteria > Bacillati > Actinomycetota > Actinomycetes > Propionibacteriales > Kribbellaceae > Kribbella > Kribbella sp. NPDC051587. Next base: position 611,448 of record NZ_JBITDE010000003.1, read on the forward strand.
CTCGCGCATGCCGTCCGCGACCTGCTTGACCAGGACCCGCTGCGGTTTCTCGCTGGAGACTTCGGACTCCATGAAGCCGAAGGCCTCTTCGGTGTTCGCGACGATCGGCGGGGTCACCTTGACGCCCTGCGCGCTGGAGATGATCCGCATCCCGGCCTTCACGTCGGACATCGGGATCGTCCGGACGGTCTCGCCCTCGACGAGCAGACCGCAGTCCATCTCCGGGTTCCGGACGGCGACCCAGTGGCCGTTGAGGCGGACGCTCGTCGGCAGGTTCGTGGTGGAGTAGAAGCCGTCCGGGAAGACGCCGTCCCGGGTCACCTCGGTGATCTCCGGCGTCCCGGGATCGACCAGGTTCGCGCCCTTGGTCTGGATCCGCATCAGCAGCCGCTGCAGCGACTCTTCGTCGTCCGCGCCGACCGTCATCCGGACCGTCGACGGGTCGTCCTTGTCGTAGCCGAGGTCGAACTTGTCCAGCGTGTACTCACCGCCGTACCCGCGGATGTCGTCGAGCACCCGGGAGAGCAGCCCGGAGTCCATCAGGTGGCCGGTGATCTCGACCGTCTCGCTGACCTGCACGGGTGTACCTCCCTCGGCAAACCGTCGGATTGTCCGACGATCCGCACTCTAGCTCACACGACCGCCCCGTCGTCGGGGGTGTCGTCCTGGGCCGGGCGGTCCTTCATCCGGATCACCAGGGTCAGGAAGCCGCCGATGAAACCGGCGACCGCGACCGCGGTGATCCGGCGGTCGCCGAAGTCGAGGACCGCGGCCAGGATCAGCAGGATCGGCCCGCCGAGGGCGCCGAGCCAGGCGAGCCGGCTGGGCCAGTCCAGCTTCGGGCCGCGCGGGGGCTCCGGCGGGACGAAGTGGTCGTGCGGGTCGTCGGCAGGCCGCTTGGGGCGGGCCTCAGGCTCGTCCTCCGGCTCGTCGCCGACGATCAGACCGGCCGGTACGTCGATCAGCGGTTCGTACTTCTCGTCCACGTCCTCGCTGACCGGCCACCGCGGGACCGGCGTCTCACCGCCGTCGTGGCCGGGCGCGGACGGCGCATTGAACTGCTCGACCAGCGACTTCCACTCCGCGTCCTCGGTCGCGCGCGCGATCACCGGGCGGGCCTGCTCGAGCTGGTCGGCGTCGACGAACAGCTCGTCCGGTACGTCGTCGGAGCTCTCGCAGTACGCCGCGATGCCGGCCGTGGCGAGGGCGGCCAGGACCGGCTCGGCGACCAGGGTGTCGATCCGGCCGAACGAGGTGTACTCCGCGGCGGTCAGGCCGTTGTCACGCATCGGCGGGACCGGTCACGCGCGCAATGAAGGCTGCGCTGTCCTCGAAGATCTTCGGGGCGTCGTTGTCCAGAGTGGCCACGTGGTAGCTGTTCTCGAGCAGGGTCTCGGTCACGTCGCGGGACGACACGGCAGCCAGCACGTTGCGCGCCGAGCTCGCCTCCACCACATGATCGACAGTACTCCGGAACAACAGCAGCGGCTGGGTGACCTTGGCCAGATCCGCCCGGGTCACCTTCCACAGCTGCGACAGCGAGAGCATCGCCTTCAGCGGCATCCGGGAGTACCCGTGCTCGTCGACGCCCGGCTTCTTGATGTCGTTCGCGATCGGGGGGAAGGACGGGATCACCTTGGCGAGGACCGGCAGCAGCGCGGCCCGCTTGTCCTCGGTGCTGACCGACGGGTTCACCAGCACCAGACCGGCGATGTCCGCCCCGTGCTCCTCGGCCAGCCGCAGCGCCAGGCAGCCACCCATCGACAGGCCGGCCACGACGACCTGGTCATGCTCCTTGCGCAGCCTCGCCAGCTCGTTGTCGAGTACGGCGTACCAGTCCTGCCAGGTGGTGCGGTTGGCTTCCTGCCAGGTGGTTCCGTGCCCGGGCAGCCGCGGCACGGCCACGCCGTACCCGAGGGCGGCCAGATGCTCACCCCAGGGGCGCATCGAGTACGGCGTACCGGTGAATCCGTGGCTCAACAGGACGCCGACGGCGGCGTTCGCGCCGGTCCCGGCACTGCGGAACTCCTCCGCGTGGACTTGCACTGGCACGGTCGACTCCTCGCCCGGTCGTGGGGTTCCTCACACGCGGCATCCAGCGGTGGCCTCGAGCCCCCACCCAGCCGCGGGATCAATGGTCGCATCTGGACCACGTCCAGTCTGCATCCAGATGACAACACGGTGAGCAACGTGGGCATTCCTGGCGGTGACATTGCCTGAGGGGGAAGCTGGAACGTAGTCTCCGCACCGGCGGGCACTGGTGCCGGCGACGGTACGGGCGGACCATGAACGGGTACCGTCATGCTGTATCTGTGATGGACGGTGTCGGGCGAGTGACGGAGGTCGAGGCGGATGCTGTACCTGCTCATCAGACAGTTCATCGTTGCGCCATTCGTGAAGCTCTTCTTCCGGCCGAAGGTGACCGGGCTGAGCCACATCCCGACCGATGGCCCGGCGCTGCTGGTCAGCAACCACCTGGCGTTCTCCGACTCGATCTTCCTGCCGGTCGCGGTGCCCCGGCAGATCGTCTTCCCGGCCAAGTCGGAGTACTTCACCGCGCCCGGGCTCAAGGGCAAGCTGATGGCGACCTTCTTCCGGTCCATCGGCCAGATCCCGATCGACCGCTCCGGCGGGCGGGCCTCGCTGGCCGCGCTGAACACCGGCCTGGACATCCTGAAGAAGGGTCAGCTGTTCGGGATCTACCCCGAGGGCACCCGCTCACCCGACGGCCGCCTGTACAAGGGCAAGACCGGCGTGGCCCGGATGGCGATCGTCGCCGGTGTCCCGGTGATCCCGGTCGCGATGATCGACACCCACAAGCTGCAGCCCCCGGGCTCGGTGCTGCCGAAGATCTGGCGGCGTGAGCCGGGCAAGCTGTTCCCGCGGATGAACCGTCCCGGTGTCGCCGTCGGCGAGCCGCTGGACTTCTCGCGTTACGAGGGCATGGAGCGCGACCGCTTCGTGCTGCGCTCGGTCACCGACGAGATCATGTACGCGCTGATGGACCTGTCCGGCCAGGAGTACGTCGACATGTACGCCGACAAGGCCAAGGAACTGATCAAGGCCGGCGAGTCGGTCGACGATCACCTGCGGCTGGGCGACACCAAGGCTTCCTGACCTCCTAGTACGGCGCGCGCCTGGTCCCGCAGCCACGCGTGACCCGGATCGCCGTCGTACCGCTGGTGCCAGGCGAGCCGGATCGGGATCGCCGGTACGGCGAGCGGTAGCGGCAGCGCGACCAGCCCGAAGTCGACGAGGTTGGTGACCTCGGGGAGTGTCACCACGAGGTCGCTCAGGCGCACCAACTGGAGCGCTGCGGCGACGGTCGGCGACGCCACGACCACCTCACGCCGCAGACCTGCCTCCGCAAGGACGTCGTCGATCGGATCGACCAGGCGGCCACGCCGTGACACGGTGACGTGCTCGGCAGCGGCGTACCGCTGAGCCGTCAGCTCGCCGGTGGTCAGCGGATGCTCAGCCCGTACGGCGACCACCAGGCGGCCCTCGCCGACCAGCTCATGCCGGATCTCCGGCAGCTGGGGTACTCCAGCGCCGGCTTCGAGGTCCACCTCGCCGCGACGCAGCTCGTGGGTGTCCGAGCTGGCCTCCGGCAGGAACCTCAGCCGTACGCCGGGCGCCTGCGCGCGAACTGCGGTGAGCAGCGCGGGCGCATAGGCCACGGTCAGAGCGTCGTGCCAGCGCAGCGTGAAGGTCCGTTCGAGGGTGGCGAGATCGACGCTGCGGTCCGGCGACAGCAGCACCTGAGCCTGGTGGACGAGCTCGTGGACGCGGGCGTGCAGGGCGACCGCGTGCGGGGTCGCCGTCATCGAGCGGCCGGTCCGGACCAGGATCTGATCGCCGGTCGCCCTCCGGATCCTTCCGAGTGTCCGGCTCATCGCCGGCGGCGTCACGTGCAGCCGCTCGGCGGCTCCCGCCACGCTGCCTTCCTCGAGCAGTGCGTCGAGCGCGGTGAGGAGGTTCAGATCCAAGTGCATATGAGTAATGCTAAACCTATCAAGGTTGCACTTGATGTTATGTATTGGCGCTTCTAGCGTCGAAGCCATGAACCTCATCGAAACCATCACCGAAAACCTCCGGCCCGCCGCCGCCGTGCTGCGCGACCGTTTTGATGTCAACGCCCGCCCGGCCGACGGGGCCGCGATCGTCGATGCGATCTACGCGAACGACGACGCCGTACTGGCTGTTCTGAAGGAGCCGCTGCTCGCCGCCCGGCCGGGTGCGGGCTGGGTCGAGGACGAGCTCGAGGGTGGCGAGCTGCCGCCTGGCGAGTGGTGGGTCGTCGACCCGGTCGAGGGGAACATCAACGCCATCCACGGCATGCCCGAGTGGGGGATCAGCGTCACGCTGGTGCGCGACAACGAGCCGGTGCTGACCGTCGTACACCTGCCGCTCACCGGCCAGACCTACACCGCGATTGCTGGGGAGGGCGCGTATCTCGACGGGCAGCGGCTCACCGTCTCCGCCAAGACCGACCTGGGCGCCGCTCTGGTCGCCACGGGGCAGGCCAAGCCGGGGGAGACCGAGGAAACCTTCCGCCTGATCGGGCGCAGCGTGACCGCGATGCTGATCGGTGCCCTGATCGTGCGGGTCTCGGTACCGGCCACGCTGCCGTTGATCCAGGTCGCGGCCGGTCACCTGGACGCGTTCTGGCAGTACTCCGATGTGCGGTCCGGACTGCTCGCCGGGGCGTTGCTGGTGCGGGAGGCCGGTGGCACGGTGACCGATCTCGCGGGCAAGCCCTGGAGCCTCACCAGCACCGACTTCATCGCTTCGGCTCCGGGTGTGCATCAGGCGGCGCTCGACGTACTGGCGGCGTCGTGAAGATCGCAGTCCTCGGCGCGACCGGCCAGACCGGGCGGCTGGTGGTCGACCAGGCGGTGGAGCGCGGGCACGAGGTGTTTGCCCTGGTACGACGGCCGGCCGCGGCACCGTGGTCCGGCGGAGTGCACGTGGTGCAGGCGGACGTCGAGGTGCCCGAGACCGTCCTTGCTGCTGTCGCCGACATGGATGTGGTGATCAGCGCGCTCGGGGTCGTGAAGGGGCAGGACCCTCGGATTCTCAGTGATGGCGCGGCTGTGGTCGCCTCCTCTGGCAAGCGGGTGGTCTGGCTGGGGGCGCTCGGTGCGGGCGCGACCACCGGCAAGCTCGGCGGCCTGAACGACTGGCTGTTGCGGAAGGTGCTGAGCGACTGGGAGGCCAAGGGGCTCGCGGACGATGCAGTGCTGGCCGCGGGTGGAACCGTGGTGGCATCGGGCGTGCTGACCAATCGGCCCTACCGCGGTGACGGGCGGTTGGTCAGCGCAAGCGGCTTCCGGCGCAGCCTGCCGCCGCTGTCACCACGGGCCGGCATCGCGGCGCTGATGGTGGCCGAGGCCGAGCATCCCGTTTTCGTCGGGGAAGTGGGAATCGCACTGTTCGGATGACCCGCTCGGGTACGTAATCATGGGCGCCATGGATCGACAGGGGTTTTGGGACACGATCGCCCGGGCGCGTGCGTCGGTCGAGGACACGTACGGCGACACCGAGGAGTTCGCGGAGGCCCTGACCGACGTACTGGCCGAGCTCGAGCCGGCCGAGATCGCTGCCTTCGACCGCGAGTTCCAGCAGTTGCAGGCGGAGTCGTACCGCATCGACCTCTGGGCGGCGGCGTACCTGATCTGTGGCGGCGCCTCCGACGACGCCTTCGACTACTTCCGCGCCTGGCTGGTCGCCCAAGGCCGCCCCGCCTGGGACTCCACCCTCACCAGCCCCGACTCCCTGGCCAACCTCCTCGACCCCACCATCGACGCCGACTTCGACGGTGAGCTGGTCCTGTACGCCGCCCCCACCGCCCACGAACGCGTCACCAACTCCCCACTCCCGCCCACCCCCACCCAGGCCGCCGTACCGGCCGGCGACCCCTTCGACTTCGACGACGACACCGAGCTCGAATCCCGCCTACCCCGCCTCCACGCCGCCATCGAATCCCTAGAAGCCGACCCCGAAGACGACCCCGAAGAAGAAGACGACGACGACCCCGAAGACGAGGACCACCCCACCCCCTACGGCGACGCCTGGACCCCCCGCCGCTGACCCTCCCATCGCTGAGTAGTCGAGTGGGGAGTTGATTGGGCCGGTCAGGGCTGAAATCCACCCCACTCTGGGGTCAGGCTCCGATTGGACAGGTGGGTGAGCAGGGGTGGGGGCGGCCGGGCCAGCCTCGGAATTGCAGGGCCGCGGCGACCTGCGCGGCGGCCTCGCACGGCCGGCTCACTAGTTGGTAGCCGAAGCGCAGCGTTAGTTTGCCGCTGGTCGCGGCAGCGTTGTCCCGGCTCATGTCGCGCCATCGGCTGATCGGATCCAGGTGCCCGACCTGACCGTCGAGCTCGACGACGACCCCGTACGGCTCATGCTCAGTATCGCGGTAGATCGTCCCGCCGCTCCCGGACACACGCACCTGACGAGTCGCGCGCGGAAGCCCATGAGCCCGCTCGACCCGCTGCAGATAAGTACGCTCCAGCACAGAATGGACCCCTTCCGCCGCGTCCATCAGGATCTGCCGGAGGAACTGGCGACCCGGGAGCCGGGCAAGGGAGTCCAGCTCGGTCAGAAGCCGCGCCGGGGTGGTACGGCGCTGCCGGCATGCGTCGAGGAGCACAGAGGCCCGTCGGAACGCGTCGCGAGACGAGCCCGCGGTCATGAGCAGTGCTGCTTCCAGTCGCATCATCGGCGGTTCGCGCGCCTCCAGAACCAATGCCTCGAAGTCGCGGTGCCGAGTCACGCGGACGCCCGGTCGAGGGTCAAGTCGCCGCGCGTGCGGCACGGCGAGATGGATTTGATCATCCCGCCAATCGCCTTCGACGCCGAAGCGGCGAAGAGACGTCTCCCCGGCCAATGCAGCGTCCGGCCCGCAGCTGAGCCAGGCTGCCCACATCCGCGTCTCCCACGGCAGAGGTCCGGTGAAGTCGGCGTACACGCCGGAACGCACCCGCTGCAACTGCCGCGCCCGACACCTCCCCTGCAGCACCTTCTCGCTGACTCCGTGGGCCAGCGCCTGCGTCCTGCTGAACGCCCCCGCCTGCCGACCCCGCAACTCCCCAAACCTGTTCGACACCTCGTCGTCCCCCACCAGCGCATCCCTCCCGTCGGCAACCTGTCGCCAAGAAGATGCACCCCTCACCCCCCGTCTCGTTCCCCTCATCTCCCACCTGTGGACAACTCCCCAAACCGGTTCGGGGAGCCCACACATCGGCCGCCACCGCTCCGGGGAGGATCCAGGACGGGTTCAGGGGGTGGATCCTCCCCAAACGCGATCTGGGAAGGGTCCAGCCCTCCCCAAACCGGTTTGGGGAGGGGCGGATGGGTGCGTTGGTTTGGGGAGGATCCGGGACGGATTCGGGGGGTGGATCCACCCCGAAGCGGTTTGGGGAGGAGGGAGGGAGGACGGGGGGAGGGTGTGAGTGAGACGGGAGTGCGGGGGGTGGTGGGGCTCGAATAGGGTTGGGGTATGCAATTCGCGACGTTGAGTGCCGGTGAAGTGCCTGGGGTTCCGAGTCTGGACGAGCTGCGGGGGCTGAAGCCGCTGCAGCAGCCGGAGTGGCCTGATCCGGTGGCGTTGGAGCAGGTGATCGCGGAGCTGCGGACGTTGCCGCCGCTGGTGTTCGCCGGTGAGTGTGACGACCTGACGACCAAGATCGGTGCGGTGGCGCGGGGTGAGGCGTTCCTGCTGCAGGGTGGGGACTGCGCGGAGACGTTCGACGGGGTGACCGCGGAGAACATCCGGGCCAAGCTCCGGGTGCTGCTGCAGATGTCCGTCGTGCTGCAGTACGCCGCGAGCGTGCCGGTCGTGAAGGTCGGGCGGATTGCCGGGCAGTACGCGAAGCCACGCAGTTCGGGTGAGGAGACTCGGGACGGCGTGACGCTGCCGTCGTACCGGGGTGATGCCGTCAACGGGCTGGAGTTCACGCCCGAGGCGCGGATCCCGGACCCGCGCCGGCTGCGCGGGGTGTACAACGCGGCCGCCGCGACGCTGAACCTGACGCGCGCGTTCACCACGGGTGGGTACGCCGACCTGCACCAGGTGCACGCCTGGAACACCGACTTCGTGAAGTCGTCGCCGGTCGGGCGGCGGTACGAGCAGCTGGCGACCGAGATCGAGCGCGCGCTCGCGTTCATGCGGGCGTGTGGCGCGACGGCCGACGAGTTCCGGACCGTTGATTTCTACGCGTCGCACGAGGCGCTCATCCTCGAGTACGAACACGCGCTGACCCGGATCGACTCGCGCACCGAGCAGCCGTACGACGTCGGCGGTCACCTGCTGTGGGTGGGGGAGCGGACGCGTCAGCTGGACGGCGCGCACATCGAGTTCCTGTCGTCGCTGTCGAACCCGCTGGGCGTGAAGATCGGCCCGACCACGACGCCGGAGTACATCCGGGCGCTGATCGACAAGCTGAACCCGAAGGGCATCGAGGGCCGGTTGACCTTCATCACCCGGATGGGCGCGGGCAAGATCCGCGACGGGCTGCCGCCGCTGCTGGAGGCTGTGCGCGACCACGGTTCGCCGGTCGCGTGGGTCTGCGACCCGATGCACGGCAACACCTTCGAGACTCCGAACGGGTACAAGACCCGCAGCTTCGACGCGGTCATGGACGAGGTCCAGGGCTTCTTCGACGCGCACGAGCAGGTCGGCACCTGGCCGGGCGGCATGCACATCGAGCTGACCGGTGACGACGTCACCGAGTGCGTCGGCGGCGGTGAGGCGCTGGTCGCCGAGGACCTCGCCAACCGGTACGAGACGGCCTGCGACCCGCGGCTGAACCGGCACCAGTCGCTTGAGCTCGCGTTCCTGGTCGCCGAGCGGCTGCGGGCTGCACGGGCATGATCGACCTGCGGTCGGACACTGTCACCCGGCCGTCGGCGGGGATGCTGGCGGCGATGACGAGCGCTCCGCTCGGTGACGACGTGTACGGCGAGGACCCGACGGCCAACCAGCTCGAGGAGACCGTCGCCGGGCTGCTCGGTCATGAGGCCGGGCTCTTCACGGTCACGGGTTCACTCGCGAATCTCCTCGGCGTACGGGCTCTGGTCCCGCGCGGCGGGGAGTTGCTGTGTGAGGCGAGCGCTCATGTGGTGCGTGCCGAGCTGGGCGCGCACGCCGCCGTCAACGGCATCACCACGCGCACGTGGATCGGGCCTACCGACCTCACGCAGGTCGAGGCGTTGATCGCGCCCGACCTCGGCCCGTACTTCGTCACCACCTCGGCCGTCTCGGTCGAGAACACGCACAACTTCGGTGGTGGCGCGATCCAGCGCGGGTACGACGCCCTGGCCGACGAACTCGAATCCCGCAGCATCCCGCTCCACCTCGACGGCGCACGGTTGTGGAACGCCGCCGTCGCCACCGGCCGCACACCCGCCTCGTACGCCGGTCGCGCAGCGGCCGCGAGTGTCTGCCTCTCCAAGGGCCTGGGTGCACCGGTCGGTTCCGTGCTCGTCGGTTCCACCGAACTGATTCGCGAGGCCCGGGTCTGGCGCAAGCGACTCGGTGCGGGCTGGCGACAGGCCGGCGTACTGGCTGCTGCTGGTCTGTACGCGCTGGAGCACAACATCGACCGCCTCGCCGAAGACCACGCCAACGCCCGCCTGATCGCCGAAGCCCTCGCCGACGCGGCCCCCGGCTCGGTCAAACCCGACCAGGTGGACACCAACATCGTCGTCGCCGACCTCGCCGCCACCGGCAAGTCGGTCCCCGAGGTAGTAGCCGCCGCCCGCACCAAAGGCGTCCTCGTCAGCGGCATCGGCGCCACCCAGCTCCGAGTAGTCACCCACCTGGACGCCTCCACCGCGGACTGCCGCACCGCCGCCAACCTCCTGGCCCGCCTCCTCACCACCTGACCCGTCCCGACCAGCCCCCTCCGGACCGGCCGGCCTGCGGACCTTCGCCATTTGGTGGGTCAACCCAGCAGGTTGTGGGTTCTGCACTCGCATGCGGGTCCAGAACCCACCATCTCGTGGGTGAACCCACGAGATGGCGGGTGGCTTGCCCCTCGAGGTGGGTGGGTTGCCCCAGGCAAATGTGAGTGGGCAACCCTCCATTTCAAGGGATGTCCCTTGAGTTGGAGGGTTGTGGCGGAGGAGGGGAGTCCAGCGGGTGGCTTGCCCCTCGAGGTGGTGGGTTGCCCCAGGGAGATGTGAGTGGGCAACCCTCCAGTTGAAGGGATGTCCCTTGAGTTGGAGGGTTGTGGCGGGGGGACGGGAGTCCAGCGGTTGGTTGGGCGGGGGAGGGGCGGTGGGTGGTTGGGGTGGGGTGGTGCGGGGTGGGAGGTGGTTTATGTTTCAATTGTTCTATGACTGACTTGGACATTCTGGGGATCTCGGGCTCGTTGCGGGGCGGCTCGCTCAACACGGCGTTGCTGCGGGCGGCGCAGAAGCATGCGCCGGCGGGGGTGACGATCGACCTGTACGACGGGTTGGCGGGGCTGCCGTACTACGACGGGGACCTGGATACCGAGGAGGCGTTGCCTGCTCAGGTGCGGGCGTTGCGGGAGCGGATTCATGCGGCGGACGGGGTGCTGTTCGCGACTCCGGAGTACAACTACTCGATTCCGGGCGGGCTGAAGAACCTGATCGACTGGGCGTCGCGGCCGTCGGCGACGTCGTCGTTGCTGCACAAGCCGGTGGCGATCATGGGGGCGGCGCCGACGAACTTCGGTACGGTCCGGGCGCAGCTGGCGTTGCGGCAGGTGTTCGTCTGGACGCACTCCGATGTCGTGGTGAAGCCCGAGGTGATGGCGTTCCGGGCGCACGAGCGGTTCGACGAGGCCGGGAACCTGGTCGACGACGACACCATCAAGCTGGTCACCTCGCTCGTGGACGCCCTCGCCGACAAGATCCGGACGGCGGCCAAGTAGGCTTCGCTGTGTCGTAGTCGGCAGCGTTCGGGGAGAGCCGTGCGAGAGATCGTCGTGTTCAGCGGAAATGCCCACACCGAGTTCGCGGAGCGGATCTGCGCCGATCTGGGCGTTGCGCTCTCGCCGGTGGAGATCCATCGATTCAGCAATGACTGCCTGCAGGCGCAGTTGCAGGCGAACTGCCGGCAGCGCGACGTCTACATCGTGCAGCCGTTGGTGCCGCCGACGCAGGAGCACCTGATGGAGCTGCTGCTGATGATCGACGCCGCCCGCGGCGCCTCGGCGCAGCAGATCACCGCGGTGATGCCGCACTACGCGTACGCGCGGTCGGACAAGAAGGACGCATCCCGGATCTCGATCGGCGGTCGGCTGGTGGCCGACCTGCTGGTCGCGGCCGGGGTCGACCGGGTACTCACGATGGCGCTGCACGCTCCCCAGGTGCACGGGTTCTTCTCCGTACCGGTCGACCACCTGACGGCGATCGGCGTACTGGCTGATCATTTCCGCGGCCGCGACCTCAGCGACACGGTCGTGGTCAGCCCGGACCTCGGTGCTGCGAAGACCGCGACCCAGTTCGCCCGGCTGCTCGGGCTGCCGGTGGCGGCGGGCAGCAAGCAGCGGCTGGCCGACGACCGGGTCGTGATCGACGCGATCGTCGGTGACGTGACCGGGAAGCGGGCGATCGTGCTCGACGACGAGATCGCCACCGGTGGTTCGATCATCGAGCTGCTCGACCGGCTGAAGGAGCGTGGTGTCACCGAGGCCGCGATCGCTTGTACGCACGGTCTGTTCGCCGGGAAGGCCGTCGAGCGGTTGCGGTCGCATCCGCTGATCACCGAGGTGATCAGCACGGACACGGTCCCGCGGCCCGACGGCTTCCCCGAGCTGCAGGTCAGCTCGGTGGCCGGCCTGTTCGCCGAGGCGATCAAGCGGATCCACGGTGGCGAGTCGGTCAGCAGTCTCTTCGACGGCGTCGACCCGACCCACGGGCCGCCGCAGCCGAAGCTGCCCTTCTAAGGCCTACAGGTCAGCGCGGCCAGCCCCCAATCGGCGTGGTCGGAGTTCTTACCGTTGCCACCGTCCGTGGTGGCGAGGGTGAGTCGCTTGATCCCGGTGACATCGAGGTCGAGCAAAGTTGCTGCGCCGCGCCGGATGACCGGCGTACTGGCGAGGGTTCGGCCGTCACCGGTGACCACGAACGTGACCGAACCTTCGTCGGTCGTGACGTCGTCGTCCACGCCGACCTCGGCGACGAACCGGGTGCAGGCTGATCCCAGCCAAGTGGTCAACGAGCTGGCCGCATGGGATCCGATGCCCTTGGCATAGGTCTTCCCGCCGATCGTCAACGTCGCCGGCGGGTTCTCGCCGCCATGGCTGTGATCGCGTTGTTGCGGTCGTCCGAAGCCGTTGGTCTCGTCCGTCCAGGGAAGATCACTCACGTACGTCGATCCGCGCGGCGGCAGCGGTTCCGCGAAGATCCGCGCGGCATCCGCGGAGTAGATCCTCCGTCCGTCCGGCGCCGTGTAGTTGCCGCCGACAATGAGATCCAGATCACCCCGGACGCCGTTGGGTCCGAGCGTGAGTGTCCACGACCCGCTCACGCTTTCGCCGTTGCGGAGCAGGCTCTTGCGGACCGGCTTGCCCGACAACGACCACCCAGCCGGTACGTCGGGAGCCAGCACGAGATCGCGGACCGGACCACCGGTTCGTGCCACGAAGATGCCTTGGACCTTGACCGTCGCGCCGGTGGTAACCGTGGTCGGCGTTGCGTCCACGAGGACCGTCGTACTGGGTGCGACCTGGTGTGGTTGGTCGCAGGTCGTCCGGCCGGTTTTGTAGGGGCAGACCTGCAGAACGAAGCCTCCGTGCTCGGCGGTGTTGATCGTGAGCTGATCCTCGCTGGTCCGGACGCTGCTCGACCGCGCCAAGGTAGGCCCGTTGTCGGTGATCGTCTCGACCAGCCATCGGCCGCTGCTCAGGAACGACAGCGGTACGGCGACCGCTCCCGCCGTACCGGAACTGATTCCGCCGACGAACCAGGTGGTTCCGTTGCGCCGGGCAATCACCGCTTGCTCACCTGGTGCACCGGAGACCAGTCGGGTCTCATCCCATGCCGTCGGCAACTGACCCAGGAAGCGGGCGCCTTCGGGTTGGGAGGCGAGCTCTTCGGGGGAGCTGACGATGTGCGTCCAGCCGGATTCGTACACCACGGGCAGTGCCAGCTCGTGGGCGTTGGAGGTCTGCGGTTTGGCGCTGGCGAAGCGGGTCGGCGTGTAGTCCATCGAGCCGATCACGTTGCGGGTGAAGGGCAGGATCGTGTTCCGGGTCGCGTTCAGCCCGTTCTCCTCGCCGCGGACGCCTTCCATCGTCATCAGGTGCGGCCAGGTCCGGGCCAGGCCGTGCGGCACGGTCGAGCCGTGGAAGTTGATCATCAGGTGGCGGCGCGCGGTGTCGGCCAGGATCGCGTCGTACCACTGGTAGCGGGCCTGGGTGTCGGACTCCATGAAGTCGACCTTGATCCCCTTGATGCCCCAGGCAACGAGTTTCGGGAGCCAGTCGTCGCGCTGCGCCTGGGTCTCCAGATTCGTCCAGTGGAACCAGACGAGTACCTCGACGCCACGCGCCCGTGCGTACCGGGTCAGGGCCGGCAGCCAGGCCGGGCTCCAGCCTTCGTCGACAAGGACGTATTTGAGGTTGTTCTTCGCCGCGGAGTCGACATAGTCCTTCTGTCGTTCGAAGTCGCGGGGGCTGGAGTTCTCGGCCAGCCAGGACCACGAGGACAGGCCGGGCTTGATCCAGCTGGTGTCGGTGAACCGCGCGGGGTCGGCCAGGTCGTCCACCAGGGTGGACCCGGTCACGGTCGCGAGGTCGCCGACGATCATGGTCCGCCAAGCGGTTGCCGTGGTCACCACCTCCGGGTCGGCCAGCTGTACGTCGTACCGGCTGGAGCCCTGGGTGTGCGTGAGGCGCGCGCCGGAGTAGCGACCGTCGAGTCCGGATTCGGCCAGCAGCGCGTAGGTGCTGCCGGTGCGGAAGAGCGCGGGGTGGCCGAACTGCCCGGTGGGTGCGGTCGAGGCGGTGGCCTGGGCGTGCTCGTTCTCGTGCTGCGGACTGTATGGCTGCAGCCAGCTGGTCGCGGCGGGCGCCAACTCGTAACCGCCGGTCTCACGCTGCACGGTTACGGGCCCCGGTAGTTCGTACCGGAAGCCGACCCCGTCATCCGACACCCGGACAACGAGCGTGAACGACCCGCTGGCGTTGCCGAAAGTCAGCCGACTCTCTTCCTGTACGACGGTGCGCTGCCGCTGCTTGCCGGTCGTCATCGTGTACGACGTGCGCACGGGCCGATGGCTCTCGGCGCGCAAGGTCAGATCCTTCGACAGGTCACCGGTGGTGGTGATCAGGCCGAGGTCGGCGACTTCGACCGCGTCAATGGGTCCGCTGCGGACCTTGAGCCGGAGCGTGCCGGCGGACGACTCGACGGTCGCGGCGACGGAACCGACGCCGGGGAGCGTCCAGGAAGTGGCCGTAACCGCTGGGAGCGTGGGGATGAGGAGGGCGGTGCTGAGAACGAGGGCGAGACGGGACATGGGCGGTCCTCACGATCGTTGGAAACGATCCCAAGGCTAGCCGAGTTCAAGAGTGTTCGTCGCGAAGATGCCTGTCGTCTCGAGGTCAAGTCGGCGCCGTACCGGACACCTGAGGTCGAGGCGATCGGCTCACCGTCGAGCCGGCCGACGAGGAAGCCGGCCGGGTCGGTGGCGGCGAAGGCGAGGGAATCCGACCGACCCGGGTTCCAGCCTTCGGTAGCGGCCCACTCGCTGAACCGCCGCACATCCGCCGCGCTCGCCGTCGCGATCTCGAACATCCCTACCCTTCACAACACAGTCGGTGCAGCCATTCGGGCTCGTGCCACCAGTATTCCGGGTCGTGGGCGTGTGCCTGCGTCCGGCTGAGCGGCGCCGGGCCTGCCGTCGCCGTCTCCTTCCCGACCCACGGTGCCAGGAGTTGGTCGACCGTGTGCGGTTTGCCCGCGACCATGACCCGATCGACCGCGGCTGCTGCCTGAATGTCGGCCAGCGGATCGCCGGTGACGAACGAGAGGTCGGCCTGGGCGCCCGGCTTGATCACGCCGAGCTTGTCCTCGAGCCGGAGCCAGCGGGCCGGGTTGCGGGTCGCCGTCGTGAGTGCCTCGTACGGCGTGAAGCCGCCGGCCACCATCGACCGCAGGTTGGCGTGCAGTGAGATCGCCATGTTGTCCAGTGGGGTGTCGGTCCCGGAGATCACCAGTCCGCCGCCGCGATGGATCCGCAGCACCATGTCGACGTTCCCGCGCAGCAACTCGCGCGTGGTCACCCCGGCTGGGCCTTTGGCGGTGTCGACCTCGCCTTGCAGGTAGGTGTACTCCCAGGACGGATACAGCGTCGTCGTACGGCGATCTGTGAGCAGCGACGGGTCGTCGACGTGCGCCATCGTCGAGTTGAACAAGGTCGGCGTGACGGACAGCCCGGCCTTGGTGAACAACGTGACGACATCGGCGTACGCGCGGCCGAGCCGGCTGACCGTGTGCGAGTAGCCGAGGCGGTTGGTCGCGCCGGTGTGCTCCATCCCGTCCATGCCGAGGTGCTCGGCCGGGTAGAGGTAGTGCGACGACAGCTGCAGACCAAGCCGATGGACGGCGGCGATCGCGCGGCGCTGGAAGTCGATCGGCAACCGGACGTAGGTCTTCACCAGGTCATAGGCGAGCCCTTCGACCCGGTCGAGCTCGAGTCCCAGCTGCTTCACGGTCAGCGTCGGTCGCATGAAGTTGTAGTAGACGCGTGAACCGTCGATCGCCTCGCCGGTGGCGAAGTACCGCGGGCCGGTCAGAGAACCGTGAGAGAGCGCTTCCCGGGTTTCCTGCATCTGGTACGCCGGGTCGCCGGGAGAGCGCGTACTCGTGATCCCGTAGGCCAGCCAGAGGTGGCCTTGCCGCGCGCCCCACGCCCGGCCACGCAGATGCCAGTGGTTGTGGGCGTCGATCAGCCCGGGCATCACGGTGAGCTTCGACGCATCGATGTCCGCGCGACCGTGATGCGGTCGTACGGCGGCGATCCGGGAACCGTCGAGGACGACGTCGACGTCGCGCCGCAGAGCGGTCTCTCGACCGTCCCACAGCGCTCCCGCGTGGATCGTGACGTGCTGGTTGATCGTTGCCCGCCGCCAGTGCAGGTCGATGTCGACCGTGCGCGGGCGTGCGCCGTGCAGGTCGGTCCGGCGAAGGCGGCCGTTGTTCAGGTACAGCAGCGTGGTGCTGTCCTGCCAGACCGGTGAGTCGGTGACCTCGGACGTGATCGCCCGCGGTTCGCCGGTGAAGCGACCACGTCGGTCGACCGGAACGACGTACAGGAGGCTCTCGACCACGAACGCGAGGTGGCGGCCGTCGGGGGAGAACACCGGGCCGTCGTCGCCGCGAGTGGCGAGTGAGCGGAACGGCATCGGCTCGACGTACTCGAGGGCGGCGGTGGCGACATCGACGTACAGGAGTTGGCTGGTGCCTTCGCGGAAGCGCTTGGAGGTGGGCTTGACCGCGGCGAGGACGAGGGTCTTGCCGTCGCGGGACCAGCTGACGCGGCCGGGCTGGAAGAGGGTCGGGGTCAGTTGGCGGACCGCGTTGGTGGCGAGATCGAGTACCCACGCGATCCCGTCCTGGTCCTGGTAGGCGACCTGCTTGCCGTCCGGCGAGAAGCGAGGCGCGGTCTGGGCACCGGGCAGCGCGGAGAGCTTGCGATCCGTTCCAGTCGTGAGATCGTGCAACCACAGGTCGGCGGTGCCGTCGCGATCGCTTGCGTACAGCAACGACTTGCCATCGGGGGAGAAATCAGGATCGCTGTTGAAGTAGCCGTCAGCAACGAGTTTGCGTGGTTGCCCCCGGCCACTCGTTGCCGCCAGCCACAAGGCGTTCAGGGCTCGGAAGGCGATCCAGCGTCCGTCCGGTGATGCCGTCGGGCCGGCGATCCCCAGTACCGGTCGCGATCCGGTCGGCTCCAGCTCCGGCGACTTCGGTCGCGGGCGGCGGGAGGTGACCGGAACCGTGGCAGCGAACGGTACGACGGTGTGCGCGCCCCCGACCTGATGACGGACGATGTGGCCGTCGGCCGTGTACACGAGCTCGTTCGCCGACACCCAGGACGGTGGTAGGGCGAAGACGTCCTTGCCGCTGGTCACCTTCTGGTCGCCGATCATGAGGTCGCAGACCGGTCCGCTGAGGCGGACATACGCGAGCTGGCCGGTGGGGGAGTAGGCCGGGCCGTAGACGGTGCTGCCGGTCTGCGCCGCGACCACGGTACGGCGGGCGCCGGTGCCGAGGTCGACCTCCGCGATCGACGACGCGTCGACGGTGAACGCGAGCTTGGTGCCGTCGGGCGAGACAGCGGGCTCAGCCTTCTCGGTCGGATCGTCGGTCAGCGTGATGATCTTCGACGTGTCGAGGTCGAGCCGGTAGATGCCGTAGCTGCCGGTGCTGCCGCGGTCGGAGGAGAAGACGACGGCGCGGCCGTCCGGGGTGAAGTGCGGCTCGCGGTGATCCTTCGGGCCGGTAGTGAGCTGACGCAGGTTGTTGCCGTCGGCATCGATCGACCAGAGGTGGAAGTTTCCGTCGCGGTAGGACTGGAAGACGAGCCACCGGCTGTCTGGTGACCATCGTGGCCGGGTGGCGTCCTGCAGGTCGTCGGTCAGTCGCCGGGAAGCGCCACCGGCGGCCGGGGTGACCCAGATCGCGGTGACCAGGTCGAAGGCCAGCCAGCGGCCGTCCGGCGAGGCCGCGACCATGATGTTGGTGCCTTCGCTCAGGATCGCTTGGGCCGGCGTCGCCGCGACGGCGGTCCCAGGCGCGGGCGAGAGAGCGCTTACTGCGGCGACTCCGCCGCTCAGTTGCAGGGCGCGGCGCCGCGAGATGCTCCAGGCGCCGGGGTCGGTCGAGTCCTCGTGAACCACGGTCGTTCCAATCGCTGGGAGGGCGAAGGGGCTCCTCCGACACTGCCAGGCCGATCGGTCGGCAACGACCTGACCGGCGCGTCGCCCGCGCTCGTCTATTGTCTGCGGCATGGTTTCGGTGTCTTCGCGGGTGCAGGCCCTGGCAGTGAGCGCTTTCTGTGTTCTGGTGGCGGTGCTCGCCGCGGTGCTGGTGGACGGCCGGCTCGACCGGCACTGGATCCTGCGGGGGATGACGCTCGCGCTGGCGTTGTGTTGTGCCGCCCTGCTGGCCGGTGACCAGAGCCGGCGGCTGCGGCGGATCATCGTCGCGGTCGGGCTGGCGATGTTCGGAGTGGTCTTCCCGGTGACGACCACCACGTGGGCGA
Source organism: Kribbella sp. NPDC051587 (assembly GCF_044453945.1). Taxonomy (NCBI): domain Bacteria; kingdom Bacillati; phylum Actinomycetota; class Actinomycetes; order Propionibacteriales; family Kribbellaceae; genus Kribbella; species Kribbella sp. NPDC051587. Next base: position 629,698 of record NZ_JBITDE010000003.1, read on the forward strand.
GTCCGCCGGAGATCGACTTCGCCCTGCAGGTCGCTTCGGATGCCGAGGCGGCCGCTCGGAAGGCCGGCCGTTCGGCGATCACGATCGACGAGGTGAAGGCGGCGACCACCGCCCGTGGCGGGGCGGTCGGGTCGCCGGTGGACTCTCGCGGCGCCGACGCCTTCCCGCTCATCGTGCGGGCCGATCCGGCGAAGGGGCGGCCGTGGGCCTGCCTGAGCTTCACCGGCCTGGATGCCAAGGTTCGTCCCTGCTGATCGGCGGTCGGGGGCTGGGCAATCGATTTCTCATCGCCTAGGGTCGCCCTATGACTCTTGGGAACCTGTCCGGAATCAGCGCGCTCGCGGACGTCGAGACGCGCTCCATCAGCGCGGAGAACCCGACCGGTGAGCCGGGGCAGGGCGGCCGTCGTACCGAAGGCACCGGTGCGCACGCGGCCCGGGACCTCGGTCAGGGCTGGAAGGTGTCTCCGTCGATCCAGATCGCGCCGGGGGAGACCGTCACCCTGGCCGACATCACCGGCTCCGGGGCCATCACGCACATCTGGCTGACAACTCATGTAGACCACTGGCGGCGGCTGGTACTGCGTGCGCACTGGGACGGCGACGAGGCTCCGGCGATCGAGACTCCGGTCGGTGACTTCTTCTGCTCCGGCTGGGGCAAGTTCGCTCAGGTGAACTCGCTGCCGGTCGCTGTGAACCCGAACGGCGGCTTCAACTGCTACTGGGAGATGCCGTTCCAGACCCAGGCCACTCTGACGCTGGAGAACACTCACGACGAGGCGGTGGTGGTCTACTTCCAGGTGGACTACTGGCTGGGCGCCGTACCGGACAACTCGGCGTACCTGCATGCGCAGTGGCGTAGGAGCAACCCGCTGGCGGCTGCGACTGTGCACACGCTGCTGGACGGCGTGGAAGGCCCGGGGCACTACGTGGGCACGTACATCGCGTGGGGCGTCAACAGCAGTGGCTGGTGGGGTGAGGGCGAGGTGAAGTTCTATCTGGACGGGGACGAGGAGTTCCCGACCATCTGCGGTACCGGTACGGAGGACTACTTCGGGGGCGCGTGGAACTTCGACGTACCGCACCTGGGTGGGTACACCGAGTTCAGTACGCCGTACCTCGGGATGCCGCAGGTGATCCGGCCGGACGGGCAGTACGCGAGCCAGCAGCGGTTCGGGATGTACCGCTTCCACCTGCCGGACCCGATCCGGTTCCGCACGCGGCTGCGCGCCGACGTACAGGCGCTGGGCTGGCGGTCGGGTGGACGCTACCTACCGTTGCAGGACGACATTGCATCGACTGCGTTCTTCTACTCGGCCAAGACCAGTACGACGCGTCCGGACGCGCCGGTGCACGACGTGATGGAGATCTGCTGACCTAGGGGATCGGGAGAGGCTTCTGCAGGGCCTGATCGGCGAGGACGACCAGGGCGGCGGTCCAGCCCAGGGGTACCTCGCCGGCGGGCTGGTTGTCGCGGTTGACCTTCTCCGACAGGTGTCCGCTCGGAGTGCGGTAGTGATCGAGCCAGCTCAGGATCGACTCGGCCGTGGCGCGGTCACCGCGAGCTGCGGCGCTCAGTGCGAAGAGAGCGGTCTGTGGTGTCCAGGCGACGCCGTCTGCTCGCCAGTCCTCGCCGGGCGTCTGGCCGCCGTTCGGCTGGGTCAGGACAGCGTGGGTGTTGGTGATCGCCTGAGTGACTTCAGCCCGCTCCGGAGCGAATGGCGGGCCGAGCACGGTGACGATCGCATCCGCACCGCCACCAAGCCGGGCCGGCGGTAGACCCGGCTCCAAGAAGCTTTCTGCGTACGCCGGGGTGCGGGGGAAGGTCGGTCCGAACCGGCGCTCTGTTGCCGCCGTCAGGGTCTGCAGAGTGGTCTGCCAGCGGTCGGCCTCGGTGGTGTGACCGAGGTCGGTGGCGATCCGGATCGCTGCTCGCAGTCCGGTGAGCAACGGCGCAACGGTTCCCAGAGTGACCTGGGACTCGTGCTGCTCCCAGTAGTCGGGTGAGGGCGCGGGCAGTCCGCTCGGCTGGAGCTCACGGGTGATCTGGTCGGCGGACTCACGCACCATGTCCCAGTGCTGCTCACCGGTCCGGCAGAACCAGACCGCCCACGGCACCCAGCCGGATCCGTCGAGCTGCTGCTCGCGACCGTCGGCTACCGGCTCGCCGGTCTCGCGGTACCGAGCCTCCCAGCGACCAGTGGCCGGCTTCACCCGCTCCAGGAAGTCGAGCACACGCCTGGCCTCGGCGCTTTGGCCGACCGCACAGCGGGCCGCTGCGACGAAAGACGCGTCCCGCGGCCAGACGTAGCGCCAGGGGCCGTCCCAGCCAGCCAGAGTGGCGCCGTTGGGCAGCGTGAGTGCATCCAGGTCGGCGAGGGCCTGGGAACGCAGGTCCGGCGCTGGAGCCTGCCGCGGTACGCCGGTGATGACGAGGTTCGGCTGTGGGTGGTGAGCGATGTTCACGGCACCACCTCCGGCCAGGACAGCCAGCAGTACGGCGATGGCCGCGGTGGGGAACCACCGGACCCGCCGGGCGCTGTTGTCCCGCATGGCACTCCTACTGGGCGAGGTGTTGCACTTCGGCCTCGAACTTCCGTCGTGGCGCCAGCTCGACCAGGAACATCGCGGCCAGCACCAGAGCGCCACCGGTCAGCATCCGCCAGGTCACACTCTCCGAGCCGAACAGCACCGCGAACGTCGACGCGAACACCGGCTCCATGGTCATGGCAATCGCAGCACGGGTCGGGGTCAGATGGGCCTGTGCCCAGGTCTGCACGATCAGTGCGAGTGCGCCGGCGATCAAAGCCATGTAGACCACACTGATCCAGTCCCGGGTGTTGTCCGGCACCGAGAACCCACCAGGGATGGCGCCGATCGCGCAGACGCAGGTGATGACGACCATCTGCAGCGCCGACAGGCCGAAGGCGTTCTCTGGAGTGGACCAGGCGCCCAGGCCGATGATGTGCAAGGCATACAGACCTGCCGAGGCCAGAGTGAGCAGCTCACCGGTCCCCATGGTGAAGCCGCGCAGCGACAGGACACCGAGACCAACGGTGGCCAGCACTACCGCCACCCACGCCCAGCGGCCGATCTTGTGCCGGAGGATCACTGCGGCCAGCAGCGGCGTGAAGACGACGTACATGCCGGTGACGAAGCCCGAGACGGACGCGGGGGTGTGCCGGAGGCCCTCTGTCTGCACCAGCTGCGCGATGCCGTAAGTGATGCCCAGGGCAACGGCCCGGCCGCGGTCCAGCCGGCTCAGCCTGGCGATGGCCGGCGGATGGATCAGCAGCAGCGCGACCGAGGCGATCAGGAATCGCAACGCCAGGTAGTCGGCGACGTCCATCCTGGTGAGCAGGTCCTTGGTGAGGAAGAACGTCGATCCCCAGGCCGCCGCCACCGAGAGCAACGCCAGTACGGCAAGGCGCGAGCGATTCACACGGGACAGCTAATCACAGCACCGTGACGGTGATGGTGCTGCCTGGCTTGGCCTTCTGGCCGGCACCCGGATTCTGCGCCGCGACGATGTTCAGACCGAGGTTGAGCGCGGCCTTCTCGACCTTCACCTGGAACCCGGCCTGCTTGAGGATCTGCTGGGCGTCGGCGAGCGACTTGCGCTTCACATTCGGTACGTCGACCAGTGGCGGGCCCTTGGAGACGACCACCTGCACCGTGTCCTTGGCGTGCAGCGTGCCGTCCTTCGGCGTCTGGCTGATCAGGGCACCCTCGGGAACCTTCTCGTCGTACTGGTCGGTGCGCTTGACGACGAAGCCGAGTTTGCGCAACGCGCGGTTCGCCTCGCGGTACGTCTTGCCGGTGAAGTCGGGGACCGCGATCGGCTTCTTGCCCTTGCTGACAACGAAGTTGACCGCGGTGTTCGGCTTCACGACCATGTCGAACCGGGGGTAGAAGGCAACCACCCGACCGGCCGGCACGGTCTCGTCGTACTGCTCCTTGACCTGGCCCTGCACGAGTTTGACCGGTGCGAGCGCCAGGTTCGCGGCGTCCAGGTCCAGACCGGCCAGCTGCGGCACGCGGTAGCGCTCCGGGCCCTTGGAGACGGTGAGGTTGATCTCACCGTCCTTGCGGATCCGGTCGCCCGACTTGGGGTCGGTCGACACGACCTGTCCCTTGGGGACGTCCTCGGAGTAGTCCTGGTTGGACAGTGTGGTGCGCAGCCCTGCCTTCTCGGCCTCCGCAGCCGCTGCGGCCGGAGTGAGCTTCACGAGATCCGGAGCGGTCGTGTAGAGGTGCACGCCGTAGTACCAGGCCGTCGTGCCGATACCGATCGCCGCCAGCAGGATGATGATCAACGCGATCAGACCGCGGCGCGGCCCACGCCGTACTGGTGCCGGGGGTGGCTTCCTCGGTGCAGGCTGACCGGTCGGGCGTCCACGGTCCACCGGTACGACGATGGTCTCGTGCTTGAGCACGTTCGGGTTCGACACCTCCCGCGTGTACCCGTCGTCGTAGTCGCTGTCCTGCCGGATCTGCTGGATCGGCACGGTGAGGTCGCCGGTCAGCTCCGGGTCGTCCGGAAGGCCCTCCTCGAGGGCGCTGCGCACCCGGCGTACCTGGCGGCTCAGCACGCGCGCATCTGCCGGGCGGAGGTCACGCTCGCGGGCGGTGGCGCGCTGCACGAGCGCATCGACGTACGGCGGGATCTGCGGCTGCACGAGTGAGGGAGCGGGCACGTCGGCGTGCACGTGCGCGTAGGCGACCTGGATCGGCGTGTCTCCGCTGTGCGGCTTCTCCCCGGTCAGGAGTTCGTAGAGCAGGATGCCGGACGAGTACACGTCCGAGCGGGCGTCGGCACTGCCGTCGGTGACCAGCTCAGGAGCCAGGTAGGAGACGGTGCCCATCAGCAGGCCCTGGGTCGCGGTGTTGCCGGTCGCGCTGACCGCCCGGGCCAGACCGAAGTCGGCGACCTTCACCACGCCGTTGTCCGAGAGCAGGACGTTCTCCGGCTTGATGTCGCGGTGGACGATCCCGGCGTCGTGCGCTGCGGACAGTGCGGACAGGATCGGGGTCAGGAGGTCCAGCGCGCGGGCGGGCGACAGCGGTGCGTGTTCGCGGATCAGGTCGCGCAGCGTGCGGCCGGGGATGTACTCCATGGCCAGGAACAGGGTGCCGTTGTCGTCGCCCTGGTCGAACACTGCCACCACGTTCGGGTGGGAGAGCTTGGCGGCGGCCCTGGCCTCGGCGACGAAGCGGCGGGCGAACTGGGCGTCGTCCCCGAGCCCGTCGTGCATGATCTTCAGTGCGATGGTCCGGTCCAGGCGCATGTCCAGCGCCTGGTAGACGGTGGCCATGCCGCCCTTGGCGACACGGGCGCCCACGCGGTAGCGGCCGTCGAGCACACGCCCGACGAGGCGATCGCCAACCTGCGTGTCCACGTCATCCGTCACTGCTGGTGAGCCGCCTCTCAAGCTACCTCTGCTCCACAGAGTGTAGATAAGGCTCAAGGCCGACAGCGCCAGGCGCACCGCTGCCGGCCCCAGGAGGTGCCCAAGTCAAACGATCACTTGAGCGGGTCCCAGCCCTTCTCGAACTGACCCTTCAGGCGCAGCACGCTCTTCACGTACTGCTTGGTGTCGGGGTACATGCCGTTCTTCCGCACGCCGCCGAGGCCCTGGTAGTAGCCCGCGACCGCGATGTCGAGCTTGGCGGCACCGGTGAGCCGGTCCAGCAGCACGACGCCGGCAGTGATGTTGTCCTGGGCCTTGAGCAGGTCCAGGTCGCGCCCGACGATGCTCGACGAGAACCGTCCGGTGGACGGGATCACCTGCATGGCGCCGATGGCGTTGGCGGGGGAGACCACCCGCTGCTTCCAGCCGGACTCCTGCCAGCTCACGGCGAGCGCCAGCTCCGGATCGACGCCGTACCGCTTGGCCGTCGTGATGATGAGGGCCCGCATCTGCGCCCGGCTCGGGAGCTTGCGCTTCTTCAGCGTGGCCCGGTTCCGGTCGGCCTGGGCGACGATGTGGTCGGCGTAGGTGCGGCCGGCAAAGGTGTTCTTCTTGGTCGCCTTGGGCTTGGCCTTCGCCTTCGGTGCGGTCTTCACCTTGACCGGGACCCGGAGGGTTTTGCCGGCGTAGATGCGGTCGCTGGACCGCATCCGGTTGGCCGCCAGCAGGTTGGCCTGAGAGCACCGGAAACGCTTGGCGATCTTGGAGACCGTGTCGCCCGGCTTGACGACGTACCGGCTCATGCGGAGCTGGGAGCGCTTGGCGGGCGTCTTGGCGGCGGTCCGGCTCTTCGGCGCGGCTTTCGGCGCGCCGGGCAGCTTGATGACCTCACCGGCGTAGATGGCGTTGCCGTTGCCCGGGAGCTTGTTCAGGGCGACCAGCGTCTTGACGCTGGTGCCGTAGCGGCTGGCGATGTGGCTGAGGGTGTCACCGCTCTTGACGGTGTAGGCGCCGAAGCCCGGCGACCCGGCGGTGATCACCCCGGCCACCAGCACCGGGACCGCGATTCCGGTCAGTACACGTACGACGTTCCGCATATCCATCTCCCCGTGTCACGTCACTTGACCGTAAGTGGTGGTACGGATGTGACAACAGAGGCGAATGGGGTGATTGTTACGCCTGTAACTCAATGTTTATATTGTTTGGTCAGAACTGACCGAAACGGCTCCGCAAAAAGGGTTTACCGAGATCCGGCAGTACGCCGGTGCGGACGGTCTCGCCGACGATCGCCGCGGTGATCGGTGTCAGCAGGACGCCGTTGCGGTAGTGACCCGTTGCCCAGAGCAACCCCTCGAGGCCGGACGGCCCGAGGATCGGCGCGTTGTCGGGAGTGGCCGGCCGGAGCCCGGCGATCGTCTCCACCAGTTCGAGTTCGTCGGTGACCGGGAGCACGGTCCTTGCATCGCGCAACAAAGCGAACACCCCGCCGGCGAGCACCCGGGTGTCGTAGCCGAGCTCGTTGCTCGTGGCACCGATCACCAGCTCACCGCCGGGCCGGGGGACCAAATAGACGGAAAATCCGCGGGCGGTGGCACGGACGGTGTGATTGAGCGCCGGGCGATATGCCTCGGGTACGCGCAGCCGCAGTACTTCGCCTTTGACCGGGCGGACCGGAGCCCGCAATTCCGCGGGTACTCCATTCAGTTGTGCCGACCACGGTCCGGTCGCGGCGATCACCTGACCAGCGTGTACGGCGCTCCCGTCCGCGAGCTGGACGCCGACTGCCGTCGTACCGGCGGTGATGACGTGGGAAACGCTCTGGCGGATCAGTGTGACGCCGGAGACCTCCACCGCGCGGAGGAGTGCGGTGACTGCCTGTCGGTTGTCGACGGAGTGGTCGCCGGGGACCCAGACGCCGCCGGAGACCCCAGTTGCCAGCAGGGGCTCACGTTTGCGCGCCTCACGACCGGACAGCACCTCCACGGCCAGACCGAGGCCGCGCTGGTACTCCGCGAGCCTACGGAGCTCGGCGGCGTCGTCGACGTCGTACGCGACCGACAGCGTGCCCGTCTGATGCAGTCCGGCGGACAGACCGGTCGCCTCCTCGAGCCGCGCCGCGAACCCGGGCCACGCTTCGACACCGGCCAGGTTGAGCGCGAGCAGGTCGTCCTCGCCGTACTCGACCTCGGTGACCGGGGCGAGCATGCCCGCGGCGACTATGGAGGTCTGAGCGCCCGGAGTCGGGTCGCAGACCGAGACCTGTAGACCGTCCGTGGCCAACTGCCAGGCGATCGCCAGACCGATCAGCCCACCGCCGATTACCACCACATCAGACGTGTGCTCAGGCATGCCGTCAGCCTACGTCCGGTACGACGTGGCAGGCTGTGCCGTGTGACTGAGTCCACGGACCGCCTGCAGGACGCCCGCCTGTACCTGTGCACGGATGCCCGCGAGAAGCAGGGTGACCTCGAACAGTTCCTGGACGCTGCCCTGGCCGGCGGCGTCGACATCGTGCAGCTTCGCCAGAAGGACATGGAGGCTGCTGACGAGCTTGCGGCGCTGGAGGTGTTCGCGGACGCCTGCAAGCGGCACGGCAAGCTGCTGGCGGTCAACGACCGGGCAGACATCGCCTTCGCCGCCGGGGCCGACGTACTGCATCTGGGCCAGCGTGACCTGCCGGTGCACGCGGCGCGTGGGGTGGTGGGGCCGGAGCCGATCATCGGCCGATCCACGCACACCTTCAGCCAGGTGAACGCGGCCGTGGCTGAGCACGGGTCGGAGTACTTCTGTGTCGGTCCGACCTGGGAGACGCCGACCAAGCCTGGGCGGCAGGCGGCCGGACTGGAGCTGGTTTCGTACGCTGCAAGCCGTCAGCAATCAAAACCCTGGTTCGCGATCGGCGGTATCGATCTGGACCGGCTGGACGAGGTCGTCGGGGCCGGCGCGACCCGAGTGGTCGTCGTACGGGCTATCACCGCGGCTGACGACCCAGGTGCGGCCGCTGCGGAGTTCAGCCGACGACTGCGAGGTCTCGGGTGAACAATCCGAAGACGGTGCGCATCGTCGCGGCCGTCGTAATCGCGATGCTGGTGCTCACGCTGGCGGCGTCACTGTTCGGCTGCTCGCCGCAGAAGCAGCCGTCCGCGACACCGAGCGTCGATCCGGTCAGCGGCCTGAAGTACGTCGCAGTGGCCGATCTGCCCAAAGAAGCCCGGGACATGCTGAAGCTGATCGACAAGGGCGGCCCGTACCCGTACAGCCGCGACGGTGTGGTCTTCGGCAACCGCGAGAAGATCCTGCCCAAGCAGAACAACGGCTACTACCACGAGTACACCGTGAAGACGCCGGGGGAGAGCGACCGCGGCGCCCGGCGGATCGTGGCAGGCAAGAGCGACGAGCGCTACTACACGGACGACCACTACGCGTCGTTCCGCCGGATCGCGGAGGACAACGGATGACCGACCTGCGTGCCTTGCTGACCAAGGGCCTGCGGCCCGGCGTCTACCGCTGGCAGTCCGCCCACACGACCGACCACGTACGTCGTGAGGTCGCCGCGGCCGGCTGGGACTTCGTCCTGCTGGACACCAGCGACATCCACGACAAAGCAGGCTTCCTGGACCTCTGCGCCACCGCTTTCGACTTCCCACGCTGGTTCGGCCGCAACTGGGACGCCCTGGCCGACTCACTCAGCGACCGCTCGACCGGCGAGCCTGAGATCGTCCTGTGGACCGGCCTGGACCACCTGCTCGAACACGACCACGACACGGTCGATGTAGCTCTGCAGATCCTCACCGAGGACACCACCAACTCCGGTCAGCTCCGGGTCATCGTCAAAGACCCCCCGAAGGCCGACCTGCTCAGCGCACTGCCGGCGCTCTAGAGCACCCGAGAGGTTGCGGCGATCGCCAGGTCGGTCAGGCCCTTCCGGGCCGTGTCGTCGGCCAGGGGAGCGCGGTCGAGGGCATCGAGGGCGTCCTCGGTGCGTTCGGTGATGAGGTCTTCGCAGGCCTGGACCGCGCGGGAGTCCTGGAGGATCTCGCGCAGGAGCTGGATCTCGTCGTCGTCGAGGTCGGGGCGGCCGAAGAGGCGATCGAACTCGGCGAGCTGGACCTCGGAGGCGTGGTCGACGGCGTAGGCGACCAGGACGGTTCGCTTGCCCTCGCGGAGGTCGTCGCCGGCGGGCTTGCCGGTCAGGGCCGGGTCACCGAAGACGCCGAGCAGGTCGTCGCGCAGCTGGAAGGCCTCGCCGATCGGACGTCCGTAGGCCGAGAGGGAGTCGATCAGAGGCTGGTCGCAGCCGGCCAGCGCGGCACCCACGTGGAGTGGACGCTCAACCGTGTACGACGCCGCCTTGTAGCGCAGGACTCGCAGAGCCAGGTCCATGTCGGACTCACCACTGGCCTGAGCGACCAGGTCGAGGTACTGACCAGCGGTCACCTCAACTCGCACCGAGTCGAAGAAGCGCGAGGCCCGAGCCAGAGCGGCAGCGTCGAAGCCAGAGGTGTGCAGCAGCTCGTCTGCCCAGATGAGGCACAGGTCGCCGAGCAGAATCGCCGCACCGACTCCGAAGTTCACCGGATCGCCACCGCGACCAGACGCCTGCGAGCGAGCCCGCTGCAACGCTTCGAAACGGCGGTGTGCGGCCGGAGCGCCACGCCGTACGTCGGAGGAGTCCATGACGTCGTCGTGCACCAGAGCGCTGACGTGCAGCATCTCCAGACTCGCTGCTGCGGTCAGGATGGGCTGAGTCGTGTCACCACCGGCGGCGCGGAAGCCCCAGTAGCAGAACGCCGGCCGGAGCCGCTTGCCACCGCTGGTCGCGTCCCGGGCGGCCTGCACCACCTCGGTCAGCTCCGGCCCGATGTCGGTCAGCCGCTGCTGCTGAAGATCCAGGAAGCCCGTCAGCGCGCGCTGGACCTCGGCGGGGATGTCCACTTCGCCATACACGTCTCGGAGCGTAGTCGGTGCCTGCACGAGCATCGACGGCGCGGGTAACCTTGGCGCATGGCAAACGGTCTTCCCTCGACGCTCCCCGGCAGCACTCCGACTGTCCGCGAGCTGCTGGCCAGTGGAAGCCGTTCCTTCTCGTTCGAGTTCTTCCCACCGAAGACTCCGGAGGCGGAGGAGGTGCTGTGGCGCTCGCTGCGCGAGATCGAGCAGCTGCGCCCCACCTTCGTCTCCATCACGTACGGCGCCGGCGGGACGACCCGGGACGGCACCATCCGCGTCACCGAGCGAGTCGCCCAGGACACGTCGCTGACGCCGATCGGTCACCTCACCTGCGTCTCGCACTCCCGTGACGAGCTGCGTTCGGTGATCGGTGCGTATGCCGGTTCCGGCGTCCGGAACATGCTGGCGCTGCGGGGAGACCCGCCCGGCGGTCCGAACCAGCCGTGGGTCGCGCACCCGGAGGGCCTGAACCATGCGGTCGAGCTGGTCGAGCTGATCCGTGAGCTCGGCGACTTCTGCGTTGGAGTGGCTGCGTTCCCGGACAAGCACCCGGAGGCAACCTCACTGGAGGCGGACGCGCAGGTGCTCGCGGCCAAGGCACAGGCCGGTGCGGACTACGCGATCACCCAGATGTTCTTCGGCGCGGACGACTACTTCCGGCTGGTCGATCGGGCCGCGGCGCTCGGCTGTGACATCCCGGTGCTGCCGGGCATCATGCCGGTGACCAACATCAAGCAGATCCAGCGGATGGCCGAGCTGACCGGGATGGCGCTCCCGACGGCCGTCACCGACAGGCTACTCGCGGTCGAGGAGGACCCGGCCGCGGTGCGGCAGGTCGGTGTGGAGCTCGCGACCGAGCTGTGTGAGCAGTTGCTGGCCGGTGGAGCACCGGGCATCCACTTCATCACGCTGAACCGTTCGACGGCCACCCGGCAGGTCTTCCAGAACCTGAGCAGCCACGTCCACTCCTGAGCCCTATTCTGGTCGGATGGCTGATCCGTCCGACCTGTTGGTCGACCGCACTCTCGTCCTGCTCCGGCACTCCAAGGCTGTGCCGCCGGAGTCGATGCCGGACCTGCAGCGGCCGCTGGCCGACCGCGGTCGTGCGGACGCCGCGGCGGCCGGTCGCTATCTGGTTGCCCAGGGCATCGAAGCGGACCTGGTCCTGTGCTCACCGTCGCAGCGCACCCGGGAGACCTGGCAGTACGCCGCCGAGGCCGGAGTGACGGCCACCGACGTCTGGTACGACCGGCGGATCTACAGCGCCGGCACAGACGAACTGCTCGACGTACTGCACGACACTCCGGCCGAGGCTCGCATGGTGATCATGGTCGGACACGCGCCGGGCATCCCGTGGCTGGCCGACGAGCTCGCGCTGGACGGCACCAGCCCCGAGCGTGTCGAGCTCACGCAGAAGTACCCGACGTCCGGTCTGACCATCCTGCATCTCACGTGTCGCTGGGCTGACCTCGCGGCGGACGACGCAGACCTGACGTCGTACGTCGTCCCGCGCGGCTAGGTGCTGGCGGGACAGTTGGTGTTGGCCGGCAGCTGTCCGGTGAGCAGGTACTTCTCGGCCCGGCTGTTGACGCAGTCGTTCTGCTCGTTCAGATACGCCGCATGGTTGCCGTCGTTCTTCACCAGCATCCGTGAGCCCGGCAGGACCGCCTGCATCCGCCGTGCACCCTGCAGCGGGGTAGCGGCGTCGTAGCGCGGCTGGATCAGCAGGATCGGCGGCACCTTCGCGGAGCCGATCCGGCGCTGCAGTACCGGACCCGTCGGCCAGAAGACACAGGGTGCGGTGAACCAGGTGTTGCCCCAGGCGACCAGTGGCGCCCGACGGTCCGAGATCGTGGTGTCGAGGTGCACTCTGGTCCAGCTGCGTGGCCAGCCCGGGTCTGTGCAGCTGTAGGCCAGCAGTCCCGGGTCCACCGACCCCAGCCCGTACTGGTCGACCAGCGACAGCAGGTCGTCTGAGTGGCCCTTGCGGAGCTGAACGACCGCATCGGCCACAGCCGACCACAGGCCGTCGCTGTAGAGGGCTCCGACCAGAGTGTCGTCCACCTCGTTGATCCCGGCCCGTCCACCCAGCGGCTTCTTGGCGGCGTCCGTGCGCACCTTCTGCCAGCTCGCTTGAACCGCCTTCGCCGTCTTGCCGAGGTGGTAGGTCTTGTCCCGCGCGGCGATCCACTGGAACATCGCAGCGGCCCGCGTCTGGAAGCCGGCGTTCTGCGCGAACGTCTGCCGGTACGTCGAGGTCAGCGGATCGACCACGCTGTTGAGGATCATCCGGCCGGTGTGCTGAGGGAACAGCGTCGCGTACGTCGCACCGAGCTTGGTGCCGTAGGAGTAGCCCAGGTAGTCGATCTTGTCCCGGCCGAGCGCGATGCGGATCCGGTCCAGGTCCCGGGCCGCGTTCTCGGTGGTGATGTAGGGCAGCAGTTCCTTGGCCTTACGACCGCACTGCTCTGCGATCTGCTTGGCTTGCTGCACCCGCTGCTGCTCCTGTCGAGCACCGGCAGGCCGGTACGGCGCGGACGGGTGCTTACCGAACTTGGTCAGGTCACCACAGTTGACCGGCGTGCTGTCCCCGACGCCGCGCGGGTCGAAGCTCAGAACGGCGTACTGGTCGTAGAGCTTCTGCGACAACGACACCCGGATGCCCTGCTCCATGCCGATCCCGGGGACGCCTGGTCCGCCGGGGTTCGTGAGCAGGACACGAGATGCGTTCAGGTCGCCGACGCGGGAGATCGTCAGCGTGATCTGCCGGCCGTTGGGCTTCGCGTAGTCGAGTGGGACCTTCAGCGTCGCGCAGGTGGTCTGCCGGGCTGCTCCGGAGTCCAGTGGGCAGTCGCCCCACTTGAGCTTTGTTGGTGCAGCGACAGCCGGAGCCGTGAGCTGTGCGGCCAGCGATACGACGACCACGCCGATCGTGGCCGCACGCAGGACCTTCGTCATGGGTCAGACCTCTCTAGATGCTCGCCGGGCAGGTGCCGTCGGCCGGCAGCTCCCCGGTGAGCAGGTACTTCGCGGCCTTGGCATCGATACAGGGGTTCTGCCGGATCAGGTACGACGCGTGGTTGCCGCCGTTCTCGATCAGGAGACGTGATCCCTGCAGGACCACGTGCATCCGGCGTGCACCGTTCACCGGGGTCGGGCCGTCGTACCGGGGCTGGATCAGCAGGATCGGCGGGACCTTCCCCGAACCGATCTTGGTCTGCTGCACCGGTGCCACCGGCCAGAAGGCGCAGGGCGCGCTGTACCAGGTGTTCAGCCAGGCGAAGTACGGCGCTCGGTGGTCCGCGACCACGGTGTCCCAGTGCCAGGTGCTCCAGCTCCGCGGCCAGCCCGGGTCGGTGCAGTTGTAGGCCAGCATGGCCGGGTCGACGGACTGCTCGGCGAGCTGGTCGGTGATGGACAGCAGCGTCTCCGCATTGCCCTGCCGGTACTGAACGATCGCATCGGCGAGCGACGACCACTCGTCGTCGGTGTAGAGGCTCGACGCCAGCAGGTCGTCGACCTCCGCCATACCGGCCCGCCCGCCAGCCGGCTTCTTCGCCACCTCACTACGCAGCTTGTCCCACACCGCCTGGACAGCCTTCGCGGTCTTGCCCAGGTGATAGGTCTTGTCCTGACCGGCGATCCAGACGAACAGCGCCTGGGCCCGGGCCTGGAACGCGGGGTCCTGCTGGTAGCCGGTCCGGTACGTCGAGACCAGCGGATCGACCACGCTGTTGAGGATCATCCGGCCGGTGTGCTGCGGGAACATCGTCGCGTACACCGCTCCGAGCTTCGTGCCGTACGAGTAGCCCAGGTAGTCGATCTTGTCGCGACCGAGCGCGATGCGGATGCGGTCCATGTCCCGCGCTGCGTTGTCAGTGGTGATGTAGGGCAGCAGGTCCTTGGCCTTGCGGCCGCACTGTACGGCGATCTGCTTGGCCTGCTGGATGCGCTGCTGCTCCTGCTGAGCGTTCGCCGGTCGGTAGGGGAGTGCCGGGTGCTTGGCGGTGACCGCCCCGCAGCTGACCGGCGTGCTGGCCCCGACTCCGCGCGGGTCGAAGCTGAACACGGCGTACTGTTCGCCGACCTTCTCCGGGAGCGCTGCGTTGACCAACTGCTCGATACCGATGCCGGAGGCACCTGGTCCGCCCGGGTTGACCAGCAGGAAGTGCTTGGCGCTGAGACTGCCGACGGCCGAGACAGTCAGCGTGATCTGCCGGCCGTTCGGCTTGGCGTAGTCGAGTGGGACCTTCAGCGTCGCGCAGTACGTCTGCCGGGTCGCGCCCGAGTCCGGCGGACAGGCGCCGAACTTGAGCTTGACCGGTGCGGCTGTTGCGGGGACCGTGAGCTGCGCGGCCAGCGATACGACGGCAACGCCGATCGCGGCCGCGCGCAGAACCTTCGGCAAGGCAAGCCAGCTTTCCTCGTCAAGAGGCGCGGGCGGGCAGCCAATGGGTTGTGCTGTTCACAGTAATCATGCGCTGGGTCGCCCGGGTCAGCACGACATAGAGCGCCCGAACGCCGCCCAGCGTGTCGCTGACGATCCGGTCCGGCTCGACCACCACGACAGCGTCGTACTCGAGGCCCTTGGACTCCAGTGGGGTCAGCGCGACCACTCTGGGGTCGCCGATCTCGGCCAGCACGCTCTCCACGGCCGGACGCTGGGCCGGCGTCACGATGACGCCGACGGTGCCCTCGACGAGCTGCAGGAGCTCGGCTGCGGCATCACCAGCGGCCTCGGCGATCTTGCCGGCATCGAAGATCCGGTGCTCGGGGTCGATCCCGGTCTGGCGGACCGCGTTCGGCAGGTCGGCGTCCGGCAGGGTCTGCCGGATCACCTCACCGGCGAACGCGTAGATCTCGGCCGAGTTCCGGTAGTTGGTGGACAGCCGGAAGCTGTGCCGCTGCAGGTGCGACAGCATCGAGTCCATCGCGGCGCGGGCCTCGTCCGGGTCCGGCCAGGAGCTCTGGGCCGGGTCGCCGACGATCGTCCAGCTGGCCTGCGGGCCGCGCCGGGTGACCATCCGCCACTGCATGGG
This sequence comes from Kribbella sp. NPDC051587, assembly GCF_044453945.1. Taxonomy (NCBI): domain Bacteria; kingdom Bacillati; phylum Actinomycetota; class Actinomycetes; order Propionibacteriales; family Kribbellaceae; genus Kribbella; species Kribbella sp. NPDC051587. The sequence goes on from NZ_JBITDE010000003.1 coordinate 645,097, forward strand.
GGACAGGTCCTGCGCCTCGTCCACCAGGACGTGCGCGTAGTCCTCCGGCTCCTCGGCCTCGCGTGCGGCTGCAGCCCGAGCACGGCGCTCCGAGGTGGTCAGCACCTCGTTCACACCGTCCGACAGACCTTCCAGCCAGTCGAACTCCTCGTCGCGGACCTCCTGGACCGGCGGACGGCCAAGGTACGTGCCGAGCTCGTCCAGAAGCGCCACATCGGCGACGGTGAACTCGTCCGTGCCGCGGATCGCCGCAGCCAGGGTGTCGATCTCGACGGGCGTCAGCTCGTTGCGGGCCCAGCGCTGCAAGCGGCGTGCGTCGCCGAGCCAGCGCAGCACGGCCTCTGGTGTCAGCACTGGCCACCACTGGCTGAAGAACGTCCGGAACGCCGGAGTGTCGGTGACGCGGTCGCCGAACGCCTCACGGTCGGCGTAGACGCCAGTGCGCAGGTCTTCAGGGAACCGCTGCCACAGAGCGGCCACCAGACCCTTGCGGGCCTCAGCAGCGGCTCGGTTGCGTGGCGTCCGGCGCAGCGCGTTCCGGCGAACGTTGTCGAGCTGGTTGGTGTCCACCTCGACGGTGGCACCGCCGATGAAGACCCGCAGCGTGGTCGGTGCGTTGGGTACGCGGTCGCGGGCAGCGCGCGCCAGTACGCCGCTCATCCGCAAGGAGCCCTTGATCGCGGCCGCATCGGCGTCGTCGATCGCGGTGGCCTTCACACCGTCCACCAGTTCGCCGACGGCGCGCAGCGACACGGTGTTCTCACCAAGGCTCGGCAGGACGCGCTCGATGTAAGCCATGAAGGCGGCCGACGGACCAACCACCAGTACGCCGCCACGCTCGAACCGGCGGCGGTCGCTGTAGAGCAGGAACGCGGCGCGGTGCAGTGCGACCACCGTCTTGCCGGTGCCCGGTCCACCACCGATCACGGTGACGCCACGGGCAGGTGCCCGGATCGCCTTGTCCTGCTCGGCCTGGATGGTGGCGACGATGTCGCGCATCGTGTGACCACGAGCCCGGGACAGCGAGGCCATCAGTGCGCCCTCACCCATCACCGGCAGATCCTCCGGCGCACGCTCCGGCGCCAGGAGGTCGTCCTCGATGCCGATGATGCGCGGACCCTTGTTCCGCAGTACGCGGCGGCGGACGACCTTCAGCCGGTCCGTGCCGGTCGCCCGGTAGAACGGCTCCGCGGCCGGTGCGCGCCAGTCGATGACCAGTGGCTCGTACTCGGCGTCACGGACCCCGATCCGGCCGACGTACAGCTTCTCGAGCTCGCTCGCGGCCGCGGCGGCCGGCTGGTCGTCGCCACCGTCGGAGTCGAGCCGCCCGAAGACCAGGCCCTCGTGCTCCGCGTCCAGCTCCGCGATCCGGCGGGCGGCCGCGAACACCAGCACGTCCCGCTCGTACAGGCCGGTCTGCTCCTCTTCACGGACGCGGCCCACGTTCTGGGCCTGGGCGCGCGCGTGACCGTCCACAGCGATCCGGGATGCCGATCGAGCCGCTACGTCGACCCGGTCGTACACCAGGTCAACGTGCTGTTGCTCAGCCGCCAGCTCAGCCCGCTCGACATTCTCGTCATCGGCCGGCAGGGGGGTTTGATCCACCGAGATCCTCTCTACTGCCGGGCACCACCCGACACGAAACACAGGAACGACCAATCTTACGGCGCTGTGTTGAACCAACAGCCGACGGGGCTCAGGCCTTCCCGATTGCTTCGGCGACTATGGCCGCGCCCAGGGTGGTGGCGGGTACGCCGGATCCGGGGTGGGCGCCGGCTCCGACGCAGTACAGGCCTTTGACGGGGGAGACGTTGCCGGCCCGGCGGCGGGCGGTCCGGTAGCCCTCCCAGGCCACTCCGGCCCACCACGACGGCGACACCTGGCGGGAGACCACCTTGTCCCGGATGTGCAGACCACGAGCGACCAGCAGATCCAGTACGTCGTCAGTGGGGTAGCCGTGGACGAGGACCGACCAGGCCTGGTGTCCGGCCGGTGCCTGACCGCCGGTGCGCACCACGACCGTCGGCGTACCGTGCAGGACAGTCTCGAACGGCAGCGCCGGTAGAGGTTCCCGGAGACCGAGGTGGACGACGTAGGCCGCCTGTGCTTGATGGGTCGCCAGAACGCGCTTGCGCACCTTCTTGGCTGCTGAGTCGTCGACGAGCTGCCCGTAGAGCACCTGTGGATCGATGTCGCTGACTACGACATCTCCAGCCAACTCCTCGCCGTCAGCCAGGCGCACACCTGTCACTGTGCCGCTGGTTGTGGTGACGGCGACGACGGAGGCGTTGGTGCGGACGGTGATCTTCCGTTCGCTGGCCCGTTGCACCAGTGCGTCGGCGATCGCACCGAAACCGCCAGGGATGGTCCACCGGCCGAACGTGCGCTCCAGGTAGGACCACACCCCGACATATCCGGGCGTGAGTGATGCATCCGATCCGCCTTGGGCAGCGAAGTGCCGCAGTACGGCGCGAGCCCGGTCGTCGGACAGGTTGCGCTGGGCGACCTTCTCCAGGGACTGCCATGGCTTGAGAGCGCGCACTGCGCTGAGAGGCAACTTGCTCTCCAGCGGCGGTTCGAGTGACGTCTTGCGCAGCAGCTGCCAGGTGTCGCCGTAGCTATCGACCAGGTCGGTCCACTGCTGGGCCACAGCCGCACCAGCCAGGTCGGTCCAGGCCTCGTGCTGAGTACCGCGATCATTCAGCGGTAGGTCGAGTACCGAGCCGTCAGCGAACATGTGCCGACGTGCGTCGAGCACAGGCTCCAGGTTGACGAGACTCTCGATCGGGCGGCCGCTCTTGCGGAACAGGTCGCGCAGGGCGGCCGGGAGCGTCGTACTGGCGGCTCCGGCATCCCACTGGAAGCCGTCGGCCTCGATGCGGCCGAGGACACCGCCCAGCCGCTCGTCCTGCTCGCAGATGGTGACGCTATGCCCCTGCTTGGCCAGTCGCACAGCACTCGCGAGACCGGCGAGGCCGGCCCCGATGACGATCACTTCGGACATCAGACAGCACTGCTCCCGGTCGCTGGATTGCCGCGTTTGTCCCGCCACGCCTTGAACCGCAGCCAGCCCCGCCGGATGAACCGGAAGGCGACATACACACCGATCAGCCCGAGCAGCAGCAGGACCGCGGCGATGATGAGCGCGATCTCCGGGTGGAAGGCGGCCAGCGACATCACGCCGGCGACGGCGACGTCTTCACCGGAGGAGGCGGCGATGTTGGTGACGGGCTCGGGGGAGGTGTTGATCGCGAGCCGGAGGCTGGACTTGACCGCGTGCGAGAGCAGTGCGGTGAGACCGCCGGTGGCCACGATCACCGCCTGGTGCAGGGTGCCGGCCTCGCCCGACATCAGCGCCGCGATGATCGCTCCGACGGTCGGCCGGATCACGGTCGAGATCGCGTCCCAGGCCGAGTCGACGTACGGGATCTTGTCCGCGACGAACTCGAAGGCGAACAGCACGGCGGCGGCGATCAGCACGCCGTTGCTGGTCAGAGCGGTGGGAACGTCCTCGGCTCCGGCGAACCGGCCGAGCAGCCCGAGGATCAGCACACAGGCGTAGGCGTTGACCCCACTGGCCCAGCCCGCTGTGAACGCCAACGGCAGTGCTTCCACCGGCCTACCTTTTCGTCAGAATCGAACCTCTGGAGGGCGAGTCTTGGTTAACCGTTGACATCGCGGGTCGCCTCGACTAACAGTGATCAGAATGCCAGCCTGTGTGACCGGCAGCCCCGCCCTCGGGTCAGGAGAAAACCACATGCTCCGTCGTTCGAAGATTCTCGCCGCACTTGTGGCGGTAGCGTTGCCGATCACCGTGACCGGCGTGTCGTCAGGTGGGCCGCCCGCGGCCGCCGCACCACCGGATCCGGCCGGCGTCGCCGCGTCGGCGTACAGCGTCGCAGCCGCGAAGTACGGCGTACCGGAGTCCGTACTGCTCGCGGTGTCCTATGCGGAGAGCCGCTGGGACGACCACCAGGGCGCATCGAGCTCGTCCGGTGGCTACGGCCCGATGCACCTCACCGCTGTCGACCCCAGCACCGTGGCCGACCTGTCCGGCAAGCAGAAGCTGGCCAAGGTCGACTCGCTGCGCACGCTGTACAAGGCGTCCCAGCTGACCGGGCTGGACCCGGTCGCCCTGCGCACCGACACGGTTGCCAACATCACCGGCGGTGCTGCGCTGCTGGCGTCGTACCAGCGGTCGCTCGGCCTTCCTGTCGGCTCGGACACGTCCGCAGCCCAGTGGTACGGCGCTGTGGCGTCGTACGCGGAGGCATCTGACCGTGCGGGCGCGACGGAGTTCGCCGACGACGTCTACTCGATCATGGCGCGCGGTGCAGCCCGTACGACGAACACCGGGCAGCAGATCGCGATGCCACCGGTCACTGTGACGCCGGACAAGGCTCAGGCCACCAAGCTGGCGCTGCCGGCCGGTGTGAAGCAGTCGAACTCCGATGTCGAGTGCCCGGCCTCACTGGGTTGTGAGTGGCTGCCTGCGCCGTACGCGACGACCGGTACCGGCGCCGGCGACTACGGCAACCACGACCTCGCGAACCGGCCGAAGACCGGCAAGATCGACTACATCGTCATCCACGACACCGAGGGTGGCTGGCAAGGCACTCTCAACCTGGTGCAGGACCCGACGTACGTGAGCTGGCAGTACACGATGCGCTCGTCCGACGGCCACGTCTGGCAGCACGTGAAGGCGAAGGACGTCGCCTGGCAGGCCGGCAACTGGTACGTCAACATGCACAGCATCGGCATCGAGCACGAGGGCTTCGCGGCCCAGGGCGCGACCTGGTACACCGAGTCGCTCTACCGCAACTCGGCCAAGCTGGTGAAGTACCTGGCCGCCAAGAACCACATCCCGCTCGACCGGGCGCACATCATCGGCCACGACCAGGTGCCGGGCACCCTGCCCTCCACCGTCGGCGGCATGCACTGGGACCCGGGACCGTACTGGGACTGGGAGCACTACTTCGACCTGCTCGGTGCGCCGATCTACGGGCACTCGATCTTCCCGGTCAAGGCCGGCTCGATCGTCACCATCAAGCCGGGCTTCGCGGGCAACGCACAGGTCGTCACCGGCTGCACCACGGCCGGCACCGCCTGCCCGACGCAGGCGACCAACTTCGTCTACCTGCGCCAGGCGCCGGACGACAACGCGCCGCTGGTCAAGGACCTCGGTCTGCACAAGGACGGCTCGGCCAGCAGCACTGAGGTCTGGGACCACGGCGCACGAGTCGCCGCAGGTGCCCAGTACGTCGTGGCGCAGCGCCAGGGTGACTGGGTCGGGGTCTGGTACCTCGGGGCGATCGGCTGGTTCAAGAGCCCGAAGTCGGCACCGGACGCGTTCGCGAAGCCGGGTCTCGTGGTGAAGCCCAAGGCCGGCAAGGAGTCGGTACCGGTGTACGGACGCGCGTACCCGGAGCAGGCGGCGTACCCGACGGGTATTCCGTACCAGACCGTCACACCGCTGCAGTACACGATCGGTGCGGGGCAGTCCTACCCGTTGAGCGATGCGTCCATCGAGACCGACTACTACCGGGCTGTCACGTTCGACACGACCACGCCGGGCGACCACGTCCAGGTGCTGGGCAAGGACCGCTACTACCAGATCTGGTTCGGTCACCGGATGTTCTACGTCCGGGCCGCCGACGTGGACATCAAGCCGGCGTTCTGAATCAGTTGACGGTGATCTGGGTCGCCCCGGTGAGGCTGAGCAGTTCGGTGTAGCTCGTCGGGAACACCGAGTGCGGAATGCCGGCGGCCGCCCAGATCACGTCGTACTGCTGCAATGCGGTGTCGACATAGGTCGGCACCGGGGCGGGGTGGCCGACCGGCGCCACTCCGCCGATCGACTGACCGGTGTGTTCCTTCACGAACTCCGGGGACGCCCGCCGCAGCTTGGTGATGCCGAGCTCGGCGGCGACCTTCGCCGTGTCCACCCGGTGCGCGCCCGAGGTCAGGATCAGGACCGGTGTGCCGTCGCCGTCGAAGATCAGACTGTTCGCGATCGCGCCGACCGCACAGCCCAGCTCGGCCGCGGCGGCCGCGGCTGTTGGGACCGCCTCGTCCAGAATCTTGATCGCACCGGTGGCCCCGGCTGCCTGGAGTGCGTCGGCGACGCGTTGCACGTTGGGATGATTGCTCACCCTCCGGAGCTTATTTCAGCGGTGCTGCCCCGAAAGACACATTAAATCGGTCGCACCAGATGGCGACGCTGCGGAAGTCGGCGAGCTCGACGTCCGGGGGGATGGGGTAGTTCTGATTGCCCTGGTTGCCTTTCAGGCGACCGAGCGAGCGGTAGCGGCCGTCGTCGAAGACGTGCCAGCCGGCCCGGCCGGGCCGCACCTCGGCGTCGCTGAGCCAGACCCTCAGGTCAGGACCGTCCGAGGTCTGGAGGTTCTCCAGCCGGAGCACGCGGGTGCCGTCGGGAAGCCGCAGTACGGCGGCGGTGCCCTTCGTGCTGTGTTCGTGCGAGATCAGGCTGCCTCTTGACAACACCTGCACCGAAACTGTCGGTGGCGTCGTCGACGATGGCTTCATGGAGATCGGAACAGCACTCGGGGCGGCGCTGGGGAGCGCCTCGTCGACGACCTTGCCGGTGAGCAGCCGCCAGGGCTGGAAGAGCGGCAGCGCGATCGCTGCCGCCACGACCACGGCGGCCGCCGCCGTGGCGACCAGCGCTGTCCGCTTCATGGACCGTCCTCTCGGTGGGGTGCCTCAAGTCTGTGGGCCGGATCGGTCGCGCGGCGGCGCGCCGGGCTTACGGGGCGTTGACGATTGCCGCCGGGCGACGCTACTCTTCAAGTGTTCGAACAGATGTTCGATTACCTTCGGTCCGGCCTCGTCGGGAGACCGGCCGGAGGTGACCCGGACAGCTGGACGGCCCCGGTGCGGAGTTGCGGCCGCATCGGGATCCGGTGCTCCCGATGGGCCGGGCGCCGTGGTGGACCTCGACCCCCATCACGGTCCCGCCCATCGGGACTCCGCCCCCGCCGTCGACGAAGAGCAGCAGGCCGTTCACAGGAGGCGATGGAGCATGTGGGAGTTCGACGAGGCCGTCGAGGTGCGTTCGAGTGTCGTGGACGGCGTCGAGTCTCCTGAGCAGTTCCTCTGGCGTGGCCGGTTGTGGCGGGTCTGCTCCGTGCAGGCGCACTGGACCGAGACCGCGGCCTGGTGGGAGCGCGGCGTGATCGGCACCTCTTCGTACGACGACCGGCTGGTCGACGACCGCCGCGGCCCCTGGTCGCAGCGGGTTCCGAACGGCGTGGCGACGCCGGTGCATCCCCGTTCCCGCGCCGAGTGCGTCGCCACGCACGCGCCCGGCGGGGGCGCCGCCACCTACGCCCCCGCCGGGACCCCGGAAGAGTGCGCGCCCGGGATGGCGACCGTGGGCGCCGTGATGGCCGCCGGCCTGTTCGACGCCCACCCGGCCGGCTCGGGAATGGCGAACAGCCCGGCCGCCGTTGGTGTCTTGGACGCGGACTGGGGTCCGCGGCGCGCGGTGTACCGAGTGGAGGCGGGCTGTGGCCGGCACGGACGGCGGGAGCTGTTCGACCTGGCGCACGACCCGGACTCCGGCCGCTGGCAACTGGAAAGGGTGACCGACCGATGACCGTTTCTCCGGTGTCTCCGATCGCCGCCGGCGCCGCCGGCCGCGAGCTGTCCCGCGCCCGCGCCGCCCTGGCCGAGGCGATCGACACGAACGACCACCTGCTCCGCTACTCGAGCGCGCACATCGCCGCCCTCCGGGTCGCGGCCGCTGTCCTCGCCGTCCGCGCCCGCCCGGTCCGCTCCGGCAGCCGCCGGCGCGCCCAGCGCAACGCGTGGGTCCTGCTCGCCGAGGTCGCTCCCGAGTTCGCCGAGTGGGCCACCTTCTTCGCCGCCGGCGCTTCCCAGCGCGCCGCCGCCGAGGCAGGCCTCGAGCGTTCCGTCACCACCCGCGAGGCCGACGACCTCATCCGTGCCGTCGAGACCTTCTACGCCCAGGTGGAAGCAAGCCTGCGCCTGTCCACCACCCCGGCCCTCACCGCCACCACCGACCCGGCCTCCGTCCTGGCCCAACCCTGGATGCAAGCCAGCTAACCGCCGCCCAGCGGTCAGCCCATCACCCCACAGGCGCGGGGTGATGGGCTGACTCATGTCCCCGGCAGAGAGTGGGTTTGCCGGTTGTGGCAAGGCGGGAAGTAGGGTGTGGCGCGTCGGGGGTTGGTGTCGTGGAAGGGTTTGCGTGATGGTGGATCGGCGGCGGCGGGCCGTGCGGACGGCGCTGGTGGGCGAGGCTCTGCGCGTTGCGTTGGCGGGGCGGGGCCGGGTCGATCCTGGAGCGGGGCTGGACATCGTGGACCTGGGTGGTGGCACCGGTGGGTTCGCGGTACCGCTGGCGGTCGAAGGACACCGGGTGACGGTCGTCGATCCGAGTCCGGACGCGTTGGCGTCGCTCGAGCGACGGGCTCGTGACGAAGGCGTCAGCGAGCTGGTTCGTGGCGTGCAGGGCGACGCCGCCGAGCTTCCCGGGTTGGCGGGGGAGTCGAGTGCGGATGCAGTGCTGTGTCACGGCGTGCTCGAGTACGTCGACGATCCCGTGCAGGCCTTGCAGGCGATGGCCTCGGTGTTGCGGGAGGGCGGCGTACTGAGTCTGCTTGTTGCCCAGCGCAACGCGGTGGTGCTCGCCCGGGCGCTGGCCGGTCACCTGACCGAGGCGCGGGTCGCATTGCAGGATGCGGATGGGCGTTGGGGTGCCAACGACCCGATGCCGCGCCGGTTCGACGAGGCCGGGATCAGTGCGCAGCTCGCGGACGCCGGCTTCATGGTGCACACCGTGCACGGGGTGCGGACCTTCGCCGATCTGGTTCCGTCGGCGTTCGTGGACTCCGAGCCGGGAGCGGCCGAGTCGCTGGCCGAGTTGGAGCGAACTGCCAGCCAACACCCAGCTTTCCGCGCGCTGGCCACGCAGCTGCACATTCTCGCCACTCGCTGACCTCACTCGCTGACCTCTCAGAGGCCACGCAATCGGGTGAAGGTTGCGGAGTGTGGTTGATCACGCAGTATCTGTTCCGGGAGCGGTTCCGGGACCGATCTGAGCGTTCCGAGGTGCCCGAAGGGGTGCTGACACGCCGCCGGGTGGCGGATTCGGGGGCACTGTGATGGGGGGAGTTGCGCGACCGTGACGCGCGGGACAGGCGGTCAGGGTTTCGTGTGACGCTGGCGCGGCCTAGACTGAAGGTGGCCTATCGAGATCGCGCTCACCATGGAGGGATCGACGGTGCCCCTCTCGGAAGAAGAGCAGCGCCAGTTCGAGCAGCTCGAACGCGCCCTGGCAGCGGAAGACCCGAAGTTTGTCTCCGCCATGCGAGGGACGAATGTGCGCGCTTATTACAAGCGGCGGGCAGTGCTCGCCGGTGTTGGGTTCGTGCTCGGCATCGCGGTGCTGATGACCGGCGCGATCCTGCCCAACACCATCATCGGAGTCATCGGCTTCGTGATGATGGTCGCCTGCCTCTACATCGCCGCGCTGAGTATGAAGCGGATCAGCAACGCGGGCGATGCGGACGACCTCCCGCCCCCGCCGCCGTCCTCGAAGCGGCACCGGACCAAACACGACTCCTCCGGCAGCTTCATGGAGCGGATGGAAGACCGCTGGCGCCGCCGGCGCGACGAAGACCTCTAAAGCGTTCGACGCAAGAACCGCACCTGAGTCCCTGGTGGACTCGGGTGCGGTTCCTTTGTGCGTGCGGAGCTGGAGCTAGTTGGCGTGCCGCCGGCGGAGGATCGTGCTCCGCAGCCGGGCCAGCAGCAGGTCGAACTCGTCCAGCAGGTCGGACGCCTCCGTGGTGCCGCGGCTCAGGTACCAGCGCCACGACGGCGGCAGCAGCCGAGCACGCCAGCGACGACGGGTCGTGGCCTGCTTCCACAGTGCCTTCCGGATCACGGTCGTGTCCGGGCGGAGGTCCACGTCCAGGTCGGCAGCACCGGCGTACCGCATCGCTTCGATGCTGCGGGCAAGCCGCAGGGCCGACGGATGTGCCTCATCGGGCAGCTTGGTGATCAGCCACTCGCCGGACTGGCGTGGCGTCGAGACGTCGTTCCAGTCCAGGCCCAGGTCGCGCGACGTGTCGCGGATCTCCGACCAGAGTCCCTCCGCCGCGAGGCGGCTCGGTGACCGGCTGAACCGCTTCCGCCGGTTCAGGCTGCGCAGGATCCACGGAATCAGCAGCACCAGTACGACGAGCGCCACGATCCCGATCGTCCTTGCGCCACCGTTGGTGAACCAGTTGCCGCTGTCGAAGGCCGCGCCGCCGCCGAGGTCGGTCTGGTCGCGACCGTTGTTGGGCTTGGAGATGTTCGGGTCCTCGGTCTGGCCCGGCGTGGTCGGCACGGTCGTCGGCGCCGTGGTCGGGTTGGTCGAGTCCGGCGACGGAACCGTCCAGTCCGGCGTACTCGCGACCCGGGTGGCCGGGGTCGGTTCGAACCGCACCCAGCCGACACCTTCGAAGTACAGCTCGGGCCAGGCGTGCATGTCGTGCATGCGGACCGTGTACTGACCGTCCTTGCCGGCCTGGCCGGGCAGGAAGCCGATGCCGACGCGGGACGGGATGCCGACCAGCCGAGCCATCAGCGCCATGCCGGTGGCGAACTGCTCGCAGTACCCGGTCTTGTTCTCGAGCAGGAAGTCCTCGATCGCCTTCATGCCGCTGCCGCGCTGGTTCGCGGTGCTGTAGGTGAAGCCGCCGTCGGTACGGAAGAACTTCTGCAGGGCCACCGCCTGGGCGTACTTGTTGTTCTCCGCCCCTTTGGTGACCTGCTCGGTCAGGTCCTTGATCTTCTGCGGAACGTTGCGCGGGATCTGATCGGTGAACTGGTCCGGCGCTCCGCGGGAGATGACGTTGCGCAGTTGCGATTCGGTCGGTCGCAGGTCGTAGGAGGTCACGGTGTACTTCTTGCCGCTGACGACGGCGCCGTCGGAGGAGAAGACATCCAGCGAACTGACGTTGTACGCCCAGTCGCGGCGCAGCGAGATCGACTGGGTCGGGTAGGGGATCGGGGCGAACTGGGACCGGAAGTACTTGCCCACCTCGATCTCCATCTTGACCTTCGGCACCTGGCTGCGGTCACCGGTGAAACCGGGCGGGACCAGTTCGTTGTCGATCTTGCGGCCCTTGCCGCGTTCGGAGATCCGCCAGGTGTTGCCGTCGAACTGGTCGAGTGCGGTCAGCCGCAGATAGGTGCCGCCGGACGGACCGCCCTTGTAGGTCAGGGCGACGTTGTTCGCGCCCTGCTTCAGGTTCTTGCCCATGTCGAGCATCGGGTCGGTCGTCGAGATCGAGGTGCCGATGCCCGTGCCGCCGCCACCGCCACCGCCCAGGCCGTTGCCGATGACACCTTCCGGCAGGGTCGGCAGCAGAGCGGGAATCAACGCGGCCAGAGCGACCACGCTGAGCCCGATCCGTCGGCCTGCTTGGCCGAGCGCAGAGGCCTCGACCGGCTCGGCCGCATCCAGGTGGGAGACGCCGGAGATCCGTCGGCCCCAACGGCTGAGCCGGCTGCGGCCCTCTGCCGACAGCAACACGATGTAGCCCACCGCGGGCGGGATGAAGAGCAGTGCGGGCAATCCGCCGTGCACGGTCGCGGCCGGCACCGTGTACATGATCAGCAGCAGCAGTCCGGCCCACGCCGCCTGCCGCAACTGGACGGCGATGACGTGGATCAGCAGACCGGTGACCGAGATGACCGTGGTGGCGAACAGCAGCAGGTTCCCGTCCGGGGGCAGGGGAGCGCTGTACTGGTTGATCGAGCCCATCGCGTTGACCAGCTGCGAGTTGAACTCGATCGCGGTCCCGCCGGTCGGCAGCAGGCCGAACTTCAGCGTGTCTCGCAGGAAGAACAAGGAGATCAGCTCGACGAGCACCAGCAACTGCACGATCGGTACGACGACCCGTGGCGCGCGCAGGTTCTGCAGCAGCACGCCGACGCCGGTGATGATCGCGCACAGGAACGCACTGATGAACAGGAACGGCCCGGAGAACACCGGCGTCAGCACGAGCGATCCGAGGACGGTGGCGCCCCAGGCGGCGAGTGAGATCCGAGCGTGTCCGGTCATGCGATTCTCCCGGTTCGTAGTCCTAGGCCGGACCACACAGTGGGTAGCTGGTCGCCGCGCTGGACTCTGGCGACTCGCCAGCCGTTGCGGCGGAGCTCGTTCTCGGTGGCGTCCGTGGCGGCGGTCAGCCGGGCCGCCTTCTCGGTCGCCTCGGCACCGACTGCCCAGCTGGCCGCGTCGAGCACGAGGGCGACGCCGGTGGCCTGGCTGGTCCGCCAGCGATTGAGTGCGGTGATGTCGTCACCGGTGCAGGCGCCGAGGATCGCGATCACCAGACTCGGCTCCTGGGCGTGCCGGTCGACGGTCAGCAGTGGCCCGATCTCGGCGTACCGGTGTTCCTCGACGGTCGCGCACTCGGTGAGCAACTGTTGCGAGGTCAGGGGTTGGTGGACGGCGGTCGACGACCGGTGGTTGATCGCCGAGAGGGTGGTCGGGCCGCCGAGCATCGTGGTGGCGTAGCCGCGGCGAATGCGGTCGGCGCCGATCGAGGCGGCCGCGCTGACCGCCCACTCCAGGCTGGACGACGGTCCGTGGCCGTGGTGAGAGATCGTCCGGGCGTCGATGAAGACCGAGCACCGGCTCTGCCAGGGCTGCTCTTCCCGGCGCACCATCAGCTCGCCGCGTCGTGCGGTCGAGCGCCAGTGCACCCGGCGGAGGTCGTCGCCGTCGCGGTACTCGCGGACGGTCGCGTCCTCCTCACCGGCCGAGGCGATCGCGCGCGGCCGGTTCTCACCCGAGCCGGCCCGGTCCGCACCCAACCGGATCTCAGGCAGCTTGTAGACCCGCGGCGTGACCAGCAGGTGCTGGCTGCGGGTGAACGTCCGGCTCGTCTCGACGAGACCGAACGGGTCGGCCACCGTCAGCATCAACGGCCCGACCTGGAACAGTCCCCGGACGTCGGACTTCACCGGATACGAGACGGTACGACGCCAGTTCGGGCTGACGCGGTCGACCACGAACCGGGGCCGATGCCCCAGGACATAAGGAATGCGGTCCTCGAGCAGCAGCAACCCGGCCGGCATCCGGCCCTCGTTGCTCAACGTGAGCTCGACGGTGGCCTGGGTCCCGACCGGGATCTGGTTCGGGGTGAGGCTGCGGCGGACCTGCAGCCGTAGCCGGGTGCGGCCGACGACCAGGGCGGCGACGACCGGAAGCGCGACGAGCAGGATGCCGACGCGCAACAGGTCCTTCTGCCCGAGCAGGAGCGCGCACAGCGACGCGGTGATCCCGGCCGCCACGAACGCCCGCCCTCTGGTGGTCAGCCCGCGCAAAGCCTGCCGCATGGCTCAGTCCCGACGTGTGCGAGGCAGCGGCACCGAGGAGACCAGCCCAGCGACGATGTCAGCTGAGCCGCGCCCACCGAGATGCGCTTCAGCCGCGGGGAGGACGCGGTGCGCGAGCACCGGCACCGCCAGCTCCTGGATGTCGTCGGGCAGGACGAACTCGCGCGAGTCCAGTGCTGCCGCGGCCCGCGCTGCCCGGATCAGGTGCAGTGTTGCCCGCGGGGATGCCCCGAGGCGCAGCTCCTGCGAACGACGGGTCGCGCCGACCAGACCGATGGCGTACTCCTTGACCGACTCCGAGACGTGCACGGACTGCACGGTCTTCACCAGCCGGAGGATCTGCTGGCCGTCGGTGACCGCCTGCAGGTTCGCCAGCGGGTCGTCGGCCGCGTGACCGTCGAGCATCCGCAGCTCGGCCGCCGGCTCGGGGTACCCCATCGAGACCCGGGCCATGAACCGGTCGCGCTGCGCCTCGGGCAGCGGGTACGTGCCCTCCATCTCGATCGGGTTCTGGGTCGCGATCACCATGAACGGCGCCTCGAGCAGGTACGTCGTGGTGTCGACGGTGACCTGACGCTCCTCCATCGACTCCAGCAGTGCGGCCTGGGTCTTCGGCGAGGCGCGGTTGATCTCGTCGCCGACGACGATGTTCGCGAACACCGCGCCCGGCTTGAACTCGAAGTCGCGGATCTCCTGGTTGAAGACCGAGACGCCGGTGATGTCGGACGGCAGCAGGTCCGGCGTGAACTGGATCCGGCGGACGCTGCAGTCGATCGACTTGGCCAGCGCCTTCGCGAGCATCGTCTTGCCGACGCCCGGTACGTCCTCGATCAGGAGATGGCCTTCGGCCAGCAGGACGGTGATGGCGACCTCGACCACGTCGGGCTTGCCTTCGATCACCTGCTCGATCGCGCGGCGGACGCGGCCGGCGACTTCGGACAGTTCGTCGAAGTCTCCGCCTCCTGCCAGCGGGCTGGTCGCGGTGGTGCTCACCCTGAGTCCTCCCCATTGATTTGACGGCCGACACATTCTCACCCGGAGTGAGGGTCGGACCTAGAGCAGCGGATGTTTCGTTACCTGGCGTTTCGGTGCCCTCCCAGCGTACGGGCGGGGGAAATCCCGGGTGCGGCGTTCGACGCCGGAAACAGCCGATCGGTTCGCACCTTTCTTCTACCCGTTCCGCCGGGTCACTCCACTTCCCTCCACTTCGGTCCTCCCTTTTCCTCCACCGGGCCCCGGACGGGTCCCTGCAGGCGCAACGACACGCGGGACACGCCAGCCCGATTTGCGCTTGGAGTGGGGCATAGGGGGCGGAAGTTGGTTGACGGTGGGGCGAAGTGGAGTAAGGTGGAGCGCAGTGGAACCAAAGTGGTAGAAGCAGCTCACCTGAGACAGAGAGCCCGCAACGGGGAGGTGGAGCGTGTTCCTCGGAACTCACTTCCCCAAGCTCGACGACAAAGGACGGCTGTTCCTGCCGGCGAAGTTCCGCGACGAACTGGCGGACGGCCTCGTCATCACCCGCGGTCAGGAACGATCGCTGGCGGTCTGGCCCGAAGCGGAGTTCGTCCAGCTGACCGAGCAGTTGAAGCAGGCGCCGATCACCAACAAGGGTGCGCGGGACTACCTACGGATGTTGTTCGCCGGAGCCTCCAACGAGGTGCCGGACAAGCAGGGCCGGGTCACCATCCCGCCGATGCTGCGCGATTACGCGGGACTGGATCGCGACTGTGTCGTCATCGGGGCGATGAACCGGGTGGAGATCTGGAACACGGAGAACTGGAACAGGTACTCCCAGGAGCAGGAGCAGGCATTCGCCGATCTCTCCGAAGAGGTACTTCCCGGCATCTTCTAAGGCGACAGAGCTTCTGAACAAAAGAATGAGTCTGCGGCGCGCGAGCACACCGGCCGTCCGGTGAGATCACGGGTCCGACCTCCGACTTCGAGTGTTGACGCCACTTCCCCGGCGGCAAACGACGAAGTACTTCCCCGGACGTCGTACCCGCGATCTGACCGGACGGAGTCATATCCGGCCGTCGGCTCACCACAGCACCACGAACATCAGGGACCTGCGGGGGCAGGGTCGCTCCCGCAGCGACGAGAAGGGTCGAGACATGGATGCGTCGGAGCGGCATGTGCCGGTGATGCTGGAGCGCGTGGTCGCGCTGCTGGCTCCCGCACTCGCGCAGCCCGGCGCTGTTCTCGTGGACGCGACCCTCGGGCTCGGGGGTCACTCCGAGGCTTTCCTGCAGCAGTTCCCCGACATCCGGCTGATCGGGCTCGACCGGGACCCGGCCGCACTGCGGCTGGCCGGCGAGCGACTGACGCCGTACCAGGACCGGACCACCCTCGTGCACGCCGTGTACGACGAACTGCCGCAGGTGCTCGCGGACCTCGGCGTACCGGCGATCAACGGCATCCTGTTCGACCTGGGTGTCTCCTCGATGCAGCTGGACGAGGCCGACCGTGGGTTCGCCTACGCCCAGGACGCGCCGCTGGACATGCGGATGGATTCGACCGGCCCGACCACCGCGGCCGACATCCTGAACACCTACAGCGCGGCCGAGCTGGCGCGCATCCTGTTCCAGTACGGCGAGGAGAAGTTCTCCCGACGGATCGCGGACCGGATCGTGCGTGAGCGCGAGACCGAACCGTTCACGAACAGTGCTCGGCTGTCCGAGCTGGTGCGCAACGCGATCCCGCAGGCGGCCCGCCGGACCGGTGGACACCCGGCCAAGCGCACCTTCCAGGCGCTGCGGATCGAAGTGAACGGCGAGCTCGACGTCCTGCGCCGGGCCCTCCCGAACGCGCTGGCCTCGCTGGCGCTGCACGGGCGGATCGTCGTGATGAGTTACCAGTCGCTGGAAGACCGGATCGCCAAGCAGACGCTGGCGGCCGGGACCAAGACCGACGTACCGGATGACCTGCCGGTCATCCCAGCCGGTCACGAGCCCTATCTGCGGGTGCTGACCCGGGGCGCCGAGCGGCCGACCGAAGAGGAGGTCGCGGCGAACCCGCGGGCTGCCTCTGCTCGCGTGCGGGCGGCCGAGCGGGTCCGGGAGAAGGGGATGGTGGCCTGATGAGCACTGTGTTCAGTCCGCAGAAGGCGCGGGTCCAGCCCGCGGCCGCACCTGCGAAGCGGTCGGAGCCGAAGCTCCGCGTCGTGTACGGCGCGCCGTTCCGGCCGCCGCGGATGCCGTTCGTGATCTTCGTGGTGTCGCTGCTCGCGGCCGGCCTGATCGGCCTGCTGCTGCTCAACACCGAGCTGCAGCGCGGGACCTTCGGGATCACCAAGCTGAACGACCAGGCGGGTCAGCTGCGCGACCAGCAGGAGCAGCTGGAGAAGCAGGTCCGCACGCTGGAGTCGCCGCAGAACCTGGCGGACCGCGCGCTGAAGATGGGCATGGTGCCGAACCCGAACCCGGTCTTCCTGCGGCTGTCCGACGGGCAGGTGCTCGGCGTACCGAAGGAAGGCAAGGCAGGGACGGGCAAGGCGATGTTCGGGCCCGGTACGCCGGACGGCGCGCAGCCGAAGCCGTCGGCCGGCGCCACCAAGCCGCCTGCCGCGACCACGACCAAGCCACCAGCCAGTACGGCGACGAAGCCGCCCGCCGGTACGGCGACCAAGCCGCCGGCGAACACGCAGACCAACAAGCCGGTCACGCCGGGCACGAACAAGCCCGGTACGACGAAGCCGCCCGCAAACACGACCACCGGGGGATGATCGGATGACGGACCGACGGGGTAACGAGCCGCCACGCAAGGGCGGATCCGGCCGCGGCACACCGCCGCGTTCCACCCCGTCTCGTCCGTCGTCCGCTACGGACCGCACGCGTGCCACGCCGCAGCGTCCCGAGTCCACCCGCGAACGTCTCCTCCGCCAGGCCCGTGAGCAGGAGGCGCGCGAGCAGGCAGCTGCCGCGCCACGCCGCCCGCGGCCGACTGGCGATGCGCCTCGTCAGCGGGCCGAGTCTCGACCGCGGAGGGACGGCGAGCCGATGCGTCGCCCCGCGGCCAACGGCGGACCGCGGAAGGTGGCAGCCAAGAAGGGTGCCGCTAAGAAGGCGCCAGCCAAGAAGGCCCCGGCTAAGAAGAGCAGTGCGCGGAAGCGGCCGCCACAGAACCGGCCCCAGCCACGGCCGAAGAAGCCACGCGCCAAGAAGCCACCACGCACGCTGACGCTGGGGCGGTCGACGCTGCGGCTGCGGCTGACCTTCGGCGTGATGGCGTTCGTGCTGTCGCTGTTCGCCGGTCGTCTTGTCCTGCTGCAGGGCGTGGACCCGGACAGCTACGCGCTGGCCGCGAGCAAGGAGAACAACAAGACCTACGTCCTGCACGCGTCGCGTGGCTCGATCACCGACCGCAACGGTGTGGAGTTCTCGGTCACCGAGGACACCGTCCGGATCGTCGCGGACCCGAGCCAGACCAAGCCGGTCGCGCCACAGCTGGTGTCGATCCTGGCGCCGAAGCTCGCCGGGATCATCACGCCGGCCGAGCTGCTCGTCCGCCTCACCAAAAAGGGCCGGTACGTCCAGCTGGCCGAAAGGGTCGCCCCGCAGACGTGGAACGAGATCCAGGCCGAGGTCAAGGCCGCCAACAAGGTGATCGCCCAGCAGAACAAGGGCAAGCCGACGCTGGAGAAGGCGCCCGCGCTGCTCGGTCTGTACACCGAGGCGGACCCGACGCGTAATCACCCCAACGGCACCATCGCCGCGACCGTGGTCGGTGTCACCGGTGACGACGGCAAGGGCAAGTCCGGGCTGGAGTACGGCCTCAACGACAAGCTGTCCGGTCAGGACGGTCAGGCGATCTACGAGGTCGACGCGAACGGCAACAAGATCCCGAACGCGAACCACACGGTCGAGGAGCCGCGGCCGGGCGTCGGCGCGCAGCTGACCCTGGACTCCGATCTGCAGTGGTTCGCCGAGAAGCGGATCGAGCAGGCCGTCAAGCAGTACAAGGCCAGCGGCGGCACGGTGATCGTGCAGGAGGTCAAGTCGGGCGAGATCCTGGCGATGGCCAACTACCCGACCTTCGACCCGAACAGCAAGACGTTCAAGTCCAGCGACCTGACGAACGCTGCGCTGGAGCGCACCTACGAGCCGGGCAGTGTGCAGAAGGTCGTCACGATGGCGGCCCTGGCCGACGCCGGACTGATCGACCTGAACACCAAGCTCACGGTGCCGGGCAAGATCAAGCTGCCGGGTGGCTGGGTCAAGGACCACTGGGTCCACGGTGACCTGAACCTGACCATCGCCGGCGTGATCGCGAAGTCGTCGAACGTCGGAACCATCATGGCCGCGCAGCAGATGCGGATCCCGACGTTCGTGAAGTACCTGCACGACTTCGGCTTCGGCGAGCCCACCGGTCTCGGCTTCCCCGGTGAGAGCAAGGGCCGCCTGATGCCGGGCGACGAGTGGCCGGAGATCACCCGGTCGAACGTCGCGTTCGGTCAGGGCCTGTCGGTGAACGCGGTCCAGGAGGCGTCCGCGGTGAACGCGGTCGCCAACGGCGGCGTCTACGTGCCCCCGAAGCTGGTCCGGAACTGGATCGAGCCCAACGGCAGCCTGACCCCGAACACGACGGCACCGCCGCGGCGCGTGGTGAGTGAGAAGGCCGCCAAGGAGGTCGCCACCATGATGGAGGCGGTGACCGCGGAGAAGGGCACCGCGCCGCAGGCGGCGATCGACGGCTACCTGGTCGCCGGCAAGACCGGTACGGCGCAGCAGGTCGACTCGGCGTGCAGTTGCTACCAGAAGTGGGCGACTTCTTTTGCCGGATTTGCTCCGGCCGACAACCCGCGCTTCGTTGTGTACGTCGTACTGCACGACCCGACAGGTGCTCGGGGTGGCGGTTTCCAAGGAGGACCGGTGTTCCGCGACGTGATGAGCTACGCACTGCAGAAGTACGCAGTCCCACCGACGGGGGCGAAGCAGCAGAACGTCCCGATCACCTGGTGACTCAGGGTCAGGTAGGTGTCGAAGGGTCCGGAGCGGTAGCCTCTGGGCCCGTGTCCACCCCTACCGCCGCAGGCGGTGCCGTAGCAGCGATCAGACCCCGGCACGTGGTGCCGGTTGCCCTCTCCGACCTGGCGTTCCTGGTCGGGGCAGCCGCCCCTGACCGGCCGGTCGAGATCACCGGAGTCACCCTCGACTCCCGTTCCGTTCTCCCTGGTGACCTGTACGCCGCTCTGCCCGGTGCGAACACGCACGGCGCGGCCTTCGTGGCCAAGGCGGCCGAGGCGGGAGCGGTCGCCGTACTGACCGACCCGGCCGGAGCGGAGCGTGCCCGAGCGACCGGCCTGCCCGTCCTCGTGATCGACAAGCCCCGTGACGTGCTCGGTGCGGTCGCCTCGCACGTCTACGGTGAGCCGACCAGCCAGATGCGGCTCCTGGGGATCACCGGGACCAACGGCAAGACCACTACCAGCTTCCTGCTCGACTCGGTACTGCGGCAGCTCGGTCCGGCCGGGATGATCGGCACGATCCAGACCCGCGTCGGTGACGAGGTCGTGAAGAGCGTCCGGACCACTCCGGAGGCCACCGACCTGCAGGCGCTGTTCGCGGTGATGCGTGAGCACGCGGTGCAGTGGTGCTCGATGGAGGTGTCCAGCCACGCGCTGGCGATGGGGCGGGTGGACGGCGCGCGGTACGCGGTGGCCGGCTTCACCAACCTCACGCAGGACCACCTGGACTTCCACAAGACGTTCGAGGAGTACTTCGCCGCCAAGGCGTCGCTGTTCACCCCGGAGCGGTGCGATCTGGCCGTGGTGAACATCGACGACGAGTACGGTCGCCGCCTGGCCGCGCAGACCGTCGTACCGCTCCTGACCGTCTCTACGACGCGTCCAGCCGACTGGACGGTCGTGGACACGCACCAGTCCGACCACGGCACCACCGTCATCGACATCCAGGGCCCAGGCGAGACGCTGACCGTGGAGATCTCCCTGCCGGGAGACTTCAACGTGGCGAACGCTCTGCTGGCCACGGTCATGCTGCGGCAGGTGGGTGTCTCTGCTGAGGCGATCGCCGCCGGGCTGAAGGACGCCGCCGTACCGGGGCGGATGGAGCGCTTCGTCCGGCAGGACGGTGTCGCGGTGATCGTCGACTACGCGCACACGCCGGATGCGGTCGCCCTGGCGTTGCAGGCGGCGCGTGGTGCGACCAAGGGCCGCCTGTTCGCAGTGGTCGGCTGCGGTGGTGACCGTGACCCGGGCAAGCGCCCGGCGATGGGTGCGGCCGCAGCCCGTACGGCGGATGTCGTGATAGTGACCGACGACAACCCGCGCAGCGAGGACCCGGCCGGCATCCGGGCCGCTGCGATCACCGGAGCCCGCGAGGCGGTCCGGGAGGTCGACCTGCACGAGATCGGCGACCGCCGGCGGGCGATCGCCACCGCGATCGAGCTGGCCGGTCCGGGCGACACAGTCGTCGTACTGGGCAAGGGCCATGAGACAGGCCAGGACGTCGGCGGTGTGATCCACCCGTTCGACGACCGCGAAACCGTGCGTGAGTTGTTGGAGGCAGAGCAGTGATAGGCGTCAGGTGCGACGAGATCGCCGCAGCGGTCCACGGCGAACTGGTGGGGGTGGACCCCGCAGCCGTCGTCGACGGCGCTGTGGTGACCGACTCCCGCCAGGCCGTCCCCGGCGGACTGTTCGTCGCCCTCCCCGGTGAGCGCGCCGACGGCCACGACTTCGTGCCCGCGGTCAGCGAGGCCGGAGTCACCGTCTCGTTCACCACTCGTCCGATCGACGGTTGTCCCTGCATCGTCGTCGGCGACACCCAGAAGGCCCTCGGCGACCTGGCCGCGCTGGTCATCAGCCGCCTGCCGGACCTGACGATCATCGGCCTGACCGGTTCGTCGGGGAAGACCAGCACCAAGGACCTGATCGCCCAGCTGCTCGCGCCGTACGGCCCGACGGTGGCCGCGATCGGCTCGCAGAACAACGAGATCGGGCACCCGTTCACCGCGCTGAAGGCGGATCTGTCCACGCGCTTCCTGGTCGCGGAGATGGGCGCGCGGCACGCCGGCGACATCACCTACCTGTGCCGGATCACGCCGCCCAAGGTCGGGCTCGTGCTGAACGTCGGTCACTCGCACATCGGTGAGTTCGGCGGCCAGGACGCGATCGCCGTCGCCAAGGGCGAGCTGATCGAGGCCGTCCAGCCGGGCGGCGTCGCCATCCTGAACGCCGATGACCCGCGCGTGGCCGCGATGGCCGGCCGCACCAAGGAGACCGTGGTCACCTGGGGCGAGGGCCCCGACGCGGACGTGCGCGCGACCGGGGTGGAGCTCGATCCGCTCGGCCGCCCTTCGTTCACGCTGCACCTCGGTGGCGAGGAGCACGCCGTACAGCTGCAGGTTGTCGGCGAGCACCAGGTCGCGAACGCGCTCGCCGCGGCGGCCGCCGTACAGGCTGTTGGTCTGACGCCGGCGCAGATCGCCGAGGGTCTCGCTGCCGCGACGGCTGCTTCGAAGTGGCGCATGGAGGTGACCGAGCGCGCGGACGGCGTGACGATCATCAACGACGCGTACAACGCCAACCCGGAGTCGGTGCGCGCTGCACTCAAGGCGCTGGTCGCGATCGGCCGCGCCCGCGGCGCCCGCACCTGGGCCGTGCTCGGCCCGATGGGCGAGCTGGGGGACAGCCACACCGAGGAGCACGACGGGATCGGCCGGCTGGTCGTCCGTCTTGATGTGCAGCGGCTGGTCGTGGTGGGCGAAGAGGCCCGGCCGATCCACCTCGGGGCGTCCCTGGAAGGATCGTGGGGCAACGAGTCGGCGTACGTCGACACCATGGACGAAGCGCTCGAGCTGCTCGGCAAGGAACTGCAGCGAGGGGATGTGGTGCTGGTGAAGGCATCCCGGTACGTCGGTCTCGACAAACTGGCGACCGCGCTGATCGAGGAGGCCGGTCAGTGATCTCGATCCTGTTCGCCGGCGCCGTCTCGATGGTGCTGACGCTGATCGGCACCCGGTGGGCGATCGCCGTGCTGGCCAAGCGCGGCTACGGCCAGGAGATCCGGACCGACGGCCCGACCTCGCACCACACCAAGCGCGGTACGCCGACGATGGGTGGCACGGTCTTCATCATCGCGACCATCGTCGGGTACTTCGCGGCGAAGCTGTTCACGATGACCGAGCCGACCGCCTCGGCGGTGCTGGTGCTGTTCCTGTTCGCCGGGATGGGCGCCGTCGGGTTCGTCGACGACTTCATCAAGATCTTCCGCCAGCGCAGCCTCGGCCTGCGCAGCAAGGCGAAACTGGCCGGTCAGACGATCATCGCGGTCACCTTCGCCGTCCTCGCGCTGCAGTTCCCCGACGCGCGCGGGCAGCGGCCGGCCTCGCCGTTCATCTCGTTCATCCGCGACATCAGCTGGTTGCAGCTGCTGCCGATCCTGGTCGTGGTCTGGATCCTGCTGCTGATCAACGGCATGTCGAACGGCGTGAACCTGGCCGACGGTCTGGACGGTCTGGCCACCGGCGCGTCGATGATGGTCTTCGGCGCCTACACGCTGATCTGCATCTGGCAGTTCAACCAGAGCTGCGCGACCGCTCCGGGCTCGAAGTGTTACGAGGTCCGAGATCCACACGACCTCGCGGTGGTCGCGGCCGCACTGACCGGCGCGCTCTTCGGATTCCTGTGGTGGAACGCGTCACCCGCCAAGATCTTCATGGGCGACACCGGTTCGCTGTCACTCGGCGGCGCCGTCGCCGGCCTCGCGGTGATGACCCGCACCGAGCTGCTCGTGCTGCTGCTCGGTGGACTGTTCGTGATGATCACCGCCTCGGTGATCCTGCAGGTCACCTGGTTCAAGGTCACCAAGCGGACCTCGGGCGTCGGGAAGCGGCTGTTCCGGATGGCGCCGCTGCAGCATCACTTCGAGATGCTCGGCTGGGAACAGGTCAACGTGGTGATCCGGTTCTGGATCATCCAGGGGCTCTGCACGGTCATCGGCCTCGGACTGTTCTACGCCGAATGGGTGGCTGGATGACCGGGCCGGGTCCGCAGTGATCTCGATCCTCTTCGCGGGCGCCGTCTCGATGGTGCTCACGCTGGTCGGTACCCGCTGGGCGATCGCCGTACTGGCCCGGCGAGGTTTCGGCCAGGAGATCCGGACCGACGGCCCGACCAGCCACGCCACCAAGCGCGGTACGCCGACCATGGGCGGCCTGGTGTTCATCTCCGCGACCGTGGTCGGGTACTTCGCGGCGAAGCTGTTCACGATGACCGAGCCGACCGCCTCGGCGCTGCTGGTGCTGTTCCTGCTCGTGGGGTGTGGCGCGGTCGGGTTGCTGGACGACGCGATCAAGATCTTCCGGCAGCGCAGCCTGGGTTTGCGGAGCAAGGCCAAGCTGGCCGGTCAGACGATCGTCGCGGTGACGTTCGCCGTACTGGCGCTGCAGTTCCCGGACGACCGCGGGCAGCGGCCGGCCTCGCCGTTCATCTCGTTCATCCGCGACATCAGCTGGTTGCATCTGCTGCCGGTGCTGGCCGTGGTCTGGATCCTGCTGCTGGTCAACGGGATGTCGAACGCCGTCAACCTGGCCGACGGCCTGGACGGGCTGTCGGCCGGCGCCTCGATGATGGTCTTCGGCGCCTACACGCTGATCTGCATCTGGCAGTTCAACCAGAGCTGCGCGACGTCGCCGGGTTCGAAGTGCTACGAGGTCCGCGATCCGCATGACCTGGCCGTCGTCGCGGCTGCGTTGACCGGCGCGTTGTTCGGGTTCCTGTGGTGGAACGCGTCGCCGGCGAAGATCTTCATGGGTGACACCGGCTCGCTGTCGCTGGGCGGTGCGGTGGCCGGTCTGGCGGTGATGACCCGCACCGAGCTGCTCGTCCTGCTGCTCGGCGGCCTGTTCGTGATGATCACCGCCTCGGTGATCATCCAGGTCACCGTCTTCAAGGTCACCAGGGCGGCGACCGGGGTCGGGAAGCGGGTCTTCCTGATCACCCCGATCCACCATCACTTCGAGATGCTCGGCTGGGAACAGGTCAACGTGGTGATCCGGTTCTGGATCATCCAGGGCCTGTGCACCGTCACCGGGCTCGGACTCTTCTACGCGGAATGGGTAACCGGATGACCCTGACATCACGCACCGACGACGGCTGGGCGACCACGCGGTTCGTCGTCCTGGGCTTCGGTACGGCGGGCTACGCGTGCGCCGACTCGTTGTTGCAGGCCGGTGCCGAGCACGTGATCGTCGTCGACGACCGCGACAACGAGGACCTGCGGGACAAGGGGCAGATCCTCGAGGTGCTCGGCGCGACCATCACGCTCGGTCCGGGCAGTACGGCGACGCTCCCGCCGGAGGTCGACGTCGTGGTGACGTCTCCCGGCGTACCGCCGACCGCGCCGTTGCTGGCGCAGGCGGCCGGGCGGGAGGTCCCGATCTGGAGTGAGATCGAGCTGGCCTGGCGCCTGCGCGATCCCGCCGGCGCCGCGCCCTGGCTGTGTGTCACCGGCACCAACGGCAAGACCACGACCGTGCAGATGCTGACCGCGATCCTGACCGCGGCCGGGCACCGGGCCGTTGCCGCAGGCAACGTCGGGCTGCCGCTGCTGGAAGCCGTCATGGACCCCGAACCGTACGACGTGATCGCGGTCGAGCTGTCCAGCTATCAGCTGCACTTCACGCACTCGATGTCCGCGCACGCGGCCGCCGTACTGAACCTGGCGCCGGACCACATCGACTGGCACGGCTCGATGGACGCCTACGCGGTGGACAAGGGCCGGATCTTCACGAACTGCCAGGTCGCCTGTGTGTACAACGTCGCCGACAAGGTCACCGAGCACCTGGTCGAAGAGGCCGACGTGATCGAGGGCTGCCGCGCGATCGGGTTCACCCTCGGTACGCCGGGACTGTCGATGGTCGGCCTGGTGGAGGACCTGCTGGTCGACCGGGCGTTCGTCGAGCAGCGGCAGACCTCCGCGCTGGAGCTGGCCAAGATCGACGACGTCAACCCGCCCGCACCGCACAACGTGGCGAACGCGCTGGCCGCGGCCGCGCTGGCCCGGGCGTTCGGCGTACCGGCGGCCGCCGTACGGGACGGTCTGCGCGGGTTCCGGCCGGACAAGCACCGAATCGCACACGTCGCAGACGTTGCCGGAGTCAACTATGTCGACGACTCCAAGGCGACCAACCCGCACGCGGCGCAGGCGTCGCTGCTCGCCTACGAGCACGTGGTGTGGATCGCCGGCGGCCAGGCCAAGGGTGCGAAGTTCGACGAGCTGGTGATCGCGGCCAAGGACCGGCTCCGGGCCGTAGTCCTGCTGGGCCAAGATAAAGCGGTCATCGCAGAAGCACTTGAGCGACACGCTCCCGATGTGCCGAGGATCGTCGTCGAGTCAACGGACACTGGAGCCATGGAGATCGTGGTGGGGGAGGCGGCGAAGGTCGCACAGGTGGGCGACACCGTGCTGCTCGCGCCGGGCTGCGCATCCTGGGACATGTTCGCCAACTACGGAGCCCGTGGGGACGCCTTCGCCGAAGCCGTACGCGCCCTCGCGGACTGATCCGGAGGTGATCGCGTGACGTCGATCGCGGATCCGCCGGACGACACGAAGACCCGCGCACCTGAACGCCCCTGGATCACTGCGATCCGTGAGGTGCTGGACCGGCCGCTGACGTCGTACCACATCCTGCTCGGGGCGACCGGCCTGTTGCTGGTGCTCGGGCTGCTGATGGTGCTGTCGGCGTCCAGCGTGCTGTCGCTGCGGGCCAACGGGAACAGCTACACGATCTTCGTCCGCCAGCTGATCTGGGTCGGGGTCGGCCTGCCGATGGCGTACGTCGCCTCCCGGATGACCCCGCGGCACTTCCGGATGCTGGCGTATCTCGCGTTGCTCGGCGCCGTCTTCCTGCTGGTGCTGACGTATGTGCCGGGACTGGGCAAGGGCGTCAAGGGCAACAACAACTGGCTGACCCTGGGCGGTCCGCTGCAGATCCAGCCGAGTGAGTTCGCCAAGCTCGCACTGGTGATGTGGTGCGCGGATCTCTATGCCCGCAAGCAGAAACTGCTCACCCAGTGGAAGCACCTGCTGGTGCCGATGATCCCGGTCTGCGGTCTGGTGATCGCGCTGGTGGTCGGCCAGCACGACCTCGGGACGTCGCTGGTCCTGATGGCGATCATGATCGGGATGATCTGGGTGGTCGGCGCGCCGACCCGCCTGTTCGTCGCGACGATCACGGCGGTCGGCCTGTTCGCGACGTACTTCGTCACCACCGCCAGCCACCGGCTGGACCGGGTCACCTCGTTCATGAACCCGATGGCCGACCCGACCGCGATCGGCTGGCAGGCCTACCACTCGTTCTACGCGCTCTCGACCGGCGGCTGGTGGGGCGTCGGGATCGGCAACAGCCGGCAGAAGTGGGGCAACCTGCCGGAGGCGCACACCGACTTCATCTTCTCGGTGATCGGTGAGGAGCTCGGCCTGTTCGGGTCACTCACCGTGCTCGCCCTGTTCCTCACCCTGGCCTATGCCGGGTGCCGGATCGCGACCCGGAACACCGACCCCTTCGTCCGCTATGCGGCCGCCGGGATCACGGTCTGGATCATGGCCCAGACGCTGGTCAACCTGGGCGCCGTGATCGGACTGCTACCGATCGTGGGAATTCCGCTCCCGCTTTTGTCGTACGGTGGTTCCGCACTGCTGCCGACGCTGATCGCGATCGGCATGCTGCTGTCCTTCGCGAAGGTCGAACCCGGTGCGCAGGCCGCTCTCAAGGAGACGAGACGGTCCCGGTTCCGGTGGCTGCCGTCGCGTTCGTCCTGACCAGAAACGTGCAGGAGATTTGAACGCTGTGCCCAGCATCGTCCTGGCCGGTGGCGGTACCGCCGGCCACACCTCCCCGCTGATCGCCACCGCCGACGCACTGCGCCGGATCGACCCGACCATCGAGATCCTCGCCCTCGGCACCGAGCGCGGGATCGAGACCCGGGTGGTCCCCGAGGCCGGGTACCGGCTCGAGCTGATCCCGCCGGTCCCGCTGCCCCGCAAGCCCACCCCCGCGCTGCTCGCCGTCCCGGGGAAGATGCTGGCCTCGGTGTCGGCCGCCCGGAAGGCTCTGGACGAGGCCAAGGCGGACGTCCTGGTCGGCTTCGGCGGTTACGTGTCCACCCCTGCGTACGTCGCCGCCTGGCGGCGCAAGACGCCGATCGTCGTCCACGAGGGCAACGCCGTACCGGGCATCGCGAACAAGTTCGCGGCCAAGTACTGCACGCAGCACGTCATCACGTCGTTCCCGGGCTCGGAGCTGCCCCACGCCCAGTACGTCGGCCTCCCGATCCGGCGCGCGATCTCGACTCTCGACCGGGCTGCTGTTCGCGCGGAGGCACAGGCTTTCTTCGGGCTGGACCCGCAACTGCCGACGTTGCTCGTGACCGGTGGTTCGCAGGGCGCTCAGCAGCTGAACAACGCGTTCGCCGGTGCCGCCGCGGACCTGCAGGCGGCCGGCGTCCAGGTTCTGCACGTGATCGGCCCGAAGAACTCGCTCGAGGTCGCCCAGACCGGACCGGCGCCGTACCGGGTGCTTTCGTACGTCGACCGGATGGACCTCGCCTACGCCGCGGCCGACCTGGTCGTGTGCCGCTCGGGAGCGAACACGGTCACCGAGGTGTCCGGTGTCGGGCTGCCCGCGATCTACGTTCCGTTGCCGCACGGTAACGGTGAGCAGCGACAGAACGCCAAGCCTGTCGTGGATGCGGGCGGTGGCCTGCTCGTCGACAACTCCGAGGTGACCCCGGAGTGGGTGCGCGCGACGGTGCCGCAACTTCTGCACGACTCCGCGCGTCTGACAGCCATGTCCACAGCAGCGACGGGCGTTATCCGGACGGACGCCGATGACCGATTGGCGCGGATCATCCTCGATGTGGTGAGGTCTGCTTCGTGATCGTCACCGCTCCTGACACCCTGCTCCCAGCCGAGAAGCTAGGGCGGGTGCACTTCGTAGGAATCGGCGGCGCCGGGATGTCCGGGATCGCCCGGATCATGGCGTCGCGGGGGATCGAGGTGTCCGGTTCGGACGCCAAGGACGGCAAGGTGCTGTCCGCGCTGCGCGCGCTCGGCGCCACCTGCTGGGTCGGTCATGCCGCGGAGAACGTGGCGAACGTCGACACTGTCGTCGTCTCCACGGCGATCCGTGAGACCAACCCTGAGGTTGTTGCCGCGCGCGCTGCCGGGATCCCGATCCTGCCGCGGGCGGCCGCGCTGGCCTCGGTGATGGTCGGTCGCCGGACGATCGCGGTCGCCGGCACGCATGGCAAGACGACCACCACGTCGATGCTGACCGTGGCGTTGCAGCACTGCGCCGTGGATCCGTCGTACGCGATCGGCGGCAACCTGAACGAGTCGGGCTCCAACGCCCACGACGGTTCGGGTGACCTGTTCGTCGCCGAGGCGGACGAGTCGGACAAGTCGTTCCTGACCTACTCGCCGGAGGTGTCGATCGTCACGTCGGTCGAGCCGGACCACCTGGACAACTACGGTGACGAGGCGTCGTACCGGAAGGCCTTCGAGGACTTCACCGCCCGCGTGCTGCCCGGCGGGTTCATGGTGATCTGCCATGACGACGAGGGCGCGCGGAAGCTGACGGCGTACGCGCGGGAGCGGGGGGTCGACGTCCGGACGTACGGCGAGTCCGACGACGTCGACCTGCAGGTGACCGAGCTCACCGCGACCGGCGCCACACAGACGTTCGTACCGATCTACCGCGGGCGGCGGCTGCCGATGGTGCAGCTGCAGCAGGCGGGCAAGCACAACGTGCTGAACGCGTCGGCGGCGCTCACGGTCGGGCTCGGGCTCGGTTTCTCCGCGGCCGACCTGGCCGAGGGGCTGGCGGCGTTCACCGGGACCGGACGGCGGTTCGAGTTCAAGGGTCTCGAGGACGGTGTGCGGGTCTTCGACTCGTACGCGCACCACCCGACCGAGCTGACCGCCGACCTGATCGCGGCCCGGCAGGTGGCAGGGGAGGGGCGCGTGATCGCGTGCTTCCAGCCGCATCTGTTCAGCCGGACGCGGATCTTCGCGGCCGAGTTCTCCGAGGCGCTCGCACTGGCCGACGAGGTCGTGGTGATGGACGTGTTCGCGGCCCGCGAGGACCCCGAGCCCGGCATCACCGGCGCCCTGCTGGCCAACCACGTGCCGCTGAAGCCGGAGCAGGTGCGGTTCGAGCCGTCGTGGTCCGCCGTACCGCAGCTGGTCGCGGATCTCGCCGTACCGGGCGACCTGGTGGTCACCCTCGGCGCGGGCGACGTGACCTTGATCGGCCCGGAAGTCGTTGGTTTGCTGGCCGAACGGGCCGCCCTCCGCGAGTCTGCGCCGGTCTCCGCCGACCCTGTGCTGAAGTAATTGCGTGGGGTTTGCTGAACGTGGGGTTGCTGCATGAGCCAGAGCGCTGATCTGGCTCGGGCTCAACAGCGGTTCGCGCGCCGGCAACGGCTGGTGCGCTGGCGCAGCTGGTTGCCGTGGGCGATCGGCGGTGCGGTGGTTCTGCTCGGCGCCCTGGTCGTCTGGCTGTTCTACTTCTCCTCCGCGTTCGCTGTCCACGGAGTCCGGGTGAGCGGCGCCGATACGGTGCCGGTGGCAACGATCGAGCAGACCGCGGCGGCACCGCTGGGCACACCGCTGGCGAAGGTCGATCTGGGCGCGATCGCGACCCGGGTGCGGACCATCCCGGCGGTGGCCGACGCGCAGGTGACCCGGGCGTGGCCGAACAAGGTGGTGATCGTGGTCACCGAGCGGTTGCCGGTGGTCGTGGTGACCGACGGCACGCGATGGGAACTCGTCGACGCGACCGGTACGTCGTTCAAGACTTTGACGACCCGGCCGGCGGGATTGCCTGAGGCCAAGGTGACCGGACCGCGGCGGGATCAAACGATTCGTTCAGTGGTGACGGTCTCGGCCGCGCTGCCGGAGGTTCTGCGGGGTCAGGTGGGGTCCATCTCGGCCGCGTCACCGGACTCGATCACACTGAACCTCGGCGGTGGCGTGAAGGTCGTCTGGGGGAGCTCCGATGACAGCGCGCGCAAGGCCGAAGTACTTACCGTGCTGATGAAACGCAAAGCCGTCGTGTACGACGTGTCCGCCCCCGATCTCCCTGTCACCAAAGGGGAAAAGAGTGTTGGTGGGTCTGGGCGGTGAGCCGTCTCACCACGGCGAGGCGCGTGGACTTTGTTGTCAAGGGTCCCGTACGGTGCGACGTAATCTAAAGTTGACATAAGTCTAAGTATTCAGTTGAGGTTCAGTCTTTTCGCTGGACAACGGGAACAGAACGAGGCGAGAGGCGCGGACTGTGGCGGCACCGCAGAACTACCTGGCACTCATCAAGGTCGTCGGTATCGGCGGAGGCGGCGTAAACGCCGTCAACCGGATGATCGAGCACGGTCTGAAGGGCGTTGAGTTCATCGCCATCAACACCGACGCGCAGGCGTTGTTGATGAGCGACGCGGACGTCAAGCTCGACATCGGCCGCGAGGAGACCCGCGGCCTCGGCGCCGGGGCGAACCCGGCGATCGGGCAGAAGGCCGCGGAGGATCACGCCGAGGAGATCGAGGAGGCGCTCAAGGGCGCCGACATGGTCTTCGTCACCGCCGGTGAGGGCGGTGGCACCGGAACCGGCGGCGCGCCCGTCGTGTCGCGGATCGCGCGCTCGCTCGGCGCGCTGACCATCGGTGTGGTGACCCGGCCGTTCTCCTTCGAGGGCAAGCGCCGGGCGACCCAGGCGGAGGACGGCATCGCCGCGCTCCGCGAAGAGGTCGACACGCTGATCGTGATCCCGAACGACCGGCTGCTCACCATCTCCGACCGGGCGGTGTCCGTGCTGGACGCCTTCAAGCAGGCCGACCAGGTGCTGCTGCAGGGTGTCTCCGGCATCACCGACCTGATCACCACCCCGGGGCTGATCAACGTCGACTTCGCCGACGTCAAGGCGGTCATGTCGAACGCCGGCTCCGCGCTGATGGGCATCGGCTCGTCGCGCGGTGAGGACCGCGCGGTCGCGGCGGCCGAGGCGGCCATCTCGTCTCCGTTGCTGGAGGCAAGCATCGAGGGTGCGCACGGCGTGCTGCTCTCGATCGCCGGCGGCTCCGACCTGGGCCTGTTCGAGATCAACGAGGCCGCGCAGCTGGTCTCGGAATCGGCGCACACCGACGCGAACATCATCTTCGGTGCGGTCATCGACGACGCGCTCGGTGACGAGGTGCGGGTCACGGTGATCGCGGCCGGGTTCGACGGCGGCATGCCGAAGCGCCGCGAGCAGGCGACCAGCCAGGCTCGCCCGCAGACCAGCCGCCCGGCCACCACCCCGCCGCCTGCCCAGCAGCAGCCTGCCCAGCAGTCGGCCCCGGCTCAGCAGCCGCCTGCCCAACAGCAGCCGCCGCAGCAGTCGTCGTACTCGGAGCAGATGTCTACTCCGGCTCAGCCGCCGACCCCGCCTGCTCAGCAGCAGCCGCCTGCCCAGCAGTCGGCGCCGGCTCAGCAGTCAGCTCCGGCGAGCCAGCCTGCCGCGTCGCCGTTCCCGACGTCGCCGACCGACGACACCGTCCCGGTCCCGACGCAGAACGACGGCCGCCCTGGCCAAGGCACTACGCACTCGGCTCGTCCGCAGACCGGTGACCCGGTCCGCACCGTGCAGCCGACGCAGCCCGCACCGGCCACCCAGGGCGGCACCTGGCCGACCAACGGACCCAGCACGTCCACGCCGCCTCCGGCGCAGACGCGTCCGGCCGCTCCCGCCCGTCCGGCCCCCAAGCCGGAGCCGGAAGACGACCTGGACATCCCGGACTTCCTTAAGTAGAAACCCGGACGACCGTCGGCGCATGGCGGTGATTCACTATCCGCCATGCGCAAAGACGAAATCACCGCAGTCATCGATCGAACCGCCGCTCTGGTGCGGACCCACTACGTGTTCCCCGAGGTGGGTGCGGCGGTCGCGGATCGACTGCTGGCAAGCCAGTACGACGACCTGAGCGATCCGCTCGTGCTGGCGGAACGGGTGACCGCGGACCTTCAGGTCGGCAACGACGACAAGCACCTGCGACTGCTCCACCATGTCGACGAGCTCGTCCCCGTGGAGACCGATCCCGTTGCCGAAGAGGCGTTCTGGCGGGCGCGGGCCGAGCTGAACACGGCCGGGATGGCCCGGGTGGAGCGGCTGGCCGGGAACGTCGGCGTACTGGAGATCCGGCCGATGCTGTTCGAGCCGCGGCACGCTGGTGGTGCCTTTGCCGGTGCGATGGCGATGCTGCACACGACCGACGCGTTGCTGATCGACCTGCGCGGTTGCCGGGGTGGCTCGCCGGACATGGTCGCGCTGGTGTGCAGCTACCTGTTCTCCGATGAGCCCGTGCACCTGAACGACCTGGTCACACCGGCGGCCGGGACGGTCCGTCAGTTCTGGACCACGCCGCAGCTGGTCGGCCCGCAGTTCGGTGCGAGCAAGCCCATCTGGGTGCTGACCTCGTCGATCACCTTCTCGGCGGGCGAGGAGCTCACGTACGACCTGCAGCAGCTCGGCCGCGCGGTCGTGGTGGGCGAACGAACGCGAGGCGGCGCACATCCGCGCGAAGGCTTCACCGTGCACCCGCATCTCGAGGTCAGCGTTCCGGTGGCCAAGGCGGTCAACCCGGTCTCCGGCACGAACTGGGAAGGGACCGGAGTC
Source organism: Kribbella sp. NPDC051587 (assembly GCF_044453945.1). Classification (NCBI taxonomy): domain Bacteria; kingdom Bacillati; phylum Actinomycetota; class Actinomycetes; order Propionibacteriales; family Kribbellaceae; genus Kribbella; species Kribbella sp. NPDC051587. The sequence continues at coordinate 678,148 of NZ_JBITDE010000003.1, forward strand.
ACGCCGGACGTCGAACTGGCGGCCGAGGACGCGTTCGACGCGGCCTATCGCAGTGCTCTCGAGCATGTGCTCGGCCTGTCGGACAAGCCGGGCCGCCGGGAAGTGACCGAGGAGGCCAAGACCGTGCTCGACAGGCTCAGCGTCACTGCCTGAGTGCCAGTACCGCAGGTAGCCTTTGATGGTGTTCAGTTACGACGCGGTTCATGGTGCTGCCCGCTTCGCCGTCACCGACCGCTTCGGCGGGATCAGCGAACCGCCGTACGGCGAGCTGAACCTCGGCGGAGCGGGGGAGCTGGGGGAGGACCCCACCCGGATCGGGGAGAACTTCCGCCGGGTGGGTGCGGCCTTCGGCGTTGCGCCGGAGCACGTGATCCGGGTGAGCCAGGTGCATGGGCGGGACGTTCATGTCATCCGGCCCGGCGATCCGATTCCGCTCGACCCGGTGCCGCGGGTGGACGGGTTGGTCACCACGCGCACGGACATCGTGCTCGCCGTACGGGCTGCTGACTGTCTGCCAGTTCTGCTTGCTGACAGTGAGAACGGCGTCATCGGCGCCGCGCACTCGGGACGACCTGGCATGTACGTCGGTGTCGCGCCCGCGACTGTGGAGGCGATGCGCGCGCTCGGCGCCGACCGGATCACCGCGGTCCTCGGGCCGAATGCTTGCGGCAAGTGCTACGAGGTGCCGGACGCGATGCGGGCCGAGGTCAGCGAACGCGTGCCGGCGTCGTACTCGGAGACGAGCTGGGGAACTCCGGCGCTCGATGTGGCTGCCGGGGTCAAAGCCCAGTTGGAGGAGCTCGGGGTCGACGTGATCGAGGACGCGCGCGGCTGCACGATGGAGTCCGCGGACCTGTACTCGTACCGCCGCGAAGGCAAGCAGAGCGGCCGGCTCGCCGGTCTGGTGAAGCTCGTATGAGCCGAGAGCAAGAGCTCCGCGACAATCTGCAACGAGTGCAGGAGCGGATCGAGAAGGCCTGTGTGGCGGCCGGGAGAGCTCGGGAGGAGGTCACCCTCGTCGCGATCACCAAAACCTTCCCAGTCAGCGACGTAGCGGCGCTGGCGGCCCTCGGGGTCGTGGACGTCGGAGAGAACCGTGAGCAGGAGCTGAAAGTGAAGGCTCCCGAGTGTCCGGAGCTCACCTGGCACTTCGTCGGTCAGCTGCAGTCGAAGAAAGCTCGCTCGGTCGTGCGACACGCTTCGGTTGTCCACTCGGTCGACCGAGTGTCTCTTGTCACCGCTCTGTCGAAGGCTGCCGTGGCCGAGGAGAAGACGCTCCGATGCCTGCTGCAGGTGAGCCTCGCGTCGTACGGGCCTGAGGACGCGGCGACCGGTGCGGACCGCGGCGGGGTGGCACCGGCCGACGTACTGGAGTTGGCTGCCGAGGTCGCGGCCGCGGACGGCCTCGAGCTCGGTGGGGTGATGGCCGTCGCGCCACTCGGATCGGAGCCGGATAAGGCGTTCGCCGGTCTGCAGGAAGTGGCGGCCCGGCTACGCTCCGAACATGCAGATGCCGCCTGGATCTCGGCCGGGATGACCGGGGATCTGGAGGCGGCGATCCGGCACGGAGCAACACACGTCCGGCTCGGGCGCGCCTTACTCGGTACGCGTCCTTCACTCGGTTAGTGTCGACATCGAGCAGGTTTCCTTCCTGCTCACTGTTGTCGTCGAACCGGGATCGAGAGGCTGGAGGGCCATGAGCGGCGCACTGCGCAAGATGGGTGTGTACCTCGGCTTGGTCGAGGACGGGGAGCGCTACAACGCTCGCTACGACGACGAGTACGACGACTACGACGAGTACGACGACGAAGCCGTCGACGGGGACTCCCCAGAGGCCGAGCCGGTGGTCGCCGGCCGGGAGAGCCGCGAGTCCCGCGACGTAGTGCGCGAGGAGCCGGGCGGCACGGTCAGCAAGTTCCCAGAACGACGTGGTGTCGCACCGTCCCCGGAGGTTACCGAGTTGGCCCGCATCACCACCGTGCACCCGCGCAGCTACAACGAAGCGCGCGTGATCGGTGAGCACTTCCGTGACGGCACGCCCGTCATCATGAACCTGACCGAGATGGACCACGCGGACGCCAAGCGGCTGGTGGACTTCGCCGCCGGGCTGATCTTCTGCTGCCGGGGCTCCATCGAGCGGATCACCACCAAGGTGTTCCTGGTCTGCCCGCCGAACGTGACGGTCGCCGCGGAGGAGAAGGAGAAGATCGCCGCGGACGGGTTCTACAACCAGAGCTGACCGCGGCTGTGCTGACTTCCGCCGTCTTCTACACTCATTGACGACATGGTTGCTCTAGTGCTCGTCCTCCAAATCATCGGGTACGCCCTGCTCGCCTTCTTCCTCGTGCTGGTGGCGCGCTTCGTACTCCAGCTGATCGTCATGTTCGCCCCGCAGTGGCACCCGAAGGGCCCGCTGCTGATCCTGCTCGAGGCGATCTACTCGATCACGGACCCGTTCGTACGGCCGCTGCGCCGGATCCTGCCCCCGATCGGGGCCGGCGGGATCCGGATCGACCTGTCCATGCTGATGCTGTTCGTGATCGTCTCCGTGGCGATGTCGATCAACAACACGGCCCTGAATTCGCTGTGAATGAGGGGCTTGGGACCGGGTAGGTAGAGTCTCGGAGAACCGAAGTCGTCGACCGTTGTCGCCCGCCCGGATTCCGTCACAACACAACGAAGCGATAACGTGATCTACTGAGTCGCCGAGGTGAAGGCCACGGGGACTCCGCCAAGACACAGACAAACGAGGTGAAAGATGCCGCTGACGCCGGATGACGTCCGCTCGAAGCAGTTCACGCCCGTCCGACTACGGGAGGGCTACGACGTCACAGAGGTCGACTCCTTCCTCGACGAGGTGGAGGCCGAGCTCGAGCGCCTTCTCGCCGAGAACGAGGAGCTGCGGGCCAAGCTCGCGGCCGCCCAGCGCGCTGGCGCCGGTCAGGAGCGGCCGGTCGACCAGACCGCCGCGCTGCCGCCGGTCGTGCAGCAGCCGAAGCCGCCGGTGGTGGTCGAGAAGCCCATCATCGAGGAGAAGCCGCCGGTCGTGGTGCCCGCGGTCGTGGCCGCGGGGGCTGCTGCGGCAGCCGGCACCGTCGGCGACGCCTCCAGCTCCGCGGTGCGGCTGCTGGAGATGGCCACCAAGCACTCCGACGACCTGGTGCAGGAGGCGAAGGACACCGCCGACAAGATCATCGGCGAGGCCCGCGCCAAGGCCGAGCGCCTGGAGAACGAGGCACGGGGCAAGGCCGACCGGATGACCGGTGAGGCCCGCGCCCGCGCCGAGAAGCTGGACGGCGAGATCGCCGAGCGCCGCGCACAGATGCTGGGCACCCTGGAGAAGCAGAAGGGCCAGCTGGAGCGCACGATCGACGACCTGCACGCCTACGAGCGCGAGTACCGCAGCCGGCTGAAGACGTACTTCACCGAGCAGCTCAAGGCGCTGGGCAACGGCGACGACACGCTGAGCCCGCGGAACGGATTCCGTCCCGAGGCCCGTGCGCAGGCGCACGGCGGTCACGGAGTCTGAGTTTGTAACGTCTGAACCTGTGAAGGGGCGGTGCTTTCCGGCAGCACCGCCTCTTCGGCGTGTCCGGGTACTTTTGACTCACTGTCCGTAACCAGTGACGGAGAGTCAGGGCCACGCGGGCGGTCGCCTCCGACCGGTCAGAGTCTCGACATCGAAGAGCCTCAGCCGGTACGGCGTCAGCCGCAGTAGCGAGGGTGATTCCCCAGCCGGTCCTTCGGGGAACACACTCCAGAAGTCGTAACCGAGCGGCGCCGGAGCAGCGGCGTACAGCTCCCAGACCCGTTGCCGGGTCGCCGTATCGTCGATCCACTCCGCCTGGCAGTCCGCGATGGCCACGTCGTGGCCGGGCTCCCAGTAGCTACAGCTCAAGTAGTTGCTGTACGCAAGGTGCCGCACCTTCACCGGCGTCGCCCGGGTGACGATCCAGCCGGTCAGCTCTCCTTCCGCGTCGATCTCCCAGATCGGGTGCAGGATCCGGCTCCGCGGCCGGTGGTCCGGTCCCACGGTCGCCACGCCGCACCAGACGATCTTGTGCGCTCTCTCGATGAACTCCTTTTGCACAACCATGGTTGTAGATTACCTGATGCACAACCAAGGTTGTATATTGCGTCGCATGGAGCTCGATCCGGCCGCTGCCGATTTGTCCCTCGCCTCGCTCTTCACCGGCTGGGCCCTCGCCGACGAGCTGCAACGGCGGCTGGCGGCCGACGGTTTCGCGGACTCCCGCTTCGCCGACGGCGTCGTGTTCCAGCATCTGGTCGCCGGCCCCGTGACAATCACCACGCTCGCGGAGTCACTCGGCGTCACCCAGCAGGCCGCCTCGAAGACGGTCGCCGATCTCCAGGCCCGCCGCTACGTCACCCGCCGTACCGACCCCGCCGACGCCCGCGCCAAACAAGTCGCCCTCGCCGACCGCGGTCAGGCGGTCATCGCCGCCGCCCGCAAGCATCGCGCAGCACTGGACGCCGAACTGCGAAAAGCCCTGGGCAACGACCGGGTCGAGTCCTCCCGCCAACTCCTCGTCGACGCCCTCACCCACCTCAACGCCACCCCAGCCCTCCGCACCCGCACCGTCCGCCCACCGAGGTGACGGGAGGGAGAGGCTGTGAGCCCCTCCCTCCATCCACCTATGCCTTGGTGAGCCAGTAGGTGAGGTTGAGGTCTTCCTCCGTGCCGGTGACGAGGTTGCCTTCGGCCGGGGCGGAGAGGGTGAGTTCGACAGCTAGGACCTCGCGGGCGAGGTCTTCGCCGTGTTTGCCGAGGGCATCGGCCAGTTCGGTGTCGGTGGTGGTGAGCCAGACCTTGATGCGGTCGGAGACCTCGAGGCCGGCCGACTTGCGGGCCTCCTGCAACGTCCGGACCACCTCGCGGGCGAGGCCGGCCTGCTTGAGCTCGGGGGTGATCTCGAGGTCGAGGGCAACGGTCTCGCCCTGCTCGTTCACCACCGACCAGCCTTCCTTGGGCCGCTCGGACAGCAGTACGTCGGCCTCGGTCACCTCGACGTCAGCGCCATCGACCACGACTGTCGCCGTACCGGAGGCCTTCAACGACGCAGCCAGTACGGCGGCATCCGCCGCGGCGATCGCGGCGGCGACGACCGGGGTCTGCTTGGCGAACCGCTTGCCGAGCTCGCGGAAGTTGCCCTTCGCGGAGAACTCGACCAGGTCCGCACCCGCCGACGACAGCGGCTCGACCGAACCGACGTTGAGCTCGTCGGCGATCTCCTGCAGCAGCTCGGCGGACAGGTCCGCGATCGCGGCCGAGCCGACCAGCGCCCGGGACAGCGGCTGCCGCGTCCGGACCTTGGCCTCGGCCCGCGCCGATCGGCCGAGCTCGACGACCCTCTTGGCCATCGACACGTGCTGCGCCAGTACGTCGTCGATCAGACCGGCGTCGTACGTCGGGAAGGTCGACAGGTGCACGGACTCCGCCAGCTCGGGAGTGACCGGGCGGAACACGTCCTGCCAGACCCGCTCGGTCACAAACGGCGTCAGCGGCGCCATCACCCGCGTCAGCACGTCTAGCGTCTCGTGCAGCGTCGCCAAGGCACCGGCGTCACCGGCCCAGAACCGCCGCCGCGACCGCCGGACGTACCAGTTCGACAGCGTGTCGACGAACTGGCTGATCAGCAGACCGAGCTTCTGGGTGTCGTACACCGCGTAGGCCTCGTCGGTGTCCCGGACCAGCCGGTGCGTCTCGCTGACCAGCCAGCGGTCCAGCACCGAGCGCTCCGCGACCGGCGGTACGTCGGACGGCGACCAGTTGGCCAGCCGTGCGTACAGGGAGTGGAACGCGACCGTGTTCCAGTAGGTGAGCAGCACCTTCCGGACGATCTCGTTCAGCACGTTCGGGCCGATGCCGCGCGCCTTCCAGGGCGACCCGGAGGCGGCCATGAACCAGCGCACCGCGTCCGCGCTGTGGGTGTCCATCAAGGGCATCGGCTCCAGGATGTTGCCCAGGTGCTTGGACATCTTCCGGCCGTCCTCGGCCATGATGTGCCCGAGGCAGACCACATCGCGGTACGACGACTCGTCGAACACCAGCGTGCCGATCGCCATCAGCGTGTAGAACCAGCCACGGGTCTGGTCGATCGCCTCGGAGATGAAGTCACCGGGGTAGGCCGCCTCGAACTTCTCCGTCGACCCCTCCACCCACGGATATCCCCACTGCGCGAACGGCATCGAGCCGGAGTCGTACCAGGCGTCGATCACCTCGGCGACCCGGTGCGACTCACCGCCACAGGTCGGGCAGGCGAAGGTGATGTCGTCGACGTACGGGCGGTGCGGATCGGCGGCGCTCAGATCCTGTCCAGCGAGCTGACCGAGCTCGGCCAGCGAGCCGATGCACACCTGGTGGTCCTCCTCGCAGCGCCAGATCGGCAGCGGCGTGCCCCAGTAGCGCGACCGGGAGACCGCCCAGTCGATGTTGTTCCGCAGCCAGTCGCCGTACCGGCCCCACTTGACCGACTCCGGGAACCAGTTGGTCTTCTCGTTCTCCCGGAGCAGTGCGTCCTTCACCTGAGTGGTGCGGATGTACCAGGACGGCAGCGCGTAGTACATGACCGGGGTGTGGCAGCGCCAGCAGTGCGGGTAGGGGTGCTCGTAGGGGACGTGCTTGAAGAGCACACCGCGCGCGTCGAGGTCCTTGACCAGGTCCGCATCGGCCTTCTTGAAGAACTGACCGCCCACCAGCGGGATGTCCGCTGAGAACGTCCCGTCGGCCTCCACCGGCTTCACGACCGGCAGGCCGTACGCACGGCAGACGATGAGGTCGTCGGCGCCGAATGCGGGGGACTGGTGCACCAGACCGGTGCCGTCCTCAGTGGTGACGTACTCAGCCAGTACGACGTAGTGCGCCGGCTCGGGGAACTCCACCAGCTCGAACGGCCGCTGGTAGGTCCAGCGCTCCATGTCGCGGCCGACGTACCGCTCCGTCACGGTCCAGCCCTCGCCGAGGCGGTCCAGCAGCGGCTCGGCCACTACGAGGGACTCGGTGCCGTCGGTGGCGACGACGTACTGGACGTCGGGGTGTACGGCAACGGCGGTGTTGGAGACGAGTGTCCACGGGGTGGTCGTCCAGACCAGCAGTGATACAGGCTTGCCGGCCTTGTCAGCTAATGGCCCCGACGTGAGCGGGAAGCGGACGTAGACCGAAGGGTCGACGACCGTCTCGTAGCCCTGGGCCAGCTCGTGGTCGGACAGGCCGGTGCCACAGCGCGGGCAGTACGGCGTGATCCGGTAGTCCTCGACCAGCAGGCCCTTGTCGTGGATCTGCTTGAGCGACCACCAGACGGACTGGACGTACTCCGGGTCCATCGTCTTGTACGGGTGCTCCAGGTCGACCCAGTAGCCCATCCGCACGGTCAGCTCGTTGAAGGCGTCGACGTTGCGCAGCACCGACTCGCGGCACTTGGCGTTGAACTCGGCGATGCCGTAGGCCTCGATGTCGTTCTTGCCGTTGAAGCCGAGCTCCTTCTCCACCGCGACCTCGACCGGCAGGCCGTGGCAGTCCCAGCCGGCCTTGCGCTCGACCGAGAAGCCCTTCATGGTCCGGTAGCGCGGGAAGACGTCCTTGAAGACGCGCGCCTCGATGTGGTGCGTGCCGGGCATCCCGTTCGCGGTGGGGGGACCCTCGAAGAAGGTCCACGGCGTGCCGTCGGCGGACTGCTCGAGGCTCCGCGCGAAGGTGTCGTGCTCGTCCCAGTGGGTGAGCACCTCGCGCTCCAGCGCGGGGAAGTCGACCTGGGCGGGTACTTGCCGCCAGGGGGTGTTCGGGGTCGCCATGTCTGAGGTCCTTCGTCGCCGTTGCCTGCCCGACGAGGGACGAAATGCCGTGGCCGGATCGGCCGGGCACCGCGCGGTACCACCCTCCTTGGCGACTCTCAGGGTGAAACCCGGGGAGTTACCCACTTCCTTCGCGCGCCGCTGCCGGTTCTAATAGGTCGCCACGGACTGTTCTTCCGGCGGCTCCGGGGTGATGGCCCCATCACTGCCTTGCAGGTCGCGGTTGCCAGTGTACGGCGTCGTACCGGGCAACTACGAATCGTTAATCCGATGGGGGCGGTGGGGCGGGATCAGGGAAATACAGTCGCCGATCGGGGGTACAACCGTGAGAATGCTGCCTGATGTTCATGCAATTGTCACTGTCGGTAGCGGCTGAGACGCGGCTGTGACGCGCGGAACATCGAGTGAACTTGAAGAAGCGACTACCGTATGTCCACGGTCTGCGCGTCGGACTGGCCAGGCTCTGGAAGCTGGCCTACTGTCTGGCGACCAGTCCGCTTCAGTCTCCGACGACGAGGGGGTAGCTGCCCATGGCTACGGCTCCCAGGAAGTCCGCCCCCCAACGTTCCACCGCGGCCAAGAAGAGTGCCTCGGGATCGAGTGAGTCCAGCACGACAACCCGTAAGGCACCGGCAAAGAAGAGGGTGGCCATGAAGACGAACGAGAACAGGACACCGGCGACGGCGCCGGCCAAGTCCCCGGTGCACAAGGCCGAGACCCTGGCAGTCAAGGACGGCGAGGCGCCGTGGACGGCGGCCGAGCTGGCCGAACTGCGCGCCGAGCTCGAGGCCGATGTGGTCCACCTCCGCGACGAGATCAAGGTCGCCGAGAAGGAGATCGTCGGGCTGCTGCGCGACGGCGGGGACGGCGCCGGCAACGACCAGGCCGACGTGGGCTCCACGACGCTGGAGCGCGACCACGAGATGTCGCTGGCCAACAACGCCCGCGACATGCTCGACCAGGACGAGCGGGCCCTGTCCCGGATCGAGGACGGCACGTACGGCGTCTGCGAGTCCTGCGGCAAGGCCATCGGCAAGGGTCGGCTGCAGGCTTTCCCGCGTGCGACACTGTGCGTCTCATGCAAAGAACGCGAAGAACGTCGCTGAACGACGACGCCCCCACGCCCCGCCAGCCCGGGGACGACGTACCGGCTTCCGAACCGGCCGACCTCGAGTCGGCCGGTTCTCCGTCGTCTCCTGAGCCGCCGGTCCGGTCCTGGAGGTGGATCGGGTTGTTCGCGGTGGCGGGGATCGTGGTGCTGGGTCTCGATCAGCTGACGAAGGCGCTCGCGCTGGCGCATCTGACGCCGGGCGAGCCGGTGAACGTGATCGGCAGCCTGCTGAAGTTCAACCTGATCCGGAACTCGGGGGCCGCGTTCAGCCTCGGCGCCGGGTATACGCCGGTGATCAGTGTGATCCAGATCGCGGTGGCGGTCGGGGTCATCTACCTGTCGCGCCGGCTCGGGTCGACCGGCTGGGCGATCGCGTTCGGGCTGCTGTTCGGCGGCGCGGTCGGCAACATCACCGACCGGATCTTCCGCGAGCCCTCGCCGTTCCACGGGCATGTCGTCGACTTCCTGCAGACGCCGCACTGGGCGATCTTCAACGTCGCTGACATGGCCGTCACCTCGGCCGCCATCCTGCTGGTCATCCAGACCCTGCGCGGGATCCGCCTCGACGGGACGAGGGAGCAGCGCAAGTGAGCGCCCGCACCGTCATGGTCCCGGACGGCTTGGCCGGTGAGCGGCTCGACGCCGCCCTGTCCCGCCTTTTCGGTGTCTCCCGCACCAAGGCCGCCGAGATGATCGAGTCCGGCCTCGTTCAGGTCGACGGCGTCGCGGCGCTCAAGTCGGCCCGCGTCGCGGCCGGTGTGATGCTCGATGTCGAGCTGCCCGCACCGCCTTCCGAGGTGACCGTCGTACCGCAGACCGTGGACAACCTGCGGATCGTGCACGACGACGACGAGATCGTCGTGGTTGACAAGCCGGTCGGCGTCGCCGCCCACCCGTCACCGGGCTGGACCGGCCCGACCGTGATCGGTCACCTGGCCGGAGCCGGCTTCAACATCTCCACCAGTGGTGCCGCCGAGCGCAAGGGCATCGTGCACCGCCTCGACGTCGGCACGTCCGGCCTGATGGTCGTCGCGAAGACGGAGTACGCGTACACCGTCCTCAAGCGTGCCTTCAAGGAGCGGACGGTCAAGAAGATCTACCACGCGCTGGTGCAGGGTCACCCCGACCCGTTCACCGGCACCGTGGACGCTCCGATCGACCGGCACCCGAACCACGACTACAAGTTCGGGGTCATCGCCGGCGGCAAGCCCAGCGTCACGCACTACGAGACGCTCGAGGCGTTCCGCTACGCGACCTTGCTCGAGATCACCCTCGAGACCGGCCGCACGCACCAGATCCGCGTTCACATGTCCGCGATCGGTCACCCGTGCTGCGGCGACCTCACGTACGGCGCGGATCCCGTGCTCGCCGAGCGGCTCGAGCTGAAGCGCCAGTGGCTGCACGCGATGCGGCTCGGCTTCGACCACCCCGGCAGCGGTCAGTACGTCGAGTTCACCTCGCAGTACCCCGAGGACCTGGACCAGGCCCTCGACAAGCTCGCCGATTCATACTGACATCAATTCAAAGAAGCCTGCCGGATCCTTGGCTCCGTAGAGCTTGTACCAGGAGTCGAGGACCGCGGGTTCGTACACCTCGAGCTTCGCCAGGATCTCCCGGGCGAACTCGACCGGTGCCTGCGCCTTTCCGGTGATCAGCGCCCCATCAGTGACCGCGAGCTCATCGCGGTAGAACGCCGAGCCGCCGTACCCGAGGCTCTGCAGGAACTCGAGCGCGTTGCTGGTGTGCGGCCGGTTGTCCAGGAGCCCGGCCAGCGCCAGTCCGCCGGTCGCGCCACAGATCGCAGCCACCGGTACGTCGGCCTCCAGGAACTCGCGCGCCTTCGCGACGAACGGCTGGTACGCCGGGGTCGGGAAGAGGTCGTTCCCCGGCAGGATCAGCATCGCGCTCTCAGCTGGTGACAGTTCGTCGAGGGTCAGGTCCGGGAGCACCCGCATCCCGCCGCTGGTCCGGATCGGGTCCGCGCTCGCGGCGACGGTGCGGACGACGTACCGGCCGGGCTTGCGCTGCCAGTCGGGCCGGTTGATGTGCGCGGTGGCGAAGCCGGCCTCCCAGTCGGCGTAGGTGTCGTAGACGGCGACGTGGACGGGGATCGCGCTGTTCTCGGTCATGACAACATGATGTCGTTATTGACAATATGATGTCAAGAGCTGACGACCGGATAGCGGGCGTTGCGGGCGTCGCCGGTGAGCCGATTCAGAACTGTCCGTGGGCCCGCATACTCTGTACCGGTCCCGCTCATTCACGCCCTGGGAGGTCCGCGCCGATATGGGGTCCAGCGACAGTTTTGTGCATCTCCACGTGCACACCGAGTACTCGATGCTGGATGGCGCGGCAAGGATCGACGAGTTGTTCAAAACGGCCCAGGAGATGGGCCAGCCGGCGATCGCGACCACCGACCACGGGTTCGTCTTCGGGGCCTACGAGTTCTGGCGGACCGCGAAGAAGTACGACGTCAAGCCGATCATCGGCGTCGAGGCCTACCTGACGCCGCACACCCACCGGACCGAGCGCAAGCGGGTCAAGTGGGGCGACGCGAACTCGGGCCGTGACGACGTCTCCGGCTCGGGTGCCTACACCCACATGACGCTGCTCGCGAAGAACACCTCGGGCATGCACAACCTGTTCAAGATGAGCTCGCTGGCCAGTCTCGAGGGCTACTACTTCAAGCCCCGGATGGACCGCGAGCTGCTGCAGACCTACGGCCAGGGCCTGATCGCGACCACCGGCTGCCCGTCCGGCGAGGTGCAGACGCGGCTGCGGCTCGGGCAGTACGACGAGGCGATCAAGGCCGCGTCGGAGTTCCGCGACATCTTCGGCAAGGAGAACTTCTACTGCGAGCTGATGGACCACGGTCTCGGCATCGAGCGGAACATCCAGGCCGACCTGCTGCGGCTGGCCAAGGAGCTCGGGCTGCCGCTGGTGGCCACCAACGACCTGCACTACACCAAGCCCGAGGACGCGACGTCGCACGCGGCGCTGCTGTGTGTGCAGTCCGGCTCGACGCTGTCGGACCCGAACCGGTTCAAGTTCGACGCCAACGAGTTCTACGTGAAGACCGCGGCCGAGATGCGCGAGGTCTGGAAGGACTTCCCCGAGGCGTGTGACAACACGCTGCTGATCGCCGAGCAGTGCGACGTCAGCTTCACCGAGGGCGAGGGCCGGTTCATGCCGCGCTTCCCCTGCCCGGAGGGGCACAACGAGGAGTCCTGGTTCATCGCCGAGGTGGAGACCGGGCTGCACTACCGCTACCCCGAGGGCGTCCCGGACCCGGTCCGCAAGCGGACCGACTACGAGATCGAGGTCATCACCTCCAAGGGGTACGCCGGCTACTTCCTGGTCGTCGCCGACTTCATCAACTGGGCCAAGGCCAACGGCATCCGGGTCGGCCCGGGCCGTGGCTCCGGTGCCGGGTCGATGTGCGCGTACGCGATGAAGATCACCGACCTCGACCCGCTGCTGCACGGTCTGTTCTTCGAGCGCTTCCTGAACCCGGAACGCATGTCGATGCCCGACTTCGACATCGACTTCGACGACCGCCGCCGCCCCGAGGTGATCCGCTACGTCACCGAGAAGTACGGCGACGACCGGGTCGCGATGATCGTCACCTACGGAACGATCAAGGCCAAGCAGGCGATCAAGGACGCCGGCCGGGTGCTCGACTACCCGTTCGCGATGGGCGACCGGATCACCAAGGCGATGCCGCCCGCGGTGATGGGCAAGGACGTGCCGCTGTCCGGCATCTTCGACTCCAGCCACAAGCGGTACTCCGAGGCCGGCGAGTTCCGCCAGCTCTACGAGTCCGACCAGGACGTCCGCAAGATCGTCGACACCGCCCGCGGCCTGGAGAACCTGAAGCGCCAGTGGGGTGTGCACGCGGCCGGCGTGATCATGTCCAGCGAGCCGCTGATCGAGCTGATCCCGATCATGCGCCGCGACCAGGACGGCCAGATCATCACCCAGTTCGACTACCCGAGCTGCGAGACGCTCGGCCTGGTCAAGATGGACTTCCTGGGTCTGCGCAACCTGACGATCATGGACGACGCGGTCAAGAACATCCAGGCCGCGCACGGCATCACGATCGACCTCGACGCACTGAGCAAGTCGCTCGACGACCAGGCGACCTACGACCTGCTGGCCCGCGGTGACACGCTCGGCGTCTTCCAGTTCGACGGTGGCCCGATGCGGGCGTTGCTGCGGCTGATGAAGCCGGACAACTTCGAGGACATCTCCGCGAGTACGGCGCTGTACCGGCCGGGCCCGATGGGTGCGAACAGCCACACCAACTACGCGCTGCGCAAGAACAAGCAGCAGGAGATCAGTTACCCGCACGACTCGCTCGAGGAGGCTCTTGAGCCGGTCCTCGGTGTCACCTACGGCCTGATCGTCTATCAGGAGCAGGTGATGGAGATCGCCCAGCGCCTGGCCGGCTACTCGCTGGGCAAGGCGGACCTGCTCCGCCGGGCGATGGGTAAGAAGAAGCGCGAGGTGCTGGACGCCGAGTACGTCGGCTTCGCCGAAGGCATGAAGTCGAACGGGTACTCCGCGGAGTCGATCAAGGCGCTGTGGGACATCCTGCTCCCGTTCTCCGACTACGCGTTCAACAAGGCGCACTCCGCGGCGTACGGGCTGGTCTCGTACTGGACCGCCTACCTGAAGGCGAACTACCCCGCCGAGTACATGGCTGCCGTGCTGACGTCCGTGAAGGACGACAAGGACAAGATGGCCATCTACCTGAACGAGTGCCGCCGGATGGGCATCAAGGTGCTGCCGCCGGACGTGAACGAGTCCGACTCGAACTTCACCCCGGTCGGTACCGACGTCCGCTTCGGCCTGTCCGGCATCCGCAACGTCGGCGTCAACGTGGTGGCCGAGATCGTCGCGGCCCGCGAGGAGAAGGGCCGGTTCACCGACTTCGTCGACTTCATCGACAAGGTCTCGCTGCCGGTCTGCAACAAGCGCGTCATCGAGTCGCTGGCCAAGGCCGGTTCGTTCGACTCGATGAGCCACGCCCGGCGCGCGGTGGTCGCGGTCCACGAGCAGGCGGTGGACGAGGCGATCGACCTCAAGCGCAACGAGGCGCACGGCCAGTTCGACCTGTTCTCGATGGGTGACGACGACGCGACCGGCGACGACGAACTGAACAGCCGGCTGTCGGTGCGGGTCCCCGAGATCGAGGAGTGGGACAAGGCGACCAAGCTCGCGCACGAGCGCGACATGCTCGGCCTCTACGTCTCCGACCACCCGCTGTTCGGCGTCGAGCACGTGCTCACCAACGGCACCGACTGCACGATCGGGCAGCTTTTGTCCGACGAGGACCGTCCCGACGGCACCCGCGTCACGATCGGCGGCCTGGTCACCGCCGTCCAGCGCAAGGTGAACAAACGCGGCGACATCTACGCCATCGTCACCATCGAGGACCTCGAAGGTTCGATCGAGGTGATGATGTTCTCCTCGGCGTACCAGCTGCACGCGCACCTGCTCAGCAACGACGCCATCATCTTGATGAAGGGCCGCATCCGCCGCCGCGAGGACCGCGTCGAGCTGAGCGGCGACGAGGTCGTCGTCCCCGACCTCACCGAGGGCCCCAGCGGCCCCGTCGTCATCACGATGCCCGTCACCCGCTGCACCAAGCCGGTCGTCGACCAGCTCCGTGACGTCCTGCAGTCCCACCCCGGCATGACCGAGGTCCAGCTCCGACTCGAAGCCCGCCAGAAAACCACCGTCATGCGCATCGGCGACCGCTTCCGCGTCACCCCCACCTCCTCCCTGATGGCCGACCTGAAAGCCCTCCTAGGCCCCTCCTGCCTGGCGGGCTGACAGGAGTGGTGGCGAGATGCGCGACAGGGGCCGGACATGCAAAGGCCCCGGGGGGTTTCCCTGGCCTAAGCCGGTACACCGTGATTCCCGGGGCTCTCGTGCTCGATCAGCATATCAGTGCCGACTGACGCTCGAAAAGGCACAGATGTGATGAACAACGATCACCCGTCGTCGACGCGGACGTCGCGCAGGATGCCCTGGACCTTGGAGAATCTGCTCTCCGAGGCCCGCCTGGGGCCTTACCTGCACGCGTCGGACGGCAGTCTCACCGCTGCTCACCAGCTGTATCAATGGAACACGCAGATCAGCTCGGCGTTCCAGGAGGTCTTGCACTACGTCGAGATCGGGCTCCGCAACGCGATGGACGGTCAGCTCACCTCCTGGGCGACGCAGTTGGGTGCGGAGAGATCCTGGTACGGCGACCCGCGAGTTCCACTGACGCCACCAACCCGCCGCAAGGTCGAAGTGGCACGGACCAACGCGACGCGCGGTGGACGGCCTGAGCTTCACGGAAAGGTGGTGGCTGAACTCATGCTCGGGTTCTGGTGGTCGCTCCTGTCCGACGAGTACAACCGACGGCTGTGGCAGCCCTGTCTCCAGTAGGCATTCGACGGTCCGGTACGTCGCACCAGGATGCATTCGGAGCTGAACGAGCTGCGACGTCTGCGGAACCGGATCGCGCATCATGAGCCGATCCATGGCTGGGATCTCGCAGCAGAACATGCCCGCGTACTCGATGTTGCCGCCCGGATCTCACCCCGGCTGAGCGAGCGTATCGAGGCGGTCAGCCGAGTCCCTGCTGTGCTCCTCGAACGTCCGTGCGGATCGCCGAGCTGACTTGCGTCCGCGGCTCGCCGATGGGTGGTGAATTGCTTCAACCACCCATGCGGCACACTGACGAGGTGAGTGACTCGTTGCCCCCGAGGCCTGTTTACGGACAGCCGATGCAGTATCTGGCGCCACCGACGATGAATCCGTTCGGGACGCCGCCGGAGCCTGAGCCGGAGATGCCGTGGGCGAAGGCGATTCTGGTGACTGTGGTGGTGTTCCTGGTGGCTGGTGTGGTCGGGGGCTGGGCGTGGCAGCAGTTCTCGCCGCTGGCGCAGTACACGGTGGACGAGCAGGGTGGGGCGCTGGGGGAGGAGCAGATGACCCGGGTGTTCGGGCCGGACGGCACGTTCACGGCGATCGGGTTCGTGGCTGCTTTCCTGTTGGGTGGGGCGCTGTTCTGGTGGCTGCGGAACTACGGTCCGTGGTCGGTGGCGATCGTCGGGCTGGGCGCCTGTCTGGGGTCCGGGATTTCCTGGGGTGTCGGGATGTTGCTCGGCCATGATCCGCTGACGCCGCGGCTGCAGGCCGCGAAGCCGGGTGACCTGGTGGCTGCGCCTCTTGAGCTGCACACGTGGACGCCGGCGGTGGCGTGGCTGGTGGGTGCAGCGCTGGCCGCTGCGGTGATCGCGGCGATCACCTGGCGGGCCGAACCGGTTGCAACCGGTTCGAAACCTGTTGCGTCAGAGGGCATGCCCCCGGTGCACTAGGCTCTCCTGGTCCGGTGGGTGAGGCCACCGGTCCGTACGAGGGGGAAGTTGATGTCTGACCAGAACACTCCGCCCGGCCCGCAGTTCCCGGGTCAGGGTGGTCCGCAGTACCCAGGCGCCGGGGGGCCGCAGCAGCCGCAGTTCCAGCCGCCGCAGCAGCCGTACCAGCAGCAGGCGCCGTACCAGCAGCCGAACGCTCCCTATGAGCAGGTGCAGGTTGGTGACGGGTGGCAGCAGGAGCCGCCGAAGAAGAAGCGTGGCAAGCTCATTCCGATCATCGCGGCCCTGGCCATGGTGGTCGTGGTCGCCGGTGGCGGAATCTTTGCCTACGGCAAGCTCAACGGTGGCAAGCAGCCGGACGCGGTCCTGCCCGGTACGGCGATCGGCTACCTGCGCGTGGACCTGAACCCGTCGGCCGGCCAGAAGCTGGCCGCGCTCCGGTTCCTGATGAAGTTCCCGTCCGCCAAGGACAAGCTGAAGCTGACCGGCGACAAGGACGACCTGCGCCAGAAGATCTTCGAGGCGATCAAGTCGAACGACGACTCCGGCGACCTCAAGGACGTCGACTACGCCAAGGACATCAAGCCCTGGATGGGCGACCGGATCGGCCTCGCCGTCCTGCCGACCCCGGAGGGCCAGAAGGAGCCGAGCGTCGTCTTCGCCGTCGAGTCGAAGGACGACGAGGCTGCCGCCAAGGCGCTCGACAAGGGCAGCAAGCCAGGCGAGAAGGTCGGTCGCGCGTTCAGCGACGGCTACCTGCTGGTCGGCGAGACGCAGGCCGAGGTCGACTCCGCCGTCGCGGCCGCGAAGAACGGCGTACTGGCGGACAACGAGAAGTACAAGGCCGACCTGGACAAGCTCGGCGAGCCCGGTTTCGCCACGCTGTGGGCGGACTTCGCGGGCGTGGCCAAGCTGGCCGGCGACAAGGCCCCGGTCAAGGCGAACCCGGTCGGTAACGGGAGCGTCGCCGCGGCGCTGCGGTTCGACGCGCAGTACGTCGAGCTGAAGGGCATCGCGCGGTCCGACCAGGAGCTGGTGGCCAAGGCGTCCGACGCCAGCGAGCTGGTCACCAAGCTGCCCGGTACGACGGCCGCCGCGATCAGCGTCTCGGGGGTCGACTCGTCGATCGACGCGCTCTGGAAGAACCTCGAGAAGGGCGAGATCGGCGATCTCGTGCAGGGCTTCTCGGAGCAGACCGGCCTGAAGCTGCCGGACGACCTGAAGAACCTGCTCGGCAAGAACCTGTCGGTCGTCGTCGACAAGGACGCCTCCGCGGGTCCGAAGATCGCGGCCCGGTTCGAGACCGACCCGGCCAAGGCCGAGCCGGTGGTCGAGAAGCTGACGACGCTGCTGCGGCAGCAGTCGCCGGTCCAGGTCCCGATCGAGATCGCCAAGGACGGTGACACCCTGGTCGTCTCGACGGACAAGGAGTACGCCGCCAAGGTGCTCGAGAGCGGCAACCTCGGTGACTCGGAGAACTTCAAGGTGGCGCTCCCGGACGTGAAGGGTGCGACCGGCATCGTCTACGTCGACTTCGACAACGCCAACGGTGTCCTCGAGGCGATGGGCGAGAAGACCAGCGCCGACGTCAAGGCCATCCGTTCGGCGGGCCTGGTCGCCCGCAACACCGGCAACTTCGAGGGTGAGTTCACCCTCCGGGTCGTCGCGAAGTAGTTCGCTCCAGCTCGGAGGAGGCCCGGACGGCACCACCGTCCGGGCCTCCTCGACGTATCAGGGCAGGCGCGACGATGACCACCGCAGACAGAACCATGCACAGCCGGAACCCCAACGGAGCCAGTACGACGGGCTCGGCGGCGCTGCCGAGTTGGCGGATCGCGTTGAGAAGGCCGGCACCGAGACCGCTCTGGTCGGGCAGGCCGTTGAGCATCAGCGTGGTGGTGGCCGGCGCGATGAGCCCGCCGCCCGCACCAACCGGCAGCAGCCAGAGGGCGAACGCCCAGACCGGTCCGCCGAGCAAGAGACCGACGAGACCAACGGCCATCAAGCACTGACCGAGCAGAAACGTCCGCCGGATCCCGAAGCGAGCGGTCAGCCGACCGGTGATCAGGTTCGCCGGGACGATCAGCAGGGTCATCGGGACGAACACCAGCCCGGTCACCCACGCGGACTGACCGCGACCCTGCTGCAGGAACAGCGTCACCACGAAGATCGTGCCGTACGTCGCGAAGTTCAGCGCGAACCCGGTCGCCGAGCTGAGCACCACCGCCGGTTCGACAAACACCAGCCGGTACGACGTACGCCGTACCGGCTGGTGGTCACGCGCAACCGGCACTCGCAGCGCGACGACCAGCGCAAGCAGCGTGGGCGGGACGGTGAGCCAGAACGTGCCTTGCCAGCCGAGAGCCGAGGTGATCGCGCCGCCGAGTGGTGATCCGATGACGAGCGCGATCGCGCCAGCCGCGCTCCACCGCCCGATCGCGCGGGCACGGTCCAACGGGTAGGCCGCGTTGAGCATCGACAGCCCGGCCGGGAGGATGACGGCGGCCGCGACACCCTGTACGGCGCGCGCTGCCAGCAGCACGGTGAGGTCGCGGGCGAGCGCACAGACCCACAGAAGTCACCGCGAACAGCCCAAGCCCAGCAACGAACGCGCGCCGGGCACCGATCCGGTCGGCCCACGCACCAGCCGGAAGCAGGGCCAGCGCGAAGACGAGTGAGTAGCCCGCGAGTACCCAGGCCAATCCGCCGTGGGCGTTGAGGTCGCGGCCGATCGCGGGTAGAGCAGTGGTCACCGTCGAGGCGTTCAGCGTGATCAGGAAGAACGACAAGGCGGCAGCGGTCAGGGCAGAACGTCGAGTGGGCACAACTACTACCGTGGACCTCGGCACGGACGGACAAAAGGTTGCTGGGTGCACCTGACAGGGCTACCCAGATCGGAGGACACGGTGCGATCGGTACGACGGCGCGAGCTGGGCGAGTTCCTCCGGGAGCGCCGCGGCCGCCTGTCACCACCGCCCACCGACGAAGCCCGCCGTACGCCGGGCCTGCGCCGGGCGGAGCTTGCCGACCTTGCCGGGGTCAGCGTCGGCTACTACACCCGACTCGAGCAGGGCCGCGCTCCGCACCCGTCGGACAGCGTGCTCGACGCACTGATCCGCACCCTCGCACTGACCGACGACGAGTCCACCTACCTCAAGGCGCTCGCCGCTGACACACCCGTGTCCTACTCCCGGAAGGTGTCGCCGTCGGCGCTGCGGACGATCGGGTTCCTGTCTGTGCCCACTGCCGCCGTCGTGGTCGGCCAAATCGGTGACGTGCTGGCCTGGAATGACGCGGCGGCGTATCTGTTCCCGGGGCGGCTGCCTGCGCCGGGGGAGCAGCCGAAGCGCCCACCGAACAACTCCCGCTACATTTTCAGCCCGGAGGCGCGCAGTCTCTACCAGGGCTGGGCTCAGGTCGCCGACGACGTGGTCGCTCACCTCCGCGCGGCCGCTGCGCACATGGTCGACGATCCGGACTACCGTGCTCTCGTCGACGAGTTGCTCGCTGAGAGCCCGGAGTTCGCCGCACGGTGGTCGCGGCGGGACGTGAAACGGCACGTGTCGGGGGAGCGGCACCTGAACCACCCGACGCTCGGCCATCAGACGGTGCGGCACGAGGTGCTCGCCGTACTGGACGTCCCGGATCAGTACCTTGTTCTGTACGGCCTCGAAAACCCACTGCCGCGCGATGTCGAAATCACCGGCACGGTCTCTACGTACTGAGTGAAGACACCATTCGTACTGGAGGAAACACCATGACCCACTTCACGAGCGTGCGCACCGTTGGCATTCCCGTCACCGACCAGGACCGCGCGCTGGACTTCTACACCAAGACCCTCGGCTTCACGCTGGCCTTGGACACACCCCTACCGCAGCTCGGCGGCCGCTGGATCGTCGTCACCGCGCCCGGCGGCGGCACCAGCCTCGCTCTGACCCCAGGCGCTGGCTCCGTAGACACCGGAATCCGCCTGGCCACCCCAGACGCCGCAGCCGCGCATCAGCACCTCAACGACGAGCAGGTGAGCACCAGCGAGCTGCTGGTCTGGCCGGGCGTCCCGCCGATGTTCAACTTCCAGGACCCCGACGGGAACACCTTGTACGTCAGTCAGGACTGAGGCAGCTCAACTCCCGTCAGCGAGGCGCAGGCGGCCAGCAGGGCGTTCTGTGCCTCGGGATCACTGGCCAGCGGGCTCAGTTAGACGAGCACATTGCCGCCGCCGACGGTGACGATGGAGCCGCTGGCGTAGTGCTGGTTCATCAGGAAGACGTAGGCCTCGGCGATGTCCTCGGGCTCGCCGATCCGGCCGACCGGGACGGACTCGGCGGCGGCGTCGTAGTCGAAACCCTCGGGCCACAAGGGGGTTCGGACCACTCCGGGCTTGACGGCGTTGACGCGGATCGGCGCGAGCTCGACGGCGAGGGCGCGGACCAGGGAGTCGGCGGCGCCGCAGATGCTGGCCGCGATGGACCATCCCGGTCCGGGGCGGTCGGCCGCCGTACCGCTGGTGAGGACGATGGATCCGCCGGGGCGGAGCTTGCCGACCGCTGCGTGTATGGCTTGCAGGGCTCCGAAGTAGCGAAGTTCGAAGGCCTGCTTGGCGCGGGCGAGCTCCATCGACCGGACTTCGAGCAGGCTGAGCGCTTCACCGGCGGTGTAGACGAGATGGTCGAACGGGTCGAGCCCGGCGAAGAACGCTTCGACGGCCTCGGGATCGGTCAGGTCGACCGCCGTACCGGAGGCCGTCGCCGGCAGCTCCTTCAGCGCTCGCTCGACCGACGAAGGGTTGCTGGAGGCAACGATCACGGTGGCGCCGTGGTCGGCGGCGAGGCGGGCGGTGGCCAGCCCGATGCCCGACGTACCGCCGAGGAGGACGACGCGCTGGTCCTGCAGAGTCATGATGATTCGCCTTTCGTGGTGGGGTTCCCTGCCACGATGCGCCCGCGAGGTGGTCGCGGTCCAAGACCTGTTCGGGCGTCTGTAATACCCTCAAGGTATGACGGACGTGGATCTGCGCAAGCTGCGGTACTTCGTCGCGGTCGCCGAGGAGCTGCATTTCGGCCGCGCGGCCGAGCGCCTGCACATCGCGCAGCCGGTGCTGTCCCGCCAGATCCGGGCCCTCGAACACGAGCTCGGTGCGCAGCTGTTCGCGCGCACCAAACGCTCCACCGAGCTGACCCCGGCCGGTCGCCAACTCCTCGACGACGCCCGTCCACTCCTCAACTCGGCCGAGGCGCTCCGCCGCCGCGTCGCCCAAACCGCCCGCGGCCCCAAGACCTTCACCATCGGCTTCATGCCCGGCATCACCCTCACCGCGGCGGTCCGCGCCTTCGAGGCCCTCCGTCCCGACATCACTGTCGAGATCCTCCGGACCACCACGCTTGATCAGGCCCAGGTCCTGTACGACGGCCGCGCCGACGTGAGCGTGGTCCGCCTCCCGATCGACCAGCGCGGGCTGAGTATCCGCCCCCTCTTCGAGGAGCCGCGGCTGGCCATGCTCCCCGCCGACCATCGGCTCGCGGACAAGCCGTCCCTCGACATCACCGACCTGGCCGACGAACACCTCCTGCAGCACCCCGACCAGGTACCGGAGTGGCGCGATGTCTCTCTCGAACTACGCTCCGGCCGGTCGCGCCCCGTCCCCGAACTGAACAGTGTCGAGGAGAAACTCGAACACGTCGCCGGCGGTCGCGGCATCTCGATCCTGCCCCGGTCGGTCGCGTCGTTCTACCAACGCCCCGACGTGAACGCCGTACCGGTCAACGACATCGCCCCCAACAAAGTCTGCCTGGCCTGGCTCGCCTCCCGCCGTTCCCGCGCGATCCAGGACTTCGCTGCCCTCGCGGGCACAGTCGACTGGACCCCGACCCGCTGAGTGCGATCACGTGACCACGCGGTACCGGATGTGGGTGGCCGCCGGAGTGTCGATCACCTTCGCGACCTCCAGTTCGATGCGGTCGGGGAGGACGTCGAAGAGGCGCCGGCCCTGGCCTAGCAGGACTGGGATCTGGTCGATCTGGAGTTCGTCGAGCACACCGGCCTCCAGCGCGGCCCGCGCCGCCTCCGCCCCGTGGACGAGGACGTCGCGGTCGCCGGCGGCGGCCTTGGCCTGAGCCATTCCTTCGGCGACGTCGGTGACGAAGTGGACCTGCGGGAAGCGCGGGTCGGGGTCGCGACGGGTGAGGACGAACAGCGGTACGCCGTGGTGGGTGCCGCCGTAGTAGTCCACCTGCTCCGCCGTACGGCGACCGACGAACACGGCGCCGGTGGCGTGAACCTCGTCCCAGATCTCGCCGGCCGGGCCGACCGGACGCCCGAAGGTGCCGTCGGCCTGCTGGTACCAGTCGTGCAGGCGCATGAAGCCGTCCCCGCCGGGGTTACCAGGGGCGTCGTTGGGTGCGGCAATGAAGCCGTCGAGTGACATCGACATCAACAGCACTGACTTGGACATTCGCGTGCTCCTTTCCGAGCGTCTGATCATGCGTCGGACGGGAGCACCCGGAATCGACACCTACTCTTCTGCGAGAGCCTCCAGGACGCCTTCGCCGTACTTGGCGAGCTTGTTCTCGCCGATGCCGCTGATGGTGCCGAGGGCGGACAGGGAGGTGGGCAGATCGATGGCGATCTGGCGGAGGGTGGCGTCGTGGAAGATGACGTAGGCGGGGACGCCCTGGTCCTTGGCGACGGCGGCGCGCCAGGTGCGGAGGCGTTCGAAGACCGGGACCAGCTCGGCCGGGAGGTCGGCGGCGGGGGACTTCTTGCCGCTGCTGGAGCGGGACCTGGACTTGGTGCGCTCGGGTTCGCGGCGCATCATCACGTCGCGGCGGCGGCCGAGGACCTCGGCGCTGTCGTCGGTGAGGACGAGGGTGCCGTAGTCGCCTTCGACGGTGAGCAGGCGCAGGGCGAGGAGCTGGCGGATGACGCCGCGCCACTCGGTGTCCTTGAGTTCGGTGCCGATGCCGAAGACCGACAGCTGTTCGTGGCGGAACTGCTTGACCTTCTCGGTCTCCTTACCGAGCAGGATGTCGATCAGCTGACCGGCGCCGAACTTCTGGCCGCGCTCGTGCTGCAGGCGGTAGACCGTCGAGAGCAGCTTCTGCGCGGGGATCGTGCCGTCCCAGGACTCCGGCGGCGTCAGGCAGGTGTCGCAGTTGTTGCAGGAGTCGCCGTGCTGACCGAAGTACGCGAGGAGTTGGGAACGACGGCACTGCACGGTCTCGCACAACGCGAGCATCGCGTCGAGGTGCGCGCTCAGCCGGCGCCGGTGCGCGAGATCGCCCTCGGAGGTGTCGATCATCTTGCGTTGCTGGACGACGTCCTGCAGGCCGTAGGCCAGCCAGGCGGTCGACGGCAGTCCGTCACGACCGGCGCGTCCGGTCTCCTGGTAGTAGCCCTCGACAGACTTCGGCAGATCGAGGTGGGCCACGAATCGCACGTCCGGCTTGTCGATCCCCATCCCGAACGCGATCGTCGCGACCACGACCAGGCCGTCCTCGCGCAGGAAGCGGGACTGGTTCTTGGAACGGACGCGGCTGTCGAGACCCGCGTGGTACGGGACGGCCTCGATCCCGTTCTGGGTCAGGAAGGCCGCGGTCTTCTCGACGCTGTTGCGGGACAGGCAATAGACGATCCCCGCGTCACCGGCATGCTCGGTGCGCAGCAGATCGAGCAGCTGCCGCTGCGGGTTGTCCTTCGGCACGATCCGGTACTGGATGTTCGGCCGGTCGAAGCTCGCGACGAAGTGCTTGGCGTCGGTCAGGTTCAGCCGGGTCGCGATCTCCTGGTGGGTCGCCTCGGTCGCCGTCGCGGTCAGAGCGATCCGCGGTACTTCGGGCCAGCGCTCATGCAGCTCCGACAGCATCAGGTAGTCCGGTCGGAAGTCGTGCCCCCACTGCGACACACAGTGCGCCTCGTCGATCGCGAACAGCGCGATCTTGCCCTGGTCGAGCAGCCGCACGGTCGCCTCGACGCGCAGCCGCTCGGGCGCGAGGTAGAGCAGATCCAGCTCACCGGCCAGGAACGCCTGCTCGACCTCACGCCGCTGCTCGTAGTCCTGCGTCGAGTTCAGAAAGCCCGCCCGGACGCCGAGCGCCGTCAAGGCGTCGACCTGGTCCTGCATCAGCGCGATCAGCGGCGAGATCACCACCCCGACGCCGGCCCGCACCAGGGACGGAATCTGGTAGCACAGTGACTTGCCGCCACCGGTCGGCATCAGCACGAGCGCGTCGCCGCCGCCGATCACCGTGTCGATGATGTCACCCTGCTCGCCGCGGAAGGCGTCGTACCCGAAGACACGGCGCAGGACATCAAGAGCTTCGTTCGGCAGAGCGTCAGGTGAATCCGTCACCCCGCGATTCTAGGCAGCTCGCCGAACCCGGATCGCCGAAAAACCTTTACTCGCCCGCATAAGTTCCGATACTCCACAGATTCCCCTCCGGATCCCGGACGGTGAAGCCCCGCGATCCGTAGTCACTGTCCTGCAGACCCCGTACGACGATCGCTCCGGCGCCGATCGCTCGTCCGATCAACGCGTCGGGATCGTCGTGGACCAGATACACCGACTGGGCCTGGTCCGCGAGCAGCGTGAACTCGTTCGGCTCGGACTGCGCATCGGTCGAACTCACCATCACGCCGCCGCCCGCCGGCCAGGTCAGCTCGGCATGTGCGACCGACCCCTCGGCCGCACCCGGGTACGACGCGACCAACTCGAAGCCCAGGCCGTCGGTGAGGAACTGCAGCGCCGCCGAGCCGTCCAGGTACACCAAGGTCGGCCAGACGCCGACTGTCTTCGTCAGAGATGTCATACCCCTGACTCTGCGCTCACCAGGCCCGTCTGGTCTTGAACGTTTGGGAGCTCCTCGGCGATCCACTGCCGCGGCGAGCACCCGGCGATCGCCTGCCACTCACGGGTCAGATGCGCCTGATCGGCGTACCCGAGCTCGGCGGCCAGGTCCGCGAGCCGCACCGTCGGCTGTCGCCGTACCCGCTGGACAGCCTGCTCGAACCGCAGCACCCGCGCCGCCACCTTTGGCGCCAGCCCGAACTCCGTGGTGAACCGATCCGTCAGATGCCGTCGGCTCCACCCGATCTCGGCGGCCAGTTCCTGAACCCCGATCGCACCGTGCGACGACCGCAACCGCCGCCAGGCCCAATCCACCTCAGCCCGTACGGCGGACGCCGGGGGAGCGGCCCATCGCCGCAGTAACGCGGCTTCCAGCAGCTCGAACCGTGACGCCCAACTGCCGGCCTCCCGTAACTGGTCCACCAGCACGTGCGCCGACGGACCGATGAACTCGTCGAGCTCGATCACCCGCCAAGCGATCTCACCCGGCGGCAGCCCGAGCAACGCCCGTGAGCCGGCCGGCGTCAACGCCAGCTGAACACCAGCCCGGCTCGGCGACCCACCGACATGCACCGCCCGCGAATGCAGTCCGCCGACGCCCGCGTCGTACTTCCCCGGCGGCTGACCCGGCCAGGCGATCCCGAGCGGTTCGTCCATCGTGATGACGAGCGTGAGGTACTGCGACGGCAGACCGCGATGCAGCGCCGGCGGCTCACCGTCGTACGCGTAACCGCTGAGGTCACCGACCAACGGGCGCAAGGCAGGGTGCACTTCACGATGAACGTGCGTGAACCCTGCCATGCCACCAATCTAGAGCGGCCTACGGACAAGAACCATGCGGCCGAAGTCGGTCTGCGCTATCCGCACCAGTTCGAACCCGACCGCGACAGCCTCCTCGGCCAGGTCCTCGGCGGTCGGCCCGAACGGGATACCCCAGCCCTGAGCGACCAGCTTGCGCAGTGTGTACGACGGGCGCCCGGCCTCGTCCGGCACCGGCTCCATCTCCTGCACGAAGAGGATCCCGCCGGGCCGGAGCGCGCGCAGGATCATCTCGAGGGTCGCCTGGCGAGTCGGCGCGGGGAAGAACGGCTGCGCCCAGAAGGCGGCTCCGAACGCATCCTTCTCGTCGAAGTCGCGCGCGTCCATCACCTTGAGGTCGACCCGGTCGTCGACGCCGAGTGCGTCGATCCGCCGCTGGGTCTCCGCAGCCACGGTCGGGATCAGCTCGATCGCCGTACCGCGCAGATCGGGGAACATCCCGGCCAGCGTCGTCGTCGCGCCCGCGACACCACAGCCGACGTCCAGGAAGCGGTCGGTGTGGATGAGCTCCGGCAGTTCGGGGATCTGGGGGAGGAACAGCTTGTTGTACAGCGCCTCCGTGACCGCGCTGGCCTTGCCGCCGGTGGCGCGCGCGGTGACCAGCGCATCTGCTTCGGACAGCGGCAGCGGGCTCGGGTCCTCGGCCGCCGCCCGGACCGTCCGGGTCAGCAGCTCCGCCTGGTCCAGTACGTCGTCCAGGCCGATGTAGGCGTCGTCAGCCACCAGCGCCGCGAATGCGTCGGTCAGCTGAACCGTCTCGCCGGACGTCACGACACCATGCGCCTCGAGCACGGTCACGAGGTCGGCAACGCGCTGCGGCGGCAGACCCGAGAACGTGGTCAGCGCGTCGAGGGTGCGCGGTTGGGTCAGGTACGTCGTCCAGCCCTTGTCCCGCAGCGCTGTCACGAGGGACAGGATCTGCGCGCCGTCGACCCAGGCCTTGACCGCGGTCCGGGCCGCGCCGGCGAGAGCGAAGCGTGCGAGTTGATCGTCTTGGTTGCTCACACAGACAGGATGCTGCAGCGGCTCGGGAGTTCGCTGGATTGGCAGTGACCTGAGTCACGCCGGGACGGCCTGTGCGCTCCGCCGCGGGTGGAAGAGGTGCAGGCTGCTCGTCCGGCCGGCCTGCAGATGCTGGATCCAGACCACGGCCGGTGGGCAGTGGAACGGGTCCTCAGGTGGACTGGTCAGGTCGATCTCGCAGACCGCGACGTCCCGGCTGGCGAGCACGTTCGTCAGCCGCCCTCGGACGCCGTCTTCGATGTCTCGGTACATGGCGCGGAGGAAGGACGCTGTGTCGCCGCCACCACCGGACCAGCTGTACTTGGCATCCGGTCGCCAGTACGCCGCCAGTACGTCGTCCAGCGTGCCGTGCTCGGCCCCGTCCAGCACCTCCTCGACCTCACGCCGTCGTACGGCGGTCTGCGCGGCCACGTCGCCGTACGGGTCGTCGGCGGTCGCCAGCAGACGGGCACTGAGCTGACCGCGAGCCTTCGCGAGCCGACTGCGCACCGTGCCAACCGGGATGCCACAAGCAGTAGCGATGTCCTCGTACGCCGTGACGCCGCTGAAGTGCCGCAGCATCATGACCAGGCGCAGGGGCGGCGAGAGGTCCTCAAGTGCACGCCAGACCCAGTCCCGGTTCGCGTGCTGCTCCAGCAGTTCAGCGGGATCCGGCTCGGTGGACGGCAGGCCGTCGTACAGGGTGGGGAGCGGTCGCCGGGCGCGCAGTTGCGTGCGGCAAGCATTCCGGACGACCTGCCGGAGCCAAGCCCCGACGGCGGCCGGATCCCGGACATCGCCGATCCGCGCGAGCGCGATGGTGGTTGCCTCCTGTACGGCGTCCTCCGCGTCCGGGCCGGCGCCCAGGACCGAGACCGCCACCGCGGTCATCCCGGGACGATGCCGGGTGAGCAGGGTGCCGAGGGCACCGATCGCACCGGACTGTGCGGCCCGCACCAGCTCGGAGTCGTCCATGCCCACCACGATACGGGGGCCCGGGAATCCGCCATCCGGGACCGCCGTTTCGGCATTCGGGACGCGAGTGGCACCATGGACGGAGCCGTTCGCAGCTCGAGTTCTGGAGATTGACGTGCCTGATCTGAGGTCCCGTACCGTCACCCACGGCCGCAACATGGCGGGCGCCCGCGCCCTCATGATGGCCTCCGGCGTCGACCGGGGAGACTTCGGCAAACCGATCGTCGCGGTGGCGAACAGCTTCACCGAGTTCGTTCCCGGGCACACCCACCTGGCCCCGGTCGGCCGGATCGTCTCCGCGGCGATCCACGCGGTCGGCGGGATCGCGCGCGAGTTCAACACGATCGCCGTCGACGACGGGATCGCGATGGGGCACGGCGGGATGCTCTACAGCCTGCCCTCGCGCGACCTGATCGCGGACTCGGTCGAGTACATGGTCGAGGCGCACTGCGCGGACGCGCTGGTCTGCATCTCGAACTGCGACAAGATCACCCCGGGCATGCTGATGGCCGCGCTCCGGCTGAACATCCCGACCGTGTTCGTCTCCGGCGGCCCGATGGAGGCCGGCCGGGCCACGCTGGTCGACGGGACCGTGCGCAAGCTGGACCTGATCGACGCGATGTCCGAGGCCGTCAACGAGAACGTCTCCGACGCCGACATCCAGCGGATCGAGGAGAACGCCTGCCCGACCTGCGGTTCGTGCTCGGGCATGTTCACCGCGAACTCGATGAACTGCCTGACCGAGGCGATCGGCCTGTCGCTGCCCGGCAACGGCTCGGTGCTCGCCACGCACACCGCGCGCAAGGCGCTGTACGAGAACGCCGGCCGCACGGTCGTCGAGATCACCAAGCGGTACTACGACACCGACGACGCGACCGTGCTGCCGCGCACCGTCGCGTCGCGGGCCGCGTTCGAGAACGCGATGGCGCTCGACATCGCGATGGGCGGCTCGACGAACACGATCCTGCACCTGCTCGCCGCGGCCCAGGAGGCCGAGGTCGACTTCGACCTGGACGACATCAACGCCGTCTCGCGCCGCGTGCCCTGCCTGGCGAAGGTCGCGCCGAACGTCGCGCCGGGCGGCACCTACTACATGGAAGACGTGCACCGCGCCGGCGGCATCCCCGCGATCCTGGGTGAGCTGTACCGGGCCGGCCTGCTGAACGAAGACATCCACACCGTGCACAGCGCCTCGATCGGTGACTGGCTGAAGAACTGGGACGTGCGCAGCGGCTCGCCGTCCGCCGAGGCGGTCGAACTGTGGCACGCAGCGCCCGGCTGCAAGCGGTCCGCGACGGCGTTCTCACAGTCGGAGCGTTGGGACACGCTGGACACCGACGCTGCCGGCGGTTGCATCCGCGACTTCGAGCACGCCTACTCTGCCGACGGCGGGCTGGCAGTACTCAAGGGAAATCTGGCCGTCGACGGCTGCGTCGTGAAGACAGCCGGGGTGGACGAGTCGATCTGGACGTTCCAGGGACCTGCGGTGGTGTGTGAGTCGCAGGAGGAAGCGGTCGAGAAGATCCTGGCCAAGAAGGTGCAGCCGGGTGACGTCGTGGTGATCCGCTACGAAGGCCCGAAGGGCGGGCCAGGCATGCAGGAGATGCTCTACCCGACCTCGTTCCTGAAGGGCCGCGGCCTGGGCAAGGTCTGCGCCCTCGTCACCGACGGCAGGTTCTCCGGCGGTACGTCGGGTCTATCGATCGGGCATGCCTCACCGGAAGCCGCCTCGGGTGGCACGATCGCGCTCGTCCAGGACGGCGACCAGATCCGCATCGACATCCCGAACCGCTCGATCGAGCTCCTGGTCGACGACGCCGAGCTGGACGCCCGCCGTACCGCACTGAACGGCGTCTACGCCCCCAAGGCTCGTGAGCGCAAGGTCTCCCAGGCACTGCGCGCGTACGCCGCGATGGCGACCAGCGCGGACAAGGGCGCCGTACGGGACGTCTCGAAGCTGGGTTAGACCAGCCGGGCCAGAGCCGCTTCCGACGAGCTGCCGGGAGCGGCCTGGTAGACGATAATCACCTGGTCCTCGGAGCCGCCGACGGTGAGAGCCTGACGCCGTACGGCGAGGTCGCCGACGACCGGGTGCGCGAAGCGCTTGAGCTCGTCACGGGACGGCCTCGCGTCGTGTTGCGCCCACAGAGTGCGGAAGTCGGCGTCGGTCTCCAGATCAGCGATGAGCCGGTTGGTCCGCGCGTCGCGTGGGTCCGCCTCGGCGCGCAGAGCGGCTGCGGTCTGGGCGGCGATCAGAGGCCAGTCCGGGAACAGATCTCGGGTCGTTGGGTCGAGGAACATGTCGCGCGCCAGGTTGTGCCCGGGCTCGTACATCGGTGCGAGCGCACGGGCCCACTTGTTGGCAGCCAGTACGTCGAAGCGCCGGTTCCGCACGTATGCGGGAGTGTGCGACCACATGTCGAGCAACTGGTGAACGTCCTCGGAGACTGCGGTCTCGGGCGGCCGCTCGGAGTCCGGATTCGCGAGTGAGTACAGGTATGTCGAGGTGTCGGCGTCGAGCTCCAACGCGCGCGCGAGCGACCGCAGGACCTGCGGTGACGGGTTCTGATCTACACCTTGTTCCAGGCGGGTCAGATAGGGCTCGCTGATCCCGGCCAACCGGGCCAGCTCGTCGCGGCGGAGGCCCGCGACCCGGCGGCGGGTCGACGTAGGGAGATCGGCGCGAGCGGCCGGTACCCGGGCCCGCCGGGCCTTCAGAAACTCTCCCAACACGTTCTCGGCAGCCACCTTCGAAGGGTAACCCTGGCGGGGTGCTGGTTGCCTCGCGGCCAAAGTCAGAGGGTCGAGACATGACAAAGACCTGGTTCATCACCGGCGCGTCCCGCGGCTTCGGCCGGATCTGGGCGAGCGCCGCCCTGTCCCGCGGCGACCGCGTCGCCGCCACGGCTCGCACCGTCGAGTCCTTGAAACCACTCGTCGACCAGTACGGCGACCGCGTGCTGCCGATCCGCCTGGACGTCACCGATCGGGGTGGCGTGGCAGCCGCCGTACAGGAGGCTGTTGCGGCTTTTGGCCGGCTGGATGTGGTCGTGAACAACGCGGGGTACGGCCTGTTCGGGATGGTCGAGGAGGTCAGCGAGGAGCAGGCCCGTGCTCAGCTCGAGGTCAACCTGCTCGGGCCGTTGTGGGTGACGCAGGCTGTGTTGCCGTTCCTGCGGGCCCAGGGGAGCGGGCACATCCTGCAGGTGTCCAGCCTCGGAGGGCTCGCGGCGTTCCCGACGCTTGGGCTGTACAACGCGTCCAAGTGGGGGCTCGAGGGTTTGAGTGAGGCGCTGGCTCAGGAGGTCGGGCCGCTCGGCATCCACGTCACGATCGTCGAGCCCGGGCCTTATGGGACCGACTGGTCGGGTGCCTCGGCTGACCACGCTGCACCGATTCCGGCGTACGAGCCAATTCGGTCAGCGCGGCGAGCGGGTGCGACGCAGCGGTCGCCTCAGGATCCTGAGGCGACCGCTGCGGTCATCCTCGAACTGGTCGACACCGAGGAGCCGCCGCTGCGGCTGTTCCTGGGGGAGTACCCGTACCCGGTGGTCGAGGCCGCCTACCGGCAGCGCCTCGAGACCTGGGACGCCTGGCGGCCACTCGCGGTCAAGGCCTAGATCTCCAGGTCGTAGGCGAGGCTGATCGCTTCGGCGAGGGCCGGCTCCTGGTCGGGGTGCAGGTAGCCGATCAGGCGGCCGAGCTGGGACTTCGGGATGGTCTGGATGTTGTCGCAGGAGATCGCGCTCGGATGGTCGAGCCCGTTCTGCGGGCCGACCAGCACCTCGGTGGACAGCCCTCGGATCGTGCTGGTGATCGGCGCGACGGTGACATTGGTCAGGCGCGGGCGGATCAGTTCGCGCGTGAGCACGACCACCGGCCGCGGCTTGTCCAGCCGCGCGATGTGCAGCGGCCGCATCTCAGTCGAGGTCGTTCAACGCGGTCCCGGACACGGCCGACGCCAATCCCTCGAGCTCGGGATCCTCGCCGTACTCGGCCAGAATCGCCAGATCGCGCGCCGCCAGCTCCCGCCGCCGTTCACGCTCCATCGCCCGGGCCACCACCGAGGCCCGGCTCGTCGCCTTGTCCGTCGCCACCAACTGGTCCATGAAGTCCACCAGCTCATCCGGCAACCGGACCGTGATCTGCTTACTCATACCAAAACCATACCGCTGCGGGATTCACTCCGGTAGCGCCGCGGACGGTCCGGCTCAGTTGGGGGACATGCTGGACCAGCTGAGGTCGGTGGCCGGGAGGGAGGGGAGGGCAGCTATGGCGGCCAGCTCGGCGTCCAGGTGGCCGACGAGTTGGGTGAGACGGCTGGTGGTGTCGGTGGCTTCGAGGAGCTTCTGGCGGTCCGGCGTCAGGAGGGTCATGGCGGCGGACATCAGGTAGGACAGGGTGCTGGGGTCGTCCGGGAGGTCGCCCAGGTGGAGGCCGGGGCGGCTGATGGCGGAGACGGCTTCGGCGTACCGGCGGAAGCGGGCGACCGCGATGGTCGCGGCGCCGAGCGGGTCCTCGCCGAGCTCCTCGTCGAGCCATTCGACGTCGGCGACCAGGTAGTCACCGCCGCCGTCCAGCTCGGCGACCTTGAACCGCCGGTTGCCGGTGAGCGTGATCTCGACCGGGCCGTCGTCGTCCGCGTCGAGGCGGATCTCGGAGATCGTGGCCGAGCAGCCGGTGCCGTACAGCGAGCGGAACACCCGTTCGCCGAGCTCGTACCCGTCGCGGACGGCGAGCGCGCCGCACGCCATCTCGCCGCCGTTCTCGACCAGGTCGCGGATCACCGCCCGCCCCTGGACATCGGTCACCGGGATCGGAAGCACCAGCCCGGGAAAGATCACCGTGTCGACAGTGAGCAACGGCAGGCGGGAGTCCATACCAATGAGACTAGTGGACAACGCATCTCACTACGTGGCGTGACGGTGCGTACGGCCCGGTGGCGAGCTCGGTGGTTGGATGGGCGGTCGGAGGCCGGGCGGGTCAGCACTAGACTGAGCGCATGATTCGCCGCGTCGACCTGCGGGGCCGAGTGGCGGCCGGTGAGGTGTCCGACCTCCAAGCCGAAGTGAACGCCCTCGTCCCCCGAGCCGTGTTCGACGTCGAGAAGGCTCTCGACGTCGTCCGACCCCTGTGTCTGGACGTCCGCCATCGCGGACTGACCGCCATCCGGGAGTACGGCGAGAAGTTCGACCATGTGCGGGTGGACGACGTCCGGGTGCCGGAGGCGGCGCTCAAGACCGCGCTCGAGGAGCTCGACCCGACCGTGCGGGCGGCGTTCGAGGAGTCGATCCGCCGGGTTCGCGAGGTGAGCGAGGACGAGAAGACCGCCGACATCGCCTCCGAGCCGGCGCCGGGTGGTCGCGTCACGCAGCGCTTCGTGCCGGTTCAGCGCGTCGGCCTGTATGTCCCGGGCGGCCGCGCGCCACTCGCGTCATCGGTCGTGATGAACGTCGTACCGGCTCAGGTTGCCGGCGTACCTTCGCTTGCGGTCGCATCGCCTCCGCAGAAGGAGTTCGGTGGTCTGCCGCACCCGACGGTGCTGGCGGTCTGCGCGATGCTCGGGATCACCGAGGTCTATGCGATGGGCGGTGCGCAGGCGATCGCCGGGTTCGCGTACGGCTTCGAGGGCTGCCGCAAGGTGAACCTGATCACGGGTCCCGGCAACATCTACGTCGTTGCCGCGAAGCGATTCCTGCAGAGCGAGGTCGGTATCGACTCCGAGGCCGGGCCGACCGAGATCGCGATCCTGGCCGACGACTCCGCCAACGCGCAGCACGTCGCCGCCGATCTGATCAGCCAGGCCGAGCACGACCCGATGGCCGCTTCAGTCCTGGTGACCCCGAGTGAGACGCTCGCGGCGGCGGTCGAGGCCGAGCTGCCGATCCAGGTCGCCCGGACCAAGCACAGCGACCGCGTGAACGAGGCACTCGACGGTCAGCAGTCGGCCGTCGTACTGGTCGATGATCTTGACCAGGGCACTGCGGTGGTGGACGCGTATGCGGCCGAGCACCTGGAGATTCAGACCGTCGACGCCGAGGAGCGCGCGGCCCGGATCACCAACGCGGGCGCGATCTTCGTCGGCGGCTGGTCGCCGGTCTCGCTCGGCGACTACTGCGCCGGGTCGAACCACGTGCTCCCGACCGCCGGGTGCGCCTGCCACTCGTCGGGTCTGTCCGTGCGCAGCTTCCTGAAGGCCGTGCACGTCATCAACTACTCGCGCGACGCCCTCGAAGAGGTCGCCGGCCATGTAGTTGCCCTCGCCAACGCCGAAGACCTGCCCGCCCACGGCGCAGCCGTCTCCGTCCGCTTCCCCGGAGCAGATTCATGAGCAGCTTTGACGGATTACCGATCCGGGACGAGCTGAAAAGCTTCGAGCCGTACGGCGCTCCGCAGCTCGACGTACCGATCCTGCTGAACGTCAACGAGAACCCGTACCCGCCGAGTGAGGAGACGGTCGCGGACATCGCGGCGTCCGTGACGGCGGCGGCTCGTGGTCTCAACCGCTACCCGGACCGCGAGTTCCTGAACCTGCGGGCCGACCTCGCGGCCTACCTCGGCCGGGAGTCCGGCGCGCACCTGACCGCCGAGCAGATCTGGGCGGCGAACGGTTCGAACGAGGTGATGCTGCACATCCTGCAGGCCTTCGGTGGTCCGGGCCGGACGGCGCTGTCGTTCGCCCCGACGTACTCGATGTACCCGGAGTACGCGCGCGACACCAACACCGGCTGGGTGACCGGCCGCCGGTCCGAGGATTTCACGCTCGACCAGAGCAAGGCGCTCGCCGCGATCTCCCGGCACCGCCCCTCGGTGGTGCTGCTCGCCTCACCGAACAACCCGACCGGTACGGCGTTGCCGATCCAGGTCGTCGAGGCGATCGCGGCCCGGACGGCGGCGATCGGCGCGGTGCTCGTCGTCGACGAGGCGTACGGCGAATTCCGTCGTACCGGGACTCCGAGCGCGCTCTCGCTGCTGCCGGCGTACCCGAATCTCGCGGTCGCCCGGACGATGTCGAAGGCGTTCGCGCTGGCCGGCGGCCGGGTCGGATACCTTGCCGCGAGCAACCAATTGGTCGACGCGCTGCGGATCGTGCGGCTGCCGTACCACCTGTCCGCGGTGACCCAGGCGGTCGCCCGGGCCGCGCTGCGGCACTCCGACGAGCTGCTCGGCCGGGTCGAGCAGTTGCGGACCGAGCGGGACGAGACCGTCAACTGGCTGCGCGCCCAAGGTCTGCGCGCGGTCGACTCGGACGCGAACTTCGTCCTCTTCGGTACCTTCGCCGACCGGCACGCGGTCTGGCAGGCGCTGCTCGACGACGGCATCCTGATCCGCGAGACCGGCCCGGACGGCTGGCTGCGGGTCTCGATCGGTACCAGCGAGGAGATGGCCGCGTTCCGTGCTTCGCTGGAACGCATCCTCAAAGCAGACACGGGAAGGTTGTCATGAGCCGCACGGGGCGAGTTGATCGCGAGACGAGCGAGTCGAAGGTCCTGGTCGACCTGAACCTCGATGGCACGGGCCGGGCCGACATCTCGACCGGTGTCGGGTTCTACGACCACATGCTCAACGCGCTGGCCAAGCACGCGCTGCTCGACCTGCACGTGAACACCGTCGGCGACCTCGAGATCGACGCGCACCACACCGTCGAGGACACCGCGATCGGCATCGGCCAAGCCTTGAAGGAGGCGTTGGGGGACAAGCGTGGCATCCGGCGCTTCGGCGACGCGACCGTCCCGCTCGACGAGGCGCTCGTGCACTGCACCGTCGACCTGTCCGGCCGCCCGTACTGCGTCCACACCGGCGAGCCCGACGGTCAGGTCTACGCGATCATCGGCGGCGACTACGCCGGTTCGCTGACCCAGCACGTCTTCGAGACGCTCGCCTTCAACGCCGCGATCTGCATCCACATCCGCGTGCTGTCCGGTCGCGACCCGCACCACATCGTCGAGGCCCAGTTCAAGGCGTTCGCCCGTGCACTGCGCGCGGCCGCCGAGCTCGACCCGCGGCAGCCGGGCATCCCGTCGACCAAGGGCGCCCTGTGACCAAGAAGGTTGTGCTCTTCGACTACGGGTCGGGCAACATCCGGTCCGGAGAGCGAGCCCTGCAACGCGTCGGCGCCGATGTCACCGTCACCTCCGACTTCGACGAAGCGCTGAACGCCGACGGCCTCCTGGTCCCCGGCGTCGGCGCCTTCGCCGCCTGCATGGCCGGCCTCAAGTCGGTCCGCGGCGACGTCATCGTCGACCGCCGCCTGACCGGCAGCCGTCCGGTCCTCGGCATCTGTGTCGGCATGCAGATCCTCTTCGCGCGCGGTATCGAGCACGGCGTCGAGACCGACGGCTGTGAGCAGTGGCCCGGCGTCGTCGAGCGCCTTCAGCCCTCAGACGCTCAGCCGGTGCCACACATGGGCTGGAACACCATCGACGTACCGGCCGGCACGTCGTTGTTCGACGGCGTCGACAAGGAGCGCTTCTACTTTGTCCACTCGTACGGCGTCCGCACGTGGGAGCTCAACGACGCCCGCGAGTCGGTCGCGCCGCTCGTGACCTGGACGACGTACGGCGAAGATCGTTTCGTCGCCGCCGTCGAGAACGGACCGCTGGCCGCCACGCAGTTCCACCCGGAGAAATCGGGCGACGCGGGCGCGACCGTCCTGGAGAACTGGGTGCGCTCGCTGTAAGGCTTCCCTCAGTAAATCGGGAACACTCGTTCACTTGTCGTTTGCCATCCGTTTACCGTACGTTCACTGGCGACCACTGCTTGTTCTCGAGCTTCGGAGGCCGCCCGCATGTCTCAGTTGTCCAGACGTCAGTTCGTCGGTACCGCTGCCGCAGCCGGAGCCGGAGCCGCCGTCACGGTGGCCGGCTCGGTGGAGGCGCTCTACACCGCGCAGCCGGCGCTCGGCACGTCCGGCCCGAAGATCGGCTACGGCCCGCTCATCCCGGACCCCGCCGGAATGCTCGACCTGCCCCGAGGATTCCGGTACGACGTCCTGTCGCGCGAAGGGACCGTCCGTCCCGACGGCCTGAAGACCCCGAGCCGCTTCGACGGGATGGGTACCTTCCCCGATCGCGACGGCGGCGCCCGGCTGGTCCGCAACCACGAGTGCAGCCCCACCTCGAAGATCAAGGTCGTCGCACCGCCCGAGCGCACCTACGACCCGGGCGGCGCCGGCGGCACCAGCACGCTGATCGTCAACCGGCACCTGCGTGCCACCAAGGAGTACGTCAGCCTCGGCGGTACGGCGATCAACTGCTCCGGCGGCATCACCCCGTGGCGCACCTGGCTGACCTGCGAGGAGACCGAACTCAAGGCCGGCGACAGCGGCTACACCAAGGACCACGGCTTCATCTTCGAGGTCGACCCGTACGACGACCGCCGCAACAACCACCCGTTCCCGCTGAAGGAGATGGGGCGCTTCCAGCACGAGGCCGTCGCGATCGACCCCTCGACCGGCATCGTCTACGAAACCGAAGACGCCTTCGTCGCACCCCTCGGCGGCTTCTACCGCTTCCTCCCGAACCGCCCCCGCGGCGGCTGGGGCTCGCTCCGCCACGGCGGCGAGTTGCAAGCGATGCACATCCCCGGCCTGCTCGACATGTCGACCGTCCAGGAAGCCGGCACGATCTTCCATGGCGTCCAATGGGTCAAGGTCCCCGACCCGCTCGCCAAGACCGAATCCGTACGAGCCCAGGACTACGCCAAGCCGATCACCGGCGGCTACAAGCTCGAAGGCTGCTGGTGGGGCACCCGCGACCGCTGCGTGTACTTCGTCTCCTCCTTCGCCCGCACCGAACTCGGCCCCAAGATCGACCACGACGGCCAGGTCTGGCGCTACGACCCCCGCAAACACACCCTCCGCCTCGAAGTCATCTTCAAACGCTCCAAGCCCGGCTCCGACAACCCCGAGTTCGACGCCCCCGACAACATCACCATGTCGCCGTACGGCGGCCTGATGATGTGCGAGGACGGCATCGGCGACCAGCACATCCTCGGCACCACGGAAGACGGCCAAGTCTTCAAGTTCGCGAAAAACACCGTCAACATCGGCACCCCCACCGCCCCCGAGTACGGCGAACTAACGGGTGTCGGCTTCTCCGCCGACGGCCGCACCATGTTCTTCAACGTCTACAACCCCGGCATCACCTACGCCATCACCGGCCCCTGGCGCCGCCGCCGCTAACTCTGGCTGAGGAGGTCAAGCCCACCCGTGCCGGCCCGCTGTGGCGCGGGTGGCCTTGCCCACCCGGGCCCGGCAGGTGGTTGCCCAAGGCGTGCAACGCGGCGGCCGCAAGGGGCTGGCAATCCAAGGCATCGGGGATGCCCTTCTCAAGGGTGAGCGGATGCTCGCGTTTGAGATAGCGTCGGTTGCGTGACAGATATGCCATCAAGCCATCAGGTGATGGTGGTCTATCACCAGTTCTTCCTGACTCCGCTCGGCCAGACGCCCATCATGGATCCGCGGACGACGAGTCGGCTGTTGGTTTTCAGCCCGACGGGACCGGCTGCCATCATCTGCTGTGGCTGCGCCAGGGGTCCGGTGAACGTTACGGTCACTGTTGGCGCGGGCGACCTCCCGGACCTCGCCGTCGCTGCGGCCGACTGGGAGATCGCCGAGGAAGTGACATTACGGGTCACGAAGGATCTGTACCTGGTGCCGCTTGTCCCCGAAGGCCCGGTGGTCAAGGTCTACAGCCCTGTCGTACCGGGGCCGCACGTCATCCAGGCATTTGCTCGAGGGCGCGTGACCCACTATGACTCGGTCGTCGAAGAACCGACCGAGGACTACCTGATCACCATCGCGCCGGCGACGGCACCACGCCCTCGGCGACGAGTCGGCGACGACAGCGTCTGATGGTCCGAGCCGGGCATCCCGCTGAGGTTGTCCATAGACAGGGCCGGCTGCAGTTGCCGCGAGCGGTTAGGATCGTCGGGACGGACGGCTCGCGGGTGCGGGCTCGTTCCTTGGATTCAGTGGAGAGGCTGCTGATGGCAGATGGCGTCTGGGGTCGGGTGCATCGTCACCTGCCCGGCCGGCGGGGCACGCGCTGACACGGTAGGTACGGACGTGTCGTCGCGTGCTGCGGAGGTGTGCAGCACTGCGATCCTGCCGTGTCGCAGAAGGTTATTTGCCGGCTTCGATACCTAGGCGCAGACAGCCTTCAGGTGGTCGGACCTGGCACCGCTGCGACTCCAAGAAGGTGTCATGTACCCCAACGAAACTCAACGCCGCGTCGTCGTCACCGGGATGGCTGGATCCGGGAAGTCCACGTTCTCCCGGGCACTTGCGGTCAAATACGGCCTGCCGCTCATTCACCTGGACCTGCACTTCTGGAAGGCGGGCTGGACCGAACCGTCGGAGGCCGAGTGGCGTGAGAAACAACATGTCCTGCTGGCCGGCGACGCGTGGGTTGCCGACGGCAACTACACGGAGACGCTCGATCTCCGGCTCGAACGCGCCGACACGGTGGTGGTTCTGGCCACGCCGTGGTGGCGGTGTGCGGGGCGAGCCTTGCTGCGCGGCTGCCGAATGCCGGACAAGCTGCCTGACGGATGTGAGTACACAGCCTGGCAACGGTTGCGCGATGAGTGGCGCCTCATCCCGCTCATCTGGCGGAACCGGCGTACGGAACTCGAACGCGAGCAAGAGATCATCGCCCGTCACGGGCAACACGCGACTCTGCATGTGCTCAAGTCCAAAGCGGCGATCAGGGAATTCCTCGACGGGAGGAGACGTCGCGATGAAAGCAACTGATGTACGGCGTGCGATCGCTGCGGTCAAGTTGATCGCCTCAGACCTCGACTTACCCGTCGACGACGCGATCGTTCTCAGCGACTCGAACCGGCTCGTCATCCGCCTGATGCCTTGCGATACCGTCGCCCGAGTCACGCCTCTGACGCATTTCGCCAGCGCAGAGCAGGAAGTCGAACTCGTCAAACAGCTAGCGCAGACGGACAGCCCGGTCGCCCCGCTCGAGCCTCGGGTCGAACCACGCGTCTTCGTGCGCGACGGCTTCAAGATCACCCTGTGGGCCCACCTCGAACCTGCGCAGTCTCGAGTGCTTCCCCCCGCCGAGTACGCGCAGGCGCTCGCAGGTCTACATGCCGGCCTGCGGCGGATCGAGGTCGCGACGCCACACTTCATGGATCGAGTGGCTGCTACTCAACGAGACGTTGCCAACCGTGACGTCACGCCCGATCTCGCGGACACGGATCGAGCGCTGCTCGCTAATACGCTGCACGAGCTGGGGCGATCAATCGTCAGCCGGCGCGGCGCCGTACAAGTGCTGCACGGCGAGCCGCACCCGATGAACATCCTGACCACGAAGGACGGGCCGCTCTTCATCGACTTCGAGAACACGGCCCGCGGGCCCGTCGAGTACGACCTGGCGTGGGTGCCCACCGAGGTCAGCCGGCACTATCCCAACGCTGATCAAGACGTCGTCGACGAGTGCAGAGGCGTCGTACTCGCGATCGTCGCAACGCATCGCTGGAGTCTCGGCGACCAGCACCCAAGCGGCAGGGAATCGGGCGTGGCGTTCCTTCGCGCCCTGCGAGACGGTCCACCGTGGCCCGCGCTCGACGACGTCGTCTGGTAGAGCGACAGACAGTTGGAGACGGCTCTCCGTCGCGAGCGGAGAGCCGTCCAGTGACAAGTCGCGCCGTGCCTGTCTGTACGGCGTGAATTGCCCTGGCGCGCCCAGTGAGTGGCGCCTGGCCTGGGACTAGTGTTTTCGCCTCCTCCTTGCCCGCACCGAACTCGGCCCCAAGAGCGACCACAACGGCCAGGTCTGGCGCTACGACCCCCGCAAACAGACTCTTCGCCTCGAAGTCATCTTCAAAGGCTCCAAGCCCGGCTCCGACAAACCCCGAGTTCGACGCCCCCACCACCCCCGAGTACGGCGAACTCACCGGCGTCGGCTACTCCGCCAGCGGCCGCACCACGTTCTTCAACGTCTACAACCCCGGCATCACCTACGCCATCACCGGCCCCGGCGCCGCCGCCGCTAACCCATGGTGCGGTTGATAGCCCACCCGTGCGGCCCGCGGATGGTGCAGCAGGCACTGCCCGCCCGGGCCGGCTCGTGGTGGCCCGCCGCGGGCAGTTGACCCATGTGTCAAAGGAGGAGTTTTGCGCGCTATTCATACGCCATGCGCCGGAGCGGATGGCGGGATGAATCTGACAGACGCCCGCCAAGTCTGTGGCCAACGGATCGGCGGCTGGGAGTCGCGACTCGGAGGCGCGATCTTTCACGGTCGGTGCTGACCCGCGATTCCTTTTGGCCGTGGCCGGTACTACCGTGCCGGATGTGAGGCGTGCGACAGATCGGGGGGCGATCTGATCTATCACCCCTCCACGGGAGGAACACATGTCCGAGCATGATTCGCGAGACGAGTCACGGCCAAGAAGGCAGGAGCCGCCGATACGAAAGACGCATCCTGTCCGCAGTACATTCGTCGTTCTCTGCGCTCTTGCCCTTCTTGTGGGCTGCGGCGGGAAGGCCGATCAGAACGCGGCGACGACGACCGTCACGTCCACCCCCTCGCCAACCCCGAGCATGTCCGTTCGGCAGGCCGCAAGCAAAGTTGCGGGCCTACGCGCGAAAAACCAGAAGCTGGTCAAGGACTTTGAGGATCTGTGCGATTTGACCAAGTGGAGCGATTCATTGGTTGACGCGCAAGCGCTGGCTTGCAGTCTCGTTGTCCAGCGAGCTCCGCTCGAGGGGCAGATCGCAGCCAAGGCACTGACGATGGCACATCCGCCTGCAGAGGTTGCGGAGCTACTTGTTGCTACGCGCGCCAGCGCTTCAGCGCTCGGCAAGGTCTCGTCCGAGGAGTGCGAGAAGTCGGCGAAATCTGATGGTTGCCTGATCGTAGAGCGGTTCAAGGCCAGTGAGGCTG
Organism: Kribbella sp. NPDC051587; assembly: GCF_044453945.1. Taxonomy (NCBI): domain Bacteria; kingdom Bacillati; phylum Actinomycetota; class Actinomycetes; order Propionibacteriales; family Kribbellaceae; genus Kribbella; species Kribbella sp. NPDC051587. The sequence continues at coordinate 719,987 of NZ_JBITDE010000003.1, forward strand.
CAGATGCTTTTCAACTCGCATTCGCCGACTGGGAGCCGTACCTCTGACGCTTCAACGCGGAGATCCGCAGACCAAGGCCGAGGGGCCTGCATTGCCTGGCGGTCATTGCCAAACGCGACAAGTGGCCCGGGGACGACCGGCCTGGCAGGCCCTTGGGTGCTACCGCTAACTCTGGTGAGCGACCCACTGCTCGTCGTCGTTGCTAAGTAGGTCACCACCGCGCCGACGTTTCGCCAGGCGTCGGCTGACTCGTAGTCCCGTGCCTGCCGGCATGCGATTGCCTTCGAGCATGTGGGTTTGCCGCGAAAATACTTAGGGCTCAGATGAAGACGAATGGTGGCTTTGCCGGGATGATGCGTTGAATGACAGATTCAGGGGAAGGCGATGCTGCGGACATCGACAGTGCTGCGCATAGGCCGTCGGCGTCCATCCTTGAGCGAGTGTTGGCGGGGATTGCCGGAGTCGCAACGACGGCTCTCGGCGCGTTGGCCGTCTTCACGACCGAGAACGAGGTCGGTACCGGAGCCCTGCTGGTGGCAGGCGCGGCCTTCCTGGCCATGGCCATCTTCGGACTGGTACCTGTGCGCCTCAAGGTGGGGGACAGAGAGGTCTGGGTTGCGAGAGCGGCGTTGAGGGCAATCACGGAGGTTGCCAAGGCGACCGACTCGGCCGCGCAGGAGGAGATAGTCGAACAGTTCGAGGAAGAGTTGGAGACGCACGGTATTCAGCGCGACCAAGCGGAGGCTGTGGAGTCGATGTTGAGCCGCTTCGAGCGTTACTCCGGATCGCCTGACGCACGTCTCGTCCACGATGCCCTAGTGGGCATGGGGTGGCGGCCATCGGTGCCTCCGAAGAGTACCTACATCCGGTGGGTCTACACGGGGAGAAAGGCCGTCAGCCTCTTCCAGCGAAGCGGCTCGCTGGCTGTGGCGACCGTTCAAGCCCGTGAGTACGCGAAGACGCTCCCCGGCGCTGCTGATGGGACGAAGGATGTGGTGTTCGCCTACGCAGGCGATCCCAACATCGCGATCGACGCTGCCGCCGCCCTCCAGCGGTATGCCGACACCTGATCCAGCTGACACTAGCGCGGCGCTATCAGATCGAAGTAGCGCTGTGGAGGTCCGCGAGCTTCAGGTTGTCGGTGTTTGCCATTGGGAGAGCGCATGCGTCAGTAGCGTTCGTGCGTCTGCGCCGTAGGACTGGTAGGGCGGTCGCAAGGGCCTTCGACGGTGGCACGGCGGTCAGGTGCGTGCGGCGGGGCAGGCTCGCCGAGCTGGGGGCGGGCGCCATCACTCGCGCCACCTCAGGCGTGCACGGGTGGGGTTTACCGCCTGTCGTGTGTTGGTTGGTGCCTGTCTGTACGGCGTGGATTGCCCTGACACACCCAGTGGGGTGGTCTCTGACCTGGGACTATTTTAGTGTTTGTCGCACATAAATGCGTCGAGTCCTGGGGGATCGAGCGATGGCGATGGTGATGGCGAGTCCGCGGCGGGCGCGGTTTGCGCGGAACTGGACCGGGCGGCTGGTCGCGTTCGGGGAGTTCATCGACGGGTACGACCTGCTGGTGGTGGGGGCGGCGGTGCTGTTTCTGCGGCCGGCGTTCGGGCTCAGCAACGGTGAGGTCGGGTTGGTGACGGCGTCGGCCTTTGTCGGTACGGCGTTGGGCCTGCTGGTCTTCGGTGATCTGTCCGACCGGTTCGGGCGGCGGACGATCTTCATGGTGAACCTGGTGTTCTTCGTGGTGGCGTCGATCGGGGCGGCGTTCGTTCACGAGGTCTGGCAGTTGGTGCTGGCGCGGTTCGTGCTCGGTGTCGCCGTCGGCATGGACATTCCGACGTCGCATGCCTTCCTGACCGAGATCGCGCCGAAGGCCAGGCGGGGCCGGATCGCGGGGAGCCTGCCGAACCTGATGTGGCTGAGCGGAGCCATCGTTTCGGTGCTGCTCGCGCTGGCTCTCAAGCCGGTCTTCGGGAACGAGACCTGGCGTTGGCTGTTCGGCCTGGCCGCGATCCCCGCCACGGCGGTGTTGGTGGCGCGCCAGTTCCTGCCCGAGTCGCCACGCTGGCTGCAGGCGCAAGGCCGTACCGAAGAAGCCCAGCAGGTGTACGACGCGCTCGGACTCGAACCGCCGAAGCCTGAACTCGAAACGCCGAGGAACTACAAGGCGCTCGTGGCCGGGGGAGCGTGGCGCCGGCTCGTGGCCGTCACCGCGTTCTTCGCCTTCCAGGCGTTCGGTGGCGCGGTGGCGACGGTCGCCGGCCCGTTGATCATCAGCAGCATCGGGATCGGAGTGTCCAACACGCTGCATTTTTCCTTGCTGGGCTTCGTGATGGGCCTGATCGCGGTCTCGGTCGGCTCGCTGATCATCGACCGGGTCAACCGCCGGTGGCTGGGCGTCTGGACCTGTCTCGGAGTCTTCGTAGCAGGTCTGGGTATCGCGATCACCGGCCGCCATCCCGGTGCCGGCCTGGTGATCTGCTGGGCCGTGTACGCGACCCTGGTCTGGCTCGGCCCCGGCGTACTGTCGTGGGTCTGGAGCACCGAGGCGTTCCCGACCGCCTTGCGCGGGCTCGGCTCGGGGATCGCTCAATGCGTGACCCGGCTGGCGATCGCCCTTAATGTCTTCCTGGTGCCGACCCTCTTGCAGAAGCACGGCATCGCCGTCGTCGCCTGGTACGCCGGTGCGTTCGCCGTCAGCGCACTGATCGTGGTGGCGTCGCCATGGCTTGCCACCACCGGCGTCGAACTCGAGGATCTCGCCGAGACCCGAACGGCGGAGACCGGGTGACTTCGAACCTGAGTGGGACACAGCCGCGCCAGGCCCGCCGGTCGAACACGTCCGCGGTGCTGCAGTTGCTGGCTCAGCGTGGTCCGCTGGCACGGGCCGACATCGCCAAGGAGTTGTCGCTCAACCATGCGAGTGTCGGCCGGATCCTTGATCCATTACTTGCCGACGGCATCGTTCGTGAGTGTGCGCGGGAATCCAGCGGCATCGGCCGGCCGCGGACACCGGTGGAGCTCGATCCAGACGGCCGGTTCGCCATCGGTATCCACCTCGGTGTCGAGCGCACGACGATCGGGTTGACCGATCTGACCGGCCGCTGTGTCGAGACGTACGCCGAGGACCGCGACCCGGCCGATCACGCCACCACTGTTCGCCGGGCAGGTGAACTAGCAGCGGGTCTGGCGGCCCGAGCTCGCGGGCGAGTCCTCGGCATCGGTGTGGTCGTCGGCGGTGACGTGGACCGGACGACCGGAACCGTCGTACGGAACGAAGCACTGGGCTGGTACGACGTCGGCGTTGCCGAACCACTTCGCCGACGCACGGGCCTCGACGTCCTGGTGGACAGCAATGCCCGCGCACACCTCAATGCCGAGCTGACCTTCGGAGCCGGGCAAGGCCTGCGCAGCGTCCTGTACCTGTTCGTCGGCAACGTCGCCGAGATCGGATTCGTCAACCATCCGGCACCACTCAACGCCGACAACATCGTGCACGGCAGCCTGCGACGGATCGCCGTACCGAAGCTCACGCGCGACGGCGACGCACGCTTCGACGAGTGCGGAACGGATCTGATCCTGCTCGCCGCAGCACGATCCGCCGGACTCGCTACCCCCACACTCGCCGATCTCGTCCGCCTCGCCGACGAGCACGATCCGACCGCGGTCGACCTCCTCACCGCCCACAGCGCCCAAGTCGCCGTCCTCGCCGACACCGTCTACGACCTCATGCGACCAAACCTCGTCATCCTCGGCGGCAGCGGCGCCCCCACCGACCGTTGGCTCGAGGTTGTTCGCGGTCAGGTCGAGACCGTCCCACCGCAATCCCTCACCCGCCCCCGCGCCACCACCAACCCTCTCGTCACCGCTTCAGGCAGCCTCGTCGTACGCCAATTCTTCGCCGGTCAGTTGCGGACCTGGTAGCGGAGGTGGAGGACTCGGTTGGCTTGAAGTACGACGTCGGGGTCTTCCAGTAGGTGCTGGGCGTTGACTGAGCCGAAGTAGCGTTTGCCGGAGCCGAAGACGACGGGTACGACGTCCATGCGGACCTCCTCGACGAGGCCGGCCGCGAGGATCTGGCCACCGACGTCGCCGGCGGCGACCTCGACCAGGCGGTCGCCGGCGAGCTCTTGTGCTTTGGCTATGGCTGCTTCGATGCCGTTGACGAAGTGGAACGGTGCTTCGGGGTCCCAGCCCTCGGGTGCTGGGCGGTGGGTCACGACGACCACGTGGTCGATGCCGCCTGGGGGCTTGCCGTCCCAGCCGTCGGTCATGTCGAAGACGTGGCGGCCGACGATCGTCGTACCGATCTGGTCCCAGTACGGGCGGACATAGTCGTAGGAGGCCTGCGACACCTTGAGTTGGCCGCTGTCGTCCATCGCGACCTCGCCGCTGGTCAACCAGTCGAACAGCGGGCCGGGCATGTCGTTCTCATCCGCGATGAAACCGTCCACCGACACCGTGCTGTACATGACGACCTTGCCCACGGGGCTCTCCTCTGCTTTGGGTGCCCCTAAATTAACGTGTGGTGATCAGTCGCTCTTGTAAGAAATCAATCGGCCGGGAGCGGCCAGCTGTCGAGCGTGTGGTCGGGATGCTCGCGCAGGAAGCGTCGCCGGACTTCGACGTACTGGGTCGGGGTGAGCCCGGTGAACGCACGGAACTCGTGCGTGAAGTGCGCCTGGTCGAAGTAGCCCGCGCGGGCGGCGACGTCGCCCCAGTCGATCGGTACGGCGGGATTGATCGCCAACACCGTGGTGGCGAAACGCTGGGTGCGGGCCAGCCGCTTCGGGGTGACGCCGACGAGTTCCTTGAACCGTTGGGTGAGGTGAGTGCTGCTGACACCGGCCGCCGTGCTCAGGTCGCCGATCGCCACGGCTCCGTTGGTCGCCGCGATCACCTTGCTGGTATGACGAACGAGCCCCAGTCCGGCGGTCTCGCGGAGCCGTCGCCTGAGCTCATCCTCGAGCAGCGTCAGCATCTCGTGTGGTCCGTGCGCCGTCGCCAGCCGATCTCGCAGCTCGGCAACGGCGGGCCGGCCCCACACTTGCTCGACCGTCACCGGGCGGTCGCACAGTTCGGCCGCGGGCATCGGCAGTAACGGCGCCAGGCCCCAGGGCTTCAAGTGCACGCCGACGGACCGAGTGTGGAGTGGATAGCCGAACTCCAAGGCACGAGTGGGTGTCGTGATCACGCAGCCGTCGGCGTACTCGGCTGCGGTGATGTCAGTGCCGGCCCGGATGCGGAACGGCGCGCCGAGATTGACGATGAGCAGCGCACCAGGCATCGGCGGCAGCGTCAGTCGCGCGTACGGCGACACACCCTCCAGGTAGTAGAGGTCGTCGACCAGCCCGTCCAGCGGCGGCCGCGGCACTCTGGACACGTACTCCATCCCCACAGCATCGCCTACGCCGGAGTCGTCGAGAACGACATGAGGTGTGCACTTCGGGAGGATGGGTTCACGCTCAGGCCGTGGTCCGGACGGCACAGTGTCAGCCGAGGGCGGTGGTGGCGGCTTGGAGTTCTTTGAGGGCCGCCAGCGCGTACGGCGCGAACTCGGCGTCGGCGCGGTCGCTCTCGGACCAGGTGAGGTAGCCGCGTTTGAAGGCGAGGGCGCCTAGTTCGGCGGCGAGGGCGGCGACCGGGTCAGGGATGCCTCGGGTGACCAGCGCATCCACCATGGCGGCGGTGAGGCCGACTGTTTTGAGGGCGTCGCGTTGCTGGAGTTCGGTGCTGGCGGCGATGGCTGCCTTGAGCCGGGGGGCCAGCTCGCGGTTCATGGGGCCCATGAACGTCGCGGCGCGGGCCAGACCGGCGGCGACTGCTTCGAGGGGTGTCGCGCCGGCGGGTGCTTCGGTGATGCCTTCGACCAACAGGTCGCTGAGGGCCTCCTGGCCGGCGGAGAGGAGTTCGCGCTTGTCGGGGAAGTGGCGGAAGAACGTGCTCTTGGTGACGCCGGCGCGCTCGGCGATCTGGGCGACGGTGGTGGTGTCGTACCCCTGCTCGGTGAACAGGTCGACGGCGGCCAGCACGAGGCGTTCGCGTGCTCCCGGTTCCCAGCGACTCATGGCACCATCATAGGTGACGGGACTTTTGTCCCATCGCGGCGTACAGTGATGGGACAAAGGTCCCATCACTTGCAGGAGAGCTCTCATGAAGGTCTTCATCACCGGCGGTACCGGTCTGGTCGGCTCCGCCGTCGTCACCGAACTGCTCGGCAACGGCCACACCGTCGTCGCCCTCACCCGCTCCGACGCCTCGGCACAGGCCGCCGTACAGGCCGGCGCCGAGATGGTCCGCGGCGCCCTCACCGACCTCGACGTACTCCGAGCCGGCGCGGCTCAGGCCGACGGTGTCATCCACCTTGCCTTCGGCAACGACTTCAGCAGCGCCGAGGCGGTAGCGGCCAACGTGGCCGAGGAGACGGCCGCTCTGCAGGCTCTGGGGGAGGAGCTGGCGGGAAGCGGCAAGCCGTTCGTCACAGTCTCCGGTACGCCGGCCGCACCGGACCGGCCGTCTCTCGAGACCGACCCGCTTCCCGCCGAAGGTCTGGTCGGTGGGCGCAGTCTCGCGGTCGCAGGTGTAGTGACGCTGGCCGATCGGGGCGTCCGGAGTTCGGCCGTCCGCTTGCCGCGCACGGTGCACAACAACGGCGACGGCGGTTTCGCAGGCCTGCTGGCTCTCATGGCCCGCCGCACCGGCGTCGTCACCTACCCGGGCGACGGCACCCAGTGCTGGCCCGCCGTACATGCTCTCGACGCAGCCGTGCTCTTCCGCCTGGCCCTGGAGAACGCCGAGGCCGGTACCTACTGGCACGCGGTAGCCGATGAAGGTGACCGGGTCGCTGACATCGCCGAGGTCATCGGCCGCCGCCTCACCCTCCCCGTCAAGGCGGTCGCCGTCGAGGAGTTCGGCCCGCTCGGTCAGATCTTCGCCGCGGACCAGCCTTCATCCAGTGCTCACACCCGCCAAACCCTCGGCTGGAACCCCGAGCACCCCAGCCTGCTCGCCGACCTCGAGAACATTCAGCCCACCATCATCTGATGGGATGGCTGGGCGGTGGCGTTCACCGACCTACGTACTTCCACTCGCCGGACTCGCGGGTGAAGTGGCTGTTCTCCTGCTGGGAGCCGCCGCGGTAGTTGGCGCGGAAGGAGACGGTGCCTTCGGTGTGGAAGGGGGTGCCGTCGGTGGTGGCCAGGATCTCGAGGCCGGTCCAGCGGATGTTGGGGGAGAGCTCCAGCACCGGCGGCCGGGTTGTCGAGTGCCAGGTGCGGAGGAGGTAGGCGGTGTCGCCGACCACGAAGGCCGAGTAGCGCGACCGCATCAGCTGCTCGGCAGTGGCCGCCGTACGGGTGCCGTTGTGCAAGGCGCCGCAGCAGTCGGCGTACGTCGCGGGGAGGCCGCACGGGCAGGGAGATGTCGGACCTGGCATGCAGGCGATTGTTGCAGCAGGCCCGGGCGGTTGGTGGTCCGCCCGGACCCGGTACGACGTACTAGGGGGTCTCGATGACGATCTTGGCCTCCATCTCCAGGACCCGCTGGTAGTCCTCGTCGAGGGTCTGGGGGTCGCTGTGGATCAGGATCACCCAGGCCAGGCAGGTGAACAGGTCGACCGTGGCCGGTACGACGGCGTCCTGTTCGTGCAGCACCTTCATCCAGTGGAACGACTTCAGCGACTCGATCCCGTCGAACACCTCGCGGTTGCGGAAGTACCCCTCCGACGGCGCGATGATGAAGATGCCGCGCAGGTGCTGGACCAGGTCGAACCCGTCCCGCACCTCGCCACGCACGCGATGTGCGACGGTTCGCTTGATGTGGTTGTCGCCGGTGGCCAGTTCGCTGACCATCTGGTGACCGCCACCGGCCGGGCGGGCCGCGACCTCGATCAGGCGCGGACCGTCGGCCGTCATCATCACCTCGACGTGCCCGCAGCCGATCCGGATGCCGACCGCGTCCAGGACGTCGCGGGTGTAGGGCCAGAGCGCCTGCACCTCCGGGTCGTCCTCGGCGAGGAAGTCGATCCGCCGGTAGATGCCGATCTTGTCGCCGCGACCGACCTTCGTGTACCGGCAGACGTCGACCAGCGCGTGCACGCCGTCGACGCTGTAGGTGTCGACCAGGTACTCCGTCCCCTCGGCGTACTCCTGGATCAGTACGGCGTCGTTGACCAGCCCCATCTTGTTCGCCCGGCCGAGCACGCGGTGGAAGCGCTCACGCCAGTCGCCGCCCTCGAAGACGACGTACACCTCGTCACCGGCCGCGCTCTTCGGCGGCTTGATCACCAGCCGTTTCCCGAGCAGATCGTTGGCCCGCAACCATTCCTCGGCCTCGGCCTCGTCGGCGGTCAGCACCTGCCGCAGCCGAGGTACACCGGCCGCAGTCAGGGCCTGCGCCATGTCCCACTTATGGCGTCGGGCGGACGCCAGCGCGGGCACGTTGCCCGTCCCCGGCAGCAGGATCTCGATCAGCTGATCACACAGCTCGACCCCGCTCTCGGCGCCTGGCACCAGATACTCCGGCTCGTACTGCCGCAGCTCCTCGGCCAACGCCTGTACGTCGCCGGTGAAGTAGTGCACGTGGTCGAAATCCTGCGGGTTCCAGCTCGTCGTGTACGCCGGTGGCGGCTCCAACCCACTCAGTACGGCGACCGGCCGCCGGCCCGCGGTCCGGAACGCGGCCGGATACTCCTGACCCGTGGACAACGGATCCACGATGATCGCGTAATCACTCATGCCGGTTCTCCTTCGACAACAACGGAGGCAAGTTCGTCGACGCGGGCCGGCGCCATCCCGAAGTACGCCAGCACCAGCCCGACGGCACCGAGCGCGCCGCACCACAACCACACCTGGGTTCCGGCGCTGTTCCACACCCAGACCCCGAGGAACGGGCCGAGGGCGGACCCGAGACCGAACATCGCGTGCGCCCCACCGACGTACCGGCCGAGCAGCGGCTTCGGCGCGGCCATGCCGGGATAGGCGAACATGGTCGGCCCGCCGACGATCTCGGCCAGCGTCCAGAGCAGCGTGCCGATCACGAAGATCGCCAGCCCGCCGGGCAGGGCGTAGAACGCGAGCCCGCCGCCGAGCAGGACGAAGCCGAGCATCGCGACCGTGCGGGCCGGCTTGTTCTGCACGACCTTGGTCACCAGCAACTCGCAGGTGATCACGATGAAGCCGTTCAGCGCGACCATCGCGCTGTACCACCACGTCGAGAACCCGTCGGCCTTCATGTGCAGCGGCAGTACGGCGAGGTACTGCATGTAGATCGCCGCGTTGATGAACATGCAGACGAGGAACAGCACGTACTTGTGATCCCGCAGTACGGCGAGGTAGCTGCCCTTCGGCTCCGGCTCCGCGGACTCTGCCGGGGCAACCCGCTTCCGGCCAGGCAGCGCGACGATCGCGACCAACGCATAGGCGAGGGCGGCGATCGCTTCGCCGATGAACAGCAGGTTCCACGAGATCGCGACCAGCGCTGCACCGATCAGCGGTGCGGCCGTCGTACCGAGGTTCATCGCCAGCCGGTAGATCGCGAACGTCATCACCTGCCGGTTCTGCGGGGTCAGCTCGGTCAGCAGCGCGGCCGAGGCCGGCCGATAGAACTGCCCGACCGCGCCGGCCAGCGCGACCACGATGATCACCGTCGCGTAGTTCGGCACGTACGCGATCGCCAGGACGAACCCGGCCATCCCGAACATGCTGATCATCACCGCGGCCCGCGGACCGATCTTGTCCGTCAACGAGCCGCCGATGATCAGGCCGATCACCGAGCCACCGCCGTACACGCCGAGCGCCGTACCGGCCTGAACCGGGGTGAAGCCCTTCGACGTGGTCAGGAACAGCACCAGGAAGACCTGCAGGAACCAGCCGAGCTTGTTCACGAAGACGCCGACCAGCAACGCTTTCACCGGCGCGGGCGCCTCCTTGATGGTCCGCCAGATCCCGACGCTCTCGTCAGTTGTGCTCATGAGGCCGGCTCCTTGGGATGACCGGACCAGCGCAGCGCGTGCTCGGCCGCGTCCAGACCGGCCCGGCTCTCCGCGATCGAGCCGGCGACGGCGGTCGCGTAAGCGATCCGGCCCCACAGCGTTCCGTCCGGCGGGGGACTGGTCGTCACCCCGGCCTCCATCAGTACGACGAGCTGGTCGATCGCCGGCGCATCGACCGGGTCGAACGCGACCGAGTCGAGCACAGTGTCGTTCTCGTCGACGTAGAAGAACCGGACCCCACCGACCTGCGTCCGCGTCGGCGCCAGGTCGGGCGCCCGGCCACAGGCCACCGCAGCGGCCGCCAGACCCGGATCGGCGCCGGTCGCCTGCAAACCGAGATAGGGAATGAGATCGCCGCCGATCCGGGCGTTGATCTCGATCACCTTCGGCCCGTCGGCCGTCATCATGATCTCGGTGTGCGTGACGCCGTCGGTGAACGCGATCGCCTTGTGCGCATCGACGAGCACCTGCTGCAGCTGGTCGTCGGCGAGCAGCGGGTCGGTGGCGTCGACGAAGTGCCCGATCTCCTCCGCGTACGGCGGGTAGCCGATCTCCTTACGAGCAAGGCAGAACGGCGTCACCTGCCCATGGAAGACCGCGGCATCGATGCTGATCTCGTAGCCGTCGGCGAATTCCTCGACCAGGACCTTCACGTCGTAGTGCGGCGCTTCGGGCACGGTCGTGTCGTGGGCGAACGCCCAGTTGTCCCGCAGTTCGGTGGCGTCGTTCACCTTCACCACACCCAGGCTCGCAGCCAGTGCACGCGGTTTGAGGATGATCGGATAGCCGAGGTCGTCGGCGGTCGCCAACGCTTCGTCCACGGTGTTCACCAGCACGGACTTCGGCTGTGGTACGCCGTGCTCGGCAAGCGCCGTACGGGTCAGGTGTTTGTCACGACACCGGTTGATCATGGCGACGTCACCGCCCGGCAGGCCGAGCGCTTCGGCGACGTGAGCGGTCTGCAGGATCCGCGCCTCGTCCCAGCAAAGCACTCCGTCGATCGGGTCCTGCTCATTCAAGGTGCGCGCCGCAGCGACCAGCGCCTCGGCGTCGAGCGTGGACTCCAGCACGGTCCAGCCGTCCAGGTACTCCTTCTCCCAGGTCGGCTCGCTGTGCAGGAACATGTGCAGCCGGTACTGCGGCGCGATCGACCGCAGGATGTACTCCCGGAACAACCGCATGCCGGTGGCAACCACCAGCAGATGAGGCCTCGTCATCTCATGCCTCCCTCAGAGGGCTGGGGATCTGCCGGATCCGGCTCACGCCGCGCGAACCGTCGGCCCGCTCGAAGTGGTCGGAGATCACGATGTTGCCCTGGGCATCGAACTCGGGGACGCTGTGGCAGCCGCCGCTGATCAGCTCACCGCTCTCGGTCAGCAGGCAGTACGACGCGTCGAACGTCCCGTCGGCGCGGAGCCGACCGACCAGCCGGCCGCTGCGCAACGTGCCGCCGGCGTAGAACTCCGCCCAGACGAGGTCGTCCTCGCGGTGATACTGCCCGTACGGCGCCTCGCTGTCCGGATCGTCATTCTCGAGCCGGAACCACACCCCGTCCACATCCGGAAAGACCGGCTCCGGCAGTGCCGCGATCACCAGTGCACCGCGCAGACATCGTCGGAGATCGGGTAGATCTCGCGCTCGAACATCGAGTTGAGCACGATCGCGGCCCGGACCGGCAGCTGGGTCAGCCCGGCGTTCGTCAGGCCGTGGCTGTACCGGCTCGCGTTGAACGTGAAGATCTTGTGCCCGTTCATGCCCTTCCAGCGCACCGAGTAGTCCGACTCGACCACCGCGTGGCCGTCGTCGTCGGTCTCGATCCGCTCCCGCAGCTCGTCGTCGAGCGGCGCCCGCACGTGCTCGCGACCGGCTGCGACGACCACCTGCCGTACGACGTGCTCCTCGGGCAGCGTCGACGTCGAGCAGCACAGGCGGATATTCCCGTCGGACAGGAGATCCGACGTACGGACATCGCGACCGGGCAGCAGCGTGACCGGGAACTGGCCGAGCGTGAGGAAGCCGTCGTAGTTGGCCTGGTAGAGCGCCCGCAGCCCACCCGGCGTGATGGCGTCACCGCTGTAGCGCGAGTCGTCGATCATCTGCCGGCGGGTGGTGCGGTTCAGGCCCTGCAGGTACTGGATGTGCGACGGCCGGTACAGCTCGTTGGCCATCGGCGAGTCGTCGATGCTGCGGAACCACTGGTTCCGGCCGATCCACTTCACGTCGGTGAAGCCCGAGCCGAGCAGACGCAGTACCGACTCGAGACCGGTCTGGCCGCCGCCGACCACGGCGGTCGGTGCGGTCCGGTCGAGCGCGGCCAGCCGCTGGCCGAGGTCGTCGGCGATGAAGGCCCGCTCGGCCGGCAGACCACCCAGGTACGCCGGTCGCACAGCGCGGGTACCGAGTCCGAGGACGAGATGCTCGGACACGGCGGTCGGTACGCCGTCGACGCTGATCTCGAAGCCGTCGTCGGTGATCGAGATCGAGTCCACCTGGGCGCCCCACTTCACCACGCCGAGCCGTTCGGTGGCCCAGGTCAGGTAGCGCTCGTACTCGATCCGGGGGAGCGAGTCGAACTGGGAGTTGATCAGCGCGTAGAGCCGTCCCGAGGTGACCAGGTAGTTCAGGAAGGTCAGCTCGTGCCGGGGATCGACCAGCGAGACGAGATCCTTCATCCAGCCGGTCTGCATCCGGACCCCGGGGTAGAGCAACGGGGTGTGCCAGCCGGATCCCGGCCGGGAGTCGAACAGGGCGAGCCGGTCACTGGTGACGCTCTTGTAGAGCGCGGCCAGGGACAGGTTGGAAGGTCCGGCCCCGATACCAACCGTGTGGTAGCGGGGCGTGGTTCGGACCTGCTGGTGCGTACCTCGTTCGGTGATCGTCATGCGCTGGTGCTCCGTCCGCGAAGTGGAGTTGGCTGTTGCCAGTAGTTCGGTTGCTGCGGCCCGGCTTGCGGCCAGCGCGGTCTTCACGCTGCCCCCGGACCCACCGGTGAAGGTGTAGAGCCGATGGGTTCCACCAGGGACCGGCCAAAGGGTCAGTACCGGTGGATCGGCATAACTGTCGGCCGTGCTGACCACGTGGTCAGGCGCCGACAACTCGAGGTGTGGCAGCCGCTCGCCCGCGATCCGGACCGCCTGGACGGCCAGGTCCGGGACCGGGGCACTGCTGCCGGGAGGAACCGACCAGCGCTGCGTGTCGACCCCGAGGAGGAGCCGGCCGTCCGCCGTCGGCCGTCCGAACAGGTCGCTGGTCTCGTCGACGAACATCGTCGGCAGGTCGCCGGTCACTGTGTAGGTGGCGATCTGGATCGACTTGGTCTTGGTGTGCGCGGGTAGCTGGTTCTCGGCCAGGAACGCCGGAGTCCACGAGCCGGCGGCGACCACGACCGCGTCGTACCGCTCGGCCCGGCCCAGGAGCCGGCAGACGACCGATCCGTCGGACTGGGGGAGCAACCGCAGCACAGGACCGGCGAGAACCCGACTCGTCCGGCCGGCGGCCAATCGCCGTACGACGGTCTGGCGCAGCCGGTTGGGATCGATGAAGCCGGCCCGTCGTTCACAGACGCCTACCGTCCCCTCGGGCAGGCCGTGCCAGCCGCGCCGACGCAGCTCGGTCCGGTCGACGACGGTCGTCGAGCCCGGGTGCGCGTGTTCGACCTCGGCCACGGCCGCGGCCAGTCCGTCGTACGACGGGAGCAGGTAGGTGCACCCGGTCTCCGTGTACGCCGCTTGGTCGTGGAGCGTGCCGAGGAGCTCAGCCAGGCTCTCGATGGCCAGCCGACGCTGGAGCGGATGCGTCTCGAACCCGCGGACGCCGCCACCTGAGGACGCGGTCGCGTCGGTCTCGGGAAGGCCGGTGATGAGGTCGACCCTGGCCTGTCTGCTCAGCCGCCAGGCCAGCAGTGCTCCGGCGATTCCGGCACCGATCACACCGATGCGCATTCCGGCTCACCCCAGCCCGGTCAGCACGGCACGGAGAGAGCCGGTGTCGGCGCCTCCGGCCAGCAGCGTGAGCAGGCAGCGCGCTGCCAGTGGTGCGTCGAAGGCGATCGGGGTGAGCGCCGCCTCGCCGCGGGCCAGTTCGGTCGCCGCGAGAGCCGGATCGAGAGAGTTCGTTCGAACGCCCGCCAGGAGCGGTTCGGCGGACCGGGCGAAAGCTTCGAAAGAATGCTGGCGGAAATCGCTTTGATAGCGGTCGGGCCGGTCCCAGGCCAGAAACAAGCGAACGATTGACGGGTCGTGACCGCGGAGTAATTCCGTGGCTGTGATTCCGTGTTTCCGGCTGGTCGAGAATTTCGCCCCGTCGAATGTGAAGAACTCGTTGACAATCAGTCCGGAAAGCGGTGACCGGGCGACTCCCGCGGCCGCCCAGACGGCCGGCCAGTAGACGGCGTACCAGAATGCGTTGTCGAGGCCGAGGAAATGCCAGAGGCGGCCGATGCGCCCGATCGCGGCCAGGTAGCCGGCGATGTCGGCGGCGCCGGGATCGACGGCGCGCGCGATGCCGTACAGATCGGCGAGCGCGACCTCGGTGTAGGCGCCGATCCGCAGACCGGTCAGCGGGCCGTCGCCGTCGATGCCCCAGTTGGTCGGGTAGGCGAGCGGGATCTCGGGCAGCCCGGCGCGCAGCACGCGGTCGACGAGTTCGCGCACGGGCGGTGGCAGCTCGGCCCGGAGCCAGGTCTCGATCAGGGCGGCGCGGTGGTCCTCCATCCGCAGTACCGGCACGGTGGCCTGGAACGCACGGGGCTCACCACCACAGCGCCCGCAGACCGGATCGACCATCGTCTCGACCTGGGTGAAGGTGCCGCAGACCTCGCACGCGCCACCGGCCGCGGGCTCCTTGCACTCGCCACACAGTCCGCTGAGGTAGGACTCGTGCAGAGTGCGATCGCAATCACTGCAGGCATACAAGGTGATCTCGCGCATCGGTGCCGCGCCGGAGTCGACGAGGTGATTCATCAGTTGCCGGATCACCGGCGGGTAGCCGGCATCGAGCGGGTCGGTGAAGCGGTCGTAACCGATGCGGGCCCGGGCGTAGGTGTCGAGGATGTCGTCGCGGAACTCGGCGGTCATCGCGTGCGGATCGCGGCCCTCGTTCTCGGCTCGCGTCAGGACGTAGTTCTGATGGACGTCGAGGCCGCTCGTGACCACGACCTGTTCGCCGCGGGCACGTGCTGCCCGGGCTGCGAGGTCGGCGGCCAGGTACGGGCCGGACAGGTGGCCGACGTGCAGTGGCCCGTTGACGGTCGGCTGCGGAAACGTGAAGACGCTGATCTGCTCACTCATTGCTGTGCTGTCCAGTGATGGGCATCCAGTACGCACTGAAGACGGTCAGCTCAACGGAATCAGACCGGTTCTGTACGACGTGCTGCTCGGTGCTCGACATCAGGAACGCGTTGCCCTGCTGGACTTCGTACTCGTTGCCGCCGGACAGCACATGCGCCGTACCGGCAACGACCAGGGACAGTTCGAGCTCGGGATGCTGGTCGAGTGGGCTCTCCGAACCGGGCGGAACGGAGTACCACATGGCCTGGAACGGCAGTTCCCGATCCAGTTCGTATTGTTCCCAGCGGACCACTCGCAGGTCTTTCACGAACTGGTCGTCGCCGGTACGCAGGTCGAATGTACGCATGCTTCGCCACCCTCCATGATCCTGCCGCGAGCAGGACCGAAGAAGTTGAATGAATACACGGAACAAGGCGCTGCGAACGCGCCGAGACATCGCAGCGACAACACTGCGAGGCACGCGACCTGCGCCACCAACGCGGTCGTCGTGAAAGCCGGTGACCCCCCAGTCTCCGTGGCCGAAAATATAGGGAAGGTGGCGCTGCGAGTAAAGGGGAATACGCTATGAATTTCCGGTCGGTTCGTAACTCTGCCGGAATTCCTTCGTTGGGACCGCTATTTGGCGGCGGACCGTGTCCGCCCAGTCACCGAACGGATCTAGACGGTGCCGGGGAACGCGGCCGGCGCGCCGCCCCAGGTGACCTGTGCCGACGCGGTCGCCAGCAGTTGGTCGATCGCCAACTGACGGACCGGCGGTTGCTCGGCCGCCTCGACCAGATCGCCGTACACGGCGGCCAGCCGGCGTTCGATGCCGAGGATCAGCGCTGAGGCGCTGACCGCGTTGGTGACAGGGCTGGGCAGGTCGTACGCCGGTTCCGCGGCGACCGGGGTCTCACCGGCCGCGGAGATGAGGGCGCTCAACTGGTCGCGGTTGTCGCGGTGCCGGTCGAAGGTGTCGGTCGCGGCCTTGAACTTGGCGCCACTGAGCTTGCCGCCGGCCACGCCGACGCCGTACAGGGCTGCGTGCTCGCCGGCCAGTGCGGCCTGCAGAGCCTCGATCTGGGTCATGACGAAGCTCCCTTCCTGGTCGGGAGCAGGGTCGAGCCGAGCTGAAGCTCGGAGGCAGCGATCATCGCCAGCAGGCGGGCCTGCGGGCCGCTCACCTTGGCGGCCGCAGCCGCGTGGGCGATCGAGGCCTGCTTCTCGAGCTTGGCCAGCACGGCCAGGGCCGCGGCCGCGCTCGTCGGAGCTGAGGTCGCACCAGGCTTGGCGGCCGTGACCCCTTCGGTCTCCTGCAGCTTGGCCAGGTGGCTCGCGTGGTACTTCGCACCGGCGGCGAGCTTGGCTTTCAAGGCCGGGTACTTCGTGCCGATCAGCGTGTACTGGCTGACCAGTCCGTTCACCAGGCCGGCCGCGGTCGTGAGTGCCGCGACGACTGCCGGGTCCACCGTCGGAGTGGCCGGAACGGTTTTACCCGACTCGGGGTCGACGGCGCCCGGCGTACCGGAGCTTGCCTGGTCGTCCTTGCAACCGGCCAGCAGCACGGCACCTGAGGCCAGAGCGACGGACTGCAGCGCGACGCGGCGCGAGAGTCGGAGGGGTTCGTTCGACACCCCGGAACCTTACAAGGTGACCGGGTGATCATTGGCCTGTGACGAGGTGGTGACGTGAGCACCCTCTGCGGGCAGATAAGGTGGGCTACTGCCCTCGGACGGATTGCCGAGTGGTGGAACGGGCGCACAACTGCAGAGAGGCAGGTCTACCTGTGAGCCGAAAGACTGACCACACGGACACCTCTGGCCTCGAGAACTTCCTCCAGCCGATCGTCGCGCAGTTCGGCTGCGACCTGGAGGAGACCGGCATCATCCCGGTCGGCAAGCAACGCATCCTGCGGGTGCTGGTCGACCGCGACGGCGGGATCAACCTCGACGACATCGCCGAAGTGACCCGCGCGCTCTCCAAGGCGCTCGACGACAGCAACATCATGGGTGAGGGCCGGTACACGCTGGAGGTCTCCAGCCCCGGCGTCGACCGGCCGCTCACGCTGCCCCGGCACTGGCGCCGCAACCTCACCCGCCTGGTCGCTGTCACGCTGACCAACGGCCAGAAACTGACCGGCCGCATCAAGACCGCCTCCGACGAGGCGGCCGAACTGGACGTCAAGGGCACGCTCCGCACCGTCGCCTACGGCGACGTGGACAAGGCCAAGGTCCAGATCGAGTTCAACCGGCCCACCGGCACTGACGACACGCAAGCACCTGCCGAAGGCGACGAACTCGCCGACGACGCGGTGGAGGAGAACTGACATGGATATCGACATGGCCGTCCTGCGGTCGCTCGAACGGGAGAAGGACATCTCCCTCGACATCGTCGTGGACGCGATCGAGGCCGCCCTGCTGGTGGCCTACCACCGCACCGAGGGCGCCCAGCAGCACGCGCGCGCCGAACTGGACCGCAAGACCGGGCACGTGACGGTGATGGCGCGCGAGGTCGACGACGAGGGCGCGCTGCTGCGCGAGTTCGACGACACCCCGAAGGACTTCGGCCGGATCGCCGCGACCACGGCCAAGCAGATCATCCTGCAGCGGCTGCGCGACGCCGAGGACGAGGTCCGGTACGGCGAGTTCTCCGGCAAGGAGGGCGACATCGTCTCCGGTGTCGTCCAGCAGGGCCGCGACCCGCGCTCGGTGATGGTCGACCTCGGCAAGATCGAGGCCGTGCTGCCGGCCCCGGAGCAGGTGCCGGGGGAGAAGTACGACCACGGCTCCCGGCTGCGGGTCTACGTGGTCGGGGTCCGCAAGGGCTTCAAGGGCCCGCAGATCACCGTCAGCCGGACGCACCCGAACCTGGTCAAGAAGCTGTTCGCGCTCGAGGTCCCGGAGATCGCCGACGGCACCGTCGAGATCACCGCGATCGCCCGCGAGGCGGGGCACCGGACCAAGATCGCGGTCCGGACGCTGAACCCGTCGGTGAACGGCAAGGGCGCCTGCATCGGCCCGATGGGCCAGCGGGTGCGCAACATCATGCACGAGCTGCACGGTGAGAAGATCGACATCATCGACCACAGCGACGACCCGGCCACCTTCGTCGGGAATGCGTTGTCCCCGGCGCAGGTTACGTCGGTAGAGGTGGTTGACGCGGCGGCCCGCGCCGCGCGCGTCGTCGTACCGGACTACCAGTTGTCCCTCGCCATCGGCAAAGAGGGCCAGAACGCACGCCTCGCGGCCCGGCTGACGGGCTGGCGGATCGACATCCGGCCGGATACCGATGTGACTGGTGAGGACAAGTTGGTAGACTGATCTCTCGGTCCGTCGACTGAGTCGCAACCACACCCTGAGGAAGATGTGACAGACGCGCGTCCTGGCAAGGTTCGGGAGCGCACCTGTATCGGGTGCCGGAAGCGATCCAGTCCGACAGATCTGCTGCGGATGACGGTGTCCGGAGGACTTGTCCTCCCGGATCCCGGGCGTCGGGCACCCGGCCGTGGGGCGCATGTGCATCCCACACTCGAGTGCTTCGAGCTCGCTGTCCGGCGCAAGGCGTTCCCACGGGCCTTCAAGGTCCCGGGCCCGCTCGACGTGACCGGGCTGCAGGAGTTCCTCGCGCAGCGTGATAGGCAAGATGTACACACGGCGGCCAACCGGCCGTCCGCGGCGGTCCAACCGGGCCGTCGTGACCGACATGAAGGCGGGTCATCGACTCATGACCACTCGATGAGTGTCTACCGATGAGTGCAATGCGATGAGCATGTACGTCAACTAACGGTCCGCGGCCCCAGGCTCGGACCAGAGGGAGAGTAGTGGCAAAGGTCCGAGTCTACGAGCTCGCAAAAGAGCTCGGAGTTACCAGCAAGGTCGTTCTGACCAGGCTGAACGACATGGGTGAGTTCGTTCGATCGGCATCCTCGACCATCGAGGCGCCGGTTGTCCGGCGGTTGGCGGAAGAGTTCGAGAAGAACCCGCCGAAGAAGCGCGCGGCCAAGAAGGCCGCCGCCAGCACGTCTGCCGCGCCGCAGGCGACCGCTCCGGTCGCACCTGCCGAGCCGGTTCAGCAGTCCGAGCCGGCCGCATCCGCTCCGGCAGCAGCACCGACCCCGGCGCCCGTCGCCGAGTCGGCTCCCGCACCGGTGGCGCAGGCCCCGGTGGCCGAGCCGGCCGCGGCCGCTCCGGTGGCTCCGGCTGCCAAGGCAGCGACGCCTGGCATCAAGCCGGGTCCGCGTCCGGGCCCGAAGCCGGGTCCGCGCGCCGAGACCCCGGCCGCTCCGGTCGAGACCCCCGCTGCGGTGGCTCCGGTCGAGACTCCGGCCGCCCCGAAGGTGGAGGCCCCCGCGGCCACGCCGGCCTTCGAGGCTCCGGCGGCCAAGGCCGCTCCGGCTCCCGAGGCTGCCGCTCCGGCCGCCCCGGCGGCGCCGCGTCCGGCTGCCGACGCTCCGGTCCGTCCGGGCCCGCGTCCGGGTGGTCAGAGCTCCGGTGGTCAGGGTGGCGCTGCGCCGCGTCCGGGTGCAGCCGCACCGCGTCCGGGTGGCTCCGCGCCGCGTCCGGGTGCACCGCGGCCCGGTGGCAACCAGCGTCCGGGTGGTCAGGGTGGTGGCCCGCGTCCGGGTGCACCGCGTCCGGGCAACAACCCGTTCAGCTCGACTCAAGGTATGCAGCGCGGTGGCGCCCGCCCCGGCCCCGGTGGCCAGGGTGGCGGTCAGAGCGGTCCGGGTGCTCCCAGCCCGGCCGGGATGGCTCCGCGTCCGCCGGCAGCCCGCGACGGCGGCGGTCGTGACGACCGTCGTGGCGGTAACGACCGTCCGCCGCGTTCCGGCGGCGTACCGGGTGCACCGCGCCCGAACCCGGCGATGATGCCGAAGTCCTCGGCCGGTACCTTCACCGGTCGCCCCTCGGGTCCCGGTGGGGGCCCTGGCGGCGGCGGTGGCGCCGGTGGCCGTGGTCGCCCCGGTGGCGGCGGTCCGGGTGGACCGGGTGCCGGTGCACGTCCGGGTGGCGGCGGTGGCGGCGGTTTCCGTCCCGGCGGCGGCCCGAGCGGCCCTCCCGGTGGTGGCGGCGGTGGCCGTCCCGGCCCGGGCAACCGGGGTCGTGGCGGAACGCAGGGTGCCTTCGGGCGTCCGGGTGGTCCGGCTCGTCGTGGCCGGAAGTCGAAGCGCGCCAAGCGCCAGGAATTCGACAACATGCAGGCTCCGGCCGTCGGCGGCGTTCGCGTTCGCCACGGTGACGGCGAGGTCGTCAAGCTCGCTCGTGGCGCCTCGCTGACGGACTTCGCCGAGAAGGTCGGCGTCGACCCGGCGTCGCTGGTGCAGGTGCTGTTCCACCTCGGTGAGATGGTGACCGCGACCCAGTCGGTCAACGAGGAGGTCCTGCAGCTGCTGGGCACCGAGTTGAACTACGACGTCCAGGTCGTCTCCCCCGAGGACGAGGACCGCGAGCTGCTGCAGTCGTTCGACATCGACTTCGGCTCCGATGAGGGTGGCGAGGCCGAGCTGGTCAAGCGCCCGCCGGTCGTCACCGTCATGGGTCACGTCGACCACGGTAAGACCAAGCTGCTGGACGCGGTCCGGTCGGCGAACGTCGTCGCCAAGGAAGCCGGTGGCATCACCCAGCACATCGGTGCCTACCAGGTGACCACCACGGTCGACGGCGAAGAGCGCGCCATCACCTTCGTCGACACCCCGGGTCACGAGGCGTTCACCGCCATGCGTGCTCGTGGTGCGCAGGCCACCGACATCGTCATCCTGGTGGTCGCGGCCGACGACGGCGTGATGCCGCAGACGATCGAGGCGCTGAACCACGCTCGCGCGGCCGGTGTCCCGATCGTGGTCGCGGTCAACAAGATCGACGTCCCGAGCGCCGACCCGGCCAAGGTGCGCGGTCAGCTGACCGAGTACGGCCTGGTCCCCGAGGAGTACGGCGGCGACACGATGTTCGTCGACGTCTCGGCGAAGTCGCGGATCAACATCGACGGGCTGCTCGAGGGTGTCATCCTCACCGCGGACGCGTCGCTGGACCTGCGGGCCAACCCGAACATGCCGGCCCAGGGCATCGCGATCGAGGCCAACCTCGACAAGGGCCGTGGTCCGGTGGCGACCGTGCTGGTTCAGCGTGGAACGCTGCGGGTCGGCGACTCGATGGTCGCGGGACCGGCGTACGGCCGGGTCCGGGCCATGCTCGACGAGCACGGCGACGCGGTCGAAGAGGCCACGCCGTCGCGTCCGGTCCTGGTGCTCGGCCTCACCGCCGTACCGGGTGCGGGCGACAAGTTCCTGGTGGTGGACGACGACCGGATGGCCCGGCAGATCGCTGAGAAGCGTGAAGCCCGGGCGCGTGCGGCCGCCAACGCCAAGCGTCGTGCGCGCCGGACCCTCGAGGACTTCATGGCCTCGATGGAGAAGGGCGAGACCCAAGAGCTGCTGCTCATCCTCAAGGGCGACGTGTCCGGTTCGGTCGAGGCGCTGGAAGACGCCCTGGTCCGGATCGAGGTCGACGACGAGGTCAACCTGCGCGTCATCGACCGCGGTGTCGGTGCGATCAACGAGAACGACGTCAACCTGGCCATGGCCTCGAACGCCGTCATCATCGGCTTCAACGTCCGGCCGGCGGGTAAGGCCGGCGACGTGGCCGAGCGCGAAGGCGTCGACATCCGGTACTACTCGGTGATCTACTCCGCGATCGACGACATCGAGGCGGCCCTGAAGGGCATGCTCAAGCCGATCTACGAGGAGGCCGTCCTCGGCCACGCGGAGATCCGGGAGATCTTCCGCTCCTCGAAGGTCGGAAACATCGCCGGTTGCTGGGTCACCGACGGTCTGGTCCGGCGCAACGCCAAGATGCGCCTGATCCGCGACGGTTCGGTGATCGTCGAGAACGGCGAGCTCTCGTCGCTGAAGAGGTTCAAGGACGACGCGTCCGAGGTCCGCGAGGGCTTCGAGTGCGGTCTGACCGTGAACAACTTCAACGACATCAAGGTCGGTGACATCGTGGAGTCGTTCGAGCTCCGCGAGAAGGCCCGCAACTGACCGCAGTACTGCTCTAGTAACGTCCGGAGTGGCGGGTCCGACCACCGCCGCTCCGGACGTTTCGCATGATTGATCCAGGTGACAGAGGGAGTGAGCCCTGATGGGTGAAGCAAGGGCGAAGCAGTTGGCCGACCGGATCCAGGTCCTGGTCGCGGAGCTGCTGGAGCGCCGGGTCAAGGACCCGCGGCTCGGCTTCGTCACCGTGACGGACGCGAAGCTGACCGCCGACCTGGGCGAGGCGAGCGTCTTCTACACGGTGTACGGCGGTGAGCAGGACCGCGCGTCCACGGCCGCGGCGCTGGAGTCGGCGCGCGGGCTGATCCGCAGCGAGGTCGGCAAGGCGCTCGGGTTGCGGCGCGCTCCGAGCCTGGCGTTCTACCTGGACTCGGTCCCGGAGACCGCGGGCCAGATCGAGGAGCTGCTGCAGAAGGCCCGGCAGGCCGACGCCAAGGTGGCCCAGGCCGCTGCTGGTGCGAAGCCGGCCGGCGACGCCGACCCGTACAAGCGCAAGGACGAAGACGACGAGGACGAGCAGGACTAGTGCTTGACTTCACGCCTTCCTCGGACGGCATCGTGGTGGTGGACAAGCCGGCGGGGATGACCTCGCACACGGTCGTCGCGAGGGTCCGGCGGCTGGCGGGGACCCGCAAGGTGGGGCACGCCGGCACGCTGGACCCGATGGCGACCGGCGTCCTGGTCGCCGGCCTCAACCGCGCCACCCGGCTGCTCGGCCACCTCCAGCTCGCCGACAAGTCGTACGACGCGACCATCCGGCTCGGCGCCAGTACGACGACCGACGACGCCGAAGGTGAGATCGTCGAGACCGCCTCCGTGGCAGGGGTGACGCCCGAGGCGATCTCGTCGGCGACGACGGCGTACCAGGGTGAGATCTCGCAGATCCCGTCCGCGGTGTCCGCGATCAAGGTCGACGGCAAGCGCGCCTATGAACGTGTGCGTGCCGGCGAAGAGGTCGCCCTCAAAGCGCGCACTGTCACGGTGTCGCGCTACGACATTCTCGACATTCGTGTCGGTGACGAGTGGATCGACGTCGATGTGTCGGTCGACTGCTCGAGCGGCACGTACATCCGTGCGCTGGCTCGGGATCTCGGCACCGATCTGGGCGTCGGCGGCCACCTCACCGCACTTCGCCGTACCCGCGTCGGCTCTTTCGACCTGTCGGCGGCGCACACCCTCGAGTCGCTCGCCGAGGACTTCGCCTGGCTGCCCATCGCAGACGTTGCCGCGGGCACCTTTCCCCGCTACAACGCCGACGACGAACAAGCCGCCGCCATCCGCACCGGCCGCCCCCTCCCCGGCCTCAACCTAGCCTCCGGCCAAACCGCCATGTTCGACCCCTCCGGCACCTTCCTGGCCCTCTACGAACCCCACGGCCCCCTAGCCAAACCCACCGCCGTCTTCGTCGGCTGACCAGCGGACCGCCCCCACTCACCAACCCGGTGGCCGCCCCGGATCTCACGCTCAGCGCCGCTCCGCGTGGTGGTCGAATGAGCGGTTACTGAGTGGCGGGCGTCCGGGTGCGTAGCCTGGGCGGCGTGCGTGAGCCACCCTCGGCGTGCGCCGGTAAGTACTCTGGAGCAGTGCGTTCCCGTCCAACCCTGCAGTGGGCCCCCGGCCCCGACGTCCTCGCGCTCGAACCCGGTACGACGGATGTCACCCCGCTGACCGAGATCGTGGCCGGCCGGAATGTCGTCGTACTGAGCGGTGCCGGTCTGTCGACGGAGTCCGGCATCCCCGACTACCGCGGCGAGACCGGCAGTCTGCGGACGCACACCCCGATGACGTACGACGACTTCGCGAGCAGTGAGTCCGGCCGCCAGCGGTACTGGGCGCGCAGCCACCTCGGCTGGCGCACGATCGCCCGCGCCCATCCGAACGTCGGCCACCGCGCCGTCGCGAGCCTGCAGGCCCGCGGTTACCTCAGCGGCGTCATCACTCAGAACGTCGACGGCCTGCACACCGCCGCCGGTACCAAAGATGTGATCGAGCTGCACGGCAACCTCGACCGGGTCATCTGCCTGAACTGCGGTACGACGTCCGCCCGCGAAGCCCTCGACGCGAGACTCCGCGCAGCCAACGAAGGCTTCGAGGCCGAAGCGACCCGGATCAACCCCGACGGTGACGTCGACCTTCCTGAGGACGTCGTGCAGTCCTTCACCGTCGTCCCGTGCACGGTCTGCGGGGGAGTGCTCAAGCCCGACGTGGTCTTCTTCGGTGAGAACGTCCCCAAGCCGCGCGTCGAACGCTGCTACCGCCTGATCGACGCGGCGAACGCCGTACTGGTCCTGGGCTCGTCTCTGACCGTCATGTCCGGCTTCCGCTTCGTCCGCCATGCAGCCAAGGCCGGTACGCCGGTCCTGATCGTCAACCAGGGCATCACCCGCGGCGACCCGTATGCGCTGCACCGCATCAACTTGCCGCTCGGCCAAGCGCTCACCGAGCTGACGGCGCAGCTCTGACAGTCGGACCCCACCGGGCCGGGCCATGCGTGAGGTGGCCCAGCCCGGGGTCCGGCGTACGGATTGGAAAGGGTCAGCGTTGCGCGCTGGTCCGTACGCGGTCATTGGCGGCCTTCACGGCCGGTGAGGTTGCTGCCTGCTTGGTCAGTTGACGGCCCTTCGCGGCCCACGCGGCCTGCTCGGACGACGTGATGGTGGCGGGCTGGCCGGTCAGCTTCTTGAGGGTGAGCGAGGCGACGCCGGCCTGGCCTTCGTAGCGCGGGTGGTAGTTGGCCGCCCGCAGCAGGTTGAGGTCTTTGCCCTGGATCCACGCCACGCCGTCCGGCGCGCAGGCGTCGTGACCGGTCGAGGGCCCGAAGGTGTCCACGTACGTCGCTCCGGTGGCGGCGGCCGCGTTCGAGACGGCGGCGTTCAGTGCCTGCTCGATCGAGTACAGGTAGGCATAGTCGCCGTCGGCGAACGGCAGGACGTCCGGGCAGGTGCCGTGCTCGGGCGCGATCTTCGGATACCCGACCAGTACGACGGTTGCCCCGGGCGACCGTTGTTTGATGCCCTGGACAACGACCTTGATCCGGGCCTCGGTCTTCACCAGATCGGCCTTCAGCGTGTCGACGCCGTCGACCGTGAAGTGCGCCTTGCAGGGCGCGCCGGCCGGATCCGAGGCGCGCAGCCCCGGGCAGGTGCCGACGATCGAGCCGAAGACACCGAAGTCGTTGCCGCCGATCCCGACCGTGACGAGGTCGGTCTCGGGGCTCAGCGCGTCGAACTGCGGCGCCGCCGTCCCGAGGATCGTGCTCTGCGGGTTCAGCATGTTCGTGGTGTCCGCGCCACCGCAGCTCGCGTCGGTGAAGTTGTCGACGCCGAGCGCGGCGGCGACCATCTTCGGGTAGTTGCTGTACGACCGGGCGCAACCGAGCGACAGCAGGTCCGGGATCGGCACGAACGGCGCCGAGGTGTAGGAGTCACCGAGCGCGACGTACTCGCGGAAGCGATGCTGTCCGGCCTCGGCCGGTGCGGTCGCTGCGACGGTCAGCGCCGTCGTCATCAGCAACCCGGTGACCGCCGCGATCGCACGGTGGAACTTCACTTGGCCTCCCCAAGGCTCGGCAACGCCGCCCACACTAAGTTGAGTGACGCGCCGATTACAAGGGGTGATCAACCCAGAGATAGAGAACCGCGGTGAGCACCATCCCGCCGAGGCCGACCAGCCAGGTGAAGGGCAGGGTTGACAGCATCGACCGCTCAGGCCGCACTCCGGCGTACTGGGCTGCCCACACCGTCTGGGTGCTGGTCGGGTCGGAGACGCTGAAGACCTGGTTGTACGACGCCATCAGCCCGACGACCGCGGTGAGTGGGTAGATGCCGCCAGTGACCAGCACCCCGGCTACTCCGGCGCCGAGGCCGAACACGTTGAGCGGGCCACGGAACAAGCAGAGCGGCACCAGGGCGGCGAAGACGATGACGAACCAGATCGGACCCGAGGGACTGATCGCCGCGACGATCGGGGTGAGGGCGGTCTTGGCGCCCGGCAGCTTGACGGCCGCCAGCAGCATCCCGATCGCGACGAACAACGCGATCGGGGGAGCGGCGACCTCGAATCCCTTGTACAGCGAGCGAAGCGCCCGCTCGTTCAGGTCGCCCCATTTGGTCGTGGTGATCAGCGCATAGACGACCCCGGCGAGCAGCGACGGCACGATCGGAACCGTGAGTCCGAGAGCGAGGACGATCGGGATCAGCGGCGTGACGAGCGCGTACCAGGGCGCGTCGCCGCGCCGTACGCGGGCCTTCGGCCGGTCGAGCTGGACCGCCCAGGCATGCCGAGCGCCGCGGCGGGTCTGGACGAGAACGTAGGCGATCCCGACCACCAGCGCGATCGGGAACAGCCGGATCATCACGGTGCGAACCTCGGAGACCGGGGCGCCGAGAGCGTCGGACATGAACTGCCACACCGGCAGCTCCAGGGGAGACCCGGCCGAGATCCCCATCAGGACCGTGCCCGCCGCGGCGACCGGGCGCAGGCCGACCGCGATCATCGCGGGGATGCCGATGACGCCGGCGAGCATCGCCGCCGGGGCGGATCCGGTGATGCTGCCGCACAGGATCGACACCGCGAACACGCCGAGCGCGACGACCGCCGGTCGTTCGCCGCCGAACTCCACGATCTTGCGGACGAGCGTCCCACCGATGCCCGTCTGGTCCAGCAGCGTCCCGAGCCAGGATCCCAGCAGTACGGCGATCATCGTGGCCGCGAGCGTGATGGCTCCGTTCTGCAGGACGCCGGTCAGGATGCTGTCCTTCGCACCGGTCAGTGGGGAGCCCGAGATCAGCGCGATTCCCAGAGCGAGCAGGGCTAGGGCGAAGGCGGTCGGCAGGATGCGCGTCAGCATCAGCAGCACCCCGACGGCCATCAGGATCAGGATCGCGATTCCCATGATCAGTTCCTTCCGGCGAGGGCAGCGGTGAGCAGCAGCGGGCTGACGGCCAGTCCGCTGCGACGGTGGGCGAAGCGGTGCGCGGCGATCTCGTCCGCACCGGCAACGTGGCCGCGCACCTGAAACCGCCCGAGGCGAAGTGCGGTGTGGCCGAGCCGCCGGTTCAGCTCGCGGACGTCGAGCCGGTGGTGAGCCACCTCGTGCGCGACCGCAGCCTGCCGCAGTGATGCACGGGTAACCGGCCAACCTCGTTGTTTTGCTAGCTTTTCGGCGACTCGCAGTGAGTCGGTGTAGACGATGACGGTGCCGCGCTGATGTTCGGCCAGCAGCAGTTCACCCTTCCGTACGCCGCCCTCGCGCTCGACGATCTGGACGGTCGCATCATCACTGCCGTCGGCCAGTTCGTCGCCGTACTCGAGGGCTGTCTGGGCCCAGGAGCGCAGCTGCTCGCCGGTCCGGTTCTCGTGGGTGGGCGTGTCCCGCAGCAGGCTGACCGCCAGGTCCAGGTCGTTCATCGCCGGTCCTCCAGGATCAGGACGACCGGCTCGTCGTCTGCTCGCGTCTTCAGCTCGGCGCCGGCCAGGGCGATCAGTTGGTCGCGGTCGAGCACTCCGGACAGGTCAGCGATCTTCGGGCCGACCAGCAGCCACACCGCGGGAACGCGTGCACCACCGTCGCCGTACCGGGTGTGTTGATCGGCAAGGGCGGCCAGCCGCGCGGGCGCCGTACTGGCATCGACGGTCTCCACTGTGGCGCCGTTGCTGTGCAGGCGGATCACGCCTTCGCCGTCGACCACTCGGACCCGTACGGCGGATCTGGCGAAGCGATGTCGTCGGGTTCGGGCACCGAAGACGCCGTACTGCGGTGTGGTCGCTAGCTCGTGCACGTCTGCGGGATCGACGCCGATGCTGCGTGCCACGTCGGAGCGGACCACGCCGGCGTCGAGGGTGGCGGACCGGTCCTTCGTGCGAAGCTCGGTCGCTCCGGTCGCGACTGCGCGAATCAGATTGCGCTGTGGGTCGACGGTGACGTCAACCTCGACGCCCGCCGGGTCGGCGCCCTGAGCAACCACCGCGGCCTCAGCCTGGGTCCGGGTGGCGAGGATGTCGGCGTTGGACGGGTTCGGCACGATGCGCTCCACCGACTCCCGGACCAGCGCGAGGGCGGCACCGAGCGGGCTGATGACCTCCGCGTGCGCCGCGATCCGCCAGTCGTGGCCGGTCTCCGCACCCAGGTACGGCGTGACCGCGGCCGCGCCACCTCCGCCGCCGACCAGTGTTGGGTGGTCGAGCCGGTACTCCTGGACAAGCTGGTCGACCACCGCACGCACGGGCTTCACCGCCTGGCGCAGTACGGCGCGCGCTGTCGCCTCGACGGACAGCCCTAGCGCGGTAGCGAGCGGTTGGATCGCCGCTTGTGCGATCGACGGGTTTGCGTAGGCGTAGCTGTCGGCCGGCACCACTCCGAGCGCGTTGGCGGCACAGGTCAGTGTGAGCGCGTAGCGGGTGCCGTCGGCCGTCTCGATCGCAACATAGTCCGCCGGGTCACCAGGCCGCGGCGAAACGGTGATCAGCTTGGCGCCGGACCACACTGCGGCCGGTGCGAAGCAGGCGTACGGCAGTCCGGCGATGTGGGCACTGCGTGGCCCTACCTCAGTGATGGCCTTGCCGGAGTACCTGATCAGAGAGCCGCCGCCGATGCCGACCGTGCGGACGTCCAGAGCTGGCAGGTACGTCTCGTGCCCGCCCAGCTGTGCATGCCGAACCAGCACCCGGCCGCGACGCACCACGCTGATGTCGGTGGAGGTTCCGCCGGTCTCCAGAAAGAGGCCCTCACTCAACCGCTCCGCCATCAGTGCACCAGCCACACCCGCCGCAGGTCCGGAGAGCGCAGTAAGCAACGGCCGACGGCGCATCTCCGCTAGGGACATGACACCGCCGTCGCCGCGCACCACCATCAGTGCTGCGGTGATGCCTGCGCGCCGGACGCTGCTCTCGACCAGGTCAGCGGTCGACACCATCCGTGGCATGATCCCCGCGTTCAGGACCGCCGTACGGGCTCGTTTGGTCAGCCCGTAGAGACCGGTGATCTCGTGGGTGGCTGTGGCGAGCACGCCACGCTCTCGGGCGGCAGTGGTGACGGCGTCCTCGCCGTCTGGGTCGTCCACACTGAAGGGCTCAACCGCGACGACCACCTCGGCGCCTGCCCGCACCAGCTCGTCGACGGCCGCTCCTGCTGTCCCTGGATTGCGCACTGCAGCGAAGCGGACGGGCAGCTTGCGACCCGGCGCGAGCTCCATCTTGCCGAAGGAACGCAGCCGCTTGGTGGCGAAGGCGTCGTACCCGGTGCCGACACCGGCGATGCCGACGGTGGCCACATCGCCTTCCAGCAAGGCGTTGGTCGCCTGCGTCGTGCCGTGCGCGAGGAACGAGACGTCGTCCGCGTTCAGACCGAGGTCGGCCCGCAGCTTCTCCAATGCTTCCAAGATGCCGTGGGCGACACCGTCGCTGTGGTCGTGGGTGGTCGGTACCTTCACCTGGCCGAGCAGTTCGAAGGTGTGCGCGTCGACGGCGACCGCGTCGGTGAACGTGCCACCGACGTCGATCCCGACCCGCACAGCACCTGGCTGGAACGTCATGGTCCGCACCTCCAGAGGGGAAAGTCAGTACCCGCGGACGTCGGGCCAGCGGCGCTCGACACCGGAGCGGTCGAGCAGCCGGGCGAAGTCCTCGAAGACAGCCGGCTTCTCGCCGACCTGATGTGGCTCGGTGCCGCGGTCCAGCGCGAACGCGGCCAGGTAGCCGGCCACCTCGCCGATGTTCCATTCGACGGGATGTAGCCGATGGCAACCATTCGTGATGTGCGTCGTACCGATGTTCTTGCCGGCCGGGAGCAGGTTGCGCATCCGCCGTGGCAGCAAGGCGCCCAGCGGCAGCTCGAAGGGCACACTCGGTACGTCGACGTAGGTGTCGCCCGCAGTGGACGGGTGCAGGTCGAGCCGGTAGCTGCCGACGCCGACCGAGTCCTCACGGCGCTTGCGGCCGGTCGGTCCGAGGATGTCCAGCGACACGTCCTGCTCGACGATCGTGGTCTGCGCGTGGATCCGGCGGCCTTCTCGCACGTAGGCGGACTTCGCCAGACCGTCGGCGGTCCCGACCACGTCGTGGCGCAGCCGCAGCCCCGGGAAGCCAGTGTCACCGTCGATTCGAGGTGCCTCGGTCTGCAGCCAGTACAGGACCGAGAGCGACAGTTGCTTGGCCTCGTCGTGAGCCTGCGCCACGTCCGCGGCGGTCGTGACTCCGTCGATCTCGAGCGCCGGCCGCAACCAGTAGTCGTTGAGCGGCCAGTTCACCAGCGTGATGTCGGAGTCGAACGCACCTGGGCGGTGCAGCTTGCGAGCAAGGATGCGGCGGAAGCCCCACAGCTCTTTGTCGCCCGCGTCGGCGCTCTGGTCGGCGCTGATCGCCAGCGGATCGGCGTCCGGGTTGGGATCGAACGTCCGGGGGACCGGCTCCAGCGATCGCGGATCCGGCGCGAGGAACCCGAGCAGCGGACCGGGCCAGAACTCCGGCCGGTAGTCCCGCCATAACCCGTACATCCGGGGCCGGTCGATGGTGTGGTCCTGCCCGGCGTGATGTGAGAGCGCGAAGCAGTAGGTGATGCCCTGCAGGTTCGCGGGGTTCGCCTGCTCCGGTGCGTGCGGTTCGCCGTACTCGGACTGCGCCTCGGCGCCGACGGCGAACTCTGTCCCGGTCAGCGGCAGCAGGTCGCCGTTCTCGGTCGCGTCGAGCACGTACGTCGCTCTGACCGTGGTCCGCGTGCCATCAGGCCCCTCCAGCGTCACAGCCTCGACGCGGTCGCCGGTGGCGTCGGCCGCGACGGGCCGATGCTGCAGCAGCACAGTCAGGCGTCCGGCCGACCGGTGCGGCGCCAGCATCGCCTCCAGCACCGCCAGCGCGACTCTGGGCTCGTGACACAGCTTGCTGACCCGGCCGGCGCCTGGGTTCAGGTCAGCGAGTGCAGCCGCCTCCGCGCGCAGCGGGTAGTGCCGGCGGTAGTAGTCGCGTACGCCCTCCCGGAACCTCCGGTACGACGCCGTGCTGCCGAACTGCTCGATCCACGGGTTCTCGTCCGGAGGCACCGCCTGCGCGGTGAACTGACCGCCGATCCAGTCCGTCTCCTCGGTCAGGACGACGCTGTGTCCCAGCGAGGCGGCAGCCAGTGCGGCAGCGACACCACCGACCCCGCCACCGACCACGAGGATCTCGGGACCAAGCTCAGTCATGCAGTACTCCTTGGCGGTCCGACCTCGCGGCCGGCTACGGGCGGACACCACAGCAACTGCTGCGGCGTGTTCGGCTGATCGGTGATGAGCTCGATGAGCAGCCGCACGGCCTGCCGCCCCATCTCCTGCATCGGCACCTCGAAGCCACTGACATCGGGCGGTCCGCCCAGCACCGCGAGCGACAGGTCGTCCGGAACGGACAGCCCGGCCGCGTCGACTGCCGCGCGCACCGCCCGGTACGCCGTACCGGTGTCCGTTCCTTCGACCACCAGTGCGGTGACGCCGTCGGCGACCCAAGACCGCACTGCGGCGACGGGTAGCTCTGGTCCGCCGAGTCGGACGACCTCGGTGTCCGGTGCTGCCTGCAGTACGCCGAGGAGGCGGTCCTCCGACGACGGGGCTTCATCGGGCTCGCGGACGTACCGGATCTTGCGGTGGCCCAGACCGATCAGCCGCTCCAGCACCTGTGCCGAGGCGGCGACGTAGTCCGCGCCCACATAGGGGATCCGGCCGCCCAGCTCCGGCCGTCGACCGATGTAGACGAGTGGGAAGCCCGCGTCGACCAGCCGGGCCACCGGAGCCTCCGGCACGTGCCGTCCGAAGAACAGACAACCGTCAGCCATCCTGGTACGGTGGATGGCCGCCTCCTCGGTGGCCTCCGGGCCACTGGTGCCGGTGAACAGGATCAGATCCTGACCGAGCGACGCGGCCTCGGCCTCCACCCCGGACAGGATCGGGTGGTAGATGTCGGCCTCGTTCGTCGGGAACGCGGTGCGGAACGTGTAGAGACCGAGCAGGTTCGACCGCGAGTGCGCGAGCCGCTTGGCGACCGGGTGCGGGACGTAGCCCAGCTCGTCGGCGACCTCCAGGATGCGCGCCCGGGTCCCCTCGGCCATCCGGACCGACTGCTTGCCCCCGAGTACGACCGAGACCGCGGCCTGCGAGACGCCGGCGATCCGGGCGATGTCGGCCTGGCGCGGCATGCGGCGTTCTGTGCTCATCTCGTCCTCACGGCTGGCTAATGCGATTTAGCCGAGCTTCGAGCGGATTTCCAGAAATGTCAAGATGTCAGGAAAGAGCTCAGATCAAGAACTAATACGCATTAGCGTGTTGACAGCCATTGTGGGACCCGCCCAGAGTCGGAGAACATCAACCCCGCCCCGAGGATGTGGTCGTATGACGCAGCTGTCCCGCCGTACCGTGCTGTTGGGAACCGCCGGAGCAGGGTTGGGCCTGCCGTTGCTGAGCGCCGCTCCGGCGAGTGCCGCTCCGGCCGGCTTCCCGACGTACAGGTATGTCCGGAACGCGTTCGACAAGACCAAGCTGAAGTACGAGCCGGCGCGGAGCGAGGTGATCTTTCCGTGCATCCGCGGTACGGCGGGACGCGTGCCGAACGCGCTCGGGCGTTACTACCTCTACTACGCGCCGCACGAAGCACCTGGTGGCATTTGCCTGAGCTACAGCGACAGCCTCGAAGGGCCGTTCATCGAGTACCCGAACAATCCGATCGTGGCGCGCACCTGGAGCCCGTACTACAACGTCAGCCACGTCTCGTCGCCGTACGTGCTCTGGAACGAGTCGGCCCAGGAGATGTGGCTGTACTACCACGGTGAGAACACGACCACCCGGCTCGCGCGCTCCAAGGACGGCATCCACTTCACCTACGACAAGGTGGTGCTGTCGACCTCGATGATGCCGGCCGGTACGACGGAGACGTCGTACGCGAAGGTGTTCGAGCACGAGCTCCCGGCCAAGGGCTCGAAGTACGTGATGGTCTTCATGATCAACACCACCGCGAACCGTCGGTCCATCGGCTGGGGCCGGTCGGTCGACGGCCGCACCTGGGTCTTCTCGCCCAACTCGCTGATCCGCCCGGAGGAAGTGGGCTCGGTGAATATCGGGGCGCCGACGGTGGTGCATCGCAACAACTCGACCTACGTGATCTACCACCAGGACAAGGCTTCCGGTGGCCGGATGCTGATCACCGAGGTGGGCAACGACTTCACCAAACGCAACCACCTCGGGGTGTTCCACAATCCGCTGGCCGGTGCCCCCGACAACGGACGGTGTGCCGCCGCGTCGTTCGGGACCATGGACGGCAAGGAGTACATGTTCTACGAGGCGGGGGAGCGGCTGGCCGGGGCCATCGCCATCGCTCGCGCGGTCTGACCCCGGGGCGGTTGGCTGGGGCGGGGCCAGACGTGAAATCCTGGTGGCATGCAGGTCTGGCACGGGTTGGACGAGGTGGGTGCGGAGTTCGGCCCGTCGGTCGTCACCATCGGCAACTTCGACGGGGTGCACCGCGGTCACCAGGAGGTGCTCGCGCATGCCAAGGCGCGCGCGGCCGAGCTGGGTGGCCAGGCGGGTGCACTGCCGGTGGTCGCGCTCACCTTCGACCCGCACCCGATGCGGGTGCTGCGGCCGGACCACGCGCCGCTGATGCTCAGTGAGCCCGGTCAGCGGGCCGAGCTGCTCGGTCAGCACGGCGCGGACGCCGTTCTCATCCTCCCGTTCGACAAGGACGTGGCGAGCTGGTCGCCGGAGGAGTTCATCGAGCGGGTCCTGGTCGGCACGCTGCATGCCAAGGCGATCGTGGTGGGGGAGAACTTCCGGTTCGGCCACCGCGCCGCCGGGCACGTCGACACGCTGGTCGCGGCCGGTACGACGTACGGGTTCCAGGTGGAGGGCCTGAGGCTGGCGGGTGACGCCCAGCCGTGGTCGTCGACGTACGTGCGGCAGCAGTTGGCCGACGGGCACGTAGAGGCCGCCGCCGAGGCGCTGGGTCGCCCGCTGCGGGTCACCGGCGTGGTCATCGAGGGTGACAAGCGTGGGCGTGAGCTCGGCTACCCGACCGCGAACATCCCGGCCGACCCGACTGCCGCCGTACCGCAGGACGGTGTGTACGCCGGTTGGCTGACCGTGCTCACGCCGGCTGAGGGAGGACCGTCGTACGGCGAGCGGATGCCCGCGGCGATCAGCGTGGGCAGCAACCCGACCTTCGATGGCGTGGACCGGCGGGTGGAGTCCTACGTGCTGGACCGCGACGACCTGGAGCTGTACGGCGCCAAGGTCGCGATCGACTTCGTGGCGCGGCTGCGGGGGAGCCAGATCCGCTTCGAGACCATCGACGAGCTGCTCGTCCAGATGAAGGCCGATGTCGACGGCGCGCGACACGTCCTTACACGGAATTAGGGTGACGCGTCCACGGACTGATACGGTGGACCCTGCCGTCTGACGGCCGCGGATCGAGAGTGCTCGGGTGACGAAGCCCCGGTGCGCCGCGCAACGGAAATCGAGAGGAACTCCGTGTCATCTGTTGATGCTGCCACGAAGAAGAAGATCATGGGTGAGTACGCCCTGACCGAGGGTGACACCGGCTCCCCCGAGGTCCAGGTTGCGCTGCTGACGCACCGCATCGCCCACCTGACGGAGCACCTGAAGGAGCACAAGCACGACCACCACAGCCGTCGTGGCCTGCTGCTGCTCGTCGGTCAGCGCCGCCGGCTGCTGAACTACCTGGCGAAGAAGGACATCAACCGCTACCGGTCCCTGATCGAGCGGCTCGGCCTTCGCCGATGACGTCGTGAGGAGCGGCCGCCGAGGTTGGGTGGCCGCTTCTCGCGTATCCAGGCCCGCGCACACGGCGAGGGCCTGGCACAACTGAATAACTGACGTAACGAGGCGACGCGAAGCGCGTGGCGGGAGGACGACCGGTCCTCGGTAGTGACCTTCGGATTCAGATTCTGTGCATTTTTTTGGCTGAGGATCCGCGGGCCTCGATCGAAGACCGGCACCCCGACAGCTCGCGCCTCGCAGTCGTCAACACTGTGTAGGAGAGAGGGGTATCCCGTGTCGGGATCCACCAACGCGCCGATGGACGGCGCACAATTTTCCGAGGCCGTCGTCGACAACGGCAGCTTCGGAACCCGCACCATCCGCTTCGAGACGGGCCGTCTGGCCCAGCAGGCCGCCGGCTCCGCCGCCGCCTACCTCGACGGCGACACGATGGTGCTGTCGGCCACCACGGCCAGCAAGAAGCCCAAGGACCAGTTCGACTTCTTCCCGCTGACGGTGGACGTCGAGGAGCGGATGTACGCCGCCGGCCGCATCCCGGGCTCGTTCTTCCGTCGTGAGGGACGGCCCTCGGAAGAGGCCATCCTGACCTGCCGGCTGATCGACCGACCGCTGCGGCCGTCGTTCGTCTCCGGCCTGCGCAACGAGATCCAGGTCGTCATCACGGTCCTGGCCCTGAACCCGGACAAGCTGTACGACGTGCTCGCGATCAACGCGGCGTCGATGTCCACCCAGATCGCCGGGCTGCCGTTCTCGGGCCCGATCGGCGCCACCCGCGTCGCCCTGATCGGCAACCAGTGGGTCGCGTTCCCGACCCACACCGAGCTCGAGGACGCCGTCTTCGACATGGTGGTCGCGGGTCGCGTCACCGAGTCCGGTGACGTCGCGATCATGATGGTCGAGGCCGAGTCCACCCCGGGCACCTTCGAGGCCGTCGCCGCCGGCAAGACGGCCCCGACCGAAGAGGTCGTCGCCGAGGGCCTGGAGGCCGCCAAGGGCTTCATCAAGACCCTGGTCGACGCGCAGGCCGAGCTGGCCGCCAAGGCGTCCAAGCCGACCGGCGAGTTCCCCGTCTTCCCGGACTACCAGGACGATGCGTTCGCCGCGGTCGAGGCTGCCGCGACCGAGGAGCTGACGCAGGCGCTGGCGATCGCGGGCAAGCACGACCGCGACGACGCGACCGACGCCGTCAAGGCCGCTGTGGTCGACAAGCTCGCCGCCGACTTCGAGGGCCGCGAGAAGGAGCTGTCCGCAGCCTTCCGCTCGCTGACCAAGAAGCTCGTCCGCCAGCGCGTGCTCAAGGACAAGATCCGGATCGACGGCCGCGGGCTGGCCGACATCCGGCCGCTGAAGGCGCAGATCGGCGTCCTGCCGCGCGTCCACGGTTCGGCGCTGTTCGAGCGCGGCGAGACCCAGATCATGGGTGTCACCACGCTGAACATGCTCCGGATGGAGCAGCAGCTCGACACGCTCTCCCCGGAGACGCGCAAGCGCTACATGCACAACTACAACTTCCCGCCGTACTCGACCGGTGAGACCGGCCGGGTCGGTTCGCCGAAGCGCCGCGAGATCGGTCACGGCGCGCTGGCCGAGCGGGCCCTGGTGCCCGTGCTGCCGTCGCGTGAGGACTTCCCGTACGCGCTGCGTCAGGTGTCCGAGGCCCTCGGGTCGAACGGCTCCACCTCGATGGGCTCGGTCTGCGCCTCGACCCTGTCGCTGCTGAACGCCGGTGTGCCGCTGAAGGCCCCCGTCGCCGGTATCGCGATGGGCCTCATCTCCGGTGAGATCAAGGGCAAGACCGAGTACGTCGCGCTGACCGACATCCTCGGTGCCGAGGACGCCTTCGGCGACATGGACTTCAAGGTCGCCGGTACCAAGGACTTCGTCACGGCTCTCCAGCTGGACACGAAGCTCGACGGTATTCCGGCGAGCGTGCTCGCCGGCGCGCTGACCCAGGCCAAGGAAGCCCGCCTGACCATCCTCGACGTGATGGCCAAGGCCATCGACGCCCCGGGTGAGATGAGCGAGTTCGCGCCGCGGGTCATCTCGGTGAAGGTCCCCGTCGACAAGATCGGGGAGGTCATCGGCCCGAAGGGCAAGATGATCAACCAGATCACCGACGAGACCGGTGCCGACATCTCCATCGAGGACGACGGCACGGTGTACATCGGTGCGACCGACGGCCCGTCGGCCGACGCGGCGCGCGCGATGATCAACGCGATCGCCAACCCGACGATGCCGGAGAAGGGTGAGCGCTACCTGGGCACGGTCGTGAAGACGACCAACTTCGGTGCGTTCATCAGCCTGCTCCCGGGCAAGGACGGCCTGCTGCACATCAGCAAGCTGCGGGGCCTGGCC
Source organism: Kribbella sp. NPDC051587 (assembly GCF_044453945.1). Taxonomy (NCBI): domain Bacteria; kingdom Bacillati; phylum Actinomycetota; class Actinomycetes; order Propionibacteriales; family Kribbellaceae; genus Kribbella; species Kribbella sp. NPDC051587. The sequence goes on from NZ_JBITDE010000003.1 coordinate 757,403, forward strand.
GGTGGCAAGCGGGTCGAGGCCGTCGAGGACGTTCTCTCGGTCGGTCAGAAGCTCCAGGTCGAGATCGCCGAGATCGACGACCGCGGCAAGCTTTCGCTGATCCCGGTCGTCGAGGGTGAAGAGAAGGCTGACGACGAGAAGGGTGCTGACTCCGCCGAGTGAGCAGAGCCATCACCAGCACGTTGCTGAGCCCGGAGGCGGGCGGTCCGGTCAGACGGACCGTCCTGCCCTCCGGGCTTCGTGTGCTGTCCCAGTCCGTACCGGGTTTTCGCTCGGTCACCTTCGGCGTGTGGGTCGGTGTCGGCTCGCGTGACGAGCCCGAACAGCTGAACGGCGCGACGCACTTCCTCGAGCACCTGTTGTTCAAGGGCACCGAGCGCCGCGACGCCCTGGAGATCTCGGCCGAGATCGACGCCGTCGGCGGTGAGATGAACGCGTTCACCGGCAAGGAGTACACCTGCTACTACGCGCGGGTGCTCGACTCCGACCTGCCGCTCGCGGTCGACGTCATCTGCGACATGATCACCTCCGCGACCCTGACCGGCGCGGACGTCGAGAGTGAGCGCGACGTCATCGACGAAGAGATCGCGATGCACGCCGACGAGACGTCGGACCACATCCACGACCTCTTCGCCGAGCAGTTGTGGGGTACCTCGCCACTCGGCCGCTCGATCACCGGTACGCCGGAATCGGTGGCCGCGCTGACCCGTCAGCAGGTCGTCGGCTGGTACCGCCGCCGCTACAAGCCGGCCAACATCGTCGTCTCGGTCGCCGGAAACGTCGAGCACTCCGACGTCGTTCGCCTTGTCCGCAAGGCGTTCGAGCGCCACTGGGTGACCGACGAGGCCGAACCAGCTCCGGTGCGGCGTCCATCCGGTCGCCGGATCCCGACGTACGGCGGAACTCGCGTCCACCACCGCGATGTCGAGCAGGCGCACCTGGTGCTGGGCATGCCCGGCCTGGTCCGCAACGACCCGCGCCGTTATGTCGCGGGCGTTCTGCACGGAATCGTCGGCGGCGGGATGTCGTCGCGACTGTTCCAGGAGGTCCGCGAGAAGCGTGGCCTGGCCTACTCGGTCTTCACCTTCGGCTCGGCCTACGCCGACGCCGGCATGGTCGGCCTGTACGCCGGCTGCCTGCCGAAGAAGGCGCCTGAGGTGCTCGAGGTGGTCCGCGCCGAGCTCGAGTCGATCGCGTCCGGCACCATCACGCCCGACGAGCTCCTCCGCGGCAAGGGCCAGATGCGTGGCTCGGTCGTGATGGGTCTCGAGGACACCGGCGCCAAGATGACCCGGATCGCCAAGGCCGAGCTCGTCTACGGCGAACTGCCGACGGTCGACGAGATCCTGCACCAGATCGACGCCGTCACCCTCGACGACGTCACCGCATTGGCGGCTGAGCTCTACGCCGGCACTCCGGCCCTCACGGTCATGGGGCCCTTCGACGAAGACACCACTGCTTTCACGTTGTAGTCTCGACCGCACGTCACACGTGATCTGCCGCTGGATCGCACTCTGAACGCGATCACATGCACTTGACGGCCGACGGTACCCGCGCTGGATCACCAGCGCGGCTCCGGCCTGCCTTGCGAGGATCACGATGCTCGACGCGTTCCGTACCGCCCGCGACTCCCTGACCGACGCCGCCCGGGTCTCGCCCGGCTGGCTGACCCTGTGCTCGGCCCTGGTGTTGATCCAGGCCGCTGTCCCCGGACTGCAGGTTGTGCTGATCGGGGGACTCGTCGACGATCTGACCGCCGGTCGTCGTCCGTGGGGGCTGCTCATCGGGCTGACCGTTGTCGTCGGCTCGATGTACCCGCTCAGCCAAGTGACGATGGCGGCCGGGCAGCGGATGACGCTCTGGCTCAAGCTGCACTACCGGTCCGAACTCGCGTACGCCGCTGCTCGGCTCAGCCCCAGTCGGCTGGCGGATCCAGGGACCGCCACTGCGCTGCAGGCCGGCCAGGCGGCGACCGATCCCATCAGTGGAGTCGCGACGCGGCCGGTGCAGGTGCTCGGCGCGGGCATCACCTCGGTGGTGCTGTGCGCGGCGATCTGGTCGATCAACCCGCTGTCCGGGGTGCTGGTACTGGGCGCGCTGGTTCCGACGGTGGTCGCGTTCACCGCGATCTCCCGGATGGAATCACACGGTTGGCCGCGAGTCGCCGAGCAGGAGCGGCGCGCGGCGTACGCGACCGAGCAGCTCCTGCAGCAACGGTCCGGCACTGAACTGGCCGTCCTCGGGTCGGGTTCCAAGGTCGCCGACCTGGTCGTGACCCATCGGACGGCCGCGAGCCGGGTGCTCGACTGGATGATCGGCGTGGCCATGGCGTGGGAGCTCGCGGCTGCGCTGGCCGGTGCCGTGCTGTTCGGCGGAGCGCTCGTCGCGCTGGTCAGCGGTGGCGCCAGCGGGGGAGCGGCAGCCGCCGCGATCGCGGGCACGATCTCCGGGCTGAACGCGATTCGCTTGTGTGGCTACGCGTTCGGCACCATCATCACCGCGGCACCACAGGCCCGGATCTACCGCGATTTCGTTCGCAGTGTGTCCGAGCGATTGCCACAGAGCGTCGTAGCGGGGGTGGAGTCTGTTGCCCTCGACAACGTCACCTTCCGGTATCCGGGGGCCGCTCGGGCTTCCCTGCGGGACGCATCGATCGCGGCGCGGCGCGGGGAGATGATCGCGTTGGTCGGGGTGAACGGTGCGGGGAAGACGACTGCGATCAACCTCTTGGTGGGTGGGCTGATGCCGTCGGCAGGCCGGGTGCTGATCGACGGCCGGGATGCGGCCGGGATGAGTGAGTCCGAGCGGCTGGGGCATTTCGGGTTGCTGGTGCAGGAGTTCGGGCGGTTCGAGTTCACGTTGCGGGATGCGGTTGCCCTCGGTTCGCCTCAGGCTGTGTCAGACGACGCCGTACGGCGTGCGCTGGCGGGGACGTTCGCGGCCGACCTTCCGCTCGATACCCAGCTCGGTCAGCAGTGGGGCGGGACCGGGATCTCCGGCGGCCAGTGGCAGCGGGTGGCGCTGGCGCGGATCCATCTGCGCGGAGCCGGCGTGTGGATCCTCGACGAACCCACCTCGGCCATCGACGCCGAGGCGGAACGCGAGATCTTCGCGGACCTCCGCCGTACCAAGGACTCCCGGATCACCATCGTGGTCTCACACCGTGCCTCCACGCTCACGGAGATGGATCGGATCTACGTGATCGACGACGGCTCGGTGGTCCAGCAGGGCACCTACCACGACCTGATCGCCGATCCCACCGGCCGCTTCGCCCGCCTCTTCGCCACCCAGCAGGACTGACCCCGCACCCCGCGTCCAACGTCCGAACAACCGGCGCACGTGGTCGGCGAGTCTTCGGACGTTAGCTCCATGGCGACACCGCCCCTCCGCGCGAGCCGATACGACCTTGAGCACCGCTCGGCCATCTGCCAGCCGGTGGTTTCAGCCGGTTGTTGCACGTAGCGCCTCGTTGAGGGCTTGGGCTGGAGTTTGCCAGCCCAGGGTTTTGTCGGGGGCGTGTATTCAGCTTGTGGGCGACTTCGTCGGTGCCGGCCTGGGTGAGGTTGCGCAGGTCGGCGCCCTTGGGCCAGTACTGGCGCAG
>NZ_JBITDE010000004.1:0-138189 GCF_044453945.1 Kribbella sp. NPDC051587
CCGAAGGGGCCTTACCGCTCGACTTGCATGTGTTAAGCACGCCGCCAGCGTTCGTCCTGAGCCAGGATCAAACTCTCCGTTGAAAAATATAGACAAACCAGAACCCCACAAGTGAGGCACCGGATAGTCAACAACATCGGTTGATCCTTTGAACATCAGAGACAATCAAACTGACTGAATCCAGAAATTACATTCAAAGGAATCCGTCACCGAACATAGACAACCCACACCCAAATCCGAATGGACCGGGCCTGAAGAATGTCCAATGCCAGTGAACGGGGTTAATGCTTTAATTTCGGCATTGACTTTCGGCACGCTGTTGAGTTCTCAAGAATCGGACGCACACCGCAGCCGAACCTTGCAGTTCAGGGCTTCCGGGGCAACCTGCAGTACCTTACCGGAGCGGATCGACCAAGTCAAGTCTTGATTTTTCCGACTCACTCCCCGCGTGGAGGCCGCTGACCCGAGTCCGAAGACGCGTTCCAGCTGCGCTAGCTTTGGGGGGTTAGGAGGTCCGGCCGCTTCAGCGTCCTGCACTCGCTCCCAACAAGAAGAACATTACGTGGCTCGCAGGTGGCCGGTCAAATCGGTTTCCGGTGCCCTGAATCACACGGCTGTAATTTGCCTCCAGCAACCTAGTTGTGGGAGTGCAGCACGCCTGCGAACGAACGCTTCCCACGGCGCAGCACCAGCACGCCACCAGGCAGCAGATCCTCCGCGCCAGGGACGTACTCGGCGTCCTTCACCTTCTCGTTGTTCAGGTACCCGCCACCTTCGGCGACGGTCCGTCGCGCGGCCGACTTGCTGGCCACCAGACCTGACTTCACGAGCAGATCGCCGTACGTCGGCATCGGTTCGCCGGCGCCTAGTTCGACATGCGGTGCTTCACGCAGAGCTGCGCGCAGGGTCTCGCCGTCCAACGCGGCTAGCTCCCCCTGGCCGAAGAGCGCCTTCGACGCCTCCTGCACAGCGCGGGTCTCCCCCTCACCGTGCACCAGCGTCGTGACGTCCTCTGCGAGTACGCGCTGCGCCTCTCGCGCATGCGGTCGCTCTGCGGTCGCCAACTCGAGCTCCGCGATCTCCTCCGCCGTACGGAAGGTGTAGTACCGCACGAGCTGCATGACGTCACGGTCGTCGCTGTTGAACCAGAACTGGTAGAACGCGTACGGCGAGGTGAGCTCACGGTCCAGCCAGACGGACCCGCCCTCGGTCTTGCCGAACTTCGTTCCGTCGGCCTTGGTCACCAGTGGCGTGGCCAGTGCATGCGCCTTGCCGCCATCGGACCGGCGGATGAGTTCCACGCCGGCGGTGAGGTTGCCCCACTGGTCACTGCCACCGGTCTGCAACGTGCAGCCGTGGCGGCGGTACAGCTCCAGGTAGTCCAGCGACTGCAGCAACACGTAGCTGAACTCCGTGTAGCTGATCCCCTGCTCCAGGCGCGCCTTCACCACCTCGCGCCCGAGCATCCGGTTCACCGGGAAGTGCTTCCCGATGTCACGCAGGAAGTCGAGGGTGTTGAGGTCCTTGGTCCAGTCGTAGTTGTTGACCATCCGGGCCGGGTTCGGCAGCGACTCGTCGAAGTCGATGAACTTCTCCACCTGACCGCGGACCTTCTCGACCCACTGGGCCACGATGTCCTTCGGGTTCAGCACCCGCTCGGACGTCTCTTTGGGGTCACCGATCAGACCGGTGGCGCCGCCGACCAGACCGATCGGGTTGTGACCGGCCAACTGGAGCCGGCGCAGCGTCAGCAACTGCAGCAGGTTGCCCATGTGCAGGCTGGGCGCCGTGGGGTCGAAGCCGACATACGAGGTGATCGGTCCCTCCGCCATGGCGCTGCGCAGCGCGTCCGGATCGGTGGAGTGCGCGATCAGGCCGCGGCTCTCCAGGTCGTCAAGCACCTGGGTACGGCGTTCGGTCCCGCTGTCGGTCACTTGTTCTCCTCGAGTACGTCGGTACACCCCAAGTGTCCTGTACGACGAGGAGTCGGGGCTAACTGGGTTCTTGCCGGGTGAGGATGTCGCGCAGCTGCGGCCGGAGCGCATGGCCGTCAGGCCCCTGCACCGTTGCCGCCGTCGGACGCTGCGGATCGTGCGCACCGGGGTCCTGGTTCGGCACCGGCAGACCGTGGGACAGCACCTGCTCGGCAGGGGTCAGCTGGCGGATGCCGATGGCTCGCACGTGATCCGGGTGCGTCTGCGCGAAATCGCCGTACAGCTGGGGGTCGTGCTGTCCGTCGTCGCCGACGAGCACCCAGCGCACATGCGGGAATTCACGGGCCAGCCGGCGCAGTGCGGTCCGCTTGTGCTCCTGGCCGCTGCGGAACCAGCCGGTGTTGGTCGGTCCCCAGTCCGTCATCAGGAGCGGGCCGACCGGGTAGCCGTGCCGGGCGAGGAAGCGGGTCAGCGTGGGTGCCGTGTTCCAGGCGCCGGTGGAGAGGTAGAAGATCGGCGCGCCCGGGTGGTCGGCCAGCAGCTCCTGGTACATCTCCGCCATCCCGGGAACCACGCGCCGTGCCTGCTCCTCCCGGACGAAGGTGTTCCAGGCGGCGATCAGCGGCCGCGGCAGCATCGTCAGGATGACGGTGTCGTCGATATCGCTGAGCAGTCCGAAGGTCGCGTCCGGATCGGGGACGAAGATGCTCGCCCTGGCCTGCCGCTCACCGTGCACGCCCAGGTTGATCTCGTGCCAGCCAGGTGGCAGCACCACCGGCACAGTGAGGTCGACGAAGCCACCGCGATCGGTGACGGCGTCGAACGTCTCTCCGTTGACCGTCACGGTGACCGGCACCTTGACGGCCGGTGCGGTCACGAAGACTCGCCAACCGCGCACCACCTGGTCCTCGTCGAACCGCGGCTGGTTGCGCGGGTCCCGGCCCAGTACGACGCGGGCCAGCACCCGGACGAACTCCGTGGTGCCGTAACCGACCTGCGGGATGATCCGCTCGCGCCAGCCCCGGCGCCGGAGAACCGCCTGCACCCCGATGTTGAACCAGTCCTCGAGACGGGACGCATAGTGCGGACGGGCCATACCTGAAACCTACCCGTAGGCGGGGCCGCTACGCGCACCCCAACTGGCCTCTGGACAGACCTTTATCGAACTGTCGGTGCGGACCTCTACCGTCGATGCATGACTCAGACCGCTGCTGCTGTCGGGATGTGCTTCCCCCGGACGTTCCCCGCCGCTCTTGTGACCGATGTGGCCCGCCGGCTCGAGGCAGGTGGAGCCGACGAGCTGTGGATCATCGAGGACTGCTTCTATACCTCCGGCCCGTCGCTCGTGGCCGCCGCGCTGGCCTCCACTGAGCGCCTGACTGTCGGGCTCGGGATTGTGCCCGCCGTGGCGCGGACCGCAGCGGTGACGGCGATGGAGTTCGCCACTCTGGAGGCGTTGGCCCCGGGGCGTTTCCTGCCAGGGATCGGGCACGGCGTGCAGGAGTGGATGGGGCAGATGGGGGTGCGCCCCAAGTCGCCGCTGACTGCGCTTGACGAGGTGACGACCAATGTCACTCGGCTCCTGGCTGGGGAGGACGTCACCTTCGCGGGCAAGACGGTGCAGCTGCAGGACGTGAAGCTTGACGCTCCCCCGGTGACGCCGCCGCCGATCCTGCTCGGCGTCCGCGGTCCCAAGTCGATGGCCCTCGCCGGCCGGGTCGGTGGCGGCGTCGTGCTCGCCGAGCCCGCGACCGCACCGTACGTGCGTCAATCGCTGGAGTACGCCGGATCACCTGACGGCTTCGTGGTCGCTGCCTTCGCGGCGATGTGCATCCGTGCGGACCGCAAGACGGCGTACGAGTGGACCGCGCCCTGGCTGGGATGGCAGCTCAACGACAAGAACCCGGGGCTGACCACCCTGCCGTTCTACGACGACCTGCAGAAGCTGTACGACGAATCAGGCGAGGCGGGCCTGGTCGGCATGCCGACCGATTGGTGGACGGCGATCGGCGCCATCGGGACACTCGAGGACGCTGCCGCGCACATCGCAACGCTGGAGGCGGCCGGGGTGCACCACATCGGCCTGTTCCCGGACCCGGAGGTGGAGCACGGTCTGCCGCAGCTGGAGTACGTGGTGGAGCTGGCTAACCGCTAGTACGTCGCTTGGGCACGTGCGGCCGGTACGGCGAAACTGTGGGGTCATCGGGGACCCAGAACCGCCACGGCCAATCAGGTGCCTCGCGGAGACCGACGCGCGGCCCGGTCGACGGCGTACCGTCGAAACCCGGGCCGTCGAGGAGACGGACCGGAGAGTCCTTGGCCAATAGGTCGACCGCGTTCTGTTCCCGGTTGATGCCGAGAGCAACACACAGGCGGGCAGGTCCGCGTGCGAGGTCACGGTCCTTGCTGACACCTCGACGAGTGCGAGCCAGGTCCACGCCCTCGATCACCTCACCGGCGCGCAGCAGGACGGCCGAGGGGGTGCCGGCTGGGCCGGTGACGACGTTCATGCAGAAGTGCATGCCGTAGGTGAAGTAGACGTAGAGGAAGCCGGGCGGGCCGAACATGACGGCGTTGCGCGGAGTCTCGCCGCGGTAGGAGTGTGAGCCGGGGTCGTTGGGGCCGTCGTAGGCCTCGACCTCGGTGATGCGGACCGCGACCGTGCCGTCATCCGTGGTGTGCCGGATGACTGCGCCGAGCAGTTGCGGGGCCACGTCGAGGACAGGCCCCGCCAACTGCTTGCGATGCATCAGGCGAGGCGGGCGGTGTACTGGGCCGCGCGGGCGTGCAGCTCGGCCAACTGGTGCGTGACCTGGTCGACCGACGTACCGCCGCGGGTGTTGCGGGAGGCGAGCGAGCCTTCGACGGTCAGCACTGTGCGGACGTCCGGAGTGAGCAGCGGCGAGATGGCGGCCAGGTCCTCGTCAGTGAGGTCCCACAGCTCGATGCCGCGCTTCTCGCAGGCCTGGACGCAGGCGCCGGCCAGCTCGTGAGCTACCCGGAACGGGACCTGCTGGCGGACCAGCCACTCGGCGATGTCGGTGGCGAGCGAGAAGCCCTGCGGGGCCAGCTCTTCCAGGCGCTCGGTGTTGAAGCGCAGCGTGTGGATCATGCCGGTGAACGCAGGCAGCAGCACCTCGAGGGTGTCGATGGAGTCGAAGACCGGCTCCTTGTCCTCCTGCAGGTCGCGGTTGTACGCCAGCGGCTGCGCCTTCAGTGTCGCGAGCAGACCGCTGAGGTTGCCGATCAGCCGGCCTGCCTTGCCCCGGGCGAGCTCGGCGATGTCCGGGTTCTTCTTCTGCGGCATGATGCTCGACCCGGTCGAGAACGCGTCGTCCAGCTCGACGAAACCGAACTCCTTCGTCGCCCAGATGATCACCTCCTCGGCCTGCCGGGACAGGTCGATCCCGATCTGGGCGGTGACGAACGCGAACTCCGCGACGAAGTCCCGGGACGCCGTACCGTCGATCGAGTTGGCCGACGAGTTGGTGAAGCCGAGCTCGGTCGCGACGTACTGCGGGTCGAGCCCGAGTGAGCTGCCGGCCAGAGCACCAGACCCGTACGGCGAGTCGGCCGCGACGCGGGCGTCCCAGTCGGCGAGCCGGTCCAGGTCGCGGATGAGCGGCCAGGCGTGAGCCAGCAGGTGATGCGAGAGCAGGACCGGCTGAGCGTGCTGCAGGTGCGTGCGGCCGGGCATTGCCACGCCGAGGTGCTTCTCGGCCTGGTCGGCCAGCGTGTTCACCTGGTCCAGGACCAGGCGGGCGATGATGCGGCCGTGCTCGCGCAGGTAGCTCTTGAACAGCGTGGCGACCTGGTCGTTGCGGGAGCGGCCGGCGCGCAGCCGTCCGCCCAGCTCAGCACCGAGGCGCTCCAGCAGCCCACGCTCCAGCGCGGTGTGCACGTCCTCGTCGTCCTCAGCCGGCAGGAACGCGCCGCTGAGGACATCGGCCAGCAGACCGTCCAGTCCGGCCAGCATCGCGTCCAGGTCCGCGTCGGTCAGCAGCCCCGCTCGGTGCAGCACCTTGGCGTGGGCCTTGGACCCAGCGATGTCGTACGGCGCCAGTCGCCAGTCGAAATGGGTCGACTTGCTCAACGCCGCCAACGCGTCGGCCGGCCCACCCGCGAACCGTCCGCCCCACAGGGCCGCACTCTCACCTGAACTCACACCAACATCCTCTCAGTCACTTACTGAAAACCTTCCGCCAGGTCGCAGCGGTCGGTACGTCGTACGTCCGGCTGAAGTCGCAGGTCCCCGCGAACGGCCGGTCCATCGGGTCATCGCCCCCGGTCCTCGGCCTCGCCGAGATCAGGAGCCGATCGCCGATCTCGTAGCCCCGCGTCTCGCTCGCCTGCACGAGATGGCCGGGCCCGATGAACATCTGCACGACGAACTGCTGCTGACCGCTGCCCGGCCGGAACCATTCGTTCACCTGGAAGGTCACGTTCCAGGCGTGCTGGGTCCGGGGCACCTGCACGGCGGAGAGGACGGTGCCGTCGAAGGCGACCGGCACTTTCGCGAACCGTTCCGGCGTGAGCGCGTAGGCGCAGGAGGCAGACCTGTTCGGGTCGCCCAATGGCTTGCTCGGCGGGTAGGTGGTGGTGGAGACGGACGGCGTGCTGGCCGGGAGCACCGGTACGGCGGTGGGCGGGCCGGACTGCTGCAGCGCTACGACGCCTATCGCGGCGGCGGTGGCGACAGCTCCGAGAGCTGGTGCGAGAACACGCCTCACGGTACGGCGGCCGGTGCCGCGGGCTGCGGCGCGCTCTAGGTGGGCGGTGGCTTGGGTGAGGGTTTCGGGGGTGGGGGGTGGGACGTCGCCAGCGGCGCGCAGGGCGTCCCAGTGCTTGGTGTCGTTCATCGGTCGGCCTCCTGTCGGGTGGGTTCGTCCGGTACTTGGGGCGAACCGGAGAGGCGTTCGTCCATGCGTTGTCTGGCGCGGTATAGCCGCGAGCGGGCGGTTCCTGCCGGGATGTCGAGCACCTGGGCGGCTTCGGTCGGGGACAGGTTCTCCCAGGCGACCAGGAGGAGTAGTTCGCGTTCGGCTGCTGGTAGTTCGCGCAGCCCGGCGCGGAGCTGCGGTGCGAGGGCTGCAGCGTCCAGGCGGGCGTCTACGGCAGCTGTCTCGTCGACCGGGCGGTCGATACCGATGACGCGAGCCATGGTGCTGCGGAGACGGTGCTTGCGGTAGTAGCCGTGCAGCACGTGCCGGGCGACGCCGAAAAGCCACGCCCGCGGCGTCCCGAGATCAGGGTCGAAGCCGGACCGGCCGCCGTACGCAGCAACCCACACGTCCCCCAGGAGATCGTCCGCCACCCCGTCCGCCGTACGGCGGGTCAGGTAGGCGTGGATGTCCGGTCCGTGCCGTTCCACCTGTGCTGCGAACCAGTCGTCCATCCCGTGTCCCCCTTCGCCGGTCTACCGTCGCCTCTTAGTTGGCACGAACCGGCGGGAGCGTTCGCGTTACCTGGGCTCGCGGGCGGCGAGGGAGAGCAGCCGGTCGGCCAGGGCCTGGCCGCCGGTGGGGTTGCGGCTGACGATCATGACGGTGTCGTCGCCGGCGATGGTGCCGAGAACGTCGTCCAGTCCCACGTGGTCGATCGCCGACGCGAGGTACTGAGCCGCTCCCGGCGGGGTTCGCAGGATGACCAGGTTGGCGCTGCCCTCGGCCGAGACCAGCAGCTCGGACGCGACGCGCGCCAGCCGCGCCTCGAAGGCCGCCGCCTCACCAGCTCGCGGTGTGCGGTCACCGCCTTCACCCGGTACGGCGTACACCTGCTGACCGGACGAGTCGCGGACCTTGACCGCTCCGATCTCGACCAGGTCGCGGGACAGCGTGGCCTGGCCGACCACCAGCCCGGAGGCGGACAGCAGGTCGGCCAGCTCGGTCTGCGAGCGCACCGGCTGGCGGCCGAGCAGGTCGACGATCCGCTGCTGACGCGCGGCCTTGGTGGTCGGTACGGCGATGGTCATGCGTTGAAGCTCCTAGCCAGCAGCCACGACAGCAGCGCCTTCTGCGCGTGCAGCCGGTTCTCTGCCTCGTCCCACACCACCGATTGTGGCCCGTCGAGGACCGCGGCCTCGATCTCTTTACCCCGGTACGCCGGGAGGCAGTGCAGCACGATCGCGTCGTCCTTGGCCTTCGACACCAGTTGCTCGGTCACCGCGAACGGTACGAACGGCGCTTCGCGCAGCCCGGCCTCGGCCTCCTGCCCCATCGACACCCAGGTGTCGGTGGCGATCACATCGGCCCCGTCGATAGCGGCGTACGGGTCGTCTGTCCACGCGACCGAGCCACCGGTCTCCCCAGCGATCTCAACGGCACGCGCCAGGATCGCCGCGTCCGGCTGGTAGTCCGCGGGTGAGGCGATGACCACGTGCATGCCGGCGGTCGCGCCACCGAGCAGGTACGAGTGGGCCATGTTGTTGGCGCCGTCACCGAGGTACACCAGCTTCAGGCCGGCGGTCGCTCCCTTGTGCTGCCGGATGGTGAGCAGGTCGGCGAGGATCTGGCAAGGGTGGAACTCGTCGGTCAGCGCGTTGACCACCGGAACCTGCGAGGCCCCGGCCATCTCGTCGATCCGCTCCTGCCCGGCGGTCCGCCAGACGATCGCGGCGACCTGCCGGTCGAGGATGCGCGCGGTGTCCGCGATCGGCTCGCCACGGCCCATCTGCGAGGTCTGCGCGTCGATGATCAGCGACGCGCCGCCGAGCTCCGCGATCCCGACCGCGAACGAGATCCGCGTCCGGGTCGAGGTCTTGTCGAAGATCACCGCGACCGTCTTCGGCCCGGCCAGCGGCTGGTGCCCGTACCGATCCGTGGTCAGCTGCTGCGCCAGTGTCAGGACCTCGTCCTGCTCGACCGGCGACAGGTCGTCGTCGCGGAGAAAGTGCCGCACCATCAGGGAACCTCCACCTGGTCCAGCAGCCCCGGTAGGGCGGCGACGAAGCTGTCGGCATCAGCCTTGCTCAGGATGTACGGCGGCGCCAGCCGCAGCGCGTCCGGAATCGGGTTGTTGATCACGAAGCCGGCGTCCAGCGCCAGCGCCGCGACCTGGTCCGACACCGGCTGGGTCAGTTCGATCGCGAGCAGCAGCCCCCGACCGCGGACCCCTGCGATCAACGGATGGTCGAGCGCGATCAGCGACGACGCGAGATGGTTGCCGACGGCATTGACGTGGGCGAGCAGTCCGTCCCGCTCGATCACGGTCAGTACGGCGAGTCCGGCGATCGCCGCGACCGGGTTCCCGCCGAAGGTGCTGCCGTGGTTGCCCGGCTGCAGCAGCTCCGCGGCCGCGCCGAGTCCGACGCAAGCACCGATCGGGATCCCCGCGCCGAGGCCCTTGGCCAGCGTGACGATGTCCGGCGTGATGCCCTCGGTCTGGTACGCGAACCACGTGCCCGTCCGGCCGACACCGGTCTGGATCTCGTCGAGCCACAGCAGTGCACCGTGCTCGGACGTGATCCGCCGCGCGGCTTGCAGATAACCATCCGGCGGTACGACGATGCCGTTCTCGCCCTGGATGGGTTCGAGCACGACCGCCGCCGTCTCGTCGTCCACCGCGGCCGCCAGCGCGTCAGCGTCGCCGTACGGGACGAAGGTGACGTCACCCGGCAGCGGCGCGAAGGCCTCCCGGTACGCCGGTTTCCAGGTCACCGCGAGGGCGCCCATGGTGCGGCCGTGGAAGGCGCCGATCGTGGAGACGATCTTGGTCCGGCCGGTCCGCCGGGTGATCTTGAACGCGGCCTCGTTCGCCTCGGTGCCGGAGTTCGTGAAGAACACCTTGCCCGGGGCATCGAAGAGACCCAGCAGTTTCTCGGCCAGCGCGATCTGCGGCGCGGAGGCGAAGAAGTTCGAGACGTGGCCGAGGGTGGCGAGCTGCGAGGTGACGGCCGAGACCACGAACGGGTGCGCGTGCCCGAGGCAGTTCACCGCGAGGCCGCCGAGCAGGTCGAGGTACTTCTTGCCGTCGGCATCCCACAGGTAGGCGCCCTCGCCGCGGATCAGCACCCGCTTCGGCGCACCGAAGGTGTTCATCAACGCACCGGTGTAGCGATCGGTCAGCGCGGCCTGGGTGCCGTCGACGGTCAACAATTCGGTCATGCGGGGATCACCTGGGTTCCACTTCCGGCGTCGGTGAAGATTTCCAGCAGCAGCGAGTGCGGGACGCGGCCGTCGATCACGGTCGCCCGGGAGACCCCGGACTGCACCGCTCGCAGGCAGGCCTCCATCTTGGGGACCATCCCGGAGGCGAGCGACGGCAGCAGCTCAGCGAGCTCGGTCGCGTCGATCTGGGTGATGATCTCCTCGCTCTCCGGCCAGTTGCGGTAGAGGCCGGCCACATCAGTCAGTACGACGAGCTTCGAGGCACCGAGTGCGACCGCCAGAGCGGATGCCGCGGTGTCGGCGTTCACGTTGTGCGCCTGGCCGTCCTCGTCCGGAGCGATCGTGGAGACGACCGGGATCCGGCCCGCGTCGATCAGGTCGATCACGGCCTCCGGGCGAACGTCGACGACATCGCCGACCAGACCGATGTCGACCGATTCACCGTCGATCATCGCGCCGCGCCGCTCGGCGGTGAACAGACCCGCGTCCTCGCCGGACATGCCGACGGCGAACGGGCCGTGCGCGTTCAGCAGGCCGACGAGTTCACGGCCGACCTTGCCCACCAGGACCATGCCGACCACGTCCATCGTCTCGGGCGTGGTCACCCGTAGACCGCCGCGGAACTCGCTGTCGATGCCGAGCCGCTTCAGCATGTCGCTGATCTGCGGGCCACCGCCGTGGACCACGACGACCCGGACACCGCAGTGCCGCAGGAACACGATGTCGGAGGCGAACGCCTGCTTCAGCTCGTCGTCGACCATCGCGTTCCCGCCGTACTTCACGACGATCGTCTTGCCGTGGAACTCCTTCAGCCACGGCAACGCCTCGGTCAGTACGGCGGCCTTCTCGACCGCGGCTGCGTGTGTAGTCATCGTCATGAGGCCTCCAGATCTGGACTGAGGAGCGGAGGGAGCGAAGCGACTGGAGTGACGAGGGAAGAGCTGGAGTTTGAGCCGAATGACGGCCGCGCGGAGCGTGGCATAGGCAGAGTCATGAGGAGTAGGCCGAATTCTCTTCGACGTAGGCGTGCGAGAGGTCGGTGGTGAGGACCGTCGCGGAGGCCGGGCCGGCGTGCAGGTCGATCACCACGTCGATCTCGAGGCCGCTGATGTCGGCCTCGGAGCGGTCGACGCCCTTGCCACCGGCGATGCAGATCGCGGCGCCGTTCAGGGTGATGTCGAGCAGCGCCGGGTCGAAGGCGGTGGGTGCGTTGCCGACGGCCATCGCGATCCGGCCCCAGTTCGGGTCGGAGGCGAAGAAGGCGGTCTTGCAGAGGTTGTCCTCGGCCACGATCTTGGCCGCGGCAAGCGCCTCGGCCTCGGTGGCTGCGTTCTGCACGGTGATGCTCACGTGCTTGGTGACGCCCTCGGCGTCGGCCTGCAACTGCTTGACCAGGTCTGCCGCGAGCACGGTCAGGGCGGCCTCGAACTCGTCCGGGCTGACCGTCACGCCGGAGGCACCCGAGCTGAGCAGCAGGACAGTGTCGTTGGTCGACGTACCGCCGTCGACGTCAAGGCGGTTGAAAGTCTTGCCGACCGCGTTCCGCAGCGCGTGGTCGAGGTGCGGCTGGTCCAGTACGGCGTCTGTCGTGATGACGCTGAGCATGGTGGCCATGTTGGGCGCGCACATCCCGGCGCCCTTGGCGAACCCGCCGATGCTCCAGCCGCCCGCGTGAGTCAGTGCAGCCTGCTTCGGCACGTTGTCGGTCGTCATGACAGCCGTAGCGGCATCGAGGCCGGCATCCGGCCCGTAGGCCAGCGCAGCAACAGCCTGGTCAATACCGGAGAGCACCTTCTCCATCGGAAGCCGCTCACCGATCAGACCGGTCGAGCAGACGCCGATCTCGGCCGCGCCGACGCTCAGAACCTCAGCCAGCTTCTCTGCGGTCTTGTGCGTGTCCTGGAAGCCCTCCGGGCCAGTACACGCGTTAGCGCCGCCGGAGTTGAGCACTACTGCCTTGAGCTTGCCTGCACTGAGCACCTGCTGCGACCAGAGCACCGGTGCGGCCTTCACCTTGTTGGTGGTGAAGACACCGGCGGCGACGTCGTACGGTCCCTCGTTGACGACGACCGTCAGGTCAGGCTTTCCGGCGGGCTTGATCCCGGCGATCACCCCGGCCGCGCGGAAGCCGGCCGGCGCGGTCACTCCGGCGCTCCGATCGACTTGGGTGGCGGTAGGCGCAGCGGCAGCGGTCGCTGGAGTTGTCATGGCGCTACTCCTACGAGAGGCAGGGCCGTGGTCTCGTCGAGACCGAGGGCCAGGTTCATGCACTGCACGGCGCCGCCGGCAGTGCCCTTGGTGAGGTTGTCCATCGCGGCGACCACAACCACGCGGCCGACACGCTGGTCGAGAGTGACCTGCAACTGCACGGTGTTCGCGCCGAGCGTGGCTTGTGTCTGCGGCCACTGTCCTTCGGGCAGCAGGTGCACGAACGGCTCGTCGCCGTACGCGTCCTCGTAGGCCTGCCGGAGCGTGGCCAGGTCAGTGCCTTCGGCAACCGGTGCACTGCAGGTCGCGAGGATCCCCCGCGACATCGGCACCAGGACGGGGGTGAAGGAGACGTTCACCGGGCCGTCGGCGTACGGGGTGAGGTTCTGCTCGATCTCCGGGGTGTGGCGGTGCGTTCCGCCGACGCCGTACGCGGAAGCCGAGCCCATCACCTCTGCACCGAGCAGGTGGGCCTTCGGTGCCTTGCCGGCGCCGGACGTGCCACTGACGGCGACCACGTTGAGCTGTGCCGTGTCGACGAGCCCACGCTGGACGGCGGGCAGTAGCGCGAGGCTGGAGACGGTCGGGTAGCAACCCGGTACGGCGACTCGGTGCGAACCGCGGAGCTTGTCCCGCTGACCCGGCAGCTCCGGGAGTCCGTACGGCCACGAGCCTGCATACTCACCGCCGTAGAACTCGACCCACGCCTCGGCCTCGGTCAGCCGGAAGTCCGCGCCGCAGTCGATCACGGTGACGTCCTCGCCGAGTTGTTCGGCGAGTCCGGCGGACTGTCCGTGCGGCAACGCCAGGAACACCACGTCGTGACCGGCGAGTTGTTCCGCCGTGGTCTCGACCAGGATGCGCCCGGCCAGCGGCACGAGATGCGGGTGGTGCGCGCCGAGCGCCGTACCGGCGTTCCCGCCGGCGGTGAGTGCGCCGATCTTCACCGCGGGATGCGTACTCAGCAGCCGCAGCAGCTCGCCCCCCGCGTAGCCACTGGCCCCGGCCACCGCCACCTTCACGCTCATGTGAATGAGTATGCCATGTACTGGAAAAATATCCAAGGATTACTCACGAGCTTCGGGTAGAAGCACTCAGGCGCGACCGGGGTCGCGGACCGGAGGCTGAGTGTCATGAAGAACAGCTATCTGGTGTACCTCGGCTGGACCGCGCTCGGCGTGCTCGCGGTGATCGCGCTCGGGGTGCACGAGCATCTGCGCCCGGACCCGAACGAGAAGTTCGGCAACCCGGTGGTGTTCATCGGGTTCATCTTCTTCCCCAGCATCCTGCTCGGCTGGCTCGCCGGCCTGGGCCTGACCGCCCTCTTCCACCACCTCCATCCAGCCCTCGCCGGCACCCTCGCCTACGGCGGCGCCATCATCGCCACCGCCGGACTGGCCATCCTCCAGCAGAAGATCTTCTTCTGACCCGATGTCACAATTCGCGGAGCTGTCGTGTCGGAGTGGGTACGACGGACTGTGCGAGGTGGGTGGAATGACTGACGAGCGGCTGGCGCGGGAGTTCGATGAACACCGGGCGGTGCTGGTGGGGGCGGCGTACCGGGTGGTGGGGAGCGTCAGCGACGCGGAGGACGTCGTGCAGGAGGCGTGGATCCGGTGGGCCGGGGTGGAGCACGAGGAGGTGCGTGATGTGCGCGCGTACCTGATCCGGATCACCACGCGGCTCGCACTGAACCGGTTGCGGCAGCAGAAGGCGCGGCGGGAGCAGTACGTCGGGCCGTGGTTGCCGGAGCCGATCGTGCCGCTGACGACCGACGACCCGGCCGCTGCGGTGGAGCTGGCGGATTCGGTCAGTATGGCGATGCTCGTCGTACTGGAGACGCTCTCGCCGCTTGAGCGCGCCACGTTCGTACTGCGCGAGGTCTTCGACCTGCCGTACGACGAGATTGCCGAAACGCTGGGCCGGTCCGAGGCGGCGGTTCGGCAGCTCGCGCATCGCGCGCGTGAGCACGTGCACGCGCGGCAGCCGCGGCACCAGGTCGACAGGGCGCGGCACACCGAGCTGACCGTGCAGTTCATGGAGGCGGCGGGTACCGGCGACTTCGCTCAGGTGGTCGCGCTGCTGGCACCGGACGCCGTGCTGATCAGTGATGGCGGCGGGAAGAAGACAGCGGCGCTGCGGCCGATCCACGGTCCGGAGAAGATCGCTCGCTGGCTGTTCGGGGTGATGAGCTCCAACCCGGGCTTCGAGGTGTTGCCTGCCGCACTGAACGGCGAGATCGCGTTCGTCGCGTACTTCGGCGACGAACCGGACACGGTCGCGTTCATCCAGACCTCCGGCGACCTGATCACCGAGCTCTACCTGATCCGCAACCCCGACAAGCTCACCACGGTCCCGGCGCGGCACGCCTTAGACTAAGTGCAACCGTGTCGCACTTGGAGGTGTCGTGAAGTACGTGGTGGTGGAGCCGGACGAAACGCTCGATCCGGGGTTGCGGGCTGATCTGCTGGACACGTGGGTCGCGGCGACCGATGCGGGTGGTGCGGTCGGGTTCACTCCACCCGCTCCGGTGGAGCTGGTCGCGCAGACGCTCGACACAGCGCTCGGCCGGGTCGCCGCCGGTACCGACCTGCTCGGCGTACTGCACGACGGTGCCCGGTACGTCGGCATGGGGCTGCTCGTGGACAACAGCGGCGCGCTGCATCACCACTGGCGCACCGTCATGCGTGTGATCGTCCACCCGAGTCACCAGGGCACAGGTGCTGGCCGCATCCTCATGGAGGGACTCCGCGGCTCAGCCACTGACCTGGGCCTGGAGCAGCTCCAACTCACCATTCGTGACGGCCAAGGCCTGGAGCGCTTCTACGAACCCCTCGGCTACCGCATCGTCGGCCGCCACCCCCGCGCCATCCGCATCACCCCGGACGACTACCGCGACGAGGTCATGCTCGTCCGCGACCTGTGAGGTCGTCTTCCAGACGTCAACAGCACCGACCGCGATCGGCGCCGGTTTGCGGTAATCCACTGCCGCTCAACGCAGCAGACCTCCGCTGATCCCCTCCCCCACGAAGGCGCACTCCCCAAACCGGTTTGGGGAGGATGCGCGCCCGCGGCGAGCAGGACTGGGGCGGATCCCGGACCCATTCGGGGGGTGAATCCGCCCCACATCGCTGCGGGGACCGCCACGCACTCCCCAAACCGGTTTGGGGAGGATGCCCCCCGGCGGCGACCAGGACTGGGGCGGATCCCGGACCCATTCGGGGGGTGGATCCTCCCCACATCGCTGCGGGGACCGACACGCGCTCCCCAAACCGGTTTGGGGAGTCAGGCCGCCTTTGGGGTGATGCCCGGGTCGGGACGGCGGGTTGGGTGGGGTGTGTACCTGAGGACGGGTAGTGGGTGTCGGGATTCGGCGTTGGGGCGGATTGGCAGGCGGGGCGGGTGGTCGGTCGGGCGAGTACTACCCGTTCGTCGGTACGTCTGGCCGGCCGCGGGAATGCGGTTCGCCGGGGCGGCTGGCCGGCGGCGTTCGCCGGCTCAGGTGATTAGCGGCGGGAGCGCGGTTCGCCGGCTCAGGTGGTTAGCGGCGGGAGCGCGGTTCGCCGGCTCAGGTGGTTAGCGGCGGGAGCGCGGGTCGCCGGCTCAGTTGGTTAGCGGCGGGAGCGCGGTTCGCCGGCTCAGGTGGTTAGCGGCGGGAGCGCGGGTCGCCGGCTCAGTTGGTTAGCGGCGGGGCGCGGTTCGCCGGCTCAGGTGGTTAGCGGCGGGAGCGCGGGGCGCGGGCTCAGGTGGTTAGCGGCGGGGCGCGGGTGGCCGGCTCGGGTGGTTAGCGGCGGGAGCGGGCTAGGGCTACGAGGGTGGCGCCTAGGGCGGTGAGGAGGGAGCCGAGGGTTAGGACGATGGGTGGGGGGCCGCCGGTTTCGGGGAGTTGGGTGGTGTCGACGGATCGGGTGGTGGGGGTTGTGGCGGCGGCGATGGTGAAGCGGACGGGGGCTGCTACCGGGGGTGCGCCGGCGGCGGCTGGGCGTTCGTAGGTGAGTTTGGCGGTGCCGGTGAAGCCGTGGGCTGGGGTGAGGCGGATGGTGCCGTTGGGGGTGACGGTCCACGTGCCGGCGGGGGTGGTCGCCGTACGGGTGCAGGTGGCTGCGTCTACGCGGAGGCAGATGGGCGTTGCGGTGCCGCTGTCGTTCAGGGATGGGTTGACGGCGACCGCTCCCCCAGGTGAGCCGGTTGCGCTGTCCGCAGTGGCTTGGGCTGGGCGGGGTGCGTCGACGGTGACGTCCAGCAGCGCACTACCCGTCGTACCGTTCGCGTCGGTGACGCGGTAGGCCAGTGACCTGGTTGAGCCGATGAAGTCCTTGACCGAGGTGAACGTGATCACCCCGTCCGCGCCGACAGCGAACACGCCCTCGTCTGTCACGGTGACGGTCTTCTTGTCCTTCCCATCGCCCGGATCACGCAGTACGACGCTCGCCGGGTTCAGCGGCGCTGACGAGTCACCGGGCCGGTCGTTGCTCAGCACGTCGACGCGGACCGCCGTACCGAAGGCTGTCCGGGCGCTGTCGTCATGCACCACCGGCAGGACCGGCGTGACGGTCACAGCAAGCGTGGCGCGGGCCCGGTTCTGGTTGCTGTCCTTCACCTCGTACGCGACCGGCCGCGTGCTCCCGGTGAAGCGCGGCTCCGGAGTGAAGGTCACCTTGCCGTCAGCAACGACGTACTCGCCCTGCCCGACCACGGTGACCTGTTTGACCAGTGCTGCGTCCGGACCGATGAGCAGCAGCGTGTCCGGGTCGAGGGTCGCGCCCGGCCCCGGTACGTCGTTCGCGATCGGATCGATCACCACTGGAAGGTGCTGCTTCGTGCGGGCCTGATCCGGGTTCGCCACCGGACGGGCCTGGACCGAGACGGACAGTGTCGCCGTACCGAGAGTGCCGTTGCTATCGGCCACCTGGTAGCCGACCGGCACCGTCGTACCGACAAAGCCACCAGACGGAGCGAACCGCACTCCACCCGACGGCTGCACGGTGAACAGCCCCTGCCCCTCAACCTCCAACCCCGCAACCACCTCACCAGAGGCCGGATCGATCAGCTGCACCGCGCCCAGCGGCGCCGACGGGTCGCCTGGCTTGTCGTTCGCCAGGACGGGCACGGTCAGCACAAAGTCGTACGGCGTCGTGGCCTCGTCATCGGCCACGACCGGCACCACCGGGGTCACCGTGATGGTCATCGTCGAGGTCGCGAGGTTCCCGCTCGAGTCCTTGACCCGATACGCGATCGACAGCACCCCGCGGAACGCCGGGACCGGATCCACCACGACCCGTCCGGTCGTCTGGTTGACCGTCACGATGCCCTGACCAGGCAGGGCCGCGATGCGCACCCAACTGCGCGTCGTCACCGAGTACACCTCGACCGAGCCCTTCTCGAGCTCGGCGCCGGTCCCCGGCTTGTCGTTGTCGAGCGGCTCCACGGCAAGCGTGACGTTCTGCTTCGTCGTCGCCACATCCGCGACCGCCTCCGGCCCCTTGCCGACCGTCAGGAACAGCAGACCCTCGACGGTGGTCCCGTTGTCGTCAGCGATCCGGTACGTCGCCGGCGTGGTCACCCCCTGGAAGTTCTTCACCGGCGTGAACGTGATCGACCCGTCGGCCGTCACCGCATACGTGCCTTCGCCCGCCTGCGTGAACGTCTTCCCGAACCCGTCCGCTGTCTTCAACAACACCGAAGCCGGAACCAGCGGCGCGGAAAGATCACCTGGCTTGTCGTTGGCCAGTACGTCGACCGTGATCGGCTGGTTGAACGGAGTGATCGCGGAATCGTCCAGCGCGACCGGCCAGATCGGAGTGACCGTCATCGTCAGCGTCGACGTACCGAACGTGCCGTTGGAGTCGGCGACGCGATAGGTGATCGCGGTGGCCGGACCATGGAAGGTCGGTAGCGGATCGAAGACCACGAACCCGGTCGGCTGCACGGTGTAGGTGCCCTGCTTGGCAACGGTGACGGTCTTCCCGTAATCGGAGAGACCCTTCACCCGGGAGTCCGGACCCAGCAGCTCAACGGTTGACGGGTCGAGCTTCGCATCAGTGCCGGGGCTGTCGTTGGACAGCACGTTGACGGTGACCGTGACGTCCTGCAGCGTCGAGGCGCGGTCCGCCACGGCAACCGGCGGGAGGCCGACCGTGATCGTCAGCTTGGCCGTCGTCAGCGTGCCGTTGTTGTCGCCGACCTGATAGATCAACGGCGTCCCCGGCCCGCGGAACGTCGCGCCCGGATCGAACCGGACCGCTCCCCCGGCCGCCGTGTACACGCCCTCGTTCCCGATGCTGACCGTTGCCTTGAGCAACCCATCGGCCGGATCGGTGAGCAGCAGACTCGTCGGCAGCAGCGGCGCACTCGGATCACCCGGCTTGTCGTTCGCGAGCACCTTGACCGTGATCGGTTTGCCGAACGGCGTCCGCGCGATGTCATCGGCCGCGACCGGGGTGATCGGCGTGACCGTCACCGCGATCGTCGAGCGCGTCACCTGGTCGAACCAGTCCAGCACCCGATAGGTCAGCGCGGTCGCCGCACCGGTGAACCCGGGCAACGGATCAACCGTGATCGTGCCGTCCGGATTCACCTGGTACGACGCCTGCCCCGGCACCTTGACGAGTTTCTTCATCGACCCGTCCGCCGGATCGAGCACCGCGAGACTGAGCGGATCGAGCCCGGTCCCCTGCCCCGCCGTGTCATTCGCGAGCGGGTTCACGACGAACGGAACGTTCTGCTTGCTCGTCGCAGTGTCCGGCTTCGCTGTCGGCAGAGGCGGCTTGGCCACAGTCACGGTCAGCTGCGCGGTGGCCGTCGTACCGTTGACGTCTGCGACGCGGTAGCTGAGTGGTGCGGTCACTCCCACGTACGACGGCAGCGGGTCGACCGTGATCTCGCCGGTCGGCGTCACCGTGTACGTCGCCTCACCGTCGACGACCACTGTGGTCTTCGGCTCCTGCGTCTTCGGGTCGAGCACCCGCACGCTGCTGGGTACCAGCGGGACCGCCGGGTCACCAGCGGCGTCGTTCGACAGGACCCGGACCGTAGCGATCGTGTCGTACGGCGTTGCTGCGGTGTCATCCGATGCGTCAGGCTGGACCTTGGTCACGCGCATGGTCAGATCCGCTCGGCCGATCGCACCGTTGGCATCGGCAACCTGGTAGCTGACCGGGGTCGCCGTACCGCTGAAAGAGGGGACCGGTTCGAACAGCACCTTGCCGTCCGGCCGCGCCGTGTACTTGCCCTGACCGGGCACGACCAGTGTGGTCACCGGCTCACCGCGGGTCGGTGGGACGAGCCGGAGCGTCTCCGGCCGCAGTACGGCGCCTGTGGGGCCGGGCTTGTCGTTGTCGAGGACTGCGACGATCACTGAACTCCCCTGGAGTGAAGTGATCGTGTCGGGGTTCGCCACGGGCGGCCCGGGTGCGTCGACTGCCACCGTGAACTCGGCTCGCGCTGCAGTGCCGTTCTTGTCGAGCACCTGGTAGGTGAGCGCCGTACCGACTCCGTGGAAGCCGTGCACCGGCTGGAACGCGACCTTGCCGCCGGCCACCAGGTACGTGCCCTGGTTGGCGATCTTCACCGTGTCGACGAGCGTGTGCTTGACCGGATCGACCAGCTTCAGGGTCTCTGGGTCGAGAGGTGCATCCGGCGAACCAGGCAGGTCGTTGTCCAGCACCGGTACGACGGTGTCGGTGTCGAACGCGGTGGACACCGAGTCCCCGTTGGCCACCGGCTGCACCGCGGTCACTGTGACCGTCAGAGTCGATTCAGCGGTCTGAGCGGTCGTATCGGTGACGCGGTACCCGAGAGACGTGCCGACCCCGGTGAATTGCCGGACCGGTACGAAGTCGACCGCACCGGTCGGTTTCGCGGTGTACTGACCCTCGCCCGGGATCACCACGGTCTTCTTGAACGCAGCGTCGGCCGGGTCACGCAGCACGACCGACCCCGGTACCAGCGTCACCCCATCGGCCGCCTTGTCGTTGGCCAGCGGCCGGAGCGCGATGCTGACGTTCTGCGGGGTCTTCGCGGTGTCGGGTGTCGCGACTGGTGCGTCCGGAAGGGCAACGGTGAGTGTGAGCTTGGCTGTGGCGGTGATGCCGTTGCTGTCAGCCACGCGGTAGCTGACTGGCTTGCCGACCCCGACGAAACCGGGCACTGGCTCAACTGCGACGGTGCCGTCGGACTTGGCGACGTACTTGGCCTGTCCGACCACGCTGAGCAGTACGCCGCACTTGTCGTCGCCCAACAGACAGAGCGAGCTCGGCTCAAGCGGTGCGGCCGGGTCACCGGGCTGGTCGTTGCTGAGCACCTTGACGGTCGCATTGGTGTTGAACGCGGTGGTCGCAGTGTCGTCGTGCAGGACCGGAGGAGGCGGCGGGGTGATCTGCAGCGCGTAGTCCTCGACCTCACCGGCGTCGGAAGCACCAGTCGGCTTCACATCGTCGTACCCGATCCGGAGACGCGCATAGGTAGTCCCAGCCGACAGCTTGCTGACCTTGGGCCAGGTGAGCTTCACACTCGCCTGCCCGACAGCGAAGTCACCGCATGCTCGCTCAGTGGCGTCGAACGCACCGTCACGATCCAGATCGATCCACGCGCACACCTTGCCCGGCTTGGACGCGCCGGTCAGCTTGGCGTCGATGCTGTACGACGTGGCGTTCGTCCGCAGCGGTGGGAACATCACGCCGTCGTCAGCCGCATCAGGTGTTGTCGGACCGGTCGTCGCGTTCGCAACAGTGCTGTTGTCCTCAGTCGCGTCCTTGCCGAGCCGTACGTCGCTCAGCACCGACCAGGCCGCGCCGTACGTCGCCGGTGCGTCACCGAAGTCCTCACCTGCCGAGGCCAGCACCGAGAACGCGTCACCCGAGGAGGTGGTGTTGAAGGCGGGCAGCGTGGTGTGCTTGGTGAAGTACGCCGTCACACCGAAGCGGATGGTGGTCACGACGCCGTTCACGCGCACCGAACCGCAGGCCGCAGTCGCACCGGCGTCTGGACCGGTCCCGGTCTTGTTGTTGATGCAGTTCGGACCGGCGTCGTGGTTCGTCGCGGTGATGGTGTCGCTGGTGACCGTCAGGTTGTTGCCCTGACCCGCCTTGCTCAGACTGACGCCCGCGGTGGTCAGTCGGAGCACGGAGTGCAGCTCGGCCTGCGCTGTCGGCTTGCCGTTGACGGTCTCGGTAACCGCACCACCCAGGCCGGCCAGGTGGAGCACCGGGTTGCGCACCGGCCGGCTGAAGGCGATCGTCACCGTCCCGCGGTCACCACAACTCCCGATCGCCGCGCAGTCGCCGGTGTTGACGAGCAGGTCCTGCGCTGGCGTGGTCCGCGCGATCGGCGGGCTGTACGTCGTCGGGCCGGTCCCCCGGATCCCTGCGGTGCTCTCGTCGAGCAGCTCGGTCTTGCCGGTCACAGTGATCGTCTGCCGCAGTCCGGAGCCCGGCATCGTCGCAGTAGCCGAATCACCTTGGCTGAACGGCTCCACCGGCACCTGATAGGCGGACGTCTCCACACCTGTCGTCGCCAGCAGCACCGCCGTCAGCAAACCCACCGCCGCCGGTCGTGTCGCCCGCATGGTGCCCTCCCGAGCAATCACGTTTCCGCATGCATCGGCGCCGGGGCGGGCGGGCCTGCGCAGACCTAACGGCCCACGCGGACTCCATGTTACGGGTTCGCTACCCTCCGAGGTCGTAGATCGCGACCTTGCCGTTGCTGTGTCGCAATGGCGCCAGTTCGGCGAGTTTCGGGGAGACGGTGCCGGCGCGGGCATCGACGTACAGCCAGCGGACGTCGTACTGGTCGTGGAGTCGTTTCAGCAGCGCCGGTGTGGGGTGCGCGAAGGTCTGCGTGACGAGGGCGACGCGGTCGGGCCAGGGTGACGGCTGTTCGGTGTAGCGACGACCGTCAACGCCTTGCGCGGCCATGGCCTCGTTCGTGTAGGCCCAGCCCTCGATCACCGTACGACGGCCGGCCAGCCCGCTCACCAGGTAGCCACGGGCGTCGCAGCCGGGTGCCTTCGCATCTACCGGCCGGCACCAGGTGTTGGTGGCAACGACATCTGTCGGCGCACTGTTCGCGGCCAACCAGGCGAGCGTCTCTTGCTCATCCGGATAGACCCACTGCGCCGCGGACCGGAAGACCGGCCCGGCCTCGGTGTCACCGACGATGGCGTTCTGCACGAAGCCCTCGATCGGCGAAACGAACACCAGAACCAGTACGACGACGGCCAGGCGTCTGCGCGCAGTGGCTGCCACCCAACCGGCCGCAGCCAGGCTGAACGGAGTAGCGGTGTAGAGGAAGTAGGCCTCGCTCACACCCGGATGATCGAGGAAGAGGTAGCCGAGCCAACCGACCACCATGGCGCCGATCAGGAACCATGCAACCGGATCACGCCGTACAACCAAGAAGCCAGCGAGCGACGCGGCCTGGATGAGCAGCATGCTCAGGACCATGGCCACCGTGCCAAGGACCGCGCCGTGCACCAACGACGGGACAACCAGTCCACCAACACCAGCAGGAGTGTGGTCGCCGGTGAGGTGTTCGTAGCCGGGGTTGGTCTTCAGGATCGCTAAGAACTGGATGTGCGAACCACTGGTGCTCCCAGCAACCGTCAGCAGCGTGAGTGCGCCGACGGCAACCAGCAGCACGCCGGCCACGATCAGCCTTAGCTGCAGGCGCTTGTAGAGAGCTGCCAGTCCGACCGCACCGACGAGCACCGGGATCACGGTCGGCTTCGAACCACCACCGACCACCGCCAACGCGACGACGAGCACCCACAGCGAGCGAGGGCCGTCGCGGAAGAGCAGTTCGATCAGGAAGATCCCCACTGCGACACAGGCGATCATGCCGAAGGTCTGCGACGGGCTGAGGAAGCTGACCGGCGGGTTGAGGTTCAGGCTGGTGTCCACGAGCAGGTAGAGCTGCGGCGCGGTCAGAGCCGCGGCCGCGAGCACTCCGGTCCACCACGTCCGGCTGACGATCCGTGCGAGCGTGGCACACACCAGCAGCGCAACCACGAGCCATGGCAACACCCACAGCCGAAACAGCACCAGGATCGGGCTGAGCCGAGTGATGTCGACAGCCGACGCCATGTCCGCGTTCGCGAACCAGTGGTACTCCAGCCGCTCCCCCACGGCCTGTGGCAGTTCCGGCGGCACAGCGCGGGTCAGCTCACTCACCATCGACAGGTGGTACAGCAGGTCCTGGTAGTACGACGTACCGTCCGGCGGCAGCACGTGATACCCCATGACGCCGCGTATGGTGGCTGCCAGCATCAGAGCCGAGGCAATCGCCAGCCCCCACGTCCAACGCAGTGGCAAGAGCGAAAGCTGAGCAATGCGCCAGCAAGAGCGCAGCCGAGGCAGCGCGAACACAGCGAGCGTCAGCAGCGGCCAGACGATCAGCCAGCGCTGCCAGCCAACCGCAGTGAACAGCGCCCACCCGACGAGCATCCACGCGGCACCGACGATCGAGCCGAGGCCGAGATCCTCAGCCCAGTTGCCGAGGCTGCGCCAGACCGCCCGCATCAGCAGGGTTCCTGGCAAAGCGATCGCCAGCGCGAAGTAAGCGGCGTACCGGAGAACGTCCAGCGTGTGCAGACCGATGACGACGGTCAGGAACGGGACAAGCCAGGGCAGCGCCCGTTTCACCGGTGGTGGACCGGTTCCGCACGCTTCTGGTCTTCGAGACTGTCGTAGCCGACCAGGAACTGCGGCCGGCGCTGACTCGACTGGAACAGCCGAGCCACGTACTCCCCGAGCAGCCCGAGGCACAGCAACTGGATCGCACCGATCACGCTGATCGCGAGCACGGTTGACGTCCAGCCGGGGACGCCGCGACCGGTCAGCTTGATCACCAGCGCACCGACCACGAACAGCGCGGACATGACGCCACCGAGCAGGCCGAGCCAGGTCGCCAGCCGCAGCGGCGCGGCCGAGAACGCGGTCACGCTGTCGAACGCCAGCCGCGTCATCTTGGTCAGGTTGTACTTCGTCGACCCGGCCGCGCGCTCGGAGCGAACGTAGGTCACCTCGGCACTCGGGAAGCCCAGCCACGGGATGACCAGGCGGAACACCCGGCCGTCTTCGGGGAGCGCGTTCACCGCGTCCACCACTCGGCGCGACACCATCCGGAAGTCACCCGCGTCGAACGGGATCTGCTTGCCGACCAGGCGGCACATCAGCCGGTAGTACAGCCGTGCCGTGGTTCGCTTCGGCCAGGAATCACTCGAGCGGTCGCAGCGAACGCCGTACACGACGTCGAGGTCGCGCTCACGCATCACGTGCAGGAACTCGGCGATCGTCTCCGGCGGGTCCTGCAGGTCGGCGTCGATCGTGACGACGTACTGACCGCGGGCGCTGCGGAAGCCGGCCGACTGCGCGGCCTGGTGACCGCTGTTGCGCAGCAGCCGGATGACGCGGAGCTGCGGCCAGTCCTTGGCCGCCTCGAGGAGCAGCGCGGCCGTGTTGTCCCGGCTGCCGTCGTCGACGACGAGCAGCTCGTACGGCAGGCCGATGCTGTCCAGCAGCGGATGCATCCGTGCGAAGAACATCGGCAGCACGGCCTCTTCGTCGTACATCGGCACCACGACGGAGAGCTCGGGGTCGATGTCCACGTCTGTGTAACGAGCGTGAGCGCCTTCTGTTAGTGCGGCGAGATGGCTACTGCACCGGTACGGCGTGGGTCGCCGACTGCGATGAGGCCTTCCGCCGGGTCCCAGAACGCGGCCGCGACCCCGCCGAAGTACATCGAGTGCGGCGGCATCGGCCGGGACGGGAGGTTGGTCGCGCCCGCCAGCGGCAGATCGTCCTCGTAGTCGACCACGATGTCGTCGCGGACCCGCACGTGCAGCCGCGGGTGCTCGACCGCCTCCGCCAGCGGCAGCCCGCCGTGCGTGTAGAGCGCGTAGACCTGCGCCAGCGCAGTCGGGATCCGGTCCGAACCAGGCGAGCTGATGGCCAGCACTGCGCCGTCGCTGTCCCGGCGCGCCACGCTCGGCGCCATGTTCGACGTCAGACGCGTCCCGGGCTCGAGGCTGTGCGGACCGCCGTGCAGCAGCTCCTGCTCGCCGAGCGCGTTGTTCAGCCAGATGCCAGTCCCCGGAGTCAGTACGCCGGAGCCGTAGCCAGACGAGACCGTGATCGCGCAGGCGTCGCCCTCGTCGTCCACCACCGACACTGTCGCCGTACTGGGCGAGGTCAGCGCACGCAGGTCGCCGGCCGACGCCAGCTCCAGCACCTTCTGCCCTTCGAGCTGCCGAACGTCTTCCGCATCCAGCTCCGCAAGCCGCCGCCCAAGCACCGCATGCTGTACGTCGACCAGTCGCTCGAGCTCGGCCGGGTTCCAGCTGCCGTTGGCCGGTACGCCGTCCAGCAGCGCGAGCATCGCGGCGACCGCGACTCCCCCGACTGCCGGCGGCGGGTTGGTGGCGAGCCGCCAGCCGTTCTGCCGAACCATCAGCGCCGGGCGAATGATCGCCTCGTAGGCGGCCAGGTCGTCGGCGTTGAGGATGCCTTCGTTCTCGGCCATGTCGCGGATCAGCAGCTGCGCGAGCTCACCGGTGTAGAGCGTCTCGGCGCCATCGCGAGCGATCAGCTGCAACGCCTCCGCCAGCTCCGGGATGATCACCGTGCTGCCGGCCTTGATCACCGAGCCGTCGTCGTCATGCACGACCCGGTGGCTCGGCTGGTGCCAGCCGAAGATGATCTCGTGGGTGAACCCCAGGTAGTACCCGGAGGTGCGGCTGAGCGGGAAGCCGTCGCGGGCCACCTCGATCGCGGGCTGCACCACCTCGTGCCAGGGCGCCTTGCCGGACCGCCGGTGCGCCAGGTCGAGCGCCTTGAGACCACCTGGGGTGGCGACGGAACCGTGCCCCACGGTGGTCGTCGTACCGCCGCCGTAGTCGGTCGTGATGTCCCAGACGCCGCGACCGAACGACTCCGGCGGCAGACCGCGGCCGGGCATCTCCACCCAGCCGTCGATCGTGACCGCCTCGGACCCGGCGACCTGCAGGGTGACGAAACCACCCGAGGCCGGCGAGACGACGCCGATCTCGTTCACCATCGTGACGAGCGTGGCGGCGATCGCGGCGTCCACCGCGTTGCCACCCTCAGCAGCAACGCGGACGCCGGCCTCGGCGGCAGCAGCGTTCGGAGCTGCCACCGCCACCCGCGGGTGCCCCCCGCTCATCGCAGGTCAGCCCACTCGCTGGACTGCGCCGAAGCGTTCGACAGCGACCTGCACCGCGGCCTGGCGAGCCTCGGCCACCTCGGTGTCCTTCAGCGTCCGGTCCGCGGCACGGAAGCGCAGCGCGAACGCGAGCGACTTCTTGCCTTCGCCGATCTGCTCACCGGTGTACAGGTCGAACAGCCGCACGGACTCCAGCAGCTCGCCCGCGCCCTCGCTCAGCGCGGCCTGTACGTCGGCCGCGGCCACGTCGGCCGCGACGATCAGTGCCACGTCCTCCTTGGCCACCGGGTACGACGAGAACGGCACCGCGGTCACGGACTCCGGACCGGCCGCGATCAACGCCTCCAGGTCCAGCTCGACCGCACTCGACCGGGTCGGCAGGCCGAACGCCTGACACACCTTCGGGTGCAGCTCGCCGGCGTGACCGACCACCGTGCCGTCGACGGAGAACTCCGCGCAGCGACCCGGGTGCCAGGGCGCGAGCTCGACGTTCTTCACCGTCGGCTCGACACCGACCGCGGACGCGATCAGCCGAGCGATCTGTACGGCGTCGGCCCAGCCGGCCGGACGGCCCTTGCCCCACCAACCCGTCGGGGTCAGCGCGCCGGTCAGCACCACACCGACATGCAGCGGCTGCTCGGGCAGGGCGTCGTACAGGGACTGGACCTCGGCGTCGCTCGGTCGAGCCTCGACCGACAGCAGCGGCGCGGCCTTCGTCTCGGCCTTGGGCTTGAAGACCAGGCCGGTCTGGAAGATCGCCAGGTCGGTCTGACCGCGGCCGACGTTGCGCTCGGCCACCCGGAGCAGGGTCGCGAGCAGAGTCGTCTGCATCGACGGCTCTTCGTCGGAGATCGGATTGACCAGCTTCACCGTCGTACGGCGGGAGTCGCCGGCCGGCAGGCCCATCGCGTCGAAGTCGGCGTCACCGGTGAACGGGTACGAGACGACCTCGGTCAGGCCGGCGCCGACGAGCGCGGTCGCGACCCGGCGGCGGCGTCGCTGCGACACCGTCAGACCCTGACCACCCGGTGCCGACGGCAGCACCGACGGCACGTTGTCGAACCCGAACAGCCGGATGACCTCTTCGGCGAAGTCGTTGGGGTCCCGCAGGTCCGGCCGCCACGACGGCGGTGTGACGGTCCACAGGCTGTCGCCGTCGAACCGCATGCAGGTCGCGTTGTCGATGTCTTCGCCCGCGATCCCGTAGTCGAGGGAGCTGGCGTTGACCCCCACCGCGAGAGGCGTGGGCGTCGCGCCTTCGGCGGCCAGCTCGGTCTCACAACCGACGGCGCGCAGGAAGTCCAGCCCGTCCTCGACGGCGATCGGGGCACCCGAGACGCGGGCCGGGTGATCGCCACGGATGACGACCGGCTGCGGCAGCGGGTGCGTGTCGACGACGGTCTCGTCGGGGAGGATCGTGCCGCCGGCCAGCTCGGCCAGCAGATCGGCGACCCGCTGGGCGGCGTACCGCGGCAGCTGCGGGTCGACCTCGCGCTCGAACCGGCGCGACGCCTCCGACGACAGCTTGTGCCGGCGCGACGAGCGCGCGATCACGATCGGGTCGAAGTGCGCGGCCTCGATCACCACGTCGGTGGTGGCGTCGGAGATCTCGGTGGACGCGCCACCCATCACGCCGGCGATACCGATCGGGCCGGAGTCGTCGGTGATCAGCAGGTCCTCGGCGTCCAGCTCACGGGTCTGGTCGTCGAGCGTGACCAGCTTCTCGCCGGAGGTCGCCCGCCGGACCACGATCTCGCCGCTCAGCCGGTTCTTGTCGTACCCGTGGATCGGCTGACCGAGCTCGAGCATCACGTAGTTCGTGACGTCGACACCGATCGAGATCGGGCGCATCCCGGCCGCGAGCAGCCGCTTCTGCAGCCAGCGCGGGGACAACGCCTTCGCGTCGATCCCGGTCACGGTGCGGGTCACAAACGCCGTACAGGCCTGGTTGTCGTCGACGCGGACCGGGTAACCACCGTCGCCGGAACCGGTCAGCTCCACAGCCGCCGGGTCCTTCAGGGGAAGCCCGTACGCCGTGGCCGCCTCGCGGGCGACACCACGGATGGACAGGCAGTACCCACGGTCCGGGGTGACGGCGATGTCGAGGACGTCATCGGTCAGCGACAGCAGCTCGATCGCATCGTCACCAGGCGTGCCCTCACCAGGCTCCAGTACGACGATGCCGTCGGTACCGTCGTCGCCCAGGCCGAGCTCCGTGCTGGAACAGATCATGCCGTTCGAGACGTGCCCGTAGGTCTTGCGCGCGGAGATCGCGAACCCGCCCGGCAGCACCGCACCCGGGAGCACGACCACGACCAGGTCGCCGACCTCGAAGTTGTGCGCACCGCAGACGACCCACTGCGGCTCGTCCTTGCCGATGTCGAGCGAGCACCAGCGGATGGTCTTGCCGTTCTTCTGCGGCTCGTTCTCGTACGTCAGCACCTTGCCGACCACCAGCGGGCCGGTCAGGTCG
Source organism: Kribbella sp. NPDC051587 (assembly GCF_044453945.1). Classification (NCBI taxonomy): domain Bacteria; kingdom Bacillati; phylum Actinomycetota; class Actinomycetes; order Propionibacteriales; family Kribbellaceae; genus Kribbella; species Kribbella sp. NPDC051587. Next base: position 28,899 of record NZ_JBITDE010000004.1, read on the forward strand.
GACTCCTCGACGGTCTCCACCTCGAGACCGGCCCGGACCAGCTGCTCCCCGAGCTGCCGCCCGGTCACCCCGGCCGGAAGCTCGACGTACTCACGAAGCCACGACAGTGGGACCCGCATCAGATCTCCATCCCGAACTGGCGGCTGAACCGCACATCACCCTCGACCATGTCCCGCATGTCCTCGACGCCGTTGCGGAACATCAGCGTCCGCTCCAGACCCATCCCGAACGCGAAACCGGAGTACCGGTCGGTGTCGATGCCACAGGCCCGCAGGACGCGCGGGTTGACCACGCCACAGCCGCCCCACTCGATCCAGCCCTCGCTGCCACAGGTGCGGCAGGGCCGGTCCGGGTTGCCGACAGAAGCGCCGCGGCAGACGAAGCACTTCAGGTCGACCTCGGCCGACGGCTCGGTGAACGGGAAGAAGTTCGGCCGCAGCCGGGCCTCGAGCCCCGCACCGAACATCGACACGACGAAGTGGTCGAGCGTGCCCTTGAGGTGCGCGAGCGTGATGCCCTCGTCCACGACCAGGCCCTCGACCTGGTAGAAGACCGGCGTGTGGGTCGCGTCCAGTTCGTCCGTGCGGAACACCCGGCCCGGGCAGATCACGTAGATCGGGGGCTTGCGGGTCAGCATCGAGCGCGCCTGCACCGGCGACGTGTGCGTGCGCAGGACCTTGCCGGAGCCGGCCGGCTCGACGAAGAAGGTGTCCTGCATCTGCCGCGCCGGGTGATCGGGCTGGAAGTTCAGCGCGTCGAAGTTCAGCCACTCGGCCTCGATCTCCGGCCCCTCGGCGACATCCCACCCGAGCGCGGTGAACACATCCGCGACCTGCTCGGAGATCAGCGACAACGGGTGCCGCGCACCCAGTTCCGGCGTGTGCCAGGGCAGTGTCACGTCGACCCGCTCGGTGGCGAGCATCCGCTCCTCGTGCTCAGCCTCCAGCACCGCGAGCCGCGCCGCGAACGCCTCGGTGATCGCCTTGCGCGCCGACCCGATCCGCTGCCCCGCCTCCTTGCGCCCCTGCGGCGGCAACGCGCCGATCTCCCGGTTCGCCAGCGCGATCGGCGACTTCTCGCCCAGATGCGCTGCCTTCGCCTCCTGCAGGGCAGCGAGATCGGCCGCCTCGCTGAACGCCGTCAGCGCCTCGTCACGGCTCCGCTCCAGCGCCTCGGCATGCAACGGCGTCACTTCGACCGGGTCGTACTGCGTGTTGGGACCGGACATGGCTCGCTCTCGGTTCGGAACTTTCTGCGGATTGCAGTCTAGGAACCCCGACCCCCAGACCGTGAATCGGCTGTCCACAACCCGTCGCCCCGTCCCCCACGACCCGTCCCATCACCGTCGCACCCACCCGCCGTACCCACCCCGCCGTACCGACGCGCATTTGAACGGATATCCGCTCAATGTGCTGGTTCTCTGCCCGAATTTCGAGGGGAGAAGGGACAACTTGAGGGGAGATCCGTTCAAGTGGTCGGGCGGCGGAGCGGGCTGGGATCAGGAGTCGGGAGTGGACTCGGAGGGGGTGAGGGCGGGTTCGGGCGTCGCGGCGGTTCGGCCGGGGAGGACGGCGAGGGCGACTACTGCGCCGGCTAGGGCGCCGATGAGGCCTACGGTCATGGCGATGGTCATGGCGTCGGTGAACGCCGTACGGGCCGCTGCGGCGAACTCCGGGCCTAGGGCGAGGGTGTTGGCGATGGAGTCGCGGGCGGCGTCGGGGATCGCGTCCGGGAGGTTGGCGGAGTAGGCGGCGGCCAGGACACTGCCCAGTACGGCGACCGACAGGGCGCCGCCGGTTTGCTGGACGGTGTCGTTCATCGCGGAGCCGACGCCGCGGTGCTCGGCTGGGACGGCTTGCATCAGGAGTGTGTACGCCGCTGGGCCGGCGAGGCCTCCGCCGATGCCCATCACCATTAGACCCGCGATCAGTAGGCCGTAGCCCGTCGTACCGGAGACCTGGGACAGGATCGCGAACGCACCGGCGATAACGGCGAGGCCGATGGCGATCAGAGTGCGGTCGGTGAGCTTCTTGCCCAATGTCGCGCCGAGGACGTTGAAGACGGTCGCAGCGACGGCGTACGGGATGAGGGCCAGGCCGGCCTTCAGTGGGCTGTAGCCGAGGACGAACTGCAGGTACTGCGTGAGCGCGAGCATCAGACCGCCTGCGGTGAAGGACAGCAGCACGATCGAGAAGCTGGTCCCGCTGAACCGGCGGTCCTTGAACAGCGCGAGCGGAACCATCGGGTGCGCGCTACGCCTTTCCCACCAGGCGAAGGCCGTCAGCGCGACCACACCGACCGCCAGCCCGCCGAGCACCTCGGGCGAACCGAATCCGTTGGTGGGGATGGCGATGATCGCCCAGACCACCGACCCCATTCCGATGACGGTCAGTACGGCGCCGATCGGGTCGACGGTTCTGGCCGGGCCGCGGGATTCCGGGATCAGGGCGAGCGCGCCGATGATCGCCACGACGGCGATCGGGACGTTGAGCAGGAAGATCGAGCCCCACCAGAAGTGGTTCAGCAGGACGCCACCGACGGTCGGGCCGGCGATCACGCCGACCATCGCGACCATGGACCAGCCGGCCATCGCCTTGCGCTGCTCCTCCGGTGGGAAGACCGTGAAGAGCAGCGACAGCGTGCTCGGCATCAGCAGCGAGCCGCCGACGCCCATCAGCCCGCGGCAGAGGATCAGCTGCCACGGCGTCTCGGCGAGCGTGGCCAGCAGCGACGCGGCACCGAACAGGACCAGGCCGAGCAGCAGCATCTTCCGGCGACCGAAGCGGTCGGACAGACTGCCCGCGGTCAGCAGGAGGCCGGCGAAGGCCAGGATGTAGGCGTCGATCACCCATTGGATGTCGGCGGGCGTGGCCCCCAGATCGCGCATCAGCGACGGGATGGCCAGGTTGAGCACGGTGTTGTCGACGACAAGCACCATCAGGCTCAGGCACAGGATCAGCAGGATCCACCAGCGGCGGGGATGCCCGGCGGTCTCTGCGGCGGTTGACTCGAACGGTGTACTAGTCACTCGCACACTGTACGACACAACTCGCACAGTGTTCCAGTAGAATGTTCCTCGTGAAGGAATCGATCTGGACGCGGCAGCAGAAGGCCGGCCCGGCACGCGAGACGCTCACCCGGGAGCAGATCGTCCGGACGGCGATGGAGACCCTCGACGCCGAAGGGCTCGCCGGTCTGAGCATGCGCAAGCTGGCGGCCAAGCTCGACGCCGGCGCGACCAGTCTCTACTGGCACGTCCCGACCAAGGACGACCTGATCGACCTGCTCATCGACCAGGTCTGGGGCGAGATCGACATCCCCGACCCCGGGTTGGCCGGCTGGCGCTCCGGTCTCCTGCTCTACGCGCACAGCCTGCGCGCGACGCTGCTGCGGCACCCCTGGCTGTCCGAGGTGATGTACACCCGGCCGAGCATGGGCCCGAACGCGATGCGGATGGGTACCCGCGGCCTGGCTCTGATCGGCGCGGCCGGCATCACCGGCCGCAACGCCGACTTCGCCCTCGGCACCGTGATGTCGTTCGTCTTCGGCAACGCCGGAGGAGAGGTCGCCACCCGCGAGATGGCCCGCCGCGCCAGCCAGTCGGTCGACCAGCTCGCCACCCAGGTCCTCGACTACACCGAGGCCATCGCCGATCCGACCATGCAGGAGTCCGCCCGCCGCCGCGCCACCGGCGACATCGACGCCATGTTCCACGACTCCTTCACCTACGGCCTCGAGATCGTCCTGGAAGGCATCGCCACCCGCACCCCCCATCACACGGAGTAATCACTTCGTCAACCTCTTCAATGACGACAGAAAGTCACCAGTGGTGACCTGTTGTGGTCGGCATCCTGTGCGGACTGTCATCCGACGCGAAGGAGCGACCATGACGATCAAACGCTGGGGTAGCATCGCCGCCGCACTCGCACTGGGAGTCACCGGGGCCGGGGTTGCCGCCACCCAGGCCTGGGCCAGCAACTCGAGCAGCAACCGTTGTATCTCGGTGTTCGTGGAGTACGTGACGCAGGGCGACGGCAGCAAGTACGTGTACTGGGCCGAGTCACGCAACATCTGCGGCGCGTTCCCCGGGCACTTCCAGACGGCCGGTGTCAACGGCGCGGACACCAACCCGATCCAGACCCAGCGGGTGTACTTCAATCGCGTACTCCCCCGCGGCAGCTGCGTCCAGGGCATCGCCTGGAAGAACAACGGCGGCCAGTGGAGCGATGTCGGCAACACCTGCACCGTGATCGCCTGACCTGCGGAGTCCGGCGCCGGCATCCACCGGCGCCGGGCTTGGCTAGCGGGTGAGGCCGAACCAGGGGGCCTTGGCCAGCTCAGTGGACAGCAGCCGAACTATGCGGTCAGCGACGCTGGGCGCGGGCTGAGGCGTAGAGGCAGACGGCGGCGGCGGTGGCGAGGTTGAGGGACTCGGCGCGGCCGTAGATGGGGACCTTGACGGAGTGGTCGACGAAGGCGTCGAAGCCGTCGGGGAGGCCGTGGGCCTCGTTGCCGAACAGCCAGACGGTGGGCTTGGCGAGGGTTCCGTCATCGATGCAGGTGTCGAGGTCGGTGGTGCCGTAGCCGTCGGCGGCGAGGACCTGGAGGCCTTGGGCGCGCCAGGCGGTGGCGGCGGCGGGGAGGTCGGCGTCGACGGTGATCGGCAGGTGGAAGATGCTGCCGACGCTGGCCCGGACGGCCTTCGGGTTGTGCGGGTCGACGGACTCTGTCGACAGTACGACGGCATCCGCGCCGGCGGCGTCCGCCGTACGGATGAGGGTGCCGACGTTGCCGGGGTCCCTGACTTGGAAGCCCGCAGCCACCAGGCGGGCGGTCGGGAGGACCGCCTGCTCCAGCGAGACGTCGACGAGTGAGCAGACCGCGACGACACCTTGGGAGGTGACGGTTTCGCTCAGTGCTTCGACGCCGGCCCGGTCGACGTCGTACCAGGGCACGTCGGCCGCGGCGGCCAGGTCGCGGAGATCGCGATGGCGGGTGGCGACGGTGGGTTCGGCGTACACCTCGAGGACGAGCTCGCGATGCTCGAGGGCTTCGCGGACCGCCTGCGGGCCTTCGGCCAGGAAGCGGCCGGTCTTGCGACGGAACGCGCGAGTGGCGAGCCGCCGGGCCTGCTTGATCCGCACGGATTGCGCGGTCAGCAGACCAGGGCTCGCCACTCGAGTGCTACGGCTGGAGACGGTGATGCTCAGGCCGAGACGGCCGGCGCGTTGACGTCGGCCGGCAGGGCGGCCTTGGCCACCTGCACCAGCGCGGAGAACGCGGCCGGGTCGTGCACGGCGAGGTCGGCGAGGATCTTGCGGTCCACCTCGACCTCGGCCAGGCGCAGACCCTGGATGAAACGGTTGTACGTCAGGTCCTCGGCGCGGACCGCAGCGTTGATGCGCTGGATCCACAGCTTGCGGAAGTCGCCCTTGCGCGCCTTGCGGTCACGGTAGGCGTAGACGAGCGAGTGGGTGACCTGCTCCTTGGCCTTGCGGTACAGCCGCGAGCGCTGGCCGCGGTAACCGCTGGCCTGCTCGAGTACGACCCGGCGCTTCTTGTGGGCGTTGACTGCCCGCTTCACGCGTGCCATGAGGTGTTACTCCTTGGTTCTGCGCCGCGACCGTGCTGGCCGGTACGGCGGATGTTCGGGGGGAAGGGCCACGAGGCCCCGCGAGGCGGGAGCCTCAGATGCCGAGCAGCTTCTTGGCCTTCTTGGCGAACGACGGCGCGACCTCGACCGTGCCGCTCAGCCGGCGCTTGCGCTTCGACGACTTCGCCTCGGCGAGGTGGCGGACACCGGTCTGCTCGCGGCGCAGCTTGCCCGAGCCCGTGACGCGGACGCGCTTCTTCATCCCCGAGTGGGTCTTCATCTTCGGCATGGCTAATGAACTCCTGAATTGTTCTTTCGTTGACTCGAACTCGGTGAGTGGTGCTCCGGCAGCGCACCGCGGCCGGAGCGATCCGTCACTCCGGGTCGAGGTTGTCTGCCGGACCCTTCGGCTTCTTCGTGGCGCCGGCGGCGATCTCGGCCTCGTGCGCCGCGACCTGCTCGGCGCGCTCGATCCGCTCGGCCTCGACCTCGGCCTCACGCTCGGCGACCTTCTTGGCCTTCTCGGCGTCCACGTCCACGCGCGCCTCGGACTTCTTCTTGTGCGGTCCGAGCACCATGATCATGTTCCGGCCGTCCTGGCGGGCGTTCGACTCCACGAAGCCGAGCTCGCTGACGTCCTCGGCCAGCCGCTGCAGGAGCCGGAAGCCGAGCTCCGGGCGCGACTGCTCGCGACCACGGAACATGATGGTGATCTTCACCTTGTCACCGGCACGCAGGAACCGGACGACGTGACCCTTCTTGGTCTCGTAGTCGTGCGGGTCGATCTTCGGCCGCAGCTTCATCTCTTTGATGACGGTGTTGGTCTGGTTCCGGCGGGACTCGCGCGCCTTCTGCGCGGTCTCGTACTTGTACTTGCCGAAATCCATCAGCTTGCAGACCGGCGGGCGTGCCGTGGCCGCAACCTCGACCAGGTCGAGATCGGCTTCCTGTGCCAACCGCAGTGCGTCTTCGATCCGGACGATGCCTACCTGCTCACCGTTCGGTCCGACCAGTCGCACCTCGGGAACGCGGATGCGCTCGTTGACGCGCAGTTCAATGGTGATGGGTCCTCCTGGGTTGTTCTGATTCCGGTACCACCTCTTCGCCGCTCGAGGTCTCCTCGAGAAACGACGAAGGCCTCCGTGCGACTAACACACGAAGGCCCAATTCCCTGATCAACAACTCACCAACCACAACTACTGCTGGTACGCCGTACGATCGCCGAGACCGGAGTCTCGGCGTGACCGGGACCCGCCGACTGTGCATCGACTGGGTGGGAGGTGGCCCTCCGCTTAGGATCCAACCATCGGCGCTCCTCGGGTATTCCACCCAGGGGGCACCAACGGACCGGATCGGTCGCCGTGTAACAGTAACACCATGACCGACGACATCTCCACTCCGCAGCCTGCAACCGCCTCCCGCGACATCGCGGAGGTCCCCAGCGTGGAGATTATCTCGACGGCCGCCCTGCACCTGCTGAGCGCCGCCGCCGTCAACCTCGGCCTGGCCGAGGACCTGCCCGAGCACAAGGACCTCGACGAGGCCCGCTCGCTGATCGACGCCCTGGCCGGCCTGCTCGACGCCGCCGCTCCGTCCCTGGGTCACCACCACGCCGCTCCGCTCCGCGACGGTCTCCGGTCCCTGCAGCTCGCCTTCAAGGAAGCCTCCAGCATCCCCGACGAGCCCGGGGCCGGCCCCGGCGAGAAGTACACCGGGGCCGTTTACCCCTCCGCTGCCCGCTGACGCGAGCTGTCTGCTGACTCAGACGCGGATGGCGAGACCGGTGCGCAGCAGGAGACTGACGAGCTCCAGCGCTTCGGTCTCAGCGAGTTCGAGGGACTGTCCCGTCCAGGGGTTTGAGGAGTCGGCGGCGAGGAGATCGGCGACTACTCGGGCGGGGGCGTCCTCGAACTCGACCATGGAGTCGCCGAGGTGGACCCGGAGCCGGCCGGCGGCCGTCCAGTCCACGCCGGCGGCCGATTCGGCGACCGTACGGACCTGCGTATCCAGAGTCGGCGCAGGCAGGAAGTTGTCCATCGGGTGCCGGGCGGACTCCAGTGAGAACCGCCGGTAGGTGTCAGCCAGCTCGGAGTTGTCGGCCGGCTGCTCGGACAGCGCGCTGAAGTACTCGGCCAGCAGCTTGGTGGTCGTCGCCAGTGCCTCGGCGCGCAGCTCGGCAGAGCGGCCGAAGCCCCAAGGGAGCTCCGCCCGGAAGGCACGCTCCGAGCCGAGCGCCCGGATGAGTTCACCAGCAAGCCAGTACGGCGTCAGCGTGGGAAACGAGAAGCTGACGTGCAGCGAGTGGTCGTCAGTGGCAAACCCGTTGTGGATCCAGCCGCGCGGAATCCACAGGCTGTCACCGGGCTGCAGAGTGACCTCCAGGTACGGCGTACCGGTGCGGAGGCGGTCCCACTCGGCCTCGGTCACCTTGGAGCCGTCCCAAGGCTGGTGCTCCAGTGGGTCGTTGTAGACCGGCGCATGCAGCTGCCAGGTCTTGCTGCCGGCCGTCTGCACGATCAGCACGGAGTGGGTGTCGTAGTGGTGCGCGAAACCCTGGCTACCGGACGGCGTGAGGTACGCGTTCGCGCTGATCGGCAGTCCGGTCTCGTGGCTGAGCCGACGGCACAGATCGCCGATCGGCTTCCACGTGCGGTGCAGTGACTCCAGCACTGTGGTCGCACCAGCGCCGATATACGCCGATACCTTCGTCGTCCGCACCACGTCCGCGAAGCCGGGCTGGATCGGCTGGCCGGCCCACGTGTACGCCGCGGGTGCGACCCGCTGACCGTCCTTGACCATGCTCACCATCTGGCGCTGCAGCGAGCCGTGGTCGATCAGTTCACCCACTGCGTCGAGGCCGAAGTCCAGCGTCGAGGTACCGCGCCAGGCGACCGCCTCGGTCGGCGGGTGGTCCAGGAAGTCGACCGCATCCGGAATCAGGCTGGACAGGGCTTCAGTACGCATGACAGGTCTCCTCACACCACGAGCGGACGGGATGCCACCGGTTGAGGTGACAGTTGGACCCGGACCGGCCGGGCCAGAGTGAACAGGACGGCACCTGCCAGCAGTGCGGCCATCACGCCGTACGCCGGTCCTGGGCCGTGGTACTGCATGAGCCAGCCCATGACGAGGGTGCTGACCGGGTAGAACAGTGAGCCGACGAGCGTCATGGTGCTCTGAGCCCGCGCCATCATCGAGTCGTCGATGACGTCGTAGACCTGGGCGGTCATCGCGATGATCAGCACCGGTGCGGTCGCGCCCAGCAGCGCCAAAGCGCCAACCACGACAGGCATCGACGGTACGACGGCCACTGCCGTGACGGCCCCGGCCACCACCAGACCGCCAACCACCACGGCCCGGAACGCACCTGTCGCCACGAGCTTCGGTGCGATGAGTGATCCGAGCAGAGCGCCCGCAGCAACGACTGCGGACATCGCACCGATCACCTGGGCCGGCGTCTTGAGGCTGACCAGCATCGGCACCATGCCGAAGAACGCTGCGGCGGTGGCGAAGTTCAGTACGGCGGACCAGATCGTGAGCGTCCGCAGGAAGGGCTGGGTGAACACGTACCGCAGACCGGACCACATGTCCGTGGTGAGCCGTTCCTGGGACGCATGGCGACCGCCGAGACCAGCGGAGATCTTGAACACCAGATAGGTGCACAGCACGAACGTGACCGCGTTGATCGCAAAGGGGATCCAGTGCGCGACGGCGTACAGTCCGCCCCCGACCGCGGGGCCCAGCAGACTGGCGGCGTACGAGCGAGATTCGTTGAGGGACACGGCTTTGGTGATGTCGTCCGGCCGGACCAGATGCCTTAGTGCGGCGGCCAGCGACGGGTTGTAGATCGAGCTGACCAGTCCGTCGACCACTCCGACGATCACGAGCGGCCAGACCGAACCGACGCCGACAAAGACCGCTACCGCCAGCACCGCCCACAGGACAGCGCGGATGAGGTCGACCAGGATCATCACTCGCCGCCGGTCCCAGCGGTCGGCCAAGGCACCGGCTGGGAGCCGGGCCACGTTCAGCACGATCAGCCGGACCGTGAGCAACGCACCGGCCCACAAGGCCGACCCGGTCAGGTCGAGCACCAACAGCGGGATGCACACGTCACTGACGCGCGCACCCAGCGCAGTCAGCGCCTGTCCCCACCAGAACCGGCTGAAGTCCCGGTTGTCACGCAGCAACTCGGTCCGCGAAGTCATGCCGCGACCAGATTCCGCCACTGCGCAGCGATGACTGCGGCGGTTCGCACCGGAGCCGGCATCGCCTTGCTGGGCTCGAATTCACCACTCCACAGCGTCAGTACTTCGGTGTCTTCCGGCGACACCACGACGACGTCCTGCTCGCGGAGTGAGCGGACTGCCTGCTGCGTGGTGCGCGCCTGCCACATCCGCGGGTTCATATGGGGGAACATGATGCGTGGCGCCGGAGTGGCCAGCATCGCGGTCAGTGCGGGCGACGACGCCAGTCCGAGTGCAGCTGAGACCAGGAAGTTCGCAGAGCACGGAGCCACCACGAAAAGCCTTGCCCGGTTGGCGAAAGCGACCGGGTTGACCACAGGTCCGTGCGGCTCGATCACCTCGTCGGCGATCAGCGCGACCGCCGACGGCTGCACGAACGTCAGTGACGAGTGCGTGAGCATCACCGACAGCGGTCCGCTCACCTCACGACGCCAGTGCGCCAGGTGTGAGGGCAGGTCCAGTGCAGCACTCGCACCGGTGCACACGACGGCCAGACGATCACCCGGCATGGCTCAACACCCCCGCCGGCCGTGCAAACCGTACGTCGAGGGTGTCCCCGCCGTTCTGCAACCGGTGCAGCGTCATCGCGACACCGGCACTACCGGAGGCAACGTCGCAGCTCTGCCGCATCAGGCCGTCACCAGGGAAGCCGGTCCCCGACTCGTCCTCACAGCGCAGTGCGGTGATCTGCTCGACCAGTCGGCCGATCGTCACGTCCAGAGCGGCCGCATCATCCGGCAACGCCGCCTTGGCCTCGAGCAGGAACTCGATCAGCCCGCTCATGCCGGCGAAGTACCCGGGGTTCACCGTGAACGGCATCCCCACACCCCGCACGATCGACCAGAGCGGATCGACCAGCGTCTCGTCTCCCGTCAGTCGCAGGTGATGCGCCACGGCGAGACCGACGCCCGAGCCCCCACGAACGACGTACGGCTCGAAGGGTGAGCTGCCGGTGTAGGCGCCGAAGCCGATGCCACCGTTGAACCGCGGCCGTCCCTGTGCGAGGTCGAAGCCCAGCGCACGCCGTCCCATCTTCACCAGGAACGAGTCGTCCGTAGCGACTCCCAGTTCAGTCAGGTACGTCGCCACACCCGCCGAACCATGGAGGAGTCCGAGCGGATGCGGATCCGCCTGCTGCCACCACAAGCCGGTGCCGTCATCAGATGCACGGTCAATCAGCCGGTCCGCGATCGCCCGGGCGTGGTCGAGGTGACGCTGATCCCCCGTGAGCCGGTGCGCGTACAGTTGCGCCACACCGACACCTGCGAGCCCCGTCGCCAGACCGCCTCGCTTGTCACCGCTCAGCGCCTCGGTTGTCGCACCGGCGAGCAGACCGCGGTCGTCGAGACCCAGCTCCAGCAGTGCGAGTCCGATCCCCGCGCGACCGACGTACAGGCCCATCGGTAGCGGGCGGTTCTCGTCGAGCCGCGCCAACAGCCAGTCCGTGCACGCTGCGTCCACTGATTCATCCAGCAGGTGCAGTGCGCGCAGTACGCCGGCCGCGCCGTACGCGAGCGAGAGCGTGTTGCTCTGGAACTGCTCCGGGTGCCCCGGGAACAACCTGTCCCGCCGCTCCGGAGTCGCCGCGTTCCGCAACCCCCGAACCACCTCCGCCAAAACGCCAACGTCCGAAGAAGCGGAGGGCGTGGTCAGCGTGTTTTCGGACGCTACGGGGAGGTCGAGGCGGTCTTGGAGGCCGTTGAGCGGTACGTCGAGCTGACGGGCGGTGACCGCAAGGGCCCGGCTGAACACCTCAGGGCGGAAGGCGAGCAGGGCGTTGCGGGGCATCACCGTGGCAGCTTCGATCGCGTCGACGCCGTACGCGACGTACGCCGCGTCACTCCCCCAGGCGGCGGTTCCCGGCTCGGGGGCGAACCCACTGGTGCGTGGGTACTGCGCAGGGTCCGATCCGACCGGGCGGCAGGCCTCGAAGTCGACCAGCCGTACGACGTCGTCATCGTCGATCATGATGTTCGTGAGCGACACGTCGGAGTAGACGATGCCGCGCTCCAGACAGGTGGCCAGTGCGGTCCGGATCTGCTCCAGAATCGCCTGTGCACGTGCCGGGTAGGTCGGGTCCGGCTTGCCAACAGCAAACGGGTGATTGCGGGACAGCCAGACCTGCATGGTGATTCCGGGCACCTTGGACTGCACCAGGAAGGTGTGCTCCCACACCGTCACCAGCTCTACGCCGTCAGGCGCGATACCGGTGCCGGCCAGTTGCTTGAGGTAGTCGTACTCCCGCCACAACCGGTCCGGCGCGTCTGATCCGTCTGGCGCGAAGGCGGTGTGCGGACGCGCCTCCTTGAGCACGTACTCCGCCCCGTCCGGACCGGTCGCCAGGTAGACCCCGCCAGCCGGTGAGTGCCGCAGTACCGACTTGATCTTGTAGCGCTTGAGCAGACCGGTCGGGTCAGCGTCTTCTGCCTCAGCCGGTACGGCGAACGGGTCGTCGGCGACCCAGGACGGCAGGGTGAACGTGGGGGTGCGTGAGTCGTTCCACGGCTTACCGTCCGGGCCGGTGACCACGCTGATCGGGTAGCCGTCGTCGTCGACGCCCGGGGGCTTGCGGAAGGTGCCGTAGCGGTACTGCACCACGTCGCTGCCCGGGTACCGGCGGTCGGTCAGAATGTGTGAGCCTTGGAGGTCGCCGAGCCGTACGCTCAGGCGGTCGGCCAGCTCGCGGGCGTGCTCCTCGGACAGCGGGTAGATCGTCACCGCCTTGCCGGCGCCACCGCGCGACCACCAGCGCGCCACTTGCGCCAGTCCGAGCTCCGGGGAGCGGATGACCTTGAAGCTGAACGAGTCGACCAGGTACTCGTCGATCACTGCGTGCATGAGTGTGGCCAGGTCGTCCGGCCGTGCTGAGAGGTGCAGCTTCCAGCCGTACTCCGGCAGCTCGGTGAGCGGCCGGTCCAGGCAGCGGGCCCAGATGCCGACGCCGTCGAGCACTGCGGCCTTCTCGCCGACCCGCTCGCGCAGGAGCTCCAGGAATGCGCCCGGTTCGGAAGACCGCTCGACGCGGTCGTAGTACTGCGGGTCACTGATCGTGTAGGCCCGGAACGAGTCGATCATCGGCACTGCTCCCCTTCGGTAGACAGACGAAGGGGGGCCTGGGCCGACTCGGCACAGGCCCCCTGGATCGCGAAGGTCAGCAGTTGTAGCTGACGCCCGAGCCGTCGGTGTGCAGCACCGGGCTGGTGGTGTTCTCCTCGGACAGGATCTGCAGGTCGAGAACCTCAGCCATGATTTTCTCCTTCGGTCAGGAACCGTCTCCGGCTCCTTGGGGCGGTAGGCCGGTCGGCCTTCCCGATAGCCAGAAGTCAACCGCTTCTGGCCGGCCCCCACATGGGTCGCGACCACCCATATTCCCGAGCCCCGTACGTACGCCCCCACCGGCTGTGGAATATGGGTAGCGCCAACCTATTTACGGCCAATCGATGCTCAGGTACTGCGTCTCCTGGTACTCACGGAGGCCGTCGCGAGCGCCTTCGCGGCCCAGCCCGCTCTGCTTGACGCCGCCGAACGGCGCGGACGGATCGCTGACCAGACCGCGGTTCACGCCGACCATCCCGACATCAAGCGCTTCGCTGATCCGGATCGCCCGGCCGAGCTCACCGGCGTACACGTAGCCGGCCAGTCCGTACTCCGATTCGTTGACCCTGGCAACGAGTTCGTCGTCGTCGGACCAGGTGGCGATGGAGGCCACCGGCCCGAAGATCTCCTCGGTGAACAACGTCGAGTCGTCGGGCACGTCCCGCAGGACCGTCGGCGGATAGAAGTGACCAGCAGCAGCCGGTACGGCGGCCTGGTGCGTCACGCGGGCACCGGCCGCGACGGCTTCGTCGACGACCGAGGTGACCCGCCGGACCGCGGCGGCCGAGATCAGCGGACCGATCTGCGCACCCTGCAAATAGGGGCCGACAGCAAGCTTCTCAACCTCCCGCCCGAACAGTTCGGTGAACCGATCGGCGACCGCGGTGTGCACGTAGAACCGGTTGGCCGCCGTACAGGCCTGGCCGCCGTTGCGGAACTTCGCGATCATCGCGCCCGCGACCGCCTGTTCGAGGTCGGCGTCCTCGGTGACCACGAACGGCGCGTTGCCGCCGAGCTCCATCGCGGTCACGACGACCCGGTCGGCCGCCTGCCGCAGCAGCGTCTTGCCGACCGCCGTCGACCCGGTGAACGAGATCACTCGCACCCGGGCATCAGCCAGCCAGTTGGACACCACACCGGCCGCATCGGTGGTCGTGACGACGTTGAGCACACCCGCCGGAACGCCCGCTTCCGTCAGCAGGTCGGCGATCGCGAGCGCGGTCAGCGGGGTCTCCGCCGCGGGCTTGAGCACCGCCGTACAGCCTGCTGCCAACGCGGGAGCGATCTTGCGGGTGGCCATGGCGGCGGGGAAGTTCCACGGCGTCACGAGTGCTGCGACACCGATCGGTTTGGCGGTGACGATCGTCCGGACGCCACCGGCCGGAGCGGAGCCGTAGTCACCACCTGGGCGGACCGCCTCCTCGGCGTACCAGCGAAAGAACTCCGCGGCGTAGCCGACCTCAGCCAGGGCGTCCGCCTCGGATTTGCCGTTCTCCAGACTGATGAGTTCGGCCAGCCGGGAACGGTCACGCAGCATCAGCTCGAAGGTCTTGTGCAAGATCTCAGAACGGCGCCGCGGTGCCGTCTGACGCCAAGCAGGGAAGGCGTTCGCGGCCGCGTCGACAGCAGCGGTCGCGTCAGCCGGCGTACCGTCGGGGACCTCGCCGACGACAGTCAGGTCGGCCGGGTTGAGAACCTTGATCATGAGATCTCCCGCAGCGACGCGACGACGATCTCGAGGGCCTCGACCAGCAGCTCGTCGCTGATCGTCAACGGCGGCAGGAAGCGCAGCACGTTGCCGTAGGTACCGCACGTCAGCACGATGATTCCTTGCTGATGGCAAGCAGTCGCGACCGCTTTCGCCAGCTCCGGGGCCGGTTCCGTCGTACCGGCCTGAACCAGCTCGACCGCGATCATCGCGCCCCGGCCGCGGAGGTCGCCGATCCGGTCGTCCTCCTTCTGGGCCAGCTCGAGCCGCGGCTTGATCACCTGCTCGATCTGCCGCGCGCGCTCGACGAGTCCGTCGGCCTCGATCGTCTCGATCGCCGCCAGCGCGGCCGCACACGCCAGCGGGTTGCCGCCGTACGTGCCACCCAGACCGCCGACCTGGGGCGCGTCCATGATCTCGGCCCGGCCGGTCACCGCCGACAACGGCAGACCGCCCGCGATCCCCTTCGCGGTCGCGACCAGATCCGGTACGACGCCCTCGTGGTTGCTGGCGAAGAAGTCGCCGGTCCGCGCGAACCCGCTCTGCACCTCATCGGCCACGAAGACCGCGCCGTTGGCCCGGCACCACTCAGCCAGCGCCGGGAGGAACCCGGGCGCCGGCTCGACGAAGCCGCCCTCACCCTGGATCGGCTCGATCACCACGGCCGCGACCTCGGTCCCGCCGACCTGCTTCTCGATGATGTCGAGCGCCCGGGCCGCGGCGGTCGCGCCGTCCAGCCCGCCGTCGCGGTACGGGTACGAGACGGGCGCGCGGTAGACCTCGGCCGCGAACGGGCCGAAGCCGCGCTTGTACGGCTGGTTCTTGGCGGTCATCGCCAGCGTCAGGTTGGTCCGGCCGTGGTAGGCGTGATCGAAGACGACGACGGCCTGGCGACCGGTGTAGGCGCGGGCGATCTTGACCGCGTTCTCGACGGCCTCGGCACCGGAGTTGAACAGCGCGGTGCGCTTCTCGTGGTCGCCCGGGGTCAGCCGGTTGAGCGCCTCGGCGACGGCGACATAGCCCTCGTACGGCGTGATCATGAAGCAGGTATGAGTGAACGCGTCGACCTGGTTCTTGACCGCCTCGACGACTCGCGGCGCCCGGCCGCCGACCGTGGTGACCGCGATCCCGGACCCGAGATCGATCAACTGGTTGCCGTCGGCATCGATCACGACCCCGCCGTCCGCGGCCACCGCGAAGACCGGCAGCGTGGTGCCGACCCCGGCCGCCACCGCCGACTGTTTGCGCGCCATCAGCCCGGCCGAGATCGGCCCGGGAATCGCTGTCTTCAGAATGCGTCGCTGTTCGATCGTCATCCTTCCAGTCTTCGGCGGCGACTCTATGCTGTCCAATACTTGTCCTGCACGATCTGCATGCCTGGGAGTTCTAGATGGAGCTGCGTACGCTGCGGTACTTCGTGCAGACCGTCGACGCCGGCACGGTCACCGCAGCAGCCGACCGTTTGCACATCACCCAGCCCGGACTGTCCCGGCAGCTTCGCCAACTCGAACAGGAGCTGGGCGTCGAGCTCTTCCACCGCACTGGCGGCCGCCTGACGCCCACCCGAGCCGGCCAAGCGCTGCTCCCGCTGGCTGTCGAGGTGCTGGAGCGGGCGGACGCTCTGCGGGTCGCTGCTACCTACCAGGCGCAAGGCCGGCTCGACCGGATCACCATCGGCGCTCCCCTGACGACGCTGCGGGATGTGGTCGCACCGTTCATCGCGACTCTGGACGCCGACGACCCAACGCCCGAGGTGTTCCAGGCCGACGGTCAGACCGCCGCCGAGGTGCTGGGACGCGGTGCCGACTTGGCCATGACCAGTACACCGGCCAGAGCGCCGTACGAGACGAAGACGCTCGCTGTGCTCCCGGTGTGGGCCTGCGTGCCCAGCAACCACCGATGGGCCCACCGCAAACGCATCCAGCTGACCGAACTGACCGACGTACCGCTGATCCTCCCGCCGCCGGCCTTCACCTCACGCATCTCCCTGGAGGCCGCCCTTCGCCGAGACGGCCTCTCGTACGGCGCCGCCGTGGAGGCCGCCGACGGCACAGTCGCCCAAGCACTCGCAGCCGCCGGCCGCGGGGTCGCCGTCGTCTCCGACGACCCCCAATTCGACCTGCGCCCCCTACCGATCCGCACCACCGACGGCGACCTGTCCGTCCGCCTCATCACCGCCTGGGACTCCCGCCACCCAGCACGAGCCGCCCTGGCCGCCATAGCCGACCGCCTCAGCCAGTTCGTCGCTACGCGGTACGGCTAGGTGAAACGCCCGGCGTTGCCCTCTTGCACATCTAAGGTCGGCAACGAACAACCAGTCGGGCGGTACGAGAGGGTAGAAAATGACGGGAAGATTCGTTGTGGCAGTGGTCACTGCTGGGCTGTTGCTGACGGCTTGCGGAGGCGGCAACGACGCTCCGGGCGGAGATGTCCAGGCCGGGCAGGGAACAGCGACAGTTGAGCCCAGCTCGCAGCCATCGAGCCCGACGGCGACCCCCACGGCGACCGCGTCGGCCAAGCCGACGGATGGGGTCGCGGTGAAGGAGGTCGGGTTCGGAAAGTCCGGTGAATTCGTGACCGCGGTCGCGGTCATCCACAACGGCACCGACCAGATCTCGTCGCTACAGGTCAGCTTCGCCGCGTACGACGCGGCCGGCGAAGTCCTCGGCCAGCAAGAGACCTCCGCACCGATCGCGCGGGCCAACGCGACCGTCGCGACCACCGTGCCGATCGAGATCAAGTCGGGCACGGTCGCCAAGGTCACCGCCGAGGTGACCATCCTGGACAAGCAGAAGGACGAGCACCCGTCATCGGCGTTCGTTGCCTCCGGCATCCGCTACCGGCCGGGCGACGTCAACTCCTCGGTGACCGCGAAGATCGCCAGCCGCTACACCCAGGACGTCAAGGACGCCTACGTGGCGGCGGTCTGCCGGGACGCGAAGGGCAGGATCGTCGCGGGCGGGGAGGACTACTACAACGTCAAGGGCGGCGGCTCCACCGCGGTCGAGGTACCGGTCTCCGGCGCCGCTGCGAAGTCCTGCGAGCTCTACCCGACCCTCGGCGGCGCCAGCTCAACGAGCTAGGCGCCGCCGGCGGGGTCAGCCCTTGACGGCACCTTCTTCGACGCCCTTGAAGAAGAAGCGCTGGCAGACGGCGAAGACGATCACGATCGGGATGAACGCGATCATGGTGCCGGCTGCGATCAGGCGCGGGTTGTTGCTGAAGGTGCCGGACAGGTACTGCAGACCGACGGTCAGGGTGTACTTGTCGGGGTCGGTGAGGACGATCAGCGGCCAGAGGAAGTCGTCCCAGGCGCCGATGAACGCGAAGATCGCGACGACGCTGATGGTGCCGCGCACTGACGGCAGTCCGATGAAGACGAACCGCTGCCAGGCGTTGGCGCCGTCGACGATCGCGGCCTGGTCGACCTCGATCGGCAGGGACCGGAACGCGTTGTACATCAGCAGGACGTTCAGCGCGCCGATCATGCCGGGCAGGGCGACACCGAAGAGCGTGTTCGCCAGGCCGAACTCCCGGACCGTCACGTACTGCGAAATGATCGTGACCTCACCCGGCAGCACCAAGGTCGCCAGGAACAGACCGAGCACCAGCTTGCGGCCCTTGAACTGCAACCGCGAGATCGCGAACCCGGCCAGGGACGCGCCGATGATGTTGCCGCCGACCACCAGTACGGCGACCACGAGCGAGTTCCGCGCGTAGTCCCAGACCGGGATCGTGTCGGCCACGGCCTTGTAGTGATCGAACGTGGGTTGGGACGGCAGCAGCCGTGGGATCCGGGTGTAGATGTCCTCGCCGGAACCCTTGAGCGAGGTCGACAGCTGCCAGAGGAACGGCCCGATCGTGATCAGCAGCACGACGACGAGCAGGATGTACCTGGTCACCTTCTCCCGCGGCGACACGGTGTTGAACCCGAAAGCCCCGCTCCGCCCGCGCTTGCTCGGCGTACCGGGCTGGTCAGGAAGCGCGATCGGCCGCGCCGGGTCGGTCACTGTGCTCATGCCTCGGCTCCTTGGCGGTTGAGACGGGCCAGGACCAGCATCGGGACGACGGTGACGAAGAACAGCACGATCGACAGGGCCGAGGCGTAGCCGAGGTTGCCCTCGAAACCCTGGCTGTACTGCTGGATCAGCATCACGACGGAGTTGTCGCGACCGCCGGGGCCGCCCTTGCCACCGCTCAGGATGAACAGCTCCGAGAAGACCCGCAGTGCCGAGACCGAGATCAGGATCGAGATCAGGATCATCGTGCCGCGGACGCCGGGGATCGTGATGTGGATGAACCGCCGGATCGGGCTGGCGCCGTCGACCGCCGCGGCCTCGTGCAGCTCCCGGCCGACGTTCCCGAGGGCGGCCAGGTAGATGATCATGTAGTACCCGAGCCCCTTCCAGATCGTCAGACTGATGGCACTGAGCAACAACAGCCACTGGTCGGACAGGAACGGCAGCGGCCCGGAGATCACGCCGAGCTTCTCGGCCAGGCCGTTGACCAGACCGCGATCGTCGAGGATCCACTGCCAGATCAGCGCGACGACGACCGCCGACGCGACGACCGGCGTGTAGAACGCCGTCCGGAAGAAGGTGATCCCGGGCAGCTTCTTCTCCACCAGTACGGCGAGCAGCAGCGGGAAGATGGTCAGGAACGGCAGGCAGACCACCATGTAGATGACGCTGTTCAGCAACGCCCAGCGCAGCTGCTCGTCGTGCAGCAGGGTCTCGAAGTTCTTCAGGCCGACGAACGTGCCACCGCCGAGCGGCTTGGCGTTGGTGAACGACAGGATCACCGTGTTGATCGAGGGCCAGAGGTTGAAGACCAGCAACCACGTGAGTGCTGGAATCACCAGCACCCACGGGGTGAACCATCGCTGATAACGCATTACTGGGTGAGCAGCTGGTTGGCCTTGGCGACGGCGGCGTCGAGGGCCTGCTGCGAGGAGATCTTGCCGGAGATCGCGAGTGAGATCTGCTGGCCGATGAAGTCGTTGGTGGCACCGCTGATGATCGCCGGCGTCAGCGACTTCGCCTTGGCCAGCGACTCGAAGGCGAGCACCTTCGCGTCGGACTCCGGCGTGCCGTCGCTCTTGGAGAAGTACGGGTCGGAGGCCGAGGCCTTGGTGGACGGGAAGATGTTCACGATCTTCGCGAACGCGGCCTGGTTCTCGGCGTTGGTGACGAAGCGGGCCAGCGCGATCGCGGCCGCCTGGTTCTTGGTCTTGGCCGAGACCGACAGCCCCTGCACGTACAGCGGCGGGGTGTCGAGCGCGGGCGACGGGACGATCTTGCCCTTCAGCGACGGGTTGTCCTTGGTGAAGTCCTGGATCGCGTTGCCGCCACCGGTGGTCCAGGCGACCTTGCCCTGGGTGAAGAGCTTGGAGTTGCCCAGGTACTCCTGGGTCAGGATGTCGCGCGGCAGGTAGCCGGCCTTGTAGGCGTCGCGGTACTTGTCCAGCAGCGCGGCGGCCTCGGGGGTGTTGAAGGTGAACTTCTTGCCGTCGTCGGAGATGATCTTGACGCCCGCGTTGGTCAGGTCACCGATGCCGGGCAGCCGGCTCATCAGGTATTCCTTGCCACCGGTCTTGTCGTGCATCACCTTGGCGGCCGCGAGCAGCTCGTCGAAGGTCTTCGGCGGGTTCTTCACGTCCAGACCGGCCGCGGCGAACTTGTCCGCGTTCCAGTAGTCGATGTCGGTGTTCAGGTACCACGGGTAGCCGAACGTGCCGTTCAGGCCCTGGTACTGGTACGCCTGGACACCGCCCTCGACGTACTCGTCCTTGATCTTCGGGTCGGCCGCGGCGACGTCGAGCAGCAGGCTCTGCTTGGCCAGCGGCAGCGCGAAGTCCGGCGGCAGGTTGACCACGTCGGGCAGGTCGCCGGCCGAGGCCTGGCTGAGCACCTTCTTGTCGTAACCGTCACCAGGCTGGTCCAGCCAGGTCACCTTGGTGCCCGGGTACTTCGCCTCGAAGGCCTTGATCACCCCTTCGACGTACGAGGTGAACTTCGGCTTCAGGGCCCAGGTCTGCAGGGAGACCGCGCCGGTCACCTGGGCATCCGCGCCGACGGTCGGCTTGGCGCCGCCGTCGCCGGAATCGCCGGACGAGCCGAGGCCGCAGCCGGCCAGGGTGAGTGCCGAGGCGGCGACCAGCGCCACCAGCGCCGAGCGGCGTCTACGCATGGGGATTCTCCAGGGTTTGATAAACCGGTATAGCTCCCGAACTATTCACATCGTAGAATCCGCTGTCAAGAGTGAGGAGGTGACCGTGGCCAGACCGACGATTGCAGACATCGCGCAGCGAGCGGGCGTGTCCAAGGGTGCGGTGTCGTTCGCGCTGAACGGGCGGCCCGGCGTCAGCGAGGCGACCCGGGAGCGGATCCTGCGGATCGCCGAGCAGATGGCGTGGCGGCCGCACAGTGCCGCGCGGGCGCTGGGGGCGTCGCGGGTCGACTCGGTCGGGATGGTGATCGCCCGCCCGGCGCGCACGCTCGGCGTCGAGCCGTTCTTCGCGCACCTGCTGTCCGGGGTGCAGTCGGGGCTGTCCGCGGAATCGATCTCGCTGCAGTTGCTGATCGTCGAGGACACCGAGGCCGAGGTCGAGGTGTACAAACGCTGGTCCTCCGAACACCGCGTGGACGGCGTGATCCTGGTCGACCTGACCGTGCGCGACCCCCGGATCGACGCCTTGAAGGCGCTCGAGCTGCCGGCCGTGGTGATCGGCGGCCGCGGCGGCAAGGGCGCGCTCGCCTCCGTCTGGGCCGACGACCGGGACGCGATGCTGACCATCGTCGAGTACCTGGCCGCGCTCGGCCACCGCCGCATCGCCCACGTCGCCGGTACGCCGGTCTTCCAGCACACGCAGCGACGAATCCGAGCGGTGCGTGATGCCGCCCCGCGGCTCGGGCTGATCGACGCGCCGTCGCTGACCACCGACTTCAGCGATGCCGAGGGCGCCGCGACCACCCGCCGGCTGCTCGCCCAGGCGGATCGCCCGACCGCGATCGTCTACGACAGCGACGTGATGGCGGTCGCCGGGCTCGGGGTCGCGATGGAGATGGGCGTCTCGGTCCCCGGCGACCTGTCGATCGTGGCCTTCGACGACTCGATCCTGACCCAGCTGATGCACCCGGCCCTGACCGCGATGTCCCGTGACACCTTCGACTTCGGCCGCCAGGCCGCCGAGGTGCTGCTCTCGGTCATCGCCGACCCCGACACGATGATCAACCGACGCACCGCCGACCCCGTCCTCACCGTCCGCGAGTCCACCGCTCCCCCGGCCTGATGTTGCTCGGGGTCCCTAAACCGTTTTAGCATCGTCGGCATGGCCTCGGATCCCCGCTTCGGCGCGAACTACGTTCCTTCGAGCGGCTGGTTCTACAGCTGGCTCGACTACGACGGTGCCGCCGTCCGACGGGACTTCGCGGATCTGGCCGGGTTGGGTCTCGACCATGTCCGGGTCTTCCCGGTCTGGCCGTGGATCCAGCCGAACCGGGCCATTCTGCGCGAGCGGGCGATCGAGGATCTGCTGGACACGGTGGATGCCGCCGCGGAACACGGACTGTCGGTCGCGGTCGACCTCATCCAGGGTCATCTGTCCAGCTTCGACTTCCTGCCGTCGTGGGTGCTCACCTGGCACAAGGCCAGCCTGTTCGAGGACACCACGGTCCGGGACGGCCTGACGGCGTACGTCGACACCGTGGCGCGGGCGGTCGCCGAGAAGCCGAACCTGTTCGCGATCACGCTCGGGAACGAGGTGAACAACCTCTGGCCGGACAGCCCGACCACGCCCGGGGCGTCGACCGCGTGGGCCTCCGAGCTGCTCGACACCGTGCGGAAGGCCGCGCCCGACGTACTGGCGCTGCATTCGGTGTTCGACGACGCCTGGTACAAGTCTGATCATCCGTTCCTGCCGACCGACGCGGTGGATCTCGGCGATCTCAGTACGGTCCACTCCTGGGTGTTCAACGGGGTCTCGCGAGTGGACGGGCCGATGGGTCCGGCGACGCTCAGCCATGCCGACTACCTGGTCGAGCTCGCGGCTGCGACGTCGCTGGATCCGTCCCGGCCGGTGTGGTTGCAGGAGGTCGGCGTACCGGGTCCTGATATCCCCGTCGACCTCCAGGCCGAGTTCACCCGGCGGACGGTTGAGCACGTACTGCCGAACCCGGCCCTGTACGGCGTGACGTGGTGGTCGTCGCATGACATCGACCGGCGGCTGCTGGACTTCCCGGACCGCGAGTACGACCTGGGCTTGTTCACTGTCGACCACGAGCGCAAGCCGGCCGCGCAGGCGCTGGCTGACGTCATCGCGTCAGTGCGGACCAACGGCGTACCGGCTGAGCCCGCTGTCACCACGCTGACCGCTCCGGTCAACCTGCGCACTGCACCGGAGCGCCGTACGGAAGTTGCCCCCGGCAGCGACTTCCACCTCCAGTGGGTCGCCGCACGGGCTGAGGGACCGGTCCGGATCACTCTGCCTTGACCAGGGCCTCGATGCCGTCGAGGGTGCGGGCCAGGCCGAACTCCAGGTCGTCGTCGAGTCCGTCTTCGTACTCCTGGTTGGTATAGAGGGCGACCAGCATCGGGTAGTTGCCTTCGATGAGTCTGGGGACCAGGAAGGCGCCGACCTGCTCAGCTTGCACCGGTACGTCGTCACTCGCGCCGAGCTGGCGAGCCAGGTTGGCGTAGTTACGGGCGAAGCCGTCGAGCAGCATCAGGCAGCCCAGCGCGTCATGCTGACTCAGCTTCGTCTCGGCGAACGCCTGCAGCATCACCTCGGCCCAGCGCATCACGTTCGGCGTGATGGGCGCGCCACGGATCGGTACGTCGAGCAGCCACGGGCGGTCGGCGTACCGGGCAACGAGCGCGTACACCCAGGCGGTGGCGGCGTTGCGCCAGCCGGCGGGTAGCTCCGGCGGGCCGCCGAGCGCCTTGTCGTGGACGAGCACGATCAGCTCGTCCTTGGAGCGCACGTAGCGGTACATCGCGTTCGTGGTGACGCCGAGCTGCGCCGCGATCTTCTGCAGCGAGACCGCCTCGAACCCGGCCGTGTCGCCGAACTCGATCCCGGTCGCGACGATCTGGTCGATCGACAGCCCCGGTTTCGGCCCGCGCCGCTGCACGGGCTGGACGCCCCAGGCCAGCGCCAGACCGGGTGGCAGCTCTGCACTCATGCCCCCATCTTCGCGCACTTCCGCTACCGGCAGAGGGGAGCTAGCTCCACCTCCGAGAGGCAACCTCGCCCCCTGGGGCCGAGAACTGTTCAATCCATACGCTGTTTCACAGACGAACTCCTCCTCCTGGAAAGCGTGGGTACCCCTGATGAACACCGTTCTCGATCCGCTGTTGCTCCCCGACCAGATCGCCCTCACCGAGGCCGACCGCCGCTCGGCCACCACCAAATTGGACAACGCCGTACGGCGTGGCGCCCTGACCCCGCCCGAGGCCAGTGACCGGCAGTCGCTGCTGCTGTACGCCCAGACCCGCGGTGACCTCCGACAGGTCCTGGCCGGAGTGGCGGATGCGACTCCGCCGCGAGCGCTGACTGTGGCGCTGCGGGCCTTCACCGGCATCTGGCTGGTCGCCTGCGTCGTGCAGTTCGTGGTCTGGGCGGCCCTGGCCGTGTTCGGCCACTTCGACGGACCCTGGTGGCTCTGGTCCGACCTCGGACTCGGCATGGTCGTCGGCATCCTGTGGTGGACGCACGAGTCGTACCACCGGGTCAGCCGGTGAACGCGCCGGTTCAGCTCACGGACGTCCGCAAGGTCTACGGCACCGGCCCCGGCGCGGTGACTGCGCTGGGCGGTGTCACCTACGGATTCGCGGAGGGCTCCTTCACCGCGGTGATGGGGCCGTCCGGGTCCGGCAAGAGCACCCTGCTGCACTGCGCGGCCGGTCTGGACTCACCGTCCTCCGGTTCGGTCCACCTGGCCGGACGGCCGCTGGCGGGGCTCGATGAGACCCGGCTGACCGAGCTGCGGCGTGAGCACGTCGCCTTCGTCTTCCAGTCCTTCAACCTGATGCCCGCGCTGACCGTGCGCCAGAACGTCGTACTGCCGCTCACTCTGGCTGGGAAGTCCCCGGACGAGGCGTGGGTGAGCTCGGTGATCTCCCGCGTCGGTCTGGCCGAGCGGGTCAGCCACCGTCCGAGTGAGCTGTCGGGTGGTCAGCAGCAGCGGGTGGCCATCGCCCGCGCGCTGGCTGGGCGTGCAGCCATCACTTTCGCTGACGAGCCGACCGGTGCGCTGGACACCGTGACCGCGCTGGAGGTCCTGGCGCTTCTGCGGGACCAGGCGCGAGCACTCGGCCAGACCATCGTCATGGTCACTCATGACCCGGTCGCTGCGTCGTACGCCGATCGCGTGGTCTTCCTGGTCGACGGCCACATCGTCTCCGAGTCACAGCGCCCCACCGCCGAGTCGGTAGCCGCCGAACTAGCCCATCTCAGCCTCTCCCCCGCAACGCCCTGACCCATCGGAGAACCGATCATGTTTCGCCTTGCGCTCACCACCTTGCGCCACCGGACCGCCGCGTTCCTGGCGATCTTCGTTGCCGTCTTCCTCGGTAGCGCCCTGCTCGCCGCCGCCGGTGGCATGCTGGAGACAGGCCTGCGCCTGAACGCCCCGCCGCAACGCCTGGCCGCAGCACCCCTCGTCGTCACCGGTGATCCCGCCTATCACCCGCCGAACGGCTCCGGCTCGGCCGCCTTCCCCGAGCGCCATCGCGTCGACGCGTCGCTGGTAGCAAAGCTCGCCAGTACGCCGGGAGTGACGAAGGTGATCGCCGACCGCTCCTTCCCCGCCGTGATCACGCCAGGTGGTGGACCGGCCGCGAGTGGCGCGCCGGCCGGCGGATCAGGTGCGGGCACGCGTCAGGGGAATGGGCCGGCCAGCGGCTCGGGTGGTGAGGTGCTGATCGGACACGGGTGGGCGTCGGCTCCTCTCACCCCCTACGCGCTCAGGTCGGGTCATGCGCCCGGGCCTGGTCAGGTTGTGTTGGACACGCGGCTGGCGGGGAGCGCCAGGCCTGGTGACCACGTGACGGTGACTGTTCGCGGTGAGCCCCGGCAGTACACGGTGGCCGGGATCGCGGTGCCGGCGCGGACTGTCGACGTACCGTCGATCTTCTTCACGGACTCGGAGGCTCAGCACCTGTCGCCTGCACCTGATGCGATCGGGGTGTGGCCTGCGGTGCGGGGGCTTGAGCTGCCGGCGGGTGTGAAGGCGTACAGCGGTGACGAGCGTGGGGTGGCTGAGTACCGCGGGATCGCGACGAGCCTCCCGTTGATCATCATGTCCGGCGTCTTCGGTGGGATGGTGGCTGTGGTGATGGCGCTGGTGGTGTCGGCGACCATCGGGTTGTCGGTACGGCAGCGGCGGCGGGAGCTCGCCTTGCTGCGGGCCAGTGGAGCGACGCCACGGCAGGTGGCGAAGATGGTGATCGCCGAGACGATGGTGGTCGGGGTTCTCGGACTCGTGCTCGGCTTGCTGTGTGGACGTTTCGCCGGGAACTGGATCTTCGGGTTGCTGACCAGCGGTGGGATCGTGCCGGCCCAACTGCGGTTCGACCAGGGACCGTTGCCGTTCGCCGGAGCCGCGCTGCTGACGTACGTCGTACTGCGGGTGACCGTGGGGATCGCCGCCGATCGGGCCGCGCGGATCCAGCCGATCCAGGCGCTCGCGGAAGCCGCCGTACCGGCTGTTGCCCTGGGCCGCGTGCGGATTCTGATCGGGCTGATCTTCGCCGGAGTGACCGTGGCGATCGCGCTCTCGACACTCTTCATGAGCCCGACCAACGCAGCGGCGATCGGTGGGCCGGCCGGGTTGACCGGGTCGATCGCGGTCGCGATCCTGGCGCCGCTCGTGATCCAGCGGGCGTTGATCCCGCGGCTGACCGCGTTGGTCGAGAAGCGTGGGACGAGCGGGGTGCTCGCGGTGATCAACCTGCGGGTGCGGGCGGTGCAGTTCGCGGCGATCCTGATCCCGATCACCATCGCCACGGCGATTGCCCTCGGCAACATCTACTCGCAGAGCACCCAGCAGAAGGGCGCGCTCGAGGCGGCGATCGGCGACCTGGCCGCGGACGTCGTGATCACCAGCACCAGTGGAGGAATCCCGGCCGGCTTGACGGAGAGCGTTCGCTCGATGCCGGGGGTGACGGCGGTGTCTGAGCTGGTGCGCAGCAAGGGGTGGATCGAGGCGCCGTACGACTCCTCACACACCAGCGACGCCTGGCCGCTGCTCGGGCTGAGTGGGCCTGTGTACGAGGGCAAGGTGACGAAGGGCTCGCTGGATCAGCTGCAGGGTTCGACGATCGCGCTGCCACCCGGTACGGCGAAGAAGCTCAAGGTGGACGTGGGTTCGGAGCTCGGTGTGCGACTGGGTGACAACTCGCTGGTCAAGGTGAAGGTGGTCGCACTGGTCGAGGGCCCGTCCGGCTACGAGCCGCTGCTGCTCCCGGCCGCCTTGCTGGCCGCGCACACCACGACCGGCCTGCCGAATCTGCTGCTGCTCAAGACGTCGGAGAAGCACGTCGACCTCTCCAAGTGGCCGGGGGCGTCAGTCGGTGGGCGCGAACTGCTCAGTGAGGGGTACGACGCAGGCCTCGGAGTGGATGCGTATATCGCCTACCTGCTGGCCGGGATCGCGGTCGCGTACACCGCGATTGCCTCGGTCAACACGATCGCGGTCGCCGTACTGGATCGGCGGCGGGAGTTCGGGCTGCAGCGGCTGACCGGGGCGACCCGGAAGCAGGTGTCGCGGATGCTCACGCTGGAAGGCCTGGTGATCGCGGCGCTCGGGCTCGTGATCGGGCTGGTCGCGGCGGCGTTCACCGTGCTGCCGATCGCGGTGGCGAGCCGCGGCTGGCCACTCCCCTCCGGACCGGCCTGGATCCTGCTCGCCTGGGTCGGCGTGGTCCTCCTGCTCGTCCTCCCCACCACCGCCATCACCGGCCGAATCGCCATGCGCCCCAAGCCAATGGACGCCCTCGCCAGCTGAACCCCATTTGCCTGGCCAGCCAGGCAAATGGGGGGTTCGGTACCCATAACCAGGGTGCGGAACCCCCAACGCGAGTGCCTAGCCAGCGAAATGAGGGTGGGCGGGTCAGGCGTCGGTGGGGGCGGGTTCGATCCAGCCGTAGCCGCCGTCTTCCAGGCGCACCACCTGGAGGCCGGCGGCCAGGCGGCGTACGTCGTCCTCCTCGATGACGCCGGGGGCGGGGCCCGCGATGTCGAGGACGATCGCGGCGGCCCCCTCCTGGATCGCGGCGGTGGCCACCAACTGGGTGAGCGACGGCATCGGGCGGGCGTCGGCGCTCCAGCGGGCGAGGCTTTCGGTACCGGTGAACGCCAGCAGGGCGTTTCGGCCGTCCTGACCCTGCAACAGCGCGACCGCCATGTCCGACGTCTTGTCGTGCGCCAGCCCGTTCTCGTCGTACTCGACCTCGCCGAGCATCGCGACGACCGGCACCAGCAACCGCGCTCGCGTCAGCGCGGCCAGCATCGCTCCCTGGTCCCCGGCCGCCAGGGCAGCCGCCAGCCCGGCGTCCGCCGTACCGTCATCGTCGTCGAACCCGGTGAATGCCAAACGCCGCTCTCCTGGTTGCACCGGCCCATTGTCCCCGGAGCCGGGTTTCAGGGTGGCGTCAGGGCTGTTCCCCCCTTGGATCGCGGGCTGACTGTGCGAGCCTGGGTATGTGCCTGACTTCAACGATTTGACGCTGCTGCCGTTCTGCGTGGGCCTCACGCTGCTCGGCCTGATCGGCTCCTGGGCTGCCTGGCGGCGGCGCGGTGCCGCGGCCGGCGTGCGCGGAGTCGCCTGGTCGCTGCTGCCGGTCTCCCTCTACCTGACCGGACTGCTCGAGCTGGTCTGGGACGTCGTCCGGTCGGCGGTGAGCTGGGTCACGCACCTGATCTTCTCGCCGACCGTCTGGGCCGGCGTCGCGCTGTTCGGTGTCTCGGTGGTGCTGTACGTCGTCTCCGGCGTGGCGCGCTCCCGGACCCCGAAGGCACCCAAGGAGCCGAAGCCCGCGAAGACCTCCGGTGAGCTGACCACCACCGGACCGGCGCCCGCGTCGGCTGCCCCTGCCAAAGCTGCCCCCTCCCGCGCCAAGACCAAGGCCAAGGGTGGGCAGCAGGATTCGTCGGAGTTCGACGAGATCGAGGACATCCTGAAGCGCCATGGAATCAACTGAGAACCCCCTGCCCCTGGACTCCCTGCTCGACCACGTCCAGGCCGCGCCCCCGCGGCTGGGCCGGACCCGGCTGATCTCCATCGACGGCCCGGCCGGCTCCGGCAAGTCCACCCTCGCCGAGCGTTTCGAGGCCCGGGCCAAGGCCCGCGGCCTGAACACCGGCCTCATTCACATGGACGACCTGTACGACGGCTGGGCCGGCGCCGAGCGTGGCTTCGCCCTCCTCCGGGACCACGTCCTGCAGCGCCTCGCGGACGGCCGCGAGGGTCGCTACCGCCGCTACGACTGGCACACCGGCGCGTACGCCGAGCTGCACCTCGTCCCGGCCACCGTCGACCTCCTGATCGTCGAGGGCGTCACCTCCTGCGACCGCGACGCCGACGGCTGGCAGTCCCTGCGCGTCTGGATCGAGACCACCAACGAGGTCCGTCTCGACCGCGGCATCGACCGCGACGGCGAGGCACTCCGTGATCACTGGCTCGAGTGGATGCGCTGGGAGCGCGACCACTTCGCCGTTCAAGGCACGCGTGACCGTGCCCACGTGGTTGTCGACGGCAACCCCGCCGTACCGCACGACCCTGCTCTCGAGCTGGTCGCCAAGTCAGTTGCGCTACCTCACGACTCCGCGGCTTCCTGAAGCCCGTCCCACGACCAGCGCGGAATGCTCATCCCCTTGGGCACCTCGTCCTTGGACCCGTGGTACCTCGCCATAGAGACGTTCGTCGCCCAGGCGAAGTAGTCGTGCAGCACGCTCTTCAGCTCACCGGTGAGCCCCACGTCGTCCAGCGCCTCGTCGAAACACGCGATCGCGCGCCGGTCCATCTCGTGGTGCTCACCGTTCCCACTGTGCATCCAGACGACGGTGGTCTCGTCTCCCTCGGCCCACGCCGGCCCGCCCAGCGCCTCAGCCCAGTACGCCGCCAGCCGCTGAGTGTGGTCCGGATGGAAGCCATGACTGAACGCGTGGCTCACCACCTCGTCCGCCAGCACCCGCTCATGCCACGCATGCGCGAGCCGAACCATGCCATCCATTCCACCCGCCGCGTCGTACAAGGTCTGCATGACGTCAGGCTGTCAGTCGGTCCAGACCAGGACAAGCTCCGGTGACGGTGCGGAATCCGGCCGGGCGACCGGTGGCGAGCAGCAGCAGATCCTGAATCGGCCCACTGAGCTCGTTGTCGCCTTGACCGGTTGACCAGTTGGTGTCGGTGGCGGTCAGGCGGGTTCCCTTCAGACGCTTACGGGCGCCGTAGAAGGGGCTCTTGAGTACGTGGTCGAGGGCGGCCTGAGCGAGGTCGAGGGGCATGGCGCGCTCCCGGCCCAGCGGAATCGCGATGTCCTGGCCGTGGACGAGCGCGTCGGTGAGGGTGTCGAGTGGCTTGGAGCCGGGTGAGCGTCGCGTGGAAGCAGCGGTCTCGCGGAACTGGGCGATCAGCTCAGTCGGCGTGAAGCGCGCCGCGCGCTCGGTCGCAGCGTCGGCTTCCATCCGCTCCCAGTTGCCACGGGCCCGGATCGCACCACGCAGTACGTCGGACAGCGTGGTCCGCGTGGAGAGCGTGAGGTGCGCGACGATGTCATGGACGGTCCAGGCCGGGCAGAGCGAGGTGGTCGCCCAGTCGGACTCGGTGAGGGTGTCGAGGAAGTCGGCGAGGTCGAGACGTTCGGCCTCGATCCGGTGCTGAATGTCGTTCATGAGGTCTCCGTCGTGGATGCGGCGAGCTCTGCCAGCCGGGCGCGGATGTGGAGGCGCTCGGGGTCGGAGCCGGCGAGTTTCAGGGCTTGTTCGTAGGCGGCTGTGGCCTCGGTACGGCGGTTGAGGCGGTGCAGGAGGTCGGCTCGAGCCAGTGCGTAGGGGTGGTAGTTGCGGAGGCGGGGCTCGTCGGCGAGCGAGTCGAGCAGGGTGAGAGCGACGTCGGGGCCGTCGCGGAAGGCGATCGCGGCGGCCCGGTTGAGCGCGATCACGGGAGACGGGTCGAGGGCGGACAGGACGTCGTACAGGGCGACGATCTGCGGCCAGTCGGTGGTGGCGAAGGTGGTGGCCTCGTCGTGGACGGCGGCGATCGCGGCCTGGACGGCGTACGGTCCGGCCGGACCGCCGGTCAGGGCGGAGACGACCAGCGCGCGGCCCTCGGTGATCTGATCGTGGTCCCAGCGGGTGCGGTCCTGGTCCTCGAGGAGGACGACCTGGCCGTCGGGTCCGGTGCGGGCGTCGCGGCGAGCGTGGACGAGGAGCATGAGCGCGAGCAGACCGGCGACTTCGCGCTCGGCGGGGAGGAGTTTGTGCAGGATGCGGGCGAGGCGGATGGCTTCCTCGGCAAGGTCGAGTCGCTGCAGATAAGGCCCCGAGCTGGCCGCGTAGCCCTCGGTGAAGACGGAGTAGATCACCTGCAGTACGGCGGGCAGGCGCTCCGGCAGCTCGTCATTCGAAGGAACCCGGAAGGGGATGCGGGCGTCGCGGATCTTCGCTTTCGCGCGGACGATCCGCTTCGCCATCGTCGCGGCCGGGACCAGAAATGCTCTGGCGACCTCAGGTGTCGACAGGCCGGCCAGGCAGCGCAGGGTGAGCGCGCCGCGGTCCTCGGGGGCCAGCGCCGGATGCGCGCAGGTGAAGAACAGTTCCAGCCGGTCATCCGGGAACTCGCCTCCGGGCCGCGGCGGTTCGGCCCGGTCCGCGTCCACCTGCAGGATCGCGAGTTTGGCGGCGTACACCTGGTCCCGGCGCAACCGGTCGACCGCCTTGCGTCGGGCCGTCGTCATCAGCCAGCCGCCCGGGTTCGCCGGTACGCCGTCGATCGGCCAGCGGACGAGTGCGGTCTCGATCGCCTCGGCCGTGACCTCCTCGGCCAGGTCGAGGTCGCCGAACCGCCGGGCCAGCGCGGCCAGCAACCGGCCGCGCTCCTCCCGGAAGACCGCCTCGACCTGGTCCATCATCAGGCTCCGGGGAACTCGGCGATCGGCCGGACGACGACCGAACCACCGGCCCGCGAGCCCGGGCACTTGGCCGCCCAGTCGAGCGCGATATCCAGGTCCGGTACGTCGATCACGTAGAACCCGCCGAGCACCTCACGGGTCTCGGCGAACGGCCCGTCGGTCACGGTCCGCTTGCCGTCGTTGTCCACCTGCACCCGGGTCTGGGTGACCAGGTCCGCCAGCGACTCCGACGCCACGACCACCCCGGAGTCGGTGATCTCCTTGTCGAACCGCATCCAGTCCTCGGGCTCACACCCGACCACTCCCCCGGACAGGTCGAGTTCGCCGGCGTTGATCAGCAGCAGATACTTCACGGTGATACCTCCTGTTGGCGTGTCTACAGCATCACCACGAACGGGTCAGACCCAAATGGACAGCGATCCCGAGAAGTTTGTGAGGATGGGGGTATGAGCGTGCTGCCGAGTGGTGACCAGTGGACGATTTCGGGCGGCGGGTACGCCGGGACTGTGGTGAGCGTGGGCGGTGGACTACGCGGGCTCACCTATGAGGGTCGTGACGTCCTGCTCGGGTACGGCGAGGACGAGCCGGCGCACGCGGGGATCGGGCAGCACCTGTTCCCGTGGCCGAACCGGATCACCGACGGGAAGTACAGCTTCGGCGGTACCGACCAGCAGCTGTATCTGACCGAGCCGGCCCGCCAGAACGCGATCCACGGGCTCACCCGCTGGGCGAACTGGGTCCGGCTCGACGACGGCTCGGACCCGTCATCCGTGGAGGCGGGTTACCGGCTGCACGGTCAGCCCGGGTACCCGCATCAGCTCGAGCTGCGACTCACCTATCGACTCGACGACGGGCTGACCATCACGGCGTCGGCGGTCAACGTCGGCACCACGGCAGCGCCGTACGGGTATGGGGCCCATCCGTATCTGAGCGTCGGTCGGCCGATCGACGAGTGCGTGCTGGACTTCAGCGCCGCGCAGTGGCTGGAGGTTTCACCGGACCGCTTGTCGCCGATCGGCCTCGCGCCGGTCGACGGATCGCCGTACGACTTCAGCACCGCCCGCGTGATCGGCGACCTGGACATCGACAACGCGTTCACCGGCCTCGGCGGCGGCTGGTCGGTCACGCTCTCGGCTCCCGATGGCGCGCGGGCGACGCTCAGCGGGGACACGGCCTGGATGCAGCTCTACACCGGCAGCGCCATCGGCCGTACGGCGCTCGCCGTCGAGCCGATGACGTGTCCGCCGGACGCGTTCGTGACCGGGCAGGACCTGGTGGTCCTGGAACCCGGTCAGTCACACGAGACTAGTTTTCGGGTGTCAGCTGGCTAGGTCCGGCACCATGTGCGCGGGCCACGGCCGCCAGCTCCTTGGCGGCCGTGCTGGCCCGCCGCCCCTCGGCCGCCTGGACCGCGAGGATGCCGATCCGGTTGCCGTCGGCATCGAAGAGCTGCAGCCAGGCATCACCTGAACGGAACCGCAGGGCTCTGACGTCCGACCACGGCAGCGTGTACGACTTGAACACGTTGCGGACCCGGAGCCGATCGGCGTACGCCGAGACCCGGACCGTGGCCATCCGGTAGAGGATCCACAGGATCGCACCGAAGAACGCCAGCAACGTCAGCCGCTGGAACCAGCTGAACGACTCCTTGGTCCCTGCGTCGAACTGGGTCCAGATCACCCCGAAGAGGGCGATCAGCGAGAAGCCCATCACCGCCGCCATGATCGCCACGCTCCGCGGGTGGAACGTGAACAGGCGGTCGGTCATCGCGGCCTCAGATCCGGCAGGCGTGGATATCGGTGGTGAGGATGGCACGGGCTCCCACCTCCCACAGTTGGTCCATGATCCGCTGCGCCTCGGCGCGCTGCACCATCACCCGGACGGCGACCCAGCCCGCGCGGTGCAGCGGGGAGACCGTCGGCGACTCCAGACCGGCCGCGACCTCCGTGGCCGCGTCGATCTGGTCGGCCGGGATGTCGTAGTCCATCATCACGTAGTTCCGCGCGATCAGGACGCCCTCGAGCCGCCGTACCAGCTGGTGCAGGCCGGGAGCCGGGTCGTCGACCCCGTGGCGCTTGATCAGGACCGCTTCGGACTGCAGGATCGGTTCGCCGAAGATCTCGAGCCCCGCCTGGCGGAGCGTCGTACCGGTCTCGACGACGTCGGCGATCACATCCGCCACGCCGAGTGCGACAGCCGATTCGACCGCGCCGTCCAGACGGACGACCGAGGCCTCGACGCCATTCTCGGCGAGGTGGTCGGCCAGGACTCCGGCGTACGACGTGGCGATCCGCTTGCCGGACAGGTCCTTCACCGAGGACGCGACCCCGGGCGGTCCGGCGAACCGGAAGGTGGAGCTGCCGAAGCCGAGCCCCATGATCACGTCCGCGTCGGCGTGCGAGTCGAGCACCAGGTCACGGCCGGAGATGCCGACGTCCAGGGTGCCCTCGCCGACGTACACGGCGATGTCGCGCGGGCGGAGGTAGTAGAACTCGACCTCGTTCGCGACGTCGGTCAGGCTCAGGTCTTTGCTGGTCCGGCGCTGTTTGTAGCCGGCTTCGGTGAGGATCTCGATCGCGGACTCGCTCAGCGAGCCCTTGTTCGGTACTGCGACGCGCAGCATGGCACTGCCCAATCTGTCGAAACTGAACCGGTGGGTCTGTCGGGTGGACCTACAGATGTCGGTAGACGTCTTCGAGCTTCAGATCGAGCGCGATCATCATGACCTGCGCGTGGTACAGCAGCTGGGACAGCTCTTCGGCGGCCCGCTCGGTGCCTTCGTGCTCGGCGGCCATCCAGGACTCGGCGGCCTCCTCGACCAGCTTCTTGCCGATCGTGTGCACGCCGGCATCCAGCTCCGCCACCGTGCCGGATCCCTCCGGACGCGTGCGTGCCTTGTCGCCCAGCTCGGCGAACAGCTCCTCGAAACTCTTCATGGCGGGCCCCAGACTACGGGACCGCGGGTAAGCCATCCGCCCCCAGGTCCGCTGGGCGGACGTCGTACAGGGTGGTGAGAGTGCGGCCGAGGGTGGCCAGCTCGGTGCGGAGCTCTGGCGGTTCCAGCACCTCCAGACCGGCTCCGAAGCGGCAGAGCGCGGCGGCTGCGTTGCCGATCGACTCGATCTCCAGGGTGACTGTGACGGTGCCGTCTGCGTCCGGGGGTGTCTGGGCGACGGCTGAGACGAGCTGTGGGAACGAGACGTCGTACATGCGTTGGGCCAGGCTTTTGGAGACCTTGACTACCGCCTGGGCGGTGAAGCGGGACTGGTCGAAGTACTCCAGGTGGTCCTGCCAGAACTGCGGGAGGTCGAAGTCGCTCGCGCGGGTGAACGGCTCGTCGGTCGGAGTGAGGTCGAGGATGTTGGAGATGCGGTACGTGCGCATCCCGGTCTCGGTGGCAGCGACGACGTACCAGCTGCCGCTCTTCAGAACGAGACCGTGCGGCTCCAGAGTGCGGTCCACCTCGCGTGGGGCCTCCCAGCGGCGGTAGCGGACCTTGATCCGACGGTCATGCAGTACGGCGTCAGCCACGGCCGACAGGTGTGGTGAGGACTCGGCATCGGCGTACCAGGCCGGCATGTCGAGGTGGAAGCGGTTCTTGAGCCGTCCGGCCCGGTCACGCTGGTCCGGTGCCAGTGCGGCGAGCAGCTTGAGCTCGGCCGCGTTGGTCTGCGCTGTGAGCCCCAGTGCGGCCGCGGGGCCGGGCATGCCGACCAGAAAGAGCGCAGCGGCCTCCTGCTCGGTCAGACCGGTCAGCCGGGTGCGGTAGCCCTCGACCAGCCGGTAGCCACCGGCGCGGCCCTGGTCGGCGTACACCGGAACCCCTGCGGCGGCCAGCGCCTCGACGTCGCGGTAGATGGTCCGGAGCGACACGTCCAGCTCGTCGGCGAGCTCACGCGCCGTCAACTGCCTGCGGGTCTGCAGCAACAGCAGGATCGACAAGAGCCGGCTCGAACGCATGGTTCGAGAGTAGCTGGAAAGACTGCCATCGGTTGTCAGGTTTTGGCGCGAGGCTGGTTCCCATGACGACATGGACCAAAGTGACCGGCGACTTCGACTTCCTGCAGGGCGACTTCGACGTCCGGCACCGGACCCTGCGCGACGGCGAGTGGACCGAGTTCGAAGGCACCACGACCGCGCACACCTACTTCGACGGCGCGATCAGCATCGACGAGATGCGCTTCCCCTCCAAAGGCTCGTACGGCCTGTCCCTGCGGCTGTACGACCCCGTGGCGCAGGAGTGGAACATCTGGTGGATCAACAGCACCACCATGCAGCTCTATCCCCCGGTCCGCGGCGGCTGGTCGCCTGATGGCTCCAGCTGTCGCCTGGTCGGCGAAGACTCCGTCGACGGTCAGCCAGTGCTGTGCAGCTACGCCTGGTCCGACATCACCGTCCAGACCGCCCACTGGGAGCAGGCCTACTCCTACGACGGCGGCGCAACCTGGGAAACCAACTGGACGATGGATTTCACCCGCCGTACGACGCCTTCGCCGCCGCTGGACGTGCCGAAGGTGACCGGCGACTTCGACTTCCTCGTCGGCCGCTGGCACATGGCCAACCGCCGTCGCCGCCCAGCCCTCGGCGACCCGCACGAGTGGTACGCCATCGAGTCCGAGATGCAGGTGACGACGTACTTCGACGGCGCCATCAGCTTCGACGAAGGCTGGTTCCCGACGGAAGGCTTCCGCGGTGCCACCTTCCGCATCTTCAACCCGACCACCAAGACCTGGTCCATCCACTGGATCAACAGCCTCCGCGGCCAACTCGAGACCCCCGTCATCGGCTCCTTCGGCGACGACGGCCTAGGTCACTTCGAAGGCCCCGACGAATGGGAAGGCCGTCCCATCGACGTCCGCTTCACCTGGACCCCAGGAACCGACAAGGCCGCCTGGCAACAGGACTTCTCCGAAGACGCCGGTACGACGTGGACCCCCAACTGGTACATGGAACACACCCGGATCGAGTGATCCCCCTCGCTCCGGGCACGCCCGCTCCTGCGTCGCGTGCACGCGGCTAGCTGGACTCGTGTGGGTGGGGATGGGGGCGCCCGCGCAGCGCGATGGAGGGGGTGGCCGAGTGGGCGGGGCCGGCGGGGATCCAGCTGGCGTCCTGCACCGGCCGTCGATGCACGCTAAGCGGTAAGAAATCGTCACATAGCGCCCAAAAGTTACCGCTTAGCACAGCGCCAGCTAGACCGCCCAATCACCAGTCATCAAGCACTCCCGAGGGCCAGTGGCCACTCGAGGAGGCACTCCCCCAGGTCCGCAGTCCCACCAGCCAAGCGAATCCCGGGCAAATCACCTGCCCGGCACACGGTTCGCCCGAGCAGCCGCCAACCCAACTCGTCGCGCGCTCCCGTCCCACTCACACAAGTACAGCAAGGCGCGTGCACGCGACGGAGGAGCGGGCTTAGCGGCGGCGACGTCGGATGAACAGTCGCCACCCGCTGTTCTCACGACGAAGCGGCGGCAGCCGCGCGAAAGGTGGCGGGTGGGGCGACCGGGCGCGTCCGGCGCGGGGGGACGTTACAACGCCCGCACCGCCACCAACGTGGACAACGCGGCCTGGGTGGCTTCGTAGCCCTTGTCCTCGCGGCTGTCGGGGAGGCCGGCGCGGTCCAACGCCTGCGGATCGTTGTCACAGGTCAGGACGCCGAAGCCGATGGGTACGCCGGTGCTCACTCCTACCTGCATCAAGCCGTCGGTGGTGGCCTGGCAGACGTATTCGAAGTGCGGGGTGTCGCCGCGGATGACCACGCCCAGGGCGATCACGGCGTCGTACCCGGACTTGGCGGCGTGCAGGGCCGCGACGGGGAGCTCGAAGGAGCCGGGGACGCGGACGACCTTGAAGTCGGTGACCCCGGAGTCTTCGAGGGCGCGCAGTGCGCCGGCGACCAGGGAGTCAGTGACTTTGGGGTGCCAGAGGGCCGCGACGACGGCTACGCGGGCGCCTTCGGCGCGGGGGGCTTCGATGGTTGGTGCTCCACTGCCTGACATCAGCCGGCTCCCTGCTCGTCGGTGGGAAGGTGGTGACCCATGCGGTCTCGTTTGGTGCGCAGGTAGCGCAGGTTGTGTTCGGTGGGGTCGATGGAGATGCTGCGGCGTTCGACCACGTCGATGCCGTAGCCCTGGACGCCGTCGACCTTGTCCGGGTTGTTCGTCAGCAGCCGCACGGCGCTCACGCCCAGGTCGGCGAGAATTTGCGCACCGGCGGCGTAATCACGAGCGTCAGCAGGCAGTCCGAGGTCCAGGTTCGCCTCGATCGTGTCGCGCCCCGCGTCCTGGAGTTCGTACGCCTGGAGCTTGTGCAGCAGTCCGATCCCACGGCCCTCATGACCGCGGAGGTAGACCACCACACCACCTTCGGCCGCGACCTGTCGCAGCGCCTCGTCGAGCTGCGGTCCGCAGTCGCAGCGCAGGGAGCCGAACACGTCGCCCGTCAAGCATTCCGAGTGCAGCCGCGCCAGCACCGGTCCGTCGGTCAGGTCGCCTCGGACCAGCGCCAGCTGCTCCGAACCGTCCACCGTGTTTCGGTAGCCGTGGGCAACAAAATCGCCGTACCGGGTCGGCAGCGTGGTGGTCGCGACCCGCTCGATCTGGATCTCGGTACGACGCCGGTACCGGATCAGGTCCTCGATCGAGATCAGCACCAGCCCGTGCTCGTCGGCGAACGTGCGCAGGTCCTGACCGCGCTTCATGGTGCCGTCGTCGTTCACCAGCTCGGAGATCACGGCCGTCGAGTTCAGCCCGGCGAGCCGCGCCAGATCGACCGAGGCCTCGGTGTGCCCGGGCCGAACCAGTACGCCGCCCTCGCGCGCCCGCAGCGGGAAGATGTGTCCCGGCTGGACGAGGTCATAGGACTCCGACGCCGAATCGGACAGCACGCGAATCGTCCGGGCCCGGTCCGCGGCCGAGATACCGGTCGAGATCCCGTCCCGCGCATCGACCGAGATCGTGTACGCCGTCCGCATCCGCTCGCGGTTGTGCGGTGTCATCAGCGGGATGCCGAGCCGGTCGAGCTCCGCGCCCTCCATCGGCACGCAGACCACGCCCGAGCTGTACCGGATCAGGAACGCCAGCAGCTCCGGCGTCGCCTTGGACGCGGCGAAGACCAGGTCGCCCTCGTTCTCGCGGTCCTCGTCGTCGACGACGACGATCGGGCGCCCGGCCCGGATCTCGTCCAGCGCATGCTCGATCGTGTCGAGCTTCAGCACGTCACCCATGTCTAACCCACCACCACAGCTTCCGGCGGGCTGACCCGCTCATTGTTCTGGATCTTCCACCACGACGCGAACCCGATCACGCAGAACAGGCCGTAGATCACGTACATCGCCGCCGACGGATAGAACTTCGCCTGCACCAGCAGTGGCACGCCGACCACGTCGACCGCGATCCAGATCACCCAGAACTCGACGAAGCCCCGAGCCATCCCGTACGTCGCCAGGATCGACCCGGTGAGGATCCACGCGTCCCACTGCGGACCCCAGGAACCCAGTGCACGCAGGACGAAGAAGCCGATCGCGTAAAGCACCACGCCGATCCCGAGCAGCTCGAGCCGCTCCCGCCCGGTCGCCCAACGCGGCCGTACGGCGACCGCCGCGCCGCGGTGGCGAGTCTGATACCACTGGTACCACCCGTAGACGCTGAGGATAAAGAAGAAGACCTGCCGCCCGGCCTGACCCCAGAGGTCCTTGTCCTGCGGCGTATCGAAGATGCCACCCACGAACACCGTGAACAGCAACACGTTCCCGATGATCCCGACCGGCCAGGCAGCGACCAGCCGGCGCATCCCGAACAGCGCACTCGCCAGGCCGAACACGTTGCCGACGATCTCGCGGACCAGCACCGGCGAACCGGCGATCGTCACCTGTGCGTGCAGTAGCCAATCCACCGGGCTCACTTGGTGCCTCCAGCAACTAATAGACGCTCTACATATTTGGCGATCACGTCCACCTCGAGATTCACGGTGTCGCCGATCTGTTTGGACCCGAGCACGGTCAGCTCGAGCGTGGTCGGGATCAGGCTGACCCCGAACGTCCCGGTCGCGTCGTCCACATCGGTGACCGTCAACGAGACCCCGTCGACCGCGATCGAACCCTTCTCGGCGACGTACTTGAGGATCTCCGGTGCGGCGGCGATCCGGACCTCTTCCCAGTGCTCGGACGGGGTCCGGCTCGCGATCGTGCCGACGCCGTCCACGTGCCCTTGCACGATGTGGCCGCCGAGCCGCGCGTGCGCGGTGACCGCGCGCTCCAGGTTGACCTTCGAGCCCTTCCCGACGCCGCCGAGGCTGGTCCGCTTGAGGGTTTCGCTCATCACGTCGGCGGTGAAGAGGCCGTCGCCGTACTCGACGACCGTCAGGCAGCAGCCGTTGACCGCGATCGAGTCGCCGTGGCCGGCGTCCTCAGTCACCTTCGGACCGCGGATCGTCAGCCGCGCCGCGTCGCCGTCGAGCAGGTCGAGCGCCTCGACGGTGCCGAGTTCCTCGATGATTCCGGTGAACATCTAGTTCCCTCCCAGGGGTGCCAGGGTGAGGCGGACGTCGTCGCCGAGGCGCGTCACGTCCGTCAGGTTGAACCGCTGTAGGTGGTCGATCGATTCCGCGCCGAGGTCGCCGATCGCGGCGAACCCGGAGCCGAGGACGGCCGGGGCGACGTACGCGACGATCTGGTCGACCAGCCCGGCGCGCACGAAGGCGGCGGCCAGCGTCGGGCCGCCTTCGAGCCAGAGGTGCCGGATCTGGCGGTCGTCCAACTGCCGCAGGACCTCGGCCGGGTCGTGGGTGGGCAGCAGCAGCGTCTGCGCCCGATCGTTGCGAACGCGCGCGGTCGCGGGGATCTCGCGATCGCCGACCACCACGCGCAGCGGCTGCCGCGCCGCCGGTACGTTGTCCGCATCCCGAACCGTGAGCTCAGGATCGTCGGAGAGCACGGTCTGCGTACCAACGGCGATCGCGTCACACTCGGCGCGTTTGCTGTGTACGTCGGCCCGCGCGGCCGGCCCGGTGATCCACTTGCTGGTGCGATCCGGCGCGGCAGACCGGCCGTCCAGCGTGGTCGCGAACTTCCACGTCACGAACGGTCGCCCCATCCGCACGCTGTGCAGCCAGATGTGGTTCCCGGCCTCAGCCTCGTCCTGCAGCAAACCTTGCTCGACCTGGATGTCCTTGGCGCGCAGCTTCTCGCCACCGCCGGAGGCCTGCCGGTTCGGATCCGGTACGGCGTACACCACGCGGGCGACTCCGGCCTCGATCAACGCATCGGCACACGGCCCGGTCCGGCCGGTGTGGTTACACGGTTCCAGCGTGACGTACGCCGTACCGCCGCGGGCTCGCCGTCCCGCCATCCGCAGCGCCTCGACCTCGGCATGCGGTCCACCGGCCACGGCGTGGAAGCCTTCGCCGACCGGGTTGCCGTCGGCAGCGGTGATCACGCAGCCCACCACCGGGTTCGGGTGGGTGCTGCCGACGCCACGGACGGCCAGCTCGACCGCGCGCCGCATCCAGGCGACGTCGATCGGCGTGGGAGTAGGCCCTGCGTTTGTCACTCACGGTCCCTCGTCGTCACGGACGCACACCGGGGCCGTTGACGACCGACGTACAGCTCCGGGCGGCCGCTTCGTCCTCGCGCAGGCCTCAGCCCAGGCAACGTCTGGCAACCGTCGGAGCTCTCCCGCCGATCGCGTGCTGCCTCCCATCCGGACTTTCACCGTCGGTCCCGGAATTCCACCAGGTCAACCGGCTGCCAACCTCAGCAGCCGGGTCGCGGACTATCACCGCCGGCTCGGAATTTCACCGACCCCGGAGCACGCGAGTGGGTTCACTCGTGACTCCAGTATGCACCGGTCGGCGAAGCCGGCCACGACGTAGGTCACATACTGATCTCCGCGACCGCCGAGACCACTCAGCGCGTCAGTCGTTCATCCCCAAGGCTGCCGCCAGTCCGGAAGTGATCGCGCGCATCGCTGCCGGCGACAGACCACCGACCACGCCGACGACCTCGTCCGCGTAGATCTCCACGATGTCGTCACAGACCGCGCGGCCGATGAACGCTTCGGGATGAACGAGCTCGACGATGCTCGGTATCCGCGGTTTGTCCGTGGTCGTCAGGCGCACCGCCAGCACCTGCTGGAGATGCTGGTTGCGCCGGTTGTTGGAGACGACAACGAACAGTTTCGGCTCATCGAGACCGAGATCGGCCCGGACCACCTGACCACGCAGCAGGGGCCAGCTCACTCGTCCGCCCAGGTGGGCCGTCGCCGCCGCGCCACGGCCTGCCGATTCTCCGGGACGACCTCGAGCGCGATCCGGGCATAACCCTCCGCCTCCACCAGATCGGCCACCGCCTTGAGACCGGCCTCGAGAACGGTCTGCAACAAGGCCGCCTCGCTGATCGATTCAGTCACCTGCACCTGCGTGAGATCGGACAACGCGGCCCGATGCACCGCCGAACCGCGCAGCACAGCGAGATCGCGCAGGTCGCGCTCGGACAGCGGCAGCGACTTTCGGGTCGCCGGGACTCGATCGGCAGTCTCCATGCAGCACATCCTGCAGCATTTTTCGCTGCACCGCAAGCCGCACATCGTGCACCATCGTCGTTGATATACCACGGGATCGGTGGACATTGCGGCGGCGTCTCAGTGGGTGTCGGGACGGAATGACGACCGGGGCGGTGGTGTTGGCTCGGTCGAGCGGGGTGGTTCGCCCTGCGTACCACCTGACTGTTCTAAGGAGACACCCGTGCGCGCCTTCAGCGCTCCCTTCCGTCGTATCGCCGCTGCCGGAGCCGTTGTCACGTTGGCTTTGTCGATGGTTGCCTGCGGCAGCGATGACGACCAGGCCGCGAGCGGACCGGACCTCGGCCTGATCAAGGCGGGCACGCTGCGGATCGGGACGCTCACCGACGCGCCGCCGAACGTCTACGTCAAGGACGGCAAGTTCACCGGCTTCGACAACGACCTGATCACCGCGGTCGCCGCAAAGCTGAACTTGAAGCCGGAGTTCGTCGGGACCGACTTCTCCGCCCTGCTCTCGCAGGTGAACACCGGCCAGTTCGACCTGGGCAGCTCGTCGATCACGATCACCGAGGCCCGCAAGAAGACGGTTGCCTTCAGCAATGGCTACGACTTCGGATACCTCGGCCTGAACACCACCAAGACCTCCGGGATCACGAAGTTCGACCAGCTCACCGGCAAGCGCGTGGTGGTGGTCCAGGGCACCGTCCAGGACGACTACGCGACGTCGAAGAACCTCGACCCGGTCCGGGTGCCGAACTACAACGCCGCCGTCGGCCAGCTCAAGGCCGGTACGGCGGACGCCTGGATCTCACCGGCCGAGATCGGCGAGAAGATGGCGAAGGAGCAGGGCGGCGGGACCGTCATCCTGGCGGCCAAGGAGCTGAGCTCCGCGCCGACGGCGTACGCGGTGGCCAAGAGCAACGACAAGCTACGCGAGGCCGTGAACAAGGCGCTCGACGAGGTCATTGCCGACGGCACCTGGACCAAGCTGGTCGAGCAGTACTACCCGGGCCGCGCCGTACCGGAGTCCTTCAAGCCGGGTAGTGGCAGCGTCAAGTTCGCGGCCCCCAAAGCCTGATAGGACGAGGCGGGCCGAGGGGAAGAAGCATGGACATCTGGTCCACCCTGAACGAAACCTTCCTCGACTGGGGATCGATGAAGGCAGTCCTGCCGGAGATGCTCAAGGTGGGACTGGTCAACACGCTGATCCTGGCGGCCGCCTCGGTCGTGCTGGGCACTGTGCTCGGCATGATCGTGGCGGTCTTCGCCCTGTCCCGCAAGCGCTGGCTGCGGTGGCCGGCGAAGATCTACACCGACATCTTCCGCGGGCTGCCGGCGATCCTGACCATCCTGCTGATCGGTCAGGGCCTGTCCCCGATCACCCGGCACTGGTGGGGTCCGAACCCGTACCCGCTGGGGATCCTGGCGCTGTCGCTGATCGCGTCGGCGTACATCGGTGAGATCTTCCGGTCCGGGATCCAGAGCGTCGAGAAGGGCCAGCTGGAGGCGGCGCGAGCGCTCGGCTTCAGCTACACCGACGGGATGCGGCTCGTCGTCATCCCCCAAGGTGTACGGCGCGTCCTGCCGGCGCTGGTGAACCAGTTCATCGCGCTGATCAAGGAATCCAGCCTGGTGTACTTCCTCGGCCTGCTCGCCAGCCAGCGCGAGCTGTTCCGGATCGGCCAGGACTCGGCCTCCACCGACGGCAACCTCTCGCCGCTGCTGCTGGCCGGCATCTTCTACCTGGTGATCACGGTCCCGCTCACCCACCTGGTCAACTACATCGACAAGCGCCTGCGTGAGGGCCGAGCGACCGACACGCCCCTAGTGGAGGAGCCGGAATATGCCCGTTGAGGGAGCGGCGAGCCTCGAGGTCCGCGGCGTCGAGCTCGCCTTCGGTACGAACAAGGTGCTGCGCGGGGTCGACCTCGCCGTACCGGCCGGCCGCACGGCCTGCGTGATCGGCCCCTCGGGCTCCGGCAAGTCGACCCTGCTGCGGACG
Organism: Kribbella sp. NPDC051587; assembly: GCF_044453945.1. Lineage (NCBI taxonomy): Bacteria > Bacillati > Actinomycetota > Actinomycetes > Propionibacteriales > Kribbellaceae > Kribbella > Kribbella sp. NPDC051587. Next base: position 73,195 of record NZ_JBITDE010000004.1, read on the forward strand.
ATCAACCGGCTGATCGAACCCGACGCGGGCGACGTCCTGCTCGGCGGCGAGTCCGTGCTGCCGGGGAACCCGGACGTGCTGCGGCGGCGGATCGGGATGGTGTTCCAGCACTTCAACCTGTTCCCGCACAAGAGCGTCATCGACAACATCACGCTCCCGCTGCGCAAGCTCCAGAAGCTGGACGCGGCCGCCGCGCGAGCCGCCGCGCTCGAACAACTGGAGCTCGTCGGGCTGTCCGAGAAGGCCGAGGCTCGCCCCGGCAACCTCTCCGGCGGTCAGCAACAGCGAGTCGCGATCGCCCGCGCCCTGGCGATGAAGCCCGAGGTGATGCTCTTCGACGAGGCCACCTCCGCCTTGGACCCGGAGCTCGTCAAAGGTGTCCTCGGCCTGATGGCCGACCTCGCCCAGTCCGGTATGACGATGGTCGTCGTCACCCACGAAATGGGCTTCGCCCGCGAGGTCGCCGACCAGGTCGCTTTTATGGACCAAGGCATCGTCGTCGAGTCCGGTGCCCCCGACCAGGTCTTCACTGCCGCGGAGTCCCCGCGCCTGCAGCAGTTCCTGTCACAAGTGCTGTGACTACCCGGACCTCCATCACCGTCCAACCCGGCGTCCGGTGCCCTCGTCACGCTCAGCTTGAGACCGCCGACGGACATTGGAGGCGGTTGGTGGGTGGTGGCGGTCCACTCCTGCGCCGTGTCCGATATGCGTGGTTGTTGACGGGGAAGCGGCGTGGGAGCCGGGTTTCGGGGCTGGGCGGGTGAGGGTGGGCGGGTGGAGTGAGGCCCACCCGCCCTGGGGGATGCATGGAGACTCGACTGACGCGCACCGGTCAGCGGTTGACCGGGCTGGCGATGATGGTCGCCGTCAGTGCGGTGATCGGAACGATCGTGGTGGCTGCGGCGCGTCCGCACACGCAGCCGACACCGCCTCCTGCCCCGGCCGCGGCTGCACCGGTTGAGGCGCCGCTGCCCGCGAAGTACGTCGTACTGACGTTCGACGACGGACCTGATCCGGCCTACACGCCGAAGGTGCTCGAGATCCTGGCGAAGTACGAGGCGAAGGCGACGTTCTTCGAGGTCGGGAAGAATGTCGCGAAACATCCCGAGCTGACCAAGGCGATCCACGCGGCCGGGCACAGCGTGCAGAACCACACGTGGGTGCACGCCGACCTGCGGCACCAGACCGCTGCCGGGTTCCGGAAGCAGGTCGGCGACACCGACGCAGCGATCCGGTCCGCGGCCGGGATCACGCCCAGTTGCCTGCGACCGCCGTACGGCGGAGTGAGTGCGACCGTCCGGCAGCGGGCGAAGGCGCTCGACAAGGAACTGGTGCTGTGGACGATCGACTCGCGGGACTGGTCGAAGCCGGGGGTCCCAGTGATCGAGAAGCGCGTGCTGGGTAGCGTGAAGAACGGGTCGGTGATCCTGATGCACGACGGCGGCGGGAACCGTAGTCAGACGCTGGCCGCGCTGCCCAGCATCCTGGAGAAGCTCAAGGCGCAGGGCTTCGGCTTCCGCACCCTGTCCTGTTAGGTGAGTGCGTCGATCAGCGGTACGACGTCGGCGATGGACTCGACGATGCGGGTCGGGCGATACGGGAAGCGGTCGACCTCGTGCTCACCGGTCGACCCGGACAGCACGAGCACACTGCGCAGCCCGGCCTCGAGACCGCTGATGATGTCGGTGTCCATCCGGTCGCCGATCATCACCGCGGTCTCGGAGTGCGCACCGATCCGGTTGAGGGCGCTGCGCATCATCAGCGGGTTCGGCTTGCCGACGAAGTACGGCGCGACGCCGGTCGCGCGCGTGATCAGGGCCGCCACCGAACCGGTCGCCGGCAACGGGCCCTCCTGCGACGGACCGGTCGGATCCGGGTTGGTCGCCAGGAACCGCGCACCATCGGCGATCAGCCGGATCGCCCTGGTGATCGCCTCGAACGAATACGTCCGCGTCTCCCCCAGTACGACGTAGTCCGGCGCACGCTCGGTCAGCACGTACCCGATCTCGTGCAGGGCCGTGGTCAGCCCCGCCTCGCCGATCACGTACGCCGTACCGCCGGGGCGCTGGTCGTCCAGGAACTGCGCCGTGGCCAGCGCGCTGGTCCAGATCGCGTCCTCGGGGATATCGATGCCTGCGGCAAGCAATCGGGCCCGTAGGTCGCGCGGGGTGAAGATCGAGTTGTTGGTCAGCACCAGGAACTTCTTGCCCGACTTCTGCAAGGTCGCGATGAACTCGGCCGCCCCCGGGATCGCGCGCTCCTCGTGCACCAGCACGCCGTCCATGTCGGTCAGCCAGCTCTCCACCGGCTTGTGCTCGCTCATTCGGCTGCCCCTTCGGCGAGACCACGGAGTTTCTCGACCATCGCGTTCGGGTCGTCGGCGGCGTACACGGCCGAGCCCGCGACGAACACATCGGCACCGGCCTCGGCGCACCGCTCGATCGTCTCGACCGACACACCACCGTCGATCTCGATCCACAGGTCGAGGCCGTGCTTGACCAGCAACTCCTTGGTCCGGCGGATCTTCGGCACGCAGACGTCCAGGAACTTCTGCCCGCCGAACCCGGGCTCCACGGTCATGATCAGGATCATGTCCAGCTCGGACAGCATGTCCTCGAAGGGCTCGATCGGTGTCGCCGGCTTCAGCGCCATCGCCGCCCGTGCTCCCTTGGCCCGGATCTCGCGCGCCGTCCGGATCGGCGCCCGGCACGCCTCCACGTGGAACGTCACGCTCGACGCGCCCGCCTCGACATATCCAGGGGCCCAGCGATCGGGGTCCTCGATCATCAGGTGCAGGTCGAGCGGAGTGTCGGTGGCCTTCGCCAGCGACTCAACGATCGGCAACCCCAGCGTCAGGTTCGGCACGAAGTGGTTGTCCATGACATCGACATGCAGCCAGTCCGCGTTCGACACGGCCGCCGCCTCGTCCGCCAGCCGGGCGAAGTCCGCGGACAGGATGCTCGGCGCGATCTGAATCCCCATGCCGTCAATCTACCGACATCACCCGGCCCGCACAGAATCCTGATTCGACGCTTCGTTGACTAAAATCTACATAGTGTAGAATTTGCGTCATGGAGAAGCAGAAGTGGTTGATCACCGGCGTCAGCAGCGGACTGGGACGCGCCTTCGCCCAGGCGGCCCTGAGTGCTGGACACACCGTCGTCGGCACGGTCCGTTCCCAGGACGACCTGCGGGATTTCGAAGCGCTCGCGCCCGGGTCGGCGTACGGAAGGGTGCTGGACGTGACCGATGACGACGCGGTACGTCGGGTGGTCGCGGAGGTGGAGGAGAGCGTCGGCGGTCTGGATGTTGTCGTCGCCAACGCTGGTTACGGCTTGGAGGGCACGCTCGAGGAGACGCCCCTGGGTGAGGTACGCCGCCAGTTCGAGGTGAATGTGTTCGGGGTGGTCGCGACCCTGCAGGCGGCGCTGCCGTTCATGCGTCGCCGTCGCCGCGGGCATCTGATGGCGGTCACCTCGATGGGCGGGTTGATGGCAGTGCCTGGGATGTCGGCGTACTGCGGGTCGAAGTTCGCGGTCGAAGGCATCCTCGAGGCCCTGGGCAAGGAGGTCGCGCAATTCGGGATTCACGTGACGGCGATCGAGCCGGGCTCGTTCCGGACCGACTGGGCTGGCCGCTCGATGACCCGCGCGGAACGGTCGATCGACGACTACGACGAGCTGTTCGCCCCGATCCGGGAGGCCCGAATGAAGGCCGACGGCAACCAACTGGGCAACCCAGCCAAGGCAGGCGAGGCCGTCGTCCGGATCGCAGCGCTGGAGCAGCCGCCGAGCCATCTCGTGCTGGGTTCGGACGCCCTGCGCCTGATCGCGGCCGCGCGCACCGCCGTGGACGACGAGATCCGCGCCTGGGAAACACTCTCCCGTACGACGGACTTCGCAACCGGCGCCCAGCTCTGATGCCCAGCCGGACCCGACGCGGCGGCGAACGCAAGGGCGACTTCCGTGAACGCGCGATCCTCGACACCTGCGAGACCTTGCTCGCGCAGACGGGCTACGAGGCGATGACCGTCGGCGACATCGCCGACGGCGCCGGCATCACCCGCGGCGCCCTCTACTTCTACTTCGGCTCCAAACAGGAAGTAGTCACCGCCTTGGTCGCCCGAACCGTCGAACACCTCTGGCAACGCTCACAGGTCGCAGCCACCACCGAGGACCCCCGCCAAGCGATCAGCGCTGCGATGCAACGCACCGTAGAGCTCTGGACCGCCCACGGCCTGGTCATGCGGACCGCCATCGACCTGTCCCGAACCGTCCCCGAGATCGGCCAGCTCTGGAACCACACCGCCGAGCTCTTCATCACCGCCATCACCGCAGTGCTGGAACGCGCCGGCATCCCCACTGGTCCCCAGCCAGACCAGGCCCCGGCCCTGGCTCAGTCCCTCTGCTGGATGATCGAACGAACCTTCTACCACGCCTCCCAATCCCCCGAAGACACCCTCCAAGCAGCCTCCTCAACGTGCCAACACATCTGGCAAACCACCGCCCGCCTCACGACCTGATGCAGCCAACTGCTGGTTCCGGGGCGGGTCAGCCTGCGAGTTCGGCCTCCAGCACAGCCCGGAGGTCCATCGGACGTCGACCGAGGAGCTCACCCAGGGCCGGATCGACGGTCGCGAACTCGCCGCGACGACTGGCCTGAAAGATGCCGAGCGTCAGGTCGACGACGAACGGCGGCAGGCCTTGGGCGAGCGCCTGTTTTCTCCACTCCTCGTCGTCCATCACCACGCGGACGATCTTCTTCCCGGTCAGGTCGGAGGCAATCGCCGCCGCATCGGCGAGGTCCAGTGCCGCTGGCCCGGTGAGCGCCGGAGTGATGCCCTGCAAGCGATCCGGCTCGGTCAACGCGATCACCGCAGCATCGGCAAGATCCGGATGGGCGGTCCAGGACACCGGACCGTCTTGCGGAACTCGCAGCTCGCCGGTCTCGAGCGCCGTGCGGAGGTGCCAGGCCGTCGTACTGGCGTAGAAACCGTTGCGGAGTGCGGTGAACGACACTCCCGCGTCGGCCAGGTGCTGCTCGGTCGCCGCATGCCCTCGGGTGGCGAGGAACAAGGAATCCGGCTTCGCGCCCATGTGGCTTGTGTAGAGAATGCGTCCGGCGCCGGCCTTCTGCGCCGCCTCGATCGCTGCCTGATGGGGTGCCGGATCCGCCGGCCCGGACACGATCAGCACCTGGCTCGCCCCTTCGAAGGCGTGCGCCAGCGCACCGGGATCGTCGAAGTCGGCGCGTCTGGCCCGGATCCCCCGCGCCGTGAGCTCCGCGGCCCGCTCGGGATCCCGCACGCTGACCCCCAACTCCACCGCGGGCATCCGCTCCGCCAGCCGCTCCACCACTGCCTTGCCCAGCCGCCCGGTCGCGCCGGTCACAATGATCATCTGCCACCTCCGTTATCGTCGCTAACAATTTCAAGCTATCACTGTTAACACCATTCGCCAACCGCTACCGTTGACCCGTGGAGCGACGCCGGCAGGACGACGACACCCGGGACCGGATGCGGGAGAAGATCGTCGGAGAAGCGACGAAGCTGCTCGCCGCGGGCGGGCGCGACGCCGTCTCGACCCGCGCGGTCGCGACCGCGGCCGGGACGCAGGCGCCGACCATCTACCGCCTGTTCGGCGACAAGGACGGCTTACTGGCCGCGTTGCTCGACCACGGATTCACCGCGTACCTGGAGGCCAAGCCGCCGGTCGACCCGGACGCCGACCCGCTCGTCGAGCTCCGCGACGGCTGGGATCTGCACCTCGACTTCGGGCTGACCAACCCAGCCCTGTTCGCGCTCATGTACGGCGAACCCCGCTCGACCCCCCGGCCGGCCGCAGCCGAGGCAGGCATCGAGATCCTCCGCGACCGAGTCCGCGCTCTCGCCACCACCGGCCGCCTCGCCGTGCCCGAGGACCTGGCCGTCCAGATGATCCACGCAGCCGGCTCAGGCCTCGTCCTCGCCATGCTCGCCGTCCCCGCGGACCAGCGTGACCCGCAGCTGTCCGATGCCATGTTCAGTGCGCTGGTCGCCGCCATCACCACCGATGACGTCGCTCCGACGCTTGACGGTCCAGTCCCCGCCGCCAACGCGCTCCGCGCTCAACTGGCGGACCTCGACGTCCTGACGCCGGGCGAGCGTCAGGTCCTCGACGAGTGGCTTGCCCGCATCACTGGTCAGTAGCTGCGCAACCAGTCGGCTGCCGCGGCAATCGACTCCACCACGGGTACGCCGGTGGGCGAGGGTGGGCGTTGGATCAGAACGACCGGGACCTGAAGTTGGCGCGCTGCGGTGAGCTTTGCTGCGGTCTGCGGACCACCGCTGTCTTTGGTGACGAGCACCTCAATGTGGTGCTCCCGGAACAACGCGAGTTCGGCGTCGACGGCGTACGGGCCGCGGTCGAGCAGCAGCGTGCACCAGGTCGGCTCCGGCTCGGGCGGGTCCACACAGCGCGCCAGCGTCCACAGGCCGGTGCCGGCAAACGCAGCTAGCCCCTGACGACCGATCGTGAGAAGCACACGCTGTCCCAACGCCGGAAGAAGCGCAGCCGCCTGATCCGACGTCTCCACCCAGTGCCAGTCATCTCCTGACCCGGCGGTCCAGCCCGGCCTGCGCAGTACCAGTAGCGGTACGCCGACTGCGCGGGTGGCTTCCACCGCGTGCTCAGTCATCGTTGCGGCAAAGGGATGCGTAGCGTCGACAACCGCATCCACCTGGTTCTCGGTCAGCCACTGCGCCAAGCCGGACGCCCCACCGAAGCCACCGACTCGGACCTCACCCTCAGGCAGTCGCAGCTCCCGGGTCCGACCGGCCAGCGACGACACCACCTCGAAGTCAGCCAGCTGCCCTGCCAGCTCACGCGCTTCTCCGGTACCGCCGAGCAGCAGGACCTTCATCGTTCCCGCGTTGTCGAGTACAGGTGGCTGTCGCGGAACTCCGTTGCTGCGAGCACCTTCCCCACCACGATGACCGCCGTACGGCGAATGCCCGCTGCCTGCACCTGCTGCGCGATGTCGGCCAGCGTCCCGCGCAGCACCTCTTCGTCGTCGCGTGATGCACGTACCACCACGGCGGCGGGACAGTCCGCGCCATAGCTCGGCAGAAGCTCCGCCACGACGCGGTCGATCTGCTGCACGGCCAGGTGCAGGACGAGCGTGGCGCGGCTCGCACCGAGGGTCGCGAGGTCCTCACCTGCCGGCATCTTCGAGGCTCGTCCACTGATCCGGGTGAGGATCACCGTCTGCCCCACCTCTGGCACGGTCAGCTCCCGGTTGAGCGTCGCCGCGGCCGCGGCATACGCCGGTACGCCGGGTGTGACGTCGTACGGGATGTCGAGTGCGTCGAGCCGGCGCATCTGTTCAGCCATCGCGCTGAACACCGACGGATCGCCGGAGTGCAGGCGCGCGACGTCCAGACCGGCGGCGTGGGCGGCGGCGAGTTCAGCGATGATCTGGTCGAGGTCCAGATTGGCCGTGTCCACCTTATGCGCCCCGACCGGGCAGTACTCGAGGAGCTCGACCGGTACCAGCGCACCGGCGTACAGGCAGACCGGCGAGGCGGTGATGAGGTCACGCCCCCGCACGGTGATCAGGTCGGCAGCACCCGGTCCGGCGCCGATGAAGTGCACAGTCACTTCGTCACACTCCAGATCGTCACCGGCATCGCCGGACGCCAGCCGGTCATCCCGCCCACCTTGGACGCGCGCTGCACGTCAAGCCGCACCAGGTCACCGCCCAACTCCTTGTACCACTGGGCAATCAGGCTCTCGGTCTCCAGCGTCACGCCGTTCACCACCAAGCGTCCACCCGGCCGCAGCGCCGCCCAGCACGCCTTGATCATCCCTTCGGCCGTCGCACCGCCGCCGACGAAGATCGCATCCGGTTGCTCAAGCCCGTCGAGCACGGCCGGTGCGGCACCATGCACCACTGCTGCCTTGGCCCCGAGTGCAGCGACGTTCCGCTCCAACCGCCGTACCCGCTCCTCGTCACGCTCAATGGCGATCGCACGGCAGGTCGGGTGATGCCGCGACCACTCGATCGCGATACTGCCCGCTCCCCCACCCACGTCCCACAACAGCTGGCCCGGCACGGGCGCGAGCCGCGACAGCGTCACCGCACGCACCTCACGCTTCGTCAACTGCCCATCGCTCTCGTACGCCGAGTCCGGCAGCCCCGGCGTCGTCGACAGCACCGGTCCGTCCGCACACAGCACCCCGATGACGTTGAGCGGGTCCACGTCACCAGCCCACTCGGCAGCCGTCGTACCGGTCACTCGCTCTCCCGGACCGCCCAGCTGCTCCAGCACTGTCAACTCACTCGCCCCGTAGCCGCGAGCGACCAGCAGCGCGGCCACCTCACCCGGAGTCCGCGCACCCCAGCTCAGAATCACCAGCCGCCGTCCCGGCTGCACCTGTGGGTGCACCAGCTCAGTCGGATACCCCACCAGGCTGACCACCTGCACCTGCTCCTGCGCCCACCCCAGCCGCGCACACGCCAGCGAAACACTGGACGGATGCGGAATCACCCGTACGGCGTCCGCCCCCAGCAACCGCACGAGCGTCGTACCGATCCCGTGGAACGTCGGGTCTCCACTCGCCAGCACACACACCCGCCGGCCGCGGTACTCCGCCAACAGCCCCGGCAACGCCTCGGACAACGGAGACGGCCACGCCCGGCGTTCCGCCGTACCGTCCGGAACCAGGCCTAGCTGCCGTGCGCTCCCCATCAGCACATCAGCTTTTGCGATCGCCTCCTGAGCAGCAGGTGACAGCCCAGCCCAGCCGTCCGCCCCGATGCCGACGACAACGATCTCAGCCCCCATTGCCGAGCACCTTGGTCACAGTGATCTCCAGAACGACCCGCTGCGGATTCACCCGCGGCTCCTTGTACCGCCGCGCATACCGCCGCTCCGCGTCCCGCACCCGCTCCGGCTCGTCCACCACCACCGCACGCCCTTCCAGCGTGCTCCACCGCCGCCCGTCCACCTGAGTGACCGCAACCGCCGCACTCCCCAGCCGCCGAACCACCCGCGCCTTGTACGACGTCCCCGAGCAAATCACCCGAGCCACCCCCGCCTCGGGGTCGATCGTCACCCCCACCGGCGTCGCATGGACCGACCCGTCCCCCCGGACCGTGCTCAGCACCCCCAGATGCCGCTCACTCCAGAACTCCACCAACCGCTCAGTCCACAACACCCAGCGATCGTAAACAGCAAGGCCCGCCCGACAACCGGGCGGGCCTCGGATCGCACCAAAGGGCTAGCCGATGTCGCGGCGGCGGAAGGTGGTTAGGCCCAGGGCTAGGAGCGCGGCGGCAATGGCCGTTAGGGCTAGGACTGGGGTGGTGGTGAAGGTGCCGCCGGGGAGGCGGGGGGTGTGGCCGTAGGGGCTTAGGTTGATGGCGGCTTGGGGGAGGTTGAAGAGAGCGCCGAACTGGCCCAGGAGCAGGAAGAGGCCGTAGAGGGCCCAGGCTGCGGTGACCAGCTTGGGGGCCAGGCCGAAGAGGGTTACTACGAGGGCTGTGACCAGCCAGATGGCGGGGAGCTGGACTGCGGCGGCGGCGAGCATGCGGGGGACTTGGCGGCCGACGTTGCCCAGGGAGGCGCCGCTGGTGAGGCCGGAGCCTAGGCCGGCGATGAGGATGAGGGCTGCGGTGCCTAGGAGCGCCATCAGGACGTGGCTGGCTAGCCAGCGGGTTCGGGTGACGCCGGTGGCCAGGAGGGGTTCGGCGCGGAGGGCTGTCTCTTCGGAGCGGAGGCGGAGGGCGGCTTGGATGCCGTACGCCGAGGCCAGGAGGCCGACCATGCCCATTTCGGTGGAGAGGAAGGCGTCGGTGATCGCTTGGACGCCGCCGAGCTTCTGGACCATTTCGCGAGCGCTGTCGCTGGTGACGAAGCCGTCGACGTTGCTGGCGATGTTGCCGACCAGGAGGCCGAGGAGGAGGAACGCGAAACCCCAGCCGTACAAGGAGCCTCGGTGCAGCCGCCAGGCCAGGGCGAGTGGTGAGCGGAGCGATGGTGCGGCGACGGCGGGGCCGGGACGCGGGCGTACTAGGCCGGCGCCGACGTCGCGGCGGCGGATCAGAGCCAGCGCACCGGCAACCAGGGCTGCGAGGCACACGAGCGGCAGCAGTACGACGACGTACCGGTCGCCCGCGTACGCGCGGATCTGCTGGGACCAGCCGATGGGCGACAGCCAGGAGACCCACTCGGACTTGCCGTCGGCAGAGGAGTCGCCGATCGCGCGGAGAACGTAGGAGACGCCCAGAGCGATGGCGGTGAAGCCGTTGGCGGTTCTGGCGCCTTCCGTGAGTTGGGCGACCAGTGCGCCGACACCAGCGAAGGACAGCCCGGCTGAGGCCCAGACGAGGCCGAAGGCGAATGAGCCACCAGCGGGGAGACCGACGCCGATGAGGACCAGTGCGGTCAGCAAACCCAGCACTACAACGGTTCCGATGGAGACGATCAGTGCTGCGGCCAGAGCGGCGTACCGGCCGAGGACTCCGGCGCTGAGAAGCTCCAGCCGACCGGACTCCTCTTCGGAGCGCGTGTGGCGGACTACCAGGATCGAGGCGAGCAGTCCGACCAGTACGGCGCCGAACGCGGTCAGCTTGAACAGCGAGAGCTCCCCGAGCGAGGTCTCGTCGAAGATGCGACCGTAGAGCGACACCAGGGCCGGGGACGCGTTGGTCGTCCGAGCAGCCTCGACGCGGGATGCGACCTCGGGGTAGAGGTCGATCGAGGCCTTGGCCGAGCCTGCGGCCATCACCACGAACACGGCGATCCAGGTCGGGATCAGAACCCGGTCACGCCGCAGGGCGAGCCGGACCAGGGTTCCAGTGCCTACGAAGTCACTCATGAGACAGCCACCGAGTCATCCTCGTAGTGGCGCAGGAACAGCTCTTCCAGCGTCGGCGGCTGTGCCACCAGGCTCTTGATGCCGCTGGCGGCCAACTGCCGCATCACCGCATCGAGCTGGGCAGTGTCGACCTCACAGTGGACGCGGTTGCCCTCGACGTCCAGTGAGTGCACGCCCGGCAGCGAGGCCAGTCCGTTGGGCGAGGCCGCCAGCTCCGCCTGGATCGACGTACGGGTCAGGTGACGCAGGTCGGCCAGCGTGCCGGTCTCGACGACCTTGCCGCGGCGGATGATGCTGATCCGGTCGCAGAGCGCCTCGACCTCGGAGAGGATGTGGCTGGAGAGCAGGACGGTACGGTCGCGCTGCCGCTCCTCCTCGATGCACTGCCGGAACACCTCCTCCATCAGCGGGTCCAGTCCGGAGGTCGGCTCGTCCAGGATGAGCAGTTCCACGTCGGAGGCGAGTGCCGCGACCAGTGCGACCTTCTGCCGGTTGCCCTTGGAGTAGGTGCGGCCCTTCTTGGTCGGGTCCAGGTCGAAGCGGCGCAGCAGGTCGTCACGCTTCTTCGGGTCCAGCCCGCCGCGGAGCCGGCCGAGCAGGTCGATCACCTCGCCGCCGGTCAGGTTCGGCCAGAGGTTGACGTCACCGGGGACATAGGCCAGCCGGCGGTGCAGCTGGGCCGCGTCGTGCCACGGATCGCCGCCGAGCAGCGACACGTCGCCCTCGTCCCCGCGCAGCAGTCCGAGCAGCACCCGGATGGTGGTGGACTTCCCGGCGCCGTTCGGGCCCAGGAATCCGTGCACCTCGCCGGTGGCGACCTCAAGGTCGAGACCGTCGAGGGCGTGCGTCGCGCCGTACGACTTGTGTAGTCCGGAGACCACGATGGCTGATGTCATGATTCATAACGTACACTTCATTCAGAATTTTGTGAATCTTCCGAATTGCGTGGCCGGGAGGGGATGATGGGCTGGTGAGTGCACAACGCGACGACGAGGCGGTCCGCCGGTACGCCGAGCAGTTCGGGAACCTGCTGGCCGACACGGGCTGGCCGCGGATGGCCGGCCGGGTCTTCTCCGCCATCCTGGCCAGCGAGGACGGCCGGCTGACCGCGGCCGAGCTGGCCGAGCAGCTCCAGGCCAGCCCCGCGGCCGTCTCCGGGGCGGTCAACTACCTGCTCCAGCTCCGCCTGGCCACCCGCGAACGCGAGCCCGGCAGCCGCCGCGACGTGTACGTCATCCAGGACGACGCCTGGTACCAGACGATGATGACCGAGGACCAGTCCCTGCTCCGCTGGTCCGCCTCGCTGCGCAAGGTCCTCGACGCCTCCGGCGAAGGCACCCCCGCCCACTACCGAGTGCGGGTCTCGCTAGCTTTCATCGACTTCATCAGCGGCGAGGTCAAAGGCCTCAGCGAACGCTGGATGGCCCACAAGGCCGAGCTCGACGCCGAAATCAAAGCCGAGTACCAGTAGAGCGGGCCCGGCGATCACGCCGGGCCCGCTCAACAACAGCAACTACCGCAGGGTGCCGGCGGCGATGGTGTCGAGCGCCTGCTGGAGCAGCGGGTTCACCTTCTGCGAGCCGGCCTTGGAGCGCGGCAGATGGACGGCATTGCCGTCGACCGGGCCCCTGACGGGGTAGACCGACAGCTCGGCCGGTAGAGGCGTCGTACCGCAGACCTTGTCGCGAGCAGGCAGTTCGCCGGTGAAGACGAAGGTGTCGCCGATGGATTCGGCGCAGGCGGACGCGGAGCCGACGTACTGGCCGTGCTGGCCTTCGTCGTCGATGGCGACGAAGCGGGTGGTCCTGGCGGTGTCCTGGTGGGTGCGCAGGGAGCCCTCGTACGCCGTTGCCGGGTCGAGCTCGCCCTGGATCATCAGCAGGCGCGGGGAGCCGGTGAGGTCCAGCTTGCGGTCCTGCGGCTTGTATTTCCAGAAGGCGCACATCGGTACGCCGTTCAGGTAGCCGAAGAAGTCATACTTCTTGGCCATCTTGTCGGCCTCGGCCAGGTAGAACTTCGGATCCTTGTTCCACGCGGTGTCGTTGCAGCGCACCGTCGTACCGATGGCGCCGAGGTTGTACGGCTCGTCGCTGGCCGGTGACTCCAAGGCAGCCGCGCGGGCGTCGGCCAGGACGGAGTGGACCGAGTCGGTGCTGACCGCTGCGGCTGCGGCGGCCGAGGCGGCCGGAGTCACGCCGTACCGGGCACGCAGGGCGGCGAGGGTGTCGAAGGCCTGCAGCTCGGGCGAGAGCCGGGCCCACGCCTTGTCGACGTGCCGGAGTTCGATCGCGCCGGAGGCGGACGGGTCCTTGGTGTACTCGTCGTGGATCAGGATGTCGGCGGTCGCCCGGATGAAGCGGACGTTGCCGTAGATGGTGCTGTAGATCGTGCCGTCCAGGTCGTCACCACGCACGGACGACGTACCGGCCTTGACCAGCTTCACCAGGTCGGCGCGGATCTTGTTGTACGACGCTGTCACCGCGCGCGGCGTGGATCCGAGCCCCTGGATCTGATCGGCGTGCCGGGCGATCCACGGGAAGAGCTGCGTGTCGCGGCGGCGCTGGCCGGAGAACGGGTCGAAGTTCACGTTGTCCCACTGGGTGTGGGTCCAGTCCATGTTCGAGTCGATCACGAACCGGCCGACGCGCTGCGGGTAGGTGTCGGCGTACCAGCCACCGAGCCAGGTGCCGTAGCTGTAGCCGATGAAGTTGAGCTGGCGGGCCTTGAACAGCGCGCGCAGGAAGTCCATGTCGTAGACGGTCTGCTGGCTGCTCACGAACTGACCGAACTCCGTTGCTGCACAGGCCTCAGCCTGCAGGGCGGCCTCGGCCACCTCAACCTTGTGCGTCTGCCGGGTGCGCTCCTTGTAGTCTGGAGTGGTCGGCAACGCGGCCAGCTTCTCAGTGGTGGTGATGCACTGCAACGGCGTACTGGCTCCGAACCCACGCGGGTCGAAGCCGAGCTGGTCGAAGTCGGTGAACAGCTGGGTCTTCTCCGCAGCCAGCGCAGCCGACAGGCTCAAGCCAGCACCACCAGGTCCACCGGGGTTGGTGGTCATCAGGCCCTTCGACTTACCGGTGGCCTTGCTGTAGGCAATAGCGACCTGTACGTCGGGATGCGCGTCCGGGTGTGCCCAGTCCATCGGCACATTCACCTTGGCGCAATTGGTGGTCGGCGCCTGCGGGTACAAGCGCTTGACCGCGGCATCGAACGAGCAGACCGACCATGTGATCGGCTGGTCGAGGTACCGCTGCGGAATGGACGGCACCGGCGGGTCCACAGGACCTCTGGCCGGGCGAGCCGCCGAAGCCGAGCTGACGGCCAGCTGTGGCACCACAAGCGCCACTGCCAAGGCCATTGCGATCTTGCGAGGACGGATCACTGTTGGCTCCTGTTGTCCGGGCGGGGATTGCAGGAAAGCAGCAACGTATGCCGGACAGACCACCGATGACCAGGCACTAAAGGCAGTGCAAGGGCATTCCCTAGAGGTCGTAGACGGTGAAGATCGTGCAGTAGACCGGCGGCGACTCCAGACCGGGGTAGTACAAACGCCCGGCATCATCAGTAATTTTGAAGTACGCCGTCGACGCCCCGACCTGGGACGGCGCCTGCAACTGCATCTTCACCACCACTACCTCGCCCGGCTCCGCATCCGGCACCCGCTCGCGCGCCGGCGACCGCAGCCAGCCCGGAGCGCCGGCAGCGCCCTGCCGGGTCAGCCACCGGTCCCGCCACGGCCGCTCACCGCTGTTGCGAATCTGCCAGGTCTTCTCGAAGGACTCGTCCCGGCAGACCTGTGTCCCGTCCGGAACCGTCTCCCCCACCAGCTCGGCCCGGTCCTCCGGATGGTGGTCAGCCGGTACGGACCCACCGAGTGAGACCGGCTGCACGTGCCGCCGCAGGTCCCGTTGCGACATGTCCCGATCAGCCCGTACGGCGGCGTCCAGCTCCATCAGCTGGTTGACCAGAGCCTGCCCCGCGCCGAACGAGGCGTCGTACCACTCGGTCAGCTCACGGCTCGGTTTGGTGTGCCCACGCTCCACCCGGGACAGGTGTCCCTTGTCCCAGCCGGACATCACGGCGGCCCGGGTCAACGGCACGCCAGCAGCCTCCCGGAGCTCTCGCATCCGGCTGCCGATCACAAAGCGAGCCTGCGCTGGCCTCACGACGCCATCCTGCCCTTGAGGTTAGTAACCTACATACATTCTAAGATGATGGTTTTCATTTTACGGTTGCCTACTGCGACAACGTGATCACGCCCTGATTCTCTTCGGGTAGGAGCGAATTCGCCAGCCACACCGCCCCTCCCATCGCAGCGAAAGGCACTCATCATGAGATCTTTCCTTGTTCGCGCCACCCTGTCCGCCCTCCTCGGCGGCGCCGCCCTGCTCGGCGCCGGCCTGCCGGCCACGGCCGCACCGACACCCGCACCGGCGTCCGCACCGGCCGCCATCTCCGCCGCACCGCAGGCGCGAGCCGACGACGCGATCAACTGGTTCGCGTCCCGCAACGGCTCGACGGCCTACCAGGGCTACTGCGAGAAGGCCGTCGAGAACGCCTACGGCCGGACCGGCATCTACGCCTCCGCGATCGCCAACTGGAACGACGCCGTACGGCGGGGTGCCGCGCACCGCGGTGACCTGAACCCGCCGAAGGGCGCGCTCGTCTTCTGGAACATCAGTAGCTACGGCCATGTCGGCCTGGCGACCGGTGACGGCAACTTCTGGGCCACCAGCGTAAACGGCCGGATCGGCAAGGCCCGCCTGCCGTACTTCTCCAACTACCTGGGCTGGGCACAGCCGAACTTCTGAGCCTCCCGGCGGGCCGTCCGGCATCCCCGCCGGGCCGGGCGGCCCGTTGCCCACTGCGACAACGGCATCACCCTTTGATTCCCTGCGAGTGAAGCACTCTCCCAGAAGGGAACACCCTCATGCGGACCGCCCTCATCCGTACCGTCTCCCGCATCACCACCAGCGCCCTCCTCGGCGGCCTCGCCGTCACCGGCGCCGTCGTCCTGCCCGCTCACGCCGCGACCGGCACGGTCGTCACCGACAGCGGCTCCGGAGTGACCATCCGGTCCGGCAACGCCACCAGCTTCGGCTCCGTCGGCACCCAGCCGAACGGCGCGGTCGAGATCGACTGCCAGATCTACGGCGAGCCAGTGACCGGCAAGTTCGGCCGCAGCCTCGTCTGGGACCACGTCCCGGGCAAGGGCTACATCTCCGACTCCTACGTCAACACCGGCAGCACCGGCCTGGTCGCACCGCTGTGCACCGAGAACCCGCGTGCCGACAAGGCCATTGCCTGGTACGCCGCTCGCAACGGCTCGACCGCGTTCCAGGGGTACTGCGAGATGGCTGCGGAGAACTCCTACGGCAAGACCGGCATCTGGGCCTCGGCCAAGGCGGACTGGAACGACGCTGTCGCCCGCGGCGCCGCCCACACCGACCTGAACCCACCGAAGGGCGCACTGGTCTTCTGGGACCTCGCCGCCCCCTACGGCCACGTCGGCGTCGCCCGCGGTGACGGCTACTTCTGGGCCACCAGCGTCAACGGCAAGATAGGCCTGGCCAAGCTCCCCTACTTCAACAGCTACCTCGGTTGGGCCTACCCGAACTTCTGAGCCCCCGAACCCCGGCTCCTGGACGCGCGCACCGCCCCGCGCGCGTCCAGGAGCCTTCCTTCGCGCCCGGTGACGACCACAGAGTTCGGGATTTTCGAACGTTCGAAACCGTAGGTTCTGCCCGGAGAGCGCTTTCTGCTCCGAAACCCTTCATTACGGTGCGTGCAAACGCTCTCATCGTGAGCGCATTGCCCGCCCCGACGAAGGAATCCCAGATGAGCACACGACGCTCACGACCGTTGCACCGCCGGAAACCGCCCGGCCTGCTGATCGCCCTCGTGACCGCGATCGCCGTACTGCTGTCGAGCACCGGCATCCGGCCCGCCCTGGCCGGGCCCACCGCCGAGGACCAGGTCGTCACGCACAACTTCGAGAACCCGGCGCTGGCCGCCGAATACGTCCGGCAGTTCGACGAGATCAAGGCCAAGGGCCAGAAGCTCAGCCAGGCGCTGGAGGAGCGGACCAAGGGTCACCTCCAGGACGTGATGCCGAACCTGCGGTACATCGAGTTCGACGCCGAGACCAAGGTCGAGGGCACCGTCGCGACCATCGTCATCAAGGCGCCGGACGCCGTGGTGGACGCCACCTGGTGGCAAGGCGCACTGATCGTCGCCGGCTCCATCCTGATCGGCGTCGGTGCCGGCGCGGCCTGCGCGTACGCCGGTGGTCCGGCGACCGTGTGCGCGGGCGTCGGCGGGTTCATGGGCGAGTTCGTGAACGGCGCGCTGACCCAGTGGGCCGACGGCAAGCTCGGCGACGCCGACGAATGGGCCAACACGATGGCCAAGTCCATCGCGGCCGGCCTGACGACGTTCGCCATCGCGTGGGCCGGAACCGCCGAGGCACTCGCCTGGTACAAGGCGACCAGCGCCTCGATCATCCGGTTCGTCCGGACCGTCGAGGCCTTCTTCGGGGGCCACGCCGCCGGCGACGCGCTGGCCGGAATGCTGGACACACTCGAGCGCTACCTGCCGAGCTACCTGCGCAGCGCGAGCTCGGCGAACGGCGTCTGCCGCGAGCCCGACGGCAACACCGAGCCCAGCGGCTGGGCTCCGCTCGGTCAGATCGTGATGGCCGCGCAGGGTGCCCAGACGAGGTTCATGGACGTCGACGGCGACCGGGACGTCGATCGCGCCGTCACGGTCCAGGGCCGGCTGTACACCTGGCAGAACGCGGGCTGCGGCTCCGACGGCAGGCGCGTCTGGCTGCCGATCGGTGACACCGCACCGGCGAGCGCCCGGCAGACGCCGAAGCCGGCGTTCTTCGGCGACCTCGACGGCGACGGCAAGGACGACCTGGTCAACTTCCTCACCAGCGCGGAGTCGGGCACCGGCTTCGCGGCGATGCGGGTCTGGCGCAACGAGTCCAACGGCAAGGACGTCCGCTGGGCGAACCCGGTGATCGTCGCCAACGACCTCGGGTACGTCGGCAATCCGGTCTTCGCCGATCTGGACGGGGACAAGGACGACGACATCATCATCCCGGACCGCCTGAACTTCCTCACCGCCTGGCGCAACACCACCACCGGCGGACTCCCGAAGCCGGGCAACTGGAGCAAGATCGACGGCTTCACCCATCCGGCCGAAGGACCGACCGGCTCGGTCTCCTATCCCGACATCAACGGTGACGGCAAGGCCGACGTCGTGGTCGTGCGGTACACGACCGGTGACGTGGACGCCTGGATCAACCTCGGCAGTGGCTGGGGCGACACCAAGACCAAGGCGAACAAGGCGACCGCCGACGGCGGCTGGAAGTCGCTCGGCCGGATCCGCGCCGGCAACGCGTTCGGCGGTACCGTCGGCGACTTCGGTGACCTCGACGCCGACAAGGTGTCCGACTTCCTGCTCTACAACTCGACCTCCCAGGGCGTCGACGGCTGGCTGCTGCCCAGCGACATCGCAGCGGCCGCGAACGGGGGTGTCGGCGACCCGATGGAAGCCCATCCCGGCGGCGACGACGGCGGCACGCGTCCAGGTGCGAGCGGCGACTGCAGGCCGGATGGTCTCGCGACCACGGCCGGCGTGGCAACGCCGTACTGCAAGGTCTATCAGAGCGACGGCCGGGAGTGGCTCGGGCAGGGTCGCGACCGCAGGGTCGTTGCCTACTTCAACGGTGGGCGCACGGGTGCCGACGGCACGCCGCACTACCTGGTGAAGAACATCCCGTGGTCGAAGGTCACGCACATCAACTACGCGTTCGCCTCGGTCGAGGCGAACAAGATCTCGGTCGGCGCGGCCGGTCCGACCAACCCGGCGATCGGGATGGAGTGGCCCGGTCAGCCCGGTGCCGAGATGGACACCTCGCTGCCCTACAAGGGCCATTTCAACCTGCTGACGAAGTACAAGCGCCTGCACCCGCGGGTGAAGACGATGATCTCGGTCGGCGGCTGGGCCGGGTCCGGTGGCTTCTACTCGATGACCACCAACTCCGACGGTTCGGTCAACCAGGCGGGGATCAACACGTTCTCGAGCTCGGTCGTGGACTTCCTGCGGACCTACGGGTTCAACGGGGTCGACATCGACTTCGAGTACCCGACGGTCCTGGACGACACCGGCAACCCGACCGACTGGGGTACGTCCAACCCGCGTCGCAAGGGTCTCCCGGCGTCGTACGCGGCCCTGATGAAGACGCTGCGCGATTCGCTGAACCGCGCATCTGTTGCCGACGACAAGTACTATCTGCTCACCTCGGCCTCCACCGCCTCCGGCTACCTGACCCGCGGGATGGCCAACCAGACCGCGTTGGACTACCAGGACTTCACCAACCTGATGGCCTACGACTACCACGGCACCTGGAACGACGTCGTCGGTCCGAACGCCGCGTTGTTCGACGACGGCAAGGACCCGGAGCTGGCCGACCTCTACGCGACGCCCGAGTACGGCGGGATCGGCTACTTCAACACCAGTTGGGCGATGAAGTACATGCGCGGCGCATTGCAGGCCGGGCGGGTCAACATCGGCATCCCGTACTACACCCGCGGCTGGAAGAACGTCACCGGCGGCACCAATGGCCTGTGGGGTAACTCGAAGAAGCCGGGTGGTTGCGAACCCGGGACCGGTATCAAGCGTCCGTGTGGTGACGGCGCGATCGGGATCGACAACATCTGGCACGACGAGACGTCCAACGGCGGTGAGCTCGGCTCGGGCACGAACCCGCTCTGGCACACCAAGAATCTGGAGAAGAACATTCTCCCCAAGTACGCGCCGAACGTCGGGCTCAGACCCGGCACCGACGAGGCCGACCGGATCTCCGGCCAGTACAACAGGTTCTGGGACAACACCACCAAGACCTCGTGGCTGTGGAACGCCGACAAGAAGGTGTTCCTGTCCACCGAGGACGAGCAGGGCATCGACGCGGTCACCGATCTCGTCAAGTCCACGGGCGCCGGCGGCGTGATGATGTGGGAGCTCGGCGGCGACTACGCCTGCCCGGCAGTCGTGGACGCGCAGCACCCGTGCGGCATGGGCTACACCCTGACCACGCGGCTCAACGAGAAGCTCGGCAATTCAGGTGCCTCAGACAACAGTCTGCGGACCGGAAGCACCGGTACGGCGCCGACGGTGACCGCGAACATCAGCGTCGACATGGTGAACTACCCGACCGAGACGGCCAAGCTCTGGCCGTTGACGCCGACCGTCCGCATCACCAACAACACCGGGCGCACGCTCGGTGGCGGCAAGGACACCAAGCTGTCGTTCGACATCCCAGCCTCGACCTCGCCCCTGGTCAAGGACGTCAACTGGCAGACCGGTGCCCAAGGCGGTCAATGGCAGCTGACCCCGGGATCGCCTTTCCACCGGATCACCACGACGCTGGACTACTGCCAGATCATCCCGGCCGGGAAGACGCTCGACCTGCCGATCATCTACTACCTCCCGATCACCGGCCCCGTGAACACGAGCCTGTCGATCGGAGGAACGCCGTACGCGCCGGTGACCGACAACCTCAAGGGACTCGGTACGGCGACCCCACCCGCCGGCGGATGTAGCGCCGGCAACTGGGACTCGACCAAGGTCTACGACCCGACCACCCAAGCGGTGGAGCAGGTGACCGTGAAGTACAACGGCAAGGTCTGGAAAGCCAAGTGGTGGACCCAGAACAATGCCCCAGGGACCGGGCCCGACCCCGACCACGAGCCCTGGAAACTGATCGGCCCGGCTAGCTAGCCTCCATCCGATCCAGCCAGTCGGCGACCAGTGCGTGGTAGAGCGCTGGTCGCCGTACTGGTAGGTCGTGCTCTTCCTGATCCAGTACGGCGTACGTCGCGGTCGGGTAGTCGTCGATCAACCCCCACGCATCGGCGTACCCGGTGATCGTGTCCTGGCGCCCGGCCACGATCAGCGTCGGCCGCTCGAACAGTACGGCGGGATCGTCTGCCAGCGCGTAGGTCTTCGGGTCGGACTGGATCCGGGCGAGGAAATCGAGGTCGGCAGACCGCTCGGCCGGGTCGTAGTACAGGTCCTGCTTGGTCTGCGACGCGGCGGCGTACGACGGCGTCCGGCGAAGGTAATCATCCGTCGGAAGGGTGCGCGCGGTCCGGTCGGCGATGACGCCGGGGACGCGGAGCAGCAAGCCCAGCACGCGCGCCGGGTCGCGCTTGATCAGCCCGCGGGCGTGCAAAGCACCGGCGGAGGTGCCGGCAACGGCGTACTGGTCGCTGCCGAGAACCTCGGTGATGGTCTCCGCGATGGCGTCGAGCATCCCGTCCTGGTCGGTGATCGACAGATCGCCGGGACGACCGTTGGTGCCGGGTGGGTCGATGTAGATGCGACGCCAACCGGCGCGGTCGGCGAAGACCGGCTCGTGGGCGGCTTGGGTCTCGCCGTTGTTGCCGCCCCAGCCGGGCAGGAACACGATGGGTCGGCCGGTGCCGATGGATTCGTAGAACACGGGACGACCCTATCCAGGCACGGTGCCATCAGCGAGGCTTTCTCTTCGGAGCAGACGGCGGCCGCTCCCCTGAACCGCGCTGAATCAGAGCACACGGCAGTACGATCCGTTGCGGCGGCCGGCGATCGGCGCCGGAGGCTCGGTCGAGGAGCAGCCGGGCAGCGCTCCGGCCGAGCTCGGCGATGTCGGACGCGACGACCGTGACCGGGGTCGGCAGCATGTCCGCCAGCCGGAAGTCGTCGAACCCGACCACGGCAGGCTCGAGCTTCAGCTCGCCCAGCGCCCGCAGTACACCTTCGGTCAGGAAGTTGGTGGACGCGAAGATCGCCGTCGGCGGATCGGGCCGCAGCATCAGCTCCCGCGTCGCCTTCTCGGCGGACTCGGCGTTGCCCTCGGGCAGCTGCACCACCAGCGACTCGTCCACGTCCAAACCCGCGGACCGGTGCGCACGCCGGAAGCCACGCAACCGCCGTCCGGTCGTGTAGTACGACGGCGCCAGCAGAATCGCGATCCGCTGATGACCCTGCGTCAGCAAGTGCTCGGTGGCCAGCCGCCCGCCACCTTCGTTGTCGACCATCACGATGTCGGCCTCGATCCCGGTCGCGGGCCGGTCCACGAACACGACCGGTACGCCGGCGCTCGCCAGGAACGCGTGATCACCCTGGTCCGGCACGATCATCAGGCCGGCGACCTGGCGGCTGACCAACTCCTGGATCGCCCGCTTCTCCCCCTCCGGATCCTCGTCCACACTGCCGAGGACGACGGCGAACCCGGACTGGCCGGCGACCTCCAGCGAGGCCTTCGCGATCGTCGCGTAGAACGGGTTGGTCAGGTCACCGAGCACCAGCGCCAGGCTCGAGGACTTCTTCCCCGGCCGCAGCGCGCGGGCGACCTCGTTGCGCTGGAAACCGAGCTCGTCGATCGCGGTCCGGACCCGCTCGGCCGTCTCGTCCCGGACTCCGTGCCCGCCGTTCACCACCCGGGAGACCGTGCCGAGCCCGACGCCGGCCCGCCGGGCCACGTCGATCATCGTCGGCTGCCGGGCGGTCCCGGACTGCGTTGGAAACGTTTCGGACACAGGGTTGACTTCCTTTTCCCGACACGGCATCGTCACACCACAGTAAAACTTGGAAACGTTACCGTCCAGGAGGCCGGATGAATGAATCCCGCCGTCGCGCCCGGGGCGGCCTCAGCCGCGGTGCCGGGTCCGACACAACGGCGGCGTACCTGTTCATCGCCCCGGCGATCATCGGGTTCACGGTGTTCGTCGGATACCCGCTGATCCGCTCGTTCTATCTCGCGCTGACGAAGTACAACGGCCTGTCCGATCCGGTCTTCGTCGGCCTCGGCAACTTCCGCCGGCTCTTCACCGCCGACCCGGCCTTCTGGCCGGCCTTGCGCGCGACCGGGTACCTGGTGGTCCTGTACGTGCCGCTCTCGCTCGTACTCGGTCTCGCGCTGGCGATGTTCTGCAACCAACGCTTCCGCGGCGTCCGGATCGTCCGGACGCTGGCCTACCTCCCGGTGGTCCTGCCCGCGGTCGCGACCATCACACTCTGGAAGTTCATCCTGAACCCCCAGGTCGGGCTGCTCAACACGGTGCTCGACCGCCTCGGCCTGCCGACCAGTCTCTGGCTCCAGAGTCCGACGATGGCGATGCCTTCCGTCGTACTGATGATGTTGTGGGGCGTCGGCGGCACGATGATCATCTTCCTGGCCGCGCTCCAGGCCGTCCCGACCGAGCTCTACGAGGCGGCCAAGGTGGACGGCGCCGGTCCGTGGTCGGCGTTCTTCCGGATCACGGTGCCGACGATCAGCCCGATCATCCTGCTGCAGGTGATCCTGCAGACCACCGCGGCGCTGCAGACGTTCAACCAGCCCAAGATCCTGACCAACGGCGGCCCCGGCTTCAGCACCAGCGTGCTGATGCTGTCGATCTACAACAACGGTTTCCCCAACCTCGGCCGGATCCCCCAGCTCGGCTACGCCTCGGCGCAGGTGTGGGTGCTGTTCGTGATCATCATCGTCGTCATCGCCCTGGCCGCGAAGTTCACCTCCCTTTGGACCTACAGTGACAACACTCCCGACTAGCCGCCCGTCGCGCCGTCTGGCCGGTACGACGGCCTGGTACGTGACCGCCTTGTTCGTCGCGGCCGTGATGATCGTGCCGCTGCTCTGGATGATCACCATCGGCCTGAAGAGCGGGTCGGCGGTCTTCGAGATCCCACCGCGGTTGCTGCCGCGCGAATGGACCTGGCGCAACTTCATCGACGGCCCGCAGGCGATCCACTTCCCGCGGCTACTGCTCAACTCCACCATCATCACCGCGCTCAGCGTGCTCGGTGGCGTGATGACCGCGATGATGGCCGGTTACGCGCTGGCCCGGTTGCGGTTCCCCGGCCGGAAGGTGTGGTTCTACCTGTTCGTCGGCAGCATGCTGCTGCCTGGTGTGGTCGGGCTGATCCCGCTGTTCCAGATGTACAAGACGATCGGCTGGTACGACACCTGGCTGCCGCTGATCGTCCCGGCGTTCCTGGGCGGGAACCCGCTCTTCATCTTCCTGGCCCGCCAGTACTTCCTGGCCATCCCGTACTCGATCGACGAGGCGGCCAAGATCGACGGCGCCGGGCACCTGCGGATCTTCACCCAGGTGATGCTGCCGCTGACCCGGCCGGCCTGGATCACGATGGCGATCCTCGCCTTCCAGGCCTCGTGGAACGACTACCTGAACCCGCTGGTCTACCTCTACTCCTCCGGCAAGTGGCCGCTGTCGGTCGGCATGGCCGCGTTCATCTCGCCGTTCGCCGGCAAGACGCCGGACTGGAGCTACTACATGGCCACCAACCTGCTCTACATGCTGCCACCGCTGATCCTCTTCTTCGTCGCGCAGCGCTACTTCATCCAGGGCCTCGGCTCGCTCGGCAGCACCACCCAGAAATGAGGGACATCTCGTGAAGACCAAGCTCATCGGCGTGGCCGCCCTGGCCTGCGCCGGGCTGCTGACCACCGCGGCCTGCGGCGGTTCGGACTCCGGCTCCAGCGACGGCCCGGTCACCGTCACCGTGATGACGTGGGAGTCGACCCAGACCAACGCCGTGATCAAGAAGGCGCTGGCCGAGTTCAAGGACGACAACATCAAGGTCGAGCTGCTCGACACCCCGAGCGGCCAGTACGGCGACAAGCTGTCGTCGCTGACCCAGGCGAAGAAGCTGCCGGACCTGTTCTGGTGCGGTAACGACACCGAGCAGCAGTACACCCAGCAGGGTCTGCTGGTGGACTGGAGTTCGAAGCTGAAGGACGGGGACTTCGGCGCGGACAAGTTCGTCCCGTCCGCGATCGCGAACTGGACCACCGCCGACGGCCAGATGGGCGGACTCCCGTCCCTGATGAACACGTACGGCGTCTGGTACAACGCCGACGCGTTCACCGCCGCCGGGGTCACCATCCCCAAGGGCGGCTGGACCTGGGACGAGATGTACGCCGCCGCGGTCAAACTGACCGGCAAGAACGGAGCGAAGTACGGGCTGGTCGCCGATCAGCTCACCGGACCGGACGGCCCGTTCACGATGAGCATGTACGCCGTCTCCGCGGGTGGCGCGCCGTTCACCGACGACGTGAACCACCCGACCAAGGCCGAGGCGGACGCCAAGTACACCGAGGGCGTGCAGAAGCTCGCCGACGCGGTCAAGAACGGTTCGGTCTCCCCACCCGGGTACGACGCCGCGAACGCGCAGTCGCTGTTCGCGGCCGGCAAGATCCCGATGATGTTCGGCGGACAGTGGCTGGCCGCCGGATTCCAGGTCGACAAGCCGAAGGTGAAGTACGGCTTCGCGCCATTCCCGCAGGTCACGACCCCCGCCACTCTGTACGACTCGGTCGGGATCTGCACACCGCAGTACACGAAGAACCAGGACTCGACCTTCAAGGTGCTGCAGTACCTCAACACCAAGGTGTGGGACGCCGTACTGCCGCAGTCCCCGGTCGCTCCCCCGGCCTACACACCCGCGCAGGCCAGCTACTTCGACGCCCTGACCAAGGCCCAGCAGAGCACTGTCGTCGACACCGTCAAGGCCGACCTGGCCGCCGAGAAAACCGTGGGCGTCCGCTTCACCACCCAGTGGGCCCAGCAGGTCGGCGACCTCACCACCGCCGAGTACACCCCGATCCTCAGCGGCAAGAAGCCGGTCTCCAACCTGTCCACCTACGTCGACAAGATCAACGCCCTGATCAAGTCCGGCGGCTGACCAATTTCGCTGCCTAGCCACTCCCGTTGGGGGTTCTGCACTCTGGTTATGAGTGCAGAACCCCCAATTTCAGTGCCTAGCCAGGGAAATTGGGGACCGGGTCAGGCGGCTTGCCAGAGGGAGAGGGCGAAGCGGGCCTGGGTGTCGGTCCACCAGGCTGCTTGGGTGAAGCCGCCGGTGGCCAGTTCGGCGGTGACGCCTTCGGGGCGGAACTTGGCCGAGATCTCGGTGTGCAGCTCCTCGCCCTCGGCGAAGTCGATCTCGAGGTGGACCTCGGGGATCAGGACGCGCTGCGGGCTGGTTGCCCGCAGGCGCATCTCGATCCATTCGTTGTCGGCGTCCCAGCGGGCGACGTGTTCGAAGGCGTCGACGTCGAAGTCGGCGCCGAGCTGGCGGTTGATCACCCGCAGGACGTTGCGGTTGAACTCCGCGGTCACGCCCTGGGCATCGTCGTACGCCGCGACCAGGGTGGCCGGATCCTTGACCAGGTCGGTGCCGAGCAGCAGCCACTCACCAGGCTCGAGGACGTCGCGGATCGAGCGGTAGAAGGTGGCGCGCTCGGTAGGCAGCAGGTTGCCGATCGTGCCACCGAGGAAGGCGACCAGCCGGGGTGAGTCGCCGGGCAGCTTGTCGAGGTGGGCGGTGAAGTCACCGACAACACCGTGGACGTCGATGGTCGGGTAGTCGGCGTTGATCGCGTCCGACGCCTCGCGCAGTGCGGACTCGGAGACGTCGAGCGGGACGAACGTGGTCAGCGTGCCGTGATCGCGCAGCCCGTCGAGCAGCAGGCGGGTCTTCTCCGACGAGCCGGAACCGAGCTCGACCAGGGTGCGCGCCTTCGTCAGCTGGGCGATCTCGCCGCTGCGCGCCTGCAGGATCTCGCGCTCGGCGCGGGTCGGGTAGTACTCGGGCAGCCGGGTGATCTGCTCGAACAGTTCGCTGCCGCGCGCATCGTAGAACCATTTCGGCGGCAGCCATTTGGCGTCGGCGGTGAGGCCGGCGCGGACGTCTTCGCGGAGGGTACGAGCGGCATAGTCCGGCGTGAGGTGTACGTCGATCTGGGTCACTGCGGTCCTTCCATCGGGGTGATGCTCACGGTGGTAGCGGTGGCCACGAGCAGCGAGCGGTCCGGGACCTCGTCCCAGTGCCCGGCGCCGAACGGTTCCGAACTGACGGTGGTCGAGTCGGCGGTCCGTCGGACGTGCAGGGAATGCGTCCAGCTGGTGGCGACGAGCTGCTCGCCGTCGGTCAGCAACAGGTTCAGTCGCGAACCCGGTGCCGCCTCCTCCACCTCGTGGACGACGGATGCGACCGCCTCGGCGGCGTCGTACCCAGTGGTCAGGCGATGCGAGATCAGCGCGAAGAGCAAGGCGGAATCGACGGGGGCGTCGAGCGTCACCAGGTCGGCGACCGGTAACGCGCCGGCCAGCTTCACCGTCGACTCCGGCCAGCCCGGGATCCGCCCGTTGTGGCTGAACAACCAGCGCCCGTTGCGGAACGGCGCGACCGCCGACTCCACATGAGGCATCCGCTCCGTCCCGTTCCGTACGGCGGCGATGATCGCGTCCGAAGTGATCACGTGCGAGAGGTCCCGCAGGTTGTCATCGGTCCAGATCGGCACGTTCCGCCGGTACCGCGCCGGCTGGCCGTCGGCGTACCAGCCCAGGCCGAAGCCGTCGGCGTTGACCGTCCCGCCCCCACGCATGTCGCGCGGGGCCCAGGACTGCTCGAACAGGGAGTGCTCCGGCTCCAGCACCAGAGTCGCGAGGGTGGTCGGTGGACCCAGGTAGGCGAGGTGGCGGCACATCAGGAGCGCAGCTCCTCTGGCCGGGGATCGCGGGCACAGCGGAACCCGGCGAAGATCTGGCGGCGGATCGGGTAGTCCCAGTTGCGGAACGTGGTGCGGGCGACCACCTCGTCGGTGGCGAACGAGCCACCACGGAGGATCTTGTAGTCCGGTCCGAAAAAGACCAGCGAGTATTCGTCGTACGGGAAGGCACGGAAGCCCGGGTACGGCGTGAAGTCGCTCGAGGTCCATTCCCAGAGGTCACCGATGAGCTGCTCGACGCCCAGCGGTGACGCGCCGGCCGGGTAGGCGCCGACCGGAGCCGGGCCGAGGTGGCGCTGGCCGAGGTTCGCGTGCTGCGGACCCGGGCTCTCGTCACCCCACGGGAACCGCCGCGTCCGCCCGGTCGCCGGGTCGAACCGTGCTGCGAACTCCCACTCCTCCTCCGTCGGCAGCCGCTTGCCCGCCCACTTCGCATAGGCCTCGGCCTCGTAGAAGCAGACGTGCATCACCGGCTCGTCCAGCGGCAACGCCTCTCGCTTGCCGAACCGCAGCTGCCAGTAGGAGCCGTCCTCGACCTCCCAGAACCGCGGTCCGGTCAGTGAGCCCTTCTGGACGTGCGCCCAGCCGGCCTCCGACCACCACTGCGGGTCCTGATACCCACCGCCGGTCACGAAGCGCAGGTAGTCCCCATTGCTCACCGGCACGGTGTCGATCGCATAAGGCGCCACCCGTACGGCGTGAGCCGGTCGCTCGTTGTCCAGCGCCCAAGGCTCGACCGACGTCCCCATCTCGAAGACCCCACCGGGCACCAGCACCTCAGCCGACGGCAGCCGTCGACCGGGCGGAGGTGCGGGCGCATCCAGCACCGGTACGCCGTGACGCAGTTGGTGAGTCGCCAGCATCGTCTCGTCGTGCTGCTGCTCGTGCTGCACGATCATCCCGAACGCGAACCCGTTGTCGACCAGCTCCCGGCCACCGTCGAACTTCACGTGGTCGAGGACGTCGAGCACCTTGTCCCGGACCTCCTCGACGTACGCGCGCGTCTCCACCGGCCCCAGCAGCGGCAACGCCGGCCGATCCGAGCGCGGGTGCATGAACGCGTCGTACAGCTCGTCGATGTCCTGGCGCAGCGGCTCGCGACCACCCACATCCCGGACCAGCCAGAGCTCCTCCTGGTTGCCGATGTGCGCGTAGTCCCAGATCAGCGGCGACATCAGCTTCGAGTGCTGCTTGATCAGGTCGTCGACGTCGACCGCATCCGCCAGGTGAGCCGTCCGCCGCCGGGACCGGTCCAGCTGCTCGGCCACGAAGGACCGCAGTCCCTCCTCGGTCAGGTCTGACAACTGATGCTGAGTCATGAGGCTCGCCTTCTGTGGGTGTCGTCGACGATGTCCTGCAGCCGGGTTGCGACCGCAGCACGAAGCTCAGGGGTGACGCCGGTCCGGTCCAGCAGGCCGATGCCCAGATCGACGAGCTCACGGGCCGCCTGCGCGACCGGCTTGTCGTCGAGCCCGTCGCGGGCCGCCGGGAACCAACGCCCGGCCCCCGGCTCAGCAGCAGCCAGTACGTCGTCCAGTCGCGCCGGATCGGACATCAACGCAGTGATCAGCAGGGTCGGGGCGATCCACCCGTCTCCCGGCTGGGTGTCGAGGTAGCGGACCTCCAGATAGCCACGTGGCCGCACCGGCGGGAACAGCGTGGATAGGTGGTACTCAAGGTCGTCGTACGTCGGTCTGTCACCGGGCAGCCGGCCATCGGCCCAGTCACCGAAGGTCAGCCCGACCGGCGCGTCCCAGCTGTCGCCGCGGCGCAGGCACAGCACCGGTGCCTCCATCGCAGTCCGCGCCCACGCCTCAGCCGGGTCGCCGTCCAGGGGCGGCGGCTCAGTGAACGGCGCACAGGTGCCGAAGGTCGCCTCTGTCCGTGCAGACGCCCAGCCCGTGTCTGCATCGGCTCGGCGCCGCGAGTTGGCGAACAGTGCGACCAGAGTCGGGCCCAGATCGTGCAGCGCACGCCAACGCAGCGCAGTCTGGTCCACCTCACCGGCATCCAGGCAGACCTGTAGTCCAGCCGTACTGCACATCATCCGCGGGCCGTGCGGCCCCAGCCGCCGGAAGGCACCCTCCATCGCCGCATAGCGCGGAACGGTGAGGATGCGCCGGGGCGCGCGGAACGCGTCCAGCCCGTGCTCGCCCAGGACGAGACCCTCGGACTGCAACAGCGCGGCCAGCTCGGCCGCATCGGCGGCGGTATCGTCGACCAGCTGCTGGATCGACGCCATGGCGGGGCCGGAGATCTCCACCTGGCCACCCGGCTCCACGGTGACCAGAGCACCCCGGCCCAAGGGCAGCTGCGCGCTGCCGGGGACCAGGGTGGGGGGCGCGTGCACGCCCAGTGCCTTCCTCAGCCGGTCGGCGTCGAGCGGCCGGCGCGGATCCTCCGCGTGATGCACGGTCCACTCCAGCTCGACGCCGTGCAGCCGGGGCGGACCATGCTTGAAACAGACCATCGCGACGTAGCCCTCCGCGTCGGCCCGGGAGCCGATCGGGGTCGTCGCCGGAGAACCACCGGACGAGGTCACGTCAGCGACCGTAGCTCTCGCGCCGGGCCCGGACAACCAAGACCGGATTACTCATCGATGACGCCTGCAGCACGACTCTCATGCCCCGCATCCTGCAGGCAGCCACCGACATTTTTCGTTACAGACAAGAACTTCCTGGTGGAAGCGCTTCAAAGAGCGATCACGAGGCCGGGTACTTCACGCTGCCGCCCCAGTCGTTGTAGTGCCAGCCGTTGTTCGGGTCGCCGGGGACCCACCACCAGTGCGCCAGGGTGTTCGTCTTGCTCTGGGCGAAGTACTGGTGCTGGTTGTCGTAGGCGAAGGCGACCGGGTCGGAGTAGACCTCACCGCCCCGGTCCTCCCACTGGACGACTCCCAGGCCCTGGTCCCACCACCAGTGGTAGAGGGTGTTGTTCGGGCCGCGGGCGACGACGTGCTGCTGGGTGGCGGTCTTGAAGGACGAGGGTGCTCCGACGAACTTGCCGGGCGCCCCGCCCCACTTCACCTGGTTCAGACCGCTCCCGGCGTCCCAGAACCAGTGGAAGAGCTGACCATCGGCAGCCTGGGTGAACACGTGCTGCTGCCCGTTCCAGACGAAGGTCGTCGGGTCGGAGTACGCCTCACCACCCCAGTCGGCGAAGTGCGGCTCGAACTCACCGCTCACCCACCACCAGTGGTACAGGTGGTTGTTGGCGCCCCGCGCGACCACGTGCAGCTGGTTGCCCCACACGTACGTGGACGGAGTGCCGACGATCGGCCCTGGCGCACCGCCCCACTTGTCGATGCGGAGCTGGCTGTCCGCCGGGTCCCACCACCAGTGCGTCAGATCACCGGTCGAGGAGCGCGCGAAGATGTGCTGCTGTCCCGACCACACCACTGCGGTCGGATCACCGGCGGCGTCACCGCCCCAGTCCGCGGTGTGTGACGCCGACTCGCCCTCGATCCACCACCAGTGCAACAGCTTGCCCGTCGTACTGCGAGCCACCGCGTGCTGCTGGTTGTACCAGGCGTACCCGCTGGTCTTTCCCGCGATCGGACCGCCGCCCAGATCGTCCCGCCTCAGACCAGGTGCCGCGCTCCAGTCGAACCGGCCCATCGACCCGGTGGCCGTCGGCGCGAAGATCACCTGGTGACCGCCGTCCGTCCCGTCCCACCGGTACGCCGTCGACCCCGGCGTCACGTCTCCCGGCTGGCCGGCGCCGTACGCCTCGATCTCGTCGACGAACAGGCCGGTCTGGTACTTGTTGTTCATCTTCTTGTCCAGGGACACCCGGATGTAGCGTGCCGTCGCCGGAGCGAAGCCGAGGTCGTACCAGAGGTTCGAGGCACCGTTGACGAAGCTCAACCGGCCGCGCTCGCTGTAGTTCGTCCCGTCGTTACTGGTCTCGACCGTGATCATGTCCGGCCGATAGTCCGGGTACTCCTGGTAGGCATGGAACCGGACGGTGCCGACGGCCTGCGAGTAGCCCAGGTCGATGGTGACCGACGGCCGGATCGAGCTGCCGATCGACGAGAGCTCGTAGCCGAAGCTCTTGCCGTCCCCCCAGTTGTCGCTCAGCACACCGTCGGTGGCCTCGTTCCCGGAGTCCGGGAACCGGCCGGAGGGGGCGGAGTGGGTGGTCGACTTGCCACCAGCGATGTTCTGCTGCAGGAGCAGGTTGCCGGCCACCTCGAAGTCGAGCAGTTGGTACGGCGTCGCTCCGCCACTGGACGTGGTCGCCTCGACCCGGACGTACCGGGCCTTGACGTTCAGACCGACGAAGTCGTCGCCACCGGGTTTGGCCAGGTCGTCCTTGGGGTTGTCGACCCGGGTACCTGCCTCGGCCCACTTGGTGCCGTCGAACGAGGTCAGCACCCGGTAGTTGCTAGCCCAGGTCGCACCCCACTTCAGCCGGACACCGTCCACCTGCGCCTGCCGGCCGAGGTCGACCTGCGTCCAGTTGGTGCCGTTACCCGACGTGGGCTGCCAGGCGGTCGAGCTGTCACCGTCGACAGCCTTGGCCGCGTCACCACTCGACGCCGTGGCCGTCTTGGCCCGCGCCAGGTCCTTGGCAGTGACCGGCAGACCAGCTGCGGCGTCCAGCGCGATCCGTCGTACCCGCTGCATGTAGTTGACGTCCGGCGTGTAGGTGTCACTCGCCTGGACGACGCTGTTGGCGAGGTCGTGTGCCAGCCCGGGGTTGGTCTTGCCGAGCTTGTTAAGGACCTCCCAGTCCTCCATGCCGTCCCGCAGTGACTCGTAGCGCGTCGACGACTCGATGGTGTGGTTGGGCTTGTCGGGCCGGACGATGTACCCGTCGCCCTTGACATCCTGGTCGTTCATGTCGAACTGCCAGTTGCCGTAGGCCCAGTGCAGGTAGCCGGTGGCGCCCTTGTTGTAGGCCAGCCACATGGTCTGGCGCTGGCTCCACTGCGGCTGGTCGATGAACCTGTTCAGGTGGTTCCCGGCCGGGATGTTGCAGTTGTAGAACCAGAGTGGCTTTCCGTGGTCCTTGCGCTCGGTGTCGTACGTGCCCGGATCCATCGTGTAGGTGAACAGGTTCGGGATCTCGATGTCGGAGTTCTTGGCGATGAGCGGGCCGGAGCCGTTCACCGACGTGTCACCGAGACGCACGCCGGGGAAGTACTTGCGCAGCTGGGCGGCGATGCCGGTCCAGCCTTCCTCACCCTCCTTGCCGTTGGCCTCGTCACCCACGTGCATCCAGTACTTCGACGTCCAGCCCTTGGCGTCCAGGTGCTGCTTGAGCGCCGGATAGAACTGCGAGTACCAGTTGTTCGCCTCCGGCGACTTCCACAGCATGTAGTCCGGCGTCTGCGAGCCGGTTGCCTTCGGCACCGTCTCGATCAGCCACTGCGGGAAGTACGGGTTGCGGTCCTCGCGCTGCGGGCCGGCACCGGTGAAGCCTTCCAGCGTGTGCACCACGCCCTTGTCCAGGAAGCGCTGCACGACCTCGTCGAACCGACTGAAGTTGAACGTGTACTTGCCGGCGGCATCGACCTTGCTGCCACCGTCGGTGAGCAGGGTGATCAGCGGCAGCTGCAGGTTGTTCTGCCGGTTCTGCTTCATCACGTCGGCCCAGTTGTCGATCAGCTGCCACCAGTCCGGGGTGTACCGCTTGTACTCGTAGAACAGGTCGACCGTGTCGCCCTTGCCGTGGTCCCAGGAGGTGAAACCGAGGAAGTTCGTCCACATCACGTTGGTGAACTCGCTCTGGTTCGCCGGCGGGATCACCACGTTGCGGGCGTTCACCGTGATCGGCACCGACAGATCGCCGTTCGTCGTCTTCACCGTGGCGCGGCCGGTGTAGACACCACCGGCGGCCGTGGCGGGCACATGCACGCGGACCCAGATCGACTGCGTCTGGTTGGCCGGCACCGCCACGGTCTTTGCGTTCAGCAACCGGTCCGGGTATTCACCAGCGCCCTTGCGGATCGTCGGTACGACGAAGTTGTCGGGCTCCCAGCCGTTGACCGAGTTGTGGTTCAGGTACTCGTAACCGACCGGGTTGTAGCTGATCTCGCTCGCCGCGATCGCATCCGTCGATCCGCTCAGCGGCGTGAAGTCGACGCTGTTCACGGTGAACCCGGCCGAGCCACGCAACACGATCTGCGCGCCCTCGTAGTCGTTCTTCGCCGTGTCGAGACGAATGCTGTCGCCGGCGTCGGCCGAGCGCCCGCTGTCCTTGAAGACCGAGCTGTACGCCGTCTCGGTCCACATCCCCGGTATCGCGCCGGCCGCCTCCCGTGCGTGTGCCATCGGCATCGGGGCTACCGAGGTCACCAGAAGTACGCCTGCCACCACTGCACGTGTCCACCGCATGCGGACAGCCTCAGTGCGGATCAGGAGGCGGGCAATCCTTTAGATCCTGTTGGTATAGACCATTCGTCGAAACCTGGGGCAAGTGGTGCAGGCGTTCACTTTCGGCAACACGTAGAAGTAGCAGCACGACGTCCGCAGCTTCTGCTCCAGTGAGACTCCGAACGCGGCAGCCGCTTCATCGGCGTACGGCGCACTCTCCGGCAGCCGGAGTGCAGACCGCACCTCGTCGTCGACCGCACCGAACCGCTGCAGTGAGCTGAGCTTCACCCCGGGCCGGTACGAGTCCAGAAACGCCTTGGCGTGCTCCTTGAGCTGCACAGCTGCTGTCTGCACCGGTACGACGCGCTCCGAGAGCAGCGCGACCTCAACCGGGTAGTGCGCAGTCGGATGCACCCGAAAAGCCAGCGCCTCCGGGGAAACCTCGGGTGACACTCCCTCAGCCGCACCGAGCACTCCGGCAACCAGCGCAGGCACCTGGACGTACCACATGAGCGTGAACATGGCCGCGACCTGCGTAGGCGGATCGATCGTGTAGTCACGCGCATAGTCCGCCGCGACCCGAGCACGCCAAGCAGCCGTCGGATCGCCGCCGTCCTGCTGCTCAGCAATGACCTGGGCACACGACACCCACTCAGGCCCCGGTACGGCGTCCGCAGTCCGCACGGACAGCCACTCGACCGAGTCGGCCAGGGTGTCCACGAGGGAACGAACGGAGTGCGTCACCCAGCAAGCCTACGATCCGGCACCACTACCGGCGCGCCACCGACCTCCACCACCGTTGCCTGCAGCCCGAACACGTCGTCCAGCAGCTCCGCGGTCAGTACGTCGACCGGACGCCCCTCGGCCGCGATCGCACCGTCTCCCATCACCACCAAGTGATCGGCGTACTGCGCGGCCAGCGTCAGATCGTGCAGCACCACCACTACGGTCCGACCGGACAGGTGCGCAGCAGCGTGTACGACGTTCATCACATCAACCGCGTGCGCCAGGTCCAGGTACGTCGTGGGCTCGTCCAGCAACAGGTGTGCGGTCCCCTGCGCCAGCACCATGGCGATCCAGACCCGCTGCCGCTGCCCACCGGACAGCTGATCGACCGGACGGTCTCGCAGCTCGGTCAGTTCCACCGCGGCCAATGCCTGCTCGATCGCCGCATCATCCTCAGGCGTCAGACGCCCGAACAGCCCTCGGTGCGGATGCCGACCACGCGACACCAGCTCGGCCGCAGTGATGCCCTCTGGCGTAACCGGTCCCTGCGGCAGTACGCCGAGCCGCCGCGCCAACTCCCGCGCCGGCAGCTTGTGGATGTCCTCACCATCCAGCAACACCTGTCCACTCTGCGGAGGCAACAGTCGGCTCATGCCGCGCAACAGCGTGGACTTGCCCGAGCCGTTCGGCCCGACGATCGCCGTCAACTGCCCAGCCGGCACTTCCAGCGTCAGCCCTGTCACCACGGGCGCATCCGCGCCGTACCCAAGGGTGAGGTTCTCGACGTGCACTTCAGCGCCCCTTCTGCTGGCGGCCGATGAGGTGAAGCAGGTACGGCGCTCCGGCCGCGGCGGTGATGACA
This sequence comes from Kribbella sp. NPDC051587, assembly GCF_044453945.1. Taxonomy (NCBI): domain Bacteria; kingdom Bacillati; phylum Actinomycetota; class Actinomycetes; order Propionibacteriales; family Kribbellaceae; genus Kribbella; species Kribbella sp. NPDC051587. The sequence goes on from NZ_JBITDE010000004.1 coordinate 108,547, forward strand.
CCGACTGGCAGCTCATACGGTCCGAGGTGGAGCCAGCCCAGGCCGTTCCGCGCGAGCAGATCAGCCAGTACGACGAACACTGCGCCCAGCATCGCGGACGTCACCAGCGGCGGTCGTTCCATCCGGGTGAGCCGCAGTGCGACCTGTGGAGCTACCAGCGCGACAAAGGCGATCGGACCGGCGCCCGCTGTCGCCATGGCGGCCAGTACGGTCGCAACGATCAGCAGAAGCAGGCGAATGCGGGCTACCCGCACGCCCAGTGAGGACGCCACGTCGTCACCGAGCACCATGGCGGACAAGTCGCGGTTGAACATGATTGCTACCGGCAACAGCACCACGACAGCAATCAATACCGGTACGGCGTCGCTCCACTCGCGGGAGTTGAGTGAACCGGCCAGCCAGGCTGCAGCTCGACCAGCGTCGTTCACATCGCCGATCACCAACATCCAAGCGACCAAGGAGTTGGCGGCGGCTGCAATGCCCACACCGATCAGTACGACGCGCCCACCATCCACCTGGCCGCGCTGAACAGACAGTGCGCCTACAACGACCGTGGCGAGCAGTCCGCCGAGTACCGCGGCCAGCGGGATCCCCACCCGGCCTGCGAACCCGGAGATGTTGCCACCACCGCTTCCGGCCAGCACGATCACTGCGACTGCTCCGGCCGAGGCGCCCGAGTTCACTCCGACGATGTCCGGGCTGGCCAACGCGTTACGGGACAGGGTTTGCAGGAGCGCACCGGACACCGCGAACGCGATCCCGACCAGCAGTCCGGTCGCCACTCGTGGCAATCGCAGGTCCAACACGATCAGACGTTGCCCACGGCGTCCACCGCCGAGGAGGACGTCGATCACGTCAGCTATCGGTACCTTCGACGTACCGATGCTCAAAGACAGCAGAGCGACGGCGATCGCCAGTGCGGCAAAGACGAGGCTCAGCACGACAGTGCGGGACTTCACAGCACCACCGCCCGGCGACGGACCACCAGCACGAACAGCGGCGCACCGACGATGCCCAGCACCACGCCGGCCTGCACCTCACCCGCACCGCCGATCAACCGGCCGACGAGGTCTGCGAGCACCATGGCGCTCGCACCGACCAGTCCGGCGCCCGGGATCAGCCAGGTGTTGCGGGAACCGAAGAGCTGCCGCGCTACATGCCCGGACAGCAAGCCCAGGAAGCCGATCGGGCCACACGCGGCCACTCCGGCCGCCGTAAGCAAGCCGATCGCACCTAGTCCGATCAGACGAGCTCTGGGGATGGACAGCCCGAGCCCTGCAGCCACGTCGTCACCGAGAGCCAGCAGGTCGAGATCACGAGCGTTGACGGCCGCAAGCACCAGACCGAGTACCGCGAACGGCAGCACCTGTCCGGCAACGTCCAGACCGCGTCCGGCGACCGATCCGACCGCCCAGAAGCGATAGCTGTCCAAGGTGGTGCTGTCCAGCAACACGACCGCCGACGTCATCGCACCGAGCAGCGCGGCGACCGCGGCACCCGTGAGCGCCAGCCCGACCGGAGTGGCTCCACTCCCCCGCGACGCCAGCCACTGCACGCCGTACGTCGCTATCAACGCACCCGCGAGCGCGACCCAGACCGTGGACCCGACTGACTCGACCACTCCGAGCTGTAGCCCCAGGACTACCGCAAAGGCGGCACCGGAGCTCACACCGAAGATGCCCGGCTCTGCGAGGGCATTGCGGGTGTGGCCCTGCATCAGAGCGCCGGCCACCCCGAGGCAGAGACCGATGAGCACAGCCACGATCGTGCGCGGCGCCCGGAGGCTGCGGACGATCACATCCGCATCCGAACCGTTGTTGGCCGTCAGGGCGTGCCAGAGCGCGCCCGGGCCGAGCCAGCGGGAGCCGAAAGCCAGGCTGGCCACGAAGACCAGCACGAGAACGACGGCCAGCACCACCAGCGATACCGTGCGCCGAGCAGGGGGCGACATAGGTTAGGGTTACCTTACTAGTCAGAGGTCGACAGACACCCTACCTGCGACCCTTGCCCTACCAGGAGAGACCCGTGCGAGTGCCACTACCGTCCCCGCCCCACCGCCCCGGACTGGCCCGCATCACCGCCCTGTTCGCCGTCACCGCACTGGCCCTCACCGGCTGTGGCTCGTCCGACGACAGCAAGACCCCCGAGGCGTCCGGCTCGGCCGGCACCGGGTTCCCCCGGACGATCGAGCACGCGATGGGCAAGACCGAGATCCCGGCCAAGCCGAAGCGGGTCGTCGCGCTGGACGCCAGCTTCGTCGACGCCACGCTGATCCTGGACACCCCGGTCGTCGGCTACACCGACTACCGCAGCATCAAGGACAAGCTGCCGGAGTACCTCGGCGCCGACCGCGACACCCTCGGCAAGGATGCCCAGCCGGTCGGCACGCTGGCCGAGCCGAACCTGGAGAAGATCGCCGACCTCGCCCCGGACCTGATCATCACCGCCAAGGTCCGGCACGAGAAGCTCTACGACCAGCTCTCCAAGATCGCGCCGACGATCATGTCGGAGACCACCGGGCCGACCTGGAAGGACAACATCCGGCTCGAGGCGAAGGCGCTCGGGCAGGAGACCCTGGCCGAGCAGGAGATCACGTCGTACGAGAAGGCGGCCAAGTCCGTCGGCGACGCGATCAATGCGAAGGCGAAGAACCCGACCATCTCGGTGGTCCGCTTCCTCGACGGCCCGACCCGGCTCTACCAGAAGGCGACCTACTCCGGCATCGTGCTGAAGGACGCCGGCCTGGCCCGGCCGAAGTCGCAGGACGTCGAGGGCTTCGCCCTGGAGATCAGCGCCGAGCGGATCAAGGACGCCGACGCGGACGCGATCTTCGTCACCCAGTTCGCCGACGACAAGGGCCTGGGCGCCAAGACCGCGGCTGAGTTCAAGGCCAACCCGCTGTGGAAGCCGCTGGCGCCCAAGGTGCACGAGGTCCCCGACCTGACCTGGATGACCGCCGTCGGTCTGCAGGGCGCCTGGGCGATCCTGACCGACCTGGCCAAGACCTTCGGCGTGGACGCACCTGCCAAGGCATAGGGTGCGGGTGTGACTGTTCTGACTCGGTGGCATGTCGGGCCGTGGACCACTCGGGGGACACTGCCGGGCATGCCACTCGAGCCAGGGCGGAAACGCACTCCGGACGAGCTGAACTTCGACGTCGTTGGACTGGCCCGGATCCTCGGCCGGCGGCTGTCCGGCCGTGATGAGCTCCAGGTGCGGCTCTGGCAGAACGAGTTGCGTCCGACGCACACCCGGCAGTGCGGCGTCCATACGCTCGCCGAACCGGAGCTGCTGGAGCAGACTGCCGCGGAAGCCCTTGCCTGGTTGGCAGAGCGGGCTCCTGCGGGCTATGAGTTTGTCCGCACCGACGCTGTCGAGCTACGTCCAGTGCTGGACCTGACAGCACCAGTGGTGGCCGTTGACGCGGTCATCGAGCTCGCCGCGACCACACTGCCCGCTGCGCGACTCGCTGCGGCCCACGTACGCCGTACAGGCTCTGGCTGGTACGCCGGGAATGCCGTCTGCAACTGGTCGGGCCCGCACGAGACCGAGGCGGCCGCGGTAGCCGTCGTACAAGCTGCACGTGATGAGCTGGTTGAGCAGCTGCGCGCTGCTGGCCGGGAGGACCTGGCCGACACCGCACCGCGCTGGCCGGACGTTCCGGTCAGCTGAACGACGCTACGAAGTAGCCGACCCCGTACGGCGCGGCGTGGTAGGCCAACTCACCGCTTAGGCCACCAAGCGCCCCCGCCAGCACCTGCCAGGGTGCACGGCCGGCGGCCTGCAGCTCGGTCGCCAGGTCTGGGTCAAGAGCAGCCAGTACGTCGGCATCCGCGGCCGCGAAGGCTTGTGCGACGGTACTGTCGAAGATCTCTGCTAGCGGATGCAGGTGGACCGGTGAGTGCTCACTGCGTCGCGGCGCCCCATCCCCCATCACCAGCAGCGCGAGCCGATCGTTGCCTCCAGCAAGCTCCTTGCCGAGCTGTAAGCAGTCGGCGGGCGGCGCATCAACCGGTACGGCGCGATAGATCCGGGAGACGTGAGCAGCCTTCGACTGGTCGAGGAGCCAACCGCCCATCGCCAGCGAGAGCGGCAGGACCGGATCCCCGGAGCCGATGCGGACGGTCGGAGCGCCGTACGGGCCAAAGGAACCGCCGGTGCGCCCGTCGTACGTCGCGTCGGTCGCCGCCGAGCCGACCACCAGCACGCTGTCGGCCGTGGCCAGTCCGTCGATCGCTGCGAGGCAGGCAGCGCGGAGTTCGTCCAGATCGGATGCCGCGCCAGAGGCTACTTCGGGGACGAGGAGCGGTGGGTGGGGGCAGACGGCGGCGGCGACTACGGGCACGTCAGGACTCCCGGAGGTAGCGGAAGAAGAGGTAGTCGTCGGAGGCGCCCAGGCTCGTGGCCAACCTCAGTTGGCGGGTGAGCGTGGTGGGCACGCCGGCGGTGACGCGGCCGGAGCCGGGGCCTGCCAGGAGAGGTGCCAACGCCAGACAGAACTCGTCGACCAGGTCAGCTGCCGTCAGGGCGCCCAGCAGGTGCGGACCGCCTTCGCAGAGAATCTGCGGCATCCCGCGAGCGGCGAACTCCTCGACCACCGCCTGGAGGTCCACCTCAGAATCACCGAGTACGACCAGGTCGGCGACCTCGGCCAGGGCCTCGCGGCGGTCCGGCGGGGAGGCTTCGTGGGTGATCACGATCGGCCGCTCGGCCGACTTGAAGATCGGGTTCACCGGGCTCAACTCGAGTCGCGAAGACACGACCGCGAGGGTCGGGTTCTCGGCCAGGTCGTTGGCCTTGCGCCACTCACGGCTGGCCGCCGACAACCGCAGCGGCGTGTAGCCCTCGTCGCGGATGGTGCCGGCGCCGACCAGTACGACGTCGGCCAGCCGGCGGATCATGCTGAAGACGCGGCTGTCGGAGTCGCTCGACAACGCCTTGGACTGGCCGTCGATCTCGACCGCGCCGTCCAGGCTGCTGACGAAATTCGCCCGCAGGTGCGGAACCGTGCGGTCCTCGACGCGGTAGACCTCGATCAGTTCGTCGTCGGACAGTTCGTCGAGTTGGCGCATCAGGCCAGGCTCCTTCGGGTTCCGGCGGGCTGGGCGGTCCCCCGCAGTACGGCGATCAGGTCGAGCGCTTGGCGCGCCGCCGGTACGTCGTGTACCCGGAACACGCGGGCACCAAGCCAGGCCGAGATGCTCAGCGCGGCCAGCGTCCCGTTCCCCCGCTGACCTGGCGGCAGTTCGAGCGTCTCGCCGATGAAGTCCTTGTTGGACACGGCCACCAGCACCGGCCACCCGGTCGCGGCCAGCTCGTCCAGGCGACGGGTCAGCTCGAGCGACTGCAGGGTGTTCTTGCCGAAGTCATGCGTCGGGTCGATCAGGATCCCGTCCCGCCGCACCCCGGCCGCGACCGCGCGCTCGGCCAGGCCGGTCGTCGTACGGATCACGTCGGCCACCACGTCGTCGTACGCCATCCGGTGCGGGTCGGTGCGTGGCGAGAGCCCGCCGACGTGGCTACAGACGAGCCCGGCGCCGAACTCGGCCGCGGCGTACATGAGATCGGGATCGGAACCCGACCAGGTGTCGTTGAGCAGGTCGGCCCCGGCCTCGACCACGCGCCGCGCGACCCCGCTGCGGTAGGTGTCGACGCTGATCACCAGCGACGGGTGTCGGGCGCGGATCCCGGCCACGAAATCGACCGTCCGCCGGAGCTCCTCGTCCTCGCTGACCGGTTCGCCGTACCCGGCCTTCACGCCACCGATGTCGACCAGGTCGGCACCGTCCGCGACCGCCTGGTCGATCGCCGCGTACGCCGCGTCGGTGGCGAAGGTCGCGCCCCGGTCGAAGAACGAGTCCGGAGTCCGGTTCACGATCGCCATGAGCGCGAACTCGTTGGCCCCGAAAGTGCGTTGGCCCAGGCGCAGCGCAGTCATGAGGCGACTGTATCCGGCGGACCTCCGCCACCGTCCAACCTCCCGCCGGCAGCTCCTGCGGAGAGGTGCTGAGCGTGCGGGTGGCGGTGGGCGGCCCAGTTAGTGAGTGGCGGCGGTCCACACCCCCTGCCGAAGCTGCCACATATCCTATAGGATTCGTTGCGACAGACCGCCCTCCGCACCAGATCGGGTCACTCCATGGCACGTTTCACCGAGTTAGAGACGTACGACGTCCGCTTCCCCACCTCGCTGGACCTGGACGGCTCCGACGCGATGAACCCCGACCCGGACTACTCCGCGGCGTACCTGATCCTGCGCACCGACGCCGAGGACGGGCTCGAAGGGCACGGGTTCGCGTTCACGATCGGCCGCGGGAACGACGTCCAGACCGCTGCGATCGAGGCGCTCCGCGACCACGTGGTCGGGCTCGACGTGGAGGCGACGCTGGACGACCTCGGCGCCTTCTGGAAGTCGCTCGTGCACGACTCGCAGCTGCGCTGGCTGGGCCCGGAGAAGGGCGTCATGCACATGGCGATCGGCGCGGTCGTCAACGCGGTCTGGGACCTGGCCGCCAAGCGCGCCGGTGTCCCGCTCTGGAAACTACTCTCCGACCTGACGCCGGAGCAGATCGTTGCCCTCGTCGACTTCCGCTACCTGACCGACGCGCTCACTCCGGACGAAGCGCTGGAGATCCTGCGCAAGGGCCAGGCCGGGCGGGCCGAGCGCGAGGCGCTACTGCGCGAGCGCGGATACCCGGCGTACACGACGACACCCGGCTGGCTCGGGTACGACGACGCGAAGCTGGTCCGGCTGTGTCACGAGGCGGTCGCCGAGGGGTTCACCCAGATCAAGCTGAAGGTCGGCGCGGACCTCGACGACGACATCCGCCGGATGCGGCTGGCCCGCGAGGCCGTCGGACCGGACATCCGGATCGCGATCGACGCCAACCAGCGCTGGGACGTCGGCGACGCCATCCGGTGGATCGAGGCCCTGGCGCCGTACGACGTCTGGTGGGTCGAGGAGCCGACCAGCCCGGACGACATCCTCGGCCACGCGACCATCGCCAAGGCGATCGCCCCGACCCGCGTCGCCACCGGTGAGCACGTGCAGAACCGGGTGGTGTTCAAGCAGATGCTGCAGGCCGGCTCGCTGTCCGTGCTGCAGCTCGACAGCGCCCGGGTCGCCGGGGTCAACGAGAACATCGCGATCCTGCTGCTGGCCGCGAAGTTCGGCGTACCGGTGTGTCCGCACGCCGGTGGGGTAGGACTGTGTGAGCTGGTCCAGCACCTGTCGATGTTCGACTACGTGGCGGTCAGCGGGTCGGTCGAGGACCGCGTGATCGAGTTCGTCGACCACCTGCACGAGCACTTCCTGGACCCGGTCGTGATCCGGGACGGGCACTACGTGGCACCGGTGAAGCCGGGCTTCGGCGCCGAGATGGACGCCGAGACGCTGACCGACTTCCGGTACCCGGGTGGCAAGATCTGGAACGATCTGACGAAGGAGAACCAGTGACCGACTTCACCGGCCTGCGAGCTGTTGTCACCGGCGGCGCGTCGGGCCTCGGGCTCGCGACCGCCACCCTGCTCGCCGAGCGCGGCGCGCAGGTGGTCGTGTTCGACCTCAAGCCGGATGTCCCCGAGCCGCTGACCGGCATCGCGGCCGATGTCACCGACGACAGCTCGGTCCGGTCCGCGGTCGCGGCCGCCGCGCTGCAGCTCGGCGGGATCGACATCGTGGTGAACAACGCCGGGATCGGCGCCCAGGGCAACGTCACGGCGAACGACGACGACGAATGGCACCGCGTGCTCGACGTCAACGTGGTCGGCATCGCCCGCGTCACCCGCGCCGCGCTGCCGTACCTGCGCAAGTCTCAAGCGGCCGCGATCGTCAACACCTGCTCGATCGCCGCCACCGCCGGCCTGCCGAACCGTGCCCTGTACTCCGCCAGCAAGGGCGCCGTACTGGCCCTCACGATGGCGATGGCCGCCGACCACGTCCGCGAAGGCATCCGGGTGAACTGCGTGAACCCTGGTACGGCGGACACCCCGTGGGTCGGTCGCCTGCTCGACGCCGCCGCCGACCCGGAGGCCGAGCGCGCCGCGCTCGAGGCCCGGCAACCGATGGGCCGTCTGGTGTCGGCCGATGAGGTCGCCCTCGCGATCGCGTACCTGGCCGGCCCCTTGGCCGGATCGACCACCGGTACGGCGATCGCCGTCGACGGTGGGATGCAGAACCTGCGCCTCCCGGCGGTCCGCTCGTGAAAATCTTCGGGGACTTGAGCATTGGCCTCGGTGGAGCCCCACTAGCCGGGCTGCAGACCGAGGTGACCGAGGAGGACGCGTTCGCCACCGTGAACGCGGCCTGGGACGCGGGCTGGCGCTTCTTCGACACGGCACCGCACTACGGCCTCGGACTGGCCGAGGAGCGGCTCGGCCGGGGCCTGGCCGGCAAGCCACGTGACGAGTACGTGCTGTCCTCGAAGGTCGGCCGGATCATCTACGAGGCCGACACGGAGGCACCGGACGGCGACGGCTTCGCGGTCGTCTCCAAGCGCCGCCGCCGCTTCGACTACAGCCGCGACGGCGTCCTGCAAAGTATCGAGGACTCGCTCCGCCGGATCGGCACCGATCGCCTCGACATCGTGTTCGTGCACGACCCGGACGACCACTACGACGAGGCCGTCGCGACCGCCTTCCCCACCCTGATCGAGCTGCGCGACCAGGGCGTGATCGGCGCGATCGGCTCGGGCATGAACCAGACCGCGATGCTGACCCGGTTCGTCACCGAGATCGACATCGACGTGATCATGCTCGCCGGTCGCTACTCATTGATCGACCCCGACGGCCTCGACGACGTATTGCCGGCCTGCCTGGCGAACGACGTACAGGTCATTGCTGTCGGCGTCTTCAACTCCGGCCTGCTCTCGCAGCCGCGTCCGGCCAAGGACACCACCTTCAACTACGCACCCGCCGCTGAAGCGTTGATCGCGAAAGCGAACCAGTTGGCCGATGTGTGTGAGTCGCACGGAGTTACGCTGCCGGCTGCTGCGCTTGCCTTCCCACGCTTCCACCCGGCCGTCGCCGGGATCGCGGTCGGCTGCCGCAACGCACACGAGGTGCAGGTCAACCACGACCTGTACGGCGCTGCGATCCCCGCCGCACTGTGGTCCGACCTGAAGTCGACCGGTCTGCTGCGTGAGGACGCGCCGACCGAGTAGCCGGGGCCCTCGGTTCGCCTAAGGTTTCGCAGCATGGAACTGAGTGTGGACGCTGACCTGGCCGCCCGGCGGATCGCGGTGATCCAGGAACACATGGACACCGAGGTCACGCAGGAGTTCGACCTGACGCTGGCGACGTTCGACGGGCATCCGCTGTACGAGATCGTGCCGACCGGACAGCGGTTCGACGGCGCCGAAGAGGTGATGGCGTACTACACGCTGACCCGGACCGCGTTCCCGGACCAGCGGCACGACAACGTCCGCTTCCACGCGGCCGCCGACTCGGTGATCGTCGAGTTCGACCTGCTCGGGACCAACCTCGGCGAGTTCTACGGGCTGCCGCCGACCGGCAAGGCGTTCCGGGTACCGGTGATCGCGGTGTTCTTCTTCACCGGTGACCGGATCACGATCGAGCGCGTCTACTTCGACACCGCATCACTGGTCCTTCAGATCGGCCGCCCCGAACTCCTCACCGCGCCGCGCTGATGCGGGTCCACCACCTCAACTGCGGTTCGCTCCGCTTCCCGGGCGCGCCGCTGGTCTGTCACGTGCTGCTGCTCGAGTCCCCGGCCGGTCTGGTCCTGGTCGACACCGGGTTCGGGCTGGCCGACATCGCGGATCCGCGCCGGCTCGGCCCGGTACGACGGTTGATCCGGCCGGCGCTCGACCCGGCCGAGACCGCTCTTCGGCAGATCGAGGCGCTCGGTTTCACGGCGAACGACGTACAGCATGTGGTCCTGACGCATTTCGACCTCGACCACATCGGTGGGCTGGCCGACTTCCCCGCCGCCGCTGTGCACGTGACCGCAGTTGAGGCGCGGGCCGCCGTACATGCGCCGTCGTGGCAGGAACGGCGGCGCTATCAGGCCGCGCAGTGGTCCCACGGTCCACACCTGGTGGAGTGGCCGGCCGATGGCGATACCTGGAACGGCTTCACCGCCGTCCGCGAGATCCTGCCCGACGTCGTACTGATCCCCCTGCCCGGCCACACCCGCGGCCACGCGGCCGTTGCCGTCGACAACGGCCGGCTGGTCCACGCAGGCGACGCCTTCTTCCACCGCAACACCCTCGAAGGCCGACCAATCCCCCTCTCCTTGCGCCTCAACGAACGAGCGGTCGCCTTCAACCCCGCCCAGGTCCGCTCGAACCATGCCCGCCTCGCCGAACTCCACCACCACACCGACTCCACCATCTTCTGCGCCCACGACCCCGAGCAGTTCGCCGCATCGGCCGACGCTGACGGCCAGTGATGTGGCGCTATGGTTGCTCGCCATTCCCTCTGCGGCCGGGGGCGTGGGTTCGTGGTTCCTCGCCGCTGCGGCCGACTTACAGTGACGGGTGGCTGGCGTCCGGCGCGGGGCTGAGGGAGATGGACCCGTCAGCGACCACAGTTCCCGTCGCCTGAGCTTCCGGGCTTCGGTTGCCGCCGGTAGCGAGCAGGCCTGCAAAGTGACCCACCGCGCCGAACACCCCCACAAGCCCTCACCCCTCACCCCCCATTTGATGGGTTCACCCACCAGCTTGTGGGTTCTGCACCCGATACGAGTCCAGAACCCACCACCTCACGGGCTAACCCACCAAATAGCGGCCGCAGAGGCCGCCGGGAGTACCCCCGCACCCGGCAACCCTCACCGGCCATCCCCCATTTGATGGGTCCACCCATCAACTTGTGGGTTCTGCACCCGCATACGAGTCCAGAACCCACCACCTCATGGGTTAACCCACCAAATGGCGGCCGCCGAGGTCGCCGGGGGTACTGCCGCGCCCGGCGACCCTCACTAACTGGGTGGATTTTCGTCACCGAGTCCCTAAAACTCACCAATTGACGTGACCAACGCCCGCGCGCTGGGGTCCGCCTGGTCGTTATCGGTGACTTTTTCGGCGCAGAGATCCGAAAAGTTCACCCATAACGCGAAACACGCCCCCTGCCGGCCATCCTGCTCGCTGGCTGGAACGTTTTGTCCACATAGCGACCGAACCATCTCCTCGGCGCCGATCTTGGACCTCAGCCACAGCCCGGAAGCTCAGACAACGGGAGCCGCGGTCACCGACCGCACCATCCCCCTCAACCCCGCGCCCACGCCAACCACCCGCCACTGTAAATCGGCCGCAGCGGCGAGCAACCCCGAGCTCACGCCCCCGGCCGCAGACGGATTGGCGAGCAACCACCCCGCCGTACCGAACAACCCCTCCCAACCCCCACGACCCGCCCCCATTCCTGATGCCATTTGACCGGATATCCCCTGAAGTTGTCCCTTCTCCCCTCGAATTACCAGGGGAGAAGGGACAACTTGCGGGGTTATCCGTTCAAATTGCCGGAGGCGGAGGTGGAATGGGCGAGTGCCGGGGCGGCGCGGGGTCGGGCGGGGCGGAGTGGCGCGGGGCGGGGCGGCGCGGGGTGGGAGGGGGTGAGGTCGGAGGGGGTGAGGTGGGCGCGGGCTGGTGGGAGGGGGCTGGTGGGCGCGGGTGGGTTAGTGGGTTGGGCGGTCGGAGCTGAGGTCGAGGCGGCGGAGGAGTTGGGCGTTGAGGGCTACGACGATGGTGGAGATCGACATCAGGAGGGCGCCGACGGCGGGCGAGACGAGGATGCCTGCGAAGGCGAGTACGCCGGCGGCCAGGGGGACGGTGATGACGTTGTAGCCGGTGGCCCACACGAGGTTCTGCCACATCTTGCGGTAGCTGGCGCGGGACAGGTCGATCACCGAGAGGACGGCGCGCGGGTCGTCCGCGGCCAGTACGACGCCGGCCGACTCGATCGCCACGTCCGTGCCTGCGCCGATCGCGATGCCGACCTCGGCTCGGGCCAGGGCGGGGGCGTCGTTCACGCCGTCGCCGACCATGGCAACCTTGAGCCCGCGGGCCTGCAGTTCGCTGACCTTGGCGTCCTTGTCACCGGGCAGTACCTCAGCGAAGACCTCGTCGATCCCCAGTTCACTCGCCACGGCCTCGGCCACCTGATGCGCATCCCCGGTGATCATCGCGACTCGCACACCGCGACGGTGCAAAGCGTCTACGGCCTGCCGCGACTCCTCCCGGACCGCATCCGCGAGAGCGATCGCACCGATGGCCTGCCCGTCCCGCAGTACATGCAGCACGGCCGCGCCCTGCGCCTTCCACTCCGCCACGTGCGACTCGAGCTCAGCCGGCTCAGCAACGCCGTACTCGCGGAGCAACGCCGGTCCGCCTACGGCCACTTTGTTGCCGTTGACAACAGCCTGTACGCCGCGTCCGGTGAGCGAGGTGAACTCAGTCGCACTCGCCGTCCCACCGCCGACGCGGACGATCGCTCGCGCCAACGGGTGCTCGCTGTCCGCCTCCACCGCGGCGGCCAGCTCCAGCAGCTCGCTCTCCGTCACGCCGTCCACCGGGGCGGTGCCGATCACGGCGGGCTCGCCCTTGGTCAGGGTGCCGGTCTTGTCGAACAGGACGACGTCGACGGTACGCATCCGCTCCAGCGCCAGCCGGTTCTTCACCAGTACGCCGGCCTTCGCGGCCCGCTCGGTCGAGATCGCGATCACCAGCGGAATCGCCAGCCCCAAGGCGTGCGGGCAGGCGATCACCAACACGGTCACCGTCCGGGTGACGGCCTGATCGAGCTCACCGAGCAACGACCACACGACGAAGGTGATCAACCCGGCGATCGACGCGAAGTAGAACAGGAAGGCCGCGGCCCGATCGGCCAGCGCCTGCGCTCGGGATGACGATGCTTGCGCCTCCGCCACCAACCGCTGGATCCCGGCCAGCGCGGTGTCATCGCCGACCGCTGTGATCTCGACACGAAGAGCGTTGTCGGTGGCAACGGTTCCGGCGACCACCGAGTCACCGACCCCACGCGAAACCGGCCGCGACTCCCCGGTGATCATCGACTCGTCGACCTCGGCCTGCCCCTCGACCACCGTCCCGTCCGCCGGCACGCGTCCACCGGACCGAACCAGTACGACGTCGCCCGCCTGGAGCTCATGCAGTGGCACCTGGATCACGCCATCGGCGGTCACCTTGTCCGCCTCGTCCGGCAGCAGCGCGGCCAGCGCATCAAGCGCGCCGGAGGCTGCACCGAGCGCGCGCATCTCCAGCCAGTGCCCGAGCAGCATGATCACGATCAGCAGCGCGAGCTCCCACCAGAAGTCCAGATCGAACCCGCCGATGCCGAGCGTCGTCACCCACGACGCCACGAACGCGACCGTGATCGCCATCGAGATCAGCAGCATCATCCCCGGCCGCCGGGAGGTGAGTTCGCCCCAACCACCGGTCAGGAACGGGCGACCGCCGTACAGGAAGATCGCCGTACCGAGGACGGGCGCGACCCAGCTCGCGCCCGGGAAGTCCGGCCGCGTGTACCCGAGCAGGTCCGCGAACATCGCGCTGAAGAACACGACCGGCACTGCCAGCGCCAAGCTGACCCAGAACCGGTCCTTGAACTGCGCCGCATGGTCCCCATGCCCCATCGCCCCCGAGCCCCCACCGTGAGTCGAGTGATCCATGACCGCCGAATGCCCCGCGTGCTCATCCATACCTCCAACATACCCCCAGGGGGTACCGAAGACCACCGTGACCCCGGACACGCCAAAGCCCCCTTTGGCTGGTCAGCCAGCCAAAGGGGGAGGAGGAGGGGCTAGAGCGGGTCGATCGTCTCCAGTGACTCCGGCGTGAGCTCGAGCCAGCGGGTGATGCCGATGTCGCGGAGGAAGGGGAGGTCGTGGCTCGCGATGACGAGGGCGCCCTGGTACGACGCGAGCGCGTCCTTCAGTTGCGCGACGCTGGCGAGGTCCAGGTTGTTGGTTGGCTCGTCGAGCATCAGCAACTGCGGTGGCGGCTCGGCCAGGAGGAGGGCCGCCAGCGTTGCGCGGAAGCGCTCACCACCGGAGAGCGTGCTGACCATTTGATCCGCAGCCCGGCCGCGGAACAGGAATCGGGCCAGCCGCGACCGGCGTTCCTGGTTCTCGATCGCGGGCGCGAGCAGCCCGACGTTGTCCACGATCGACAGGTCGTCGCGGAGCAGGTCAAGTCGCTGCGGCAGGTATCGGAACGGGACCGCCGGCAACGAACCACTCGTGATCGAGTGCAGCAGCGTCGTCTTGCCCGCACCATTCGGCCCGGTCAAGGCGATCCGCTCCGGACCCCGAATCTCCAGATCCACCAACGCACCCGTCCGCAGCTCGTGCTCCGAGAGCCGCAGGACGATCCGCCCAGCCGGTACGGCGGTCTTCGGCAGGTCGACCCGGATGGCGTCGTCGTCATGGACCTTCGCCTCCGCGTCGGCCAGCGCATCCTGCGCCGACTCCAGCCGATCGGAGTGCATCCCGATGTGCTTCGCCGCCGACACCTGCGCATTGCGCTTCAGGTTGCCGGCCACGATCTTCGGGATGCCGCCCTTCTCGAAAGCACGTTGCCCTCGCGCCTGACGCTGATCGGACTTCATCCGGGCCTCGATCAGGTCCTTTTTCTGCTTGCGCAGATCGGACTCGGCCGCCCGCACCATCCGCTCGGCCGCCTCCTGCTCGACCGCGACTGCCTCCTCGTACGCCGACAGGTTGCCGCCGTACCAAGTGATGTCGCCCTTGCGCAGGTCGCCGATCTGGTCGACGCGATCGAGCAGCTCACGGTCGTGGCTGACGATCAGCAACGCACCACGGAACTGGTCGACAGCGTCGTACAGGTGCTGTCGTGCTCGCAGGTCGAGGTTGTTCGTCGGCTCGTCCAGCAGCAGTACGTCGGGTCGCCGCAACAGCTCGGCGGCCAGGCCGAGCAGGATCGTCTCGCCGCCGGACAGCTCACCGACGGATCGGTCGAGACCGATCGAACCGAGGCCGAGCTTGCCGAGCAACGCCTCGGCGCGCTCGTCGGCATCCCACTCGTCGCCGACGATCGCGAAGTTCTCCTCCGAGGCGTCGCCGGACTCGATCGCGGTGATGGCCTGCCGGATCGCATCGATGCCGAGCGCCTGGTCGACGCGCAGCGAGGTGTCCAGCGTGAGGTCCTGCGGCAGGTAGCCGAGCTCACCGCTCACCCGGATCGTCCCGCGTTGCGGGGTGAGCCGGCCGGCGATCAGCCGGAGCAGCGTGGACTTGCCGGTGCCGTTGCGCCCGACCAGGCCGGAGCGAACCGGTCCCGCGACGAAGCTGAGCCCGTCGAACAGCACATCGCCGTCGGGCCAGGCGAAAAAGAGGTCCGTACAGGACAAGGAATAACTACTCATCAGGTGCACTCCCAGAGGTCTTCACGGAGACCGCACCATCCCGAGAGCCGGGCAGCGGTCAGCTACTGCAGAAGAAAGACCTCAGATGCGCAACCTGCACCCCTGTCATCGGGAATGTGACACCACAAAGCTTACGACCCACCTCGAGCACCGATCAAACGGATTTACGGGGCTTGGCGGAGCCAGGTCTCGACGCCGGCGATGTGGGCGGTCATCCAGGCCCGGGCAGCCTCGGCGTCGCCGAGCTCGATCGCGTCGAGGATCGCGCTGTGCTCGGCGAGGGTGCGTTCGACGGCGCCGGCCTGGGTGACGCCACGCCAGATCCGGGCCCGCTGGGTCGCTCCCGAGATCCCGTCGAGCAGCGAGCAGACGACCTGGTTACCGGTCGCTTCGGCGATACCGCGATGGAAGCGCAGGTCGTTCGCGACCAGCTCCTCGACTCCCGCATCCGGCGGCAGGTCGGCACACAGTTGCCGCAGCGCCGACAACTGCTCGGCCCCGATCCGCGCCGCCGCCAACGCAGCCACGCCGGGCTCCAGCAAGCGCCGTACCTCGAAGAACTGCAGCACCGAGTCGTCGCGATGCAGGTCGACCATGAAGCTCAGGGCATCGAGCAGGTGCGCCGAATCCAGACTGGTCACATAGGTACCGTCGCCGTGCCGGACGTCGAGCACGTTCACCAGCGTCAGCGCCTTGACCGCCTCCCGCAGCGAGTTCCTCGACAACCCCAGCCGCGCGGCCAGATCCGCCTCTTTCGGCAACCGGTCCCCCGGCCCCAGCTCCCCCGAGGTGATCATCCCTTTGATCTTGACGATCGCCTCATCCGTCAGCGCCATTGCGTCAGTATGCCGCTATGAGCACTCCTGGGTACTCCGGCAAGCCGCTGGCCGCGAAGCTGGGGATCAAGCCCGAGCACACGGTCCTGGTCGACAACGCTCCGGACGGGTTCGCGATCGACGGACTCCACGCCGGTACGACGGTGATCCGGCGACCCGGGCGGACGCCGTATCCGGTGGTGCTGATGTTCTGCCCGGACCGGGCCCGGCTGGTACGGCGGCTGCCGGTGCTGCTGGCGCGGACCGAGACCGCGGGGATGATCTGGATCGCGTGGCCGAAGCGATCGTCCGGCGTACCGACCGATCTGGACGAGAACGGGATCCGCGAACTCGCGCTGCCGCTGGGGATCGTGGACGTGAAGGTGTGCGCGATCGACGCGATCTGGTCGGGGCTCAAGCTGGTCCGGCGGAAGGCCAATAGGTAGCGATTGGACTGATCCGGAGGGTGAGCTTCACCACATCTTCACAATTGTTCACACTTCACCCACGGCACCAGGGCGGTTGCATACAGTGGCCATTCACGCTCGGCGGCGTCACCCGAAGTGACCGTCCGGGCGGCCGGAATCCCACCTGTACAACGAGTCCGGCAGTTGATCACAGGTCCACCCCGGCCGTCCAGACCAACCGGAGTGACGACCCCGCTGAAACACCTGCCAGCACGGTGTTTCAGACTTCGGGGGAATGCATCGCCGGGTCCCGACCACTTGGCACACTGGTCCGGTGATCCCGGGCTGTGGAAGTCACCGCCGTGCTATTAGCCTTGCCTCGGGAACCAACCCATCACTGCGCCAGTCATAACCCGCGGTACCTGACCCGAGATCGGAAGAGGCGAACTGCCCAGTGGCCACCGAGCCATCAGACTCAAATCCCCTTGCAGCCTTCGGTGCGAACGAATGGCTGGTCGACGAGCTGTACGAGAAGTACCTGCAGGACCCGAACTCGGTGGATCCGGCGTGGTTGGCCTACTTCGAGAGTGACAGTTTCAAGACGTACACGCCTGAGGCTGACGCGAAGCCGGTGACGACTGCCCCGGCCGACGCCCCCAGGCCGGACGCGGTGTCGGACAACAAGACGCCCGAGGCCCCGAGCCGCGGCAGTGCGCCGTCCGTGCCCGCCTCGAACCAGCCCGCCGTGGCCGCCGCCCAGGCGTCCGCGCCGGTCGCCAAGCCCGCCACGCAGCCCGCGCCGGCCCAGGCCGCGTCTGCCGCCCCCACCGGAGGAACGGTGAACCAGCCGCCGAAGGCGCAGGCCAAGCCCGCGCCCGCCACCAGCACGGACGCCGAGCGGAAGATCCTCCGCGGCGCGCCCGCGCGGACCGCGCAGAACATGGAGACCAGCCTCACGGTCCCCACTGCGACCAGCGTCCGCCAGGTGCCGGTCAAGCTGCTGATCGACAACCGCATCGTCATCAACAACCACCTCAAGCGCGCCCGTGGCGGCAAGATCTCCTTCACCCACCTGATCGGGTGGGCGCTGGTGAAGGCGCTCAAGACGCTGCCCGAGATGAACGCGTCGTACGACGAGACCGACGGCAAGCCGACCTACGTCCAGCCGGCCCACATCAACCTGGGTCTGGCCATCGACATGGCCAAGCCGGACGGCACCCGGCAGCTGCTGGTGCCCTCCATCAAGGCGACCGAGGACATGACGTTCGCGGACTTCTGGATGGCCTACGAGGACGTCGTCCGCCGGGCCCGCGACAACAAGCTCGCGCTGCCGGACTTCCAGGGCACCACGATCAGCCTGACCAACCCGGGCACCATCGGCACCCAGCACTCGGTGCCGCGGCTGATGACCGGCCAGGGCTGCATCATCGGCGTCGGCGCGATGGAGTACCCGACCGAGTACCAGGGGGCGGCCGAGGAGACGATGGCCAAGCTGGCCGTCTCCAAGGTCATGACGCTGACCTCGACCTACGACCACCGGATCATCCAGGGCGCCCAGTCGGGTGAGTTCCTGCGCCGGATCCACCAGCTGCTGCTCGGCCAGGAGGGTTTCTACGACGAGATCTTCCAGAGCCTGCGGATCCCCTACGAGCCGATCCGCTGGGCCGCCGACCTCCCGCACAGCCACGAGGAGGACATCAGCAAGCAGGCCCGGATCCTGGAGCTGATCCACGCCTTCCGGGTGCGCGGTCACATCATGGCCGACACCGACCCGCTGGAGTACAAGCAGCGCAGCCACCCCGACCTCGACGTGGCCACCCACGGCCTGACGCTGTGGGACCTGGACCGCGAGTTCGCCACCGGCTCGTTCGGCGGCGACCGGCGGTTCATGAAGCTGCGCGAGATCCTCGGCATCCTGCGCGACTCCTACTGCCGGACCACCGGTATCGAGTACATGCACATCCAGGACCCCGAGCAGCGCAAGTGGCTGCAGGAGCGGATCGAGCGGCCGCACACCAAGCCGCCGCGCGAGGAGCAGCTCCGGATCCTGGCCAAGCTGAACGAGGCCGAGGCCTTCGAGACCTTCCTGCAGACCAAGTACGTCGGCCAGAAGCGCTTCTCGCTCGAGGGTGGCGAGACCACCATCCCGCTGCTCGACGAGCTCTGCGAGGAGGCGGCCGGCGCCGGTCTGGACGAGGTCGTGATCGGGATGGCGCACCGCGGCCGGCTGAACGTGCTGGCCAACATCGTCGGCAAGTCCTACGGGCAGATCTTCCGGGAGTTCGACGGCAACATCGACCCGCGGACCGTGCAGGGCTCCGGCGACGTCAAGTACCACCTGGGCGCCGAGGGCGAGTTCGTCTCCGAGTTCGGCGACAAGATCAAGGTGTCGGTGGCGGCCAACCCGTCGCACCTGGAGACCGTCGACCCGGTGCTCGAGGGCATCGTCCGGGCCAAGCAGGACATCCTCGACCGCGGCGCCGCGTTCCCGGTGCTGCCGGTCCTGGTCCACGGTGACGCGGCCTTCGCCGGTCAGGGCGTGGTGGCGGAGACGCTGAACCTGTCCCAGCTGCGCGGTTACCGCACCGGTGGCACCGTGCACGTGATCGTCAACAACCAGGTCGGCTTCACCACCTCGCCGGCCTCGTCGCGCTCGTCGATGTACTGCACCGACGTCGCGCGGATGGTCCAGGCCCCGATCTTCCACGTGAACGGCGACGACCCCGAGGCCTGTGTCCGGGTCGCCGACCTGGCCTTCGAGTACCGCCAGGCGTTCAATAAGGACGTCGTCATCGACCTGGTCTGCTACCGCCGGCGCGGTCACAACGAGGGTGACGACCCGTCGTTCACCCAGCCGCTGATGTACGACCTGATCGAGCAGAAGCGTTCGGTCCGCAAGCTCTACACCGAGGCCCTGATCGGCCGTGGCGACATCACGGTCGAAGAGGCCGAGCAGGCGATGCGGGACTTCCAGCAGCGCCTCGAGCGGGTCTTCACCGAGGTCCGCGAGGCGAAGAGCCAGCCGGACACCCCGGCGCCGTACGTGACCGTCCCGGTCTACCCGGACAAGCCGGAGGGCCCGGACGCGACCGCGACCACGCCCGAGGTGCTGAAGAAGATCGCCGACGCGCACACCACGCTGCCGGAGGGCTTCACCGTGCACCCGAAGGTGCTGCCGCAGCTGCAGCGCCGGGCCGCGGCCATCACGCAGGGCCCGATCGACTGGGCCTCGGCGGAGATGACCGCACTGGGTTCGCTGCTGCTCGCCGGTCGTCCGGTCCGGCTCGCCGGTCAGGACAGCCGCCGCGGCACGTTCGTCCAGCGGTTCGCCGCGGTCATCGACCGGGTCAACGGGCAGGACTACGTCCCGCTGCAGAACCTGGACGAGAACCAGGCGAACTTCCACGTCTACGACTCGCTGCTCAGCGAGTACGCCGCGCTCGGCTTCGAGTACGGCTACTCGGTGGCGCGGCCGGAGGCGCTGACGCTGTGGGAAGCGCAGTTCGGTGACTTCGTGAACGGCGCCCAGTCGATCATCGACGAGTACATCTCGGCCGGTGAGGCGAAGTGGGGCCAGAAGTCGGGTGTCGTGCTGCTGCTGCCGCACGGCTACGAGGGCCAGGGCCCGGACCACTCGTCCGCCCGGATCGAGCGGTTCCTCGCGCTGTGCGCCGAGAACGCGATGACGGTGGCCCAGCCGTCCACGCCGGCGTCGTACTTCCACCTCCTGCGCCGGCACACGCTCGGCGAGGAGCACAACCCGATGATCGTCTTCACGCCGAAGCAGCTGCTGCGGCGCAAGGAGGCGGTGTCGCAGCCGGAGGAGCTCACCCACGGCACCTTCCGGCCGGTCCTCGGCGACGCCGAGGCCGAGGCGACCGCGAACACCGTCGAGCGGGTCATCCTCTCGTCGGGCCGGATCTCCTACGACCTGCTCGCCGAGCGCAAGAAGATCGAGCCGGACAAGATCGGTACGGCGCTCGTCCGGATCGAGCAGCTCTACCCGCTGCCCGCCGAGGAGATCGTCGCCGAGCTGGCCAAGTACCCGAACGCCACCGAGATCCGCTGGGTCCAGGACGAGCCCGCGAACCAGGGCCCGTGGCCGTTCATGGCGCTGAACCTGACCGAGCACCTCGGCGGCAAGCCGTTCTACCGGGTCTCCCGGCCGGCCATGTCGGCGACCTCGGTCGGCTCGATGGGTGCGCACACGGCGGAGCAGCAGACGCTGCTGAAGCAGGCCTTCAGCTGACGTGTACTTCACCGACCGAGGGATCGAGGAGCTCGAGGGCCGGCGAGGCGAGGAAGACGTCTCGCTGGCCTGGGTGGCCGAGCGGCTGCGTGAGTTCGTCGACCTGAACCCCGAGTTCGAGACCCCGATGGAACGCTTCGCCACCTGGCTCGCCCGCCTCGACGACGAAGACGACTGAGCTAGCCTGAGCAGATGCCCTTCGCCACGCACCCGGTACGCCGGGTGGCCGCGGCGGAGGGCGTTTCGCTGTCCGGCTCCTGGCCGCACACGATTCCCGCCGTACGGCAGGTGCTGACCGACGGCCTGGACCTCGATCCCGGCGTCACGTTCCTGGTCGGCGAGAACGGCGCCGGCAAGTCCACCCTGGTCGAGGCGATCGCGATCGCGTTCGGCATGTCTCCCGAGGGCGGCTCAACCAATGCCCGCCTCACCACCCGGGCAACCGAGTCACCCCTGTCCGGTCAGCTGCAGCTCACCCGTGGCGCGGGCGCACCACGCTGGGGCTTCTTCCTGCGCGCCGAAACCATGCACGGCTTCTACACCTACCTCGAACAGAACCCCGGCGCTTCCGGCGATCCGAACTTCCACGAGCTCAGCCACGGCGAAGGCTTCCTGGAGATCCTCCGCAGCCGCTTCAACAGCCCCGGCCTCTACTGCCTCGACGAACCAGAGTCCGCTCTCTCGTTCTCCAGCAGCCTCGCCCTGGTGGGCGTCCTTGCCGAACTCGCCGCCGGCGGCGCTCAGGTCCTCTGCGCAACCCACTCCCCCGTCATCGCAGCCCTCCCCGACGCCACCATCCTCGAGGTCGGCGAGTGGGGCATCCGCCGTACCGGCTGGGAGGACCTCCAGCTCGTCCAGAACTGGAAGGCTTACCTCCAGGAGCCCGCGCGCTACCTGCGCCACGTGCTCTAGTCGGTGTGCGGAGGCCTGGTACGGCGGGGTGGGTCGGGGGCCAGCGAGCCGTCCGGGGCGATGTGCTCGAAGATCTGGTCGACGAGGTTGAGGACGTGCGGGTCGTCGACGGTGTAGATGTGCCGACGGCCTTCGCGGCGGGCGGTGATGATGCCGGCCAGGCGGAGTTTGCCGAGGTGCTGGCTGGCGGTGGCGATACTGACGCCGACGCGGTCGGCCAGGGTGCCGACGTCGTACTCGCCTTGGGCGGCCAGGGCAACCAGATGCAGCCGCACGGGGGCGGACAGCATTGCGAAGGTACCGGCGGCGGATTCCAGCTGGGCCTTCGTGGGTTCGGGATACGTCGTCATCGCGCAGTCATTGTGACCGCTGAACGGGCCGTGCAGTAGCCCGCCGGGCCGTGGTGAGGACGGTCTCACACTTTCGCAATTGCGAAAGTATCAAAACGGTGGCAGGCTGGAACCATGGTCAGAGCGCTTCGCCCAGTGCTGATGCTGCTGCTGGTGGCGGTTCCCGCCGTCACGCTGCGGCTGGCCGGCATCCACCCGCCGGCCCTCGTCTCGATGCTGGTCTTCGGGCTCGCGGTGGTCGCCGCGTCGTTCGTGCTCGCCTGGGCGGCCGAGGCCGCTGAGGTGGATATCTCCGGCGGCCTGGCGATCGCGCTGCTCGCGGTGATCGCCGTCCTCCCGGAGTACGCGGTGGACCTCTACTTCGCGCACACCGCCGGCTCCAACCCCGACTACGTGCAGTACGCCGCCGCCAACATGACCGGGTCGAACCGGTTGCTCCTCGGCCTCGGCTGGTCGAGCGTCGTACTGATCAGCCTGTACGTCGCCTCCCGGCGCAGCGGGCGAACCGTGAAGGAGCTCGTTCTCGAGTCGGGGTACCGTCGCGAACTCGGCTTCCTGGCGATCGCCGGTGTGGTCGCGTTCGTGATCCCGGTCACCGGGGAGATCCACCTGGCGCTCGGGATCGCGCTGCTCGCGTTCTTCGCCTTTTATCTGTACCGCGCCGCCGTCTCCGGACACGACGAGGAGCCGGACCTGATCGGCCCGGCCGCGCGGATCGGCGGACTGCCGACCGTGCAGCGCCGGATCGCGGTGATCAGCATGTTCGTTGTCGCGGCCGTGGTGATCCTGGCGTCCGCCGAACCGTTCGCCGACTCGCTCGTCCAGGGCGGTCAGGCGCTGGGGATCGACCAGTTCCTGCTCGTCCAGTGGCTGGCGCCGCTGGCGTCCGAGGCGCCGGAGTTCATCGTCGCGATCCTGTTCGCCTGGCGCGGCAAGGGCGCCGCGGCGCTCGGCCTGCTGATCTCGGCCAAGGTGAACCAGTGGACCCTGCTGATCGGCAGCCTCCCGATCGCCTACGGCATCGGCGGCGGCCCGGCCGCCCTGCACCTCGACGGCCGGCAGATCGAGGAGTTCCTGCTCACCGCCACCCAGACGCTGCTCGGGATCGCGATCCTCCTGAGCCTGCGCTTCCCCCGCTGGGCCGCGTGGACCCTACTCGGCCTGTTCGCGGTCCAGTTCGCCGTACCGGGTCAGACCGGCCGCTACATCCTGAGCGCCCTCTACCTGGTCCTCGCGATCATCGCCGTCATCCGCAACCGCCACCACCTAGCCGCCACCCTCCAAGCCCCCTTCCGCAAGGCCGAAGCCCCCACCCGCGACGACCGCGAGCTCGTCGACGCCTAACTCCCACGCCCACCCTCATTTGGTGGGTGCACCACCCGCATTGAGGGTTCCCCCACCGAATTACGGGGCGAGAACCTCCCATTTGGTGGGTCCACCCACCAAATGGGGTCCGCCCGCACCACCGGGTGGGGTGCGGGCGGGGGGCCAGCGGGGTCAGCTGGCTTGCTGTTCGGCTACTACGGGGATGCGGGTGCGGCGTTCCTGGGGGCCGGGGCGGCCGCGACGGCGGCCGGAGAGGAACTTCTCGCCGGCGGCAGTGCCGGTGAACTTGGTCCGGCGGGCCCATTCGCGGCACTCCTCGAGCACCGGGCAGGAGGTCAGGCAGATCGCCTGCGCCTTGCGCTGCTCCCACTGGCTGGCGCTCTCGTCGTACGACGGGGCCTGGCCGACGCACGCGGCGCGGCTCATCCAGTTGTCGGCGGGGTCGACGATCACCGTCAAAAGCGGCCTCATGGGCACTCCTGCTCCTCATCGATCGGGCGGATCGAATCCGCTGGGGGTTTCCCGGCGGTAGGACCAGCGTGCGTCACGTGCGTTGCCTCGGTGCGACGCGAATGTTTCCGGCATGAAACGTCATGTCCGGACGAGGCGGATCTCCCAGAGGTCGAAGAAGTCGTCGTGCAACCGCTCACCGTCGGCCACGAAGCCGTGCCGTGCGTAGAACCCGAGCGCCCGCTCGTTGTTCTCGAACACCCACAGGTACGCCGGATCCTTGCCGACGGCAACCTCCAGCAACCGCCGGCCGAGCCCGGTCCCCCACCAGGCCTGCCGGGTGTAGATCGCCTGCAGCTCCAACGGCACCGGCGAATCCTCGTCCCGTCCCGGCCTGCTGATCGCGAACCCGGCCACCCGCTCCCGCACCTCCACCGCAGGATCCGGATTGATCGCGAGCCAGCGGGTGTGCCCTTCCGCGAGCGCCTGGGTCCAGCGCTCGATCCGCTGCTCCACCTTTGCGGTCCGCTGGGCCAGGAGGTCGGCCGGCGCGAGACCGTCGTACGCCTCTTGCCAGCAGAGCAGGTGACACCAGGCGGCGGCTTCGGCGTCCTCGACCGTCGCCTGGCGGATCTCCGGAGTCATGTCAGACAGTGAAGACGATCTTCCCGAACACGTCACCCGAATTGAGCTTCGCGAACCCGTCCCGCGCGTCGGCCAGCGGCAGCACGGTGTCGATGTGCGGCTCGATCCCGGCGTTGGCCATGAACTGGACCAACTGGCCCAGCTCGGTCCGCGTCCCCATCGTCGATCCCTGCACCCTGAGCTGCAGGAAGAAGATCCGGTTCAGCTCGGCCGACTTCGGCGCCTGACCGCTCGTCGCACCGGAGATCACCAACGTGCCGCCTTGCTTGAGCGACTTCATCGAGTGCGACCAGGTGGCCTGCCCGACCGTCTCCATCACCGCATCCACCCGCTCCGGCAGCCGCGCGCCGGACTCGAACACGTCGTGCGCGCCGATCTCCAGCGCCTTCACCCGCTTCGCCTCGTCCCGGCTGGTCGCCCAGACCCGGATCCCGGCCGCCCGCGCCAGCGTGATCAGCGAGGTCGCGACCCCACCACCCGCACCCTGCACGAGCACCGTGTCCCCGGGCTTCAGGTCCGACTGGGTGAACAACATCCGGTACGCCGTCAGCCACGCGGTCGGCAGACACGCAGCCTGCTCGAAGCTCAACCCAGCAGGCTTCGGTACGACGTTCCGCGCCGGCACGGATACCTTCGCAGCGAGCGTCCCGTCGTACCGCTCACTCAACAGCGACCGCTTCGGGTCCAGCGTCTCGTCTCCGTGCCACCCCGGATCCGAGATCACCGCATGCACGACGACCTCATTGCCGTCCGGATCCACCCCGGCCGCGTCACACCCGAGGATCATCGGCAGGTTCGCCTCCGGCAGCCCCACGCCCTTCAACGACCACAGGTCGTGGTGGTTCAACGCCGACGCCTTCACATCGATCGTCACCCACCCGTCCCGCGCCTCCGGCTCCGGCCGCTCCCCCACCTCGAGCGCCCCCACCGGATCCTCAGCATCGAACTTCGCAGCGTACGCAGCAAGCATGCCAACCACCCTAGGCTCTGATCACGTTCAGGACACCCACCAACCGCACCCCCGCCGACCGCCTTCACTCGCCCCGCACGCCGGCTTCACTCGCCGGCGCCCCACCATCTCCTCGACTGTGACCACCGGGTCGCCGGAAAACGTTTGGCGGCGACACGCTCCTCACACTCGCCGGGCGACTCCCCACACTGGCACGGTGACTTCGGTGGCGGGGCACGGTGACTTCGGTGGCGGGGCACGGTGGCTTCGGTGGCGGGTGGGGTTAGAGGCGGGCCACGTGGTCGGTGTGGGCGGCGGTGGCGACTGCGGCGGCTACGGCGGGGGCGACTCGCTCGTCGAAGGGTGAGGGGATGATGTAGTCGGGGCGCAGGTCGCCTTCGGAGATGAGGCCGGCCAGGGCTTCGGCGGCGGCGAGCTTCATGCCTTCGGTGATACGGGAGGCGTTGGCGTCGAAGGCGCCGCGGAAGATGCCGGGGAACGCCAGCACGTTGTTGATCTGGTTCGGGAAGTCCGAGCGACCCGTCGCGACCACCGCGGCATGACGGTGTGCGATGTCGGGGTGGACCTCGGGGTTCGGGTTGGCGAGCGCGAAGATCATCGCGTCCGGCGCCATCCGCGCGATCGCTTCCTCGGGAACCGTCCCACCCGAGACACCGATGAACACGTCGGCGCCATCCAACGCGTCCACGAGCCGACCCGACAGACCGCCGGTGTTCGTGTCACGCGCCAGCGACAACTTCACCGGGTTCAGGTCCACACGGTCCTCGTGCAGCACGCCCTTCGAATCAACGACTGCGAGATCACCCACACCCGCCTGCAGCAGGATGCGTGCACACGCGACGCCGGCCGCGCCGGCTCCTGAGATGACCACCCGGATGGCGGAGATGTCCTTGCCCGTGACCCGGAGCGCGTTCCGAAGAGCGGCCAGTACGACGACCGCCGTACCGTGCTGGTCGTCGTGGAAGACCGGGATGTCCAGGCGTTCCTTCAACCGGCGCTCGATCTCGAAGCAGCGCGGCGCGGAGATGTCCTCGAGGTTGATCCCGCCGAACGACGGCGCCATCCGGACGACCGTCTCGACGAACTCGTCCACGTCGGTGCAGTCCAGCGCGATCGGCACCGAGTCGACGCCACCGAACTCCTTGAACAGCAGCGCCTTGCCCTCCATCACCGGCAGCGACGCGGTCGGCCCGATGTCGCCAAGCCCCAGTACGGCGGTTCCATCCGTGACGACTGCGACCACGTTCGAGCGCCACGTGTAGCGGCGGGCCAACGACGGGTCCCCGGCGATCGCCGTACAGACCCGGGCGACGCCCGGCGTGTAGGCCTTGGACAGCTCGGCGGCGTCGGTGACGTGCACCGAGGACGTCACCTCGATCTTGCCGCCGCGGTGCAGCTCGAAGACCGGATCACCGTCGTAAGGATCGAACGCAGCGGGATCGGTGACAACGGGAGAAACAGGTTGGGCGACCATGACAGAACCCCTCGGGGAAGTGTGCGAACAAGAGTGGGCGCGCCCGACGTTGATGCGTCGAAACGGCGCTGTTTCCAGGGGGTCACCCGTGCTGATCGAGTAAACCACAGCGCTCACTGGTCTGCTGTGAGCGGCCCCACACCTATAACGATCACCGTCAACTCCCGGCCGGGAACTCCCTGCTGTGCCAGGATTCGAGGATTCACACCCCTGCCGAGGAGTCATTGCGATGAACATCGTCCGCAAACACCGTCGGACCCTGGCGGCCACGGCCGCCGCCGTCCTCGCGCTCTCGCTGGCCGCCTGCGGCAACGGCTCGGGCAGCGGGGGCTCCGACGACAAGGCGAAGGCCGCCGGGATCGAGCTGGTGAAGTCCGGCACCCTGACGATCTGCACGCACCTGCCGTACAAGCCGTTCGAGTTCAAGGACGGCACCAAGGTCGTCGGTTTCGACACCGACCTGCTGACGCTGCTGGCCGACGACCTCGGGCTGAAGGTCGACGTGATCAGCATCGAGTGGGCCCAGGTCACGTCGGGCGCCGCCTTCAAGGCGAAGAAGTGCGATGTCGGCATGGGCGCGATGACGATCAACGAGCCGCGCAAGGCCGCGCTCAGCATCACCGACCCGTACATGGACGCGACCCAGGTGCTGCTGGCCAAGAAGGACTCCGGGATCAAGGGCCTGGCCGACCTGCGCGGCAAGAAGCTCGGTGCCCAGGGCGACACTACCGGCAAGGACTACGCCGACAAGTACGCCAAGGACAACGGCTACACCGTGATCCCGTTCAACGACCTCGCCCTGCAGATGAACAACGTCAAGTCCGGCCGGGTGGCCGCCGCGATCAACGACAACGGCGCGATCTACGACTTCGTCAAGGACAACCCGGACCTGGCCGTGGTGACCGAGTTCGACACCGGTGAGCAGTACGGCTTCGCGGCGCTGAAGGACGGCAGCGGCCCGAAGGTCGTCGCCAAGTTCAACGAGCTGCTGGCCAAGGCGAAGTCCGACGGCAAGTACAACGAGATCTACAAGAAGTGGTTCGGGGTTGAGCCGAAGAAGTGAGTACCCCGACCGATACCGTCGTCCGTAAGGGGCTGAGCCCGCGCAAACGGGCCCAGCGCTCGCGACTGATCCAGTACGCCGTCCTCGTCGTACTGCTGCTGATCGCGCTGTTCAGCGCCAACTGGGGCCAGATCGGCTCGGTGTTCTTCAAGCCGGAGTTCATCAAGTCGACCTTCCAGGACGGCGTCCTCCAGGCTCTCGTCAAGACGGTCGAGTACACCGCCGGCGCCTTCGTGATCGGCCTGGCCGGTGGCACGGTGCTGGCGCTGATGCGCCTCAGCAGCGTCGGTCCGTACCGCTGGATCGCGACCGCCTACATCGAGTTCTTCCGCGGTCTGCCGGCGATCGTGGTCTTCATCGCGTTCAGCCTGCTGCCGCTGGCGTTCGAGGGCATGACGATCCCGCTCGACCCGTACGGCGTGGTCTGGCTCGCGCTCGGGATCGTGGCGTCGGCGTACATGGCCGAGGTGATCCGGGCCGGCATCCAGGCGGTGCCGAAGGGGCAGGTCGAGGCGGCCCGCTCGCTGGGCATGTCACCCGGTCTCGCGCTGCGCAAGGTCGTGCTGCCGCAGGCCTTCCGGATCGTGCTGGCGCCGCTGACCAACGACCTGATCCTGCTGGTCAAGGACTCCTCGCTGGTCTTCATCATCGGGGTCGCGGCCGACGGCTACGAGCTGACCGGTTTCGGCCGCGACCTGGCCAACACCTACTCGAACCTGACCCCGATCGTGGTCTGTGGCTTCTGCTACCTGATCATCACCCTCCCGCTCGGCATCCTGGTTCGCCGGCTAGAGGCCCGCTCAGAGAAGAGCCGCTGACATGGCACTGGTAGAGATCAAGAACCTGCACAAGTCCTTCGGCAGCAACCACGTCCTGCGCGGTATCGACTTCACCGTCGAGCAGGGCGAGGTCGTCTGCGTGATCGGACCGTCCGGCTCGGGCAAGTCGACCCTGCTGCGCTGCGTCAACCTGCTCGAGGTACCGCAGGAAGGCCAGGTGATCGTTCGCGGGGAGGACATCACCGACCCGGACTGCCACCTGGACGCCGCTCGCGCCGGGATCGGCATGGTGTTCCAGCAGTTCAACCTGTTCCCGCACCTGAACGTGCTGACCAACTGCACGGTCGCCCAGACCACGGTTCTGAAGCGCACGCAGGCCGACGCCGACCGGATCGCCCGCGGCAACCTCGACCGGGTCGGCCTGACCGACAAGGTCACCGCGTTCCCGGCCCAGCTCTCCGGCGGCCAGCAGCAGCGCGTCGCGATCGCCCGGGCGCTCTCGATGGACCCGGCCCTGATGCTCTTCGACGAGCCGACGTCTGCGCTCGACCCCGAGCTCGTCGGCGACGTACTGACCGTGATGCGCAAACTCGCCCTCGAAGGCATGACGATGCTCGTGGTCACCCACGAGATGGCCTTCGCCCGCGAGGTCGCCGACCGCGTCGTCTTCATGGACGGCGGCGTGATCGTCGAGCAGGGCGCCCCCGCCGACCTCATCGGCAACCCCCAGGAGGAGCGCACCAAGCTCTTCCTCAAGCGCGTCCTCGACCCCACCCACGTCCAGGACAACTGACCCCCGACCCGCCCATCTGCCTGGCTAGGCACCCAAATCAGGGGTTCCGCACCCTG
>NZ_JBITDE010000004.1:138287-723928 GCF_044453945.1 Kribbella sp. NPDC051587
TGGTTAACGGTGGACAACCCCCCACTTGCCTGGCCAGGCACCCAAATCAGGGGTTCCGCACCCTGGTTAACGGTGGACAACCCCCCACTTGCCTGGCCAGGCACCCAAATCAGGGGTTCCGCACCCTGGTTAACGGTGGACAACCCCCCACTTGCCTGGCTAGGCACTCAAATTGGGGGTTCCGCAGGGTGGTTAAGGGTGGAGAACCCCCGATGTGGGTGGGTAGGCAGTCGGGGGGAGAGTTACGGTGGGTAGTGGGGTGAGGACGGGGTGCGTACATCCACTACGAATAGGTCTCCATTCGGGGGATAACGCTGCGTACGGGGTAGCGCCCTGTGTCAAGATGCGGACCACACGGCGCCGGAATCCGGTCGGCGCCCGGTCTTGGAGGACTAGATGTCTGTCCTGCGGAGGACGCTCGTACTGTCGGGTGTCTTGGTTCTGGCTGCGGCCGGCTGTGGCTCGAACTCGCTCGAGAACAACGGGTCCGGCTCGAGCCCGAGCGCTCCCACGAGCGGACCGGCGTCCGTCGACCCGGCCCTGAGCGCCGCGCTCCCGCCGAAGATCGCGGCGGCCAAGAAGATCGTCGTCGGTGTCGACGCCAGCTACCCGCCGAACGAGTCGCTCGAGGGCGGCAAGACCGTGGTCGGGATGGACGTCGACCTGTTCAACACCGTCGCCGCGAAGTTCGGCGTCACCGTGGACTGGCAGCCGGCCGGCTTCGACACCATCATCACCGGTGTCCAGGGCGGCAAGTACGACATGGGCATCTCGTCGTTCACGATCAACGACAAGCGCAAGCAGCAGGTCAACATGGTCAGCTACTTCAGCGCCGGCACCCTGTGGGTGACCGCGAAGGGCAACCCGAAGGGTGTCAACGCCGACGACGCCTGCGGCAAGACGGTCGCCGTCCAGAAGGGCACCACGCAGCTCGAGGACGACCTTCCGAAGCGGCAGGCCAAGTGCAAGACCGACGGCAAGCCCGAGATCAAGCTGGTCGTCCGCGACAAGCAGGACCAGGCGACCGCGGACCTGGTGGCCGGCAAGGCCGACGCCATGCTCGCCGACTCCCCCATCTCGCTGTACGCGGTCAAGCAGACCAACGGCGCGCTCGAGCAGCTCGGTGAGATCTACGACGCCGCGCCGTACGGCTACGTGATCCCGAAGGCCCAGGCCGACTTCGCGAAGGCGATCGCCGAGGCCCTGAAGGCATCCGCCGCCGACGGCTCCTACAAGGCCGCGCTGGCCAAGTGGGGCAACGAGTCGGGAGCGATCTCCGACTTCGCGGTCAACCCCTGATGAGTGCCGACCCAACCTCGGACGGCACCCCGGCCGGTACGACGACCGACCGGCCGGGCGCGATCAACGCCGTACCGGTCCGTCACCCCGGCCGGTGGGTCGCGATCGCAGTGATCGCGGTCCTGATCGCGATGCTGCTGCACCTGCTGCTCACCAACAAGGCCTTCGACTGGAAGTTCGCCTTCGAGGCGATGAACCAGAAGCCGGTGATCAACGGCTTCCTCAAGGGCACGCTGCTGGTCACCGTGCTGTCGATGGTGGTCGGTGTCGGCGGCGGCGTCCTGCTGGCGGTGATGCGGCTGTCGGACAACCCGATCCTGTCCGGGGTCTCCTGGGCGTTCACGTGGTTCTTCCGCAGCGTCCCGCGGTACCTGCTGCTGTTCACGATGGGCACGCTCGGCGTGCTCTTCCCGAACGGCGTCGCGCTCGGCATCCCGTTCGACTGGAAGATCATCGACTGGCTGGGGATGTCGGGTGACTGGCGGTTCCTGACCCTGGACGCCAACCAGGTGTTCACCGGGCTCGTCGCCGGTGTGATCGGCCTCGGGCTCTCCGAGGCGGCGTACATGGCCGAGATCGCCCGCGCCGGGATCATGTCGGTGGACAAGGGCCAGGCCGAGGCCGCGGAGGCGCTCGGGATGAGCAAGGGCAAGGCGATGCGCCGGGTCGTGCTGCCGCAGGCGATGCGGGTGATCGTGCCGCCGACCGGCAACGAGACGATCGCGATGCTGAAAGATACGTCACTGCTGCTCGCCGTCCCGGTGATCGGCGAGCTGTTCTACCAGTTGCAGTCGATCGGTTCGACGTACTACAAAACGTTCCCGATCGCGGTCGCCGCGACGCTGTACTACCTGGCCGCGACCAGTGTGCTGATGGTCGGCCAGTACTTCCTCGAGCGGCGCTTCGGCCGCGGATTCGGTACGACGTCGGCGCCGCGGGCCGCGCGTCCGGCCGGGGCAGGGGGTGCGTGATGACCGAGTCCTTGGTGCATGCGGTCAACGTGACCAAGTCGTTCCACCACAACGAGGTGCTGAAGGGCATCGACCTCGATGTCGACGCCGGCCAGGTGGTCTGCCTGCTCGGGCCCTCGGGGTCGGGCAAGACGACGTTCCTGCGCTGTATCAACCAGCTCGAGACGATCGACGGCGGCCGGATCTGGGTCGACGGCGACCTGATGGGGTACGCCGACCGCGCGGGCAAGCTGTATCGCCTGAAGGACAAGGAGATCGCGGCCCAGCGGCGCGAGATCGGGATGGTCTTCCAGCGGTTCAACCTGTTCCCGCACATGACCGCGATCGAGAACGTGGCCGAGGCGCCGGTCCAGGTCAAGGGCGAGTCGAAGAAGGTGGCCCGCGAGCGCGCCCAGTCGCTGCTCGACCGGGTCGGGCTGGGTGACCGCTGTGCGGCGTACCCGGCGCAGTTGTCCGGTGGCCAGCAGCAACGAGTGGCGATCGCCCGGGCGCTGGCCATGCAGCCGAAGCTGATGCTGTTCGACGAACCCACCTCCGCGCTCGACCCCGAACTGGTCGGCGAGGTGCTGACGGTGATGCGTGAACTGGCCGCCGACGGGATGACGATGATCGTGGTCACCCACGAGATGTCGTTCGCCCGCGAGGTCGCCGACACGGTCGTCTTCATGGACGGCGGCGTGGTCGTCGAGGCCGGTCCCCCGGCCGACGTGATCGGCAACCCGCAACACCAACGCACCAAGACGTTCCTCAGCCGGCTCACGGCCGAACACCCGGGCGAGCGCCCGCGGGATGTCTGAACACTCCTAAGGGTTGGCGCCGTGCTTGAAATGCGGTGAGAGTGGTAGAAGTACGGCGTCAGGCCAAACTGGAGGAGACGAAGTGAGCAGCACGGGGCAATCCGCCGAGGTCCGCCTGAGTATCCCGGCCGACGGTGCGTACATCGCCGTACCGCGGTCGGTGGTGGGCAACCTCGCGGCGCGCAACGACTTCACCGTCGACGCGATCGACGATCTGCGGATCGCCGTCGACGAGGCGTGCTCCCTGCTGCTCCCGCAGGCCACGGACGGCGTGCTGGAGTGTGTTTTCGAGGTCGCTCCGCCGCAGCTGACGGTCCGCACGAGCGCCGTCGTACCGGAAGGCTGGACGCCGGACACGACGTCGTTCGGCTGGACGGTGCTGACCGCACTGGTCGAGACCGCGGCCGTCGAGACCATCGACGGCCGGCTCACCATCACCGTGACCGCCTCCGCCAGCGCCACGGAGAACGCGTGACCGACGACAGATCAGCTGACGACCACCCCGATCTGCGCACCCGCACCGCCACGTTCTTCGCGGCGATGGCTGCGGCCGGACGCGGTACGCCGGAACACGTCGCCGCGCGCGATGGCCTGGTCTCGCTGCACATGCCGCTCGTGGAGCATCTGGCCCGCCGCTTCCGCAACAGGGGCGAGCCGTACGACGACCTGGTGCAGGTCGCGACCATCGGCCTGATCAAGGCGATCGACCGGTTCGACTCCGACCGTGGGGTCGAGTTCTCGACGTACGCGACCCCGACGATTCTCGGCGAGATCAAGCGGTATTTCCGGGACAAGGGCTGGGCGATCCGGGTCCCGCGGCGCCTGCAGGAGCTGCGGTTGTCGCTGACCGCGGCGACCGCCGAGCTCACCCAGGAGCTCGGCCGGGCACCGACCGTGGCCGAACTGTCTGTGCGCTTGAGCCTGCCGACCGACCTGGTGATCGAGGGGCTCGAGTCCGCGAACGCCTACAACACCTTGTCCCTGGACGCTCCGGACCAGAACGAGTCCGACGCGACCACGGTCCTGGACGGGCTGGGCGGCGAGGACGAGGCGCTGGAGAGCGTGGAGTACCGCGAGTCGCTCAAACCCCTGCTGGCCCAGCTGGACACCCGCGAGAAGCGGATCCTGACGCTGCGGTTCTTCCGGGGCATGACGCAGTCCCAGATCGCCGAGGAGATCGGCATCTCGCAGATGCACGTCTCCCGGCTGCTCGCCCGCACCTTGACCGAACTCCGCGCAGGTCTGCTCAAGGAATAACCAAAGAATTAAAGGACCGGGTGATCTTTTTCCGAGTCGCCCGCCAGCGCTTTCGTGGATTCTTTACGAAAGACCCCGATCAGTACGGCGATCGCTGCCACCGCGAGGGCGAAGCCGACCCCCCTGGTACCGCTGCCCCAGAAGCTGTAGGCGAGTGCCAGCTGGATCAACTGGGTGAACACGGCCGGCCCACGGCTCCAGGTGGAGGCCCGGAACAGGCCGCGCGCGACCGCGCCCAGCCCCACGCCGTACAGGATGAAGAACGCGGTGACGGTGAGCCCGAGGACCAGACGGGAGCTGTGCATCGTAAATGCTTCGACAATTCCGAGGACGACGAACACAAGCCCTTCCGCTGCGACCACCGCCGCGGCTAACTTCAATGGTCTCGGTACTACGGCAGCTGGGGAGTCGGTCGGCACTCCGTCAGCTTAATGCGCGTTGGGCCGGGGTACTCGGGCGCACGGGACGACAACCACCTCTTTCCGCGCCCCGGCCGGGTGAGCGGAACCCCAGCCCCACAGGGATTCGAGGTTGTGCGTAACCAAAGCGTTGTTCCATCGGTTACTTGCAGTGAACGGGTGATTGCGAGTTCGCGCCTCTGTCCGGTTAACGGACGGGCTGGGCCGTCACGCACCGGTTCGTAGTGTTAAGGAAGTGTTGTGATCTGATCGACAACTCCAGAACCCTTGTTTCGCACGGCTGAGATTGGGAACATGGAGTCGTTCGTGAAAGCGTTCACAACTTGCCGCGAACATTCAGACCCTCGCCTGACGGTCCCCTCCGTCGCGAGAAGTACGACGAGTACAGCACCCGCTGATCGGGCACAGACCAGACCGACAGCGTACTTCCACTACTGAGAGAGATGGGATTCGCCATGGATTGGCGCCACCGGGCCATTTGCCTCGATGAGGACCCGGAACTGTTCTTCCCCATCGGCAACACCGGGCCCGCGATCATGCAGATCGAGGAGGCCAAGCAGGTGTGCCGCCGGTGTGACGTGCGTGAGCAGTGCCTTGCGTGGGCACTGGAAGCCGGCCAGGACCACGGTGTCTGGGGCGGCCTGAGCGAGGACGAGCGACGTGCGCTGAAGCGCCGTAACGCCCGCCAGCGCATCCGCACCGCCTGAGCTGAGCGTTTCGTCGAGGCCCCGCGGGATCCGCGGGGCCTTTGCTGTTCAGCGGTGCCGCTAGTCAGCGACCGGAAAGTCCAGTGTCACTTGGGTTCCTGCCTTGCCGTCGCGGCGAGGACCGAACTCCAGCGTGCCGTCGAGCTCGCCCAGCACCAGCGTGCGAACGATCGACAGGCCAAGGTTTCCGGACAGTTCGGAGTCGAAGTTCGCCGGCAGTCCCTGACCGTCGTCGACGACGGTCGCATGCAACCGGCCGACCGACCGCTCACCGGTCAGTTCGATGACTCCACTGGATTCCCCGCCGTCGCGGGTGCCGAAGGCATGCTCCACGGAGTTCTGCATGAGTTCGGTCAGCACCATCGCCAACGGTGTGGCCTGATCCGAGTCCAGGACCCCGAAGCTGCCGGTCCGGCGGATCTCGACCGCGGTCGCGACCGTCGACACGTCGGCCACCATCGCGGCCACCCGGTCGGCTACGTCGTCGAAGTCCACATGCTCGTCGAACGATTCGGAGAGTGTCTCGTGCACGATCGCGATCGAACCGACCCGGCGGACCGCTTCGGCCAACGCCTCCTGGGCTTCCGGCACGGTGATCCGGCGGCCTTGCATGCGCAGTAACGCGGCGACGGTCTGCAAGTTGTTCTTGACGCGATGATGAATCTCCCGGATGGTCGCCTCCTTGGTGACCAGCTCCCGTTCCCGGCTGCGCAGCTCCGTCACGTCCCGGAGCAGGATCAGAGCGCCTACATGCTGGCCGTCGGCCCGCAACGGGATCGCTCGCAGGAAGAGCGTCGCGTCGGAGTTCTCGATCTCGATCTCCTGCGCCGCACGTCCCGTCAGTACGGTCGCCAGTACGTCGTCGACCTTGCGTCCGCTATGCAGCAACTCCGCGGTGACATCCTTCAGCCGGCTGCCGACCAGGTCGGTGACCAGGCCCATCCGCCGGTACGCCGACAACGCGTTGGGGCTGGCGAACGTCACCATGGCGTGCCGATCGACCCTGATACACCCGTCCCCCACTCGGGGCGACGTGGACAGCAGCCGCTCCCCGCCGTACGGGAAGATGCCGTCGGTGATCATCCGGGCCAGGTCGGTGGCGCTCTGCAGGTAGGCGATCTCCAGCCGCGACGGGGTGCGGACACCGAGCAGGTTGGTGTTGCGGGCGATCACCGCGATCACGCGCGAGCCACGCCGTACCGGGATCGTCTCGACCCGCACCGGTACGTCGTCGCGCCACTCCGGGTCGCCTTCGCGGCAGATGCGGCCACCGTCGTAGGCCTGGTCCAGCAGGTGCCGACGGCCGCGCGGGATGAAGCTGCCGACGATGTCGTCCAGGTACGCCGTCGGTCCGGTGGTCGGGCGCATCTGGGCACCGGCCCAGAAGCCGAGGCCTTCGGTGTCGGGCAGCCAGAGGACCAGATCGGCGAACGAGAGGTCCGCCAGCATCTGCCAGTCCGAGACGAGCAGCTGCAGGCGATCCAGGTCGGCCTGGTCCAACGTTGTGTGGTTTCTGGCCACGTCACTCAAAGACGGCACGTTGCTGATGCTACCTAGGTCGGGCAGCTCGACATTTGGGTGTAGACAGGTGTTTGATCTCAGACGGACGGAAGGATCTTTCGGTGGAGTCGACGTACTGGCAGGACGTGATGGCCGCGGACTACGCGGTTCCCCACGATCGTGCGCTGAACGACCTCACCGAAGAGCTCGTCCGCGGTCTGGCGTCGACCAACCCGCAAGTGCGCGACGCACTGGCCTATCCCACTTTGGCGACCTGGCTCGAGCGGGGCGTGTACGACGACCTCCTGCCCGGCTTCGGCGACGGCCTCTGCGCCGGACTGTCCTACGGGCTGGGTGAGGAGGGGACCGACAGCGTGTTCCGCCGGTCCTTCACCGCTCTGACGCTGGCTGAGGTCATCCACCGCGACAACGCCGAGTTCCTCGTCCACGACGAGGTGGTGATGCGCTGGGGCGACCGGCTGGCCACCTGGCTGCTGCGCGAGCGCGACCTGCGCGGGTACGTGCCGGACTGTGGCTGGGCCCATGCCGTTGCCCACGGCGCCGATGCGATCGGTGCGCTGGCCCGCTCCCGGCACTGCGATGTCGGAGTGCTCCGGGCGCTGCTCGACGTACTGGCTGATCGGATCGTCAAGGACACGCAGTACCGCTGGGTGCATGAGGAGCACGACCGGGTTGCCCATGCGGTGATGACGATCCTGCACCGCAACATGTTGACGAGTGACGAGCTGGAGCGCTGGCTGAAGCCCATCGCGGCGACTGCGGCCCAGCAGCCGCTTATGCACGAGACTCTGCCCGAGTGGCCAACTCCCCCTGTCTTCAACGCACGTGGCGTGCTGCATGTGCTGCTGAGCCAGCTGGCGATCGGTGTGAAGGGCTTCCCGATCCCCGGGGACGACGAGCTGTTCGGCCGGCCTATTGAGG
Source organism: Kribbella sp. NPDC051587 (assembly GCF_044453945.1). Taxonomy (NCBI): domain Bacteria; kingdom Bacillati; phylum Actinomycetota; class Actinomycetes; order Propionibacteriales; family Kribbellaceae; genus Kribbella; species Kribbella sp. NPDC051587. The sequence continues at coordinate 146,180 of NZ_JBITDE010000004.1, forward strand.
CCCGCGCGGATCTCCTGCTGATGCTGACTGAGGCAGTGCAGGGATCACAGCCCTACATCTACCGGCCGGCCACTAATCCGTCGTAGCCGGTCTGCCAGCTGACGCACGTGGTCCCGCAGCTCGTCCGGTGTCTCGATCACGAACGGTCGGTCGAGTCCGGCCAGCAGGGCAGGCACCCAGTCGAGTCGCTCGGCTCTTAGCTCAACCCGTACTTCGTTCTCCAACTGTGTGAGCACTGCCAGACCAGGTGGGAGCCGCAGCTCCTGCACTGTGCCCTGCACCCGCACCGAGACCCGGTGAGCCCACGGAGTTGTCGCCAGCGAGCGCAGTACTGCGTCAGCCGCGTCACCTGGTGGCGGAGCGCCCTCGGTTGCTGCCAGCAACGATGCCGCGGCGATGCGGTCCAGCCGGAACGTGCGGTCGGCGGTGGCGACGTACCAGTGGTCGCCGTGCCCGACAACGCCGTACGGCGTGATGCTCCTCGTGCTCGTCTGCCCGTGACGATCGGTGTAGGTGATCTCTACTGCCTGCTGGTCTCGGGCGGCTTTGGCGATGGTGAGGAGGACATTCGTGTCGGCGGGACCGGGGCGCTGGGCTGTGGTGAATGAGGCTGTGTCGAGGAGAGCGCCGAGGCGGTCGGCCAGCTGCTTGGGGAGCACTCGGCGGAGTTTGGACAGTGCGCTCTCGGCTGCGAGTGAGTCGGGGCCGGAGTGCAGTCCGATGGCCACGGCCACCGCTTCGTCATCGGTGAGCATCAGCGGGGGCATTCGGTAGCCCGGTGCGAGGTGATAGCCGCCGTACCGACCGCGAACCGAGCGGACGGGGATGTCCAGGTCGGTCAGGTGCTCGGCGTACCGGCGGACTGTGCGCTCGTCGACACCGAGGCGGTCAGCGAGGTCGGCGACCCGTCGGGTGCCGCCGCCTTGGAGGAGCTCCAGGAGTGCCAGGACCCGTGCGGTGGACATTGGATCAGAATACCGGGCGGAAGGTGTCCGGTATTGGTTCTACTGTCTGGGGATGACGACTTTTGCTTCGGTCCGCATCGTGACGGACAACCTCGACGGCATGACGGCTTTCTACGAGCGCATCACCAGGATCACCGCGAGCCGGCCGGCGCCGGTCTTCGCCGAGTTCCGGACGGCTGCGGGCACCCTGGCGATCTCCAGCAGTGAACTAACCAACCGGTTGTATGGCGCAGACGTCGTCCGGCCGGACCCGATCCACTCGGCATTCCTGGAGTTCGAGGTCACCGACACCGACGCCGAGTACGAGCGGCTGTCCGACCTGGAGTTCCTGCAGAAGCCGACCACGATGCCGTGGGGCAACCGTTCGGTCGTACTGCGCGACCCGGACGGCAATCTGGTGAACCTCTTCACCCGGCCTTAGGGACGGCGACCGTCGCGACGACCGCGAGGTGATCGGTGCCCTCGATCTCGTACGTCGCGAACCGCAGTGGCTCGATCGTCCGGGTGGCCAGAACGTGGTCGATCTGGGTCCGGGCGATCGCCGGCTGGTCCGACGGCCACGTGCCCTTGAGACCGCCGCCCACGGACGGTCCGACGCTGTGACAGTTCGACGCGAGGGCCCAGCGGAAGTCGGAGTGGTCCAGGGTGGCGTTGAAGTCACCGGCCACGATGGTGGGCGGGTCCTGCGCGCACCAGCGCCGTAGCTGCGTCAGGTCGTGCTTCCACGGCGGTACGTCGTCCGGCAGCGGCGGGTAGCCGTGGTACGCGACCAGCCGCAGCTCACCCAGATTCCCACCGGTGATCATCAGGTTGCCGAAGCTGGTCGGCAGGTCCTGCTTGACCTGGACCGCACCCAGGGTGGGCGCTACGAGCGCGCTGGTGGCGCTCTCCACGGCTTTGGTGGGCTGCTCGGTATAACCGACGTACTTGAGGTCCTCGAGCTGCGCACGGATCTCCTCGCGGACGTCGACCTGTGCCTCCGGCAACGACACGAGGTCCGGCTTGCGCTCCCGGATGAGTGCGGCGACCGCACCGGCGTTCGCACCACCGCCCAACACGTTGGCGACCATGATCGTCAGCACTCGGGTGTCCGCGGCCGGCGTCCTCGGATCACTCGTCACCCGGGGCAGGGTCAGCCCTGCACCGACCAGAGTCAGTGCGGCGACCAGTCCGGCCGCTATCCGCCAGCCCTTCCGGATCAGCATCAGCAGGGCTACCACGAACACCAGGACGAGCCCCTGCGGACGGAACGCGACCAGCTGGGCGAAGGGCGTGACCTCGTCGAGACCGTAGAGCTCCGGATAGAGCGGGACGGCAACGATCACCACAAAGAGCACGGACAGCACGACCCGGCGTACGAGCCATGCCTTTTCGTTATCCACGGACCACCCCGAAGCTCTAGTCGCTTGTCCGGACGAAACGGTAGCGTGCTCCGTTGCGCCCGCACTGTCCCGAGGAGGTTCGCAGTGTCCCGATTGTCCGCGGTGAAACCCGCGTACTGGATTGCCGGAGTGCTACTGGCGGTCACGGTTCTCGCACCACTCATTGTGTCGACCTATGCCAAGGCCGAGCCCCGCCTGTGGGGTTTCCCGTTCTTCTACTGGTACCAACTGCTGTGGGTCGTGCTGTCCGTGTTCACGGTCGGTATCGCGTACAGGCTGGTCATGGGTGAGGAACGCAAGCGGCGGGCTGCCCAGGGTCTCGGTGACCCGGACAAGCCGGCGAAGGGGGCAGAGCAGTGAACCACTCAGTCGACTGGGTGCAGTTGATCGTCGTCGTCGTGATCTTCGCCGCCGTCACGGTGATGGGCTTCATGGCGTCGCGCTGGCGCTCCTCGGGCGCGATGGACAACCTGGACGAGTGGGGCCTGGGTGGCCGGGGCTTCGGCACCTTCATCACCTGGTTCCTGCTCGGTGGCGACCTCTACACGGCGTACACGTTCATCGCCGTACCGGCCGCCATGTACGCGACCGGAGCCGTCACCGGCTTCTTCGCCGTGCCGTACACGATCGTGGTCTACCCGGTGATCTTCGTCTTCATGTCGCGGCTCTGGTCGGTCTCGCACCGGCACGGCTATGTGACGCCGGCCGACTTCGTCCGCGGCCGCTACGGCAGCCGGTGGCTGTCGCTGGCCGTCGCACTCACCGGCATCCTGGCCACCATGCCGTACATCGCGCTGCAGCTGGTGGGTATGCAGGCGGTCTTCGAGACCATGGGCCTCGGCGGCAGCAACGTGCTGGCCAAGGACCTGCCGCTGCTGATCGCGTTCGCCGTGCTCGCGGCGTACACGTACTCCTCGGGTCTGCGGGCCCCGGCGATGATCGCGTTCGTCAAGGACGGCCTGATCTACCTGGTGATCGCCGTGGCGATCCTCTACCTGCCGCACGTGCTCGGCGGCTGGGACGCGATCTTCGGTGCCGCGGAGAAGAAGCTCACGACGCCGAACCCGGCCACCGGCAAGCCGGTGGGTACGTTCATCCCGGGCGCGGCCGGACATTCGGCGTACTGGACGCTGGCACTGGGCTCGGCGCTGGCCCTGTTCATGTACCCGCACTCGGTGACCGCGGTGCTGTCCACCAAGAGCCGCAACATCGTCCGGCGGAACGCGGCGATCCTGCCGGCGTACTCGCTGCTGCTCGGTCTGCTCGCCCTGCTGGGCTTCATGGCCATCAAGGCGAACGTGAACATCAAGGGCCTCGACGGCCTGGCCAACCCGCAGCTGGCGATCCCGCGGCTGTTCGACCAGGAGTTCCCGTCCTGGTTCGCCGGGATCGCGTTCGCGGCGATCGCGGTCGGTGCGCTGGTGCCCGCGGCGATCATGTCGATCGCGGCGGCCAACCTGTTCACCCGCAACATCTACAAGGAGTTCATCAAGAAGGACGCCCAGCCGGCCCAGGAGGCCAAGGTCTCCAAGCTGGCCTCGCTGCTGGTGAAGTTCGGGGCACTGATCTTCGTGCTCGGGATGGACAAGACGATCTCGCTCAACCTGCAGTTGCTGGGCGGCATCTGGATCCTGCAGACGTTCCCGGCGATCGTGGTCGGCCTGTTCACCCGCTGGTTCCACAAGTGGGCGCTGCTGGCGGGCTGGGCGGTCGCGATGGTCTGGGGCACGATCGAGGCCTACAACGTGGTGAACCCGGCCACCAAGAAGCACTTCGGTGGTTCGGTCACGAACATCCCGTTCACCGACACGCAGGCCTACATCGGCCTGGTCGCGTTCGCCCTCAACCTGGTGATCGTGATCGTGCTGACGCTGATCCTGCGGACACTCAAGATCGCGTCCGGCGAGGACGTCACGCACCCGTCGGACTACACCGCCGACAAGGGAGATCCCGGCGTACAGGATCTGCCCGACCTGCTCGACGAAGGCGGCGCGGCGACAGCCAAGTCCTAGTCTTCGGGAAGCGGCGGCCCTTCGGGGCCGCCGCTTTTGTTTGTGCTGACGTTACGTTTTGCCATCGTATCGACACGCTGCGCAGTCAGCTTGCCCGAATTCGGGCCGTCCGACCGGCAGAATCGCGAGCGTGTTGCTGGTCCTCCTCGTCATGGCGCTCGCCGCCCTCGCGGCGCTCGCCACGGGCGGACGCCTCGGCCGCCTTGCCGACAACACCCTGACCGGCCTGCACTGGCTCGCCGCTGCCGCCATCGGCCAGCTCCTCGGCGCCCTCTTCGGCGGTACGGCGTACCCGGTCGGCCTGATCGGCTCAGCCGTCTGCATCGCCGTCTTCCTGCGCGAGAACCTCCGCCGCCCCGGCGTCGGCCTACTCGCCTTCGGCTTCTTCTCCAACGCCGCCGTCGTCGCCCTCAACGGCGCCATGCCCGTCTCAGCCGCCGCTCTGGCCCGTGCAGGCCTCCCGGCCGGTGTAGTGACCGACCAGCGCCACGAGCTCGTCACAGCCACCACCACGTGGCCCTGGCTGGGCGACGTCGTACCCGTCGCCCTCCCCGGCCTGGGGCAGGCGGTCAGCCCCGGCGACGTCCTCATCGCCGCCGGCGCCGGGCTCCTCCTGTACGTCGGCATGGGCGGCTCGGGGCGTATCCCCACCAGCGAAGCCCCCACCTGGGACGACCTCTTAGAACCGGAAGCCGCGCCCAATCACCCGCCGGAGTGAGTCGACCACCACCGGGTCGTACTCCGCGCCGATCCCCAACCCGATCGACTCCATCGCCTTGTCCGGCGACTGCCCACCGCTCTCCCCCACCAACTGCTCGTACGCAAGCGCCACGTTCACGATCCCACTCTCGACCGGAATCTCGGCATTGTTGGCGCGCCCATGCCGATAAGGATCATTCGAGTGCCGCACGATCTCCGCCACATGATCCAGCACCCCCGACCGCTCAATCACCGAAGCCCCGATCTCCGCCGCCCGCTGCCGCTCCTCCCGCGTCCGCAGCAGACTCGCCCCACCCGGACTAGGATCCGCCAACGCCAACTGCCCGATCCCGGACAACAAAGCGGCGTACTCCAAGGCCTCCATGCGAGCGGGAGTCAGCCCCATGTCGTGCCCCATGGCGACGGCCAACTGCGCGGTCCGCGCGTTCTGCCCAGGTGAGCTGAAGCCTGCGATCTCCGTACTGCGCGCCATCGACCGAACCGTCGCCCGATACGTCCGTTGGGCCGACGCGAACCGCCGGAAGGCGAACTGGGTCAGCAACAACGGCACCACGACCAGCGGCACGGCCCACAACCCGATCAACGACGTACCTGCTGCGAGCATCACACCACTCAGCCCCATCGCCATACCGATCCGGCCCATGACGACGAGTTCGTCGCGCAAGGCCGCCGGGAACGGGATGTTGAGCCGCTCGGTCGCCTGCCCGGCGCCAACCAGCGCGTCGACGAAACCGGCTGCCAGTACGCCGAGAACCATGGCCCCGATGAGCGGGATGCCGTGGCGCCACGAGCTGTCCCAGTCCAGATCGCTCGGTGTGACTGCCGCGAAGACGGCCGCCGCGCACCAGACCGAAATGACACGTCGGTTCGAAACCACCAGGTCCCAGCGCAGGCCGGCGATCGCCAGGGGCGCGATACCAGCCAGAGTCGCCAGCCAGGTCACGGCGATGATCTGGGCCAGCTCCGGCGGATCTGCCAGCGACGGACCGCGCAGCATCGCGTAGGCGAGGGCGGCGCTGGTCGCGATCGGCGCGCGGTTCTTGCTGCGATCGACCCGGAACTGCACCATCTCGCCGATGGCGATCAGCAGCCCGAACACGACGGCGAAGGCCCACTCCGTCACACCGTGCCGCAAGGTGACCAGAAATCCGGCGATGCCGATCACCGACCCGGCACAGAGAATCACTGCACCGCTGCCGAGCTTCCGCGGGTCGAAGGTCTCGTCGGTCGTCAGGCTCATCCGGGCCCCGCCGCCGACCCGGAGGCCCCGCCACCGCTGTCCAGACTGAGGTCGTCGTGGTCGACACCGGCCTCGACCGTCTCGTCCGGCGCCGGCTGCTCCTTGCGCGCCGCCGTCCAGCCCTGGGACCGGATCACGGTGATGAACGCGTCGACGAGCTGCGGATCGAAATGGGTCGTCCGGTCCTTGTCCAGAATGGCCAGCGTCTCCTCGACACTGCGGGCCGGCCGGTACGAGCGCGTCGAGGTCAACGCGTCGAATGCGTCCACGATGCCGATGATCCGGGCGAAGTACGGAATGTTGGTGCCGCTGAGACCGGCCGGATAACCAGTTCCGTCGTACTTCTCATGGTGGTGAAGAACTGCCGATTTCACTTCTTCCAGGAAAGGAATGTTGCCGATCAGCTCGACACCCCGGGCCGGGTGGAGCCGGACGGCGTCCATCTCGGAATCGTCCAGCCGGCCCGGCTTACGAATGATGCTGGTCGGTACGCCGACCTTGCCGACGTCATGCAGCAGTCCCGCATGCTCCAGCGCCTCCTGGCGATCCTCCGGCAGCTTCAGGAACCGCCCGACCATCCCCACGCCCTGGCTGACCCGCTCGGAGTGACCACGAGTGTAGAGATCCTTGGTCTCGATCACCTGGATGAAGGCGCGCATCGCCGCCTCCTGAGCCTGCCGCTCCGCCAGGTCCTGCGTCAGTGCCCAACGGGCCACGACCAGCGGCACCATGACCAGCAGCCCGGCCACGACACGGAGGCCTCCGGTCCAGGCCATCGCCATCAGCACACCGAGGAAGCTGTAGCCGAGCATCGGCAGAGCCGTGGATCCGACGACGTCCCGGAAGAAGTACACGACGACCTTGACGCCACGCTCGAGGCCGAGCACAGCGGCCATCATCAGGGCGTTCGCGCCCTGATGCAGCAGACCTGCCACCACGACGGCCAGGATGGCCTCGGGGGCGTGCTCAAGCGCCGCGTCTCCGGTGGGCCCGTTCAGCAGGCCGTAGCCGAGCGCACCGGCCGCAGCGGTCAGAATCCACTGCGAGCTGTTGTAGAGGCGCTTCATGATCGGCACATTGCGTGGCTGCGCCAGCGAGGCGACCCCCGCGACGACGACCGCCGTCGAAGGGCCACAGATCACGTACACCGACATGATGACGATCGTCGCCATGCTGGCGCCGCGTGCCGGTCCATGCGGAAATCTCAACGTGCTGGCGGCCAGGGCGACAGCACACAACTGTGCAGTGGCTGGCACGTCGTCGACCTTGCGGATCGCGATCAGCCAGACTGCGAGCGCGACGATCGAAGCCGCTGTCACCAGAAGGCGAAGCGCCGAACGGTGCAACGTCGTCGTCATCACACGCCTTCAATAAGAGTCACCACTCCCAGATCGACGTGCCCATGGTAAGTCACCTCCGATCAGCGGCGAAGTCTCGAACCCAAATCGGGTTCAGGGGGGCTAGACAGCGCATCGCTGACTCGACTGAATTTTGCTCGTACCGGCTGCGCCGAAACACTGTAAGCCAGACTGTGACCCCCCGCCGGACACGAGCAACTGTGCGTGGTATGAGAGACTGTGACTCTTTGCAGTTGTTTCTAGGAGGCTTTGAAATGGGCAAGACCGGCCGCAAGCGTCGCTCGCGCAAGAAGAAGGGCGCGAACCACGGTAAGCGCCCCAACGCCTGAACGCAGGCGACTACGCAAAGCGAGGACCCCGGCCGAAAGCCGGGGTCTTTGCAATTTGGTCACAACGCACGGAAGACCAGCATTATCAGAGGTCCTGTATTCGGAGCGTCTCCAAGTGCACACCGAATGCGATCTTCAAACGCCTGTTGGGTATTCTGCACGAATCCGTGCAAGCCACCGGACCTCGCTGGCCGGCCCCGCGGCGGACCCCCTCGACGACGCTGATGTGGATAACTTCAGCGAACCGTCGGCGGAGCCTCCTATTGTTAGCTCCGGACCACCCGCCCTGGCCGTCACCCAGGAGTGGGCTGATTGCAGAAGGGAGGTGGGTCAGCTGACCGACGAGAGCTTGAGTGACCTGTTACGCAAGTACCGCGGCCGGGCCGGGCTGACCCAGGCCGCACTTGCGGCCAAGGCCGGATTGAGCGACCAGGCCATCAGCGTCCTCGAACGAGGAACCCGCCGCCGCCCCCGCATCGACACCATCCGCGCCCTGATCAAGGTGCTGCGCCTCGACAAGGACGAAGCCGCCCAGTTCCTGGCCGTTGCACGAGGCAAGAATCCTTCGGCAGAGGAAACGGCAGCCGAACCTGAGCCGGCCAGTGAAACGTTACCTCTGCCCTGGCAGCTGCCGCCGGCGGTCTCCGATTTCACCGGCCGCACCGCCCAGATCGAAGCAATTCTTGATGCCCTGCGTCATCCTGACGGTGCGCCGAGCGCCACCGTTGGTCTCGTCGCGGTCACTGGGATGGGTGGAATCGGCAAGACCACCCTCGCCGTTCAGGCTGCCCACAAACTCGTCGACAGCTACCCGGACGGTCATCTGTACCTCAACCTCCGCGGCTACGGGCCTGGTAAGCCGGTATCGACCGCAGATGCGTTGCGGCAGCTGTTGCGATCGCTCGGCACCGAGCCGCAGCTCATTCCGGACCAGGTCGAGGAGGCCGCGGGCCTGCTGCGTTCGCAGTTGGCCGGGCGACGAGTCCTGCTGTTCCTCGACAACGCCGCCGATGTGGCACACGTCATGCCGCTGCTGCCCGGCAACCCCGGCTCGGCCGCGATCATCACCAGCCGAGGATCGTTGTCCTCGTTACCCGGAGCCCGTCAGGTGCGACTCGACGCGCTGTCGCAATCGGAGTCGGTCGAGCTGCTGTCAGGTGTCATCGGCCAGTCGCGCATTGCCGCCGAGCCCGCAGCAGCAGAGGCGCTGGCCTCTTTCACGGGCCGCCTGCCACTGGCCGTCCGGCTGATCGGCGGCCGCCTCGCAGCCCGTCCGAGCTGGCCCATCCAGCACCTGGTCGAACTGCTCGAGGACGAGGACCGACGGCTCGACACTCTCGGTTCCGACGAGACCGGCGTACGTGCCAACATCGCCAGCTCGGTCGACTTCCTGCAGACCAGCGACCGTGCCCTCGACCGCGAGGCCGCACGTGCGCTGGCGCTGCTGAGTATTCCGGACGGAGCGGATCTACTCACGGTCGTTGCTGCCCAGATCCTTGAGCTGCCGACGCGGAAGACGAACGCGATCCTCGAGCGCCTCGCCGACCTCAACCTGATGGAATCGGTCGCTCCGGAGCGCTACCGGTTTCACGACCTGATCCGCGCCTACGGGCGGGAGATCGCCGACGACACCCTGTCGGTATCCGAGTCGCATCACAGCCTTGAGCGGGTGCTGCGCTTCTACATCGGCTGTGCCTGGCAGTGCCAGACGCTGACGCACACCGCAAGCCCCCGGATCCCGCTCGCCACCGTGCCGCCGCTCCAGCTTCCCGCGTTGGCAACCCGGACGTCCAGCCTCCAGTGGTTCGATGCGGAGCAGCGCAACCTCATGGACCGATTCGCGCAGGCAACATCGGTGATGGCCGGCTCGACCCTGCTTCCCGAGGCGGCCCTCGCGATGTTCGGGTATCACGAGTCGCGGCGGCGCTGGATGGAGATGGAAGAGATGTCCCGCGGGGCGGTCGAGCTGGCAACGAAACTCGATCTGCCGTTGATGGCGGCTTGGCTGCAGCACGATCGCGCCATCCCCACGGTCGAGAACGGACGACTCGAATCGGCCGTTCCCTCTCTGTCCAAAGCCCTCAGCATGTTCCAGGATGCCGGCGATCTGACCGGGCAGTCGCGATGTTCCTCGTCGCTGACCTACGTACTGGCCGGGCTGGATCGGATCGACGAGGCGCTCGAGTTCGGTAAGCAGTCGCTGGAGATCAGCGAGAAGCTCGGTGACCAGGTCCTGGAGGGCGTTGCGCATACGGCTCTCGGCGTCCTCTACAACCGGGTCGGCGACTACGAACAGGCGGACACGAACTTCGACCGGGGCATCGCGCTCGCCCGGCAGATCGGGCACAGCCGCTCGGAGCAGAAGCGGAATGCGAACGCGGCGTTCTCGCACCTGTTGGCCGGACGGCTGGCCGCGGCCGACCGGTACAACCGCGAGGCCCAGCGCATTGCCGAAGAGGCAACAGACGATGTCGCTCGCACCGAGTCCCACCAAACACGTGCGCTCATCTTTGCCGCGGGCGGAGATTATGCGGCCGCGGCGAAGCAGGCCGAGGCTGGAATTCATTTCGCCAGGCGGTCCGCGGACGCCATCCGCGAGGGACGTCTATACCTTGAACTCGCCCGCATTCAGGCCGCTGCGGGCGAGCGCTCGGCCGCCATCATGAACGCGACCCAGGCCGTCACCAAACTGACCCGGACGTCGCCGGTCCACGAGAAATACGCCCGCGATCTGGTCGATCAGTTGCGTCGCGGAGAGCCGTACACCTACGCGTTCACCCATCACGCGATCTGAACCGGTCTACGGACCGGTTCAGTCGGTGGTGATGATGGTGGTCTCTACCTGGACCTGGGTGAGGCGGAGGAGGATCTTCTGGCGGAGGGCTTCGGGGGCGTGGTCGGAGCCGCAGGAACGGTGGACCAGCTTCTTGATGCACCGTTCCAGGTCGTACTCGTCGAGGCACGGGGCGCATTCCTCGAGGTGCTGGCGGATCTCTTCGGTGCTGGCGCCTTCGATCTCGTTGTCGATGAAGACGTAGACCCGCTGAAGGATCTCGTTGCAGTCGACGTCGTGGTCCTCGCCGCAGCTCACGACTCCTCCTTCTTCGCGGTCGCGTCGTCGTCCGAACCGGCGATCAGGCCGCGGTCGCGGGCGTAGTCGGCCAGCAGTTCACGCAGCTGGCGCCGGCCACGGTGCAGGCGTGACATCACGGTGCCGACCGGCGTACCCATGATGTCGGCGATCTCCTTGTAGGCAAAGCCCTCGACGTCGGCCAGGTACACGGCCAGCCGGAAGTCTTCGGGGATCGACTGCAGCGCCGACTTCACGTCGGAGTCGGGCAGGTGCTCGAGAGCGACCGCCTCGGCCGACTTCAGGCCGCCCGGGGTGTGGGACTCGGCGGCGGTGAGCTGCCAGTCCTCGATCTCCTCGGTCGGTGACTGCGTGGGCTGGCGCTGCCGCTTGCGGTAGCCGTTGATGAACGTGTTGGTCAGGATCCGGTACAGCCACGCCTTCAGGTTGGTCCCGGGCGTGAACTGGTGGAAGGAGCTGTACGCCTTCGCGAAGGTGTCCTGGACCAGGTCTTCGGCGTCGGACGGGTTACGCGTCATCCGCATCGCCGCGGCGTACATCTGATCGAGGAACGGCAGCGCCTCGCGCTCGAAGCGCGCGGTCCGCTGCTCGGGTGTCTCGGTGGTCGTCGGTGTCGGCATCGTGATCGAGAATACCGGGCTCTTCCCAGTGTTCCGCGCCGGAGCCAGACTCGTTGCCGTCATGACCGTCACAACAACCCCCGGTACGGCGTAATTCCCGCCGTACCGGGTCAGCTGGTGACCACTATCCGGACACCTCGCGGACGACCCATTCGAACACAGCTTCGACCAGAAGCTCGTAGGACTCGTCCTGCGTCAGCTCGGCCTTCTTCGGCACCTTGAACGAGTGATCCGCATCCGGGACGACAGCCATCTCGGTCAGCGGCGGGAACTCCTCAGGCGTCCCGAAGGTGTCCCGCTCCCCCTGTACGACGAACGTCGGCAGCCCGGTCCCTCGCAACTCATCGACTCGCGACTTCTCCGGCTTGCCCGGTGCATGCAGTGGAAAAGCCAACGCCAGTACGCCGGACGCTCCGAGACTGCTCGCGGTCCGGCAAGCCACCCGCGCGCCCGCACTTCGCCCACCGATCACCAGCGGGGTGCGGATCCGCAACTGCCCGACGATCGCGATCCAGGCCTCGTCGAGGATCTTCGGCGCCGGCGCCAACTTCTTGCCGGCCCGCTTCCACGGCTGCTCGATCAGAAAGACATTGATGTCCTGCTTCGGCAGCCGTGCCGCCAACGCAGCCAGGTCCGGCGCCTCGATCCCTCCACCGGCCCCATGACCGAGCGCCAGCGTCGCCACCGGCCGCCGAGCCCGGTGCGCCACGATCCGCGCTTCCCCGTGCGGGGTCCCCACAATTCGTTCGTCGGTCACCCGCCCCATCCTGTCATCCGCAGGCAGGAACGCAGCACAACCGCCGACGCGGGTCGGACCCGCACCTTGAGCACGGTTCAACCATTCCGGCCGACGAAACATGGTCGACCGGTGCTCAAGGTCGCGCACCCCAACCCACCTTGAGCACGGACCAACCATTTCCAAGCAGCAGATCCCGGTTAAACGGTGCTCAAAGTGCTGAGCCAGAGCGAGAGGAGGCACCGTGTCTGGGCGACCGCATCGGCCGGCTCCCGCCTATCGGCGTACCGACCGACGGGTAGTGGTGGGCTACCCACCACGAGCGCAGGCGTGAACTGCCACCCGTATCGACCGGTCGAGCGACGACTACCCGTTCGTCGGTACATCCTGGCCGATCGGCAAAGCAGCAGCCGACGGATTTGATCGGAGCTCAGCTATTCCCGGGCACCACAACCCGGGCCGGGGACCTGTGGTGCGAGGTCTCTTGCCACCAATGCCTGTCTCCGGCCGTCAGTGGCGGCCGGGGCCGGAGAAGGACGGCTGTGAGGCTCGGCGGTGGGGTTGGCTCAGAAGAGCGTCGTACCGTCTTCGCCGCCGACTGGGGGTGTGCCGTCGGGTGGGAGGGGGTCGAGGAGGTGGGGGCCGTTGTTGCGGACGGAGCCGACGGCGGTGGAGACGGCGTAGGCCTCGAGGCGGCCGGGGGCGGCGGGGACCAGGAGGCTGAGGAGGTCGTCGGGGTCGGAGGACAACGGGTCGAGCCAGGCGTCGTACCGGTCGCGCTCGACGAGCAGCGGCATCCGGTCGTGGATGCGGCCGAGGTCGTCGGTGGCGGAGGTGGTGAGGACGGTGCAGGTCCAGAGCCAGGCCTCGTCGGACTCGGCGTCGGCGACTGTCTTGTCGCGCCAGATCTCGTAGAGGCCGGCCATCGCGAGGATGCCGCCGTCGGCGGGATGGATGAAGTACGGCTGCTTGACCGGCTTGCCGTCCTTCTTCTCCTCGGCCGTGTACCACTCGTAGTAGCCGTCGGCGGGCAGGATGCAGCGGCGGGACGCGAAGGCCTTCTTGAACGCCGGCTTCTCGGCGACCGTCTCCATCCGCGCGTTGATCAGCCGCGACGCGATCGTGGTGTCCTTGGCCCAGGACGGCACCAGCCCCCACTTGACCGTGGTGAGCTTGCGGACCGTCTCGTCGGGCACCTCGCGGTTCTTCCGCTCGACGACCGCGATCACCTCGTTGGTCGGGGCGACGTTGTAGTTCTCGCCGAGCTCCTCGACCGACTCGCGCACATTGCCCGCCTGGATCTCGAACTCCTCGACGAGATCGGACGGGTTCCGGCTGGACGCATACCTACCGCACATACCGACAGCCTAGACACGGTGACCGACAAAACTGGACTGCAACAAGCGGTAGTGGATCGCCCACCCCGTGATGGGCGATCCACTACCGGCCTGAGGCGTCCGGGCGTCCCCCTGTCGGCGCCCGGACGCGAGTTCTAGGGGCGCGCCAATTCGTCCAGCACCCGCTCGGCCATCACTTCGGAACCGGGCAGACCCTCGATCCAGACGCGGGCCAGCTGCGGTACGTCGGTGTCCAGCCGCCACTGGGTGATCAGGGCTCGTACCGTCTCGACCTGCTCCGGCAGGTTCGGGTCGCGGCCGACGAGCGCCGCCGCGCGGCGTGCGCCGACGCGACCCAGTACGTCACCCCCACAGAAGACGATGCGCAGGCACTCCGCGACGTCGACGAGGCGGAGTTCGCGCTCGAACGGCGGCGTGCCTGGGGGATTGAGCGGCTCGACAACCACCAGTGCGTGGGTCTGCGGTACGGAAGTTCCACGGAACTCCGCCTCTCGGTAGAGCTCTCCCAGCCGGGACCGCAGGTGCGCCAGGCTGGACAGCCCGGTCAGCGGGTCCTCGCAGGACAGCGTGTGGAGATAGATCAGCGAGGCCTCGGCCCAGCTGGAACTGAGTGCGCGTACCGCGGCGAAAGCCGGCTCGCCCCCGGCGATCGAGCGGTACAGCGCACTCAGCCCATCGAGTGCCTCGAGCAACGAGACTCCGTCGGCCGCCAGCCGGCGGCCGACCTCGTCACTCGCAGGCACGACATCGGCACCGTCGTGCAACGCCTCGGCAATCGCGAGATAGGCGCTGTGATCGGTACCCAATCCCCCGTGATGTGGTGCTTCCCCGTGTAGTTGCCCTCCGTGCGGGTCCCTCCTCCCGCGCGGCGGACCTGATGACCCCAGATCAGGGGACGACGCCTCCGGCGTGTTCCGGGCGGGCGACCCCGCCAGGTTCAGGGACTTCGGCGGGCGCAGGTCGAACCGTCGGCGGATGTCCGCGAACAGTGACATGTCCCTCCTCAGGGGTCCCTTCAGTCTCCCGGCCGGACGGCCGGAAGCGTCGTTCCAGGGATGAGACAGCCGGCCGGGAAGTTCATGACGCGGATTCCCAAAACTTTTTTCGCGTAACTTCCGTGCTGGTCATCTCGTCAGGAAAGAGGCACAGTTCCGCGTCAGAAACAGATGCGTGGGAGCGTCTCTCGTGGGAGCCTTGTCTCCGGCAACGATGTGACACACGGTGACAACGCGGGCCAGTACAGTGAACGAGAGCACGGGGGAAACATGGAGACGCCGGAAGGGCCGAGCGACGCGGAGCTGATCGCGCGCGTTCGCAACGGCGACCTGGAGGCGTACGGCGAGCTGTTCGGCCGGCACCACCACGCAGCTGAGCGGATGGCACGCCAGCTGGTTCCGGCCGGAGACGCCGACGACCTGGCCAGTGACGCCTTCGCCAAGGTGCTGGACGCGCTGCGCGGCGGCGGTGGCCCCGACATCTCCTTCCGTGCCTACCTGCTCACGACGGTACGGCGTGTGCACGTCGACCGGATCCGGTCGGGCAAGAAGGTCCAGACGACCGACGACATCGCGGCGTACGAGCGGGAGCCGGAGACCTTCGACGACCCGACCGTGACCGGCTTCGAGAGCGGTGCGGCGGCCAAGGCGTTCGCAAGCCTCCCGGAGCGCTGGCAGGCAGTGCTCTGGCACACCGAGGTCGAGGGCGAGAAGCCGGCCGCTATCGCGCCCCTGCTCGGGCTGACCGCTAACGGTGTCTCCGCACTCGCCTACCGGGCCCGTGAGGGTCTACGGCAGGCCTACCTGCAGCAGCACCTGGCTGACGTGGCCGGTGACCGTTGCCGCTGGACTACTGAGCGTCTGGGTGCCTACGTCCGCGGCGGTCTGACCAAGCGCGAGAACCGCAACGTCCGCGAGCACCTGGACGACTGCGCCAAGTGCACGGCTGTCTACCTCGAGCTGGTCGAGGTCAACAGCGCACTGCCAGCCCTGCTCGCCCCGGCCCTGCTCGGTACGGCGGGTCTCGGCTACCTGGCCGCAGCCTCCGGCACCAAGATCGGGCTGGCCGGTGTCTTCGTCACCTTGTGGCGCAAGGCAACGGAGAACAGCACGCGGACCGCTGTCGGAGCCGGTGCGGTCGTGGTCGTCGCAGTGGCCGCAGTGATCGCCGCTATGGCGCTGACCGGCAACGAGACTCCCCCAGCCGCGATCGACAAGCCGTCCGTGCCGCAGCCCACCAAGCCGCCGGCGAATCCGCCGACCGTGCCACCGGTCAAGCCCCCGACGCAGCCGCCGCCTGTGAAGCCGACGACTGCGCCCACCACGGCTCCCACGACCGCCCCGACGACAGCTCCGACCACTGAGCCAACGACCCCCACGCCGATCACGCCGACGCCCACGCCGCCTACTCCGACAACACCCGTGCTGGACGAGGGGCTGCTGACGATCAGCATCCCGCCGGCCACGCGGATCTCCGGTGGCGGTAGCGCACCAGCCGCGGCAGCAGCAGGCATGAGCTTCGTGATCACCATCAAGACTCCGACGGGCAACCAGGAGCCGGTGGTGATCGGTCTCAAGTACGGCAAGTCCCTCGCCTGGCCGCTCACCGGCAACCCGCGCGGCTGGACCTGCGACAAGGCAGCCGGGACCTGTACGGCGACCAACTCGGCCAAACCGGAGCCGATGACCGTGTCGTTCACGAACCCGACCGGTGGCACGAACCCGGACCGCACCTTCACCGTGTCCGCCAAGACAGGCCGCTTCTACGACGACGACTCGCGCACCCTGGAAGCCCCGGCGCGCACCGACGAGAACCTGCTCAAGATCTTGAAGGGCCCGGCCGACAACGACGTCCACCACCGGGTGCTGACAGTTGCTCCGGGCCTGGACCGGACCGCGGTGACGCTCAAGATCAGCCTGGGCTCCAGCCTGCAGTGGCCGTTCATGAAGAACCCACTCGGCTGGAAGTGCTCCCCCACAACCAAGACCTGTACATCGCTCACTCCGCTGAAGCCGGTCCCCCTCCCTGCCGTCTTCCCAGTGCCTGAGGGCGGTTCGGCCAGCGCCAGGACGTTCACAGTGAGCGCCACGGCCGGTCTGGTCAGCGACACCGACTCCGAGACGCTCCCCGGCGTACGGAACGACGAGTCACTACTGCAGATCCTCACTCCGTCACCGCACGACGACCCGAACCCGTTCGTCTACAACCGGTTCCTCCAGGTCAACGGCGTCACGAATCGCCGCGTCACCCTGGACATCTCCTGGGGCAGGAACCTGTCCTTCCTGAACGCGCTGGACCACGGCTGGACGTGCTCCCGGTCCACCGACGTACGGCGGGCGACCTGCTGGACGGACAGCTACCGCAAGCCGTTCAACTCCGAGTGGACCGCCTGGCCAGGCAAGGGCAGCGCCAACACCGTCACCGTGTACGCCCACGTCGGCGGCCGCCAAGACACCGATTCCGTCCAGATCCCCCCAGCTTCGGGCAGCCGCTGAAATCCTGTTGCCCACTTGGGTTATCGTTGTTCTGTTCGCGCTGAGGGAACCGAGTAGCGCCGTACACCACGTCCGAGAGAGTCGCCGGTAGCTGTGAAGGCGGCACGTGGAGCGGTCGTGAAGACACTCCTGAGCGGATGCACGGCAAGAGGCCAGGGCGTTCGGTCCTGGTGAAGGTGTGGTGGCACCGCGAGATTCCCCTTCGCCCACACCTCCGGGGTTCGAGTACAGACCTGGAGGTGAAACAGCGATGCGAATTCTCAACCAAGAGATCCCCTCAGCAGTAGGCCAGACCGTGACGGTGGCCGGCTGGGTGCACCGAAGACGACGGCTGGCGGCCGTCAGTTTCCTGATCCTGCGCGACCGGTCCGGCCTCAGCCAGATCGTCGTGAAGGCGCCGGAAACCCAAGCCCAGTTGGACGAACTCGGCGAGGAGACTGTGGTTCAGGTGACCGGCACGGTCGCCGCGAACGCACAAGCACCCGGTGGTGCGGAGCTGGTCGACCCGGTGATCGAACCGCTCACCGAACCGGCCGCGACACCGCCGATCGAGCTCTGGCGACCAAACGTCCGCGCCGGACTGCCCGTCGTACTGGACAACGCACCGGTCGCGCTGCGGCACCCTGCGGTGCGTGCGGGCTGGGAGATCGCTGCAGCGGCGCTGCACGGTTTCCGGGCGGCCCTGGACGGTCAGGGCTTCACGGAGATCCAGACGCCGAAGATCGTCGGTACGGCGACAGAGTCCGGCGCTAACGTGTTTGCGCTGGACTACTTCGGCGGACCGGCGTACCTGGCGCAGTCGCCGCAGTTCTACAAGCAGACGATGGTTGGCGTGTTCGAGCGGGTCTACGAGGTCGGTCCGGTCTTCCGGGCCGAGCCCCACGACACTGTGCGGCACCTGGCCGAGTACGTCTCGCTCGACGCGGAGTTCGGGTTCATCCAGGACCACCGCGACGTTCTCGCCGTACTGCGTTCTGTCCTGGCCACCATGCTGTCCACAGTGGGCGAACGGGCGTCGTCCGCGTTGGACCGGCTCGGCGTCGAACTACCGGAGATTCCGGTCGACGTACCGGTCCTGCACTTCACCGAGGCGCTCAAGCTCGCCGGCGCGAACCCGGACGAGCCAGACCTCGCACCGGCCGACGAGCGCGCCATTGGCGAGTGGGCCCTGCGTGAGCACGGCAGCGCGTTCGTCGCGGTCGAGGGCTATCCGATGGTGAAGCGGCCGTTCTACACACACTCACAGCCGTCTGACCCCCGCTGGTCCAACTCGTTCGACCTGCTGTTCCGGGGCGTCGAGCTGGTCACCGGTGGTCAGCGCCTACACCGCTACAGCGACTACGTGGCCGCCCTGGCCGCACGCGGCGAGTCGGCGGACGCACCGGCGTACACGTCGTATCTGCAGGCGTTCAAACACGGCATGCCACCCCACGGCGGTTTCGCCATCGGCCTCGAGCGCTTCGTGGCGCGCCTGACCGGCGCCGAGAACGTCCGCGAGGTCACGCTGTTCCCGCGCGACCTGCACCGTCTGACGCCGTAACCATGGACACCACCGAGTCGGTCGTCGCCGAACTGAACGTTGCCCTAGGCACCGATTATCGGCTCGTCCGGCGGCTGACCGGTGGTCTCCAGTCCGGCGCCTTCGAACTCACCGACGGCGCCGTCCTCAAATGGACCGACAACCCCGACTGGGCCCCCCGCGTCCACCGAGCAGCCGACCTGGTCCGCCGAGCTCGCGCAGTCGGCTACCCCACCCCCGAGTGGCTAGCAGTCGGCACCACAACCGCCGGCTCGCCGTACCAACTGCAAGCCCTCGTGCCCGGTACGCCGGTCCGCGGCGGAGCGCTGGTGAACGAGTCGCTCGCCCGGCAACTGATCGCGGCGTGTGAGCTGCAACGCGACCTAGTGCCCGAGGACATCGTGAACTGGTCCGGGTACGCCCACGGTGTCGTCTTCGAGAGCTGGGAGGACGACCTCTGGGAACGCGTCCGCGGCTACGGCGGCGAGGTGACCGACCTCATCAACCAGTACGCCGCCCTCTGCCGCCCCCACCGCGATCACCCGCTGCCCACCAACGACCTCGTGCACGGCGACCTCAACCTCGGCAACCTACTCGTCGAAGACGGCCTGCTGACCGGCGTCATCGACTTCGAGGCCGCCGGTTCCGGCTCACGCGTCTACGACCTCATCTCCCTCGCCGCCTCAGCCGCCCGCGACGGCGCCCCACCCGGAATCGACGGGCTCTTCGTCGAAGCTGCCCTCCAAGCCGGCGGCCACGCCACAGCCGTCGTTTGCGCGGCCTCGGCCTACGCCAGCGTCGCCGAATTCGCCCACAGTCGATCACCCGTCATGGAGCAACTGGTAGCCGTCGGCGCGCGCCGAGTGCTCGAGTTACTGCAGGCATGATGGGCGGATGCTGAGTGAGGTTGAGCGGAAGGTACTAGCGGCCGTAGACGATGAGCAGGTGGTCGCGGTACTGCGGGAGCTGGTGCGGATCCCGAGTGTGGACGGGACTGCGGCTGAGGTCGACGTACAGGCTTGGTGTGCGGAGCGGCTCGGCGTACTGGGGCTGGCGGTTGACCACTGGGAGGTTGATCTGGCTGCGCTGACTGCGCATCCGGGGTTTCCGGGGTGGGAGGTGGAGCGGGAGCGTGCTTGGGGTTGTGTGGGGGTGCTGGGCGGGGACGGTACGCCGGGGCTGATCCTCAACGGGCACGTGGACGTCGTACCGCCTGGTGACCTTGCGCAGTGGCCGGACCGCGACCCGTTCTCGGCTCGGGTTGTCGACGGGGTGATGTGGGGTCGTGGGACGTGCGACATGAAGGGTGGGGTTGCGGCGATCCTGGGTGCGGTGGCGGCGATCGTTGCTGCCGGTGTGGAGCTTCGGAGGCCGTTGGCCGTGCACACCGTGTTCGGTGAGGAGGACGGTGGTGCGGGAGCGTTCGCAACGCTGCAGCGTGGTCACACCGGCGAGGCCTGCCTGATTGCTGAGCCGACTGCGGGTGCGGTGATCCCCGCTAACGCCGGCTCGCTCACCTTCCGCCTCGAGGTTCCCGGGCTCGCCACGCACGGCTCGACGCGCAGCCGCGGGGTGAGCGCGATCGAGAAGTTCACCGTGCTCCAGAACGCCCTGCAGGCACTGGAGACCAAGCGCAACCGCGACCCGCACCCACTGCTCGCGCACCTCGACCTGGCCAACCCACTGTCCGTCGGCACCATCCAGGCGGGCGACTGGGCGAGCACCGTCCCTGACCTCCTCATTGCAGAGGGCCGGTACGGCGTTCGGCTGGGCGAGTCGGTCGACACCGCCCGAGCCGCCTTCGAGGCAGCGATTGCCGAGGCCTGCGCCAAGGACGACTGGCTCCGCGACCACCCCGCAGCCGTCACCTGGCCCGGCGGTGAGTTCGCCTCCGGCCTCCTACCCGACCACGACCCCCTGCTCCCCGACACCCTCCAGGCGGCGTCCGACACCGGCGTACCGACCCCACCCGTCAAGGGCGCCCCTTACGGCTCGGACCTCCGCCAGTACGCCGCCGCAGGCATCCCCACCCTCCAATACGGCCCCGGCGACGTCCGCTACGCCCACGCCACCGACGAGCACGTCTCCCTCACCGAAGTCCTCCACGCCACCCGCACCTACGCCCTCCTAGCAGTCAGGCGTTGCGGCTGAGTGGTAGAAACGCTGCATGGTGCCGTTGCGGGGGCGTTCGGAGGAGCTCGGGCGACTGCTTGAGGCGCTGCGGGCGGCTGAGGGCGGTACGGCGTCGTTGGCGGTGATCGCGGGTGAGCCGGGGCTGGGGAAGTCGGCGCTGGTGGCTGCGGCGGTTGAGCAGGCGGAGCGGCAGGGGTTTCTGGTCGCGCAGGCCACGGCGCAGCAGACGGATGACATCAGCCCGCTGTCGTCGCTCGCACCGGCGCTCAGGGCTGGACGTGAGCCGCTGATCGACACCGAGCACTTCATGGAGCTCGCCACGCTCAACACGCAGCCGCTGTGGCTGGCTGAGCGACTGGCCGACCTCGTGGGCCGCCAGCTCGACGGAACCAACGCCATGATCGTTCTGGACGACGCTCAGTGGTCGGACCCGCTGAGCGCCTTCGCGCTCCGAGTGATGATCGCCCGGCTCTCCACGCACCAGTTGTTCTGGCTGGTGGCCACCCGACCTGCTCCCGGCGGAGTCGCCGACCAACTGGTCAATGCGGTCCACACCCAGGTCCCGGTGCACACCATCGAGCTAGGACCGCTCAGCGCCGACGCCATCCAGGACATCGCCACAGACCGACTGAATGGCCCAGTGGGCGAAGGGCTCGCCCACCAATTGGCCGGTGTCCAGGGCAACCCGTTCCTGGCCGAGCAACTGATCGCCGGCCTCTATCTGAACATCTCTGGATCAGGGGTGGTTGGTGTTGGGCCGGTTGGTCCGCTGCTGGCTGCCGGCCTCCCCACCGGCCCGCTGGCGCCCGGACTCGTCGAGGGTGTGCGACGACGGAGCAGCGGGCTGTCCGAGCTTGCCCGGACACTCGTTCGGACCGCTGCGGTTTTTGGTAGTGAGTTCCGCCTTGATGACGTGGCTGCGCTGATGTCCGAGCCTGTGGCCAAGCTGGCCACCGCACTGGACGAGGCGATCCAGGCCGGGCTGCTGACTGACGCGGGCTCCACACTGCGATTCGGGCACGAACTCCTGAGGTCAGCGACCCTGGCCGACGTACCACCCTCGGCTCAGCGCGCGCTGCACGGCGCGATCGCGAGTCAACTGGTCGCGGCCGGCCGCGGCGCCGCAGCCGCTGCACCACATGTCTTGGCCGTTGCGCAGCAGGGCGACACCAAGGCCGTAGAAACCCTGCGCCAGGCCGCCCACGAGCTGCTGGCAACCATGTCGACCACAGCAGCAGAGGTCATCCAGCAGGCGTTCGACCTGACACCTATCGACGATCCACTGCGCGCCGAGGTCGGAGTCGACGTCGTCGCCATCCTGCTGTCTGCCTACCAGTACGACCGGGCCAAGGCGTTCGCCGATGACCTGCTGGGCGGTACGGCGCTCTACCACGGACCGGTCACGCCGGACCTGCGCGCATCGATCCGCCTGCACCTGGCGCCACGCCAGTGGGTGACCAGCCGTCTGGAGCGGCAAGACCTCTTCGCGCCGGGCGCTGCTACACACCTGACCGAACGCCTCACGGCCTACCGCACGCTGCTCGCCCCGGACGAGGTCGCACCGACAGACCTGCTCCCCCGTCTGAGCGACCCGGTGGCCCGGGCGATCGTCCTGGCCGCAGCTGCCGAGGCGGCTCGGAACGAGGGCCGTTACGCCACAGCTCGCGGCTACTACGTCGAGGCGCGCGAAGTGACGCCGGACCTGGGCAGCCTCCCGGACACCCTGCTGGAGGTCGGCGAGCTCCACTGTCGCGCCGAGGCCGACGAGCTACCCCAGGCGCTGAGGCGCAGCCGCGAACTGATGACCGCCGGTGACTGGCAGTCGGCTGCCCATCTCAGTGTTCTGCACGCCCGGCTCGAGTACGCGGCCGGCAACCTCGACGCAGCCGAGGAGGAGGCGAGAAACGGCCAGCGGTGGATGAAGGATCTCCACGAAACCGCACTGGTGCCGGTCACGCAGCAGGTGCTCGCCCTGATCGCTCTACTGCGGGGCCACTCCACCAAGGCGCGGGAGTTCGCCGGCGCCGATCCGATCATCAACGCTCTGCTCGCAATCACCGACGGCGACACGAAGGCGTTGCCACGGCTGCGCGACGTACCGCATGGTTTTCCAGAGCGGGTCAGCATCCTCGTGCAAGCAGATGCCGAGGATCTGCTGGCAGCGCAGGTCGAAGCGAGTCCGTCCGTGGCGGCACTCGGTGCGCGTGAGCTGGTGGCCGCCGGTACCGACCTCAAGCGGCTGGCCGCGGCAGCCGAACAGCTGCGCGGCGCGGACCGGCCGCTGTTGGCGGCTCTGGCCGCGGACCGCTACGGCCGCGCAGAGCTGGAGAGCGGTGACCGCGCAACCGGAGTCGCCGCGCTGGAGCAGGCCCTGGACGCCCTCACCGCACTCGGGGCGACCGGACCGGCGGCCAAGATCCAGGCGGCGCTCCAGTCGGCCGGAGTACGCCGGCGCCGGTGGTCCGCCGTACCGGCTCGTGCTGAGGCTGGTTGGGAGGCCCTCACCCCGATGGAGCGTCGCGTCGCGCTCCTGGTCGCAGAGGGCCACACCAACCGGTCAGCGGCCGAGCAGCTGGTCGTCTCGGCCAGCACGGTCGGTACCCATCTGCGCTCGGTCTTCGGCAAGCTCGGGGTGAACTCCAGGGTCCAACTGACCCGCCTGGTGCTGGAGCGGTTCGCCCCTCCCCCGAACGCATGAGTTTTGGGTGCACCGGCACCCCAGCACGCCTCATGCGTTCGCCAGAAGTTCAGATGTTCGGTCGATCCGGCGGAGCGCCTGTTCGCGGCAATCTTCAGGTCATCACCTACTGAAGGAGTGCGAGACAGATGACCGACAAGACCCCCACCGTCGTCCTGGTGCACGGAGCGTTCGCCGAGAACTCGTCCTGGACCGGCGTGATCGCCGATCTCACCAGCCGCGGCATCCCGGCGGTGGCGCTGTCCAACGAGCTGCACGGCGCCCAGTACGACGGCAGCCGGATCGCTGCTCAGGTCCGGGAGATCGACGGCCCGGTCGTCCTGGTCGGGCACTCGTACGGCGGCGCGGTGATCACCAACGTCGCGAACGCCGCCGACAACGTGACCGCCCTCGTGTACATCTCGGCCTTCATCCCCGATGAGGGCGAGAGCCTGCAGGACCTGCTCGGCAGCTTCCCCGCCAACGACTTCGGCGCCGGACTGGTCCCGCACCAGCTGCCCACGGGTGACGGTGGCGAGGAGACCTTCCTCAGCATCGACCAGGCCAAGTTCCACGACCTGTTCGCGGCCGACGTCGCGGAGTACGACCTGCTGGCCCGCACGCAGCGTCCGATCGCTGCCGCGGCTTTCGAGGAGAAGTCCGGTCCGGCGAGCTGGAAGCGGCTGCCGGTCTACCAGCTGATCGCATCGGCCGACGAGGCCATCCACCCGGAGGGCCAGCGGACCATGGGAGCCCGCGCCAAGGCCACCACGATCGAGGTCGACGGCTCGCACGCAGTCGCCGTCTCGCAGCCCAAGGCCGTCGCCGCCTTCATCGCGACCGCAGTCGAGGGTGGTGCGAAGTAATGCGCATCCGTCGCCTGACCGCAGCCGTTGCCACTGTCCTGCTGACTGTCACCGGAGCCACCACGGCAGCCGCGACTCACCAGCCGAAGCCCAAGCCCACCATCGTCCTCGTGCACGGAGCGTTCGCCGACGGCGGCAGCTGGTCCGAGGTCACCAAGAAGCTCCAGCGGGACGGCTACACGGTCGTCTCCCCCGCCGTACCGCTGCGGGGGATCGCCAGCGACACGTCGTACCTGAAGGGTGTCCTGGCCGGCATCTCCGGCCCGAAGGTCCTGGTCGGACACTCGTACGGCGGTGCTCTGATCACTCAGCTCGCGGGAGCAGCAGCCGATGTGAAGTCGCTGGTCTACGTCGCCGCGTTCGTTCCGCAGGCGGGAGAGACCATCGGTGCACTGAACGCACAGTTCCCCGGGAGCGAGATCAACGAGACCACCACCAACACCATCACCTACCCGGGTGGTGTGGACCTGGTCATGAAGCCGGACGCGTTCCGGTGGGTCTTCGCCGCCGACCTGCCCAGCCGGCAGGCCGCCGTACTGGCCTCGTCGCAGCGTCCGGTCGCCGCATCGGTCTTCACCGAGACCGTCCCGGCCAGCGCACCGGCCGGCCTCCCGAAGTACGCCGTCATCGCCGGCAAGGACCGCGCCATCGCCCCAGCGGCTGAGCGGTTCATGGCTAAGCGAGCCAACGCCAAGGTCGTCGAGGCGCCCGGAGCCTCACACCTGGTGATGCTCTCGGAGCCGTCGCTGGTCACCCACACCATCGAGCAAGCAGCTCGCTGAGTCACCTGTCGGCCGGTCCACCCCTCACCGGGTGGACCGGCCGACGACGCGTTCCAGGGCCAGCTCCCCCGCTGCCCGCCACGTGGGCTTGCCGCCGCGCAGCCCTCGCTCCCCGTTGACTGCCATGGCCAGGATGAACATCGCCTTGATCGCAGCGTGGCCCCGAGCCCGCCGGAACGTCGCGTCGTCCATCGGATAGGCCTCGAAGAACCGCTTGGCCGCGCCATCCGGAAGCAGCACCCACGCAGCCGAGATGTCGATGGCAGGGTCGCCGCTCCCCAGGTCCTCGAAGTCGATCACTCCAGCCAGCCGGCCCTCTGCCACCACGATGTTCGCCGGGTGCAGATCCGTGTGCACAACCACCGGAGGCCCGTCCCAGGACGGTGCGGCGACAGCATCGGCCCAGATCTCCCGTACGTCCTCCCCTGGCGCGATGCTCTCGGAGAAGTGCTCGATATCGCTCAGCCGCAGCGGTCCGGTCCGAGAGGTCGCCGGTACGTCGACCGGCGCGGGCTGATGCAGTGCGCGCAGGAAGGTGGCCAGGGTGGTACCCGACTCATCCGCCGTGATGAACTCCCGGTCCGCCGGCTCACCGGGCACCCACTGGGTGATCAGCCACGGATTGGGAAACCGCTCCGACGGCACACCCCGCCGTACAGGTATCGGCACTGGCAGCGGGAGCCGCTCAGCCAGGGTCGGGAGCCACCGGTACTCGACCTCCTGCAGCTGCACAGCACCGGGCTGACGGGGCATCCGGACGGCCAGCTCCTCCCCCAGGCGCCACATCTGGTTGCCCCAACCGCCGATGACTTCCCGCAGCTCCAGCTCGGCCAGGTCGGGGTACTGGTCGCGGAGCAGGTTCCGGACGAGGTCCTCGGTGATCTCCATGTGGCGTCAGACGCGTCACACGGGGAATGGGTTCGGACCGGCACAGGTTCTTCTGAGCATGCGTATTGATGTCTGGTCCGATGTCGTCTGTCCGTGGTGCTACATCGGCAAGCGGCGCTTGGAAGAGGCGATCGCCGAGAGCGGCGACAAGCCCGAGATCGTCTGGCACAGCTTCCAGCTGGACCCGTCGTCGACGAACGACGACCCCCGCGACCTGCCGACGCGGCTGGGCGAGAAGTACGGCCGTGACCGCGCGTGGGGTGTCCAGGCGAACGAGCAGGTGACCGCCGTGGCCGCTGAGCTCGGTCTGGAGTACCACCTGGATCAGGCGAAGTCCGTGAACACCGTGGACGCACACCGGCTGCTGCACCTGGCTCTCGAGTACGGCACGGACACCCAGGGCCAGCTGAAGGAACGGTTGCTGAAGGCATACTTCACCGACGGCCTCCCGGTCGGTGACCACACCACTCTGGCCGCGCTGGCCGAGGAGGTCGGTCTCCCGGCCGACCGAGTGGCTGAGGTGCTGGCCGGAACCGAGTACGCCGACGAGGTGGCCGCCGACCAGGCACAAGCCCTCGCGTACGGCGCCAACGGCGTACCGTTCTTCGTCATCGACGAGAAGTACGGCGTGAGCGGCGCCCAGCCCGCGGAGGTGTTCCGCGAGGCACTGCGCCGTGCGAACGCCGACCGCAAGCCGGTGACCCTGATCAGCGCACCGAACGCGGACGACGCCACCTGCGGTCCGGACGGCTGCCCGATCTGACGGTTGGGCCTGGGTACCGGAGTCTCCTCAACAGGTGGTGTATGAAGGAGGCATGACTGTCGTGCGTGCATTGGCCAGGCCGTTGCTGTCCGCCATTTTCATCGTCCAGGGCGCCAACTCGGTCCGTAATCCCGAGCCGCTCGTGTCCAAGGCGCAGCCCGTCACCGACCGGCTGGTGCCGATGCTGAAGAAGGCCGCACCGGCCCAGGTCGCCGACCGGCTCCCGGAGACGACGGTCAACCTGATCCGCCTGAACGGCGCCGCGCAGGTGCTCGGCGGTCTCGCACTGGCCACCGGCAAAGGCCGGCGGTTCGGTGCGACGCTGCTGGCCGCCTCACTGGTGCCGACGACCCTGGCCGGGCACTCGTTCTGGCAGGAGGACGAGAAGGCGGCCAAGGCTCAGCAGCGCGTCCAGTTCCTGAAGAACCTGGGTCTGATGGGCGGTCTGCTCCTCGCGGCCGTCGACACCGAGGGCAAGCCGGGTGTGGCCTGGCGGGCGAGCCACGGCGCGAAGGCAGCCAAGCGGGAGACCAAGCGCGGCGCGAAGGCAGCCAAGCGAGAGACCCGTCAGCTGGCCCGCGACGCCAAGGCCAGGGCCCGACTCGCGAAGGCCGAGTTGCACCTCGGCTGACCTGGCGCGGCCCTACGCTGGAGGCCGTGCCCACTTACAGTGACGACGGCAAGTGGTGGTGGGACGGGCGCGCCTGGCAGCCCGTGACTCAGCAGCCACCCGCGCCTCAGCAACAGCAGTACGGCGGTCCGCAGCAGCAGTACGCCGGTCCCCCGCAGCAGCAGTACGCGGCTCCGCCTCAGCAGCAGTACCCGGGTCCGCAGCAGCCGCAGTACCCCAGTGGCCAGCCGCAGTACCCGGCCGGCCCACCGCAGTACCCGGGCGCACAACCGTCGTACCCGAGTGGGCCGCAGGGCTTCTACCAGCCCCAGCAGCCGCCGAAGAAGAGCCGCACCCCGCTGATCATCGCGGGGGCGTTGGCTCTCGTGCTCGTCATCGCCGTCGGCGGTGTGGTGGTCTGGAAGAACACCGGCTCCGGCAACGGTGGTGGCACCTCGGCGGGAGCCCCGCCCAAGGACGCCAAGAT
This sequence comes from Kribbella sp. NPDC051587, assembly GCF_044453945.1. Classification (NCBI taxonomy): domain Bacteria; kingdom Bacillati; phylum Actinomycetota; class Actinomycetes; order Propionibacteriales; family Kribbellaceae; genus Kribbella; species Kribbella sp. NPDC051587. The sequence goes on from NZ_JBITDE010000004.1 coordinate 174,207, forward strand.
CATCGAGCCCGGCCAGCCCGTCACAGCGCAGGCGTTGAGCGAGGTGAACCCGCAGGCGTTCCACGAGAGCATCCTGAAGCGTCAGATGACCACACCGATCGGCCGGCTGAAGACGTCGGTCTTCGCGGATGCCAAGGTGTTCGCCACCGGACAGCCGATCTGGTCGATCAGTGACCTGGCCGCCGACCGCCAGAGCAAGAAGTACTACTACGCCCAGACCATCATGGACGGCCGGGCGGACAAGGAACCGACGGACTCGGTCTGCACCGGGGAGCCGAAGCCGATGGTCTGGTCGAAACTCAACAAGGCCTGGCAGCGCAGCACCTTCGACGACCTCTGGTGCACCAAGATGCCGCAGGGCAGCACCGACGCGATCGTCTCGACCGGGCTGACGGCCGAGCAGGCGGACAAGGTGATCGGCTATCTGCGGGAGAGCAAGGGGTTCGTGAACCCGGCCCAGCCCACGCTGCTGAGCGCCGGTGGCAAGACCTACGTCCGGCAGGTCGTCGACTTCAAGCCGGTCGTGCGGGCCGACGACAACTACTACGGCTCGCAGATCCTGACCTGGGCGCTGCGCGAGTCAGGGATCGACCCGGTCGAGTGGAGGTGGTCGAACCCCTTCAACATCACCGAGGGCATCCACATGGTCTACTACCTCGACCCCGCCACCCTGCTGCCGGTCGCAGCGTTCCAGAGCGGTATCGACACCCCTGCGGCCAACGGTGAGCCGGCCATCAAGCGGACCACCATCCAGGTGGTCAACTACTCCTGGCCGAAGGCCCTCCCGACGCCGCAGTTCGGCAAGTCCCCGAACAGTCTGACCATCAGCCTCCCGGAAGGCTGGAAGGTCCAGTAAGCGCGATGCCCTAGGCTCAGAGGCAAGAAACGAGCTGAGGGAGTGGGATGAGTCAGGAGCAGGGCTGGGCGGCACCTCGGGCCGAGGGGCCGGTCAGCGGCCGGATCACGGTGCCCGGATCGAAGTCGATCAGCAACCGGGCACTCATCCTCGCAGCGATCGCAGACGGCCCGTCACACCTGACGGGCCTGCTCAGCGCGCGTGACACCACTCTGATGCGGACGGCGCTCACCTCGCTCGGCGTCGGGATCGCGGACAACGGCTCGACCGTCACCGTCACCCCCGGCTCGCTCAAGGGCCCGGCGAGTGTGGACTGCGGTCTGGCCGGCACCGTGATGCGCTTCGTGCCGCCCGTGGCCGCGCTGGCCGATGGTGTGATCGCGTTCGACGGTGACGAGTACGCCCGGGAGCGCCCGATGGGCGTGATCCTCGATGCGCTGCGAGCGCTCGGCGTACAGATCGAGGACGGTGGCACCGGCCGGATGCCGTACTCCGTGTCCGGCACGGGGTCGGTGCGCGGCGGCAAGGTCACGCTGGACGCCTCCGGCTCGAGCCAGTTCGTCTCCGCGCTACTGCTGGCCGGCGCCCGGTACGACGAGGGTGTCGACATCCGGCATGACGGCAAGCCGGTGCCGTCGCAGCCGCACCTGGACATGTCGGTGGCGATGCTGCGGGAGCGCGGCGTCGTCGTTGACGACTCCGAGCCGAACCGCTGGGTGGTTGCCCCCGGCCCCATTCGTGCGCTGGACACCGCGATCGAGCCCGACCTGTCGAACGCCGCGCCGTTCCTGGCCGCCGCCGTGCTCACCGGTGGCGAGGTGACCGTGACGGGCTGGCCGGAGCACACCACGCAGCCAGGTGGTCAGCTGCCCGAGATCTTCACCCGCTTCGGCGCAGAGGTGACTCGCACCGACGACGGCCTCACGGTGCGCGGCACCGGGCGAGTCAACGGATGTGACCTCGACCTGAGCGCAGTCGGCGAGCTCAGCCCGGTTATAGCGGCTGTGGCAGCCTTTGCGGACGGACCGTCGTACCTGCGGGGTATTGCGCATCTGCGGTTCCACGAGACGGATCGACTGGCCGCACTGGAGCGCGAGTTCAACGCACTGGGCGGTGAGGTCACCCAGCTGGAAGACGGGCTGGAGATCCGGCCGAAGCCCTTGCAGGGCGGGCTGTTCGCGACCTACAACGACCACCGGATGGCGCACGCGGCCGCTGTGGTCGGACTGCTCGTCGACGGGCTGCTGATCGAGAACATCGGGACCACGGCGAAGACACTGCCGGAGTTCCCCGAGCTCTGGTCGGGCCTGGCCGGCTGATGTCGCGGTACGACGAGGAGGCCAAGTACGACCGGCCCAAGCGCCGGACGCGGCCGCGGACCAAGGACCGTCCGACGTACGACGACGCCGTCGTCGCCTTCGTCACCACCCGCGACCGCGGTCGCTACACGTGCTGGGTCGGCGACACGACGACCGGTCGGCAGGTGACGGCGATGAAGGCTCGCCAGCTCGGCCGCAAGGGCGTGATCGTCGGCGACCTGGTCAAGCTGGACGGCGACGCGACCGGTGACGAGGGCTCCCTGGCGCGGATCGTCGAGGTGCTCCCCCGGACGACCCTGCTGCGTCGCTCGGCCGATGACGACGACCCGATCGAGCGACCGCTGGTCGCGAACGCCGAGCAGCTCGTGATCGTCGTGGCCGTCGCCAACCCGGAGCCCCGGACCGGACTCATCGACCGCTTCCTGGTCGCCGCGTACGACGCGGGCATGCGGCCGCTGCTCTGTCTGACCAAGACCGACCTCGCGGACCCGACACCCCTGCTCGACATCTACCGCCCACTGGGAGTCGAGTCCGTAGCCACCCAGCAGGGTGGTGACCTACAGGCACTGCGTGAGCAACTCGAGGGCCGCACCAGCGTGCTGGTCGGTCACTCCGGCGTCGGGAAGTCCACTCTGGTCAACGGAGTGATCCCCAGCGCGCACCGCGCCATCGGGGTCGTCAATGAGGTCACCGGCCGTGGCCGCCACACCTCCACCAGCACCGTCGTACTGCGGCTGCCGGACGGCGGCTGGATCATCGACACCCCAGGTATCCGGTCGTTCGGGCTGGCGCATGTCGATCCTGACAAGCTCATCGACGCCTTCCCCGATCTCGCGGACCTCACGGTCGACTGTCCCCGCGGCTGCGCTCACACGGAGACGTCGCCCGGCTGTGCCCTCGACGAGGCTGTCGCCGAGGGCAAGGCCGACGCTGACCGGGTCACGTCGTTCCGCCGCCTGCTGGCCAGCCGTGAGGGCCGCGAGCAGCGGGACTCCGAGCCGACTACTTAGGCAGCTGCCCGTCCCAGACAGCCTTCGCACCGGCGTCACCGGTGCGAACGGTCTGGTAGATCACCAGTACGCCGATCACTACCATCGCAGCGCTGGTCACCAGCCCCAGCGGGCCGCCGCGCCCTTCTTTGGCGCCCTTGCCACTGGCCAGCGCAGAGGGACCGCCCAGCAGCAGGAATGCGGCCACCGCCACCACAGCGAAGATCAGGCAGAACCAGAAGAGCAGGTCGCCCCGCTCCTGGTGCAGCTCGACAGCCTTCTGCAGGGTCGGTACGGCGGCCACGAACGCCTCACCGCTCTCCTTGGCGACGAACGCGAGCACCAGCGAGCCCAGACCGAGCAGCAGCACCGGCCAGCGCAGCAGCCACCGCCAGCGCGGGACCAGAGCGAAGACAATGGCGGTCAGTGCGGACACCGGGAGCACCAGCACCGCAGCGTGGATGACCAGCACATGCAAGGGCAGGTCCCCGAAGCGCTCGAACATTGACGCCTCCTAAAGGCGGTCGTGTGGTTCTGTACCACTCCACACGATCTGAACCGCTATTCGGTTCAACCTCGCCGCAGGCTAGCCTTCCGGCTATGCCCTCGCACACGGATGACCTGCGGCTCGCCCACATCCTGGCCGACGATGCGGACTCGACCACGATGGACCGCTACAAGGCACTCGACCTGCACGTGGCCACCAAGCCCGATCTGACCCCGGTGAGCGAGTCGGACAAGAAGGTCGAAGACGTGATGCGCAAGACGCTCTCCCGGGCCCGCCCGCGGGACGCGTTCGTCGGTGAGGAAGAGGGCACCACGGGCTGGGGTGTCCGGCGCTGGGTCGTCGACCCGATCGACGGCACCAAGAACTACATCCGGGGCGTCCCCGTGTGGGCCACGCTGATCAGCCTGATGATCGAGGACCAGGTGGTCGTCGGCGTCGTCTCCGCTCCGGCACTCGGCAAGCGCTGGTGGGCGTCGTACGGCGATGGTGCCTGGACCGGCCGCGCGCTGCACTCCTCGCAGCCCTGCCGGGTCAGCGACGTGAACACCATCGAGGACGCCTCGCTGTCCTACGCCTCACTCAAGGGTTGGGACAAGCTCGGCAAGAAGGACCAGTGGGCCACGCTGATGGACGACTGCTGGCGGACCCGCGCGTACGGCGACTTCTGGTCCTACATGCTGGTCGCGGAGGGCGCGGTCGACATCGCGGCCGAGCCTGAGCTGAACCTCTACGACATGGCGGCGCTGTCGATCATCGTCGACGAGGCCGGCGGCAGGTTCACGTCGGTCGACGGCGCTCCCGGTCCGAACGGCCCGAACGCCGTCGCCACCAACGGCCGGCTGCACGACGAGGTACTCAAGCGCCTGGCCTGACCACGTAGGCCTGACCACGTAGGGTGGCCGCATGCCCTTGAACTACCCCCTTGCGGAGCAGACGCTCGACAACGGCCTACGGGTCGTGGTGAGTTCGGACCGCGCTGTTCCGATCGTCGCGGTCAACCTCTGGTACGACGTGGGTTCGCGTCACGAGCCACCCGGTCTGACCGGTTTCGCGCACCTGTTCGAGCACCTGATGTTCCAGGGGTCGCGCAACGTCCAGTCCGGGCAGCACTTCAGCCTGCTGGAGACGGTGGGCGCCAGCCTGAACGCGAGCACGTTCTTCGACCGCACCAACTACTTCGAGTCGCTGCCGAGCGGCGGTCTGGACCTGGCCCTGTGGCTGGAGGCCGACCGGATGGGCTACCTGCTCGACGCGCTCAACCAGGAGAACCTGGACAACCAGCGCGACGTGGTGAAGGAGGAGAAGCGGCAGAGCTACGACAACCGCCCGTACGGCGACTCGTACGAGCGGCTGGTCCGGCTCCTCTTCCCCGAGAACCACCCCTACGCGCACATGACGATCGGCTCGATGGCCGACCTGGACGCGGCCTCGCTGGAGGACGTGCACCAGTTCTTCCGCACCTACTACGGCCCCAACAACGCCGTACTGACGATCGTCGGCGACGTGTCGGTCGAGGACGCCTTCGACGCCGCCAAGCGGTACTTCGGTCACCTGCCGGCGATCCCGACGCCGCCGCCCGCCCCGGACGGCACGATCGGGCCGCTCACCGAGGTGCTGCGCGACGACGTACAGGAAGACGTACCGTCCGACTTGGTCACCATGATGTTCCGGCTGCCGCCGGACGGGACTCCGGAGCTGGATGCGGCCGGGCTGGCGCTCGACGTACTGGCCGCGGGTCAGAGTGGTCGGCTGAACCGTCGGCTGGTCCGGGACGAGCAGATCGCCCAGTCCGTCTCCGGTGGTGCGCTGCCACTGATCGGTGGGGTCTCCTTCGGCACGCTGACCGGCATCGCGTCCGACGGCGTGGACCTGCAGAAGGTCGAGGACGCACTGCTCGAAGAGATCGAGAAGCTGGCCGAGAGCGGCGTCACTGACGAGGAGTTGGCCACTGTGCAGGCGCAGGCCGAGCGGGACTGGCTGGAGCAGCTGTCGACCTGTGCGGGCCGCGCTGACGAGATCTCGCACCACGCACTGCTGTTCGGCGACCCGAACCGGATCAACACCCGCATCGACCAGGTCCGCGCCATCACGGCCGAGCAGGTCCAGGCCGCGGCCCGCGAGTGGATCCGGGCCTCCGGTCGCGCTCAGGTGACCTACCGCCGTACCGAAGAGGCTGGAGCGGAAGCATGACCCAACTCACCACTCCCCCGCCGGTCAGCCCGCCCGGTCCGTGGAAGTTCCCGGAGTCGACGGCCACCACGACCAGCGCCGGTACGCCGGTGCACATCTTCGACCGCCCGGGCCAGTACGTCGCTACTGTCCGGGTCACGATCGCGATGCCGCTCTTCGCGGAGCCGCGTGACCTCGAGGGCGTCGCGACGATCATGTCCCGCACTCTCGACGAGGGCACTGAGCTCCACTCGGCCAACGACTTCGCAGCGGCCCTGGAGCGGCACGGAGCGGCGTACGGGGTCGATGTCAGCTCGGACGCGCTGCATGTGGAGATCTCGGTCCCGGTGTCACACCTGGCCCCGGCCGTGAAGCTGCTGGCCGAGGCGGTCACCCGTCCTGCGTTTAATGTCGCCGACGTCGGGCGGCACGTGACGATCCGGCTCGGCGAGATCAACCAGGAGAAGGCGAACGCCGGCTACCGGGCCCGTGAGGCCTTTGCCGCGCACCTGTTCGACGCCTCCACGCGCCGGTCCCGGCCGACCGCGGGGACTCCGGAGACCATCCGCCCGCTGACGAACGTCCAGGTGGCTGAGTTCTACCGGAGCAACATCGGTCCGGCGCGAGCGCAGATCCTGTTCGCCGGCGACGCGACCGGTGTGGACGTCGCTGCGATCGTCGACGACGCCTTCGGTGACTGGCGGGCCGAGGTGGGCCCGGCACTGGAGACACCCGAGCCGCTGTACCTGCCGGGTGATCGTCTGGTGCTGGTGGACCGGCCGGGCTCGGTGCAGAGCCAGCTGGTGATCGGCTGCGCCGGTCCGGACCGGCGCAGCGCCGCCTGGGGTCCTGCCGCTGTGGCGAACCACGTGGTCGGTGGCACCATCACCTCCCGCGTGGACACCGTGCTGCGCGAGGAGAAGGGCTACACCTACGGAACGCGCAGCAGCTTCTCCGCACCGCGCAAGGGCGGCACGTTCACTCTGGGCGGCGCAGTCCGCACCGAGGTGACCGGTGCGGCGATCGGTGACGCACTGCGGATCCTGCGCGAGGCCCGTGACGGTCTGACCGAGCAGGAGGTGCAGGAGGCCAAGGACAGCCTGACGCTGACCGCACCGCTGCGCTACGAGCAGGCGGACTCGATCATCCAGCAGGTGGGCAGCAACATCGCCAACGGCGTACCGATCGACTTCGCCGACACCTACATGCAGCGGATCGCCGCGACCACGGCCGAGCAGGCCACAGCGGCGTACCGGGAGTTCGTGGGAACCAACGGACTGCTTGTCGTCGTCGTAGGGGAAGCCAAGGACGTCAGGCCGCAGCTCACCGAGCTCGGACTGGGGGACCTGATCGAACTGACCTGAGGAGCCCAGGATGTCGTACACCGACGGCACTGACCGGACGCACACGTTCTACCCGGTCCAGCCCGGCTCCCCGGGGCAACCGGCGTACGGCATCCTTCGGGACAGCACCCAGGCCACCGTCGCACTCGTCCTGGGAATCCTCGCCCTCTGCAGCGGTCTGCTCATCCTGTCGCCCGTCACGTGGGCGCTCGGTAGCCAGGCGCTCGCCGAGATCGACGCGGCGCCTGGCACCTACAGCAACCGAGGCATGGCTCAGGCCGGCCGCGTCCTCGGCATCGTCGGTACGGCGTTGCTGGCGCTCGCCCTGGCGAGCTTCCTGCTCTTCTTCGTAGCCATCTGAGCTGATCTGATACCTTCCCCGCCCCGAACTACTTTGGAACCACCAAGCAAGTGACGCCGCGGTCGCCCATGCTCCAGCTGGCCTCGACCGGCTGCAGGTAGTAGATGTTGGAGTCCTCCTCCACCTTCCGCTTCAAGGCGTCCCAACGGTCGCTACAACCCGACTCGGCGACGGTCGAGACGGCGCTCTCGCCCGGCCACTTCCCCGCCGGCAGCTCGAACACGGCGTACACCTCGCCGCCGTTCGGCCCGCTGCACGGCACCAGCTTCATGTTGCGGATCAGGCCCTCGGTGTCGACCTTCTCGACGCAGTCACCCACCTTGAGCTTCTCCGGCCGCACATTCGCCGTCTCGGTGACCTGACCGGACGCGTCCCGGCTCGGCTCGTCGTCGGTGGCGATCGCGATGATCAGCCCCACCCCGAACAGCAGGACCCAGCACCCGGAGATCACCAGACCGGCGATCGCGAGTCCCCGGCCGCCTTGGTTGCGTTGCTTGATCTGCCGCAGCGCGACGATGCCGAAGATGACGCTGAGCAGCACCCCGCTGATGATCCCGAAGATCAGCGAGGCGACCGCGAAGCCGTTCGTACCCTGCGGCGGGCCCTGATAGGGCTGCTGGGGCATGCCCTGGATCGGGGCCATCGGCGGCATGCCGTACTGCCCGGGCTGCTGCGGAGGTCCGCCGTACGAGGGCTGTCCTCCGTACTGCGGCTGCTGCCCGTACTGCGGAGGTCCGGGCTGCTGCGGTGATCCCGGGTACGGCGGCTGGCCGCCGGGAGGCCCGGCCGGGGGTGGAGTCTGACTCATGGACGGACTGTAAACCCCGCGGACCGGCCCTGTCCGGAATTACGGCCTGACCGGTATTAACTGGAGATGTAGTTGGACAGCTGCTCCTTCTCGAACTCCAGCTCACCGATCCGCGACTTGACCACGTCACCGATGCTGACCAGACCGGTCAGGGCACCGTCCACGACGACCGGAACGTGCCGGATCCGGCGGTCCGTCATCAACCGCATCAGGTTGTCGATCAGGTCGTCCGGCGTACAGGTGTGGACCTCGGCGGTCATGATGGCGCTGACCCGGACATCACCGGCGTCCGGAGTCCGGTTCACGAGCCTGACCACGTCACGCTCGGAGACGATGCCGGCCACGGACGTCCCGTCCGCACTCACCACCACCGCGCCGATGTTGCGCTCGGCCAGCAGGGCAAGGAGTTCGGTGACGGTGGCCTGCGGCGAGATGGTGACCACGTCGGTGCCTTTGCCGCGCAGTACGTCGTTGATCTTCACGGAGCCTCCTGCAGATCGAGGGGGGACCAATACCCCAAGGTAGCGAAAAGACCACTGACGCGGCAGGTCTCATCTCAGAAACGATGGGTGACGACGATGTCACCCGCTGTTGTGAAGGTCTTCACAAGATGCCGACGGCAACTGCTGTCGGCTAAATCCGGAGGTGGACGGCTCGATCCGCCCGTAGGATCGCGGGGGTCGAACGACCGGCGAGGGGGATCGATGGGCTGGCGGCAGGACCTCGCGGTACTGAGGCATCGAGACGTCCGGCTGTTCGTCTCCTCCCGGTTCGTCTCCATCCTCGGCTCGACGATCGCCCCGGTCGCGCTGGTGTTCGCCGTACTCGACATCTCACACTCCGCGAGCGCCGTCGGCACCGTGCTGGCCGCCCGGAGCATCCCGAACATCGTCTTCCTGCTGGTCGGTGGTGTGATCTCCGACCGCCTTCCCCGGCACCTCGTCGTACTCGTGGCCAACACGATCAGCGGCCTCACCCAGACGCTTGCCGCCGTCTTGGTGCTCACCGACCACGCGACCATCTGGCAGCTCGCCGCCATCGAGGCGGTGAACGGCGCCGCGTCCGCGTTCGTGATGCCTGCGATGACCGGCGTCCTCCCCTCGATCGTCGACAAGGCCGACCTGCCGCAGGCGACCGCCATCTCCGGCTTCGCGCGCTCGGCCGCGATGATCGGCGGCGGCGCGGTGGCCGGCGTGATCGTCGGACTGACCGGTCCGGGAGTCGGGCTGGCGGTCGACGCCGCGACCTTCCTGATCGCCGCGGCCCTGATCTCCCGGCTGAAGCTGCCATCCGTCGCACGCCGCGCGTCCTCGATGATCACCGATCTCCGCGAGGGCTGGAGCGAGTTCGCCTCCCGGCAGTGGGTCTGGGTCGTCGTCCTGGCGTTCGGCCTGCTCAACGTCATCTTCACCGCCTGCTACACGACCCTCGGCCCGGTCATCGCCGACACCACCTTCGGCCGCGCCGCCTGGGGTGTGGTCAGCGCCTGCTTCGGCGCCGGCCTGGTCGCCGGCGGCCTGCTGATGCTCCGCCTCAAACCGCGGTACCCGCTGCGCGCCGGCATGGCCGGAATGTTGCTCGCGGCACCAATCATCCTCTGCCTCGCGCTCTTCCCGTACGCCGTCGCTGTCGCCGCCGCAGCCTTCGTGATGGGCCTCGGCTTCGAGATCTTCGGCATCGGCTGGGAGACCGCACTCGGTCAGCACGTCCCCCTCGACAAGCTCTCCCGAGTCTCGTCGTACGACATGCTCGGTTCCTTCATCGCCAATCCCGTCGGCCAACTAACGGTCGGCTACATCGCCGCCGCCATCTCGGTGAAGGCCGTCGAGCTGTATGGCCTGACGCTCTACATCCTGATCACGATCGCCACCCTCGTCGTACCGTCCATCTGGAACCTCCGCCGCCTGGACCAGCCACCCGCAGGCTGAGCCGCTCGATCCCATCGCTCCGAGGTCTCACGCCACCACCGCTAGGGTGATCACGTGAGTTCAATCGTTCCGGGTCCGCAGAAGAAGCTCGAGCAAGAGATCGACGCCGCCCGTTCCGGCGCCAAACCTCTGTCCGCGAGCGACCTCAACCCGTCCGCGCCCCAGCACACCGGCCTGACCGGCCTCGACGACTGGCCGGACGCCCTGCGCTCCACGGTCGAAGCCGACTACGAGCGCACGACGGCCCTCACCACCAACCGTCGCAAGACCGCCGACAACTTCGTCCCCGCCCTCCTCAGGGGACTGACGGAGCTCGTCGACGAGATCGACACTCACCTCCAGTCCACCAAGCCCGGCCTCTTCGGCAAGAGCAGCCCGCTGGACCCGCCGTCCACCGACCTGGCCGAGCTCCTCGGCCTCCCAGCGGAGGCGGTCAACGCCACCCCCGGCCGCTCCGAACACAAGGACGCCGCCCGCACCCTCAAGTCGATCCGCGAGCAGCTCAAGTCCCAAGAGGTCATCCACGACCCCCTGGGCCGCGACACCCCGATCGACCACAACAAGCTCACCCGCCTGGTCACCTTCATCGTCCGCCTGGCCCTCATCCTTCACCAGGCGCCCGAAGCAGCGGTCCTCGTCCCCACCGCCCTCGAATCCTTCGCCGAAGGCACCCCCGACCCCCAGGTCGACGAACCCTTCGCCGAAAAACTCGAGTTCTGGCAAGAAACCTACGAAGACCTCGCCTAGCCAGCGACCGAAACCACCGTGCGACGCCGCCCGCGTCGTACCACCCACACATCGAGCAGAAGAGCCTCAAATGGTGGTGGGCCACCTGCAGGCGGCTGGCCAACCCACAACGCGATGGGCTGATCCAAACGAGTGATCAGCTGTCGGCGTAACGCTCCTCGGTCGCGATCTTCGCGGCCTCCCACCAGGGGCGGTGCTCGCGGTACCAGGTGATGGTGTCGGCCAGGCCCGACTCGAAGTCGACGTACTGCGGGCTCCAGCCGAGCTCGGTGCGGAGCTTGGTGGAGTCGGTGGCGTAGCGAAGGTCGTGGCCGGGGCGGTCGGCGACCTGGTCGTAGGCGTCGGCGGGTTGGCCGAGCAGACGCAGGATCGACTCCGTCACCTGCTTGTTCGAGCGCTCTTGGCCGGAGCCGATCAGGTAGGTGTCGCCGAGGCGGCCGTTGTCCAGGATCAGTTGTACGGCGGCGTTGTGGTCGTCGACGTGGGTCCACTCGCGGACGTTGGCGCCGGTCCCGTAGACCTTCGGGCGCACGCCGGTCAGCACGCTGGTGATGTGCCGCGGGATGAGCTTCTCGACATGCTGATACGGGCCGTAGTTGTTGGCGCAGTTGGAGATCGTGGCGGCGATTCCGTACGACCGGGACCAGGCGCGCACCAGATGATCCGAGCTCGCCTTGCTGGCCGAGTACGGCGAGGAGGGGTCGTACCGCGTCTCTTCGGTGAACCGGGATTCCGTGTCGAGGGACAACGCGCCGAACACCTCGTCGGTGGAGATGTGGTGCAGGCGGACGTCGTACCGGCGTACTGCCTCGAGGAGGTTGAACGTGCCGACCACGTTCGTCCGGATGAACGGCGCCGGATCACCGAGCGAGTTGTCGACGTGTGACTCGGCCGCGAAGTGCACGACGGTGTCGGACTGCTTCACCAGCCGGTCGACCAGCTCGGCGTCCCCGATGTCGCCGTGGACGAACTCGATGTCATCGGCAACCGTCTCCAGGCTGCGCCGGTCGCCCGCATACGTGAGCGCGTCCAGCACAGTGACCCGATTCGTCCGTACGGCGTTCTGTACGAAGTTGGCGCCGATGAACCCGGCTCCCCCGGTGACCAGCAGGCGGTTCATCTACCGACGCACCATGCTCGGCCGGTTCAGCAACGCCAGCAGGTATTCGCCGTACCCGGAGTTGCGCAGTGGTTCGGCGAGCAGCCGGAGGTCGTCGTCACTGATGAACCCCTGCCGCCACGCGGCCTCCTCGACGCTGCCGACCTTGAGCCCGGTCCGGTTCTCCAGCACCCGCACGAAGTCGGACGCATCCGCGAGCGACTCGATGGTGCCGGTGTCCAGCCAGACCGAACCCCGGTCGAGCACCTGCACCTGCAGTTTGCCGCGGCGGAGGTACTCGAGGTTCACGTCGGTGATCTCGAGCTCGCCCCGCGCACTCGGCTCTAGCGACCGCGCGATCTCCACCACGTCGTTGTCGTAGAAGTACAACCCGACGACCGCGGAGTTCGACCGCGGCTCACTCGGCTTCTCCTCGATCCCGATCGCCCGGCGGTCCGCATCGAACTCCACGACGCCGTACCGGCGCGGATCCGCCACGGTGTAAGCGAATACCACCCCACCGTCAGGATCCGCGGCCGCCTTCAGTTCGTCCCCGAAGCCGTCGCCGTAGAACAGGTTGTCCCCCAGGATCAGCGCGACCGCGCCGTCCCCGATGAACTCCTCGCCGACCAGGAACGCCTCGGCGATCCCGTTCGGTCGCGCCTGCACCGCATAACTGAACGAACACCCGAACTGCGCCCCGTCCCCCAGCAACCGCTCGAAGCTCGCCCGGTCCTCCGGGGTCGTGATGATCAGGATCTCGCTGATCCCCGCACTCATCACCGTCGACAGCGGGTAGTAGATCATCGGCTTGTCGTAGATCGGCATCAGGTGCTTGGAGATCCCCCGAGCCATCGGATAAAGGCGAGTCCCCGACCCACCGGCCAGCACGATCCCCTTCATCAAGCCTCCTCCCCCGCGAGCCTAGGTCGACTGCTTGCCCTCCGCAATCACCCCGGCGAGTCGCCGAACGACAGGACGGAGACGCCGACTTGGTTCCGGAACCGCTTACCCACAGCGTTCCAGCACCGCACATCCCCCACCGGCAGGATCAAGCGGCGCCGTCCAACCACCTGTCCGGCACCAACCGCTTCCCGCGCTCACCCCCAGCTCGCACCCCGCCGAAGGCGGCAAAGAGGAGCCGCCGCGCAGCGGGGTCCGGTGCGCGGCGGCTGTTCAGGTGGTTAGCCCTTGATGGCTCCGCCGAGGGCGAAGGCACCGCCGAGCTTCTTGCTCAGCAAGAGGTACAGCAGCAGCACGGGCGTCGTGTAGATGAGCGAGTACGCCGCCAGTTGGCCGTAATTGGGCTCGCCGTACTGGCCGAAGAAGGTGAAGATGCTCACCGAGGCCGGCAGACGTTCCGGGGACAGCAGCAGCATGAACGGGACGAAGAAGTTTCCCCACATCCCGATGAACGTGAAGATCAGCACCACGGCGATGCCCGGCCACATCAGTGGCAGCACGATGCTCTTCAGTGCCCGCATGTTGGTCGCGCCGTCCACCCACGCCGCCTCTTCCAGCGAGATCGGTACGCCGTCCATGAACGTCTTGGTCAGCCAGATCGCGAACGGCAGCGAACTCGTCGCCATGAACATGATCGTCCCGCCCAGCGTGTCCACCAGGTTCAGCTGAACGAACAGCCCGTACACCGGCACCATCACCGCGGTGATCGGCAACCCCGTACAGAACAGCACCGTCAACAAGAACGGCCGGTTGAACCGCGACTTGAACCGCGACAGCGGGTACGCCGCCAGCACCGCGCACACCATAGTGAGCAACGCCGAACCGCCGCACAGGATCAGCCCGTTCAGGACCGGCCGGTACGTCGTGTCGGTGTTCAGCACCGCTTTGAAGTTCCCCAACGTCGGGTGGGTCGGGAACTCGACCCGCAGTCCCGCCGTCCGGTTGATCGAGGCGAACAGCACCCACAACAACGGCAGCACGAACAAGATGCCGATGGCAAGCAACACCAGGTTCGACGTCAGCTTGCTCAGCCGGTCCCGCGCAATCACGCTGCCTCCGCATTGAGTCCACGCAGGTAGATCAGCGAGAAGACCGCACCGATCGCCAGCATCACCAGGGCGATCGCGGTCCCGTAGCCGATCTGGGAGAAGCTGAACGCCTGCTCGTACATGTACAGCGGCAGTGTCTGGGACTTCGTCCCGGGACCGCCGCGGGTCATCGCGTAGATCAGGCCGAACACGCTCAGCGTCTGCAGCGTGATCAGCATCAGGTTGGTCATGATCGCGCGGCTGATCATCGGCAGCGTCACGAACACGAGCCGCCGCCAGCCGCCGGCGCCGTCCATCTCGGCCGACTCCTCGATCTCCTTCGGTACCTCACTCAGCGCGGCCGAGTACACCAGCATCGAGAACGCCGTACCGCGCCAGATGTTGGCCAGCGAGACCGCGATGATCGGTGCCGCGTACAACCAGTCCTGGCCGGGCAGCCCGACCGCGCGCAGCATCACGTTCAGCGTGCCGTCGTCGTTGAAGAACGCCGACAGCAGGTACGCCGCCACCACCTCGGGCAGCACCCACGCACCGATGACCGCCGTACCGACGAAGTTGCGGACGATCTTGGTCGACTTCCGCATCAGCAGCGACAGGCCGAGGCCCAGCGTGTTCTGCCCGATGATCGCGGAGAGCAGCGTGAAGATCAGCGTCAGCCAGATCGCGTTCGTGAACGCGCCGCTGCCGAAGGCCTTGCGGAAGTTGTCCAGCCCGACGAACGTCACGTTCGCCGCGCCGTTGCCGGTCAGAGCCATGTTCGTGAACGCGGCGTAGATGCAGTACCCGATCGGGCCGGCCAGGAAGACCAGCATGAGGCCGATGGCCGGGGTGAGCGGCAGCATCTTGAACAGGTTCGCGGTCCGCGGCTTCCCGTTCCGGCCGGTCTTCTGACCGGCCGGAGCGGGAGCGGGGGTCGCGGCGACAGTAGTCGTCACAGGGAGAGGTCCTTCTACTGGCCGGAGGTCGTCTTGTCCTTACCGACAATGCCTTCGACCGCTTCGTCGTAGTTCTTCGCGGCGTCGTCCACCGAGGACTGTCCGGTCATCACCGCCTCCATCGCGGTGATGATCTCGTTGGAGACCTTCGGGTACTCCGCGTAGGCCGGCCGGTAGACCGTGACCGAGACCAGGTCGGTGAAGAACTTCGTGGACTCCGAGGAGCTCTTGTACGACGCGTCCTCGGCGACGTCCTTGCGGACGGCGATCTGGGCACCGTCGGTCGCGTACTTGGCCGCGTTCTTCGGCGTCTGCAGCGTCTTGATCAGGTTCCAGGCGGCGTCCGGGTTCTTGGCCTTGGCCGGGATCGCCCAGGTCCAGCCACCGGAGAGGCTGACCTTGCCCTTGCCGCCGCCGTCCTGGGTCGGCATCGCGGTCTGGCCCATCACCTTGGTCCACTCGGGCCACGGCTTGGCGCCGGTCTTCTGCCAGTTGCCGTAGATCCAGGAGCCGTCGAGCGCGATGCCGAGCTTGCCCTCGGGCAGCAGTTCGGTACCGACCTTGGAGCCCATGTTCGGGTCGAGCGCCTGCTTCGGCGACGGGCCGATGCCTTCGCTGAAGACGGTCTTGACGAAGTTCAGCGAGTCCTTGAAGCCCTGGCTACCGACGACCCACTTCTGCTGGTCGTTGTTGTAGAGTGAGTCCTTGGTGCCGTACAGGAGCATCTCGAAGCCCTGCATGGCCGAGCCCTCACCCATCGGCTTGCCCGAGTACATGTTGAACGGGGTGACGCCGGGGACCTTCGCCTTGATGGTCCGGGCCGCACTCAGGACGTCGTCCCACGTCTTCGGCTGCCAGTCGGTCGGCAGACCGGCCTTCGCGAAGATCTCCTTGTTGTACCAAAGGGCCCGCGTATCCGTGCCGTCCGGAATGCCGTAGGTCTTGCCGTCCAATGCCTTGGCCGCGCCCTTGGCGGAGTCCTGGAACTGGCCCCACTGGTCCCACTTGCCGATGTACTCGTCGAGCGGCCGCAGGTAGCCCGCGGTGATGTCGGAGTTGATCAGGAAGGTGTCTTCGTAGACCACGTCCGGTGCGGTGTTCGGCGACCGCATCATCAGCTGCAGCTTGGTGTAGTAGTCGTTCTCACTCGCCACGATCGGCAGGATCTCGACCGTCGAGCCGGGGTTGGCCGCCTCGTACTCGGACTTCACGCCGGCCAGGAAGGTCTTCATGGTCGTGCCCGGGCCCCATTGCTGGTAGGCGATCTTGATGTTCGCCGGACCACTGCTCGCACCGCCGGACTCCGGCTGCTTGGTGGTCGACCCCTGACTACAGGCCGACACCGCCAGCAGCAGCGCGGACGCGGCCAGCGCGCCAACTGCCTTGAAACGCTTCTTTGTCACCATCAGGTCCACCTTCGGGCAATCGTTGTCATCCCGGTACCACGACCCAAACTGAGCGGGCTTTTGGCGAACTTAGGAGCCTGACGGCGCGGAAGTCAATGGTTGACAGACAACGTTGTCCCCGCCTGGCCGGGGTGACGCGGCAACCTTGTCATAACAATCCGGTCACCGCGCCGAAACCTGGTTCAGACAGTAACGGGCGTCGCTTCGTGACGGCCATGGACGAAGCGTTGCGACCGCATCGCACCCAGGCCACAGAGGAACAGTCCGAGCGCGAACCAAGCGCTCAGTACGACGAACGCCGAGCCCGACCCGGCCCCGTCGAAGAAGCTCACGGAGCGCAACGCCGTACCGGCTGCTCCCGGTGGCAACAGTTGCCCGAACGCACCCCAACCGCTGGGCAGCATCTCCGGCGCACTGGTCAGGCCCGACAGCGGATTGCCGAGCAGCATCATGACCGCGGCCCCGGCGCCGAGCCCGGCCATCCCGAACAACCACTCGAGCCCGAGCAGCGTCAGACTCGTCGCCGCGATCGACAAAGCGATCACGCCGGAGTTCGCGAAGTAGTTACCCTCGAACGACCCGAGCCAGAACTGCAGTACGGCGCCCAGCGCGAGACCGCCCGCGACCGCGAAGCCGACCGCTCCAACCATCCGCTTCGCACCGGACCCGACGAATCGGGTCAGCATCACCGCGGCCAGGATGCCGCCGATCACCAGCGGCAACGCGCCGGCGGCCAACCCGGTCCCGCGCGGATCCTCCGACGGCAGCGGGACGACATCGGTCACCTTGGCGGGATGTTCCGGCGACAACTTGGACGCCAACTGCACCAGGATCTGCGCGACCGCCGGACCACCAGCAGAGGCAGTCAGCACCTCAGGCTGCGCCGGGTCGAGCACGATCGCGCCGTACACGTCGCGGTTCTCGATCAGCTGTACGGCGGATGCCCGGTCCGTGACCGTGGTGATCTCGAACCCGCCGGGCATCGCCTTCTCCAGCCCGGCCCCGACCTGACTCACGGCCTGCTCCGGGCCGGCCACGGCGACCGGGAGATCGCGCGGCGCGGACCGGGCCGCGGGCCACGCGAACGCGATCAGCAGCACCGTGAGCGCCGCGGTGAGCAGGGTGACGACAACGACCACGGGTGGCCGGCGACCAGTCATGGCGGGGACCTTTCGAGACGATTAAAACCGAATGACCGTTCTTTATTAGCTCCGAGCCTGGCGTACGCCGGGGCGGCTTGTCAAGAACGGACATTCGTTTTAGGTTCAGCCCCATGCCGAAGGTGAGCGAGGAACACCGCATGGCCCGCCGCGCCCAGATCGTGGCGGCGGCCCGGACCTGCGTGGCCGAACAGGGCTTCCACAAGACGACGATGGCCGACGTGATCGCCGCCTCCGACCTGTCCGCGGGCGCGGTCTACGGCTACTTCAAGAGCAAGGAAGACATCGTCGCCGCGATCGCCGAGGAGGCCCTCAGCTCGGTTGACGAACTGTTCGGCAGCGTCCTGCTCACCGGCGAACCGGTGAGCCCGCTGCTCGTGCTCGAGCGCATCCTCAAACACATTGTCTCGATGGCCGAACGGCCCGACGGGGACATCACCAAGATCGCCCTGCAGGCCTGGGCCGAGTCCCTGCGCAACCCGGCCGTGAAGGCGATTGCCGAGGACAAGTACCGGATGCTCCGCGGCCGGTTCACCGAGGTCGCCCGCCGCGCCCAGGCCGACGGCACCATCCCTGCCGACGCGGACCCCGAGCAGGTCGCCCAAGTCCTGTTCGGCTTCATCCCCGGCTTCATCCTGCAGCGGCTGCTGATCGGCGACGTCACCCCGCAGAGCTACACCGCTGGCCTCCGCGCCATCCTCCGTGACTAAGTCATCAGATGTCCGCAAAACTGAGAGTCCGTACCACTTGTCACTCCCCGCGATGAATTCATCACGGAGGTCTTGAGTCGCGCGACCTACCCGGTTAAGTTGTCCGAGCACTTCATTCAGGACTTGAAGAAAGGCGAGCTCGGCCGGGATCAGCCAACGACCGCTGGGGAGTCGACGGGTGCGCGGACGAACGATCACACAGGCACGGCCGGTCTCGGATCTGTCGTGGTACTGGTCGAGTCAGACGGCGAGTTTCGTCGGCGACCGGCTGACCGGTTTCGCCGTTCCGAGCATCGCGATCCTGACGCTGAACGCGTCCAGCGCCGAGGTCGGCGTCCTGTCCGCCCTGGGCTGGTTCGCCTACCCCGCGTTCGGGCTGGTCGCCGGTGCGGCCCTCCCCCACATCCCGCGCCGCCGCGTCATGATCACCGGCGAGGTCATCCGGTACGTCGCCTTTGCCACCATCCCGTTGGCCGCGGTGCTCGGCGGTGCCGGGATGGGCCAACTCTTCGTCGTGGTCGCGGTCGCCGGAGTGGCGATGGTGTTCGTCGATGTCGCCGGTCAGTCCTACCTACCGGCCCTCGTCGAACCCCAGAACCTGGTTGGCGCCAACGCGAAGCTGCAGAGCTCGGACAGCGCCTCCAAGCTCGTCGGCCCTGCCCTCGCTGGTCTGCTCCTACGAACCACCGGCTCCACCGTCGGCCTGTTCCTGAGCGCACTGCCCTTCCTGGCCTCGGCCTACGGCCGGACGCGGATCACCACGATCGAGCCGCCCGTCGAAGCGACTCAAGAACCCATCCTGCAACGGATCCGGACCGGTCTGACGTTCGTCCAGCAGCACCCGGTGCTCAGACGACAGGTAGCCGCAGCCGCGATGCGAAGCTTCGGCTCGGGCATGGTCGACGCCGTACTGCTCCTCTTCGCCTACCGCGTCCTCGGCCTCTCCAGCCTCGCAGGCGGTCTCCTGATCGCTGCAGGCTCAGTCGGCGGCCTACTGGGCGCATTCGGAGCCAACAGGCTGGCAAAAGCCCTCGGCACGCGCCGAGTGCTGCTGCTGACGAGCGTGGAAGCCCTGTGCTGGCTAGCGATTCCACTCTGCCTCGTGACGGCGCCCGCGATCACACTGGTGCTCATCAGAGTGCTCGCCGGCGGCTGGCTACCGGTGTGGAACGTCGTGACCACCAGTGTCCGTCAGCAGCTCACTCCGGCCGCGCTGCAGAGCACAGTGCACGCGACCGCCCGCACGCTCACCTCATCCACAGTTCCGCTCGGAGCGCTCACTGGCGGCTTCGCCGGCGGCGTACTGAGCACTCACCTCGGGGCCGCGACCGGCTTCGTCCTGGTACTCGCGACGGGAGGTGTGATCGCCGGAAGCAGTGCCCTGCTCGTAGCAAACACCCAACGGGAGGTCTGATGCGCCCCACCACGACCCGCACCCTGAACACCAAAGAGTTCGCCGACATCCTGCACACCGTCTCGATCCGGTCCAAAGCTCGCAAGAACCTGCTCCTCGACCCGGAGTACGCCGCTCCGCTTCCGCAGGAGGTCAGTCTGCAACTGACCTACCGCTGCAACCTGCGCTGCACCCACTGCTACCAGTGGAACGAGCAGGGCTTCTTCCGCGACTTCAGCTCCGAGCGCCAGCGCACCGAGCTGGACCTGTCCGTGATCGAGGACGTGCTGAAGACGACCGCCGAGGTCCGCTCCAAGCTGTTCCTCTGGGGCGGCGAACCGTTGATGCACACGAAGTTCGACGAGGTCGCGAAGCTGCTGGAGAAGTACCCGCGGACCGTCAACATGTGCACCAACGGCCTGCTGTTCAAGCGCAAGGTCGACGACCTGCTCCGGATCGGCGAGAACCTCAACCTGCTGGTCAGTCTGGACGGCCTGGGCGAGGACCACGAGGCACTGCGTGGCCGCGGCACGTTCAAGCGGACCATGGAGAACATCCAGATGATGCTGGACCTCAAGCGCGAGGGGAAGTGGGACGGCGAGCTTTCGCTGTCCTGCATGGTCTCCCACGTCACCGTGCACAAGATGTACGAGTTCATGGAGTGGGCCGAGGAGCTCGGCGTCAACACGGTGTACTTCCAGTTCCCGTGGTACATCAGCCCGTCGGTCGCCGAAGCGATGGACAGGCTGTACGAGCAGTCGTTCGCGTGGCTGGAGCCGAACACCGACACCAAGAAGCCCACCTGGCACTCGTACACCTACCAACTGCCCGAAGAAGAGCTGCCCGCCCTGCGTGAGTCGATGGCCCGGCTGGCCTCCCGCGCCTGGAACGTCCGGCTGCGCTACCAGCCGCAACTGGAGGACGACGAGGTCACCGACTTCATCCTCGGTACGTCGCGCCCGGCCCAGCACCGCAGCAAGTGCCTCGCGGTCTCGAACCGGATGGAGGTGCACGCGGACGGCGCGGTCAGCTCCTGCAAGTTCTTCCCGGAGTTCGTGGTCGGCAACCTCTACGAGCAGTCGGTCAACGACCTGTGGCAGAGCCAGTCGTTCCGTGAGGTCCGCCGGATCATGTCCGAGAACGGAATGATGCCGGTCTGCTCGAAGTGCATCCTTCTCTACCTGAACGGAGTGTGACCGATGGAGATCGAGAACAGGGTCAAGGCCGTGCTCGCGAAGGTACTGGACAACGGCACTACGGCCGAGGAGATCGGCCCGGGCGCGGACCTGGTCGAGGAGTACGGGCTGGACTCGTTGCAGACGATCACGTTCCTGCTGGCGATCGAGGACGAGTTCGACCTGGAGCTGGACTATCCCAACCTGCAGCTCGACGACCTGCGATCGGTGCGGCAGTTCAGCACCTTCGTGGCGCGACTGGCCGCTCCCGTGCAATGACCGTCCGTTTCGGCACGTTCGACGCAGAGACCTGGTGGCGGCCGGACGACCTGGCCCAGCTGCCATCGGTTGGTGGCCAGGACCCGGCGGTCGACGCCATGGACGAGCTGCTACTGGGTTTCTGCGCACCGAACGACCTGCTCATCACCAGGTATCCGATCCACCCGGATCTCCTGGCCGGTCACGCGATTCGCCACCTGTCGGTCGACGAACCAGGGCCCGGCCCGGTCGAGCGGTACCTCGGACCTGACCTGGTTCGCGACGAACCAGTCGCGCCGTACGCCGTTCTGCCGGACACCGCACGCTTGGTCGGCGCCAGCCTGCCGTCGAGCGAGGTCGTTGCCTTGGTCAACTCCAAGACCTGGTCCAACGAGCTGGTGATCGAACTCGGTCTCCCCGGCGCAGGCCGAGTCGTCCGCTCACCGGAGGAGCTCGTCGAGGCCGTCACCGCGCTCGAGTTCCGAGCACTGGTCAAGGACCCGTACGGCGTCTCCGGGCGCGCGTTGCTGGAGATCTCCACCCCCGGCGTGCTGCGGGCGGTGGAGCGGGTCCTACGCAAGCAGGACCGCCGGGTCGAGTTGCTGGTCCAGGAGAAGTTGCCGAAGCTGCACGACTTCTCCGGGCACCTGTTTCTCGACCAAGACGGTACGGCGGAGTTCCTCGGCCTGCAGCAGATGACCAACAAGGGCTTCCGCCACCTCGGCTCGCACCGGCCGCCGCCCGCCTTGGTCGACGAGGGCTGGTACGCCGATTCGCTGGCCGGCGTGACCGATGCGCTCACCAAGGCCGGGTACTGGGGACCGGTCGGGGTCGACGCGATGCTGCTCCGGGATGGAACCGTCGTACCGGTGCTGGAAATCAATGCCCGGCAGTCGCTCGGGCTGCTCACCCTGCACCTGGATCAGCGAACGGAGCTGACCGCGCATCTGTGGCAGCTCGAGCTGAATGTTGCTCCAGGCAAGGGAATTGCCGACGTACTGACCGCGTTCGACGGTCTGCTCACGACCGGCGACCGGCCCGGCGTCCAGGTGCTGAACGGCAGCACCCTCGCCGCGCCCGGTGGCCGCGTGTACCTGGCGATCTACTGTCGTTCGGACGACCTGGCCCAGTGGCAACGCCGCTCGGTGGCCGCGGTCGGTTCGGCCGGCCTGACACCACGAGGGATGACGACCGATGCCGCTTGAGATAGGGCTGATCGGAGCCACCGGGATCGCTGCCCGCACCATGCTGGCACCGGCTTCCACGGCGAACGCCCATGTCCGGGCAGTCGCCGCCAGTGACGCCGTACGGGCCAAGGAGTTCGCCAACCAGTACGGGATCGAGGTCGTGCACGAGAACTACGCGGCCCTGCTCGCCGACCCACAGGTCGAGGCCGTCTACATCTCGCTGCACAACTCGGCCCACCACCGCTGGGCGGTCCGCGCCGCGGTCGCCGGTAAACACGTGATCGTCGAGAAACCCTTGTGCCTCACGGCCGAAGAGGTCGCCGAACTGGAGTTCGCTGCCGACGGCAACGTCCAGGTGACCGAGGCCGTCGCGACCGCGAACCACGAGTGGCAGCAGGTGGTTCGCTCCTTCATCGAGGACGGCCGGTACGGCGCACTGCGTACCGTCCACACGCAGCTGACCTTCGCCGAGCCCAAGCCCGGCGGCTATCGGGACCGACCGGAGCTGGGCGGCGGGATCTTCTACGACTGCGCGAGCTACTGGCTGCAGGCTCTCCAAGCCACCATCGGTCTGGACATCACCGACTACGCGGGAGCGTCTTCCTTCGACGGGCCGAACGGCGTCGACCGGAGCTTCCAAGCCACCCTCGGCTATGGGGAAACCACGGCCGCCCTCGAGTGCGGAATCGGCCCCAACCACGCCAGCGAACACCTCTTCACCTTCGACCGGGCAACGGTCAAACTCCGCAACTTCCTCCGACCGGTCATCGCTGCGCTCCCGCTCAACCTGGTGATCACCCCCACCGACGGCGACCGCAAGGTGATCACGTTCGCCCCGGTCGCGTACTACGAGCGCCAACTGACCCGCGTGGTCGAGGGCCACTCCGATCTGGCCGACGCGATCCCGCGCATCGAGCTGATGGACGCCATCTACACCGACGCCCGCCGGAAGGTCACCCCATGAACTTCCAAACAATGCTGGCGGACGCGGGCCGCGATCCGAACGACCTCACCGGGGTGACGGAGCTTGCCGACGGCACCTACAACACCGTCCATCGACTGGCCTTGGCCAGCGGTGATCTCGTCCTGAAGGTCGCACCCACTGGCCCTGGTCTCACCTATGAACGAGATCTGATCCAGACCGAGGCCGCGTTCTACCAAGCAGCGTTGGGGAAAGCCCCGGTCCCGGAGGTCGTGCACTCGGGTCCTGACTTCCTGCTGATGACCGCGCTCCCCGGCGTGACCCTGCTGACGACCGACAGAGCGCCGTACCGGCGAGAGCTCGGCAGCATCGTCTCCAGTCTGCACGAGGTGACCGGTACCGACGGCTTCGGCTACCCCCAGCGCGGGCTGCACGGCTCCTGGAGCGCCGCGTTCCAAGGGATGTTCGACGACCTCCTCGCCGACGCCGAGCGCTACGACGTCACCCTGCCGACGAAGGTCACCCGGGAGCTGGTCAGCACCCGCAAAGCGCTCCTCGACTCGGTCCGGGTCCCCCGCCTGATCCACTTCGACCTGTGGGACGGCAACATCCTGGTCGAGGACGGCCGGGTGACCGGCCTGATCGACGGCGAGCGCGCGTTCTGGGGCGACCCCGTCGCGGAGTTCGTCTCGCTCACGCTCTTCGGCGACGTCGACCACGACCTCATCGCCGGGTACGGCGCCGATGTCGACCGCGAGCGGCTTGCGTTGTACCGCGTCTACCTCTACCTGATCATGCTCATCGAGGGCACACCACGCGGCTACACCGGCCCCGAGCGGGCCGGGCTGGTCAAACTCGTCAAGCGCCACCTGGCCAAAGAACTGGCGGCACTGTGATCGAGATCCTCACGTCCGGCGTCGCATTAGGCGTCCACGTCCCCGGTCTGCTGCTGGCCGACCGCATCCGCGAACAGGGCGGCCAGGTGCACGTCTCGGTCCTGGAACGCCTCATGCCTGCCAAGACCCTCGAGACCACCGCTCAGTCCAAGCTGGCCTTTCACCGCGACTTCCGGGTAGCCATGGCCGGCCAGAAGCTCGCCGGCAACGCCTCCCGCGCCGCAGACCCCGCAGCGGTCGCCAAGCTCTTCGCAGACTGGCAGAGCCGCGGCGTCACTCGCTTCGTCGTCTTCTCCGGCTTCTGGCTCACCCTGTTGGCGGACTACGTCGAACAGCACGGACCGGTCGACGTAGACATCTGCCACGTGGACTCCGTCGTCTCACCGTCCTTCCAGAAGGTCGGTACGGCGCCGTACCCGGTCCGGCACGTCAAACTCGCAGACGCCGACGCGGGCACGATCCCCTGCAGCATCCCGGTCAGCCGCGACGCACCGGTCCCCTGGACCGACCGCGACCGCCGGCTGCTCGTCCACGGCGGTGGCTGGGGCATGGGCACCTACCGCGAGTACGCCGCCGAGCTGGGTACCGTCGGCTTCGCTTTGGACGTGGTCGCGTACGAGAAGCAAGACCTCACGTCGGACGGCGTCCGCTACTTCATGATCGATCCGGACTGGCACCCCTGGCTCGACGACGGCTACCCGCCGTTCGGACTGGCCGGTGAGGCCTACGAGCAGCGGACCGGTCACCATGGCTCGTTCGACCTCTGCCGTCAGGCCCTTGCCACCGTGAGCAAACCAGGCGGCGGCACTCTCCTGGACTCACTGTGGTCGGCGACGCCACTAGTCCTCCTGGAACCGTTCGGCGCGCATGAGCAACGCAACGCCGACCTGTGGATCTCACTCGGCTATGGCATCGCCTTCGAGGACTGGGCTCGGAAGGACTTCGCAGTCGACGTGCTGCAAGACCTCCACGAGGCCCTGCTCACAGCGGAGGTGCCTGACTACTCGGAGGCGCTCCTGTGACCCTCCCGACCTCGCTCTGGCAGACCTTCGCCCTCCACCTCGACTCACAGCGCCCTGGGTTCGCCCGCGGTCCGTGGTTCACCATGAACGCCGTACTCGAGCTGGACGGTCCGTTGGACCACAGCCGACTCGCAAGAGCCTTCGACGAGCTACAGCGACGGCACTCCGGGTTGCGGACCGAGATCGTCGATCAGTCCCAGCTGATCCACGCCAATCCAACAGCCGAGCTGGAGCTGGTGGATGCGGTCGAAACGCACGCCGAGGTACCGCTAGCCGCACCGGTCCGACTCCGTCTGGCCGGCAACCGCCTCGCACTCCACCTGCACCACATGATCGCCGACCCGGTGACGCTCTGGACCACCTTGGACGAGCTGTCCACGCTTTACACCACTACCGACGTACCGGCTCCCCAAGCGCAGTACTCCGACTACACGCTCAACGAAGCCGCACTGGTCGAGCGGCAGCGCGGTCCGGCCGGTGACTGGTGGCAGTCCCGCATCATCGACGCCAAGCCCTGTCCCCAACCGCCAGACCAGCCGGCCAAGCAGTTCGCGTACCGCCAACAGCTCCTCAGCCCTTCAGAGGTAGCCGCTGTAGACCAACGGACGAAGCAACAACGCAGTACGCCGCTCATCACGCTCCTGACCGCGCTGGCCGCCGGCATGGCGCCGTACGTCGGATCCGGCGACACCCTCACCTTCAACACGCTGTTCAGCAAGCGCGACCGCCCCCAGTGGCAGCGCGTCCTCGGCCCCTGCATAGTGCCGTCTGCGCTCGCCATCCCACGTGAGGCCGACATCCCGCCAGTCCGCGACGCTGTGGTCGGCTGCAGCCGCTACGCCCGCTTCCCCGTCCTCGAGGCCCAGGTGCCAGCCAGGTCGCCGTTCTTCGAGTACGTCCCACAGCAGTGGCCGGCCGGTTACCAGTTCGGCGCAGTCCATGGCGCGGTCACTGCTGTCGCCGGCCCGAAGGACACCGGCCTCGCCGACATCCTCGGCATCCGTCTCCGCCCCACCACCGACGACGCCCTCACCGGCCACTTCAGCGGCGACGGCATCGACTGGACTGAGCCCCTGGTCTCACAACTCTGCGCCGTGATGCGCAGTCACCTACTGACCTAGATTCAGCTCGGCCAGAGCGCCGTACACTGCCTTCGGCCGGCGCTCGCCGAGGTCGTCGACGGCCACCAGCCCGTACGACGACAGATCCAGATCGTGGGCGGGATCATCGGGCCGGTGCGGCAGCTCGTAGCCCGCGAAGCTGAACCAGAACGCCAGGTCGAGCTGATCGAACTCCTCGACAAGCTCCTGCAGGTAGGTCACCTGCTCCTGCTCGTCCCGCTCGTACTGGCCATTGAGCGCCGGCGGATCGACCGAGCGATCGACGATCATCCAGCCCGCGCTGCCGCGCGCGGCCGCGCCCCGATAGGCGCAGCAGCCGAACTCGGTGGCGACGACCGGCTTGCCCCAATTGGCCCGATCACGCAGTTCGTCGGCGAAGGTCGCGGCGTTCTGGGCATCGCGATAGGCGTCGAGGGCGACGATGTCGTAGAGCGACCAGTCGACGTCCTCCCACATCCCGGCCGCGTAGGTGATCCGGCCACTGAACGCGTCCCGTGCCGCGGCGACCACTCGTTGCTGCACCTCAGGCCAGAGCTGCATCCCCGCGTACAGCTGGGCCAGCTTGGCCTGGTCGGCGAAGGTCGCCGGATCCATCATCGTCGCGATCCGCTCGCCGGAGGTCTCGCCCGGCACGAAGCCCTTGCAGAAGACCGACAGCTCACACCCCAGCACCAGTACGACGTCGCCACGCGCCCGCAGCGTCTCCGCCGCTGCCGCGCACTCGGCCAGGAACTCGGTGAACTGGTCGGGTTCGAGATCCATCGGGACCGGCGAGAACCACAGCTCGAGGCCGGCCTCGAGCGCCGCCTCCCCGGCCAGCACGAGCCGGTCCAGGTCGTTTCCCGAGACCCGCACCGCCGGTGCGTGCAGCTCGTCCGCGATCAGCCGGAGCTCCTCGCGAACGGTCTCCGTGGCGAATCGGCGTCGGGTGCTGCGCCCGTCGTACAGCAGGCCGGTGTCGTAGTTGACGCCCACTCCTCGCATCCCGGCACTGTAGCTCCGGCGCGGTCCAGGCCGCCGGGGGTGGAGTTTGCACCACCATCGACCGCGGCCCAGCACCCTGGGACGGGCGACTCCGGATCCGTAGCGTCCTGAGCATGACGAAGAAGCGGCAGGACGCCGTTCAGAGCGAGCACTCGGTAATACTTCAGGACGTACGGCGCGTCTACGGTCGCGGCGGCAACACCGTCACCGCGCTCGACGGGGTCAGCATCGGATTCGGCCGCGGCACGTTCACCGCGGTGATGGGGCCGTCGGGCTCCGGCAAGAGCACGTTCCTGCACTGCGCCGCCGGCCTGGACCGCCCCACCTCGGGCTCGGTCCTGATCGACGGGCTGCCGCTGGCCGGGATGAAGGAGCGCGAGCTCACCGAACTCCGGCGGGAGCGGATCGGCTTCGTCTTCCAGTCCTTCAACCTGCTCCCTGCGCTCACCGTCTGGCAGAACGTCGTCCTCCCGCAAGAGCTCGACGGTCGCCGACCGAACAAGGCTGCGGTCCGTGAGGTCCTCGAGCGGGTCGGTCTCGGCGACAAGCAGAAGAACTGTCCCGGCGAACTGTCCGGTGGTCAGCAGCAACGGGTCGCGATCGCTCGCGCGTTGGTCGCCCGCCCGGCGGTCATCTTCGCCGACGAGCCGACCGGTGCGCTCGACACCCAGACCGCGGCTGACGTCCTCGAGCTCCTTCGCGAGCCGGTCCGCACCCAGGGCCAGACGGTCGTGATGGTCACGCATGACCCGGTCGCCGCGTCGTACGCGGATCAGGTCGTCTTCCTCGCCGACGGCCGCCTGGCCGGCAGCCTGATCGCCCCGACCGCCGAACAGGTCGCCGACCGGATGACCCACCTGGGCGCCCGCGGCAAGCTGGCGGTGGCCGGATGATGCGGCTCGCGATCCGCACCCTGCGCTTCCGCAAGGGCGGCTTCATCGCCACCTTCGTCGCGGTGGTCTTCGGTACGGCGATCGTGATGGCCTGCGGCGGTCTGATGGAGACCGGCATCCGCTCGAACGTCGAGCCCCAGCGCCTGGCCGCGGCTCCGATCGTGGTCAGCGGCCCGCAGTCACACAAGCCCGCCGGTGCTGACGAGGATCTGGACGCGTTCCCGTTGCCCGAGGTCGTCGGCGTACCGACGGACCTGCTGGCCAAGATCCGTTCCGTCGAAGGTGTCACCGGCGCTCTTGGTGATCGCACCTTCTCCGCTCCGATTGTCACTCCCGCTGGCCCGGCCGTTGCTCAGGGCCACAACTGGGCGAGCGCCGCGCTCGCGCCGTACCGACTGGTCTCCGGCCACGCACCCGCGGTTGGCCAGGTGGTCAGCACCACGGGCAAGGTCGGTGAGCGGGTCAGCGTGCTGGTCCGCGGCGTACCGCAGACCTTCACGGTCAGTGGGATAGCGAGTGGTCCAGCCGGCCACACCTTCTTCAGCGAGCGCGACGCCACCCGCCTCAGTCACACACCTGATCGGTACGCCGACATCGGCGTACTGGTTGCTCCGGGCACCGATCTTGACGCGGTGGTCGAGCGGATCGAGGCGCTCGGCGAGCTGACCGTGCGGACCGGAATCGATCGCGGCCTGGCCGAGCACCCCGGCACCGAGGTCCAGCGGACGGCGCTGATCTCGATCGCGGGTTCGTTCGGCGGGATCGCGGTGATGACGATGATGTTCGTCGTCGCGTCCACGCTCGCGCTGTCCGCACAACACCGGGAGCGTGAGTTCGCGCTGCTGCGCGGGATCGGGACCACGCCTGGTCAGGTCCGGCGAATGATTCTCGGGGAAGGTCTGCTCGTCGCGCTTCCAGCCGTTGCCGTTGGCATCATTCCCGGGATGCTGCTCGGGCGGTTCCTCTTCGATCAGCTCGCCGCGCATGGGGTTGCGTCGCCGGTGATCTCGTTCTACCAGGGGCTGATCCCGTTCGCGGCCGGTGCCGGTGGCGCCGTACTGGCGGTGATCGGTGCCGCGCTGATCGCGGCGCGCAAGTCGGCCAAGATCAAGCCCGTGCAGGCGTTGATGGAGTCATCGCTGCAGCGGAAGTGGTTCAGCTGGGCGCGTCTGATTGCCGGGCTGCTGTTCCTCGGGGGTGGTATCGCGCTGCTGATCGTCACTGCCACCGTGATGGTTGGCCCACTGGCCGGCGCCACGGCCGGACCGTCCGTGTTGTGCTGGGCGATCGGGGTCGCCCTACTCGGCCCGTTCTGGACCAAGGCCGCGCTCCTGCTCTGGCGCTGGCCCGTCCAACTCCTCAGCCGCGTCAACGGCCGACTCGCGATCCGGAACGTCTCCGTACGCTCGGTGGCAATGTCGGCCGCCGTGATGCCGGTGATGCTTGCCGTCGGCATCTCCACCGCGAACCTCTACATGCAGACCACTCAGGTCAGCGCCGCCGCCAAAGCCTTCACCCGCGACCTCAACGCCGACATCGTCCTGACCTCACCGGTCGGGATGTCACCGAACCTCGTCCAGCAGGTGCAGTCCGTCCAGGGCGTCGCCGGCGCGTCGGCGTACATCCGCAGTACCGGCGTCATCGACGAACCCCAAGGCGCACCCATCGACGACGACGGCGCCCCACTGATCGGAATCGATGCCCAAGGCCCCAATGGCACCGCACCCGTCCGGGTCACCACCGGCTCGCTCTCCGGCCTCACCGGATCGACCGTGGCACTGCCCGAATACATCGCCCAGAAGATCAATCGCGGCCTCGGCTCGCACCTCACCATGACCCTGGGCGACGGTACGTCGGTCACCCTCCGAGTCGTCGCACTCTTCGCCGCCGAACGCGGCTACGAAACCATCGTGCTCCCCGCCGACCTGGTCACCGCCCACACCACCGACGGCCTCATCCGCCAGATCCTCGTCCGCACCAAGCCCGGAGCCCACCCCGACCTCACCACCCTCGCCGCCACCCACCCCGGCGTACAGGTCGCTGATCGTCAAGCCCTCGTCTCCGCCAACGCCGAAGACCAGAAAACCCAAGCCTGGGTCAACTACATGCTCGTCGGCATGCTCATCGCCTACACCGCAGTCTCCGTCGTCAACACCCTCGTCTCCACCACCCTGCGCCGCCGCCGCGAGTTCGCCCTCCAACGCCTCACCGGCTCCACCCGCACCCAAGTCCTCCGCATGCTCACCACCGAAAGCACCCTCATCACCCTCTCCGGCCTAACCCTGGGCACCCTGGTAGCCCTAGCCTGCCTCCTCCCCTACTCCTCCAAAGTCGCCCGCTCCCTCCCCACCGGCCCCCTCTGGATCTACCTCCTCATCATCACCGCCGCCACCCTCCTAACCTTCGCCTCCACCCTCCTCCCAGCCCTGACCACCCTCCGCCACTCCCCCACCCAACCCACCCACACCGACTGATCTCTCGCTAGTCGGTACTCTTTCGGGCCCAGGCGCCGAAAAGTTACCGGCTAGCGGTTATCCACAGGGCGTTCTGCAGCGGTACGGCGTTTGGCTCATGCTGGGGTGGATGGAGTGGTGGTGGCGCCGGCAACTCGCCGACGAGGGGATCCAGGTGGTGATCCGGAGTCAGGCCCGGATCGTGTCGCGGGTCCAACTGCTCGCCGCGGGCTGGCCGAGTGACCGCATCAGGCAGCAGACCCGCAACCACCGTTGGCAGACCCTCCACCCTGGTGTCTATTCCACCCACACCGGGCCGGTCGGGTACGACGAACGCCTCGTCGCCGCTCTCCTGTACGCCGGCCCTGACGCCGCGTGGAGCCACTACACCGCGGCTGAACAACTCGGCCTCGTCAAACCCGCTCCGGATCGCCTCGTCCACGTCACCGTCCCCGACGCCCGCCGGGTGCGTGGGCGTCCCGGACTCGTCATCCACCGTGATGTCCACTGGGCCCACCGCCTCGCGAACGTCGTCCCACCTCGCCGTACCGGAGCACACGCGGTCCTCGACATCGTCGGCATCACTCGGACCTTGGATCAGGCGGCCGCCGTCGTCGCCGAAGCCTGTCAATCCGGCCGGGTCCATCCCGCCGGCATCGCGACCGCACTGGAGACTCGCGGTCGGCTCCGGCACGGCCGCGCCTCCGCCCGATCCTCGCCGACGTCGCGGCCGGAACCCATTCGCTCCTCGAACTCCGCTACCTCCGTGACGTCGAGCGCCGCCACGGCCTCCCCACCGGAACCCGCCAGCGAGCCGTCGACCGCGAGTTCACCGACGTCCACTACGACGGCTTCACCCTGAACGTCGAACTCGACGGCCGCCTCCACCTCGTCCCCAACCACCGCTGGCGGGACCTCGACCGCGACAACCGAGCCACCCTCCGCGCCGAATCCACCCTCCGCTACGGCTGGTTCGACATCACCGGCCGCCCGTGCGCAGCCGCCGTACAGGTCCTCACCGTCCTCCGCCGCACCGACCCCACCCTCACCGCCCACCCCTGCGGCCCCGCCTGCCCGGTGCGTTAGCCGGTAACTTTTCGGCGCCTGGACCCGAAAAGTTCACGACTAACGCGGATGTCGTACACGTCGGCTTGGACGAACCGGGCCGGCAGCCCCACCTCGTCGGCCAACCGCCGTGCTGCCGCGATCGCTTCGCCCGAGAAGTCCAGTCCGGTGACCTCGGCGCCGAGCCGCGCCCACGACAACGTGTCGAGCCCGAAGTGGCACATCAGGTGCAGCAGCCGCCGGCCGCGCACATCACCGAGTGCCTCCAGCTCAAACGGACGGAGCGAACTCCCACCCGCGCGAAACCCATCCACGTCGTACAGGCTGGCGCCGCTCGCGTGGGCCTCGGCCCGTAGGTCCCAGCCGGCCCGGTTCTGCTCCACGCGCTCGTCCATGCCGTCACGGTAGGCCGATCGGCTTTCGGGCTCCATGGAATTGATTGCCGACCCCGACCGCGCGAACGACAGTCGAGAGATGACGACGAGACTCAGCAAGCTCGCGCTCACGGTCGGATCACTCGTCCTGGCGGCCTCGGCACTGACCGCGTTGCCCGCGACTGCGGCGCCTTCGGGCAACCTGACCGTGCACTGCAAGCTGTACGGCGAGGTGGTGGTGTACCCGGGTGGCGTCACCAACATCTGGTATTTCGTCACCGACAACACCACACACCAGCAGAAGTACGTGAGCGCCGCCTACCTCGACATCGACGACGCCCAGATCCCCTGGTGCTAGCGCGCGGGCGTCGGCTCCGCGACCGGCTGCAGGGCGGTGGTGGTGGCCTGGATGATGCTGGCGTTGGCGCGAAGCCAGCTGGCCAGGACCACCTGCAGGTCCTCGAGATCGCGCTCCTCCAGGATCACCCCGGGCACCGGGACACTCGCGCCGAGCTCGGCGAGGACGGGACGCAGGTGCTGATCGGCGAGCAGCTTGTGGCTCGGCGCGGCTGACACGGTCACCGGTACGACGACCGCTCCGGCGAGCGCGCGCGGTGGGAGCACGTCGAGGAAGCTCTTGAGCAGCCCGGTGTAACTCCCCTTGTAGACCGGCGTCGCGATCACGATCACCGACGCGGACGACACCAGTTCGACCGCGTTCTCCAGCTCCGCCCGGTCCGGCTCAGCCGCGGCGTCGCCCTGGAAGATCGACGGGGCGATCGTGACCAGGTCGATCAGTTCGTCGATCCGGTACGGCGTTCCTAGCTCGGAGGCGAGTAGTTCCGCGACCGAGGCCGCGGCCGCCGCCGTACGGGACCCGGCTTTGGGGTTGCCGACCACGGTGACCACCGACTGCGGCCAGACCGGCGGATCCGGGACGACCTGCGGTTCGAACGCGATTGAGGGCATCTGACTTGGGCTCCTGACCATCGGCAGTGATGGATCGAGCGTAATCAAAGTCCAGCCCGCTACTTGACTTTCTCAGATGCTGATCTCCGGGCGCGCAGCTTGACAACCACGAACCAGCCCACCGCGGCGATCGCCCCGCCGACGACGACCCACTGGAACACCCCGACCGACGACTCGACCACGTGCCAGCGCTCCCCGAGCTGGTAGCCGGCCACGATCAGCAGCGTGTTCCAGATCCCACTCCCGACTGTGGTCAGGAGCAGGAAGAGCGGCACCGACATCCGCTCGACTCCAGCCGGAACCGAGATCAGGCTGCGGACGACCGGGACGAGCCGCCCGATCAGCACTGCCTTCGGGCCGTGCCGGTTGAACCAGTCCTCGGCCTTGTCGACGTCCTCGACCTTCACGAGCGGCAGTTTCCCGGCCAGCCCGCGGGTTCGATCCCGCCCCAGCCCCGCGCCCACGCCGTACAGGGCAAGGGCTCCGACCACCGAACCGAGCGTGGTGAAGACGATCGCGGCGGCCAGGCCGAGGTCGCCGCGGCTGGCCGCGAACCCGGCCAGCGGGAGGATCACCTCGCTGGGTAACGGTGGAAAGAGGTTCTCCAGAGCGACTGCGAGACCGGCACCCGGCGCTCCCAGCCGCTCCATCAGATCAGTGGCCCACCCGGCCAGACCGGTCGGCTCCTGGGTCGCTTGGAGGACACTCATCTCCACAAAGTACCCAGCGCGGACAACCACTCACATCGCGTTGTGGTGCGCTGCGATCTGGGCGGCCGTCAGCTCCTTGTCGTAGACGGCGACCTTCCCGACCGCGCCCTGGAAGTAGGACCCGAAGTCCCGGGTCCCGACCCGGAACGGCGCCGTACCGTTGCTCGGCACGATCACCGTGCCACTGATGCTCAGGTTGTCCTGGTCCCGCAGCACCCCGTCCCGGTAGACCTTCGTGTATCCGTTCGGATACGTCGCACTGGTCGCCTGAGCGTTGATCACCAGCACGTAGTGGATCCACGTCCCGGCCGTGATCGAGTCCTGGAAGTACGAGCCCGCGCCCAGCCCGCCGGTGTTGTTGAACAGGTAGCCCGAGATCCGGTTCGGCCGGTTCTCCGTGTTCGTCAGCGAGTACATGCGGGAGACGTACTCGTGCTGGCCGGCCACGCCCTTGCCCATCCAGTGCACATACCCGCTGCCCTCCTGGTGCGCGAACTGCAGGGTGTCCGGCCGCATCCACGCCTCCAGCGTGAACTCACCGGTCGTCGCTGGGCTCAACACGTCGTGATCAGCGACCTGGAAGTACCCGCTGGACCCGTCGAAGGCCGTCGCGGTGTCCCCGTTCGGCAGGGTGGTCGCCGTACGGGTGCCTGCGTAGGTGCCGGTCAGCCCGCCCACCACCGAGGCCTCGCTTGCCGACCCCGGCTGCGCCAGCCGCCAGTAAGCGGCCGGACCGTCCGCCAGGACGGCCGTGTCGTACGCACTGACACAAGGACGATGCCGTACGGCGTTGGCGGTGCCGGTCGACAGCAGCGACACCATGGCGATCACAGCAACTGCGATTCGGTACATGTGGTTCCCCCTCGGAAAGGAAGGATCAGTCGGAACGCGTCCGCGGTGCGGCCGTCGAGTGCCGGCGGACGACCGTGGCTTTGACGCCCACGGATTCGTCCAGCAGCACGCCCAACTCCGGGCCCGACCCCGCGTCCGGTCCCGAAACCTCGAGCAGCCGGGCGATCGCCAGCTGCCCGACCCGGGCGCTCTGCCCGGTGATCGTCGTGAGCCCGGGGTGCACGAGCTCGGAGAGGATGTCGTCGTGCCCGGTCACGCTGACGTCCTCGGGCACGGACTTGCCGCGCTGCCGCAGTCCCTCGACCAGCCCAGCAGCAAGTACGTCGTCGAACGCCATCACCGCGGTGATCCCCAGCTCGACCACCTGCTCAGCAGCCAGTACGCCGCCCGCGTGCGTACCGTCGGTGGGGTCGAGCCGCACCAACTCGACCTCCAACGCCCGAGCCCGGTCAGCAACAGTCCGCGCTCGCTGCTTGTTCGACCATGACCCCGCCGGACCCGGCAGATACCCGACACGGCGATGCCCTTGCTCGACCAGCTCGTCCAGCAGCTCCCGCAGTGCCGACCGGGAATCGGTGGAGACGCTCGGAATGCCTTCGACGATCCGGTTGACGAGGACCAGCGGCACGATCCCGCTCAGCTCGCGGATGTGCGAGGTCGTCATCCGCGGCGCACACAGGATCACGCCGCGACTCTGCTGCGCGAACTGCTCACACACCTGCCGCTCGATCTCCGCGTCGTCATCGGTGTCCGCGACGAAGATGCCGGTCTGATGACCACGCGACACCTTCTGCGCCGCCTTCAGCAACGTGGTCATGTACGGGTTGGTGATGTCCGGTACGACGAGTCCGATGTTGGGCGACGTACCGGTGATCAGCGAGCGCGCCATCACGTTCGGCGTGAACCGCAGCCTGCGCGCGACCTCGCGCACCCGGTCCGACGTCTCCGGCGAGATCCGTCCGGGACTCGAGAAGACCCTGGAGACGGTCGAGATCGAGACCCCAGCAGCCTCCGCCACGTCTTTCAGCGTTGCTGCCTTGGTTCTTTGCGTCATCTGAGCGCCTCCCGGTCCACAGAAGGGGCCGGTTGACGGGACCAGCCGGACCCCAGCTCGGCGAAGAGGCTACCAGTGTCGACCACGCGCTCGACGAGCTCCGAGATGCCCTGCGCTCCCGGAATCCGGATCGGCGCACCGACAATCTCGACCGCCCGGTTCACCACGCTCACGAACGGCCGGACGGCATCCAGATCGATCAACGGATCCGGCGGACCGTCGACGTCCTTCAATGCCGCCAGCAACGGATGCGTCGACGCTTCTCCACCGTGCGGGACGGTGATGTGACCCCGGCTGCCGTGCACCGTGATCGCCGGTGCACGAACAACGTCAGCGGCCGTCGTCCCCACCGCGATCACCACCGGCCCCGTCCTGGAACGGATCCGCAGTACGCCGGTATCGTCGCCGGCGATGTCGTGTACGGCGTACAGCTCGGCCTCGACGCTGTCGACCGCCCAGCCGCAGTCGATCCGTCGGGCGAGTGTCAACGCGGTGTGCACGATGTGGGCCAGCGGATTGAACAGCGCACCGTCGAACACCGCCTCACCCTTGACGTACCACGCACCAGCCCAGGGACTCCGTGTGTAATAGGAGTCCGGTCGCGACAAGCATCCGTGCGCCGTGATCCGCTCGACCTGACCGACATCCGGCAGCAACGCCTCCAGTCGCTCGATCGTGGCGCGCGCCTGCTGGAAACCGACCTCGGCCCGGCGGCGCGACGTGATCGCCCGGAGTGCGTCCAGCTGTGAGAGCAACGGCACCGGCGGCTTCTCCAGGTACAACGCACTTCCCGATCGCAGCACCTGCTCGGCCAACGCGAAGTGCGTGTGCGGTGGTGTCGCCACGACCGTGAGGTCGACCTCGAGCCCGTCGATCGTGGGCAGGTACTGCGGTTTCACGCCCGCTATGTCGACAAGTCGCCGCGTCTCCGCGTCGAAGCTCAGATCGACCAACGCGGCCAGGTCCAGGAACCCGTCACGCTGCCAACCGAGTAGCTGCTCCAAATGCCGTCGGCCGTATCCCGACGTACCGACGAGAGCGACGCGCGGAATGCTCATCCTTTCAGCGCCCCCTCAGCCAATCCACGGAAGACCTGCTTCTGCATGAGGAAGTAGACGAGCAGCGGCGGCAGCATGACCACGATCGCCGCGGCCGAGATCACCCGCTGGTCGGCCGAGAACGTGCCGGACAGATACTGCACGCCGACGTTGACCGGGTACTTCGACGGATCGCTGAGCGAGACCAGCGGCCAGATGAAATGATCCCAGGAATCCAGGAACCCCAGTACGGCGATGACTGCCAGCGACCCGCGGACCGACGGCAACATGATGTGCCAGAACACCTGCAGCGGCCCGGCCCCGTCCATGTCGGCGGCCTCCGCCAGCTCACCGGGGATCCGGATGAACGCCTGCCGCATGACGAAGATCGACACGATCGACACCGCCTGCGGCAGCACGACGCCGATCAACGTGTCGTTCAGGTGCAGCCCACGAGCGACCAGCAGCGTGGACACCAGGATCACCTCGAACGGCAGCACAGCCGTTGCCAGCAGCACCGTTGTGTAGAGCGCACGGCCACGGAACGGGATCCGCGCCAACGCGTAGCCGGTCAGGGTCGCCAGCACGAGGTTGGTGATCATGCCGAACGCGGCGATCTGCGCCGAATTGCCGACGTACCGGAGCAAGGGGATCTCGGTGAACGCGGTGGCGAAGTTGTCGAACGTCGGATGCTTCGGCAGCAGCGTGCCCGGGAACCCGACCGCCGATTCGCCGGAGCTCTTCAGCGACATCGTGACCTGCCACAGCAGCGGCGCCAAGACAGTGCCCGCGGCAACGATCATCAGTGGCCAGCGAATGAGGCGTTCTCTCATGACCGTGTCCTCCGCGAGATCAACCAACTGAGGCCGGAGACCGAGAGCACGAAGGCGAAGAGCACCAGGCTGATCGCCGAGGCGTACCCCGCGTCCGTGCCGGGCGCGATGCCCTTCTGGAACAGGTAGACCACGATCGTCTCGGTCGAGTCCCCCGGGCCGCCGCCGGTGATGACGAAGGGCTCGGTGAAGACTCGCAAGGTCGCGACCGACGCGAGGATCGCGATCATGACCGTCGTACCGCGGATCTGTGGCAGCGTCACGCTGATCGTCCGCCGCAGCCAGCCGGCGCCGTCCAGCTGGCCCGCCTCGTCGAGCTCCGGCGAGACGTTCTGCAGCGCGGCGACGGTGATGAGCGTGTAGAGCGCGCAGCCCTTCCAGACCGTCACCATCGTCAGGCTGAGCAGCGCGAGTGTCGGGTCGTTCAGGAACGGCACCGGTGCGCTGACGACGTGCAGGCCCTGGAGAACCTGGTTG
This sequence comes from Kribbella sp. NPDC051587, assembly GCF_044453945.1. NCBI lineage: Bacteria > Bacillati > Actinomycetota > Actinomycetes > Propionibacteriales > Kribbellaceae > Kribbella > Kribbella sp. NPDC051587. Next base: position 212,232 of record NZ_JBITDE010000004.1, read on the forward strand.
ACCAGACCGTCGGAGTTCAGCAGGTACTGGAAGACGACCGCGATCACGGCCAGCGGCAGCACCATCGGCGAGAACAGCAGCGACCGCACGACGCCTGAGCCGCGCAGCCGCGTGTTCACCAGCACCGCGAGGCAGGTCGACAGGATGGTCAGCGCCGGGACCGCGATCAGCATGTAGAGGAAGGTGCGGCCGACCGCATTCCAGAACGCCGAGTCCGCGGCCAGCTCGGAGAAGTTCGCGAGCCCGGTGAACCGGCCGCCGCCGATCGTGCTCGCGTTGGTGAACGCCAGCACGAAGGTGTTCGCCAGCGGCACGAACAGGAACGTGAGCTGCAGGACAAGCGCCGGTCCGACGAAGAACAGCGGCACGTACCAGCGATACTTTCGGGGCACCTTGGCCTTGCGGCTCGCGCGCACGGTCACTCCCGAGGTGGCCACGGCGGTCATTGGCGGCGGTCCTTCAAGATCTTCGTGAGCTTGGTTTCGGCCTCGCCCAGCGCCGTCGCCGGATCGGCCTTGCCCAGGATCGCCGGTTGCACCGCCGACCACAGCGCGGCCGCGTACTCCGCGTCGACCGCCGCCGACTTCACGATCGTCTTGCCGTCATGCAGGCTGGCCGCCGCGATCTTCCGCGCGGCCACGGTCAGGTCCTTGTCGTCACCGGCGGTGAAGAACGCGTCGTTCAGCGAGGCCAGCGTGCTCGGGAAGACACTCGACTGCTTGCCCAGGGCAAGCTGGTTGTCGGCCGAGGTGACGAACTTCGCGAACGCCAGCGCCGTCGCCGCGTTCGCCGACTTCTTCGGTACGGCGAGCCCGTGCGCGACCACCCAGGTCCGCTTGGCCGCATCACCCAACGGCTTGCCGACGGCGACTTCGCCGTACACGGCCGGTGAGTTCTGCTTGATGATCTTCAGCCGCGAACCGCCCGCCTCCAGGTACGCCGACTTGGCGTCGGAGAAGGTCTCGATCTCGCTGCGCTCCTTGGCGCTCACGCTGTCCGGCGGGATGCCGCCAGCCTTGTAGAGCTCGGCCAGCGCGGCGACGAACTTCTGCGCCTCGGGGGTGTTGACCTTGGCCTGCGTGGAGTCGTCGTTGACCAGCGGTACGCCGATCGTCAGCAGCGAACTCGGGAACCCGGCCTCGGTCGGCTGGAAACCCGCGACCTTGGCCTTGGCCGCGACCTGCTTCGACTGTTCGATCAGCTCGTCGTAGTTCGACGGCTGCTGCTGGATACCCGCCTTGGTAAGCAGGCTCTGGTTGGAGATCAGCACGGGGGTGTTCAGGTACCAGGGCAGAGCGGCGATCGCGCTTCCCGTGTAGGCGAAGGAGTTCCAGGCCGAGGGGACATAGGTGTCCTTGACGTCCTTCGCCGCGGTGGCCATGTCGACGACGAGCTCGCGACGGCCGAGCGGCGCCAGCGTCGCGGAGTCGAGATCCATCACGTCCGGCAGTTTTCCGGTGACGGAATCCGCGCTGACCTTGCGAGCGGCGGCGTCACTGGGGATGTCGGTCCACTCGACCTTGGTCCCCGGATGCGCCTTCTCGAACGCCGCGATCAGGCCGTGCAGGTAGTCGTCGAAGGTCGGCGACAGCTGGATGGTCTGAAAGGTGATCGTCCCCTTCACCTCGCCCGACGTGTCGGCCTCGGGCTGAGCCGATCCGCCGAGCCCGCAGCCGGCGAGCAGCAGCGCGCCGATCCCTATCCACCAGGTGTTCCGTCCCATGACAACCCCTCTCGGATGGCCGGTCTGTGCAAACCTTTGACAGCCAGTAGCCAGACGCTAGACTCGATTCTCACCGCGGTCAACGGATAACTCTCGATGAATTTCTTCCGTGATCGTGATTCCGTGCAAACCTTTGACACCGAGGTGACCGAATGCCCGCACCGCTGGACGCCACCGCCGAGCGCTGGGCCGACGATTGGCTCGGCCGGCTGACCCCGGCCCAGAAGATCGCGCACTGCCTGCTCGTCCTGCCCGCCGTCGCCGACGGCCTCCCGGACACCGCGACCCGGCACGCGCTCGAGCTGGGCGTCGGCACCCTGCACAGCGTCACCGATCTGCCGGCCTCAACCGCGACCGCGTACCACGAGCGTGTCGCCGAGATCTGCGCGGACGCCGGCCTGCCCCCCGCCCTGATCAGCGGCAACCTCGAGGCCGGGATCATGTACTCACTGCGCCGGAGCGGCACGCACTTCCCGTATCCCCGCGGCATCGGCATCTCCGGCGACCCCGACCTCGCCTACCGCCTCGCCGCCGCCACGGCGGTCGAGGCCCGCGCCGTCGGCTACCACTGGACCTTCAGTCCCTGCGTCGATGTGGTCTCCGTCCCCGACGACCCCATTCTCGGCGTCCGCGCGTACGGCGTACCGGCGCAGCTCACCGGTGAACTCGGTGCCGCCCAGATCCGCGGTTACCAGGACAACGGCGTACTGGCGACCGCCAAACACTTCCCCGGCCACGGCGACAGCAGCATCGACAGTCACCTCGCGCAGCCCATTGTCGACCGCACCCGCGCCGACCACGAGGCCATCCACCTGCCGCCGTTCGCCGCCGCCGTAGCCGCTGGCGTGGCCACCATCATGGTTGCCCACATCGCCTATCCCAGCCTGGGAATCGACGTCCCCGCCAGCCTCTCCCCCACCATCAACAGGACCTGGCTCCGCTCCGACCTCGGCTTCGACGGCGTCATCATCACCGACGCGCTCCGGATGGACGCCATCGCCCGTCATTACTCGCTGGCTGACTCCGCCTTGCTGTCCCTCCAGGCCGGCGCCGACGTAGCCAACGTCAAGTGCGCGCCCGCCCAGATCCAGCCGATCATCGATCACCTCGTCGAGGCCTTGAACCTCGGCGCTCTCAGCGAGTCCGACCTGGACGACAAGGTCCGCCGCCTGCTCCGCGCCCGCGCCCTGGCCGGCCTCGACACCTCCAGAGATCCCCTCCCTGACACCCCGGCTCCTTGGGCCGACCCTGAGCGCCGCACTACCGTCGACCTGTACCAGACCGGCGATACAGCATTGTCACGCAACGAATCGCTGGTGGTGGTCGGTGATTCGAAGCTGGCTCGCCGGTTCGCCGAACTGGGTGCGGAGCGCGGATTCTCCGTCGTCTTGGAGCCCGCGCCGCTGACTCCCGGCGTACTGGCGCGAGTAGCCGACCGACACCCGAGCGCCCGGCTGATCCCGGTCTTCGGACCCGGTCCGATCCCCGCCGCCCAGCAGTGGAAGGAGGTGGCCGCCGTCACCGCGGACACCCCACATCCCTGCCCCGCGGTCATCGTGAACTCGACCCTCCCCGCCCACTCGTTCGGTGCCGTCGCCGATCGCGTCATCAGCATCCCCGCCATGGACGCGTTCGAGATCGTGACCGACGCGGCCATCCACGCCGCACTCGACGTACTGTGAACGCACCTCGCCAAGGAGGCTCTATGACCGTCGGCATCGACCATGCCCCGCAGATCAGCACCCACCCGACCCGGTCCGCCCTCGGCCACGCCGCCGCGGCCTTGGCCGCGGAGCGGATCCGGCAGGCGATCGAGTGGACCTCCGCCGCCCGCGTCATGCTGGCCGCCGCGCCCAGTCAAGCGGCGACCCTGACCTCCCTCGCCGAGGAACCCGGTATCGACTGGAGCCGCGTCGAGTTCTTCCACATGGACGAGTACGTCGGTCTCCCGACGGAGGCACCGCAGGCGTTCGCCACCTGGCTGCACCGAACCTTCCTCAACAAGGTGCCCCAGGCAAGCTTTCATCCGGTGGCCCCGGGCAGCGACGCCGAGGCAGCCGCCCAGTACTACGAGCAACTGATGGGCAGCGCGCCGTTCGACGTCGTCCTGCTCGGGCTCGGCGTCAACGGTCACCTCGCCTTCAACGACCCGCCCGCCGACCTGGATGACCCACGCGCCGCCAAGGTCGTGGCCCTGGACGAGACCAGCCGCCGTCAGCAGGTCGACGAAGGCCACTTCGCCGCACTGTCCGACGTCCCGACGCATGCCGTCACGGTCACCATCCCCCGCCTCCTGAACGCCCGCGACGTGATCGCCTCCGTCCCCGGCGCCCCCAAGCGCCAAGCGGTCCAGGACACCCTCACGCGACCCATCGGCCCCGACCACCCCGGTACGGCGCTCCGTACGCACGCCCGCGTCCATCTCTTCCTCGACACCGAGTCGGACCCGCGTTGATCGCACTCACCGGAGCAACCCTCGTCGTCGACGACGCGCTCGTTGACGACCACGCCCTCGTGATCCGCGATGGACGGATCGACGCGATCGTCGCGGCGAACGACGTACCGGTGGCTGCCGAGGTGCACGACCTGACCGGGTCCACGATCGTGCCCGGACTGATCGACGTGCACGTCCACGGCGGTGGCGGCCACTCCTTCGACGACCCCGACCCGGCCGCGCACCAACAGGTCCTCGACTTCCACGCCCGTCACGGCGTCACCACCCTGCAGGCTTCCCTCGTCTCCGCCCACCCGGCCGACCTCGACCGCCAACTCGACGCCCTCGCTCTTTCGGTCAGCGCCAACCCCGGCCTGTACGGCGTACATCTCGAGGGCCCGTATCTGGCCGTCTCCCAATGCGGTGCCCACGACCCCGCCGCCCTCCGCCCACCCACCGCGGACGACGCCGACCGCCTCGTGGCCCGAGGCGGCCTCATCACCATGGTGACCGTCGCCCCGGAGCTGCCCGGCGTACCGGCCTTCACCCGCCGACTGACGGAGGCCGGCGTCGTGGTGGCCGCGGGCCACAGCGAAGCCCGGGCTCCCGAACTCAGCGCCGCTGTCGACAACGGCCTCACCCACCTGACCCATCTCTGGAGTTGTCAATCTTCGCTGGTCCGCGAAGGACCGTGGCGGGTACCCGGTCTCATCGAAGAGTCGTTGGCCTCCACCTACCTGATCGGCGAAATCATTGCTGACGGCCACCATCTCCCGCCGACCCTGATCGAGATCGCCCGTCGCTGCCTCGGCGACCGCCTCATCGCCGTCTCCGACGCCACGGCCGGCGCCGGCATGCCCGAGGGTTTCCGCTACCGCCTCGGCATCATCGACTGCGAGGTCGCCTCCGGCGTCGGCATGGTCGTCGGCGCCAACGCCTTCGGCGGCAGCACCACTCCCCTGGACGGCATGCTCGCCCACCTCCACCACGACCTCGGTTGGCCGCTGCCCGAAGCCGTCGCCGCCACCAGCACTCGGCCTGCCCGAGTCCTCAACCTCGCCCACCGCAAGGGCCGTCTCACGGCAGGCCACGATGCCGACCTAGCCGTCCTCACCTCCGCTCTCACAGTCCAAGCCACGATGCGCGCCGGCCACTGGATCCACCGTGCCGCTGCTCACTGAGTACGCCGCTCGCCTGACACAGGCGATCAATGCTGTCGCTCGTGATGAGGCCGACGCGATTGATCGCGCTGCCGCCGTCTTGGCCGAGCAACTCCGGCGAGACGGACTCATCTACCTGTACGGCCCCGGGGCGCACTCCGCGATAGCGGTCCAGGACGTCTTCTACCGCGCCGGTTGCCCCGCGAACGTCGTACCAGTCAGCGACACCAGCACCACCCTCGCCGCCGGCGCCCTGGCCTCAACCCAGGCTGAACGCGCCGACAACCATGGCGCCGCGGTAGTCGCCGCCTCCGGCGTCACCGCCGGCGACCCCTTCGTCATCATCAACGCGTTCGGCATCAACGCCGCCGCGCTCAGCGCCGCCCGAGCCGCCCGCACCCTGGGCGCCTACGTCATCGGTCTCAGTACCCCGGCCACCACAGCCGACCTCCCGATCAATCACCCGGCTCGCGGTGACGGCCTCTCGACGCTCGCCGACCTGGCCGATCTCCACATCAACACCCACGTCCCCATCGGCGACACTCTCCTCGCTGTCGCCGGCCAACCTGCCGGCGGCGCCTCCACGGTCCTCAACTCCTTCACCCTTCACGCCCTCCTCACCACCGCCCTAGCCCACTCCCCCACCACCCAGGTCTGGCGCTCCACCTACACCCCCGATGCCGACATCCACAACGCCCACCTGGCCGCCCACTTCCGCCCTCGAATCCCCGCCTTGTAGACGCCCCAGCTCGGCACCCCTCGAGATATATCGAGACACCGTGTCTCGAATCTGTTAGGGTACTGATGACAAGGCAAGGTGCCTTGCGACGGGGAGGGTCTGATGTGCCGAGCGTGTGGCGTGAGCAGCCACCAGGCGGAAGCGGAGCGGGTACGAGTCCCGCGGTTCGCCGGTTTGCGGAACCGGGATGCGCGTCCGTATCTGTTCGGAACCGGTCTGGCGATGATGGGCGACAACATCGAGCACGTCATCACCTATTGGGTGTTGTGGCGCGAGTTCCATTCGCCCGCTCTCGCGGGGTTCCAGGTCATCAGCCACTGGCTGCCGTTCCTGCTGTTCTCCGTGCTGTCCGGATCACTCGCCGACCGGTACGACTGCCGGCGCATCATCCAGTCCGCGCAGGCGTTGTTCATGTTCGTCTCGCTCTGTTGGGGACTGCTCTTCCTGACCGACTCACTCCAGATCTGGCACGCGTGCGTCCTGCTCGTGCTGCACGGATGCGCCGGTGCACTCTGGGGTCCCGCCGAGCAGATGATGCTGCACGACTTCGTCGGCCGCGATGACCTACCGAGCGCCGTACGGCTCAACGCGACCTTCCGCAGCCTCGGCGTCCTGTGCGGCCCTGTTGTCGGCTCGCTCTTCCTCCTTCTCCTCGGACCCACCGGCGGCATCTTCGCCAACATCGCGATCTACCTGCCGCTGACGATCTTTCTCTTCCGCACCCGCTTCACCGGCCACCTCCGCGAGGAGGTCGTGGCTCGCCCCCGGCTCGGCCCGATCGCCGCCCTCCGCGCTGCCCGGGGTGCGTCGATCGGCCCGACCATCGGCAGCATGATCATCCTGGCCGGCCTGGGTTCGTTCTTCGTCGGCGCCTCGATCCAGACCGCGATGCCCGAGTTCGCCGAGTCGCTCGGCGCAGGCTCCGCAGGTCTCACGTACGGCGCTCTGCTGTTCGCCTCCGGATTCGGTGGAGTGGTCGGCGGCTTCGTCATCGAAGCAACCGGTTGGCTCCGCCCCACCGTGCGAACCGCAGTCGTCGGCACCGTGCTCTACGGCCTGAGCATCGTCGTCTTCGCGCTCACCAACAACTACGTCCTGGCCCTCGTCATGCTGATGGTCAGTGGCATCGCGAACTTCGTCTCCATGTCCGTCTCCCAAACAGTCGTCCAGCTAGAAGCCCCGCCCGCCGACCGCGGCCGCATCATCGGTCTCTACAACACCTCCTCCGGCGGCCTCCGCATCGGCAGCGGTCTCACCGTCGGCTTCACCGGCGCCGCCATCGGCATCAAGTGGTCCCTAAGCCTCAGCGCCGCCGTCCTCACCCTCGCCGCCCTCGCCACCGGCGCCTACGCCGTCCTCCAACGCACCCGACGTCCCGCCACCACAACCACCTGACCCACGCCCGCCCGCCTCATCCGGGGCAACCGCCTGATCTGGAACAACCGCCTGATCCGGCCGTCTGATCCGGCCGCCTGATCCGCGAGCCAGTTCCGGTGGGCCTGCACCCCCTGCCGTGGGCGTGAACAAGAAATAACCTGCCCACACCCACCAGTTCCTGTTCAACCCCACCACGAGCGCCGGTCCCCTGGCGGGAGGTGGTCACACAACGGGAGGTGATCACACGCCGGTGGTCACACGACGGGGGTGTCCTAGGACTTGTGGTCGGCTAGGTCGAAGACGTTGCCTTCGGGGTCGGCGAGGGTGATCCAGTGCACGCCGTACTCGGTGTGCTCGTCGAGGCGTTTGGCGCCGAGGGCGATCAGGCGGTCGAGCTCGGTGGACCAGTCGGCGGTGGCCAGGTCGAGGTGCAGGCGGTTCTTGACGGTGCGGGGTTCGGGGACCTGGAGGAACATCAGCGTCGGTCCATCGGCGGCGCGGTTCACGGTGGCGAAGAACTCGTTGCTGTCAGCATCGACGTCGACCGAGAGGACACCGGCCCAGAAGGTGGCCAGGGTGGCGGCGTCGGTGCAGTCAAAAGCGATGTTCTCAAGCGTGATGGACATTGTTCAGCCTTTCGAAGCAGGGGAAACAGGAAGCTGCTGGATCGGCCAGCAGACCTCAGTGCGGTAGCTCGACTCATCAGGGGTGTCCCCCGGCGAGACGACATACAGCTCGCGAATGGAACCGGGCGCGACAGTGCAGTGGTCGGCGACGTGCGAGCCCAGGGCGCCGTACGTGCGGTCGAAGTCGGCCATCGCGCCGGCGTGCACCCCGATGGCGAAGAAGCCGCCCGGGAGATCGACCAACTCGAAACCGTCCGCCGGCTCAGCGGTCGGTGCGACCGGGAGGAACGCGACGACCTCGCCGGCGTCTTCGGTGAAGAAGTCGTCGCTGTACGTCGCCCCGGCCGTCGCCCGAATGCCTTGAACCGCAGCCAGAGCATCGAGTTGCCCGAAGACCTCCACGCACCACGCGCCGATCTCCGGTCGCTCGACATGAGCGCGGACTGCATACGCGCGGAACGGCGGAATGTAGCGATAGGCGACCTGCATCGGCTCGGGGTCGTCCGTCAGCAGGCTGCGCAGCGAGGTGACCACCCCACGCGTGACCTGCAGCTCGCTCTCCATCCGGTCGAGGTGCGCGCGCAGCGTCTCCTCCCGCACCCTCCGGTCGGTCGACGAGACCACGGCCTGGACGTCAGGAAGCGGCATCCGCAGGTCGCGCAGTCGACGGATGAGCAAGGCGGTGCCGACCTGGACCGTCTCGTACCGCCGATACCCGGAGGACGGATCCACGAACGCGGGCGCGAGCAGCCCGATGTCGTGGTAGTGGTGCAGCGTCTTCACGCTGAGGTTGGTCATCCGCGAGAACTCGCCGACCGTCACTGTCGCCGTCATGGAAGCAAGCTTGGACCCTCCGGTAACCGGAGGGTCAAATGCAGCCGCGAAGACGCCAAACCGAGGCCCGCCCGGGGGCGGCCGGGCGGGCCTCGGTGACGAGTCAGAGATTCAGATCAGGAGATCGTCCACTTCTGGTTGGCGCCGCCACCACAGGTCCAGATCTGCAGCGGTGTTGCGTTGGCCGAGTTGTTCCCGGTCACGTCCAGGCACTTCCCAGCCTGTGGATTCACCAGATCGTTGTTCGAGTAGGTCCACTGCTGATTAGGACTCCCGGCGACACACGACCACAGCTGGACGCGGGTGCCGTCGGCTGTGCCACCACCGGTGACGTCGAGGCACTTGCCCAGCGCCTGGAGGGTGTTACCGGAGCGGGTCCACTGCTGTGCGGCCGAGCCGTTGCAGTCGTAGAGCTGGACGGCCGTGCCGTCGGCCGGGTTGGCTCCAGCGACGTCGATGCACTTACCGGCGAGACCGGTGATCTGGCCACCGCCACCACCGCCGCCACCCTGCGTACCGCTCCACACGAAGGTGGCCGACGTCTTGGTAGGCAGCGTGTAGACGAAGGACTGCGAGCCCCAGTTCACCCGCACCGACTGCGAGCCACCGGTGGTGTTGAACGCGATCAGCGCCTTCGACCCGTCCGGGTTCTTCCACGCCACGTTCTTCACCGAGGCGTTCGCGGTCGAGTCGATCCGCAACGCACCCGGCCGCACGAACTTCGTCAGGTGTCCCATCGTGTAGTACTCGACCGTCTTATCGACCTGCCCCGCACGACTGCCACCGCGCTGCACCGTCACCAAGCCGGTACACACGTTGCACCCCGCACCGACGTACGGGAGGTGGTTCTGGTCGAGCGCGAGGCCCCACTTGATCCACGACTTGTCCCAGTTGCGGGTGTAGTCGATCAGGTTGTTCATGTCCTCGACCTGCTGGTTCGGGATCCAGGTCCCGCCCGAGTGCTCGGTCATGTAGGCGTTGACCGCCGGGTACTGGTTGTGGATCTGGGTCTGCAGGTTCACGTCACCGCCGTACCCGTGCCAGGCGATGCCGCCGAACAGCGGGTCGTTGCGCAGCCCGGCGTCGGCCAGCGGGACCGAACCGAGGTCGTTGTAGTTGCCCCAGTTGTAGTCCAGCACCATCACCTTGGTGGTGATCCCGGCCGCCCGGAACGCCGGGAAGAGGTGGTTCTTGGTGAAGTTCAGCAGCCCGGCGCCGTTCCAGTTCATCGACGCGTAGCCGGTGTCGTCGGTGCCGCAACAGGTCGGCTCGTTCTGCACCGTCACGTAGTCGATGTGGTTGCCCTGGGCCTCGTTCTGCTGCACGTACTTGACGAAGTACTGCGCGTACATCGGGTAGTACTCGGCCTTCAGCCAGCCGCGGTTGGTGAACTTGTTGTTGTCCTTCATCCAGGCCGGCGCACTCCAGGGCGACCCCATCACCTTCAGGTTCGGGTTCAGCTGCTTGGCCTGCTTGGTCAGCGGTACGACGTCGGCCAGGTCGTGGTTGATGCTGAAGTCGTTGAGGTCGCAGCAGGTGTCGTCGTAGGAGTAGTTGAACCGGGCCAGGTCGGAGGCGCCCATCGGGTTGCGGGTGAACGACAGCCCGATCCCGTTGACCGGGTCGAACAGGTCCTTCATCACCTGGTTGCGGGTCGCGGCCGAGATCGTGTTGCTGCTGTTCAGCAGCCAGGCGGAGCTGTCGGCGAACGAGGCGCCGCCGCCCTCCCAGGACTGGTACGTCGTGTTCTCGTTGACCGTGATCGTCTGGTTCGCCGAACCGCCGGCCGGGCCGAAGTTGACCGGCGTCTGCTGCTGCAGGCCGCGGGTCACGTTCTGGCCGGCCGAGTCGTTGGTGGTGGTCAGGTAGACGTTGACCTGTTCACCGGCGGCCTGCGCGGCCGGTGCGGTCGCCGTACCGAAACCGAGGCCGGCGGCGACGGCGCACAGCGTGGCCACGGCCACCGGTAGGACGCGGGCAGGACGAGATAACCCGTTCGCGGGCATGGGCGGACTCCCTTGTCTGCAAGGAATGCAATGCTGGCAAAGTTGTGGCGTCTGCCCGCGCCGCAACGGTGTGTCAGCACGAGGGAACCATCGGTGGTCACCGGTGTCAACGCCACAGCAAAGACTTTTTTCAGGTCTTTTATTTAGTCCCGGCCTTGACGTGAAAGCGTTCTCACGCCAAGCTCCGGGACCAAATCCCTGTCTCGTTCCTGCTCCGCCCCCGTGAGAAATGAGGCACGCATGAGACTCCAGCGTTCCCGCGTCGCGGCCATCGTCGCGATGGGTGCCGCACTCGTCGGCACCAGCCTTCTGCAAGCACCCGCCCAAGCCCAGCAACAGGCGCCGCAGGCCGCCAGCGCCGCGCTGGCGACGACCTTCGAGGACAACTTCGACGGTCCGGCCGGCCAGGCGCCGGACGCCAGCAAGTGGCGCTACGACATCGGTGGCTCCGGCTGGGGCAACGACGAACGCCAGTACTACACCAACAGCACCCGCAACTCCGCCAAGGACGGCAACGGCAACCTGGTGATCACTGCCCGCCAGGAGAACGGTGGCTTCCAGTGCCACTACGGCCCGTGCCAGTACACCTCGGCCCGGCTACTCACCGCGCAGACCTTCACCCAGACGTACGGCCGCTGGGAGGCCCGGATCAAGATCCCCGGCACCCAGGGTGTCTGGCCGGCGTTCTGGATGCTCGGCGCCCAAGGTGGCGGCTGGCCGAACAACGGCGAGATCGACATCATGGAGAACATCGGCCGCGAGCCGAACACCGTGCACGGCACCATCCACGGCCCGGGCTACTCCGGCGCCGAGGGCATCGGTGCGGCGTACAACTCGCCGAACGGCCAGCCGTTCCGCAACGACTTCCACACCTACCGCGTCGACTGGGCGCCGGACTCGATCACCTGGTTCGTCGACGGCGTGCAGTACCAGCGCCGGACGCCGGCCGACCTCGGCGGCGACCAGTGGGTCTTCAACCACCCGTTCTTCATGATCATGAACGTCGCGGTCGGCGGCTACTGGCCGGGCTACCCCGACGGTTCCACCCAGATGCCGCAGACGATGACGATCGACTACGTCCGCGTCTCGACCCTGGACGGCGGCGGTGGCGGCGGCGCCGGCACGATCACCGGCCTGGCCGGCAAGTGCCTGGACGTCGCGGGCGCCAACGCGGCGGACGGTACGACGGTCCAGCTGTACGACTGCAACGGTACGGCGGCGCAGACGTGGAGCCGTCCCGGTGACGGCACGATCCGTGCCCTGGGCAAGTGCCTCGACGTGGCGAACGCCGGAACCGCCGACGGCACCAGGGTCCAGATCGCGACCTGCAACGGCAACACCGCACAGCAGTGGACCGCCAACGCAGCAAAGGATCTGGTGAACAGAGGCAAATGCCTCGATGTCACCGGCAACAATTCGGCGAACGCCACCCCGACGCAGATCTGGACCTGCGGCGGCGGCGCCAACCAGAAGTGGACCCTGAACTAACTCAAGACCTTGGACGGGGGCAACGCGCCCCCGTCCTGCAGCAACCGCAGGATCGGCAGGGTCGCGGCGCCCAGCGCAACGGCGTCGCGACCCAGTTCGCACAGCACGATCGAGACCTGGGAATAGGGCTGGCGGAGTGCATGCCGACCGACCGCTTCGCGCAGCCGCGGCAGGTAGCGCTCCCCCAGCAACAGCCCGGCCCAGCCACCGAGGACGATCCGCTCGGGGTTGACCAGGTTGACCAGATTCGCGAAGCCCGCGGCGAGATAGCCGATCGTGTCGGCCACGATCGTTGCCGCCACCTCTGATTTCTCCGCCGCGACGAGCAGCTCGGCGAACGCCGCCTCCTCGTCGTCAGCAGACAACTCCCCGCCGGCCTGGCGATAGCGGTCGAGCACATCCTCGGCACCGACGTACGCCTCGAGGCAGCCGGCTGCTCCACACCGGCACCCGCGACCGCCGTACATGATCGTGGTGTGGCCCCACTCGCCCGCGCTGCTGCGCGTCCCGCGGTAGCTGGATCCACCGGTGACAAGGGCTGCGCCGACACCTGAGCCGACCAGCGCGACCACCGCGTCGGTCGCGCCGCGGCCCGCGCCGAACCACATCTCGGCCTGGCCGAGGGTGTTCGCGCCGTTGTCCACGAGGATCGGAATATCGGTGCCTTCGGCAAGCATCTGCCCGAACGGTACGGCGTCCCACCCCAGCGTCTGCGCGTGGACGACGGCATCCGCGTCGACGATTCCGAACACCGCGACGCCGAGCCCGAGCACCGACGACGCCTGTACGCCGGAGGTGCTGATCACGCTCGTGAGCCCTTCCAGCACGTGCTTCACGACGACTTCCGGTTCCAGCGCGTCGATCGTGTGATCGACGGTGGCGAGCACTTTCAGCGCGAGATCGAACAGCTCGACCCGGACGCGCGTCTCGCCGACCTCGGCACCGACGACGTACCGGAAATCGGGGGCGACGCGCAGCAGCACCCGCGGCCGGCCGCCCTCGGACTCGACCGAGCCGGCCTCTTCGACCACGCCTTCCGCGATCATCTCGGTGACGAGGTTGCTGACGCTGGCCGCACTGAGCGACGTACGGGTGCTCAGCTCTTGCCGGCTGAGCGGTCCGTCGCGGTAGATGCCGGTCAGAATCACCGATCGGTTGGACCGGCGCATGTCCCGCACCGTCGTCCGCCGATACTCCATTGCCCCAGCCCCTTGCCGAAACCCCCGGCCCCTGGCGGACCGCTAGCCCAGAGTCCATCACGCCCAGCGGGCGACCCGGAAGAGGTGACTTCTTCCAGGTCGTGAATTAAGTCGTGATTCGTTACCCCACCGTGATTGACGAGACCTGGGTCACTCGGCTTCACTCTACGGAACCGCTTCCGAAACCGGTTCCGCAACGGAGGCGCAACATCGCAGCAACATCCGCCACCCCACCGCCCGAGGGGAGTTTCCGCGTGTCCATCACCATCGCCGACGTAGCCGCAAGGGCCGGCGTGAGCAAGACGACCGTGTCGCGCGTCCTGAACGGCAAGGGTGAACTCGACCTGCGCACCGCCGAGCGGGTCCGCGCAGTGATCGCCGAGCTCGGTTACGTGCCGAGTGCCCGGGCGGTCGGTCTGGCCCGCGGCCGGACCCGGGTCGTCGGGATGCTGGTCCCGTCGCTGACCTGGCCCTGGATGGGCGAGGTGCTGCAGGGCGCGGTCGACGTGGTGGAGAGCGAGGGCTACGGCCTGCTGTTGTTCACCTTCAACCGGGGCGCGGAGTCGATGCACCAGTTCGCCTCCCAGGTGTCCGCGCAGTCGTTCGACGGCCTGCTGGTGATCGAGCCCGAGGGCACGCTCACCTACATCGAGCAGCTGCATGCCCGCGGCCTGCCGGTGGTGCTGATCGACGACCGCGACCACCGCCCCCAGTTCCCGTCGGTGGCCACCACCAACTACGCCGGCGGCCAGTCCGCCGCCCGGCACCTGATCGAGCTCGGCCGGCACCGGCCCCTGGTGATCACCGGTGTCGAACGGTTCGGCTGTACCCACGAACGCCTGGACGGCTTCCGCGACACCTACGCGGAGGCCGGCATCGAGCTCGACCCGAGACTCGTGTCCGAAGGTGACTTCACCCACGAGAGCGGACGCCACGGCGTCCAGCAGGCGCTCGACCAGCGCCTGGACTTCGACGCGGTCTTCGCGCACAACGACCTGTCCGCCGGCGGTGCCATCCAGGCCGTCCGGGAGACCGGGCGGAACGTGCCGAACGACGTGTCGGTCGTCGGGTTCGACGACATCCCGTACGCCCAGCACACCGAACCGCCGTTGACCACGGTGCATCAGCCGATGCGCCAGATGGGGCAGGCGGCGGCCCGGATGCTGATGGGCTATTTCGGCGGTACGCCGCTGCCGAGCGAACCCCAAGTGCTGCCCACGACGCTGATCGTCCGCAGCTCAACTGCTCCCAAGTCCACCCCTCGGACCAGTACGCCCGCCCCCTCCGTCCGGTCCCACCACTGAGGCTCCGGCGGTGGGGCAGCTGCCCCTGCTCCGCCGCCGGTGAACACCTCGATACCGATCCGTTAAGGCGTCCGCTCTTCCGATGAGAGCGCTTTCACGCCACTATGCACTGGCCCACCCAGGCTCAGGGGTGGACCAAGCAAGGTATTTACGCCGCCACACACAGATACACAGGAGGAACCGATGCGAGCACGACGGAGCGTCGCGCTGGCCCTGACGGGCTTGCTCGCGGCAGCCACACTGGCTGCCTGCAGTAACGGGGACGGTAAGACCAACGGGAGCGGTTCCGGCACCGCCGCGACCGTGCTGAACGTCGGTATGCCGAACGGGCCGCAGACCGACAACAACAACCCGTTCCTCGGCTCCTCCGCGGGTGCCTCGCTCGGGTACCGGTGGATGATCTTCGAGCCGCTGGTGATGATCAACGGGATCAAGCCGTCCGAGCCGGGCAAGCCCTGGCTGGCGACCGAGTGGAAGTGGGACGCCAACTTCACCAAGCTGTCGTTCACCATCCGCGACGGCGTGAAGTGGTCCGACGGTACGCCGATGACAGCCGCGGACGTGGCCTACACGTTCCAGTTGCGCAAGGACCACGAGGCGCTGAACACGGACGCCATCCCGTACGGCACCATCACGCAGACCGGCAACAAGGTGGACCTGACCTTCACCCGGTCGCAGTTCACCAACCAGAACAAGGTGCTGACCGTCTTCGTCGCGCAGAAGGCGCAGTGGTCGGCGATCAAGGACCCGACCCAGGACACCTTGAAGAACCCGGTCGGTACCGGCCCGTACAAGATCAAGTCGTTCACGCCGCAGACCACCACGCTGGAGCTGCGCGACTCGTACTGGCAGGACCTCCCGAAGGTCAAGGAGCTGCGGTACACGTCGTATAACGACAACAACGCGCAGACCACCGCGCTGGCCAACGGCGCCTCGGAGTGGAGCTTCGTCTTCGTCCCGAACGTGAAGGCCGTCTTCCAGGACAAGGACCCGAAGAACCACAAGCTGTACTTCCCGGCCAACCTGGGCATCCACGGTCTGTGGATCAACACCACCAAGAAGCCGTTCGACGACCCCGCGCTGCGCAAGGCGATGGACAAGGTCATCAACCGCGACGACATCTTCCAGCAGGGTGAGGCCGGGTACTTCTACCCGAAGGTCGAGTCCGTCACCGGCATCCCGACCCCGGCCGGTGACTCGTTCATCGCCCCGGAGTTCAAGGACAAGAAGCACGCCGTCGACGTCGAGGGCGCCAAGAGCGACCTGGCCGCGGCCGGTTACAAGCTCGAGGGCGACGTCCTGAAGGACAAGACCGGCAAGCCGGTCACGATCACGCTGACGAACCCGGCCGGCTGGTCGGACTACATCACCGACCTCGAGATCATCAAGGACAACCTGTCCACGATCGGCATCAAGGCGACCGTCGACAAGGCCAACCAGGACGCCTGGACGAAGAACATCGACCAGGGCAACTTCGACGCCGCGATGCACTGGACCAACGGCGGCGCGACGCCGTACGACATCTACCAGAACATCATGGACGGCAAGATCATGAAGCCGATCGGCAAGGGCGGCTCCAGCGGTAACTACGGGCGCTTCAACTCGCCCGAGGCGACCAAGGCGCTGGACCAGTACGCCAACGCGGCCGACGACGCCACCCGTACCACGGCGCTGAACACGCTGCAGAAGATCATGGTCGACCAGATGCCGATGATCCCGACCTCGGCCTCGAACGTCGGTGGCCTCTACAGCACCAAGAACTGGGTCGGCTGGCCGGACGAGCAGAACTCGTACGCACCTGGACAGCCCACGCAGCAGAACGCGCTGCAGATCGTCCTGAACCTGAAGCCTGCCGGCTCTCAGTGAGGCGGACCGCGGTGCCGGGAGGTGACTCACCTTCCGGCACCGCGGTGCCACGATGCGAGGAGTCTTTCGATCATGACGGTGACCGACCCGGTGGCCCCAGCGGTGGTCCCTGAAGTTGTTCTCGAGGCCGAAGGCCTCACCAAGCATTTCCCGGTACGGCGCAGCCTGCGCGACCTGTTCAGCCGCGAGCGCAAGGCTGTGCACGCGGTCGACGACCTCAACCTGACCCTCCGCCGCGGTCGTGTGACCGCCCTGGTCGGCGAGTCCGGTTCCGGCAAGTCCACGGTGGCCCGGCTGCTCGCGCAGCTCTACCGACGCACCGACGGCGACATCCGCCTGCGGGGTGAGTCCGTCGAGGTTCATGGCGGCCGCGCCTTCCGCGCGTACTGCCGCCGGGTCCAGATGATCTTCCAGGACCCGTTCGCGTCGCTGAACCCGACGCACACGATCCGGTACCACCTGACCCGCGCATTGAAGATCCACGGCCGGGCGGGCAGTAACGCCGCCGAGCTCGAGGAGAACCTGCGCGATCTGCTGAACCGTGTCCAGCTCGTGCCGCCGGAGCGGTACCTGGACAAGTTCCCGCACGAGCTGTCCGGTGGTCAGCGCCAGCGCGTCTCGATCGCCCGCGCCCTCGGCGCCGATCCCGAGGTGCTGCTGGCCGACGAGCCGGTCTCGATGCTCGACGTGTCGATCCGCCTCGGGGTGCTGAACCTGCTGCGGGACCTGAAGGAACGGCTCAACCTCGCCATCCTCTACATCACCCACGACATCGCCTCGGCCCGGTACTTCGCCGACGAGACGATCGTCATGTACGCCGGCCGATTGGTGGAAGGCGGCGATTCCGAGACCGTCACCCAGAACCCGGCGCACCCCTACACCCGCCTGCTGATCGAGAGCGCGCCCGATCCCGACCGGCTGGACCGCGTCGGCGACTTGCGGGCTCCGGAGGACCAGGGCAGCGGTGAGCCGCCGAGCCTGATCGCACCGCCGAGCGGCTGCCGGTTCCACCCGCGCTGCGTGCACGCGATGCCGAAGTGCTCGACCGAACTACCGCCGCGTTTCGAGTTGCCGATCCTTGATAACGAGCACGGCCAAGGTCAGAGCCACTGGGCCGCGTGCTGGCTCTACGAGGAAGGGGCAGCGAAGTGAAATTCCTGCTTCAGCGCATCGCCTTCTACCTGTTCACCGCCTGGGCCGCGATGACGATCAACTTCTTCATCCCGCGGCTCATCCCCGGCGACCCGGTCACCGCACTGATCGCCAAGTACCAGGGCCAGCTCAGCACCGACGCGATCCACTCGCTCTACGTCCTGTTCGGCCTGGACAAGAACGCCAGCATGTGGAGCCAGTACGTCGACTACTGGGGCCAGATCTTCCACGGTGACCTGGGCATCTCGTTCAACTTCTTCCCGACCCCGGTCATCGACATCCTCCAGCAGAGCCTGCCGTGGACGATCGCGCTGGTCGGTCTCACCACGATGGCCAGCTTCGCGATCGGTACCGGTCTCGGCATCCTGGCCGGCTGGCGACGCGGTTCCTGGCTGGACGGTCTGTTGCCGGTGACAACGTTCCTGTCGTCGATCCCGTACTTCTGGCTCGGTCTGCTGGCGATCGCCATCCTGGCCGGTCCGGACAGCATCTTCCCGTCGTCGGGTGGTTACGAGCCCGGCCTGGTGCCGTCGTGGAACGCGGAGTTCATGGGCAGTGCGATCCAGCACAGCCTGCTCCCGGCCATCACGATCCTGATCTCGTCAGTGAGCGGCTGGATCCTCAGCATGCGCAACATGATGGTGACGGTCGCGTCCGAGGACTACATCACCGTCGCACACGCCAAGGGCCTGCCCGAGAAGCGCGTGATGCTGAGCTACGCGGCCCGCAACGCGCTGCTGCCGAACGTCTCCGGCTTCGCGCTGTCGCTCGGCTTCATCGTCGGCGGCACGCTGCTGGTGGAGATCGTCTTCTCCTACCCCGGCATCGGCTACAACCTGTTCCAGGCCGTCGGCGCCAAGGACTACCCGCTGATGCAGGGCATCTTCCTGGTCATCACGCTCTCGGTCCTGGTCGCCAACCTGATCGCCGACATCGCCTACCTGCTGCTCGATCCCCGCACCCGGAAGGAGGGCTGACATGTCCGCACCCACCAGCACCATCACCGCGATGACCCCCGACGGACCAGAGGTGGCGGCCACGCCGGCCAAGCGCCAACGGCTGCGGTTCGTCGCCAACCCGAAGGCCGCGACCGGCCTCGTCGTGCTCGCGTTCTTCTGCCTGATCGCGATCATCGGGTCCTGGATCGCCCCGTTCGACCCCGGCGCCCGCAGCAGTGACATCCTCCAGGGCCCTTCGGGCAAGCACTGGTTCGGTACGACGCACCTCGGTCAGGACATCTTCAGCCAGATGCTCGTCGGCACCCGGGGCGTGATGTTCGTCGGTCTGCTGGCCGGCATCGTCGCGACCGCGCTGTCGGTCCTGATCGGCGTCAGCGCGGGCTTCCTCGGCGGTGCGGCCGACGAGGGTCTGTCCGCACTGTCGAACGTCTTCCTGGTGATCCCGGCCCTGCCGCTGATCATCATCGTCGCCTCGACCATCCCGAGCGCGGGTGACCTGATGGTTGCCCTGGTCATCGGTCTGACGTCCTGGGCCTGGGGTGCGCGCGTGCTGCGCGCCCAGACGCTGTCGCTGCGACGGCGGGACTACGTCGAGGCCGCCCGCGCGACCGGTGAGAGCACCTGGCGGATCATCACCGCCGAGATCATGCCGAACCTGACCGCGATCATCGCCTCCAGCTTCGTCGGGACCGTGATCTTCGCCGTCATGTCCGAGATCACCCTGGCCTTCATCGGGATCTCCACGATCTCCGAGTGGAACTGGGGCACCATCCTGTTCTGGGCGCAGAGCCAGCAGGCGCTCGCCCAGGGCGCCTGGTGGTGGTTCGTGCCGGCCGGCCTGGCGATCGCGATCCTCGGTACGGCGCTGTCCCTGATCAACTTCGGCATCGACGAGTTCGTCAGCCCGCGGTTGCGCAGCGCCGGTCACACCAAGGTCAAGACCAAGGACGGGCACTCGGTCCGGATGCGCGTCGGTTTCACCCCGGTTCTCGGCAACAAGGCGGTCGCGCCGACTCCCGTCGTACGGAAGAAGGATGAGGCAGCGTGAGCGCGAAAGAACCTGTCCTTGAGATCAAGGACTTCAACGTCGACTACGGTCTGGGCGAGCAGGGTGTCCGGGCGGTCCGCGATGTCACTCTGACGCTGCACCGTGGTGAAGTGCTCGGCCTGGCCGGCGAGAGCGGGAGTGGCAAGTCCACACTCGCGTACGGCGTCACCCGGCTGCTGCCGCCACCCGGCGTGATCAGCGGTGGTTCGGTCATCTACCACCCGCCGGGCGGCGACCCGTACGACGTGATGGCGCTGACGGATCGGGAGTTGCGGGCGTTCCGCTGGGCCGAGACGTCGATCGTGTTCCAGGGCGCGATGAACTCGCTCAACCCCGTGCACAAGGTCTCCACCCAGATGCTCGACGTGATCAAGGCGCACGAACCGGACCTCAGCCCGGAGGCACGGCTGTCCCGGGCGAAGTCCATGCTCAAGCTGGTCGGCATCTCCGCGGACCGGATGGACGCCTACCCGCACCAACTGTCCGGCGGTATGCGGCAGCGGGTGATGATCGGGATGGCGCTCGTACTGGAGCCGCAGGTCGTGATCATGGACGAGCCGACCACCGCTCTCGACGTGGTGATGCAGCGGCAGATCCTGGCCCAGTTGGTCGAACTGCGCGAGACGCTCGGCTTCTCGGTGCTGTTCATCACGCACGACCTGTCGCTGCTGGTCGAGTTCTCGGACCGGATCGCGATCATGTACGGCGGCCGGATCGTCGAGGAGGCCAAGTCGGCCGACCTGTACAAGGACTCGCTGCACCCGTACAGCGAGGGCCTGCTGAAGTCCTTCCCGGCGTTGCGTGGTCCGCGCAAGGAGCTGGCCGGCATCCCCGGCTCGCCGCCCGACCTGCGCGGGATGCCGTCCGGTTGTTCGTTCCACCCGCGCTGCCCGCACGCGTTCGACCGTTGCTCCGAGGAGATCCCGCTGCTCGGGATCCCGTCGGCCCGTAACGACCCCAGCCGGTCTGTCGCCTGCTGGCTCCCCGGCCGCGTTCCGGTCGGCTGACCCAATCCTCTAACGTCCGAAGGAACGCAGTACCTGGTACTACGTTCCTTCGGACGCAACTGACATAGGAGCGCTATGAGTACAACGTCCGTCTCGGGGGCGGCTGACCTGATCGCGGGTCTGCCGACCGACTTCCGCTGGGGTGTCGCGACCTCGTCGTACCAGATCGAGGGCGCGATCGCCGAGGACGGCCGGACGCCGTCGATCTGGGACACCTTCTGCCAGGTTCCGGGCGCGATCGACAACGGCGACACCGGTGACATCGCCTGCGACCACTACCACCGGATGCCGCAAGACGTTGCCCTGATCAAGAACCTGGGCTTCGACACCTACCGGTTCTCGGTCGCGTGGCCGCGGGTGCAGCCGCACGGCAAGGGCCCGGTGAACCCGGCCGGCCTGGGGTTCTACGACAAGCTCGTCGACGAACTGCTTGCCCAGGGCATCGACCCGTGGGTGACGCTCTACCACTGGGACCTGCCGCAGGAGCTCGAGGACGCGGGCGGCTGGCCGAACCGCGACACGGCGTACCGGTTCGCCGACTACTCGATGCTGGTCTTCGAGGCACTCAAGGACCGGGTCAACACCTGGACCACGCTGAACGAGCCGTGGTGCTCCGCGATGCTCGGGTACGCGTACGGTCTGCACGCACCGGGCCGCAAGGACTACCCGGCCGCGATCGCCTCCGTACACCACCTGCTGCTCGGGCACGGCCTGGCCACCACCGCCATGCGCGAGGCCTCGCCGCGCAAGCTCGACATCGGCATCACGCTCAACGTGGCCACGGCGTACCCGGCCAGTGACGCCGAGCCGGACGTCGACGCCGCCCGCCGTGCCGACGGCATGGGCCGCCGGATCTACCTCGACCCGCTGGTGCACGGCCGCTACCCGGCCGACATCGTCGCGGACCTCGCACTCGAGGGTGCCGAGATCCCCGTCCAGGACGGCGACCTCGAGCTGATCTCGGCCCCGATCGACGTCCTCGGTGTGAACTACTACTTCAGCCAGAAGTTCAGCGGGTACGCCGAGGACGGCAGCACGACCGACGAGCAGGGCCTGCCGGTCAGCCGGACCGTCGAGCTCGGCCGGCCGAAGACCGCGATGGGCTGGGAGATCGTCCCCGAGGGCTTCACCGACCTGCTGCTCAGCATCGCCCGGGACTACCCGAACCTGCCGATGGTCATCACCGAGAACGGCTCCGCCTTCGAGGACCACCCGGACGAGAACGGGTTCGTCGCCGACGAGGGGCGCACCGAGTACTTCACCACCCACCTGGCCGCGGTCGCCGACGCGATCAACCAGGGCGCCGACATCCGCGGCTACCTGGCCTGGTCGCTGATGGACAACTTCGAGTGGGCCTACGGCTACGTCAAGCGGTTCGGCATCGTCCGGGTCGACTACGACACCCAGGCCCGGACCCCGAAGCAGAGCGCGCTCTACCTGAAGGAAATCGCCGAGCGGCACCGCACCAAGGGCTGACCGCTGCGCCCTGGGGGTGGATGTCCCGCCACCCCCAGGACGGTCGGTCAGCGATCCAGCGCCGGGTCCGTCACCATCGCGAGCATCTGCTCCTTGGTGATCGCGTTCGCCGGCTTCTTCTTGCCCGGGTACAGAATGCGCACCCGCGCCTGGTCGCCGTCCGGCTGCGTGAAGGCGGCCTGCATTTCGTACATCGGGCCACCCTGGTAGGTGTGCGGAGCCTCGTAGAACTCCGCCTTACTGCCGTTCGGCGCGGTCGCCGGGAGGCACTTCTTACCCGACGGGGCGTCGACGCACGGCATCACCACGGGCGAGGCGTAGACGCTGACCGACACCTCGGCGGTGGTGGAACCCTTGCTCCAGTTCTGTACGACGTCGATCATCGTCGGCAGGTCGTCCACCCGGTTGGCGGTGTACGTTCCTGGCATCTGTACGGCGGTCGTCCGGACGATCTGCTGCAGGGTGGGGGCGAAGCCCTTCAGCTTGTCTTCCTTGACCTGGTCGTCGGCCGACAGCGGCGGGAGGTTGAGCTTCGGGTCGGTGGCCCACGCGATCATCTGGTCGTCGGTGATGTCCAGCTTCTTCACCGGGATCGTCGTGTTGTTGCCGAACAGCGGATCGATCGCCAGGAACGCGGTCTCACCGTCGGGCTGCACGTAGCTGAGCTGCGCGGCCTTGCCCTTGCGGCCGAACATCGCGGGCCGACCGTTCGGCAGCGTGATCTGGTGGCAGGTCGGCACCGGCTGACCGTCACCGCCACACACATCGCCGCCCTTGGCATACGGGGAGAGGCTGACGTACAGCATTCCCTGCCCCTTGTCGCCGGCGACGTTCCAGCCGACCTTCCGTGTGGTCCCGTGCGCTCCCACATCGGAACCAATGAGGAACGGCCCGACGCTGAAGTCCAGGTGCTTCTTGGCGGGGTCGAGATGCTTGACCAGCAGGGCCTTCATCAGTGTGTCGAATCCCGAGGTGCGCGCCACGGCGGCCGCATCCTCTGCGCTCTGCGTGTTCGCCGGCGCCTGCTGGGTGGCGACCGGCGCCTCCATCTGGGTGCTGTCCTTCAGTACGCCGCTCATCCCGATCGTGGCGACCGCGACCGCGCCGGCCGCGACCAACGCCGTACCGCCGGTCAGGATCCGTCGCCTGCGGAGGCGGCGGCGCCCGGCGTTCAGGTCGTCTGCCAGTGACCGCGGCAGCAGGCCGTCCTGCGCCTCGGCGGCGTCGGTCAGGCGCTCCAGCAGCAACTTCTCGTCAATCATCGGTGTCCTCCCACAGCCCGAAACTGGGCAGTCAGCATGTCGTTCAGTCGGGCGAGGGCTCGCGCACTCTGGCTCTTCACGGTTCCGGCGCCGCAGTTGAGATCGGCGGCCGTCTCGTCGACCGACAGGCCGACGAAGTACCGCAGGATCACCACCCGGCGTTGCCCGGCCGGCAGTTCGGCCAGCGCCTCGATCAGCACCCGGCGGTCCTCGACCGCGAGCCCTTCCTCCATCACCGGATCCAGCCCGTCCAGCCCGGAGTCCTCCCGGCGCCACGGCCGCCGGCTCTCGTCGATCCCGGAGTTCACCAGGATCCGCCGTACATAGGCGTCGATGTTGCCGTCGCGCTGCACCCGGTGCCAGGCGACGTACAGCTTCATCAACGCCGTCTGGACCAGGTCCTCCGCCTTGTGCACATCACCGCAGAGCAGGTAGGCGATGCGGCGCAGCTGAGTACGCCGCTGGGCGACGTACTCGCTGAACTCCTCGTCCCTTGTTCCTCGCGCCATCCGTTGTGTCCCCTCGCTCATTCCGTCACCGATGAGTACGGAGCTGCGGGGGCAACGGTTGTCAGCCCTTCTGCGTGACCCGATCCAGCGGGGCCGGGGTCAGGGTCTTGTGTACCCGTAGGTACGCGGCGAAGGTCTCGTGATCAGTGTCGGTGCGAACGGGGTCGCGATAGGCGGCCTTCAACGCTGGGTAACCGTCAGCGCCGATCACTGTGTAGGCCAGCGCGGCGACACGGTAGGTCTTGGCCGGATCCAGTGACGCTCCGTTGATGTGGACGTCCTGGGGATCGATCCGGTCGCCCTCGAGGCGGCTCGCGTCGAAGCTGTACTTCACGTTCTTCGACAGGGCCAGCGGCGCGAACTTCCCGCCCTGCCACTGCTGCTCCAGTACGGCGTCCAGCTCCGCGCCGGTCAGACTCACGGTCAGCACCGGATTGCCGTAGCCGTAGGCCTCCCACGACTCCCCCAGCAACACCCGCCCGTCCGCGTCTCCCGGCTTGTTGCTGTTGGCAACCAGGAGGTCACCGCGGAGTGCCGTCGAGCCGATCGCCGGTTTGGCGGCGATCAGCCCCAGGTCGGCATCGGGTGCTGTCCACAGGTGTACGTCGGCGGCCAGGTCGGCCATCGTGCTCTCGCCGACCGCGTTCGCGGTGCGGGTGAAGTCGCCGGTCACGGTCGCGACCGGTTCGGCGTACTTGCGATCTCCGGCGGCGGCCCAGTAGTCGACGATCTTCTGCAGCTTCGGATCCGGCGTGACATCGCGGGTGACCGCGTGGTTGGTCGACGTGGTCCGGTCGCGCAGGACTTCGCCGGTACGGCGGTCCAGCTGGAGGTTGATCTCGCTGATCAGCCGGCCGTGGTTCGCGGCCTCGACCACCGGCCGCGGGTTGCCGTCGGGGTCGGGGATGCTGCAGTTGAACGCGGCGTGCCAGTGCCCGGTGACGATCGCGTCGATCTGCGGAGTCACCTTGCGCGCCAGGTCGATCGCGGGTCCGCTCGGGTTGAGGCAGTTGTCGTACGTCGCCGACGCATCGGTGCCGCCGTCGTGCATGTTCAGCACGATCGCCTTCACCCCTCGCCGGGTCAGCTCGGCGGCTGCCCGGTTCGCGGACTCGACCGGGTCAAGAGCCTTCAGATCCGGCTGGTACGACGTACTGCCGACCGGCGTATCGGGAACGGTCATGCCGATGAAGCCGACCGGGTAGCTGCGGCCGTGGTCGCGGACCCAGCGGATCGTGTACGGCGCGACGATCGTCCGGCCCTTGGCGTCGACGATGTTGGCCGACTGGAACTCGAAGTCCGCCCCGTGGAAGCGGCGACCGGTCGAGTCCGTGAAGCAGCTGTCGACACCTGGCGTGCCGAAGCATTTCCCGCGCGTCATGTGGTCGACCAGGAAGCTCTTCGACACGTCCAGCTCGTGGTTGCCGACGCTGGAGAACTCGATCCCGAGCGCGTTCAGCGCCTCGATCGTCGGCTCGTCCGCGTGGGCGTCCACCTCGAACGGCCAGCCGGAGAAGTTGTCGCCGTCGGCGAACAGGATCGAGTTCGGGTGACCGGCCCGGATCGTCTTCAGGTGGGTCGCCAGATAGGCCGCGCCACCCACCACCTGGTTCTTCCCGTCCGGGCCCGCGATCGTCCCGCCGTCCGCGGCTGACGGCGGTCGGAGGTAACCGTGGAAGTCGGTGATCGAGACCAGCTGGACGGGGACCGTGCGATCACCTCCCGCCGCCGCGGTCCCCCCGGTGAGCCCCACTCCGATCAGCACCACAGTCGCGAGCAACCTCGGCGTTCTGCGCATTCCTGCCTCCAACGCGGCCTAAGCAAGCGGTTTCCGACAAAAGGAGACTGCCTCATCGTGAACGAGATGTCACTACCAAACGGCGATTCGACAAATCTGGAAAGAATCCACCGATGACAGCGCTCTCCCATCGGTACTGCTGATCTGATCCAATGACTGCGTGGTGGCCGGCGGTCCCGCGAAGCCTCCGGCCATCACCCCGCCCGCACTGCACCGACCTGGGGACAGGTGAGCCATGCGCCGACTGCTCGTCGTACTCGCTCTACTCTTTCCGCTGACACCGGCTCTTCCGGCTCTTCCCGCCGAGGCCGCGCCGCTGCTGGTCAGCGGCTGGACCGCACCGCTGAGCACCCGGGGCCGGTGGATCGTCGACGCCAACGGGAACCGGTTCCGGCTGAAGTCCGGGAACTGGCACGGCGGCTCCGGTACCTGGAACGGCTCCGGCGACCAGGCCGACAACGCCAACCACCACGCCGGCGAGAACAGCAACCGGATCCCCCTCGGCCTGGACCGCGCGCCGATGGCGTCGATCATCTCCGGCTTCGCCGAGCTCGGACTGAACAGCATCCGGCTGCAGTTCTCGAACGAGATGGTCCACGACTCCGTGGTGGTACCCGATGCCGCGGTCGCCGCGAACCCGGCGTTGCGCGGGAAGACGCCACTGCAGGTCTACGACGTCGTCGTACAGGAACTGACCGCTGCCGGGTTCGCGGTGATCCTGAACAACCACACCAACACGACGCGCTGGTGTTGCGGAGTGGATGGCAACGAGCGGTGGAACACGAGTCAGTCGACTGCGACCTGGGAGTCCGACTGGTTGTTCATGGTCAACCGCTACAAGACGAATCCGCGCGTGGTCGGTGCCGATCTGTACAACGAGGTACGGCGGAATGTCCTCGACGACCCGAACTGGGGGCTCGGCGACGACCACGACTGGTTCGCCGCGTCCCAGCATCTCGGCGACCGGATCCTCACCGAGGCCAACCCGAACCTGCTGATCGTTGTCGAGGGCATCAACTGGACCGGGATCCCGGTCGACGGCTTCCCGCATGACCGGCCCACGTTGACACCGGCTCGCGGGTTGTCGCACACGTTGGTTGCCTCTGACAAGCTTGTCTACTCGGCCCACTTCTACGGGTACACCGGTCCACGACACAGTGGTGCAACCGGTACCGGCGAGACGAGCGATCCGCGGTACCAGGATCTCTCGCCGTCCGAGCTGATCAGTGAGCTGAACCGGCAAGCCTTCTTCGTGTCGGGTGAAGAGGGCCACTTCACCGCGCCGTTGTGGATCAGCGAGTTCGGGGTCGGTGGTCGTGAGGAGACGGGCGCCAAGCCCCGGGCGTGGTTCGAGAACTTCGTCGACCAGCTCATCCGCACCGACGCCGACTTCGCCTACTGGCCGCTCGTCGGCTGGCACACCAACCGCACCGGCAACGGCTGGGCCTTACTGCACTGGGATTCCGCCGGCAGCCGCATGGGCCTGTACGACGGCGACGACTGGCGAGCCTCCGCGTGGACCCGCCTCATGAACGCTCCATCTCGTACCGGCTTTATCGCTCCCGGCACGGTCTGGAAGATGCTCAGCCCCGACCACGGCGACTTCGTCGAGTCACTCCGCATGCGCGCCGCCGGCGACTGGGACAGCGGCGCCCGCAAGGCCGCCTGCCCGGACGGCCTGCGCCTAATCGGCCTGGCCCACACCGGCAACCGCTCCCTCTGCACCTCCGGCGGCCCGGTCGCCTCCACCACCTACGAAGTCGTCTGGGACGAACGCCACGTCACCACCGACTGGGCCTCCGGCTACACCAAGTACCAATGCGCCCCCGGCTACTTCATGACCGGCTACGCCGTCCGCGGCGCCAAACTCTCCACCATCCTCTGCACCGCCACCTCACAGTCCCTGGGCAGCACCGGCCGCACCGTCTGGTTCGACCGCTCCGACAACCGCCCAGCCGCCCCCAACGGCGCCGACTTCGCCCCAAGCGCCTACAAGGGCCAATGCGCCGCGAACGAATACCTAGCCGGCATAGCCTTCACCACCCGCGTAGGTTCCACCGGCACCCCAGCCGCCCTCTACTGCCGCCCCCTCACCTAACCCACCTTGAGCACCCACCAACCACCCACTCGCCACCACGGTCGACCCGTACCCAAGGTCCCCAACCACCCTCACCTTGAGCACCCACCAACCATCCGCCTGCCGCCACCACGGTTGAACCGTGCACAAAGCACCTTCCCCTGACCTTGATCACCCACCAACCACCCACGCGCCGCCAAAACGGTCGACCCGTGCCCAAGGTCCCCAACCACCCTCACCTTGAGCACCCACCAACCGTTCTCACGGCGCCACCACGGTTGACCCGTGCACAAAGCACCTCCCCCGACCTTGAGCACCCATCAACCACTCTCACCGCGGGACGACGGTTGAGCGGTGCACAAGGTGGGCCGGCGCGCCGACCTTGAGCACCTGCCGACCATTCGTGGACGGGTGAAGTGGTTGACGGGTGCTCAAGGTGTCGGGGCACGATGGGGGCTCGCCAGGACTCGATTCCATCGGCCCGCCCCGGCCACCACCATCACCGACAACTGCCGGAGCTCACCTCGTGACCATCCCCAGCCCCACCTCCGTGACCCTCGGCGAGGGCGCCTTCACCCTCGCCCCCGACACGTCCATCACCATCGGATCGCCCGAGCTCGTTCCCCTCGCCGCACTCTTCACCACCGAGGTCGGTCTCGACACGAATCTCCCGCACGTGTTCTCAGCCGATGGGACCGGGACGGCCGCAGGTGGGGTTCGGGTGACATTCGGATCGGAGGGACTGAACGGCGTACCGGGTGTTGCTGGGGTTCGGGCTGATGGAGCGTCGGTCGATGAGCGGTACGGCGTGGAGGTGAGTGCGGACGGCATCCGGGTCTGGGGTGCAACCGCAGAAGGCGTGTACCGCGGGCTCACCACGCTGCGGCAGCTGATCGCCGTCCATGGGGATGAGATTCCGTGCCAGCGGATCATCGACGGGCCGCGGTTCGCGTGGCGGGGGTTGTCGTTCGATGTGGTCCGCACGTTCCATCCGCCGGAGACGGTACGGCGGGTGATCGACATGTGCGCGCTGTACAAACTCAACGTCCTCCACCTGCACCTCACCGATGACCAGGGCTGGCGGTTCGAGGTACACAACCGGCCGGAGTTGGTGAAGTTCGGGTCGCTCGGTGCGGTGGCTGATCGACCGGGCGGTCACTACACGCCGTTGGAGCTGGCCGAGCTCAACCGGTACGCCGAGGAACGGTTCGTCACGCTGGTCCCGGAGATCGACTTTCCCGGTCACACCGGCGCGGTCTCGCTCGCCTTCCCCGAGCTCACCAGTGAACTCCCGAGCATCCCGCTCCCGAACGGTGACAAGCTCCAGTTCCATTCACTCGACCCGGCGGACCCCGAGGTCTGGACGTTCGTCGAGGACGTCATGGATGCGGTCATTCCGCAGTTCCCGCGCAGCGCCTATCTGCACATCGGTGGTGACGAGGCCTGGGGCATGTCCGACGAGGCACACGCCGCGTTTGTACGACGGGCCGCGGAGCTCGTGCGGGAACGCGGCAAGCAGGTGGTCGGGTGGCAAGAGATCGCCCGTGCCGACGTGGATCCGGCGGACCTCACGCAGTACTGGCTCGACGTCCAGGACATCGACGCGATCTCCGAGCGTCCCGAGGTCCCCGCGTTCCTGATCGAACACCTCGGCAAGGCGCGCCACGACGTACCGAAGGCTCTGGAGCGCGGCTGCAAGTTGCTCATCTCCGCCACCACCTACCTGTACTTCGACCGCCCCCACGCCGCCCCGTCCGCCGACCCAGCCCAAGAGGAGACCCGGGCGCGCGTCGGCCTGCGTGCCTATCCGCCGGCCACGCTCCAAGACGGCATCGACTGGGATCCAGTCACCAATACCCCCGGCGTCACCAGCGACGACCAGGTCGCCGGCGTCGAGGCCGCGGTCTGGTGCGAGACCGTCACGAGTCGCGACGACCTCGAGTTCCTGCTCCTCCCCCGCCTCCCCGGCGCCGCCGAAAAAGCCTGGTCCCACACCACCCCCACCGACTGGCCGGTGTATGCCGCCGCCCTAGCGGCGCAGGCCCCCACCTGGCGGCATCGCGGCTGGACCTGGTTCCAGTCCTCCGAAGTCGCTTGGGATGTACAGAAGGACTGGTAGTAGGCATCTACGTATACCCGACCGCACGCCTGAGCCACGTCCCGGCGACGGCGATCCAGCCGCCCACTACCCGTTCTTCTGTACACAAAGAGGGGCGGACCGCAGCGGTCCGCCCCTCTCCGAGCACCGTCAGCAGGTAGCGGTCGGGGCTGCCCAGTCGGCGCGGTCGTTGTAGCCGCCGTCACCGGCGTCGCCGACCACGAGGTCGAGGACGCGGACGTTGGCGAGGTCGACGTCGAACGGCTTCGGCGTGAAGCGGTCCACGGTGCCGCTGTCGAACAGCACCTTGCCGTCACCGACAACCTGGAAGGTCGACGTACCGCCATCAGGGCCGACGTTCCCAACCACATCGTCGATCCCGACGGTGCCGGTCAGCCGCGAGCACGACTTGCCGAGGTAGTAGCGAACCAGCGACGGCGAGGCGACGCCGATTCCGGTCGGGTACGTCGTACCGGTCAGCTTGATCGGGTTCCCACCGCCGACGCTCTCGTCGATCGTCGGCGTCATCCACCCGCTGGTCGCAGTGATCCAGTCGTGGTGCGACAGCGGCACGGTTCCCTTCGGCGGTACCGGAGCAACGATCACTGGTGACAGCACGGTCGTCTGCTTCTGCACGCCGTACCCGATGGCGTCGTACGACGTCGCCGCCGTCAAGCTCGCCGTACCTGGCGCGGCGTTGGCGGGGAGCTTCACCGTGAACAGGAAGTTCGCCTGCTTGCCCCCAGCAATCAACACCGGAGCCTTCGACAACGACTTCACCGTCCAGCCGGTACCGCCGGCAACCGTCGCGACCGGCTTCAGGACCGGGAGGAGCCCGTCGTTGCGGACGTTCACCTGCACGGTCAGTTCGTCGCCACCGGCAACGACCGGCGCTGCACCCTCAGGCTGGGCATCCGTGCCGACCTTGGTGACCTGCGGGATCCCGGCGGTCACGTGCGATACGCCTGGCAAGCCGACGCTCGGCGAGACGCGGAAGAGCGCCGTACCGTGCGCCGGTACCGCCGCGCTGATCGTGCCCGCGCTCTCGGTCACCTTGTTCGTCCACGCGTTCTTCAGCGTGAACCGTGCACCGTTCAGACCAACAGCCTTGGCAGTCGTGGTCAGAGTCTTAGCGCTGTCGCCACGGTTGAGCAGCACAACAGCCCGGCTGCCATCCGCAAGCCGCTTGACCCACGTCTCCGTCGTACCAGCAGCACCAACCCGAACCGCCTGCACAGCAGCCTTGTCCTGGTTGATCGCCAGTACGTCGGGATCGGTCAGCATCGACACCGTGGTCGCACTCAGCTTCCGCACGTCGCTGCCTACCACGAGCGGCGCAGCAGCGACCGCCCACAGCGTGAGCTGCGACCGGAACTCCTCGTCCGACATCCCCAGCTCCGGAGCCAGATAGTCCGGGTCGCTGAACGCGCCCGGCTTCACGACCTCCGGGTGCCGCGCGTTCGCGTCATAGTTGCGCAGCACGTCCTTGAACTTGATGTCGCCCTGGAACCCGACATCCGTGTAGGTCCGCCACGACTGCGCGATCCCCGGCGCGTACGTCCACGAGTTGATCGACTGCTGCGACTCGGGGTAGTTGCCCCAGTCCGGCGAGGTCACCGGGTTGCAGAGGTTGAAGATCATCGGCCGGTGGCTGGCGTTGTTCCGCAGTGCCTGCGCGAACTCGGTGAAGACCGTCTTCGGGTCGAGGTTCGCCGCGATCCCGCACAGGTAGTCGACCTTGACCGCGTCGAAGCCCCACGCCGCGAACTGGTCGGCATCGCGCTGGTAGTACCCGCCGCTGCCCAGCCCGCACTTGCCCGGGATGTAGGGCCCGGCGTCGGTGTAGATACCGGCCTTGAGTCCCTTGCTGTGGATGTAGTCGACCACCGGCTTCAGCCCGTCCGGGAACTTCGCCGGGTTGGCCACCAGGTCACCCGCCGCACTCCGCGACTGGTCGGCCTGCCAACCGCCATCCAGCCAGACGACGTCGTACCCGGCCTTGGCCAGCCCGCGGCTGACCAAGGAGTCCGCAACGGACTTGATCGTGTCCGCGGTGAAGTCGCCACCGAGACCGTAATAGGTGTTCCAGCCCATGTATGGCGTCGGGCTGAGCACCGGGGCTGTGGCCTGAGCCGCCACAGCCGCGGTCGTCGTGGTGGTCGCGAACGCGCCGGCCACCAGGGCCGCCGCGATCACCCCACCCAGGAATCGCCTCATGTTTTCCCCTTACTGAAGAGCACTGCCGTTGAGCGGAACGGGTCAGTCGATCGCTTCGACGACCAAGCAGAGCGAGTCGGTCGCGCCGTCGAACGTGACGCCGACCTGCAGCAGGTAGCTGCCCGGGAGGATCTCGTTCCCCACCCGGTAGTTCTTCGCCGGATCGAGCCCGGCCAGCGGGACCCGTCGCGGCCGTGTCGGCAGCGTGCCGCGCACATTGCTGTCGCCGGTCTCCCACAGGAACACCACGGATCGCGTCGCGCCGACGTACTGGACGCCGTACTCCAATCCGTAGACCTTGCCGTCGACAACCAGATCGCGAATGTCCTTGTACTGCTCGATATTCCGGGCAGCGGTCTTCAACTGGTCGTCGGTCCACCGCGAAAGGTCGGCGCCGAT
Organism: Kribbella sp. NPDC051587; assembly: GCF_044453945.1. Lineage (NCBI taxonomy): Bacteria > Bacillati > Actinomycetota > Actinomycetes > Propionibacteriales > Kribbellaceae > Kribbella > Kribbella sp. NPDC051587. The sequence continues at coordinate 244,990 of NZ_JBITDE010000004.1, forward strand.
CCCCAGTACGCCGGCCATCGCGACATGGAAGCGGAAGTCGAGTGAGCGCTCCCGCCCGTCATGGGTGCCCTCGGCATCGGTCACCCACGAGCTCATCAGATGCGGCGCGAACCCGGTCCGGAACCCCTGCTGAATCCTGAGCCGATCCAGCGGAGCCGTATTGTCACTCGGCCACAACGTGTCCACGCGGGCCGCCATCCCCAGGTCGACGCGTGCACCGCCACCCGCACATCCCTCGACGATCACGTCCGGGTGCTCGGACCGCAGCCGGTCGAGTACGGCGTACAGGTTGGCCACGACACGACCGTCGAGATCACGGCGCTGATCTCCACTGTCGAGCCGCGGCCGGTTCGCGTCCCACTTGAGGTAGGAGATGTCGTACGTCGACAGCAGCCGATCGAGCGTGGTCCAGACGAACTCGGCGACATCCTCCCGGCTGAGATCCAGCAGCAGTTGGTTACGCACCAGCACCGGATCGCGGCCGGGCGTGCGCAGAATCCACTCCGGATGCTCAACCGCGAGACGCGACCGTGGGTTCACCGACTCCGGCTCCACCCACAAGCCGAAGTCGAGCCCGAGCTCTTTCAGTTGTCCGATGAACCCGTCGAGGCCTTGTGGGAACTTGGCCTGGTCCACGTCCCAGTCGCCCAGCCCGCCGGCGTCGTCCACGCGTCCGGTGAACCATCCGTCGTCGACCACGAAGGTCTCGACGCCGATCCCGGCGGCTCTCTGCGCCAACTCCAGTTGATGTTCGGCCCGGATGTCGAACTCGGTCGCGAACCACGAGTTGTACAGGACCTTCGGCGTACGGCGTCGCGACCGTGCTCGCTCGTAGTCGTGGAACACCCGCGCGAGCCCGTCAGCGCCTTCCGCACTACAAGCCCCAACCGCCTTGGGCGAAGTCCACGTCTCTCCGGGCTGCAACTGCAGTCCCTGACTGGACGAGACCCGACCGGCCTGAATCCGCACGGTCCCCGTGGTGTCCGCGTCCGCGGTCATCTCCCACGAACCGCTCCAAGCCAGCTGTACGCCGTACCCACCAACAGCGAGGAACGGCGAGTACGAATGCCCAGTGATCCCCTGCGCACTGTTGACGGTGAACCGCCCCCGGTCCAACGTGACCGACGACTGCTGGAACTCGCTGTTCCACTCACCCCACAAATACCTGACCGTGTTCCCACTCGGGACGGTGAATCCCGCTGAGTCGTGCCGGTGCAACGTGAGCGCGTCACTCCCGTCATTGCTGATAACCACCCACCGCTCTACCGCATCGCCCTCGATACGGTAGTGAAGCGAGAGCCGCAGACCCCGCACCGCGTCGGCGAACACCAGCTCAAGGCCCGCCGCCCCAACAGCGCCGCGGGCTCCGTCAGTCGCGAGGTGGGCATCTTCGATCGCGGAGCTGAGCAAAGTGGTCTCTGTCCCCAACCACAACGCTCCCGGGCTCGACCAGGGAACTCCAGCGGCCTCCGTCACGGTCGCTTCCACGAACACGGGGCGCAGCTCGTCGATCCCGTCGGGGCCGCTCACCACCAGGTCCACCGGGGCGGCGTACCGGACACCGCGGACGGCGTACTCGAGGGGCTCCACGTCGGCGCGCGGGAGGAAGTGTTCCGTGCCGACCGGCGCGACCACCGATGGCCCGTCGGCGACCGCATGTGGGCCCCAGGCAACGAGCTGAGCCCATTCGCCATGCGAAGGAACTCCGACGACGTACGAGGTGGTTGCTCCGCGCAACGTCCAGGTCTTCACTTGACGGCTCCGATCGCCAATCCACCGACGAAGTGCTTCTGGAACCGCAGGAACACCGCCACCGTCGGTACGGCGGCGATCACGGTGCCGGCAGCAATGACGTTCCACGATGACACGAACAACCCCTGCAGACCCAGCAACGCGGGCGTCACCGGCATCTTCTCGCCGGAGCGAATCACCGTGATCGACCACAGCAGATCATTGAAGATCCAGGTGAACGACAGCGCGCCGAGCGCCGCCATCGCCGGCCGGGTCAACGGCAGGATCACGCTCGCGTAGATCTTCCCCGGGCCGGCTCCGTCGATCGTCGCGGCCTCCTGGATCTCGCGCGGCAGATCCCGCATGAACCCGTGCAGCACGAACGTGTAGAACCCGAGCCCGAATCCCACATGGACGGCGATCAACGCGATCAGCGTGTCGTAGTACCCGATCAACTCGACGAACCGGGAGATCGGGATCAGCAGGATCTGCGGCGGCAGCAGGTTGCCCATCAACATCAGCAGCAGCACCGTCCGCCGGAACGGGATGTTGTACCGCGCCAACCCGTACGCCGCGATCGACGCCAGCCCGAGACTCAGCAGCACCGCCGGAATCGTCACCAGCAGACTGTTGATCAGGGCCCGGAACTCGTCCGCGTCTTCCCAGGCCTGCTTGTACGTCGAGAACGTGAACGAGTGCGGCAGCGACCCGAGCCCGTTCGCGGCGACATCGTCGAAGCTCCGGAACGAGATCACGATCACCCACAGGATCGGCGCGATCCACAGGAACGAGACCAACCCCATCGACAGGTGGTAGCCCGCCGTCCTCAGCCGGTTCACGATTCCTCCTTGAAGGCGCGGATCAGGTAGCCGAGGATCACGGCCAGCGCGAGAATGAAGATCACCACGGCGATCGCGGACGCATAGCCGAGCTGCGTGGACTGGAAGGCAGTCGAGTACATGTAGGTACTCAGCAACTCGGACGAATGGTACGGACCGCCCTTCGTCATCGACCAGACGATGTCGAACGATCTCAGCGAGTCGATCACGATCACCGACAGCACCACCGAGTTAACGCCCTTCAGTTGCGGGATCGTCACGTACAGCGTCCGCTGCCAAGCCGATGCACCATCGACCTTCGCGGCCTCGTACAGCGCCGGGTCGACCGCCTTCAGACCGGCGAGATACAGCACCATCACATAGCCGATCTGCCGCCACAACGCCGGCAGGATCACGGCGTACAGGGCGGTATCGGGATCAGCCAGCCACGGCCGGATGAAGTCGCCGAGACCGACCCCGCGCAGGACCGAGTCGACCAGTCCGTCCGGCTGGTAGAACACCCGCCAGATCAGTGCCGTGACGACCAGCGAGAACACGACGGGCGTGAACAGAGCGGCTCGATAGATCCCGACGCCCCGCCGTTCGCGCTGCAACAGCAACGCCATCCCGAACCCGCCGATGACGCTCAGCCCGCCGAACAGCACCAGCCAGATCGCGGTGTTCTTCAGTGCCGTCCGGAAGATCGGGTCGGACACCATGTCCTTGAAGTTGCCGAAGCCAACAAACGTCGGCGCCGACAACCCGTCCCAGTGCGTCAGCGCCAGCCAGAACCCTTGCAACGCCGGCCAGAACACCCACACCGCTTCGATCACGAACGGCACGAACACGAACACCAGGATGAGCGGCGAAACCTTCCACGGCTTCTTCGTACGGCGATCCCCACCGCCGCCGGCCCGGTGCGCAGGCCGGTCGGAGGTGGTCACCGCTTCCGTCATCGTCACGCTTTGAAGACCTTTTCGGCTGCGGCCTGCCAGTCCTTGAGGATCTTGTCGATCTGGTCCGGCTTGTCGAGGAACTTGGTCAGCGCGGCGTCGGCGGTCGGCTGCAGTGCGTCGCTCGAGTCACGGTTGAAGAACTGGGTGAGCTCGGCGGCGCTCTCGATCATCGCCTTGCCCTTCTTCACCAGCGGGGTGTCGGCGGACTTACCGTCCGGGTTGGCCGGGATCGCCGTACCGGAGGAGCTCTGGACGTAGATCTCCTGCGCCTCGGCCGTCGCCAGCCAGGTCATGAACTTCTTCACGCCCTCGGGGTCCTTGGCCTTCTTCGAGGCGAAGTAGCCGTCGGTCGGCGCTTCTTCGGCGACCGGTACGGCGGGATCGATGATCGGGAACTGGAAGAAGTCGATGTCGTCCAGGGCGTCCTTCGGCGCGGAGTCGGCGAAGAAGGTGCCGATCAGGAACATCCCGGTCTTGCCGCCGAGCAGCGCGGAGGTCGCCTCCTGGAAGGGGAACGACTTGCCCTTCGGATCGAAGTACGGCAGCGCCTCCTGCCACTTGGTGAAGACCGCCTTCACCTTCGGGTCGTCGAAGCGGCCGCGGCCGGCCAGCAGGTCGCGGTGGAACGGCGCGCCGTTGATCCGGATGTTCAGGTAGTCGAACCAGGCCGAGGCCACCCACGGGGTGTCGCCGAGGCCGATGCCGATCGGCGGAACGCCCTTGCTCTGAATGGTTTTGCAGACCGCGAGGAACTCGTCCCAGGTCTTCGGCGGGGTGACGCCCCACTTGGCGAAGTTCGACTTGCGGTAGAACATGCCCCACCAGTAGTAGCTGGTCGGCACGAAGATCTTCTCGCCGGAGCTGCTCGTCGACAGCGTCTGCATCGCCTTCGGATAGTTGCCCAGGCCCTCCCATACGCTCGACACATCGAGCAGCAGGCCCTTCTTCGCATACGAGTCCGCGACCGAACCGGCGTACCAGGTGTAGACGTCCGGCGGGTTCGCACTGGTCAGGTACGTCGGGAGCTGGGTGCGGTAGATCTCGGACGCAACGGTGTTGAGCTTGACCTGGGCTCCACCGGTCTTGTTGTACGCGGCAACGAGTTTCTCCATCGCACCCTTGGCCTGCTCGGCCGACAGGTTGGACTGCAGCGAGAGCTCACCAGTTGCCCCGCTGCTCGCACCGCCGCTCCCCGGACTCGGCGCGTTGGTCGCGCATCCGGGCACCAGAGCGGCCGCGCCGAGCAGCCCGAGTCCCTTGAGGAAAGTACGTCGATCTGCTGCCAGACCCGTCATGCCTGAACTCCTGAGATCTGCTCGACCAGCGTGCCAGTCGAGGGAGTGGTGTGTTGCCGACGATCTTGCGGCGAGCGACCACGAGTGTCAATATTAATTCGTAAATTACGAGCAAATCGCTTGACGTGATCAGTCGATCACGGTCAACTGGTGCCTCGTTCATCGTTGGAACGTGCCTGTCCGCGTGCTTGGGTGGGGACGGGCTTGTGGAGGAGGCGCGCGTGCGGCTGGCTGGGCGGGTGATCGTGGTGACCGGGGCCGCGTCGGGAATCGGCGCGGCGGCTGCCGAGCGCGCCCTGAGCGAGGGCGCCAAGGTGGTGCAGGTGGACATCCACCCGTCGCGCGAGGTGCCGGGCAAGGCGCTCAGCGTGGTCGGCGACGTGACGTCGGCCGACACCTGGGCGGAGGTCGTGTCACGTGGCCGCGACGAGCTCGGACCGATCGACGGGTTCGTCAGCAACGCCTACATCTCCGACGTCCGGCCGGCCCACGAGATGACGCCGGCCTCCTGGCAGCGCCAGCTCGACGTGAACCTGACCGCCGCGTTCCTCGGCTTCCGCAGCCTGTACGACGACTTGGCCGCGCGCGACGGATCCGTCGTACTGGTGTCGTCGGTGCACGCGTTGGCCGGGATCCCGGGGCATGCTGCTTATGCGGCGAGCAAGGGAGCATTGGTGGCGCTGGCTCGGCAACTGGGTGTCGAGTACGGCGGTTCGATCCGGGTGAACTCGGTGTTGCCGGGGCCGATCAAGACCGCCGCATGGGATCGGTACGGGCCTGAGGATCTGGAGCGGAGCGCCAAGGCAACCGCTGCGGGCCGACTCGGGCAGCCGGACGAAGTAGCGCAGGTGGTGGCATTCCTGCTGTCGGCGGAGGCGTCGTACGTCACCGCGACGAGCATTGTGGTCGACGGCGGCTGGTCGGCCGTCAAGGATTCGGCATGAGGGAGAGCGCAGTGGCGGGGATTCAGCGGGGACTGCACGGGCAGATCGTGGAGGTGATGGCGCAGCGCATCCTGTCGGGGACGATTCCGGAGGGCGCGACCATCAACGTGCCCGATCTGCAGGCCGACCTGGGGGTCAGCCTGACGGCGGTCCGCGAGGCGCTGAAGGTCCTGACGGCCAAGGGCTTGGTCGATGCGCGGCAGAAGCGCGGCACGTTCGTGCGCCCGCGAACGGACTGGAACCTGCTCGACCCGGACATGATCCGCTGGCACTTCAGCGACTCCGATGTGCGGCCCGAACTGCTCGAGGAGCTGCACGAGGTCCGCGGCATCGTGGAGCCCGCGGCCGCGCGACTGGCCGCCGTACGGGCCAAGGACGCGCACCTGGAGGCGCTGGACATCGCGATGGCAGCGATGGAGTCGGCCACCGACGACCACGCCGCCGTGGCCGCGGACCTCGCCTTCCACCGAGCGTTGCTCGCGGCAACGGGTAACGAACTGCTGACCAAGATGGAAGTGATCATGGAGACCGGCCTGGCCGATCGAGACCGCCTTGTGCACAAGGTGAAACCGTCCGACGACCCGGTACCGAGCCACCGCCGCGTGCTGGAAGCGATCCGTTCGCACGACCCGGTGGCCGCCGAGCAGGCCATGCGTGAGTTGCTGGCCAAGGCCGCCGAGGACCTGCACGAGGTGCGTGGCCAATGAAGATCGAACGCATCGAGACGTTCCTGGTTCCGCCGCGCTGGCTGTTCTGCCGGATCGAGACCAGCGACGGTGTCGTCGGCTGGGGCGAGCCGGTGGTCGAGGGCCGCGCGGAGGTCGTGCGGACAGCGATCGACGTACTGTCGGAGTACCTGATCGGCCAAGACCCGCTGCAGATCGAGCGGCACTGGCAGATCCTCACCAAGGGCGGCTTCTACCGCGGCGGCCCGGTGCTGTCCTCCGCGGTCGCCGGGCTGGACCACGCGCTGTGGGACATCGCCGGCAAGGTGTACGGCGCTCCTGTGTCGTCGCTGCTCGGTGGTCGGGTCCGCGACCGGGCGCGCGTCTATGCCTGGGTCGGCGGTGATGAGCCTGCCGCTGTGGCCGACCAGGTCGCCGAACAAGTCGCAGCCGGGATGACAGCCGTGAAGATGAACGGCAGCGGCCGCATCTCGCCCTCACCTTCCGTTGCCGAGATCAACGACATCGTCGCGCGACTCGCGGCCGCCCGCTCCGCCCTCGGCGACGACCGAGACGTCGCCATCGACCTGCACGGCCGCGTCGGCGTCGCCGGCGCCCGCCGCATCCTGCACGCCGTCGAAGACCTGCAACCGATGTTCGTCGAAGAGCCAGTCCTGCCGGAGCACATGCTCCACCTGGCCGACGTAGTCAGCAGCTCCACCGTCCCAGTCGCCCTGGGCGAGCGCCTCTACAACCGCTCCGAGTTCGTCGCACCCCTCAACGCCGGCATCGCCGTCGTCCAGCCCGACGTCTCCCACGCCGGCGGCATCTCCGAACTCCGCCGCATCGCCTCCCTCGCCGACACCCACGGCGCCATGCTCGCCCCCCACTGCCCCCTAGGCCCCATCTCCCTAGCGGCCAGTCTCCAAGTCTCGTTCGCCACCCCCAACTTTCTCATCCAAGAACAGTCCCGAGGCATCCACTACAACGTCTCCAGCGACCTGACCTCCTACGTCGTAGACCCCACCCCCTTCACCTGGGTCAACGGTCACGCCGAATACAACCCCCTCCCCGGCCTAGGCATCACCGTCGACGAATCCGCAGTCCGCGAAGCCGACAAACTCGGCCACACCTGGCGCAACCCCGTCTGGACCCAAGAAGACGGCACCTTCGCCGAATGGTGAGGATTGATGCAGCCGACGGCGGTCGGTGGACTTCGCTGCGGCTGGCCGGGCGGGAGTGGTTGTGGGGTGGGCCGGGGTTGGTCGACGGGCCTCGGGCCGGGCACACCGCGTTCACGGACGCGGGTGGATTGGACGAGTGCTTCCCGACCGTCCGCGGTACGCCGGATCACGGTGGATTGTGGAACCAGCCTTGGAGTGATTCGGTTGCCTATGACAACACCAAGCTGACCCGCACGTTCACCACGGGCCGCGACACCGTCACGGTGGACTATCACCTGAGCGCACCGGCCGGCTACCGATTCATCTGGGCAGCTCACGCCTTGCTGGACTGTGCCGTCGGCGCCACCATCTCCGCCGAGCCGAGTGAGTGCCGCCTCTACCCTGAAGCCGCGCCACTGCTAGACACCTGGCCAACTGATGCGCCGTGGGTCGCCACCACCTGGCCGGCCCTCGGCCTCGACACCTACGGACCATCAGACGGTACGGCGGTTGGTGCGGTCCTCGTCGACTGTCCACGAGCGACCGTGCGTGATCGCGACACCGAGCTCACGATGATCCTGAGTTGCCCAGGGCAACCAGTCTCCACCGCGCTCTGGCGTAACCTGGCCGGCTTTCCGGACGGAACGCCGTACCGGAGTCTCGGCGTCGAGCCCATGCTCGGCCGCGTCTTCGACCTGGCCGAAGCAGGCCCGGGCGACGCGGCCGTCGTACCGGCGAGTGGTGAACTGGCCTGGCGGCTGACCCTCTCCGCCAGGCCAGTGTGATGTCAGCCGAGCGGCAGGTCCAGTACGACGTTCGGCACCGTCGTGCTGTTGGACGTGCGGATGCTCCCGATCTCGGCCGCGGTCAGCGCCCGCTTGTAGATCCGGACCTCATCCATCGAGCCGTCGAAGTGATGCGCGCCGTCGATCCGCTGCCCGACGAACATCTTGAACGGCCGACCGGGACTGACCGAGCCAGCGGGCGAGGCAACGGACGCGACCTGCGTACCATCGACCCAGATCGCCAGCGTCCCAGCCCTCCGTTGCAACGCGACATGATGCCAGGCGTTGTCGTTGTAAGCCTTGCTCGTAGCAACAACCGCCGTATTCCCACCCGTGGTGATCAACCCACGAATCCGCCCATCGGCAGGTTCGGCGCGCAGCCAGAACTGCGAGAACTCGTTGATGTTGTAACCCCAGAAGATTGCCTGCGGCCCCGTACTGGCGCCGTACTTGATCCACGCCATCGCGGTGAAGTCGCCGGCCCCGACCGCCAGCGATTCGGCGAACGGCAACTGGATCGCGTCGTCGACCCCATCGAGGTCGCGCGCCTGACCGAACTTGCCCGCGACCGACGTCGTACCGCCGCGCAGGTAGCTGTTGTTGCCGAGCCCGGACACGTCCGGAGTCGTCGCGCCGAGCGGCGCATCCGGGTGGCCGATGTCGTTCTCGGTGAACCGCGCGAACCGGATCTGATCCCGCGCGTCGACCGGCCCACCTTCGTACAGCAACCCGATCTCACCGGTGTCGAGGATCGCCATGTCCGAGTACCCGGACCAATCGCTGGTGATTCGGGTGCCCTGGGCAACGGTCTGCCAGGTGTTCCCCTCGTCGAAGCTGGAGCGGATCGTCAGGTAGCGACGGCGTTCCGGGTCAGCCGGCCCGGCGAACAGGATCCGGTTGTACTTGTCACCCTGATCAACCGCCCGCAACCGCTGCACCGAGGTCTGCACGGTCGGCGTCGTCAGTCCGTCCACGGTCTTGTACGGCGCGGCGTAGGTCTCGCCACCATCGTTGCTGACCGCGGTCATCCGGCTCGCACCTGGCCCTCCAGCGTTGTTCCGCGCCATCGCGAGAATCCCGCCGTTGACCTTCTCCACCACACTGATCTCCTGCGGAACCTGACCATCCGTCCGCAGATCGGTCGCACCCTTGTGCCACGTCTCGCCCTTGTCGTCGCTGTAGACGAGCTGACCGGCGTCCTTCCCGTCGACGTCGTAGTTGGTCCCGGCAACCATCCGGCCGGCATGCGCACCACGCGTCAACTGGATGCCGTGCATCGGCCCGGTCGCGTACCAGCCCCAGGCGGGGTCGTCGATCTGGCTGCCGATGTTCTTGGCCGTGCTCCACGTCGCGCCGTCGTCATCACTGAATTGCACGTACGGCGTCCGCGGGTAACTCGACGTACCGGGGTCCATCGTGGTCAGCAGTACGATCCGGCCGGTCTCCTGGTCGACGATCGGTACCGGGTTGCCACGGGTCACGGGGGCGTTCGGATCGGTGTCGCTCCCCGCCAGCACGGTCTTCGCCGCCGACCACGTCCGGCCGTCGTCGTCCGACCGCTTCAGCACCAGATCGATCTCCTGCGAGTCGTCGCACCACGTTCGCCGGGCCTCCGCGAACGCGAGCAGTGCTCCCGTCTTCGTCTTGACTATGGCGGGGATGCGATAGCAGCCGTAACCGGCGTCCCCCTTGTTGAACAGCACGGTCTGCGTGATCGCAGCAGGCTGGTTGTCGGCCTGCGCCGGGACTGCGAACGCTGGTACCAACAGCGTCGCGGCCAACAGCAGGGAAAGTCGTTTGGGCATGGGCGGATGCCTCCACATGAATTGAAAGTAAACAACCTCAATGGCTGTTCTCGCAGTAATTTAGCTCCTTTCCGCACCGCAAACCAGAGCACATCAGACGTCCTATGTCTTCAGGAGTCCTCATGGACCTGCTAGCCGAACTCCGCCACCGCAAGATCCTCGCGATCATCCGCGCCGACTCCCCCGAACGCGCCCTCGCCTGTGTCGACACCCTGGTCGCGGCCGGCATCACCGCCCTGGAGATCTCGCTCACCACCCCCGGTGCCGTCGAGGCCATCGCCCAGGCCCGCTCCGACCACGACTCCAGCATCCTGATCGGCGCCGGCACCGTCCTCACCCCAGCCCAGGCCGACCAGGTAGCCGCCGCCGGTGCCACCTTCGTCGTCACCCCCGCCATCACCCAAGGCGCCCACCGAGCCGTCACACTCGGCCTCCCGCTGCTCTGCGGAGCTCTGACGCCCACCGAGGTAGTAGCCGCTCTCGACCTCGGCGCCACCGCCATCAAAATTTTCCCCGCTAAGGTCCACGGACCCTCCTACCTTCGCGAGCTGGCCGCGCCTCTCCCCCACGCCCCGTTGGTCGCCGTAGGCGGTGTCGACGCCAAGTCTGCGCCCGAATACCTGGCCGCCGGCGCTCTCGCCGTCGGCGTCGGTTCCCCTCTCCTCGGCGACGCGGGAGGCGGTGGATCCCTCGCGGATCTCGCCGACCGCGCCAAAGCCTTCCTCACCGTCTGATCCCGGAGCCTGCGATGACCGACCTGCTCACCATCGGCGAGACGATGGTTTCCTTGCGTACGCCGCGCGCCATGCGCCTCGGAGGCGACGCGCATCTGTCCATCGCGGGCTCCGAGACCAACGTCGCGATCGGACTGGCCCGTCTCGGTCATACGGCGACCTGGTTAGGTGCTGTTGGCAACGATGAGCCGGGCCGGCTGATCCAGCGCACACTCCGGGCCGAAGCCGTGGACACCGACTGGATCCGCTTCTCCGACACGGACTTCACCGGCTTCATCGCGTTCGACCAGCCGTCGCATGACATCACCCGCGTGAGCTACCACCGGCGCGGCTCGGCCGGTTCGACCCTCACCGCGGCCGAGTGCATGAAGGCCTTGGACGCGGTCCAACCACGACTGCTCCACGTCACCGGCATCACCCCGGCTCTGTCCGAGATCACGCGCGGCGCGACACTGGCCGTCGTACAGGCTGCTGCGGCGAACGGCGTACAGGTCTCTCTGGACGTGAACTACCGTGCACGCCTTTGGTCGCGCGAGGAAGCAGCCGCCGCGCTCCGCGAGCTACTCCCCCACGTCCACACCGTCTTTGCCTCAGACGACGAGTTGGACATCCTCACCACCGCGGACGACCCCGTCGCCGACCTCCTGCAGACCGCCACCGAGGTAGTCGTCACCGCCGGCAGCAAAGGCGCCTGGTCGCACACCACCACGGGTACCCGCCACAGCCCGGCCCTCCCCGTCACCGTCGTCGACAGCATCGGCGCCGGCGACGCCTTCGTCTCCGGCTACCTCTCCGCCACCCTCGACAACCTGCCGCCCGCAGACCGCCTCACCCGAGCCACCACCTCAGGTGCCTTCTGCGTCACCGCCCTCGGCGACTGGGAGTCCCTCCCCACCCGCCAAGACCTCACCCTCCTCACCCACGCCCAAGGCACCGCCCTCCGCTAGCTACGCCGAGCCCAGGTGTGGCGGTAGCGCACCAGCCCCGTCAGCAACCACAGCGCCACGATCAGTCCTGGCAGATCAGCGATCACGTGGACGATCAGCGCTCCCGTGCCGAAGCCTGCATGCGCCTCGGGCCGCAGTGGTACCCAGACCGCGCCGAGCCCGGTCACGCCGTACAGGAGCACCGCCGGCCAGAACGGCCAGTTGCGCCCGCGATAGGCGCCGTACGCGATCAGCAGGTAGAGCACCACCTCAACGGCCACGATCACGAGCCCCTGCCGATACCCGTGCCCCTCCAACCGCCGCTGGATCTCCCCCGCACTCAACCCGTGCCGCCGCATCGCACCCTCATTCCGGTGCGGATTCTCCAGCCACACAGCCAACACCACAGTCAGCAGCGACACCCACACCCCGTACGCCGTCACCGTGATCCGCTGCGGCCGAGTCCACGTCGAGTCCTCCACACCTCGAGCGTGTCAGCAGGACCCACGCCACCGTGCGGGATGGACACTTCCTGCCAACGTCACAGCGCCTCCACGAACGCCGCCACCGTTGCGGGCGAGGGCGGGAGCACCTGTGTCATCAGGACCGCGCCGATCCCACCCTTGGAGTACCAGAGCGTTCCCAGTCCTCCGCCCCACCCATACCGGTCTCCAACGACCTGTACGCCGTAGCCCCAGCCGCCGCCGTCGAGGAAGATCTGCGCCGACGGCCCAGAGCGCTGCTCCGCAGTCAGCTGGTCCGTCACCATCGCCGCCGCCAGGTCCGGTCGCACCAGCTCCCCGTTCATCAACGCAGCCACAAACGTCAGGTAGTCGCCGGCCGTCGACACCAATCCGCCACCAGCATGCGGAAACACCGGCGGTACCAACCACTCACTGGTGGCCGCGTCATCAAAGACATCGGTTCCCACAAAGCTCCGCGCCAGCCGCCCGCGAGCATGCTCTGGTACGACGAAGCCGGTGTCGCCCATCCCCAACGGATCAAGGAGCTCCCGCCGGAACAGCTCCGGCAAGTCCACTCCACTGGCCCGAGCCAACAGCACCCCCAGTACGGCGTACGCGAGCTCGTACCTCCAGACCTGCCCGGGCTGATCCATCAACGGCAACTCACCGAACCGTGCGATCCACCGATCCGGATCCAGCGCCACCGACGAGGGCCGTGGCGGCCCGAACCCCAACTCCCCCGCCAACTCGGCCACCGGACACGACTCCACCTCAAAGGCGAACCCGAACCCGAGTCGCATCGTCAACAGGTCCTCAACCGTCGCCGCCCGCTCCACCGGCACCGTGTCATCCACCGGCCCGTCCAGCCGCCGTACAACCCGCTGCCCCGCCAGCTCCGGCAACCACCGCTCGACCGGATCCTGCAACCCCAGTACGCCGGACTCGACCAGCCGCAACGCAATCACCGCAGCCAGCGGCTTGGTCATCGAACTGACCCGAAACACCGAGTCGTTGCCGACGGCACCCGCAGACCCCACCCAGTGCTCGCGCCCGTCCGTCATACCGACAACCGCACCCGGCACCTCACCGTCAGCGACCAGTCGATCCGCCAATGCCTGCAGCTTCTCCATGCTTCAGTATGGCGGGCAGCTCACCAGCGTCGGAGATGCAGGCGATGTAACCGTCGGGCCGAATCAGCACGAGCGTGTGCTCGCCCGCGCCGTATGCATCGGCGAGATGACCTCCAGAGTCGACAACATCGCCAGGCTCAACCGGCGCGGCGACGACCTGCAGGGTCCTGATGCCAGCCACCTCCAGCCGGTGCGCACCGAAGTTCAGCAGCGTGAACTGACCACCGCCGGTCAGGTCGAAGAAACGCCGTACGCCATCCACGGTCTTCAGCTCGGTCGCGTCAGGTGCGCGGTCTCCGGCGCGTAGCCGGGCGGTTTCATCGCGGTCGTCCCACACCAAGGCGGTGCCGCGGTAGTTGAGGTTGAGCTGCTTGGTGTCGCTGTCGCTGCGGATCGGAACACCCTTGTCTGCAAGGGTTTGCGCCAGCCGCGCGTTCGACAACGCCAGTACGCCGGCCGCTATCGGCCGCCGCTCGTCCTCATAGCTGTCGAGTGGCACGCCCATCGCGAGCTTCCACCCCAGGTTGTACGCATCCTGGATGCCGGTGTTCATCCCTTGCCCGCCAGCCGGTGAGTGGATGTGCGCCGCATCTCCCGCAAGGAACACCCGCCCCTCGCGGTACCGCTCGACCAGCCGGATGTTCGCCCGCCACAACGTGGCCCACACCGGCTCATGTAGTCGGATGTCAGTCCGACCGGTACGGCGTTCCAGCGTCGCCTGCAGGTTGGTGAGCTCCAGACTGGGATCCTGCCCCGGCCCGATGCTCGCTTGGTACTGGAAGAGATCGGTCGAGGGCAGCGGGCACAGCATGACCATCCCCTCTTCATGCCGCCACATCTGCCACGCATCCCGGTCCAGCCCGTCGACCGCGACATCGGCAACGATCATCCGGACGTCGTCCAACGTCTCACCGACGAACGCGATCCCGGCCTGCTTCCGGACCACGCTGTGCCCGCCATCGCACCCGACCAACCACTTCGCCTCGATGGTCTCCGCTCCACCATCCGTGACGACGATCGCCGAGACGCCGTCATCCGACTGCTCGAACCCACTGAGCGCCGTACCGAACTCGACTGCGCCGCCGAGCTCTGACAGTCGCCGTCGTAGGGCCTCCTCGACTCGCCATTCCGGCGTGATCAGGCCCAACTGGTACGGCAGATCGGGCCGCGCCTCGACCGGCTCACCACCACTCTCCACGACCTGCCCGTCGGACCTGGTCGAACGGATCGGCATCCCCACCCGCCCGTGGGCGAGCACCCGATCGACGATGCCGAGATCCTCGAACACCTCCAGCGTGCGCGGCTGGATCCCCTTCCCCCGCGACCCGGGCTGCGGCCCGGCCGCAGCCTCGATCAGCCGGAACGGCACGCCACCACGGGCCAGCACGCACGCCAGCGTGAGGCCCGTCGGCCCGGCGCCGACAATCAGAACCTCGGTCATCCCGATCACCCCTCTAGACAGTCATTCCTTTCTACGCCTACTTGCCAAGAAAGGCAAACCTTTCTACGGTGAGAGAGTGACACCACCTCGCCGGTACGGCGCCGAGCTCGAAACCGCTCTCCTCAAGGCCGCGTGGGACGAGCTGATCGAGACCGGGTACTCGCGCCTGACGATGGAGTCGGTCGCCGTCCGCGGCCGCACGAGCGAACCCGTGCTCTACCGCCGCTGGGCCAACAAGGACGAACTCGTGCTCGCCGCCTTCGAACGCCATCGCAAGGACAACCCGATCGAGGTCCCCGACACCGGCGCCTTACGCACCGACCTGCTCGCCTACCTGGCATCCGCAAGCCAGGCCCTGGCCGGCTTCTTCGCGATCGCCACCGCCGCGACCTTCTCCGGCTTCCTGGTCGGCCGCGGCCTCACCCCCGCCCAGGTCCGCACCAAGGTCATGGACCCCGAGGCACTCGTCCGGTCCCGCGTCATCTACCAACGCGCCCACGACCGTGGCGAACTCGACCTCGATCGCCTGACTGACGCCGTACTGGATCTCCCCTCCCAGCTGATCCGCCACGACCTCCTCATGCACCTGGAGCCCCCGAGCCCGGACCGCATCCGCACGATCGTCGACGAGATCTTCCTGCCGCTCGCTACACCGGCTCCGCCAGCAAAGCCGAGCCGGCGCGGTCGTAGTACGTGATCGTCAACGCCTGCGTGTCGAACGTCCACTTCTCGACCCCGGCCGCGGCGAACGCCCGCGACATCTCGACGTAGCCGGCCGACTCCTCCTCGACCCGCTTGAGCTCGGCCAGGAACGCGTCCTTGTCACTGCTCGCCGCCACCTCGAACACCTCATGCGCCGGGCTCGTCGACACCTCATGTCCGTCTGCCCCGAAGTACGTCGTATGCCCGTCGGTCACATACGAGTCGCTCGCGACGACCCCGATCTCGCGGAGCGCCTCCAAGAACGCACCCAAAGTCGAGGCCTTCCCCAACCGCTCATGGATCTCATCAACCTGCTCCAAGGTGAACATTGCCCCAGTCTCCTACGACACGCCGCTCAGCCAGGACCGCGGCGTACCGGGGCCAGCAGAGTAGGTGGATGCGCAGCTCACGGCGGGGCTTTCTGGGGATGGCTGTGGTCGCAGCCGCAGGTTCACGAATGCTGACGGCATCGGCCGCGGCGGACAAGTACCCGTCGAACACAGCCTTGTACGCCGACCCCGCACTGGCCGAAGGCGTCGACTACGCGCGACGCTTCCGCAGGCATGAGTGGTTCGACGACGACCTGACCCAGCGGTACGGCGTCCAGCGCACAGCGATCCTGGCGCCACACGGCGGCGGCATCGAGACCGGTACGTCGGAGCTCTGCCTGGCGATCGCGGGTTATCACCCCGCCGACCTCACACCGAGCAACCCGGTCCACGACTACTGGATGTTCGAGGGTCTCCGCAGCTCCAGCAACGGCGAGCTCCACGTCACGTCGACCAACTGTGACGACCATGTCGCCCGCGCGCTCGCTGCCGGCTCTCTCAACGCCATCGGCCTGCACGGCTGCACCACCACCCAGGCCGGTCTGGCCGACAACACTCAAGCGGTCCTGGTCGGCGGCCGCAACAACGCCTTCAAGTCGCGGCTGCTCACCAGGCTGAACGCCGCCGGGATCCGCGCGATCGACGCCGCCTCGATCCCGGACCTCAACGGCGACGAGCCCACCAACCTCGCCAACCGCACCCTGCTCGGCGCGGGCGCTCAACTCGAGCTGACCACCCCGCTGCGGGTAGCGATGTTCGGCACCAACACCCGCGCCGACCGCAAGAACACCACCAAGCCGGTCTTCTGGGCCTTCACCAACGCCACCCGCGCCGCGATCGCCGACGTCGAAGCGACCGAACCGATCAGCTGACGGGCAGCTCGAAGAGCAATTCCAGCCCGTCCTCGTCGTCCCACTCTTCACCTACGTGCACAAACCCGTACTTGGCCACAGTCGCCAACGACGCCACGTTGCTCGGACTGATCGAAGCCCGCACCACCTGTACGCCGGCCTCCCCCGCCGCTCGTTCGAGCATGGCGCCGAGCATCGCTGTCGCATAACCCCGTCGCTGGTACGCCGGATCAACCGTGTACCCGACCTCCACCATGCCGCGCTCATCCGGCGGCCCGTGGAACCCGGCGTACCCAACCACCACGCCCTCTGGCTCCGCCACCACCGCCCGCGCGATCCAGGCAGCGGCCTCAGGCTCGTCGACGAGCTGTCTCAGCCGGTAGCTCCACAACCACTTCGCGCGATCACCAACGAACAACTCGCCGAGCTCGACTCCCGTGAGGTCCTTGGCCGTCCCAAGATCACCTGCCGCCAGCGCCCTCATCACCGCCGGCGGCAGCTCCACGAATCGGATCAAGAGATCAAGGTCCCCTGGGCCTGGATCTCGGCCTCGGGGTCAACCGGCAGCACGATCTTGAACCAGGTCTCGCCGGGCTTGGAGTCGACGCGGAGGTCGCCGTGGTGTTTCTTCACGACGATGCGCCAGGAGATGTCGAGGCCGAGGCCGGTGCCTTCACCGATGGGCTTGGTGGTGAAGAAGGGCTCGAAGATCCGGGTGCGGATGTCGGCCGGGATCCCCGGGCCGGTGTCGCCGATCTCGACGACGACGTACTGGCCGTCGCGCCGGGTGCGGATGGTGAGGGTGCCGGAGCCGTTCATCGCCTGGACCGCGTTGTCGATGATGTTCGTCCAGACCTGGTTGAGCTCCGCGGCGTACGCCGGGATCTGCGGCAGCTCGGGGTCGAACTCCTTCACGACGGTCAGGCCGTCGAGCTTGCCGGACATCATCACGAGTGTCGACTTCAGCAGTTCGCGCAGATCGACGACCTGGTACGGCGCTCGGTCGATCTGCGAGTACTGCTTGGCGGCGCCGACCAGCGTGGAGATCCGGGTCACCGAGTCGTCGATCTCGTTCATCAGCGACTCGGTGTCGATCGTGTACATCAGCCAGCGGACAGCACCTTCGAGATACTCGTCGCCGACGGCTGCGCGCACGCCCTCCATCCAGTCGGCGTCGAGGCCGACCGCGGCGAGCACCGGCGCGACGTCCCAGCTGTCGCGGACGCCGTGATCGTCGAGCCAGTCGGACAGCTCGTCCTCGGCGTCGCTCTGCTCCATGACGGACATGTCGCGCGCCTTGGCGACGCGCTCGACCGCATCCTCCTGGATGGCGACGATCTTGTGCAGCTTGGTCGCGTCGAGAGTCCCGTCGGCGAGCATCGCCAGCTTGTGCCGCATGCCGGCCACGCGCTGCCGCAGGGTCGCCGCAGCCCGGACCGCCGCAGCCGCAGGGTTGTTGAGCTCATGCGTCAGACCGGCCGACAGCGAGCCGAGCGCCAGCAACCGCTCACGCTGACCGATGGTCTCGTTGCTGCGCCGGGAGCCCATCACGAAGCCCTCGATGAGGTGGACCGCCATCGGGAACCAGGTGTTCATCATCGTCGCCATCGTGCGGGCGTCGATCACGAAGAAGTCCGACGGCTCCAACACGTACATGGAAGCGTTGTACGTGTTGCTCTCGTCGTCACCGAAGAACGCACCGAAGGCACCGGAGTAGACGCCGCGCTGGGAGCTGCGGTTGGTCTCCACCTCCTCGCCCTGCAGCAGCTTGCACATGCGGAGGGTCCCGGAGAGCAGCATGTAGCAGCAGGTCGCCTCCGCGCCCTCCTGGAAGACCCGCCCCTCCTCGACGTGGATGACGTAGCCCTCGCGCGCGATCCAGTCGAGCTGCTCGTCGTTCAGTGCCTCGAACAGGAACAGCGTGCGCAGCTCGTCCCGGGTCATCCGGTGGAGCTCACCGGTCTCGGTTTCAGGCACAGTCATCAGAGCATCTCCAGGTATCGGTGCACCAAGGTCACGGCCATCGCACCGTCACCGACCGCCGAGGCGACCCGCTTGACGGACTCCGCCCGCACGTCCCCGGCCGCGAAGACGCCAGGCATGCTCGTCTCCAGGTGGTAGGGGTCGCGGTCCAGGGCCCAGCCCGGTGGCCGTCCCCGCAGGTCCGGTCCGGTCAGCACGAAGCCGCGCTCGTCGCGCAGCAGGTCGCCGGGCAACCAGTCCGTCCGTGGGGCCGCTCCGATGAACACGAACATCCACTCCGTGTCCACCTCCCGGCTCTCCCCGGAGGTGCTGTTGACCAGCGTCACGCGCTCCAAGTGTTCCGAACCCTTGCAGGAGACCACCTGCGTGCAGGTGTGCACCTCGATGTTGTCGATGCCGGCGATCTGATCGATCAGGTACGACGACATGGTCGCCTCGAGTGAGGGACCTCTTACCAGCATATGCACGCGTGACGCGTGTTTCGAGAAATAGACCGCAGCCTGACCGGCGGAGTTCGCTCCGCCGATGATGTAGACCTCCTGGCCGGCACAGCTGGGGCCCTCGGTGGTGGCGGCGCCGTAGTAGATGCCGCGGCCGTTCAGGTCGCCCATCCCGGGCGCATCGAGCTGCCGGTAGGCCACACCAGTCGCCAGAATGACGGAGTGGGCAGAGATCTCGCTGCCGTCGGAGAACTTGAGCCGGCGGGCCGACCCGATGGTCTCCAGCCCCACCACCTGCCGGGCCGTCAGTAGCTCGGCACCGAACCGGACTGCCTGCCGTCGGGCCCGGTCAGTGAGCTGAGCACCGGACACCCCGTCCGGGAAGCCCAGGTAGTTCTCGATCCGGCTCGACTGACCAGCCTGACCACCTGTGGCGACCTGCTCGACCAGAACGGTCCGCAGGCCCTCGCTGGCGCCGTACACGGCCGCACCGAGTCCAGCAGGGCCGCCACCGACCACTACGAGGTCATAGAACTCAGCTGCCGGGTTGGTGGCCAGACCGACCTTGTCGGCCAGCTCTGACTCGCTCGGCGCGACCAGCACCTCCCCGTCCGGCGTGATGATCACCGGCAGGGTGGAACCGTCCACGCCGGCTGCTTCGAGCAGCCGCTTGCTCTCCTCGTCGTCCACACCCAGCCACTGATACGGCACCGCGTTGCGGGCCAGGAAGTCGCGGGCCGCGAAGGAAGGAGCCGACCAGCGGTGACCGATCACCCGGGTCTCGTCGGACGACACCGCCGGTGTCGACTTCCAGAGCTCGAGCATCGAGTCGACCACCGGGTAGAGCTTCTCCTCCGGTGGGTTCCACGGTTTGAGCAGGTAGTGGTCGAGGTCGACCACGTTGATCGCCTGGATCGCGGCGTCCGTGTCGGCGTAGGCCGTCAGCAGGACGCGGCGGGCGAGGGGATAAAGGTCCATCGCGGCCTCGAGGAACTCGATGCCGGACATCTGGGGCATCCGGTAGTCGGCCAGCAGGAGCGCCACCGGCTCGCCCCGGAGCTTGAGCTCCTTCAGGGCGTCCAGGGCCTGGGCCGGGGTCTCTGCCCGGACGATGCGGTTTTCCTCGGCATACCGCCGGCGGAGGTCGCGGGCGATGGACCGGGAAACGCCCGGGTCGTCGTCCACGGTGAGGATCACCGGGCGGGAAGTCGACGCTGTCATGCCTCATTGATACCAGCGAAAACCCACAAATGAGCAGCAGTTGTCCACAGGCCCCGGTTCGGTCCGCGGGGGCGGGGCGCGGACCGAACGACGGGGCCGGGCTCACGGCTCCCGTTAGGGCAGGGCCGCAAGGTACGGGGCGTGGCTGTTCCGGAACTCCCAGTTGTAGTACTTGTCCCAGTTGATCGACCACGTCATCAGTCCACGGAACGCCGGTGAGGCGCCGCCCCGCAGGGTGTAGCCACCGCAGTTCTGTCCCTTCACCAGGCAGTCGAGAGCCTGCTGTACGGCGGCCGGTGCGGTGTACCCGTTGCCGGCACTGGTCGCGGCAGGTGTGCCGAACCCGAGCTGGTCCTCCCGCAGACCGGGGAAGGTCTGCCCGGTGTTCGCCACCGGAAAGCCCGCCTTCAACATGTCGGTCATCGCGATGTGGAAGTCCGCACCGCCCATGGTGTGGTACTGGTTGTCCAGCCCCGTCACCGGACCGGAGTTGTAGTCCTGGACGTGCAGGACGGTGAGAGAGTCCCGCAGTGCGTGGATCACCGGCAGGTAGGACCCGCGCCGGGCGTCACCACCGTTCGTGCCCGGACCGTAGAACTGGTAGCCGATCTGCACGAAGAACGTCTCCGGTGCCATCGTCAGCACGAACTTCGACCCGTACTTCGCCTTGAGCGACTTGAGTGCGGAGATCAGGTTCACCACGACCGGAGTGGTCGGGTTACGGAAGTCGGTGTCGCTGGGGTCCAGGTAGAGCGAGTGGCCCTCGAAGTCGACGTCCAGCCCGTCCAGACCCCAGCGGTCGATGATCGCGCTCACCGAGTTCACGAACGTGTCCCGGGCGCCGGCGGTGGTCAGCTGGACCAGTCCGTTCTGGCCGCCGATCGAGAGCAGCACCTTCTTGCCTGCGGCCTGTTTGGCCTTGATCGCGGCCAGGAAGTCCGCATCGCTCTCGACATTCGGGCACTCGCTCACCGGGCAGCGGTTGAACCGGATGTCCCCGGAGGTGGCCGAGGTCGGCTCCCCGAAAGAGAGGTTGATGATGTTCCACTCACTCGGTACGTCGGCCATCCGCAGATACCCGGAGCCGTTGGCGAAACTCGCATGCAGGTAACCGATCAACGCATGCTTCGGCAGTCCGGTGTTAGTACAGCCACTGGTCGTGGCGGACGCCGTACCGGACTTGGTCGACTCCCCCACACTGTTGTATGCGGCAACTGTGTAGCTGTGACTAGTGCACGCTGCCAGTCCGCTGACGGTCGCCGTCGTACCAGTCACCGTCTGTACGACGCTCGCGCCCTCGTAGACCCGGTACCCGGTGACCGTGCCGGTGGCTGCGCCCCAACTCAGTCCGATCGCGCTGCTCGTCGTACTGGTCACACTCGGCGTCCCTGGCGCACCTGGTGCCCCTGGGTTGGACGGACCGCCAGGCCCGTCCAGGTTGATGTCATCAGCCTGGTACGCCGGTTGTCCGTACCAACCGTGGACGTAGATCTGGGCGGACGTCTGGCTCGCCGTGGTCGTGAACGAGACGCTCAGCTGCGTGTAGCTCGCGGCCGAGGGCGTCCAGGTAGAGGAGCCGCCGGTGACGCCCAGGTAGACATAAGAGCCGCGCACCCAGCCAGACAGCGTGTACGCCGTATTGGGCAGCACTGTGACTGTCTGGCTGCACTGGGCGAAGTCACCGCTCGACACTGCACCGTTGAGCGCGAAGCCTCCGGAGCGCACCGGACTGCTGACGACTGATCCGCCCGAGCAGGTCCAGCCGCTCAGCGAGCCGGTCTCGAAGCCTGGATTGGTCAGGATGTTCGCCGCCTGCGCCGTCTGGGCTCCGCCGACGACCACCAGCAGTAATCCGACGAGGACAGTCAGGAACCGTGAACGCCAGGAACGCATGGTGGACCTCCCGGGGGCGGTTGGGGTGCATTTAGTAGAGAGGCTTTATAACTCCGGGGTCAATGCGTTGGCCTGTCGGATTGCCGACCTGTCCGATAACCGCCAGGTCAGGGCGGTCGCGGCAGACTCAGGGCCCACAGCTGAGACACGGCCAGAACCGGCCACAGCGCGAGCACAAACCGTCCGCCCCGGGCGCCGGCAACCACACCGCGGCGCTCGGCACCGGGGCAACAGCAGCGCTCGGGTCAATGGCAGCACTCGGAGCAGTCTCGGCTCGGGGCACCGGAGCCGGCTCGGACCACCAGTGCAGCAAGGTGCGCCCGTCCGTGGCGTGCACGGCGAGGAGCGCTTCGATGCGATCCCAGCTGGAGGTGCTCGCCCAAGGCCCACGCCAGCGCAGCGCAACGGAGCCGTCGGACCACTCCACCCCCTCGGCCAGCGTGCCGGTCCCCCGCAGCCCGGACGCGTCGGCATGACGCACCAGCCGAAAGAGCCGAGCCTGCCGCCGCATCGTGTTCATGCCAACAAGCTTTGCCCACCTGCGACCTGCCCCACCAGGTGTGAGCAGTGGGCTCCCCGAACAGCCCACACCCCACACCCCACACCCCACAGCAGCCCACACGTCTACCGGCCCAACACCACCAGTTTTGTCGGAGAGGCCTTGTAGCGTTCACGCCACGCACCGCAACCACCAGGCGTACCAGCGAGCGGGCCGGAGGGCCCGCAGCACGAACGGGGGCGATCCTGTGACCGAGGCCCGGACCGAAACCACATCCACCGCATCAGCTACAGCTACTACATCCGGCAGGCCGGCGTTCGGCCCGCAGTTGCGACAGTGCAGGCAGGCGGCCGGCTTGAGCCTGCGCCAACTCGCCGGCCGCGTCGGCTTCGACCACAGCTACCTGTCCCAGGTGGAGCGCGGCCAGCGCCCGGGATCGGCCGACCTGGCGCGCCGCTGCGACGGCGAGCTCGGCACCGGCGACCGGCTGGCCGAGATCTATCGCCGGACCCATCCCAAGCCCCGACCCGCCGCACCCGCGATTCAGCTGGATCCGTTGACCGCAGTCTGGCAACAACTGGCGGCCTCCTGGCCCGAGGCGGCTGACTTCCCGGAGGCAGATTGGGCGGAGTGGCTCGGCGGTCTGCAGTGTCTCCCCGCAACGCAGCGGTTGCCCGAGCTGGTGCGTGAGTTGAATGCGCTGCAGACCGGGCGCCAGGCAGCGAATGAGGCCCGGCAGACAGAGCTCAGTCTCTCGATCGCGGAGACTCTCACCGCCTGCGGGCGCTCCGGCGAGGCCAGGCGCTGGTGGTGGGCCGCCCGGCAGTTGGCCGAAGCACTCGGCGAGCCCGGTCTGCGCAGTCTCGTTCACAGTCGCGAGGCGACCAGTGGGCTTGCTGAGGGGCGCACGCTGCCGCAGCTTCTGATGCTGGCCGACGACGCGGTGACATTGGCCGAGCAAAAACCACTCCGTGCAGACTGGATGCTCAGGGCCCGCTCGGCGCGGGCACGAGTCCTCGCCGAGCTCGATCGTGTCGTCGAGGCTCACGTGCTGCTGCCACAGGTGCTCGGCCACGCCAACGAGTTGCCTACGGCAAGCACCGGCGGTGGCTGGACGCCGTACGAGGTGCTTGCAGTGGAAGGGAGCGTCTGCGCGAGCCTCGGCTACTGGACGGCCGGCTGTCTGATGTTCGCGCGCGCACTGGAGCTCTGCCCCAGCGAGAGGTTGGAGCAGCGGGCCCTGCTGGAGCTGGCGATGGCCGAGTGCTTCACCGGCAGTGGCCAGGGAGGGGCGGCGCTGGCGACCGCCATGCGGGTGCTGATCGAGCTGCCGGACGAGTGGCACACGACGTACGTGTATGCCGCTGCCGAGCGCGTGCTGACCAGCACTCGCAAGCGTGAGCCACGGCTGGCCGGCCTGCACGACCTCGAGCTGCTGACGGCTCGGCGCGCGTGGACCGGCCGCACTGTGGGCAGCGAGTCGTCGTGGGGCCGCGGTCGGGAGTAGCGTGCCGGGGGTGACTGCAGAAACGACGGCGAATGACGTGTGGGACTTTGCAGTGGAGCTGCGGAGTGATCCGGCCAGTGCCGAGGCACGGGAGGCCATTCTGGCCAACCCGACCTTCGGTCTGAAGTTCACCGACCACATGGTGGTGGCGAACTGGACGCTCGACCGCGGCTGGCACGACCAGAAGGTGACGGCGTACGCACCCCTTCGGGTGAGCCCGGCCGCCGCCGTACTGCATTACTCACAAGAGATTTTCGAGGGCCTGAAGGCCTACCGGCATGCAGATGGATCGGTGTGGGCGTTCCGGCCGGACCGTAACGCCGCCCGGTTCACTGCGAGCGCTCAGCGGCTCGCACTGCCGCAGGTGCCTGAGGACGCGTTCGTCGCGGCACTCCGGGCACTGGTGACCGTGGACGAGGTGTGGGTGCCGTCGTCCACCGACGGTGAGACCAGCCTGTACCTGCGGCCGTACATGATCGCCACCGAGGCCGCACTGAGTGTGCGGCCCGCCCACGAGGTGCTGTTCGGCGTCATCGCGTCACCCGCCGGCCCGTACTTCGACACCGGCCCCCGGCCCGTCTCGATCTGGCTGACCACCTCCACCGTGCGCGCGACGCCCGGCGGGACCGGGGCGGCCAAGTGCGGCAGCAACTATGCCGCCAGCCTCGTCGGCCTGGCGGAGGCCGTCGCGAACGGCTGTGAGCAGGTCGCCTTCGTCGAGGCCATCGAGCGCAAGTGGCTCGAAGAGATCGGCAGCATGAACATGTTCTTCGTGTACGCCGACGGCCGCATCGTCACCCCGGAGCTGTCCGGCTCGATCCTCGCCGGGGTCACCCGCGCCTCGGTTCTCGACCTGGCAGCCGACCTCGGGCACGAGGTGGAGGAGCGCCGGATCTCCGCCGACGAGTGGAAGGACGGCGTCCGGACCGGCGAGATCACCGAGGTCTTCGCCTCCGGGACAGCCGCCGTCATCACCCCGATCGGCCGCCTGGCCTGGCCCGACGGCGACCTGACCATCAGCGAGGAGACCGGCCCGGTCACCGCCAAGATCCGCGCCGCGCTGCTCGACGTCCAGTACGGCCGGGTGCCCGACACGCGCGGTTGGCTGACGCGGCTAGCGTAGTACCTGCCGTTTGTCTGTGGCTGCGGTTAGGTTGTGGACATGGCCAAGGAGAAGTCTCCGGCGGTTGAGCTGGAGGTCGGCGAGCGGACGGTCCGGATCTCGAATCCGGACCGGGTGTACTTCCCTGCCCGCGGCGAAACCAAGCTGGACCTGGTCAACTACTACCTGTCCGTGGCCGACGGCATCGTCCGGGCACTGCGGGAGCGGCCGTGCATGCTGCACCGATTCCCCTCCGGAGTCTCCGG
Source organism: Kribbella sp. NPDC051587 (assembly GCF_044453945.1). NCBI lineage: Bacteria > Bacillati > Actinomycetota > Actinomycetes > Propionibacteriales > Kribbellaceae > Kribbella > Kribbella sp. NPDC051587. The sequence goes on from NZ_JBITDE010000004.1 coordinate 270,640, forward strand.
GGACAAGGTGCATCAGAAGCGCCTGCCGAACGGCGCACCGCCGTGGATGGAGACCGTGCAGGTCAAGTTCCCGCGGTACAACCGCACCGCCGACGAGCTGTGCGTCACCGAGATCGCCCACGTGGCCTGGGCCGTGCAGATGTCGACAGTCGAGTTCCACCCCTGGAACTCCCGTCGTACCGACACCGAGAAGCCCGACGAGTGGCGGATCGACCTCGACCCGATGCCCGACTGCCCCTTCGACCGGGTCCGCAGCGTCGCTCACGTCGTCCACGAGGTGCTCGACGACCTCGGCATCACGGGCTACCCGAAGACGTCCGGCGGTTCGGGGATCCACATCTACGTCCGGGTCGAGCCCGAGTACGGATTCGGCGACGTACGGCGGGCTGCGTTGGCCTTTGCGCGTGAGGTGGAGCGACGTGCCCCCGACGACGTGACCACCACCTGGTGGCGCAAGGATCGCGACCCCAAGAAACTCTTCGTGGACTACAACCAGAACGCCCGCGACCACACGATCGCCAGCGCCTACTCGGTCCGCGGCAACCCCGAAGGCACCGTCTCCACCCCCATCACGTGGGACGAGATCGACACCGTCGACCCCAAGTCCTTCACCATCGAAACCGTCCCCTCCCGCTTCGCCGACCTAGGCGACCTCCACGCCACCATCGACGACACGTCGTACAAACTGGCGCCCCTCCTGGAGTGGGCCGACCGCGACGAACGCGAAGGCGCCGAAGAACCCCCTCCCCCAGAGGACTAACCGGCCGACCCCGTACGGCGCTCGGTCGCTCGCCGCTCCACCTGCGGCCGGAGACGTATGCCTTGGTTGCTCGCCACTCCGACTGCGGTCGGAGACTTCGGCTTGTGGTTGCTCGCCGCTCCGACTGCGGCCGGAGACGTCGGCTTGTGGTTGCTCGCCACTCCGACTGCGGCCGGAGACGTGTCTTGAGGTCCTCGCCGCTGCGGCCGATTTACAGTGGCGCGTGGCTGGCGTCCGGCGTGGGGCTGAGGGGGATGGATCCGTCGGTGACCACGGTTCCCGTTGTCCGAGCTCCCGGGCTGTGGCTGAGGAGGCGGTGGTTCGGTCGGCGACCACGGTTCACGTTGCTTGAGCTTCCGGGCTTCGGTTGCGGCTGGTAGCGAGGAGGCCGGCAAAGTGACCCATCGTGGCGAACGCCCCCACAGGCCCTCACCGGCCATCCTCATTTGGTGGGTTCACCCATCAGCTTGTGGGTTCTGCACCCGCATGCGAGTCCAGAACCCACCACCTCGTGGGGTAACCCATCAGATGGCGGACGCCCGGGGTGCTTGGGATGCTGTCGCGCCTGGCGGCTTCGCTCAGTGGTGCATTTTCGTCACCGACTCCCTCAAACTCGGCAATTGACGCGCGCACCGGCTCGTCTGCTCGTTAAGCGTCAACTTTTCGGCGCATAGCGCCCAAAAGTTACCGACTAGCGCATGCCCCGGACATCAGCCACAACCCGGAAGCCCAACCAACGGGAACGCGGCCACCGACCGAACCACCGCCTCCTCAGCCACAACCCGGAAGCTCGGACAACGGGAACCGTGGTCACCGACGGATCCATCCCCCTCAGCCCCGCGCCGACACCAGCCGACCGCCACTGTAAATCGGCCGCAGCGGCGAGCAACCACAAGCCGACGTCTCCGGCCGCAGTCGGAATGGCGAGCAACCACCTCGCCGTACCGGCTCGGCCGCACCGAAACCGGCGGGCGACCATCACCCCGTACGGGCCACCAACCGCGGGCTTGAACAGGAACCGGTGGGCGGGAACAGGTCACAACTTGTCGAAGGGCACGATGTGGGGTGCAAGCCCACGACGAGTCCAGGTGAAGTGCGGTGGCGAGCAACCACTCGGCGCCGTACTGGCGCAGCCGCGCCCAGCCCGGAGAGGCGAGCGCAGGCGGACCGCCCCCACTCACCAACCTCCTGAACGGCCCAGTTCGTCACCATGTTCAGGCGGGAGGACCGCGGCGTACAGGTAGTTGGTGAGTGTTAGCGGTCCGCGGACCCGGCTAGGCCGTGGTGGAGGAGGTCGGTGAGGAGGTCGATGGCGACTTCCGGGGCGATGGTTTGGCCGTTGGCGGGGTTCACGACGAGCCAGGTGTAGGCGAAGCCTTCGAGCAGGGCGTTCATCGCGGTGATGACCGCGGCGGGATCGGCTGGTGGGTTCGGGAGCTGCGCCAGGTGGCCGGTCATGTGGGCGTCGTCGTCGGCCATGATCCTCCGGAGGCGGCGGCCCAGGTCCGGGTCGAGCATGGCGGCCTGTTTCACGGCGATCATCTCCGGCAGGTGGTCCTGGTAGAACTGCCAGTACATCGCGACGTGCCAGCGGATCGCCGAGCGCTTGCTGAAGTCGTTGTCGTGCCCCGAGATGTCCAGGACGCGCTGGTCCGCGGCGGCGAGCATGTCCTTCAGCAGCGCCTCGAGCAGCTCTTCCTTGCCGGCGAAGTGGTTGTAGAACGAGCCTGTCGCGCGCCCCGCGGCCGCGGTGATGTCGGTGATCTTCGTGTTCAGGTATCCGCGCGCGGCGAACACCTCCCGGGCGGCCTGTTTCAGCGCGGCCTCGGTTCCCGCCGCCCGTTCCCGGCGGCTCGCGGTCTCCGTCACGCCTACCTCCTCGACACCGGCTCCTTGACACCGAACCCTAACCAGGTTCATGCTGAATCCAGATTCAGTGAATCATAATTCAGTCAAGGAGATCATCATGACCGTCCTCATCGCCGGCGCCGGACCGACCGGCCTCACCCTCGCCATTGACCTCGCCCGCCGCGGCCTCGCCGTCCGCATCGTCGACAAGGCGACCGAGTTCTTCACCGGATCCCGCGGCGACGGCCTGCAGCCGCGCACCCTCGAGGTGTTCGACGATCTCGGCGTCGTGGACGAAGTCATCCGCCATGGCATCGACGGATCGACGGTCCACATCCACCTGGACGGCGTCGAGGTGGGCCAGCGCCAGATGCGGGAGCTCGTCGAGCCCACGGCCGACATCCCCTACCCGAACGGGCGCATGCTCGCGCAGTCGCGCACCGAAGAAATCCTGCGCAGCAAACTGGCCGAGTACGGCGTCCAGGTCGAGCTCGCCACGGCGATCGTCGGGTTCACCCAGGACGCGACCGGCGTCACCGCCGAACTGTCGACCGGCGAGACCGTCCGGGCGACCTACCTGGTCGGGGCCGACGGCGGCGCCAGCTTCGTCCGCAAGCACCTCGGGATCGCCTTCGAGGGCACGACGGACGAGTCGATCAAGGTGCTGATCGGCGACGTCTCCGCCGACGGACTCGACCACGACAAGTCGTACTGGTTCGCCCACCGGGAGAACCCGATGCAGGGCATCGTGCTGATGCCGCTGTCCGGTGGCGACCAGTTCCAGCTCGCCTCACCGATCGTCGAGGAGCACCGGGAGCCGAGCCTCGAGGTCCTCCAGGACCTGATGGACACCTACGCCGGCCCCGGCTTCGCCAAGCTGCGCGACCTGACCTGGGTCACCGTCTGGCGCCCGAACGTCCGGCTCGCCGAACGCTTCCGGGTCGGCCGGGTCTTCATCGCCGGCGACGCCGCGCACGTGCACCCGCCGACCGGCGGCCAGGGCCTGAACACCGGGATCGGGGATGCCTACAACCTCGGCTGGAAACTCGCCGACGGCCGCGAGGAGATCCTGGCGACCTATGAGCCCGAACGCCGGACCAACGCGGCCCGCGTCCTCGGCATCAGCGAGGACCTGATGCAGAAGCACCTCGACGGCGACGAGTCGGCCCTCGACCGCGGCGAGAACACCCGCCAGCTCGACATCTCCTACCGCGACCGCACCGACACCCGCCCGATCACCTCCGGCGACCGCGCCCCCGACGCCGTACTGATCGATGCTGACGGCAACGAGCTGCGCTTGTTCGACCTCTTCCGCGGACCCCACGAAACCCTCCTCCGCTTCGCCCCTACCACCCCGGCCACCCACCCGCACACCGTCGACTTCGGCCCCGGCGCCTACACCTCCCCCACCGCCTACGCCGCCTACCACGCGGCCGACGGCGACGAGATCCTCATCCGCCCCGACGGCTACCTCGCCTGATTTCCCTGCAGAACGACAGGAGGTAGTCGTATACGTAGCTGCAGCGGCCCCAGCGTCGTCGCAGACGTATACGCCCTGTCGTTGCGCAGATCGCCCGCGGCCGAGGCCTCAGCAGATGTGGGTGATCTGCTCCTGGATGGTGAATTCGAGGCCGTCGGCCGCGACGAGGTAGACGTCCTGGTCGACCAGGTTCCCGTCGAGCCGCATCAGGCCGCGTGGGCTGTCGTAGAAATGACCGCTCCGCAATGCCGCCACCGAGCCGATGTCGATCGAGCCCGCGACCTCACCGAGGCGAGCCAGGAAGCGAATCGCCTCGTAGCAGGACTCACCCACCGCGTTCAGCGCCGGCGCGAACGGCCCGAACCGGGCGTAGTAGGTCCGCGCGAACTCACCACTCTCGACCGTATGCGGACCATCGAAGTACGCCGCCGCCGCGAACAATCCGTCGTTGGCACCAGCACCGGCGCCGAGGAGCGTGTTCTCCTCGATCGCCGGGCTGAGCCGGAGGAGCCGATCACTCAGCCCGGCCCGGGCGAACTGACGGTTGAAGTGCACCGCATCCTGTCCCATCAGCAGCATGATCACGCCGTCGGCCGGCGTCGTCCGCAGCTCATCCAGTACGCCGCGGAAGTCCGACGTACCGAGCGGAACATAGGCAGAGTGGATGATCTCGGAACCCTTGTCCTGCAAGGCCTCTCGGGCCACTGAGCCGGTCACGCGGGGATAGACATAATCGTTGCCTACGACAACCCATCGACGCGCACCATGGTGTTCACGCAACCAGGCCGCTGCCGGGAGCAACTGATTGACCGGACGCTCTCCCAACAGGAACACTCCGGGCGTATCGTCGCCGCCCTCGTGCATCGCGGCGAACGCATAGACGACCCGCCCGCCGATCCGCCGCGCGAGCGCGACCCGGACCGCGGAGATGTGCCAGCCCGCGACCGCATCGACGCGGCCGCTGTCCACGAGCCGCCCGACCTCGTCCGCGACCGCCTCCGGCGCGCGGCCGGCATCGACGTACACGAGCTCTATCTGTCGCCCGGCGATGCCGTTGCAGGCGTTGAGCTGCTCGACTGCGAGTTGACCGCACGCGAGGCAGGAGGGTCCGTAGAGGCCGGTCGGGCCTTGCCGGGGAACGACGAAGGCGATCGAGACCACGTCCGTACGGCGCACTGTTACCTCCAGCGTTCAGTGTGACCGAATCGGAGGCGGAACTTCGAGCGAAGAGCTATATTTCCCACCACGTAGACCGAGGGGGTGCCGTGCCGACCAGTTTGCTCCTACTGCTCAAGCGCGCCGAGCGCCGGATCGAGCTCGGTCTGCAGGAGCTGCTCGACGAGTTCGAGCTGACGATCGAGCAGTGGCGGATCATGGCTGCGCTGCACGAGGAACCGGGCCAGCCGATGTCGGTGCTGGCCGAGGCCGCCGTACTGCCTGCTGCCAGCCTGACGCGGCATGTGGACAAGCTGGTCGAGCGCGGGCTGATCTTGCGCCGGGTCCACGCGGCCGACAAACGCCGGATCGTCGCCGCGCTGTCGCCGGTCGGGTCCACGGTCGCGGCGCGGCTGAGCGCCGTACAGCGGGAGCTTGAGGCTGAGCTCGCGGATTACTTCCAGATGGAAATACACGAACGTAGCGGATCGGCAACACGGCGGTAACACGCGCTTCCTAGGTTCCTTCCATTCGGGTGCATCCCCTGCCGGCAGCGTCGCCGGGCCACCGGAGCACCACTCGCCCGAAGGTGCCGCCAGGAGTTCCGCCATGTCTGTTGAACCCTCGCTCGACCATCGCAGCACTGTCGAACCGACCCAGTCGGCCGCGACCCGCGAGACCCTTGAGGACTACACGCTGCGGTTCGCGCCGCGCAGCTACCGCCGCTGGTCGACCGGCGTCGTCGCCGTCTCCGCGCTCGGCGGGATCGCCTACCTGGCCGACTTCGCGATCGGCGCGAACATCGGCATCTCGTACGGCACCACGAACGCACTGTGGGGCATCGGCATCTTCGCGGTGGTGATCTTCGCGACCGGTCTGCCGCTCGCGTACTACGCCGCCCGGTACAACATCGACCTCGACCTGATCACCCGCGGCAGCGGCTTCGGGTACTACGGCTCGGTCGTCACGAACGTCATCTTCGCGTCGTTCACGTTCATCTTCTTCGCGCTCGAAGGCTCGATCATGGCGCAGGGTCTGCAGTTGGGGCTCGGCATCCCGGTGTGGATCGGGTACGCCGTTTCCACACTGGTGATCTTCCCGCTGGTGATCTACGGGATGAAGGTGCTGTCGACGCTGCAGGTCTGGACGACGCCGCTCTGGCTGATCCTGATGGTGCTGCCGTTCGTGTATCTGGTCGTGTCGCACCCGGACTCGGTCTCGACGTTCCTCGACTACGGGCCGGATGCGAACTTCGGCTCGATGCTGCTCGCGGCCGGTGTCTGCCTGTCACTGATCGCGCAGATCGCCGAGCAGATCGACTACCTGCGCTTCATGCCGCCGAAGACGCCCGAGAACTCGCGCCGCTGGTGGACCGCCATGCTGCTGGCCGGCCCGGGCTGGGTCATCTTCGGTGCGCTGAAGCAGGTCATCGGATTGTTCCTGGCGGTCTATGTGATTGCTCAGGTCGACGGCGGGGCGGCGATCGCGAACCAGCCGGTGCATCAGTTCCTCGAGATCTACCGCGGGTTCCTGCCGGGGTGGCTCGCGATGACGCTGGCCGTCGTACTGGTCGTGATCAGTCAGGTGAAGATCAACGTGACGAACGCGTACTCGGGTTCGCTGGCGTGGACCAACTCGTACACGCGGTTGACCCGGCACTACCCGGGCCGGCTGGTGTTCCTGGCCGTCAACCTGTTGATCGCGCTGGTACTGATGGAGGCGAACATGTTCGACTTCCTCAACACGATCCTCGGGTTCTACGCGAACTGCGGGATGGCGTGGATCGTGGTCGTTGCCTCTGACATCGTCTTCAACAAGTACCTGCTGAAGCTGTCGCCGCTGCACCCCGAGTTCCGGCGGGGCATGCTGTACGCCGTCAACCCGGTCGGGTTCGTCTCGATGGGTGTCGCTGCCGGGGTGTCGATCCTGGTGTTCTTCGGTGGGCTCGGTGAGGGGATCAGGCCGTACTCGCCGCTGGTCGCGATCGGGCTTGCCCTCGTCCTGCCTCCGGTGCTGGCGGTGGCGACTCGCGGTAAGTTCTACTTACGCCGTACCGACGATGGACTCGACCTGCCCATGTACGACGACCACGGCAACCCGTCCGGCGACGTACTGACGTGTCATGTCTGCCGCCAGGACTACGAGCGCCCCGACATGGCCGCCTGCCTCACCCACGACGCCGCCGTCTGCTCCCTGTGCCTGAGCACCGACAAGGTCGCCGACCACGTCCTACCATCGCAATCATGAACTTCACCCCCTCCGACGTGGAGAAGCTCCTCCTCTCCGTGGCCGGCATGGTCGCCCGCGACCGGCTGGCCCGGGGAGTCCTCCTCAACCACCCCGAGGCGGTCGCGTTGCTGAGCACGTGGGTGATCGAACGCGCCCGCGAAGGCGCCGCCGTCGCCGACCTCATGCACACCGGCCGCGAGGTCCTGAGCCGAGACCAGGTCATGCCCGGCGTCGCCGAACTCCTCCACGACGTCCAGATCGAAGCCACCTTCCCCGACGGCCGCAAACTCGTCACTATCCACAACCCCATCATTTAAGGCGGCCCCGATGACAGAGCCGAGTAGACTTAGTCAGGAAGAGCAGGGGACGCAGACACCGCCGCCCGGCCCCGGTGCCCTGCGGATCCGGCCCGGCACCATCGTTCTCAACGCGGATCGCACTCCGGATGAGCGTTTGCGGCTGGTGATCGTGAACACCGGCGACCGCCCCGTCCAGATCGGCTCCCACCTGCACCTCCCCGACGCCAACACCGCCCTCGCCTTCGACCGCGAGGCCGCCGCCGGCTTCCGCCTGGACATCCCCTCCGGTACGTCGCAACGCTTCGAGCCCGGCGCATCCCGCGAGGTCAACCTGGTCGCCCTCAAAGGCGCCCGCCACGTCCCCGGAATCCAGGTGAAGCGAGATGCGTGAGATCACGCCCGCGGTCGCACCTCAGGCGTCTACGTCGGCCACTCACCGGACCTGGCCTGCCCCGACCATCACCGCGGGCCGCGCCGGACGCCCGGCACACACGAGTGAGGTCGTACAAGACGCGATCCGAGTCGATCGGCACCACACGCGAACGGCAGACGCGACCGCACGTCCGGGTGACCGGGAGGGAGATCCGGCGCCCGCGACCCCCTCGCCGACCCCCACCAGCAGCCACCGCATGGTCGCTGGAGGCGCTGGTTCCTTCTCCGGCACACGGGAGAGAGGTCTAGGACCGGAGACTCCGTCGGCGACCTACACCAGCAGCCACCGCGAGATCGTCGCAGGCGCTGGTTTCTTCCTCGGCGCCCCGCGTCCGGCTCAGGACATTTTGCGAGTCGATCGTCTCCGCGCGGCCGGAGGCGCCTCGTTCGTGGGGACGTGCGCCGGGTTGGATCGTGGACCTCGGCGACGGACGATCGCAAGAGCTGCTGAGTGCATGAGGCGGGTGTCGCACCGTGGTTGAGATTTCTCGGTCGGCTTATGCGGCGTTGTACGGGCCGACGGTGGGGGATCAGGTTCGGCTGGCTGATACGGATCTGTGGATCGAGGTGGAGGAGGACCGGACTGTTGGGGGTGAGGAGGTTGTGTTCGGGGGCGGGAAGTCGATCCGGGAGTCGATGGCTCAGGGGACGGCTACTCGGGCGGAGGGTGCGCCGGACACGGTCATCACCAATGTGGTGGTGCTGGACTGGTGGGGGATCGTTCGTGCTGATGTGGGGATTCGGGATGGGCGGATCGTTGCGTTGGGGCGGGCGGGGAACCCGGATATCGCGGACGGCGTGCATCCGGCGTTGCGGATCGGGCCGTCGACGGATGTGATCGCGGGTGAGGGACGGATCCTCACGGCGGGCGCGTTCGACTCGCACGTGCACCTGTTGTCGCCGTCGCAACTGCATGAGGCGCTGGCGACTGGGATCACGACGGTGGCGGGCGGTGGGACCGGGCCGAGCGAGGGCTCGAAGGCGACGACCGTGACGCCGGGTGCGTGGCACCTCGAGCAGATGCACCGGAGTCTGGACGCGTACCCGCTCAACGTTCTCCTGCTGGGCAAGGGAAACACGGTCAGCGCGGAGGCGCTCGCCGAGCAGGCGCTGGCCGGCGCGGCCGGGTACAAGGTGCATGAGGACTGGGGTTCGACACCGGCGGCGATCGACACCGCGTTGCGCGCGGCCGACGACTGGGGGCTGCAGGTCGCCCTGCATGCGGACAGCCTGAACGAGGCAGGGTTCGTCGAATCGACGCTCGGCGCGATCGCGGGCCGGTCGATCCACGCGTTCCACGTGGAGGGGGCCGGTGGTGGTCACGCGCCGGACATCCTGTCGATCGCGGCGTACCCGCATGTCATCCCTGGCTCGACCAACCCCACGCTGCCGCACACGGTGAACACAGTCGCCGAACACCTCGACATGCTGATGGTCTGCCATCATCTGAGCCCCGACGTACCGGAGGATCTCGCGTTCGCCGAGTCGCGGATCCGCGCGACCACGATCGCGGCCGAGGACATCCTGCACGACCTGGGCGCGTTGTCGATCACGTCGTCGGACGCGCAGGCGATGGGCCGGATCGGCGAGGTGATCACGCGGACCTGGCAGGTCGCGCACGTGATGAAGCACCGGCGTGGTGCCCTCGACGGTGGGTTGCCGGCCGACAACGAGCGGGCCCGGCGGTATGTCGCCAAGTACACGATCAACCCGGCCATTGCCCACGGCATCGATCACGAGATCGGTTCGGTGGAGGTCGGGAAGCTGGCGGATCTGGTGCTGTGGGATCCCCAGTACTTCGGGGTCCGGCCGCGCCTGGTGATCAAGGGCGGCGCGATCGCGTGGGCCGCGCTGGGTGATCCGAACGCGTCGATCCCGACCCCGCAGCCGGTGCTGATGCGGCCGTCGTTCGGGGACGCGATCGGCGCGGACCTGTCGGTGACGTTCGTATCGCCGGCGGCGCTGGACGACGGGCTGGCCGGCCGACTCGGGTTGCGTCGGCGGTTGGCCGGCGTACGGCCGACGCGCGAGATCGGGAAGGCGGACATGAAGAACAACTCCGCGCTGCCGACGATCGACATCGACCCGGAGACGTTCGCGATCGCGGTCGACGGCGACCCCGTCGAGCCCTCCCCCGCCGCGGTCCTCCCGCTCGCCCAGCTCTACGCGATGTTCTGATGAACACCCTCGCATTACCCAGCACCAGCCGGTACGGCGGAAGTCGGGCGACTCGCCGATCACGCGGACCGGTCGATCCGGGCCGGCGCGGAGGCCGCGGTCGGCGCGTCACCACCTGCGAAGCGCCAGCCGTCCTTGGGGTGGTCGGGTGAGCTCGCCCGAGGTTGTCGCGTTGATGCTGGCGGACGGGCGGCTGCCCACCGGCGGTCACACGCAGTCGGCGGGACTCGAGCCGGCCGTCCGCGCGGGATTAGGTGCCGACGGCAAGCAGTTGGCCGACGTCGGCGAGTACGCCCGCGACCGCCTCCGGACGGTCGCCCGCACCGAGGCCGCGGTCGCCGTACTGGCTCGGCACAACCCGGACCGTCAGGCCCTCACAGAACTCGAGACAGCGTGGGCGGCGCGGACACCCAGCCGCGCGTTGCGGACCGCGTCGCGACGTCAGGGCCGGGCGTATCTGCGGTTGGCCGAGCGGGTCTGGCCCGACGTACTGAACCACCTCCCCAGAGACAGCGAGATCGCGCGCCCGCTCGTCATCGGCGTGATTGGCGCCGTCACCGGGCTGTCAGCGGAGCAGGTCGCGCGGCTGGTCGCGTACGACGACGCGCAGACCGTGATCGCGGCCTCGCTCAAGCTCCTGCCCGGAGACCCAGCCATCGCAGTCACCTGGCTCGCGGCGTTGCACGACGACATCGAACGGCTCGTCAGCGACGTCGCGCCGCTGACCGACATCGAGAAGATCCCCTCCGGCGGCGCACCGCTGATCGACCAGTTCGCGGAGCAGCATGCCATCGAAAGAATGAGGTTGTTCCATGCCTGACACCACGACCCGTTCGTTCCGGCTCGGCGTCGCCGGACCGGTCGGTACCGGGAAGAGCTCGCTGATCGCGACCATCTGCCGCGAACTCGCCGACGAACTCCGCCTCGGCGTCATCACCAACGACATCTACACCGACGAGGACGCCCGCCTGCTCCGTTCGGCCGGCGTACTCGACCCCGAGCGCATCCGCGCCGTCGAGACCGGGGCCTGCCCGCACACCGCCATCCGCGACGACGTCACGCCGAACCTGATCGCCGTCGAGGATCTCGAACGCGACTTCGCCCCACTGGACGTCGTACTGGTCGAGTCCGGCGGCGACAACCTGACCGCGACCTTCTCCCCCGCCCTGGTCGACGCGCAGATCTTCGTGCTCGACGTGGCCGGCGGCGGTGACGTCGCGCGCAAGGGCGGCCCGGGCATCGCGCGCGCCGACCTGCTGGTGGTCAACAAGACCGACCTCGCCCAGTACGTCGGCGTCGACGTCGAGCAGATGGTGAAAGACGCCGAGGCCGCGCGCGGCGGAAAGCCGGTCCTCGCGCTCTCCCGGCATGACCCGGCGTCGGTGGCCGGCCTGAAGGAGTGGGTGCTGGCGATGACCAAGGTCGTCCGCGACGGCGGCCACACCCCGGTCGACCCCGGCCCGATGGCACCGCACTCCCACATCGACGAGAACGGCGTCATGATCTCGCACACCCATGCCCACTCGCATTGAGGTCGCCGCTGATCCGGTTCGCGACCGCTGTGTGCTGATCACGGATCACCTGTCGCCGCGTCGACTCCCCGGGCCGCCCGGCGTCGTACGGGTTGCCCTGGTGGCAGCCGGTGCGTTGCTGCTCGCCGGAGATCAGGTGCGGATCGAGGTCGTGGTGTCCGGCCCGATCCGCCTCGAGATCGTCGAGACGGCCGGGACGGTCGCGTACGCGATGCGGGGTTCGTCGGCGCGGTGGGACGTCGCGGTCGAGCTCACCGACGGCGCGAGCCTGCAGTGGTACGGCGAACCGTTCGTGGTCGCTGCCGACGCGGACGTCACCCGATCGACCACAGTGCGCCTGCAACGAGGCTGCACGGCCGAGATCCGCGAGTCGCTCGTCCTCGGCCGGTACGGCGAAGTCGGCGGCAGCCTGCAGACCCAGACCCGCGCGTGGGTCGGGTCGGAGCTGTTGCTCGCGGAGGACCTCGACCTCAGCCCGGAGAACCGCACCGGATGGGCGATCCTCGGCCGGTCCCGCTGCCTCGACACCGTGACCGCGCTCGGCCATCGCCTGACCGAGGCCCCGCACGTTTTGCAGCTGGAGGGTTGCGGCTCCATCGCCCGCCGGCTGGTGGACCAGCAACACGAGAGCGACCTGGGGCGGACCCCAGCCACCCACTAACCCTGTCGGAGACCGCTACGCCAGGCTCAGCTGAGCGTGGTAATCACCCGGTCGAGCGGGTTGGTCAGTGGTGGCGGTCCGCCCCATGCGCAAAGGGGGCGGCTGCGCGCCGGGGCGTTCTAGGATCGGCGGGTGCGCACACTTGATTCGGAGGCCGCGTTCGACCTGGCGGTTGAGCTGGCGACCAGTGGTGAACGACGGATCCTGGGCATCTGTGGAGCGCCGGCCGCGGGCAAGTCGACGTTCGCCGAGCACCTCGCCGCGCGGCTGACCGCTGCGGGACACAAGGTGGCCTTGGTGCCGATGGATGGGTACCACCTGGCGCAGTCCGTGCTCGAGGAGCTTGGGCTCGCGGAAGTCAAGGGCGCGCCGCACACCTTCGACGGCTACGGGTTTCTTGCCCTGCTCAAACGGCTGAAGGACGCACCGACCGAGCCGATCTGGGCACCGCGTTTCGATCGCGGGCTCGAGGATTCGATCGCCGCCAGCATCGGAGTCGCACCGGAGGTCAGCCTGGTCGTGACCGAAGGCAATTATCTGTTGCTCGATGAGATGCCGTGGGCAACTGTCCGCACGGTGCTCGACCAGTGCTGGTACGTCGAGGTACCCGAGGAGCTGAGGCACCAGCGACTCGAAGCTCGGCACATGCACTTCGGCCGCTCCAAGGAGGAGGCGCACGAGCGCACCTTCGGCAGCGACGAACGCAACGCCCAGCTGATCGCGGCGACGGCGAAGTCGGCGGACGCGATCGTCCAGCTCAGCTGAGCCAATCACTCCACTGCTTGAAACGGCACGGAGGTTTCTGACCGGGATACCGGTCGGAAACAACGGCATCTGCACACTGTTCGCTGCCCCGGAAGCGGACCCGCCGTTGAGCGCACGAAACGCACCGCTCAGCGGACAGTGTTTCGGGAACGAGCGAAATAGTTCGGACATGACCCCGGGAGGTTGTTACTGTCCAGGTCCCCCCCAACGTGTGGAGGTCCCACTCCCCCCGGGACCCACACGGACAAGCGCCCCGGTCATCGACCGGGGCGCTTCGTTTTCCCGGCAAACTTTCCGAGCGGTGGTGTCAATTCCCGGGGCGCTGGTTCGACGTATCAGTAAGAGCAACCAGAGGAGAGGGTCAGGATGAACGCCACCACCACCATGATCATCACCATGCTGGCCGAGGGGAACCCGGTCTGGTACGTCGCAGCAATGGTGAACATGCGCAGCCACGACGTCTACGAGATCGGTCTCGCCGCTGGTTACCCGGACAAGGCCAAGCTGCGGTGTGCACTGCTGACCGCTCGGCGTGCCGCATAGGCTGCCCATGTGGAGCCTGTGAGCGTTGTCGACTATCACACCGCTGGAGAGCCCTTCCGCATCGTCACTGACGGCGGTCCGGTCGTTCCTGGCTCCACAGTGGCCGAGAGGCGGCTCACAGCGCAGTCCACACCGGCTATCGACGCCGTACGGCAGTTGCTCGTGAATGAGCCGCGGGGGCATGCCGACATGTACGGGTGCTTCGTCGTACCGCCGGATGATGCAGGTGCGCATTTCGGCGTGCTGTTCTGGCACAAGGACGGTTACTCCACCGCCTGTGGGCACGGGACGATCGCCTTGGGCGTCTGGGCAGTGGAGAGCGGTCTGGTCCCCGCTGCGCCGGATGGCGTCACCGAGGTAGTGATCGACGTACCGTCCGGGCGCGTGGTGGCTCGGGTGACGTCCTCCGAGGTGACGTTCCAGAACGTGCCGTCGTACGTGCTGGCACGCTCAGTGCCCGTCGCCGGTGTCGTCGCAGACATCAGCTTCGGTGGAGCCTTCTACGCCTCTGTGTCCGCGGCCTCCGTCGGACTGGCCGTCATACCGGAGCACTACGCCGATCTGATCGCGATCGGCCGCCAGATCAAGTGGGCCCTGAACGACGTCGCCGTACACCCGACCGACCCGCGACTGAACGGCATCTACGGCACCATCCTGTACGACGACCTCGGGCCGCTGCACCAGCGCAACGTGACCGTCTTCGCCGACGGGCAGGTGGACCGCTCCCCCTGTGGCTCCGGCACATCAGCCCGGCTCGCGCTCCTGCACGCCGACGGCCTGCTGGGTGCCGGCCAGGTGCTGACACACGACTCCATCGTCGGTACGACGTTCCGCGGCCGCATCCTCTCCGAGACACCAGCCGGCGTCCTGACCGAGGTGTCCGGCCTGGCGCACCGGACTGGCACCAGCACGTTCACTCTCGACCCGCTCGACCCCCTCGGCACGGGCTTCACCCTGCGCTAACGTCAGACCCATGATCTTCATCACCGCGAAGTTCCGTGTGAAGCCCGAGTCCGCAGAGGACTGGCCGTCCATCGCCGCCGACTTCACCGCGGCCACCCGCGCCGAGCCCGGCTGCCTCTGGTACGACTGGTCCCGCTCCCTGGACGACCCGAACGAGTACGTCCTGGTCGAGGCCTTCGCCGACGACGACGCCGCCACGGCCCACGTCACCTCTGACCACTTCAAGGCGGCCCAGCGCGACCTCCCGCCGTACCTGGTCGAGACTCCGCGCATCGTCAACTTCAAGGTCCCCCAGGACGACTGGTCAGAGCTCGGCGAACTCGCCGTGAAGTAGCTCATGTCGATCGCGGGTACTCAGAGCTACGCGGGCGCTGACGTCCCTGAACTGGTCACTGCCGCAGTGCGCCTGGCCGTTGAGCTCGGGTTCACCTCGTCTTGCCGCCTCGAGCAGGGGCGGCTGCTGATGGCACTGGCAGCCGGAGCCGACAGCGTGATCGGCGAGACCGGCACGGGGTGCGGGGTCGGTCTCGCGTGGCTGGTGTGCGGCCGACGACCCGGCGTACGGATCGTGAGCGTCGAGCGCAACGCGGAGCAAGCCGCTCGGGTGCGACAGCTCTTCGCAGGAGTCGCCGACGTGGAGATCGTGACCGGCGACTGGTCTGTCATCGCCGACCGGGCGCCGTTCGACCTACTGGTGCTGGACGGCGGCGGGAGCCTCACGGATGGCTCAGGCACCGACCCCTCGCTCCTAGTGCGCCCCGGCGGCACCGTGGTCAACGACGACTTCACTCCG
The DNA here is from genome assembly GCF_044453945.1 of Kribbella sp. NPDC051587. NCBI lineage: Bacteria > Bacillati > Actinomycetota > Actinomycetes > Propionibacteriales > Kribbellaceae > Kribbella > Kribbella sp. NPDC051587. The sequence goes on from NZ_JBITDE010000004.1 coordinate 286,278, forward strand.
ATGACCGAATGGCCGCCAATCCACGAAGGCGCCGTCGACGCCGAGCGACTCGCCTGGCTCACCCACCCCAACCTCCTGGCAACAGAACTCCGGCTAGCGCCAGACTTCTGCACCCTCGTCGCTACCCGCCGGCCCTAACGGCGGCCGCCTCGATGCGCGCGTAGTTGGCTTCCCACCAGGCCGCATCGTGGTCGGGCAGATTGGAGTTCCCCGGCAGCATGCCCGTCGCCCCGTCCAGGTTCTCCCGCAAGATGTCGGCGTGGCCCGCGTGGCGGCTGGTCTCGGCAAGCACATGGACGAGGATCGAGTGCAGAGTGACATCGGGGCTCCCCCACCAGGACACGTGCCCGCGCGCGTCGAGGGGTAGCGCGGCTATGGTCGCGTCGGCGTGGGCGCAAACACGGTGGTAGCGGTCGACGATCTCCGCGCGGGACTCGTGCTCGGTGGCCCAACTGTCGTCGTTCGGCTCAGCATCGTCTTCCCACCACGGCAGATGCTCCGGGAACGTCCGGTGGAAGGTGTCACCGAAGTACCTGGCCTCGACGATCGAGAGGTGCTTGACCAGACCGAGCAGGTTCGTGCCGGTGGGAGTCAGCGGCCGCCGGATCTGATACTCCGTGAGTCCGTCGAGCTTCCACTCCAATGCACTACGCGCCTCACGGAGGTAGTCCTGCAGCATCGTCTTCGGATCAGTCATGCGGACACCCTAGACACCGTGGAGGTAACCAGTGGTCCGGCTGACAGTCGCTTCGCTCAACACTCGCGGTATGCCGTTGCGCGGTTCGCGGCTTGGTGAGCGGTACGCCGCGATCGGTGCGGTGTTCGAGGCATCCGACGTCGACGTCGTGAACTTCCAAGAGGTGCTGACCTACTACCACTTCAGGCAGCTCGTTCGCGGGATGCCGTCGTACCGGTTCGTCAGCTTCCGCAGGTCAGTAGCTGGTCCAGCAGGTGGGCTGGTGACGCTCTCCCGTACGGCGATCGCCCGGACCACGTATGTGCACTTCCCACTGCCAGCCGCAGCTGATGTGGTCGGGCTTCCCCGCTCTTCGCGACTACAGGCACGGCTTAAGGGCGTGCTCGTCACACACCTCGCTGGTGTGGCTGTGCTCGACACTCACCTGCTGGCCAACTTCGACGGCGACTGGTCCGAAACGAACCGCTACTACCGCCTACAGCACCAGCAACTCACAACACTCGCCCACGCAGTCGCAGCCCTCGACAAGCCGGCCGTCATCACCGGCGACTTCAACATCGCCAGCAACAGCCCCCTCTTCCGCACCTTCATCCAGGAAACCGGCCTGCTCAACACCTTCGGCGACAACTGCCAGCCAACCTTCCACGAGGCCTACCTCAGACCCCGCCGCCCCGCCCACTGCATCGACTTCCTCCTCCTCTCCGCCCCATCAATCACCGTCAAAACAACACAGCTCACCTTCACCACCCCCCTCCCTATGCCAGGCGGCCCCGACTACCTCTCCGACCACCTCGGCCTACAAGCCACCCTCACCCTCTAGAGATCGGTCTGATTCGGGACCTTGATCTACAGAAGACGTGAAGGATCAGGTGGCAGCCTAGGGTGATAGATCGGTAGTGGGTCGATCACGGAGCGTGGAGGAATTGTGCTCAGGACTGTTGTCACCCTGGTGAGTTGCACGGCGGTTGTAGTTGCCGGGGCGGCGTTGGGGGTGCCCGGGCGGGGCGTGGTGCGTGAGGCTGAGGTGCGGAGCGTGCAGGTGTGGCTGAAGCCGGATGCGGCTGGGGCCGAGCGGTTCGCGTTGGCGGTGTCTACAGCGGGGAGTGCCCAGTTCCATCGGTACTTGAGTCCGGCTGAGTACACGGCTCGGTTCGGACCTACTGAGGCGGCGGCCAAGGCGGTTGCTGATCAGCTGACGGCTGCTGGACTGAGCGACGTACAGGTCAGTGGTGGGCGTGACTTTGTGTCGGCAACCGGACCTGTCTCGAGGGTGCAGTCGATAGGCGGTCCGGATGTTCTTGCGGTGACCGGGTTGAGCAGTTCGCGCGCGCTGGCCGCGGCGGCCTCGGCGAAGGCACCGGTCTGCTCGCAGTATTGGGCGGAGCACGTGCAGAGCTTCAAACCGGCGTACAAGGGGCTGACCAAGGCGCCGCTGCCGATCTGCGGGTACACCGCCAAGCAACTGCGCACCGCGTACGGCGTCTCGCCTGCGTTCAGCGGTAAGGGTCAGACCGTGGCTCTGACCGAGCTTGGGTTCGGGACCGCGATGCAGAAGACCATGCAGGAGTGGGCCAAGCGCAGCGGCCTGCCAGCGCTGAGGCCGGGTCAGTACCGGGAGCAGACCGTGGGGCACGCGTGCAGCGCACCGAGTACCCGCAGCGCGAGCCGGTACGACGACGAGTCGGAGATGGACTCGCAGGCGGTCTACGCGATGGCGCCGCACGCGAACCAGTTGGTCGTCGTCGGCAACGGATGCGACGAGGTCGAGGGACTCCTGAACGCCGTGCACGGCGTACTGATCGGCAACGGCCACAAGCCGAGCGCCAGCATCGTCTCCAACTCCTGGGGGCTCCCCGGCGACCCCGCCTCGACGAAGACCCTGCATGCGCTCACACTGCGGGCCGCAGCCGAGGGTGTCGGCCTGTACTTCTCATCCGGCGACTCAGCCTCTGTCGACGCGGTCGCAGAGGAGCCGTTCGCAACTGCAGTCGGCGGTACGACGCTGGGCCTCGGCAAGCGGAATGAGCGCGTGTTCGAGACCGGGTGGTCGAGCAACGACGTGTCACTCGACGGCGGCAAGTGGAACGACCTGGGCGCCGGCTCCGCAGCCGGTGGCGGCACCAGCCTCGCATATGCACAGCCCGCCTATCAGAAGGGCGTCGTACCGGCATCGATGTCACACGTCCGGGTCCACGGCAAGACCGTCGTCAACCGCGTGACGCCTGACATCTCCGCCGTCGCCGACTCGAACACGGGCATGCTGGTCGGCCACACCGACGACAACGGTCGGTACCAGACGCAGTCGACCGCAGGCACCAGCTTGTCCGCCCCACTGATCGCAGGACTCGTTGCCGGCGCCCAGCAAGGCCGGCGAGCGCCCTTCGGGTTCATCAACCCGGTGCTCTACCGGCTGCACGGCACCCCAGCGATCCGTGACGTACTCCCGCTCACTGCCAAAACACCGCAGCAGAACCGCGTCGCCTACCTCCCGGCAACGCCCGACTACAGCCCGAGCCTGGAGTTCTTCAATTACCAGGGTCCCGGCACCGACCTGGTCACCGCCAAGGGCTACGACACGATGACCGGCATCGGCACCCCGAACGGTCTGTTCTTCACCCTGGCCCTGCGCCTCAGCCCCAGGTGAGAACGACGAAGGCCCGGACCAGATGGTCCGGGCCTTCGGAAAGTAGCGGGGGCAGGATTTGAACCTGCGACCTCTGGGTTATGAGCCCAGCGAGCTACCGAGCTGCTCCACCCCGCGCCGCTTCCTTACGTTGGTAAGTCTAGGCGATGGCCGATGCGCAACCAAATCGATCGCGTCACGGCCGTAGCAAGTGTGTGACATCAGCCTCGGCTGCTGCATCGAAGAAGGTGCAACCAACCGAGGAGACCGATGTCCGACCGCACTCGATTACGTCGCCGCCGGCGCCTGGTGGCACAAGCACTGGTACTGGTACTGGTACTGGTACTGGTGCTAGCGGCAACCGCCGCGCCGGCCGGTACCGCTACCGCTTCGCCCGAGCCGCAGCCCCGCCCTGCAGCGCACACTGAGACCGTCACGCTGCTCACCGGGGACAAGGTTCAGCTGCGAGGTTCGAACCCACCAGTCACTGTGCCCGGGCCAGGCCGGGCCGGTACGAAGTTCCAGGTCCGCAAGGAGGGCGGTGACACCTACGTCCTCCCGTACGACGTGATGCATTTGCTCGGCGCGGGCCGACTCGATCGGCGGCTGTTCAACGTCACCAAGCTCGCCGCACTCGGGTACGGCGACCAATCCCGCCAGCACATCCCGCTGATCGTCGCCGGTGCCGACACCAAGGCGATGCGGCGCCTCGGTCCCGTCCACGAGCTCCACAGTGTCGGCGCAGTCTCGCTGTATGAGCCCAAGTCTCAGGCAGCAGCGTTCTGGAGGGGCGTCCGCGGCACTGCGGAGAGCGCATTGGCCGGCGGGGTGAGCAAGATCTGGCTCGACGGTAAGGTGAAGGCGACTCTGGACCAGAGTGTGCCGCAGATCGGTGCCCCGGCGGCTTGGCAGACCGGATACACCGGCAGCGGCACGAGGGTCGCCGTACTCGACAGTGGCATCGGCACCGCACACGCCGACCTGACCGACGCGGTCGTCCAGGCGAAGGACTTCACCGACAGCGCGTCCGGCACCGAGGATCAGTTCGGCCACGGTACGCATGTCGCCTCGATCATCACGGGCAGCGGCGCAGCCTCCGGTGGCAAGTACAAGGGCGTCGCGCCGGACACCAGGCTGCTCAACGGCAAGGTGCTGGACGACAACGGGAGCGGCTCGGACTCCCAGATCATCGCCGGGATGGAATGGGCCGTCGCGCAAGGCGTGGACGTGGTGAACATGAGCCTCGGCTCGGAGTTCCCCACCGATGGAACCGGGCCGCTGGATCAGGCAGTCAACCGGCTCACCGCCGAATCCGGTGCACTGTTCGTCGTTGCTGCTGGCAACGAAGGCCCCGGCAGCCAAACCGTCAGCAGCCCGGCCGCCGCCGATGCCGCGCTGGCCGTCGGGGCGGTGGACAAGTCCGATCAGCTGGCGGACTTCTCGTCCCGCGGTCCACGCCGCGGCGACGGTGGGATCAAACCCGACATCACGGCTCCCGGCGTCGGCATCGTGGCCGCCCGGGCCGCACACGCGACCATCGGTACGCCGGTCGGTTCGGCGTACCTGCAACTCAGCGGTACGTCGATGGCGGCACCGCACGTCGCCGGAGCCGCAGCGATACTGGCCGGGGAACACCCGGACTGGAGCGCTGGTGAGCTCAAGGCTGCGCTGATGGACAGCGCCGCGCCCAACCCGGCTCTCACGATCTACCAGCAGGGCACCGGTCGGGTCGACGTGGCGAGGGCGACGTCTCAGCAGGTTCGAGCAGATGCCGGCAGCATCGATTTCGGCGAAGCCCTCTGGCCACACAACGACGACAAAGCCGTGGCGCGGACCGTCACCTATCACAACGACGGCAACGAGCCAGTCAGCCTTTCCCTGTCCACCGATGACATCAAGGGACCTCAGGGTGCCCCTGCCCCGGCGGAGATGTTCACACTGCCGGCGCGCACTCTGACCGTCGCCGCGCACGGTCAGGCCTCGGTCGAACTGACCGCGAACCCCTCGGTCGACGGCCCGGTCGGAGGCTACAAGGGCGCTCTTGTCGCCACGGTCGGTACGACACGCGTCCGGACTGCCGTCGCGCTCTACCTCGAGTCCGAGAGCTATGACGTGACGGTGAAGGCGATCGACTGGGACGGTAATCCCGGGGCACTGTTCGGCTTCCTGATCGCCAACATCGACCAGCCTGTCGTCGTGAACCGGGACTACACGTCCGAACCCCTGGTCCTGCGGCTGCCGAAGGGCCAGTACTACTACGACACGTACCAGTACCGGATCAACAGCGAGGAGCCGTTCAGCACCAGTACCGCCTATTTCATCGAGCCGAACTTCGCGGTCACGGGGGATACGACCGTGACCCTGGACGCGCGGGACGCCGTACCGGTCGTTGTCCGCACCGACCGTCCCGAAGCGAATCCGGCATCGCTCAACCTCAGTAGCTGGCGTGACTCGCCCTGGGCAGGCAAGGCGTCGATCGGGTTCTCTCAGATAGGCACCAAGGCCTTTCCCTACCTCGACGATCTCCGGGTGCGGCCGTCGCGGATCTCGGCGCCGGGTGCGTACACCTTCGGCATGGACAGCTTGCTGGCCAGGGTGGACGGCAAGGGCGGCTGGGCGGGCAGCCCCTACCAGTACCACCTGAGGTGGTCCCAGGACGGCAGCGTCCCGGCCACCCTGGACCGCCGGTTCAGGGATCGCGACCTCGCCGAACTGCGGACCAGGGTCGCGGCACAGGTGCCGAATGAGGTGGTCCAGAAGGACCAGGTCGCGGCGATCACCACACCGGGGACGCTGATCGAGCGGTACTCCCCCGGCTTCGAGTTCGACCCCGCCGGTCTCGTGCGCTGGAGCGACTCCGGCGACCAGACCCTCCTGAGCGTGTTTGCGCTCCGGCCGCGGCTGTTCACGAAGGCTGGCTCCGCGGGGACAGAGCGATGGAACGTCGGCCCGTTCATGGCGGCCCCGAGCCCCGACCGCAGCTCCCAGCGAACAGGTGATCAGCTGTCCGTGGAGCTCTGGATGTACTCCGGCCAGAACCTCGACCACGTCGGCGATGCGACCTCCGATTCCGCACGCACCCGCTTGCTGCGAGACGGTGTGGAGGTCGCCTCGGCCGACAGCGCCGGTGATCTCGCCACCGACGTGCCGGCCGGGACCGCGACGTACAGGCTGGAGGTTGCGACGACGCGCAGTAGTTCGCCGTTCAGCAGCAGCCAGTCCGCCGCCTGGACCTTCCGGTCGGGGACCACGGCAGCCGAGACGCCGCTGCCGCTGATGATGATCCGGTTCGCGCCGGAGCTGGATGACCTGAACCAGGCACCGGCCGGGAGGCAGGTCGCCGTACCGGTCAATGTTCAGCTGCAGGACGGTGCGCCGCACGGGCAGCTGACCTCGGTGACGGTCGATGTCTCGTACGACGACGGTGCGACATGGAAGCCCGCCAAGATGCGGGGGCAGGCCGCCCTGCTGAACCACCCGGACCAGGCCGGATTCGTGTCGCTGCGGGCCACGGCCACTGACTCGGCCGGGAACAAGGCCGAGCAGACCGTGATCCACGCCTACCGGCTCCGCAGGTAGCGTCCATGACGAAGGCCCGGACCATCAGGTCCGGGCCTTCGTGAAAGTAGCGGGGGCAGGATTTGAACCTGCGACCTCTGGGTTATGAGCCCAGCGAGCTACCGAGCTGCTCCACCCCGCGCCGCTGTGACTAGGTTAATGGATGAACGCTGGGCAACCAAATCAGTTAGCGTCCGGGTATGTCCCGACTCGACATCCGACCGTTCGAAGCAACGGATCTGCCGGCTGCGGCCGCGCTGCTCGCGGAGCGGCATCGCGAGCATCGCACGCGGCATCCGCTGCTGCCGGCCGGCTACGAGGATCCACAGCGTGCGCTGGCCGAGGTGACTGCGCTCTGGGAGTCCGACGACGCCTCGGGCGCCGTACTGCGCGACGGCGACGAGGTGACCGGCTACTTGCTCGGGGCACCGAAGAAGTCACCGGTCTGGGGACCGAACATCTGGGTGGAGGCTGCCGGTCACGCGGTGCGGACGGCAGAGCAGATCAGAGACCTGTACGGCGCGGCCGCAGCCAAGTGGGTCGACGACGGACGGACCGCGCACTACACGCTCGTCCCGGACGACCCTGCGCTTCTCGATGCCTGGTTCCGACTCGCTTTCGGTTCGCAGCAGGCACACGCGATCCGTCCCGTTCCTGAGACGCCGATCCCGTCACGTCCTGGGCTGGCGGTACGGCGTGCTGTCCGTGACGACATCCCTGTGCTCGCGCAACTGGAGCTCGCGTTGCCGCAGCATCAGGGCCTCTCGCCGGTGTTCTCCGCCGGCACGCTGCCGACGTTGCAGGAGGCCCTGGACGAGTGGGAGGAAGACTTCGACGATCCCGACTACGCGACGTTAGTGGCCGAGAGCAACGGTTCGGTGATCGGGGCGTCGATAGGTTCGTCGATCGAGAAGGGCAGCACCCACAGCGGTTTGTCGCAGCCGGACAACGGTGGTTTCCTGGGGTTCGCCGCGGTGTTGCCCGAGGCGCGCGGCCTGGGTGCCGGGCGGGCGCTCGGCGAAGCGGTGCTGAACTGGTCGGCCGAGGCCGGGTACACCTCCGTCGTCACCGACTGGCGGGTGACCAACCTGTTGTCGTCGCGAGCCTGGCCGGCGCTCGGATTCCAGCAGACCTTCCACCGCTTGCATCGCCTGATCGGGCACTGAGTTGTCCACAGATCGGAAATCACCCGTCCCGAACGGGTAGCGATCACTGCATCTTCTTGGGCAAGAGGCGCCGTGCGAAAGAGTGCGGCGCCGAGGTGACCAGGAGGCAACCATGATGCGTTCGTCCCGTCGTTCCCGAGCCGTGCCACGTCTGAGCCGTATCGTGCTTCGGAGCGCGGTGGTCCTCGCAGCCTTGGGTGTCTGGACGACCGCCACCGCGGCGGCCGTCGGATCCTCGGCGCCGCACGCCGCGGTCTCCCCGTCGATCGAGCAAAGGGCACGCACCGTGGACGGCTTCGTGATCGAGCATCTCCCCGGCGGCATCGGGACACCGAGCGACTTCGAGTACGAGTGGGAGGACGTCGTCTTCCACAGCCGGGTCTGGGAGACCGGCCCGGATCCGGAGGGCGCGTTCCAGGTCGACCTGACCGTCAAGACGCTACGCGGCGCGAAGCTCACCGATCTCGAGGCGCTGAAGACCTTCCTCGTCGAGTACGAGGAGAAGGACCCGGCGGGCTGGGAGCTGCGCCCGGTCAAGATCGGCCCGTACGACGGTCTGGCCGCCGCGGACGAGGTGTTCTACTTCGTCTCCCCCGGGGTGGCCGCGGAGGTCTCGCTCGACCGCACCCGGTTTGCCGAGAGCGACCTGCTCGATACCGCGACGGGCTTCCATCCGGAGGCCTGACCCGATGCCGTAGGCAACGAGAAGGGCGGTGACCCCGACGGTCGCCGGTGTCACCGCCCCTCGCGGAGCTACTTCGTGCGCAGAGATGCGCAGAGGTCAGCCGGTCGGCGAACTCGGCGGGTTGGTCGGTGTGGTCGACGGCGTTGGGCTCGGGGTCGTCGTCGGTGCAGTTCCGGCCGACGCGGCCCGGTCGATCGCGGCCTTCATCCTCTCGACCTCCTTCTGGTACGTGGCCAGATCACCGTTGCGCAGGGCGGCCTGGGCCGCGGTGTAGGCAGACTGGGCTTCGGCCAGAGCCTGCTTGATCGTCTGGTTCGTGGGCTGTTGGCTCGGGGGCGGATTGTTCCCGCCCGGGTCCTCGCCGGTATCGACGCTGGTGTTGAAGACCTTGGTGAGCGCCTCTTGCAGCGTCGACCCGAAGGCGACCCGGTCGCCAAAGGAGACGAGCACGTAACGCAGCACCGGATAGCTACCCGGCCCGCTGGTCCGCACCGAGTAGACGGGCTGCACGTAGAGCAGACCACCGCCCAGAGGCAGCGTCAGCAGGTTTCCGAACTGTGCTCGCGCACCGCTGTTCGGCTGGTTCAGCGGGAGCAGCGCGGTTCTGATCCCCTCGTCGGTCTGGAACTTGTTGAAGACCTGTCCTGGACCGGGGATCTGCACGTTGCCGGGCAATCGGAGGATCCGGAACTTGCCGTAGTCCTTCGACGAGGCGTCGGCATCGACCGCCATGAACGCGGTCAGGTTCTCCCGCTCCGCGTTCGGCACGTACACCGACGTCAGCGAGAACTTCGGTTCCGGCTGGTCGGGCATCCGCAGCGAAAGATAGAACGGAGGCTGGTTTTGCGGAACCGTATCGGTGCTCGACGGGACCGCCGTCGGGTCGGCCGGGACGCGCCACAGGTCGCTGTTCTGGTACCAGGTGGTGGAGTCCGTCACGTGGTACTTGGCCAGCAGGTCGCGCTGGACCTTGAACATGTCCTCGGGGTAGCGCAGGTGCGCCATCAGGTCCGGCGAGATGTCCGAGCGCGGCTTGACGGTGTTCGGGAAGGCCTTCATCCAGGTCTTCAGCACCGGGTCGCCCTCGTCCCAGGCGTACAGCTCGACCGAGCCGTCGTAGGCGTTCACGACCGCCTTGACCGAGTTGCGGATGTAGTTGATCTCCTCGCTCGGCTGCTGTGCGATCGTGCCCCGGCCGGTGGTGGTGTCCCGGGTGCTGTCGTCCAGGGCGACCTTCTGCGCGTACGGGTAGTTCGCGGAGGTGGTGTAGCCGTCGACGATCCAGACGACCTGGCCGTCCACGACCGCCGGGTACGGGTCACCGTCCGGCGTCAGCCACGGTGCGGCCTTCTCGACCCGCTCCCGCGGGGTGCGGTCGTAGAGGATCTTCGAGTCCGGGTTGACCCGGCTGGACAGCAGCAGGTTCGCGTCGCGGAACTTGGTGGCGTAGAGCAACCGGTTGCCGAAGCTGCCGATGCCGACGCCGCCCTTGCCGTCGTAGGTGTTCAGGGTCGGGTCGCCACCGACCTTGCCCTCGGGCGTGTCCAGCTCGACCGCCTGGCCGCCCTTCGGGCCACCGACGATCGAGTAGGTCGGCGACTTCTCACCGAAGTAGATCCGCGGCTCGTAGTCGCCGAGCTGACCGATCGGCGGCAGGTCCTTCTCCGAGAAGACCGGCGTACCGTCGCCGGCACGCTGGTTGCCGTTGGCGGCCACGACGCCGTAGCCGTGGGTGTAGACGGTGTGGTCGTTGTTCCAGTTGCGCTGGCCCGCCGGCAGCCGGTCTACCTCGACCTCGCGGACCGCGATCACGGTGTCGGCGGTCTTGCCGCCGATCTTGTAGCGGTCGACGTCCAGATCGGTCGGGAACGAGTAGAAACCACGTACCTGCTGCAACTGCTCGAAGGTGGGGCCGACGACGCTGGGGTCGATCAGGCGGATGCCCGGGAGCACCTCGGCGTCCTGGGTGAGCTCCGACGGGGTCGCTGTCGTCTTCGCCTGGTAGTTGACCACCTCGGCACCTTCGAGACCGTAGGCCTGCCGGGTCGCCTTGATGTTCTTGTCGATGTACGACGCTTCCTTCACCGGCTCGCTCGGACGGACCCGCACCTGCTGCAGGGCGGCCGGCCAGAGGGCACCGAGAAGGATCGCGGACAGGATCAGGACGACCGTGCCGACGCCGGGCAGCAGCCACGTCCGCCGGACGACGTTCGCGAAGAACAGACCGGCGCACAGCACCGCGATGACGGCGAGGATCTCCTTGCTGGGCAGGATCGCGTTGTCACCGGTGTAGGAGATACCGGTGAACAGCCTGCTGTTCGAGGTGGTCAGGCCGTAGCGGTCGAGCCAGTAGCTGAAGGCCTTCAGCAGGACGAGCAGTCCCAGCAGCACCGAGAACTGCACCTGCGCCGACCCGGAGGCTTTCTGCCCCTTCGCGGACGGGCGGAAGCCGCCGTACAGGTAGTGGGTGATGATCGCGGCGACCAGCGACAGGAGCACGATCGAGTAGCCGAAGCCGAGCAGGACGCGCAGCCACGGGTAGTCGAAGACGAAGAACGCGATGTCCTTGTTGAAGTGCTGGTCGGTGACACCGAACGGGGTCCGGTTCCGCCAGGCCAGGAAGACCTTCCACTCGCCCGAGGCGGCCGAGCCACCGAAGACCAGCATCAGCGCCGCGACCACTCCGATCGCGATCTTGCCGCGCTGCTGGAGCAGGTCGCCGTAACGCTCGAAGCCGGGGCTCGGCGACGGCGCGAGGGCGACCCGCGGCCGGGTCCGGTAGGCGACCAGGACATTCGCCACGACCGCGATGGCCATCACCAGACCGACCACCACGAACAGCAGCACCCGGGTACCCAGGACGGTGCTGAACACCGATCCGAGGTCGATCGAGCGGTACCAGAGACGCTGGGTCCAGACGTCGGTGAAGACGCTGAACAGGATCAGCAGCACGATCAGGGTCGCGATCGTCGGGAGCAACGCCCGGGGACGGCGCCCCGGTGTTCGCGCCCGGCGCGGCTCGTCCGGCATGTCGTAGACGCCGTCGCTCATGGTCGGTTCTCCTCGTCGTCACTGCTGCCGTCGACCCCAGGACCCGCGCCCGGCCAGCCGCCGGTGGAGGGTTCGAATGTCAATGACAGTACTTCGCACAGCGTGGGGACCAAGTCGGTGCCGGTGAGTACGGCGCTGTCCTCGTCGTGGGAGCGCAGCCGGACCGCGCCGAACCGGTCTCCCTCGCGCAGCACGGCAGCGACCATCCGGACCTCGTGGCGGCGTGGATCACTGCCTGCCATCCGGGCGACCTCGGCATCGGCGTCGGCGCTCGACAGGCCGGCCTCGGCCGCGGCCGGGAGGACGATCCGCTCGATGGCGAGAGCACAACCGCTGACGCCGTCAGGCCACTCGATCCGGGCCAGCGCGTCGGCCAGGTGCTCGTCCTCGAGTACGCCGGGCAGCTCGCCCTGGGCCACCGGGGTGAGCGGCTGGGACACGTCGTCCGCCCCGAGCTCGGCGGCCAGTTGGGGCTCGGCCCGCAACAGTTCGTCGGTGGGAACCAGCGCGAACAACTGCGCGGGCTGGTCCCAGCCCGAGCTGCTCACGTGCTTCTCGATCTCGATCACCGCTCGGCTGAGCGCGTCAGGGGGCAGGATGCCTACGGATTCCATACCGCCAGATCTCTCCTTCGGCCGGCAGATTCTTCTCGATGACTCACGGAGTGCATGCGGGGGCGTTGCCCTTCCCGCTGCTGACCGCCTTCAGGGCGGCGATCGCGTCGTCCAGGGTGCTGATCTTCACCAGCTGGATGCCCTTCACGCCGGCATGCAGTGCGGCCGCACAGTTCGGGGCCGGTACCAGGAACACCGTGGCACCGTCGTTCTTGGCACCGGCGATCTTCTGCTGGATGCCGCCGATCGCGCCGACCTGACCGAGGGCGTCGATCGTCCCGGTACCGGCGACGTGCTTGCCGTCCAGCAGCGCGCCGGGCGTGAGCTTGTCGTAGATGGCCAGGGCGAAGGCCGTTCCGGCGCTGGGGCCGCCGATGTCCTGGCCGAGATTGACCGTCACCTTGACCTGGGAGTCGACGCCGATGCTGATGCCGACCATCGGCCGGGTCTCTGCACCCGGCGTGGCCGCGGTCTTCAGCTGGACGGTCTGCTCCTTCTTGTCCCGGCGGATCAGGAAGGTGACCGTCTCGCCGACCTTGTGCTTGCGGACCGCGTCGCCGACCTGCGGGATCTGGGTCATCGGCCGGCCGTCGACCTGCAGGACGACGTCACCCGGCTTCAGCTTGCCGTCGGCCGGGGAGCCCTTGGAGACCGTCGAGATCTTCGTGTGGAAGGGCACCTTCGCAGCCTGCAGCGCGGCCGCGACCGCGCTGTCCTGCGAGCCGGTCATCTCGGCGGTGTTCTGCTCCTCGACCTCGTCGGCGCTCTGGTCCGGCGGGTAGATGATGTCGCGCGGGAACAGGTCGTGGTGCGGGTCGAGCCAGTTGCGCATCGCCTGCGGCAGCGTGAGCTCGCGGTCCGGCGAGGTCACCGAGACCGTCGTCAGGTCGAGCTGCCCGGAGGTCGGGAACGTCTCGTACCCGGTGATCTCGATGACGGGCTTGTTCTTCGCCGTCCCCAGCGTGTCCTTGACCGGACCCGGGCTGAAGGACACGAACGGCACCGGGAACGCGGTGAGCAGTCCGAGCGAGATGACGAGCACGACGATCGAGGTGACCAGCGTTGCGGTACGACGTGTCACGAACCCTGCCCTGCGGTCTTGGTGGAATCCAACGTCTCGGCCGAACCGAGCTTCTTGCCGACGTGCCCCTCTGCCGAGGGCAACGTCCGGGTCGGGCGAACCGTCCCCGTCGTGTCCGAAGCGTTGCCGACCGGACGGCCACGGGTCAGCCGGGCCTTCAGCGGGCGGCGGCTCGGGGTGGCCTGCGGGCCGGGCGCGGCCAGGGCGTCGCTGAAGCGGCGGAAGTCCTCGACCGAGGCGAAGGCGCCGCCGGACCGGCGGGGACCACGGCTGCGCCCGCGCCACGCGGCCCAGCCCATGGCCAGGACGGTGGCGGCCAGTGGGAACACCAGCCACGCCAAAACCTTCATCCGGCCACCTTCATGCGCCCAGCGTACGGGTCAGTGTGCGCCGACCCACTCGCTGGCACCGTCGGTGAAGTGCTGGTGTTTCCAAATCGGGACCTCGGCCTTGAGCTCGTCGATCAGCTGCCGGCAGGCGGCGAACGCGACGTCGCGGTGCGCGGCGGCGACCGCCACGATCACGGCGGCGTCCCCGATCCGCAGGTCACCGATCCGATGAACGGCGGCCAGAGCTGTCACCGCCGGGTCCGCACAGATCCGCTCGGCCACCAGCCGCAGCTGTTTCAACGCGTCCGGATGGGCCTCGTAGCTGAGCCGGTCCACAGGCTTGGAGTGGTCGTGGTTGCGCACGGTCCCGATGAAAAGAGCGGTCCCGCCTGCTGTGGGGTCGGACACAGCGGCCAGCACCTCGTCGCTGGACAGCGCCTCCGCGCGGATGTCCAGAAGCCTGATCGGGTCGCTCATGTCCCCCATTCTCCCCTGACACACCACCCTGGTTCACCACACCCCCCGTTCGCCGGAGGCGGAACCGGCCGGTGGAACCAGTACGTTGGAGTTGTACGCCGTACCCGCACAGGAAGGCCACTCCGATGAGCGACGAACCGGACAACCCGTTCAAGGGAACTCCGTTCGAGGCCATGTTCCAGCAGTTCTCCGGTGCGGCCGGCGCGGGTGGCACGCCGGACCTGAACGCGATCTTCGCGCAGGTCCAGCAGCTGCTGAGCGGCTCGACCGACGGCAGGCCGGTGAACTGGGACCTCGCCAAGGACATCGCGCGCAAGACAGTGTCGGCCGCCGGCGACCGGTCGATCACCGCGACCGACTCAGACCGGGTCGCCGATGCGGTCCGGCTGGCCGAGCACTGGCTGGACGAAGCCACCACGCTCCCCGAGGTCTCCACCACGTCCGCGGCCTGGAGCCGCGCCGAGTGGGTCGAGAACACGCTGTCCGTCTGGCAGACAGTCGTCGATCCGGTCGCCGAGCATGTCGCCGGTGCGATGGGTGGCGCGCTGCCCGCCGAGGCCCAGCAGCTCGCGGGGCCGATGCAGGGGATGCTGCGTCAGCTCGGTGGTTCGATCTTCGGCGCTCAGGTCGGTCAGGCGCTCGGCGAGCTCGCGGGTGAGGTGGTGAGCTCGTCGGACATCGGGCTGCCGCTGGGGCCGACGGGTCAGGCCGTTCTGCTGCCCGACAACATCGTGAAGTTCGCCGAGGGTCTTGAGCTGGCAGACGAGGACGTCCGGCTGTACCTCGCGCTGCGAGAGGTCGCCCACCAGCGGCTGTTCGCGGGTGTGCCGTGGCTGCGGCAGCACCTGTTCGCCGCGGTCGCCGACTACGCGGCCGGGATCGAGGTCGACCGGGGCAAGATCGAGCGTGCGATGGCCGACATCGACCCGCAGAACCCTGAGGCCATGCAGGAGGCGCTGGCTGGTGGGCTCTTCGAGCCCGAGGACTCCGAGCAGCAGAAGGCAGCGCTCGCCCGCCTGGAGACGGCGCTCGCGCTCGTCGAAGGCTGGGTCGACGACGTCGTCCGGCAGGCGACGAAGGACCGGATGCCGGCCGCCATCCAGCTCGCCGAGACGGTACGCCGTCGTCGCGCAGCCGGTGGTCCGGCCGAGCAGACGTTCGCCACGCTGGTCGGTCTGCAACTGCGTCCCCGCCGGCTCCGCGACGCCGCGAACCTCTGGGCCGCCGTCCGCGACGCCCGCGGTGTCGACGGTCGCGACAACCTGTGGTCGCACCCGGACCTGCTGCCCAGCACCTCCGACCTCGACGACCCGATCGGCTTCGCCCAGCACGCCGGCGAGCTTTCCGACATCGACATCACCGACTTCCTCGACAACCCCACCGAAGGTGACCCGACGGACGGCGACAGCAAGGACGACGGCCCCGCCGGCGAGAATCCCGACAGCAAGTAGCCGACCCGCTCGCTACAACCCAACCGCGAGTGGCGAGCGCGTCCCGGTACGGCACCGCGAGTGGGCGACCCGCTTACTGCAACCGACCGCGAGTGGGCGACGCGCTCGCTGCGTGCCGACGGCGCGTGAGTGACCCCGCTCATCGTGGCCTGGTGGCGGGGTTGGGATGCTGGGTGGGTGCTTCATAAGGATGCGGTCGAGGTTCTGACCCGGTGGGATGCGCCTGTAGGTGAGCAGCAAGATCTGCGGGCGCACTACCTACGCCATCTCGCCGAGCATCCGGACGGGATGTGGCGGGCGTGCCGGCCTGAGCACCTCACCGCTAGCGCGTTGGTGGTGGACGGAGCCGGTGAGCGGGTCCTGTTGACCCTGCACCGGACGATCGGGCTCTGGCTCCAGCTAGGTGGGCACTGCGAGCCCGGCGACCAGACCCTCGCCGGGGCCGCGCTGCGTGAGGCAACAGAAGAGTCCGGACTGACTGGGCTCACGATCGACCCGATGCCGGTACGGCTCTCGCGGCACCAGATCCTGGCGGGCGGATGCGCCGGGACCTACCACCTGGACGTTCAGTTCCGGGTGACGGCAGCTGCTGGTACGGCGTACGTGGTGAGCGAGGAATCCCACGACCTCGCCTGGTTCGGGGTGGACGAACTGCCGGCCGGCCTCGACGACTCGGTGCTGCAACTGGTCGCTAGCGGCGTCCGCTGAGGTTCTCGGTGAGCAGGTTGATGGTGAAGTCGAAGCGGTCGTGGCCGGTGCCTGAGGTCAGCTCGGCCGCGTAGCGCTGGGTGTTCGGGTAGCGGTCGGCAGGAAGAGCACTGAACCTGCTGATGACCTCCTCGCGACTGAGCACCCAGTCGTCGCCCTCCTGCTGCTGCCGCTGCAGTACGACTGCGCGTTCCAGCGCGTAGGCGTTGACGTAGAGGGTGAGCGCATCGCGCGCCCAGGCAGCCGTCTGGGCGTCGAGTCCACCGGCGAGCAGGATCGACAAGATCCCTTCCCCGACCCGCAGCGTCTCGAGGTGGGTCGAGACCACCGCCATCGCGGCCCGCGACAAACCGGGATACTTCAGATACTCGTCGCGCAGTTGCGCGTACACCTCGAGGAGTTGCTGCCGCCAGGTCTCCGGATCAGGCTCGGGCAGCACGATCCCGGCGTACAGGCGGGCGATGAGCAGGTCGTCGAGATCGTCCTTGTTCACGATGTGCGCGTAGAGCGAGGATGGGCCGGTCCCGAGGACGGCGGAGACCCGGCGGATCGTCAGCGCGTCGTACCCCTCGGTGGCGATCACCTGCAGGGCCGCATCGGTGATCCGCTCCGCGGTGATGGGCTCCTTCCGCGGCTTGGCGGGCGCGGAATCCGCGAGCGGCTGCGCGTGACGGGCGGCGCGGCGTTGTCTGGGGTCGGCGGGCATGGTCATGACTATAGCTTGACACGAACTTAGTTCGAAGCGTAGAACATTGTTCGTGACTACCGAACAAAGTTCGTCAGAGCGTGCCACGGCCGATCACCAGGCCGTCGCGCCGCTTCCCCTTCGCCAGGCGTGGCTCGTCCTCGTGGTCGTGGTCATCGCCGAACTCATGGACCTCATCGACACCAGCGTCGCCAACCTCGCCGGCCCCTCGATCCGCGCCGACCTCGGCGGTGGCGCGATGACCCTGCAGTGGGTCCTGTCGGCCTACACCGCCGCCTTCGCGCTCGGCCTGATCACCTCCGGCCGACTCGGTGACCTGCTCGGCCGCCGTCGGCTGTTCCTGCTCGGCATGGTCGGCTTCACGCTCGCGTCGCTGGCCTGCGGCCTCGCGCCCAGCCCGGCGTTCCTGATCGTCGCCCGCGTGTTCCAAGGCTTGTTCGGATCGGTGATGATTCCCCAGGGCATCGCCCTGATCAAGATCGTCTTCCCGCCCCAGCACCTGCGCAAGGCGCTGATGCCGATGGGCCCGATCATGGGCCTGGCCACCGTCGCCGGCCCGATCCTGGCCGGCTGGCTGCTGCACCTCGACCTGTTCGGCAGCCAGTGGCGCTCGATCTTCCTGATCAACATCCCGTTCGGCCTGCTGTCGCTCGCGATCGGCTGGCGCGTCCTGCCGCGCCACAGCGGCGAGGATCGCAACACCCGCCTCGACCTCGTCGGCGTCGGTCTGCTCACCGTCGCCTCGGCGCTGCTGATCGTGCCGCTCATCCAAGGTCGTGACCTCGGCTGGCCCGCGTGGACCTACGCGATGCTCGCCGGTGCCGTCGTCGCCTTCGCCCTGTTCGTCGGCTCCGAGCGTCGCAGCCGCCACCCCGTCATCACGCCGTCGCTGTTCGGCAAGCGCAGCTTCGTCGTCGGCCTGCTGATCACCGGCGGGTTCTACGCCTCACTCAGCGCCTTCGTGCTGATCGTCAATCTGCTGCTGCAGTCCGGCATGAACTGGACGCCGCTGCAGACCGGTTTCGCCCTGATCCCCTGGGCCGCCGGTACGGCGATTGCCACGCTGGTCTCCGGTGCAGTGCTCGCCGAGAAACTCGGCCGCGCCAACCTGCAGCTCGGACTCGCGATCGCCATCGTCGGCCTGCTCGGACTCTGGTGGACCACCGCGCACTTCGGTGACGCGATCACGATCTGGAAGCTGACCCCGGCCCTGTTCCTGACCGGCGTCGGTGCGGGTCTGCTGTTCATCCCGCTGTTCGACTTCATCCTCGGCGATGCCACGCCGGCCGAGGTCGGTTCCGGTGCCGGTGTGCTCAACGCCGCCCAGCAGTTCGCCGGTGCCATCGGTGTCGCTGCACTCGGCACGGTGTTCTTCAGCCGAGTCGGTCAGCCGTCGACGCACTCCTACTTCGCTGCCGCCCAACTGGTGATGGCGATCTGCGCCGCGCTCTACCTGATGGCGCTCGTGCTCGTCTGGTTGCTGCCGAAGAAGTCGCAGCAAGCCGGCCACTGAACCAT
Source organism: Kribbella sp. NPDC051587 (assembly GCF_044453945.1). Classification (NCBI taxonomy): domain Bacteria; kingdom Bacillati; phylum Actinomycetota; class Actinomycetes; order Propionibacteriales; family Kribbellaceae; genus Kribbella; species Kribbella sp. NPDC051587. The sequence goes on from NZ_JBITDE010000004.1 coordinate 304,942, forward strand.
GGACGGTGAAAGTCCTTACCTGCAAGGGATCGACGAGCGGCGCCGGGGTGAACACCTACCTGATGTGTTCACCCCGGCGTTACGTCTGTGGTGCCTCACAACTGCCCCACAATCCCCGTGTCCCCCACAGCGGTACTGCGCTTCCCCCCGCTGATACTGCGATCCCCGTGCGTACTGCGATCCCCGTCGTACTGCCTCCCCCCGGGTACTGCGATCCCCGTGCATCCCCCGCTGGTACTGCGATTTCCCCGTGAACTGCGATCCCCCGTGGATCCCCCCGCTGTTCCCCGTGCTTCGGTGCGTCCGCGGCCGACTCAGGGGTGGCCCCGGATGCGGGCCCACTCCCCCGAGCGAGCCTGTCGCGACGGGTCCGCACCGTTTGCCGATCTCCGCCCCTGAACGGCACCGGCGGTTGGTGCGGCCTCCCCCAGAAGCCCCCGCTGCATGGTGAACGAGCCACCACGGCGAAGGTGACGGGTCACTGACGACGAAGTAGAGATCTTGTCGCATCCCAGCCCTCGAGGCCGGGATCCAGTTGCGCTAGGTCAGCATTCGATCGCAGACGGTGCCATCCGGGGCCAACCGCGACCGCATGCCGACGAGGCTTCACGGCCTCGAGTTCGGCGAGCGTGGTGTCGAAGGTCGGAGCAGCGTCCTGGACCCATGAGGCGATCGGGAGAATCACACCGATCGCGGCCAGCGAACCGTCGGTCGCCGGGGTGACGGCGATGTCGGCCGAGCCGAGGGCGCGGAACAGCTTGCCGATCAGCAGCCCCGGAAGATCCGGTACGTCGTAGCTCACCGCCACGACCGCAGCGGCGGGACCAGCCAGCTCGATCGCACTCAGTACAGGGCTGGCACCCGAGACCGCGTAGACCGGAGTGCCCGGCCAGGTGAGGTCGCGAACAGCAGCGACCGCGGCTTCGACGTCGAGAGCGGCGTCAGCAGCGGCTTTGACGTCCGCGGCGGGGGCGGGGCCGAGGTCCGCGGCGGGGGCGTCGGTTGTTACTACTGCTACGGCTACGTCTACTTGCGCTAGGTCGGCCAGGAGCTCATACGTGTCTTCGGTCAGGGCGTGGTGCCAGGCTGTGGGAGTGCGGCCGGGCGGGGCCCAACTGGGAGTCGCCGGGACCACCAGGACCACCACGCGTCGATCTGCGGAGGTGGCCATGGTGGTAGAGCGTAGCGTCAGACTTTGGGGGCCAGGAGTCCGCGCTGCAGCGCGGTCATGATGGCCTGGGCCCGGTTGGAGACTTCGAGCTTCTCGTAGAGGCGTGCGACGTAGGTCTTCGCCGTGGAGATGCTGACCGAGAGAGCGACCGCGATGTCGCGCACTGAGAGGCCCTGGCCCAGCAGGTCGAGCACCTGCGCCTCGCGCGGGCTCAGTAGCGCCTGCGTGGTCGGGTGGTCCCGCCGGGCCATCGCTGGGCCCAGACCGGTCGCGGTGAACGAGGTAGGCGCGACAGCGGCGTGCCGGATCGCGGCGAGGATCTCGTCGGTCGGAGCGCTCTTCGCCACGAACGCGGAGACTCCGGACTCCAAAGCGGAGAACAGGACGTCGTCCTGACCGTCGGGAGCGAGCAGGACGATGCCGAGCTCGGGATAGCGGTGGCGGAGGTCGCGGGCGAGGCGCAGGCCCGCCAGGTCGGGCGGCGAGACGTCGAGGACGACGACGTTCGGACGCTCGGACAGCACCATCCCGAACACCTCTGCCCGCCGGCCGCTGTCGCCGACGACGTCCAGGTCGGGTTCGGTGCCCACCAGACCGATCAGACCGTAGCGGACCAGTGTGTGACCGTCGATGACGACGACCTTGACCAACTCGTTCATGGATCCCCCCGCGGACCAAACTACGCAGCGTGATGCCTTAGCGATAGAGGACGGAGCACGCGGTGTTACTCGACACGACACCATCAGCCGGCGCGCCACCAGCCGAGGACGGTCACCGCACGCCGGCCGGCGGCGGGATGCGCAGGGTCTGCGTCAACCAAACCGATCCGCGCCTGCAGCGCCGGTCTGCCGCTGGCCGGGCAGAGCAATGCACCCGGACAGATGTACGCCGTCAGCTGTACCCCGAAGGTGAACCCGGGCGAGTCGTCCGGTCGACTGATCACGACGCCGGTCAGCTTTCCCGTCGCAGTGATCCGCAGTGCTCGCACCACAACTCCGCCAGACACGACAGGCGGCGTACCGGGTGCGACAGTCAGGTCGAGTACGCCCAGAGGCGCATCCACCGTTCCTTGGACGAAGACTGGTCCAGAGACCAGCGCACAAGCGCTTGTATTACTGGGATACGGCCCCGCAGTCACGCACCCGTCCGCAGCACGCAATGCCGGTGCGATGTAGCTGAGTTCCAGCCGTACGGCGTCGATGTCCTCGGTGTCGTCCTTCGCCGCGAGCCGTGCTGTCAGTGCGACGCTCAGACCGTCGAAGGACCCGTCGTACACGGCTTGTGCCAGGGCCTCCGAGTCGAGCGGCACGGTCTCAGTCCGGTACGCCGTTCCGCCGGGACCGCCGGCGCCCGACGCAGCGACCGGCGTACCGGCTCCCACATCGACCGACAGATCCAGCCGGTCCTCCGTACTGGGGTCACTGTGCCGGTGGGTGATCTTCAGCGCCGCTGACTCCAGCACCGATCCAGCCGGGATCGCACTGCCCAGCTTGTAGCCACTGAGCGTGAGCGGCGCACTGTCATTGACCGCCGTGCTCTTCCAGCTAGCAGCAGTCCCATCGACCGCAGACAGACGCGCCGGAGTCGCTGTGAGGCCAAACTTGCTCAGCAACGACACCGAGGTCGGCCGACCGTCCAGCGCGGTGACGCTCTCCGCACCACTAGTCAGCCCCTGTACGGCGATCGGTGGCTCGGTCGCAGAGTAGGTCCCGCACAGCTCAGCCGTACCGCCCTTGACCTCCAGCCGGCTGTCACCACCGAACACGAACCGGACGCCGTCAGCCGCACCGTCCAGCGGACTCGCACAGGCATCAGGTCCGACCCGCGTACCTCCGATCAAGGTGCCGCTGCCGACCGTCCAGGCATGTGAACCGTTCGGCAGCAGCGGGTTCTCAGTGTTGTGGAAGTCGAAGTAGTAGGTTCCGGGCTTGAACCACCACGTGCTACCCCGGCAAGGACTGTCACTCTTCATGAGCGCGGTCAGCCCGGCAGCGTCGTCGTAGTAGCCGGGAAGGAACGTGACGAGCGCATTGGGCGTCGTGCAGCTCGGCAGCGCGCGATGACCAGGCACCGACGAGATAGCCGGGTACTCCGGGTCGCTGCCGGCCGTGGACAGCAAACCACTCGTATCGAGCTGACCGGCGAGCACGGAGACCGGTGAGTTCGCCAGTACGGTGCCGTGGATCTGCAGCGTCGAGTCCGCGGGCTGGTCAACCACCAGGCCGCTCTCTCCGGGGATGCGACCCAAGGCCAGTACCGCGTTCGTGGGACGGTTGCAGCAGTTGACGATGACCTGCTTCGGGTCCGGCCGACATGTCACCGCAGCCGAGTCCAGTCCGTTGAACAGCACCAGCGACAACGTGTCGGACAGGCCGAAGCACCTCTGCCCGGTCTCGCCGTTGTAGGAGCTGTTGCGCAGGTTGTTGATCGCCGCCTCCATAGCGCCGTCGGAGGCGTACGACGCGACGGTCTGATCGCGCAGACTCTTCGACACCCGTTCGGCGGTGTCTGCCCGAGACAGCAGCGCAGCCAGCGCAGTAGCGATCACCGTGATCACGACAAGGACCAGCAGCAACGAGGACCCGCGCTCGTCCCGCCGCCTCACGACTGTCTCCGCAGTCCACTCAGCACGACCGGGTAGTCACCAGCAGCGGGCTTCGTCAGCACGAAGCGCAGCGTGACACCGAGCGGCACGTCGGTCGACGTACACGCGGTAGAGCAGGTCACTGTGAGGCTGCCCGGTTTGATGTTCGCTGCTACTCGAACATCAGACGCGGGCGCCGTACTGGGGGCGAGACAACTCGCCCGATGCAGTTCGCCTTCCTGAAGGTAGTACGCAACCACCCCAGTACGTCGTACTGCCGGAGTGACCGACGTGTCCCAGTGATCTGACAGCAGCCGGATCGCTGCCTCAGGCAGCGGACCACAGGTGACTCCACCCGCGGACGCTCCAGCATCAAGCTGCACTGACTGCTTGAACGGCTGCGTACCGTCGGCTCCCACCGTGCCGTAGTCGCGCAGCCCCATCGCTGCTACGTCGCGAGCAAAGTACGTCGCTCCCAACTGCTCGTCCTGGGCCATGTCCATCCGGTCCGACGTCGCACTGATCTGCCGCAACGCCGTGGTCACCAGATCGGCGAGTGCCAGCGTCACGACCCCCATCAACGTCATGGTGATCACCAGCTCGACCAGAGTGAAGCCCCGCTCGCCCCGCCTTATGTGCACGGCGGATCCTCAACCCGGCAAGGCTTCCGCAGTACGACGTCCAGCGTCTGTGACGCACGCCCGTCCGTACTCGCAACCGTCACCCGCACCCGCTGCAGCCCACGGTCCGGCAGGCACAGCGGCAGCCACAACGCACCAGTCCAGTACTGCACCGACCCGCTGACCACCTTTGCTGTGAACCCCTCCGGCACAGCAAACCCCGGTACGGCGTACGTGGTGGCGCACGCGATGTAGTGGCCGTTGGCAACGTAGTTCTGCAGCGCCTCGGCGTAGTTGCGCACAGTCGCCACTGCGGTCGCCTCTTTGCGCTGAGTGTCCGAGAGCAGCACCGTGGTGGTCAGTCCGGCCATCACAGCCACGATGGCCACCCCCATCAACGCGATGGCGACGACCAGCTCCAGGAGGCTCTCACCCCGCTCACGCATCAGCCCTGCACCTGCCGGAAGATCCCGTACATCGCCGAGACCAGGGCGATCGCCACGAAGCCGACCACACCACCCATCACCAGGATGACCGCCGGCTCGAACAGGCCGATCAGCTTCTTCAGCTTGTAGTCGAGCTCGCCCTCGTAGTACTGCGCGGTGACCTCGAGCTGGGCGTCGAGTGTGCCGGTGTCTTCGCCCACGCGGAGCATCTGCGCGGCTGTGGTCGGGAAGAGTCCGGTGGCTGCCAGCGGCCGGGCCAGGCCCTCACCCTGCAGCATCGACTCCATCACGCGCCCCAGGGAACGCCGGTAGACCCGGTTGGGCAGTGAGCCGGTCGCAACCCGCAACGCTTGTGGCAGCTGGACACCCGCCCCGACCATGGACGACAGGATCCGGCAGAACCGCTCCACCAGCGCGTACTGAACCGTCGGCCCGATCACCGGTAGCGCCAGCACGATCCGGTCGCGCAGGTACCGGCCGGCCGTCGTACTGGTTGCGTAGACGAGCGCAAGGATCAGGATGCCGGCGCCGATCATCAGGGCCCACCACCAGCCGCTCAGGAAGTTGGTGATGCCGAGCAGGATCCGGGTGGGAAGCGGCAGGGTCGCACCGAGGCTGTCGAAGAAGACCCGGAACCGCGGCAGTACGAAACCGGCCAGGACAATCAGAGTGACCACGGACATCGCAGCAACCACTGCTGGATAGATGGTGGCCTGCTTGATCCGCCGACGCGCTTCGAGGTCCCGTTCCAGGTAGCGCGCGAGCTGAGCGAGCACGATGTCCAGCCGGCCGCTCATCTCGGCGGACCGCAGGATGCCGCGATAGAACTCGGGAAAGATGCGCGGGTGCCGGTCGAAGCAGTCCGACAGCCGTTCGCCGTCCCGCAGGCCGTCCTCGACCTCCAGCATCATCCGGCGCACGGTGGAGTTCTCGGCTTCGCGGGCCAAGCTGTGCACCGACTCAGTGAGCGGTAGTCCCGCAGCGACGAAGGCGCCGAGCTGTCGGGTCAGGTGCATCACCTCCTCCCGTTTCACTCGCCGGGCGGTGATCTCCAGCTTCAGCAGACTCGGTTTCTCGGTCAGCCGGACGTTGCTCAGCTCCCGCTCGTACAGCGCCAGCTCCGCGTCCTCACGGCTCTCGGCACGCGTCGTACCGCGTTTGGTGCTCCCGTCGGCCTCAACTGCGACGTATGCGTACCTGGTCATCGCGTCCCTACTGTGTAGATCGACCGGAGCACCTCGGCGACAGTGGTGATCCCTGCCTGCGCCAGCCGGGCGCCCTCCTCCTGCAGCGAGCGCATGCCCTCGTAGCTGGCGACCTTGCGCACCTCCGCGAGTGGTGCGCGATCCACCACGAGCTCTCGGATCGGATCGGTCACCGCCAGCAACTCGTACACCCCGGTCCGCTCGTGGTAACCGGTCTGCGCGCAGAAGGTGCAGCCGATACCGCGGACGAGCCCACGAGCCGGTACGTCGGCTCCTGCGCTCTGCAGGAACGCCACCTCGGCAGCCGGTGGTTCGTAGTACGAGCGACAGCTCTCGCAGACCTTGCGGATCAGCCGCTGTGCGATCACTGCGCTCACCGACGAGGCCACGAGGAAGTTCTCGATCCCCATGTCCAGCAGGCGATGCAGCGCGGTGGCAGTGTCAGTGGCGTGCACCGACGACAACACCAGGTGCCCGGTCAAAGCAGCCTGTACGGCGATGCGCGCGGTCTCGGAGTCGCGGATCTCGCCCACCAGGATCACGTCGGGGTCCTGGCGCAGGATCGCGCGCAGACCGGTCGCGAAGGTGATCCCGCCGGCCTCGTTGATCTGGATCTGGTTGATCGAGGCGTAGCTGTACTCGACCGGGTCCTCGATCGTCATCACGTTCCGCTCCGGACTGTCGATCTCCCCGAGCGAGCCGTACAGCGTGGTGGTCTTGCCACTCCCGGTCGGTCCCGCGCAGATCACCATCCCGTACGGCGTGCGCAGGAGCGCCGAGTACCGCTCGGCCAGCTCCGGTGACATCCCGAGCTCTTCGAGCTGGAGCAGTGCACGGGTCTTGTCGAGCAGCCGCAGCACGACCTTCTCGCCGCCGACCACTGCGGCGGTCGAGACTCTGATGTCGACGTCGCGTTCGGCCACCTTCATCCGGATCTGGCCGTCCTGAGCCCGCCGGCGCTCGATGATGTCCAGATCGGCCAGCACCTTGAGCCGGCTGACCACAGCCGGCCCGATCGCACCGGGCAGCTCGACCAGATCGCGTAGTGCGCCATCGACCCGCAGCCGCACGCGGACGACGTCGTCGTGTGGCTCGATGTGGATGTCGGACGCCCGTTCCCGCAGGCCCTCCTTGATGATCCGCTGGACCACCTCCACCACGGGCACGTCCTCGGGGTGGTCCTGTCCGCTGTGCTTCATGAGACCGCCTTGGCCCGTGGGCGGAGCTCGATCTCTTTCGGGTGCGAACTGCGCGCGTACGCGTCCTCGACCGAGATGTCACCGCTCTGCACCAGAGCAGACAGGGACTGCTCCAAGGTGATCATCCCCTCGCGCCGGCCGGTGACGAGAGCGTTGCGCAGCTGGTGTGTCTTGCCTTCCTTGATCAGGTTGCGGATACCGGCGTTGGCGATCATGACTTCGAACGCCGCGACCAGCCCGCCACCGGTCCGCGGTACCAGCCGCTGGTGGACCACTCCGCTCAGTGCTGCGGCGAGTTGCACCCGCACCTGGGACTGCTGCTCCGGCGGGAAGACGTCGATGATGCGCGCGAGTGACTGCGCGGTGTCGTTGGTGTGCAGGGTCGCGAAGACCAGATGGCCGGTCTCGGCGATGGTGAGAGCGAATCTGATCGACTCCAGGTCCCGCATCTCACCCACCAGCAGTACATCGGGATCCTCTCGCAGGGCAGCGCGCAGTGCGTCCGGGAACGAGGCTGTGTCGCTACCGACCTCCCGCTGGTTCACAGCGGACTTCCGGTGCTCGTGCACGTACTCGATCGGGTCTTCGATGGTGATGATGTGGCAGGCCCGCTCGGTGTTGATCTGATGGATGACCGAGGCCAGCGTGGTCGACTTGCCCGAGCCGGTCGGCCCGGTGACCAGCACCAGCCCCTGGAACGCGCGGACGAAGGTGCCGAGGACAGGCGGCAGCCCAAGCTCCGACATGGTCGGGATGCTGCGCGGAATGACCCGCAGCGCGACAGCGGTGTCACCGCGCTGGGTGAACGCGTTCGCACGGATCCGGGCGTTGTCCCGCCAGGAGAACGAGAAGTCGTGCTCGTACGTCGTCTGCCAGACGTTCGAGCGGTGCGGATTGAGGATCTCCGCCAGCATGGCGTCGGTGTCGCGCCGGGTCAGCGGTGTGCGGTCGGCCACCGGCCGCAGTACGCCGTGAACGCGGAGCTGCGGCGCCATGCCGACGGTGAGGAGCAGGTCGGTACCACCGGCGTTCCAGAGCTCTTCCAGCAACAGATCGACCCGGCTACCGGGCATGGGGATGCGCATGAGGTCCCTTCGGCAGGAACGGCAAGGACGGCCTGGAGTGGACCGGCCCCCCTCAGAACCGGTCCGCCCCTGGGAGGGGACTCAGGTGCAGGCGCCGGTGGCCGTGACGCTGCCGTTGATGCCCAGAGCGATCGTGTAACCGGAGCCGGTCGGCTTGCTGCGCAGCAACTGGTTGACGCCGGAGGTGAGCTCCAGCCAGCCGGGATCGCCGGCCGGCGGGTAGGCGCCGTTCTTCGCGAAGTACGCCTCGACGGCGACCTCGACGCTCTTCTTGTCGGTCTTGCACGCGGCGGCGTTACCGCGGTCCTGGATGCCGGAGACGGCGAAGACGACGATCCCGGACAGGACTCCCAGGATGACGATAACGACGAGCAGTTCGATCAGGGTGAACCCGGATTCGCTCTTGGTCCGGGTTGGGCGGTGAATGCGTGCGACGACTGCCCGAAGGCGGTGGTTCATGGTGCTTCCTTCACAGATGCTCCGCAGGCGACGGAGACGGGGTCTATCAGGCGCGACAGCGCGGCGACCCGACTCAGCTCGACCCCTGTAAATCCAGCTGAGCCCGGCTCACATCCCCCCGGATGCCGCTGGCTGCCGGTCACAGCCTGATCGCTCAGGGACTTGCGTCACAGCGGGTGAACGACCGACGCCAGTGACCACCCGGCCGACACCTGTCGGCCAAACGCCCGACAGGTGCTCAGAGCGCGTCGTACCGGCTGCGGGCCGCGTCGACCTTGGGCATGTTCGCCTCTGCCCAGTCCTGGATGGCCTCGACCAGTGGGAGCAGGCTCTCGCCAAGCGCTGTGAGCTCGTAGTCGACGCGCACCGGCACTGACGGCGTCACGGTGCGGGTGATGAGACCGTCGCGCTCCAGACTGCGCAGCGTCTGGGTCAGCATCTTCTGGCTGACCCCTGCGATCCGACGGGAGAGGTCCGAGTACCGCTGCCGTCCGCCGGCGAGGCCGAGCAGGATGAGCGACACCCACTTGTTGCCGATCCGGTCCAGCAGGTGCCGCGCCGGGCACTCCGCCATGAAGGCGTCGTAGTCCCGAGCGGCCTGCTCACGCAGCTGCGCCGCGGTACGCGTCGGCATGGCTCTCCTCGTCGTGCGGTACGCACTTCCAAGTACGTACTTACCGAAAGAGAGTAGCTCTCCCAGAGTTAGAGGGACAACCACTGCACTAGAGGAGAACATGAACATGCGCGCACTGGTGACCCGGCGACTCGAGGGACCGGACTCACTGGAGCTGATCGAGACTCCGCTCCCAGAACCGGGACGGGGCCAGGTCCGGATCAAGGTAGCCGCGGCCGCGATCAATCCGATCGACGTACTGGTCACCACCGGCGACACCGTCCGGCTGGAGCTGACCCCGCCCAGGGACCAGTACGGCGTCGGCTGGGACGTCGCCGGTGTGGTCGACGCGGCCGGACCGGGCGTCGAACTCGCACTGGGTACGCCGGTGATCGGGCTGGCCGACAACCTCGGCCGTCCGCTTCGAACGCACGCCGAGTACGTCGTACTGGGGCTGGACGCGATCGCACCTGCACCTGAGGGGCTGGACCTCGTCAGCGCCTCCACAATCCCGTTGAACGCACTGACTGCGCTGCGGGCGCTGCGGCGCTTCAAGCTCAGTCCCGGCGCCACGGTGCTGGTCACCGGGGCAGCCGGTGGCGTGGGCGGCTTCGCCGTCGAGCTCGCCAAGCACTTTGGTCTGACGGTCATCGCCACGGCGAGTGCGAAGGACGAGGACTACGTGCGCAGCCTCGGCGCCGATCACTTCATCCCAAGGGATGCGGACCTGGTACCTGCGGTTCAGGCAATCGTCCCAGCCGGTGTGGACGCGCTGGTGGACGCGGCGACAGTAGAGGTCGCGGCGCAGGAGGCGGTCCGCAGTGGTGGACAGCATGCGCATTTCCACTCGGGGCCGACTCCACATCCGCTGCGCGGGATCACGATGCACCAGATCCTGATTCACGCCGACCGGGACGAGCTCACCACGCTGGCTGAACTCGCGGGCACCGGAGTGATCACCACGCGGGTGGCTGACACCTACCCGCTGGCGGACGCGGCGTCGGCGTACAAGCGGCTGGTCGAGGGTGGCTTGCGCGGGCGGCTGGTGCTTACCCCCTGATCGTCTGGTGGAGCCGGAGCGCGACCTGGAGGTTCAGGCTGCGCTCCGGCGACTGCCATTCGGTACCGAGCAGCGCGGTGACTCGGTCCAGTCGCTGCTGCACGGTGTTGGGATGGATGTGTAGCTCGGTGGCGGCTCTGGTTGGGCTTTGTCCTGCTGCGAAGTAGGCGTGCAGGGTTCCGACCAGGTCGGTCCCCCGCTGTGCGTCGTACTCGATCACTGCACCGAGCACGTGCTGAACATGCGCCTGTACGTCGACCTCCGGCGCACCGACCAGTCCCGCGACACCTAAGTCGTCTGGCGTCGCGGCCTCGTTGCATCGACCGAGTCGCACCATGGTCGTCGCCAACCGCGTCGCCTGACGATGTGCGGCCACCACCTCGCTCCAAGCCGTGGGACCGACGACTGCGATGGTCACACCCTTTGCGACCTCGGACAGGTCGCGGGCTGCGGTCACTGCGTCGGTGCGCGCGAGGAGGAGCACCAGGTCCCCGCCGTACGGGCCAGACAGCACCAGCTTGCCTGCGAGCGGCGCAGACAACCGAGCCCGTACGGCGCTGTGGTCGCCTCGGCAGACCGCCACCACGAAGTGGTCGTGGACTGGTGCGAGTAGGCGGAGTCGTTCGGTCAGAGCACGCACATCACCATTTCCGCTGAGCGCATCAGTCAGGAGGTCGGCCTGAGCACGCTGCGACTGCTCCGCGGCCTGGCGGCGGAACAGGAGGACCAGCGCGGTAACTACGGCCGCGCGTTCGACGATGCGCTGGTCTGCACCGGACAGGTCGTCGACACCGCCAATGACCAACGCACCAAGGCGTTCACCCTTGGCCGTGGCAGCTACCACCCAGCACCCGTCAGCGCGGGTCAGTCGGCCGGATGACGACTCCTGCCACGGCACCGCCGTACCGGAGGCGCAGCCGGCCACTGCGAGTTCGTTGCCGACAGCATCGACCAGAACGACCCAGACGCCGAGCAACTCGGCCAGTGCGGCAGCGACCGCATCTACATCGCCACCGGACAGCACGAGGTCAGCGAAGCGATCATGCGCCGCCGCAGCGTGCTCAACACCCGCGTGAGCAGCAGACAGTTGGTCGAGAGCCACCGCAGTCTCAGCGGCCGCACGCACCTGCACGATCGTGACAGCCGCCAGCGCAGCAAGCGAGCCGAGCAGCAACACCTCTTCCCGACTGAACGGACGGGCAGTCCGGTTCGAGGCGAACAGCACGCCGACAAAGGCGTCGTCCACGAGCAGGGGCGTACCGCAGATGGCGATCAGGCCCTCGTCGCCAACAGCGTGGTCGATCGGACCGGTGTGCTTGAAGCGCTGGTCGGACGGATAGTCAGTAGTCCAGTACGGCCGACGGGTGGAGGCGACCAGTCCACCCAGACCAGCTCCCGTTGGCACACGCAACTGCTGGAAGGCGGCGGACAACGACCCGTCGGTTGCCCGCATGTAGGTGTCACCGCGCGCCTCGTCGTACAGAGTCAGGTAGGAGACATCCGCACCGACCAGCGTGCGCGCCCGATGCACGATGGTGTCCAGTACGCCGCTCGGGTCGCTGGCTGAGGCCAGTTCGCGAGCTACCTCGACCAGTGCGGTCAGCTCGGCCTCACGCTTCTTGCTGGCGTCGATACCGGCCCGGATGCGCAGAGCGAGGTCCCGAGCGACGGCGTCCTCACCCGCCACCCGGGCCAACTCGCTACCGGACGCGTCCTCGGCCAGTAGCCGCAGAAGCTCCCTCATCCTCGCGATGATGCCACCTACAACGCTGTCAGGTCCCGCTGGCGGGTTTCGGAGTACAGGGTGACCGCCAGGATCGAGATCACTGCACAGACTGCGACGTACACGGAGATCGCGTAGCCGGAGTCATAGGCCTTCAGCAGCGCGACAGCGATGAACGGTGCGAGGCCGCCGGCGATGATCGACGCCAACTGGTAGCCGACGGACACACCTGAGTAGCGCACGCGCGTTCCGAACAGCTCGGTGAAGAACGACGCCTGCGGTCCGTACATGGCGCCGTGCAGCACCAGTCCGACAGTCACGGCGAGTGTGGCCAGCCCGAAGTTCTTCGTGTCGACCAGTGCGATGAAGACGAAGGCCCAGACACCCACACCGACCGCTCCGATCAGGTAGACCGGCTTGCGACCGATACGGTCCGACAGCGCACCCCAGAGTGGGATGGCGCAGAAGTGGATGGCCGCGGCGATCAGAACCGCGTTCAGGGCAAAGGACTTGCCCAGACCGAGATGCTCCTTGGCATAGGTCGCGATGACGATCGTGAAGATGTAGTAGCTGACGTTCTCCGCCATCCGCGCACCCATCGCGGTCAGCACCTCACGCGGGTACCGGGTCAGCACCTCGATCAGCGGCATCCGGTCCGCCGGCTCACGCCGCGCACGCGCCGCCTCGAACACCGGTGACTCCTCGATCTTCAGCCGCACCCACAGCCCCACCAGGACGAGCACTGCGGACAGCAGGAACGGAATCCGCCAGCCCCACGCGTTGAACGCGGACTCCGGCTGAAAAGCCGCCAGCCCAGCCAGCACGCCGTTGGCGATCAGCTGACCCGCCGGAGCACCAGCCTGCGGCCAGGACGCCCAGAAACCACGCCGTGCCGGATCACCATGCTCCGACACGATCAGTACGGCGCCGCCCCACTCACCGCCGAGTGCGAAGCCCTGGATGAGCCGCAGCACGGTCAGCAGGATCGGAGCGAGCGCACCGACCTGCGCGTACGTCGGCAGCAGGCCGATCGCGAACGTGGCGACCCCCATCATCAGCAGGGACAGCACCAGCAGGTTCTTGCGGCCCAGCCGGTCACCGAAGTGCCCGAACACCACACCGCCGATCGGACGGGCGAAGAACCCGACCGCGAAGGTGGCGAAGCTCAGCAGCGTCCCCGTGAGCTGTTCCCCCTTGGGGAAGAACAGATCGCCGAAGACGACCGACGCTGCAACGCCGTACAGGAAGAAGTCGTACCACTCGACCGTCGTTCCGACGAGGCTGGCACCGACGATGCGAACGATGGAGCCTCGCGTGCGGACCGGTTGTGTTGCTGTCATGGAGCCCTCCTGGAGCTAGTGGGCGGTCCAGCCGCCGTCGAGTACGAATGAGCTCCCCGTGATGGAGGCGGAGGCCGGTCCGCACAGCAATGCGACCAGCTCCGCCACCTCAGCCGGCTCGATCAGTCGTTTCACCGCGACTGGTTCGAGCATGACGTTGTTCAGTACCTCGGGCTCGGTGAGACCGTGTGCCTTGGCCTGGTCCGCCAGCTGAGCTGTGACGAGCGGAGTCCGGACGTAGGCCGGGTTGACGCAGTTGCTGGTCACACCGTGGGCCGCACCTTCCAGCGCGACGACTTTGCTGAGTCCTTCGAGACCGTGCTTGGCTGCGACGTACGCCGCCTTGAACGGGCTGGCCCGTAGTCCATGGACCGAGCTGATGTTGACCACGCGTCCCCAGCCCGCGCCGTACATGGATGGAAGCGTCTGGCGGATCAGCCGGAACGGCGCCTCCAGCATCAGCCGCAGCAGGTAGCTGAAACGCTCCGGTGGAAACTCTTCGACCGGAGCGACGTGCTGCACCCCCGCGTTGTTCACCAGGATGTCCACATCGGCGGGCAACCCAGCAAGCCCGTCCAGGTCGGACAGGTCCGCCACGACCGGCTGCACCCGCAGGGCGGCACGGATGGGGACACGGTCGACTGCGACGACGTGGACGCCGTCTGCGGCGAGCCGTTCGACACAGGCGGCACCGATGCCGGAAGCGGCTCCGGTGACGAGGGCGCGGCGGGTCTCCATGGCCGACGACTGTAGGAATCCCAGCCGTTCCGCACTATGGGATGCGAGCACACAGCCAGGCCCGCGGGCATGGTTTCCGGCGCCACTTATCCACAAGTTCGGCTATCAAGGCCGTCTGCGCTGATAGGTGGATCTATCGTGGAGACATGGTCGATATCGAACAGCCGAAGAAGAAGGCAGCGGGCGTCCCCGCGGTGTTGTCGTCGTTCAAGTTCGGCTTCCGTGAGATGGGCCCGGCCCGGACCGGCAAGGTGTTCCTGAAGATGAACCAGGACGGCGGCTTCGACTGCCCGTCCTGCGCCTGGCCCGATCCCGACCACAAACGCAAGCACGCGGCCGAGTTCTGCGAGAACGGCGCGAAGGCGGTGGCCTGGGAGGCGACCCGCAAACGGGTGCCGCGGGCGTTCTTCGCGGAGAACTCGGTCGAGCAGATCCACGAGATCTCCGAGTTCGACCTCGGCAAGCTCGGCCGGATCACCGAACCGATGCTGCTGCGGGCCGGCGCCACGCGCTACGAGCCGGTCGGCTGGGACGAGGCGTTCCAGGTCGTCGCCCGGCATCTGAAGGCGCTGCCCGATCCCGACGACGCCGTCTTCTACACCTCCGGCCGGACCAGCAACGAGGCCGCGTTCCTCTACCAGCTGTTCGTCCGCGCCTACGGCACCAACAACCTGCCCGACTGCTCGAACATGTGCCACGAGTCCTCCGGTACGGCGCTCAACCGGGTGATCGGCAGCGGCAAGGGCGCGGTCACCCTGGAGATGCTCGAGGAGTCCGAGCTGATCGTGATCGTCGGCCAGAACCCGGGCACGAACGCGCCGCGAATGCTCAGCCACCTCGAGATCGCCAAGCGCAACGGCGGCGACATCGTTTCGGTGAACCCGCTGCCCGAGCCCGGCCTGATGAACTTCAAGAACCCGCAGAAGGTCAGCGGCTGGGTCGGTAAGGGGACGGCGCTGGCCGACCAGCACCTGCAGATCCGGATCGGCGGCGACCAGGCGCTGTTCCTTGCCATCGGCCACCTGCTGCTCCAGGCGGAGGCGGACCACCCCGGCACCGTGCTGGACAAGGAGTTCGTCGATTCCCACACCAGCGGCTTCGAGCTCTACGCCAAGCACAACGCCGAGCTGGACTGGGACGCGGTCGAGCTGGCCACCGGGCTGCGGCGGGCGGAGATCGAGGAGCTGACCCAGCGCTTCATCAAGTCCAAGGCGACCGTGATCTGCTGGGCGATGGGCCTGACCCAGCATCGCGAGGCGGTCGCGACGATCAGCGAGATCGTCAACGTGCTGCTCCTGCAGGGCAACATCGGCAAGCCGGGCGCCGGCCCGTGCCCGGTCCGCGGGCACTCCAACGTCCAGGGCGACCGCAGCATGGGCATCTGGGAGAAGATGCCGGACACGTTCCTGGACAAGCTGGACGCCGAGTTCTCGTTCACCTCACCGCGCGAGCACGGCATCGACGCGGCCGACACGGTCAAGCGGCTGCGCGACGGCTCGGTCCGGGTCTTCTTCGCGATGGGCGGCAACTTCGCCTCCGCGACTCCGGACACCGAGGTCGTGCACCGCGGACTGCGCGAGTGCGACCTGACCGTGCACGTGTCCACCAAGCTCAACCGCTCGCACACCGTCACCGGTCGCGAGGCGTTGATCCTGCCGACGCTCGGCCGGACCGATCACGACCGGACGGCGAAGGGTCCGCAGTCGGTGACCGTCGAGGACTCACAGGGCGCGGTCCATCTCTCGACCGGCAACCTGACACCGCCCGCGCCGGAACTGAAGTCGGAGATCGGGATCGTCGCCGGGCTGGCACAACACGTCGTACCGGAGGTCGGGCAGATTCCGTGGGCGGACTTCGCCGACGACTACAGCCTGATCCGGCAGCGGATCGGGCGGGTCGCGGACGGGTACGAGGACTTCGAGGAGCGGCTCCGGGCCAACGAGGGTGGCTTCCTGCTCGCGCATGCGGCACGGGACAAGCGGGAGTTCAAGACGTCGGACACCAAGGCACAGTTCACCGCGAGCGACCTGAGTTGGTTGCCGACGGCACCGGGCAGGCTGCTGCTGCAGACGCTGCGCAGCCACGACCAGTTCAACACCACGATCTACGGGCTGGAGGACCGCTACCGCGGCATCCACGGCACCCGCGAGGTCGTGTTCGTGAACCCGGACGACCTGAAGGAGCTGGGGCTGACCGACGGCGCGTACGTCGACATCGTCAGCGAGTTCCAAGGTGTCGAACGACGCGCGTCCGGCTTCCGCCTGGTTTCGTACCCGACCGCCCGCGGCTGCGTCGCGGCGTACTACCCGGAGACGAACGTGCTGATGTCGGCCGACGACTTGGCCAAGGGCAGCAACACTCCCGTGGCCAAGGGCCTGACTGTCAGGCTCGAGCCAGCCGCGTCCTGAGCAACGGTTGCGCGGCGGCCAGCCCGACGGCCGCCGCGGCATTGATCAGCCAGAGCCCTTCGGGCCCGAGCGTCGCGAGCAGGTGGGTCACGATCAGCGGCGCGACGGTCGTGGCCACACCCCAGCTCAGCCCGAAGACAGCCAGGTAGCGAGCACGGCCGCCGTCCGGCGCTAGGCCGGCGGCCTGTGTCAGGTAGCGCGTCAACAGGAATGTCTCGCCGACACTCCAGAACATCGAGGCGAGCAGGAAGATCGGCAGGCTCGTGGCGAAGGCGCAGACCACCAGACCGCCCGCGAGCAGCAGGTAGCCGATGCTGAGCGCGCGGAAGTCGTCGAGCTCCACGCGCAGCAGTCGTTGCGCGGCGATCAACGTCGCCGCGGAGACCGCGAGGATGATGCCGGTACCCGACGCGGACAGGTGCTGCTCCAGCAGAGTGAGCGGTACGCCGACCAGCAGCTCCATGTAGATCGTGGCGAACACCGTGCCACTCACGAGCAGCAACAGCAGCTTGCGGTCACGCCACACCGCGACACGACCCACCTGCGCCCGATCCCGCCGTACGTCGGCCGGCAGCGCAAGGGTGACCAGTGCGGCGCAGGTCAGACAGCTGATCGCGTCGGCGACGAACAGCCAACGCAGGTCCCAGTGACTGACCGTCGCGGCCAGCAGCCCAGCCAGTACGCCGGCCACGGCCATCGCCGCGCCATAGAGCCCGTACGCCGCTGGCCGGTCCGCAGGCTCGGTCGCATCAGCAATGGTGGCCTGACTCGGCGGCTCGTAGATCTCGAACGCCAACCCCAGTACGACGGCCGCCACCGTCGCGGAGGTGAGGCTCGGACTCGCGGCGATCCAGAGCTGGGCGACCGCACATCCGGTCAGACCGAGGACGATCGTCCGGCGGCGGCCGATCCGGTCGGCCAGGAATCCGCCGAGCAGGCGGGACGGGATCGTGGCGAGCCCGAAGAGCGCGACCACGAGGCCGGTCCGGCTCAGTGACGCACCGAACTCCACGGTCAGCACGATCGCCAGGAACGACAGCGAGAACGCGCCGATCCGGTTCACGGCCCGGGCGGCCACCAGCACCCAGACCGTCGTGGGTAGGCCACGCCACGGCGCGATCAGGGTCGTCACTGCGCTCATTCTCGACTCCATGACTGTCTAAGTGGCTATGATCGGTCACACAAGGCTGAGCCTACGAAGGAGTGACGTGACTGGTCAAGTGTCTTTTGATAGTCATGCCCGGAGTGTGCTGGCGGCGTCGGTCGAGTACGTGAACCGGCTGACACCCGGCTTCTCCGGAGGTTCGCCGTACGCCGGTCCCGTCGACGAGGCGCAAGCGGTCGCGGATTCACTGGTGGCGATCGGCTACCCGCAACCGCACGTGCGGCCGGAGGATGCGCAGCGCCTGGCCGAACTGGCGCGGCGGATGCGGATCGTCTTCGAGGCGGCGCACAGCGGCGACCTCGATCGAGCCGCGGACGAGATCAACGCCTTGCTGGTCGACACGAACGCCAGACCGAAGCTCGACAAGCGCGACAAGGGCTGGGGCCTGCACTTCCACGGTCCTGACGACACCCTCGTCAACGGCTGGGCAGCCGGCTGTGCGGCCGGACTCGCGCTCGCGGTCGGCAGCGACCTGGCCGGCCGGCTCGGCGTCTGCGCCGCACCCCAGTGCGACCGCGTCTTCGTCGACACCTCGAAGAACGGCCAGCGCCGCTTCTGCTCACCCCAGTGTCAGAGCCGCGTCAAAGCGGCAGCCCATCGGGCCCGCCAAGCGACTTAGGGTTGGGAGCCATGTCGACCACACTGCGCGCCTACGTCCCCGAGGACGCCGTACCGACCTGGCAGGTCTACTACGCCGCGGTCCGGCGGACGGCCATTCGCGACTACACCGAGGAGCAGGTGCAGGCCTGGGCGCCGGACGCGGCGGACGTCGATGCTGACGCGTGGGCGGCTCGCCGGGCGGCCGCCCACACCTATGTGGTCTGCGTGGACAACATCGTCGTGGGGTTCAGCGACTTCACCGATGACGGCTTGCTGGACATGCTGTTCGTGCACCCGGACCACTCAGGCCGCGGCATCGCCCGCATGCTGGTCGAGAAGGTGCAATCCGAAGCCGGCAAGCGTGGGCTGACCCAACTGATCACCCACGCCAGCCGCACAGCCCGCCCGGCCTTCGAGTCCTTCGGCTTCGTCGTCGACCGTGAGAACCCCACGAACCAGACCCGCAGCGGCGTGATCATCCCCAACTACGACATGCACTACGACCTGCCCTGACGCAGCACCGGCCGCTCCAAGTCGGTGTTGTCGACCACTAGCTCCGCGAGTGACTGCGGGTCCACCTGGTCGACATACAGGCGTTCTCCGGGGATGTACCTGGTGCGGTAGCGCTCCTCGGCCGCGGCGGCGGAGTCCATCCACGCCTGGTCCCGCTCGGCCCCCCGGCGCAGCACGACGTCGAAGTCGACGTGCACGTAGATGCGGAAGTCCCAGTGGTCCACGAGCTCCGGCCGCAGCGAGAAGCAGCCGTCAGCCAGGAGCACCGCATCGACGGCTGCCGT
The DNA here is from genome assembly GCF_044453945.1 of Kribbella sp. NPDC051587. Lineage (NCBI taxonomy): Bacteria > Bacillati > Actinomycetota > Actinomycetes > Propionibacteriales > Kribbellaceae > Kribbella > Kribbella sp. NPDC051587. Next base: position 324,155 of record NZ_JBITDE010000004.1, read on the forward strand.
CTCAACGGGCGCGTCGAGCGCCGACTGCGCATTCGACGTCCGCATCCCCGAGACGTAGCGGCGATCGCCACCCGGCCCGAGCGGCAGCAGCAGCTTCGAGCGGATCGCGCCGAGGTCCGACATCTCGTAGTAGTAGCTCTCCGGCGACTCGAGCGGGTACGTCGCCCGGAGCGCGGGCGCCGTCTTGAAGTAGTCGAGCCCGACCCGGATCACCTCCCGATCGGTCCGCTCCCGCAGGACGACGGCCAACTCGTCGGCCAGCGTGGTCTTGCCGGCAGCGGACGGACCGTCGATCACCACCCGCACCGGATGCGGACGATCGATCGCCAACACACCATCGGCAAGCTCGCCGACAACCCCCAGAGACGCCACCCCACCAGTCTGCCGGTCCCACCCCTTACGTCCGAAAGATCGCCGTACAAGGTCGGCGAGTTTTCGGACGTCGACGCCGGTGAATACGACGTTGAGCACGGCTCAGCCATGCGGCAGGCCCGCAAGCGGTCGAGCGGCGCTCAAAGTGACCGCAGGCTGCGTCGGCGCGAGCGCATCCGGTACGGCGCCATCGGGTGATCCCCTCAGATCGCAACGTCCGAAGGACCGCAGGGCCCGTCTCCGGTTCTTCGGACGCTAGGGGCGGTGCGTGGTCGAATGACTACTTAGAGCTACCGAGAATGGCGGTGTGTGGGGGTGCTAGAAGTCCTCGAGGTCGAGGGAGGAGGCGGCGGAGACGCCTTCGAGGTAGCCCTCGGCGCGCTCGGCCTTGGGGTAGCGGTGGACCAGTTTCCAGAAGGCCGCGTCGTGCGAGGGCTCGACCAGGTGGGCCAGCTCGTGGACCAGGACGTAGTCGACGACCCAGGCCGGCATCGACTGCAAACGGGTCGACAACCGGATGGATCGGTCCGCCGGAGTGCAGGATCCCCACCGTCTGTTTTGGTTCGAAACCCACCTCACAGATGCAGGTTCGGGCACTTCGGGGAGGTGGCGACACGCGAGTTCGTGTGCTCTGGCCAACAATTTTTCGTCCGACACGCGGGACCGGCTGCGCTGCTTGTCGAGCCGCGCGAGCATGGTCTCCACCCAGCGCGCCTCCTCGGCGGCCGAGAGCCGGTCCGGCATCAGCACGATCACCCGCTCACCGTCGCGGTAGGCGCTGACGGTCCGCTTGCGCCGCTTGCTGCGCCGGATGTCGACGTACGGCGGGATCGGGCCCGGGGTCGAGCGCGGTGCGGAGTCGGCCATGGGTCAAAAACTACCTCCCGAATCCGACAACTTTCTCGCGTCCACATCCTGTGCACGGACGTTTTCGCAGGTCAGACGCCACTTGGGGAGCGCGTGGATTCCGGTTGTTCACACCTTGTTCCCCCACCCGTCCACAGTGCCGCGCGGCGCGGACCACAGCTTGCTCACAGAGTTATCCACAGGGGTGGACAACGCGGGCTTGTGATCGGGGCGGCCGTCTCCTAGCGTCGTCCCCAACAGGCTCCCGGACCTTCTCCGGAGCCGCCCGGAGGGGAAGCCGAGCGGTTTCGGAGAAGGACTCCCGGGAGCCTGTTCCGTCCGGGCGAAAGTTTCGGAATGAGCTTTCCCAGGCGGCCTCGGGCGGGGTTCAGGCGGCGGAGTGGGCTTGAGCACGGCTCAGAAGGCCGTAGGGTGAATCCCGATTGGGCCGAACGGCCTACGGCAGGAAGGTCTGTCGTTAGCATCCACGACCGGCCCGGTGACAACCCCGGGCTGATTTCAGAACCAAGGAGAGGGCCCTCATGGCAGAGACCTGGAGCGGCGAGTTCTACTGCGTCAAGTGCAAGGCCAAGCGCACCGCCGACGGCGAGGTCAAGGTCAACGACAAGGGCACGCGCATGGCGAAGGCCAAGTGCCCCGAGTGCGGTACGAACCTGAACCGGATCCTCGGCAAGGCCTGACGTACCACGCGCGGGGCGGTGACGGACTGAACACGGTCCGTCACCGCCCCGACGCCGTTCGATGACGACCTGCAACACCCCCGAACGGCACCCCGGCACCGCCCGGCTTGGGCGACCGGACAGAATGGGAGTGTGTCGGACCTCCCCCGTAAAGCGCTGAGCCGGACTGCGAAACTCGCCAGCCTGCCCCTGGGCGCTGCGGGCCGGGCCACGGTCGGGCTGGGCAAGCGGATCGGCGGTGCGCCGGCCGAGGCCGTGCTCGCCGAGTTCCAGCGCCGGACCGCCGAGCAATTGTTCTCCGTCCTGGGTGAGCTCAAGGGCGGCGCGATGAAGTTCGGGCAGATGCTGAGCCTGATGGAAGCCGCGATGCCCGAGGAGCTGGCAGCGCCGTACCGGGCCACGCTGACCAAGCTGCAGGACTCCGCACCCCCGATGCCGATGTCGACCGTGGACACGATCCTGTCCCGGGAGCTCGGCAAGCGCTGGCGGGACCGGTTCACCGAGTTCAACGAGAAGCCCGCCGCCGCGGCGTCGATCGGTCAGGTGCACCGAGGCACGCTGAAGGACGGCCGCGAGGTCGCGATCAAGCTGCAGTACCCGGGCGCCGCCGAGGCGCTACGCGCCGACCTGAAGCAGCTCGGCCGGTTCGCCCGCACGTTCGGCACGATCGTGCCCGGCCTGGACATGAAGCCACTGGTCGCAGAGCTGCAGGAGCGGATCGGCGAGGAGCTGGACTACGACCGCGAGTCCCAGGCCCAGCAGCAGTACGCCAACGCGTTCACCGACCACCCGGAGTTCGTCGTACCGCGGGTCATCAAGCACTCCCCGACGGTCATCGTGTCCGAGTGGATCGAGGGCCGGCCGCTGTCGTCGTTCATCGCCGACGGCACCAAGGAGGAGCGCGACGAGATCGGGCTCAAGTACGCCCGCTTCCTGTTCAGCGGTCCCAAGTACGCCGGTCTGCTGCACTCTGACCCGCATCCCGGCAACTTCCGGGTGCTGGCCGACGGACGGCTCGGGGTCGTCGACTTCGGCCTGTGCGCACGGCTGCCGGACGGGCTACCGCCGGCGATCGGGCGGCTGCTGCGGCTCTCGCTGACCGGTGACGGTCCAGCGATCCACGACGGGCTGGTGGCCGAAGGGTTCATCAAGCCGCGGATGGAGATCGATCCCGAGCAGCTGATGGACTACCTGGCGCCGTTCGCGGAGCCCGCTCGCGAGGAGACGTTCCAGTTCAACCGGGAGTGGATGCGCGCCCAGGCGAACCGGACCAGTGACTTCCGCTCCCCCAACGCCACGCTGGCCTTCAAGCTCAACCTGCCGCCGTCGTACCTGCTGATCCATCGGGTCTGGATCGGTGGCATGGCGGTGCTGTCCCAACTGGAGGCGGAGGCACCGTTCCGGTCGGTGCTCGAGGAGCTGCTGCCCGGCTTCACCGAGGCCGAAGCTCACCAGTAGACGGAGTCGAGCTTCCCCTCGATGCTGCGCACGTTCTCGCGCGCGCAGACGTCGCAGTAGTGGAGCTTGCGGCCGTTCTCGACGGAGGTGGCCCAGGTCAGCGGCACGTCCTCGGACTCGGCCTGCCGACCACACAACGCACAGATAGCACTCGCCATGGCAGTAGTGTGCACCCCGTGCGCTGGCGGATCCACGAAGAACAAGAAGTCTGGTCGAATCCTTGGCTGAGCGTTCGCCGCCTGGACGTGGAGCAGCCCGACGGGGGCCGGGTCGACTACCACGCCGTCCGCCTGGCCGACGTCGCAGCGGCCGTCGTGACCAACGCCGAGAACCGGGTGCTGATGATGTGGCGGCACCGCTTCCTCACCGACACCTGGGCCTGGGAACTCCCGATGGGCATCGTCGAGACCGGTGAGGCACCGATCGACGCCGCGGCTCGCGAGGTCGAGGAGGAGACCGGCTGGCGGCCCGGGCCCCTCACGCACCTCATCCGTTCTCAGCCGGGCGCCGGAATCATGGACGCCGTCCACCACGTCTTCCGGGCGACGACCGCGACCCGGATCGGCGAACCGACCGAGCGCAACGAGTCGGACCGCATCGAGTGGATCCCACTCACCGACGTACCGGCGATGATCGCGAACGGCGAGATCGTCAGCGGGATCACGCTGGTCGGACTGCAGCAGGCGCTGCTCCAGCTCAGGTGAGCTCGCGCGCCTCGGCGAGCAGGCCGCGACGGTAGGCGAGCTCCGCGCGCGCGAACCGGTCCGGCCCGGCGTCGTACACGGCCCGGCCGAGCTCGGACGCAAAAGCCTCCCGCGGTACGGCGTCCGCGCCGTCCGGGATGAACTTCAGCACCTCGTCCAGCGCCGCACTCGCACGGGTGGAGCTCGACATACAGCCCGGCTTCCTGGATCGAACGCGCCATGAACACCTGACGAGCTTACTGTTCGGCAGTGAGTGATCCGGTGGTCCGCGGCGCCGAGGCCGAGCGTGTCCGAGCCCGCGCGGCCGAGCTGTGGCCGAGCATGCTGGCCGCGCTGCAGGCGACCAGCGCGCTCGCCGACCTGGGCCGGCGCTGGTCGGGGAACTGGGGCTGATCGAGACGCCGCCGGAGAGCGGGAACGTCGCCGCCGGCTTCATGGCGACCGCTCTGCAGGCCACGCATCGGGCCCGGAGTCTGGAGCGCCAGAGCGCGCACGGCCGCGAGTAGAGACGCCGAAGGGCGGCACCTCCCGGAGGTGCCGCCCTTCGATCATTCAGCTGGTCAGGCTGTACCTGCCGAGCCGGTCCTCCCTACGGACCGGCCGGGCGGGCTTCAGTTGTTGGTGTTTCAGACGAGGCGGGCGAGTGCGAGGCGCGCGCGTGCGCTGGCCCTCTCAGCTCGCCGGCCGGCCCGCTCGGCCTGCTTCTGCGCCCGCTCGATGGTCTGAGCGAGGCGGAAGCGCCGGTTCTGCTCTGCGTTCTCCAAGTGAGTCCGACAATGAGCACGGGCGAGATCTTCGTGAAGTAAATGCATTTCAAGGCTCCTGTGTTCAAGCTGGTTCTTCATGGTCTGGTTGTCTCGATTCGGATCTGGGTCGTCAGGCGGCGGTCGTGGTGTCGCTCTTGCGGGGGCGTCCACGGGGACGCTTGCGGGCAACAACCACGCCCTGGACGAACAGCTGTCCACCCCACACACCCCACGGCTCCGAGCGCTCGAGCGCTCCGGCCAGGCACTCGGCCTGAAGCGGGCAGGTGGAGCAAAGAGACTTGGCGTACTCGACGTCGGCCGGCGATTCGGCGAAGAAGAGTTCAGGTGCGTAGGACCGACAGGGCAGGTCCTGCGACGAGGCCACCTCGTTGAAGATGTCGAGGAAGCTCACGCTCATTCCGGTCACCTCCCAGTGACTTTCGGTGCTGCTGGTCTTTTGTCGTCGGAGACGGTCAGCGGTTGCTGGCCGCCAAACTTGGTTCTTCAATGACGCTCCTGGACAAACAAAAGGGCCGCGGGACCCTTTGTGGGTTCCGCGGCCTGGAGGTGCCGGGTCTGACTGTCGGTCAGACCGGTGGACTCCATGCTCGAGAACCCGAATTGCCGTACTTCACATCGCCGACAGCTCCGCCCTTGAACTGGACGTCACTGACAGCCATGACCACAACGGACGTGCCGTGAAGGCGCGGCGAGGCACCCGGGATCAGGGCGCACGGCAGCGCGGCAGCGATGCAGTTCGGCTTCTTGATGATGTTGACCATTTCTCCAGGCACCTCCTCTCGTTGTGGCGAAGCAAGCGTTGGCTCGATCGCTATGGTTGTTTGAAGTTTTCGGCCAGCTTTCAGCCGCAGAAAGAACAGTACGCTGAGGTCCGCGAACCCCGCAAACTATTTATTGGCAGGTTCGGAAACTTGGCCGGAAGTTGCCGCCGTGGTGGCCGGAACCAGTTGCCTGAGACACCTATCTGCCGTCGTACAGACTCAACCATGCGCTCCGGCCGGCCAGGCTGGCAACAGGATTAGGGCAACTTACACGAACAGGCAAAGACCCCGGCCAGCCAGCGGGTCCTGGCCGCACGGGCCGCAACCGAGAGCCGGGCCTCCGGAAACACCGCGTCGAAGCCGTGGAATCCACCAGCCCACACGTGGAGTTCCGCCTGACCGCCGGCTGCCCAGATCCGGCTCGCGTACTCGACGTCCTCGTCCCGGAAGACGTCGGCACTCCCGGCATCGACGTACGTCGTCGGTAGACCAGTAAGGTCGTCCGCCCGCGCCGGCGAGATGTACGCCGGCACCTCGTCAGCGGGCAGATCCCCCAGTACGGCGTTCCACGCGAACCGATTGGTCTCATACGTCCAGATGCCGGGGCGACCGGCGTACTGGAGGCTCGAGGCGGTGTTGTTGCGGTGGTCGAGCATCGGGCAGACCAGTAGCTGGGCGGCAATGGAGGGGCCGGACAGGTCGCGGGCCATCAGCGTCACGCCGGCCGCGAGCCCGCCACCGGCGGAGATCCCGGCGACCACGATCCGGTTCGGGTCGATACCGAGCTCGGCGGCGTGCTCCGCGACCCAGAGCAGACCTTGGTAGGCGTCGTCGACCGGCGTCGTACCGGTCACCTCGGGCGCCAGCCGGTAGTCGGCGGTGACCACGACGGCACCGAGACTCTCGGCCCACTCCAGCGGGATGGCGATCTGGGAGAACCGGTCGCCGAGGATCATCCCGCCACCGTGCAGCCAGTAGACGCACGGTGCATCGGGCTCGGAGTCGGTCGGGGTGAGGACGGTCAACGGGATCTCCCAGCCGTCGGCCGCGACGGCCGTGGCCTCGCGGCGCTTGACCGCGTGGCCGGCCAGCGCCTCGTCGGCGTCGGACGGCTCTCGCATCATCGGCAGCATCTCGGCCGTGAGCTCGGTGACAAGCGGGAAGCCGCTGAGGAGTTCCTGCAGTTCGGGATCGAGCATCGGAGTCACCTTTCAGGCGGAGAGGACGGCTTTGCCGCCGCGCGGGACGAAATCGGTGTACGGCGTCGAGTCCGCGACCAACTCCTGGATCCGGGCCACGATCGCCTGTGCCGCGGGTCCGGCGAAGACCCGGTGGTGATCCGCCTCGGAGGTCCAGCCCTCGGCGACGTGGATCAGGTCGGGGTTCGCGGCCGACTGGGAGATCAGGAAGGTGACGCAGTACTCGGTCGATCCGGGGTTGCCCGCGTCGAGGGCGCTGAGCAGCACCTGGACGAGCTGGTCACCCTGGCCGGGCTTGGCGGTGATGGTGGCGGTGAATCCGTAGGTTGCGATCATGAGTCCTATTCGATCGTCGATTCCGGCCGCCAGGTAGGGAGAAACTTCCGATTCCTTGCACGATCCTCCAGCATGCGATGGAATCGGGTGATGGAAGAGCTTCGGGCCCTGCTGCGTCGCCACGTCCGGCCGGACGAGACCACCGCGATCGACGGCCTGCACATCGCGAAGATCGAGCGCTCGGGTCCGCCGTACCCGTCGATGTCCGGGGTCGTGCTGGCGGTGCTGGTCGAGGGCGCGAAGCGGCTCGCCGTCGGCGAGCGCGTCTACCTGTACCAACCGGGTGAATACCTGGTCGCCTCGGTCGACCTCCCGGTGACCGGCCACTTCGTCGACGCGACGATCGACGAGCCGGCGCTGGGGATGGCGCTCGTCCTCGATCCGGCGCTGATCGCCGACCTGCTGCTGCACGCGGGCCCCGGCGATCTCCCCAAGCCACCGGCGGGCCCGGTCCCAGGTATCGCCGTCGGCAAGCTCACCGACGAACTGCTCGACAGTCTGACCCGGATCGTCCGGCTCCTCGAGCGGCCGCGGGACCAGGCCGTGCTGGCACCGATGCTCAAGCGGGAGATCCACTGGAACCTCATCACCGGGGAGCAGGGCGCGGCGGTCCGGCAGCTCGGCCTGGCCGACAGCAGCATGAACCACATCACCCGGGCCGCCCGCTGGATCCGCGACAACTACGCCGAGCAGTTCCGGGTCGAGGACCTGGCGAAGCTCAGCGGGATGAGCCCGTCCGGCTTCTATCGGCACTTCCAGACCGTCACCGCGCTGAGCCCGATCCAGTTCCAGAAGCAGGTCCGCCTGCAGCAGGCGCGGTTGCTGCTCGCCGCCCGGCCGCGCGACATCGCGACCGTCGCCCACCGGGTCGGCTACGACAGCGCCTCCCAGTTCAGCCGCGAGTACCGGCGCCAGTACGGCGTCCCGCCCAGCCAGGACGCCGTTCTGGCCTAGGTGCGGGTGCAGAGGACGAGGATCTGCTCGCCGTACTTGGTGAGTTTGGTGTGACCGATCCCCGGGATCTTGCGGAGCGCCAACTCGTCGGACGGCCGCGTCTCGGCGATCGCGGTCAACGTGGCGTCGGTGAGGATCACGAACGCCGGCATCTTCTCGGACTCGGCCTGCTCACTACGCCAGGCGAGCAGAGCGTCGTACAGGCCTTGGTCGATGTTGGACGGGCAGGTCTCGCAGCGGCCGAGCTTGCGCGCGCCCGGGTCGATCAGGCCGCGACCGCAGACCCGGCACTTCGGGATCGGCCGCCCGGCGCGTGCCGCCCGCTCGGCGCGGTCTGTGGTCGGCTCCCAGGCCGGCTGCCGTGAGGTCCGCACACCGATCGAATCGAGGAACCGTGTCGGGCCACGGGTCCCCCGGCCGCCAGGCGAGCGTGAGGTCGACCAGCTGATGAACAGCTGCTGCTTGGCCCGCGTCACGCCGACGTAGAACAGGCGGCGCTCCTCCTCCACCTGTCCCGGCGTCTGGGCGTAGGTGATCGGCAGCGTCCCCTCATGGGCGCCGACGATGAAGACGCACTCCCACTCCAGACCCTTGGCCGCGTGCAGGGTCGCCAGCGTGACGCCCTCGGCGACCGGCGCGTGCTGGATCGCGGCCCGCCGGTCAAGCTCGGCCATCAGCTCCGTCAGCCCGGCCTCGGGGTTGGCCGTGGCGAAGTCGGACGCCATCGTGACCAGCGCACTCAACGACTCCCAGCGGTCCCGGACCGCGCCCACACCACTCGGTGCCTCCGGCGTCCAACCAGCTCCACCCAGTACGCCGGTCACCGTCTCGAGCAGGTTGTCCGAGAGGTCACCGGCCTTGGCCTGGCCGCGCAGCAGCACCGCGGCCTTGCGGATCTCGGGGCGCTCGAAGAATCGCTCGGCGCCCTTGAGCACGGTCGGGATCTTCCGCTCGGCCAGGGCCTGCTCGAAGTTCTCCGACTGCGCGTTGGTCCGGAACAGGACGGCGATGTCGCGCAGCTGCACGCCCTCGTCCTTCAGCCGCGCCACCGCTCGGGCCACCGCATCCGCCTCGGCCACCTCGTCGGAGTACTCGCGGTAGATCGGCGCCGGACCGGGGTCACGCTGGGACCGCAGTGTCACACGACCGGGCAGCCCGGCCGGACCGGCGGCGTCGAGGATCTTGTTCGCCACGTCGACGATCTGCGGCGTGGACCGGTAGTCGCGGACCAGCTTGATCACGGTCGAGTTCGGGTGCCGGGAGGCGAAGCGAACGAGGTTCTCCGGCTCGGCGCCGGCCCAGGAGTAAATGGTCTGGGCCGGGTCGCCGACCACGCAGACGTCCTCCCGGCCGCCGAGCCAGAGGTCGAGCAGGCTCTGCTGCAGCGGGCTGACGTCCTGGTACTCGTCGACCACGAAGGTCCGGTACTGCCGGCGGATCTCGGCCGCGACCCGCTCGTCCTCGGCGAGCAGCGCGACCGCGCAGAGCAGCACGTCCTCCAGGTCGATCCGCCCGCGCTCGAGCTTGACGTCCTCGTACGACGCGAAGATCTTGCCGATCGTGGCCGGGTCGAAGGCGGCGAGCGCCCGGCCCGACTTCGGCGCGAGCCGCGCGTAGTCGTCCGGCCGCACGTTGCTGACCTTGGCCCACTCGACCTCACCGGCCAGGTCGCGCAGCGCCGGGGTGTCGACCCGGATCCGGCAGCGGGAGGCCGCCTCGGTGAGCAGCGGGAACTTCCGGTCCGCGATCGGGGGCAGCTCACCGCCGTACACCTTGGGCCAGAACCAGCGGGCCTGGCGCAGCGCCGCGGAGTGGAACGTGCGCGCCTGCACACCCTCGACTCCGAGCTGCGCGAGCCGGCCGCGCATCTCCCCGGCCGCCCGCTGGGTGAAGGTCACCGCGAGCACCCGGACCGGGTCGAACGTGCCGGTCCGCACGCCGTACGCGATCCGGTGGGTGATCGCGCGCGTCTTCCCGGTCCCGGCCCCGGCCATCACCACGACCGACCCGTGGAGGGCGGTCGCGACCGCTCGCTGCTCGGGGTCGAGCGCCGCCAGCAGATCGTCGGGCGCGCCGGAGCGTGTGAGGTCACTCACGGACTGGGTCATATCGGGAACAGCACCGCCTACGGCGTGGTTGGAATGCGTCGAAGGCAACCCTAGACGGGTTCCCGGACAGAATTTGCGCCCACTGGTGAAGGAGACCGTAGATGGCGGCCGTGACGATGTACTCGACCCCTTGGTGTGGCTACTGCCACCGCCTGAAGGGCCAGCTGAAGCGCGCTGGGATCGAGTTCACCGAGGTCGACATCGAACAGGTCCCGGAGGCGGCGAAGCTGGTCGAGAAGATCAACCGGGGGAACCAGACGGTCCCGACCGTGGTCTTCGCCGACGGCAGCGCGCTGACAAACCCATCGGTGGCCCAGGTCGCGGAGAAGCTGATCGTCTAGCACCCGAACGTCCGAGCGCGGCGCCTGCCCTTCGGGGTAGGCGCCGCGTTCTGTTTTCGGTCCCGCCGGGGCGGAAGTTTCCCGAACCATGGACTTACGGTCATGGCCGTTTTACCTTCGAGGGAACTACGCCGCAGGGAGAACCGCCATGATTCCGCGTCGTCCTTTTCGCGTTGCCCTGTTCCTAGCGGTCCTGGCCGTAATCAGTGGTTTGTTCACCACGGCCCACGCCGCCGCACCCACCGGGAGACCGGATCCGTTCCCGTCCGAGGTCGGACCGGAACGCCCTGATACCGGACGGCGCACGATCGCGCCGGACCCGATCACCAATCTCGGCGCACCGATCAGCTCGCTCACCGTCATGGAAGGCACCGTCGGCCGGACGCCGGACGGCCGCGACGTCGTGTACGCCGTACCGGCCGGTGAGAACGCCAACCTGAACGTCGTCGACGTACACAGCCGGCAACTCCTCAACACCGTGCCGCTGCCGGGTGCGGCCGGCGCCTGGGGGATCGCCATCGCCAGTGACGGCAGGCTGTACGTCGGTACCTATCCGAACGCGCACCTGTATCGCTTCGACCCCGTGACGGCCGTGGTCACCGACCTCGGCCAGCCCATCGCGGCCGAGTCGTTCATCTACGGCCTCACCGCCGACCAGAACGGCAACGTGTACGGCGGGACCTATCCGAACGCTCACGCCTTCAAGTACGACGCGAGCACGAGCCAGGTCACCGACTACGGCTCACTCGACCCGGTGGAGCAGTACGCACGGTCGACGGTCTACGACCCTGACCACAACGCACTGTTCGTCGGCATCTCCACACCGTTCGGGAAGATCCTCCGGATCGACCTGGCCACCGGTACGACGCAGAACGTGACTCCGCCGAGCCTGGTCGCCACAGAGATCGTGGACCTCGACTACGCGGGCGGACGGGTGTTCGCCAACGCCAGCGGCAAGCTGGCGGTCATCGACGCGGTCACCTTCGAGCAGGTCAAGTTCACCGACACAGCAACGGGGACGCTGGTCCTGACCTACCCGCTCGCGGCCCGGGGCGTCTCCAACGCCGGTCCCGGTGGCGTCTACTTCACTACCGCGACCACGCTCAATCTGATGCGCTACGACCTCGATGCCAACACCGTCGGCACAGTGACCACGCCGCCGACCCGCATGACACGTGGCGCAGCCATCGGCTACGGCTGGGTGACCGAGAACGGCCAGCAGATCCTCTACGGCCTCACTGGCAACTACTCCGGCGGAACGTTCCGCTACGACCCAGTGGCTCGCACACTGGCGCAGTGGAGCTCGCCGTTCCAATACGTGCCAGTGGCGCTCCAGCACGTGATCGCCGACCCGGCCAGCAGCCGCGTCTACGTCAACGCCTACCTGAACGGCTCCACGTCGTACTACGACACCGCCACCGGCAAGGCGACGGTCACTGCTCGCCAGGGCCAGGTCGAGGGCTGGAACTGGGGCACCGGCAGCAAGATGTGGGTCGGCATCTATCCCTACGGCCGGTTGCAGCTCTGGGACACCGCTCTGCCGGAGAGCACGACCAATCCGAAGATCATCTTCAGCCTGGTCGACAGCGACCACCAGAACCGTCCGTTCGACGTCGTACCGTCCGGCGACAAGGTCTACGTCGCAACCACGCCCGGGTACGGCGAGTACGGCGGCGCGATCACCGTGCACGACGTACCCGGCAACACGTTCAAGGTCTACCGGAACCTGGTGGCCGACCAGTCGATTGCCACCCTGCTCCCCGTAGGCGACAGCCTGTGGGCCGGATCGGCCATCGAAGGCGGTCAGGGCACCGAGCCCAAGGCCACTGAGGCTCACCTGGTCCAGGTCGACCCGACCACGGGCACTGTGACGGCGGACGTCGTACCGGTGCCGGGGGCGGCCAGCATCAACGAGCTGACCATCGGACCGGACGGCAACATCTGGGGTCTGGCCGACGGCAACGTGTTCGTGGCCAACAAGACCACTGGCGCGATCCTGCGCACCTACACGGTCTTCTCCGGACGGATCACCGGACACGACGGCGCGCTCTCCTGGCGCGACGGCTACCTGTACGGCGTCTCCGGCGGCCGCCTGTTCGTTCTGGACGGTCTCAGCGGTACGTCGACCATCCTTCGCGACCACGGCCTCAACCGGCTCACCCAAGGACCGGACGGCACGTACTACTCGCTGCTGCGCCTGGACGGCTGGACGATTCCGACCAACCTGGCGTCGTACAAGCCACCGGTCGACCCGTGCCCCAAGTCGGACCTGCGGACCAACGTGTGGACCGGCAACATCAACAGCCACGTGCTGAACCGCCACCTGGAGTACGGCTGCACACTGGCCGACAAGCTGCCCGATGCGAAGGCCCACTGGCCCAGCCACGCGGCCTACGTGATCGCAGTGGACCGGGCACTCCGGCCGCTCGAGGCGTCCGGCCAGGTGGAGTACTGGGAGGGCATCCTGATCAGGTTCGCTGCCGCCATCTCCAACGTGGGGCGGTGATCACCAGCTCCCGGTGAGCTCCTCGCCGTACCAGCCCTCGATCAGGCGGCGGGAGATCGAGATGTTGCCCGGGAGGGCCATCGTGCCGGCTTCGACCAGCGCACGGAGGTCCTCCCGGGTGAACCACCGGGCCTCGGCGATCTCGTCGCCGTCCACGTCGATGTCGGTCCCGGTCGCCTTCGCGTAGAAGCCGAGCATCAGGCTGGACGGCAGCGGCCAGGGCTGGCTACCGGCGTACTGGATGTCCTCCCCGATGACCACGCCGGACTCCTCGAACACCTCACGCCGTACGGCGGCCTCCAGCGACTCCCCCGGCTCGACGAACCCGGCCAGCGTGGAGTACCGCCCCTCGGGCCAGGCCTCGTTCCGGCCGAGCAGGGCGCGGTCCTCGTCGTCGGTGACCAGCACGATGATCGCCGGGTCGCTGCGCGGGAAGTGGTGCAGCCCGCAGTTCGGGCACTCCCGGACATGTCCGGCCTCGATGACCACGGTGTGCTCACCGCAGTTCGCGCAGTGCGTGTGCACGGCATGCCAGTTGGCCAGTCCGATCACGTGGACCGCCATACCGGCCTCACGGTCGCCGAGCACCCCGCCGATCTCCCGCAGGCCGGCAAACGACTCGTCCGCCTCGCCAGGCGTCAGTACGGCGAACACCGCGCCACCGTCGATGCCCAGGAAGACCCGGACTCCCTCCGGAGCCTCGGCCGGCGCGATCAGGTCCAGTGCGGTCCGGTCGGCGGTCACTCTGAGCTTGTCACCGGCCACCACGACCACCTGCGTGTCCGGGGCGGCCCACGCCTTCTCCAACCAGTCCTCGTCGCGCCTGCGATCGGCAGCGCGGTCCAGAACGGAGCGGGACAGAGTCAACGAACCAGGAGCGATCGAGTAGGCCACGTAGCTCAACATATCCCGGCCGCGTGAGAGCATCCCCGCATGAGTATTCACATCGCCGCCGAGAAGGGGCAGATCGCACCGCGGGTCCTGTTCCCCGGTGATCCGCTGCGGGCCAAGTGGATCGCGGAGACCTACCTGTCCGACGTGATCTGCTACACCGAGGTCCGGAACATGTTCGGGTTCACCGGCACCTACAAGGGTGAGCGGATCTCCGTCCAGGGCTCCGGCATGGGTCAGCCGTCCGCCTCCATCTACGCGAACGAGCTGTTCGCGGAGTACGACGTCCAGACGCTGATCCGGGTCGGGACGTGCGGTGCGCTGAAGGAGGAGGTCCGGGTCCGCGACGTGATCGTGGCGATGTCCGCGAGCACCGACTCGCAGATGAACCGCCTGCGCTTCCACGGCATCGACTACGCGCCGACGGCCGACTACCAGCTGCTGCGCGCCGCTGTGGACGCCGCCGAGGCAGCCGGGCTGAACGTGCACGTCGGCCAGGTGTTCTCCGGTGACCTGTTCTACAACGACCGCCCGGACCTGGTCTCGCGCACGGCCGAGTACGGCGTACTGGGGATCGAGATGGAGGCCTCGGCGCTCTACACGCTGGCCGCCAAGTTCGGCCGCCGGGCGCTCGGCATCATGACGGTGTCGGACCACCTGATCACCAAGGAGGAGACGACTGCCGAGGAGCGGCAGACCACGTTCTCCGAGATGATCACGATCGCCCTCGATGCTGCGATCGGGGTGCCGGTCTGAGCCGCGTCAGGAGCACCGCCGCCGTGGCTGCGCTCCTGCTGCTGACTGCCTGCTCCTCCAACAAGCCGGCGGCCGACAACCAGCCCTCCGGTACGCAGCTGGAGCCGGCCACGCCTACAACGTCTGTAGCTACCTCATCGGCACCTGTCGCGACCACTCCGGTCAAAGCGACCGCAGTGGTGGCCGGACTGACCAGTGCGGGCTTCAAGTGCGGCACCGACGAGGCCTACGCCCTCTGTACGTCGGGCGCCGCCTCCGTCTCGATCCTGAACGGTGACCACCCGCGCCCACCCGTGGTGTCGGTGAACGCCAACGGACCGGTCGACACCGCGTCCGCCGAGATCGCCAAGGTGCTGCCGAAGGTCCTGGAGGTCGCGCACATCGGCCAGCCCCAGGAGATCACCACCTGGTACGGCGAGCAGAAGGGCAAGCCGACCGCCACCATGACCGCGGGCGACTGGCTGATCAACTACGCGGCCGAGACCGAGACCGAAGAGCCCGGTGTGCACCTGACCGTCACCGACAAGCTGTGCAAGTCCAGCTGTCAGGCGGAGTAGTCACGCCACAGTGATGAGCTTGGGCAGGACGTGCTGGACACGTCCTGCCAAGCGCTCAGCCACTCCGGCAGGGTCGTCGGCATAACCGACCACTGCCTGCTCGAACAGCCCGTCGACCAGCGCGTACGCAGTCGCCGCGTCGACCGAAGGTTCACCACCGACCAGTTCGGCGTACCGGCTCAGGATGCGCCAGATCATCGCTTCCAGCAGCTGGTCGATCGCCACGACGTCCGCGCGCAGCTGCTCCTCGAACATGCTCTGGGCGCGCAGGTCGTACCAGAGGCGGTGCATCGGCGTCTCTTCGACCAGCGTCTGGGTCATCTTGGCCAGGAAGCCCACACCGAGCTCGTCGGCGGTCGTCGCGGTCTCCACGACCTCGTCGTACCGCTGGGCGCACTTGGTCTTGTAGTAGCGCACGCAGTAGCTGATCAGGTCGATCTTGTCGCGGAAGTAGTAGTGCACGACGCCGTGCGTGAACTCGGAGTTGTTCGCGATCTCACGCAGGCTGGTGCGGGCGTAGCCCAGCTCGCCGAGCGTCTTCAGCGCGGACTCGGCCAGGGCGATCCGGCGGCGCTCGATCTTGTCGATCCCGGAGATCCGCGCGGGCCGCTCGTCCGGCGTGACGTCTGCTGCCGAGCTCATCGCCACTCCTGTCGTGGGGTTGATGCGTCAGCCTACCCGCCACCGGCCAGGCGCGCCCCGTGGCGGGTCGACTTCTTGACAAGTGTCCAACAAAGTCTTGACGAGTGTCAAAGGACGGTCCAGAGTTGGGCAGCAATCACCCTCCGCAGCCACTCGAGCAAAGGAGCTCACCGATGGGCGGACTCGATCTCTCCGGCCGCAAGGCCTTAGTCACCGGCGGGGCCCAGGGACTGGGCGAAGGCATGGCCAAAGCACTGGCCGCGGCAGGCGCCAAGGTCGTCGTCGCGGACCTGCAGAAGGACGCCGGCGAGGCGGTCGCCGACGCGCTCGACAGCGAGTACGGCGCCGGCAACGGCTTCGTCGCCCACGACGTCACCGACGAGGGCAGCTGGGAGAACGCGGTCGTCGCGGCCACCGACGTGCTCGGCGGTCTGGACATCCTGGTGAACAACGCCGGGATAGAGATCACCAGCCTGCTCACCGAGGTCACCGCGGACCAGATCCGCAAGATGCTCGACGTGAACATCCTCGGCACCGCGCTCGGCATCAAGTACGGCCTGCGCACGATGCGGCCGGACGGCCTGGCCGGTCAGGGTGGCGCGATCATCAACATCTCCTCGGTCGCCGCCACCATCGCCTTCCCCGGGATCGCGATCTACTCGGCCACCAAGTCCGCGGTCGACCGACTTACCCGCGTCGCCGCGATGGAGTCCGGCAAGCTCGGGTACGGCGTGCGCGTGAACTGCATCTATCCGGGTCTGGTGCCGACCGCGATGGGCGCCGGGCTGGCGAACGACGTCGCCGAACTCGGCCTGTTCGGGTCGCCGGAAGAGGCGGTCGGCGCAGTCATCGGCCTCACTCCGGCCGGACGGCTCGGCGAGGTCGCCGACATGGCCGATGCGGTCGTCTTCCTGGCGTCGAACGAGGCCCGCTTCATCACCGGCATCGGCCTGCCGGTCGACGGCGGAATGGGGATGTGACCCATGGCCGCTAAGCCTGTCGTCGTGTACGGCGCCTCCGGGTACACCGGCCGTCTGGTCTGTGAGTACCTCCGCCAGTACCACGTCCCGTTCGTGGCCGCCGGCCGCAGTGAGGACAAGCTCAAGTCCTCCATGGCCTCGAATGTGGCCGGCATCGAGACGGCCGACTACGAGATCGCCACTGTCGACCATGACGTGGCAGCGCTCACCGATCTGTTCAAAGGCGCGTCCGTGGTGCTCAACACCGTCGGACCGTTCAGTGAGCTCGGCCCTGCGGCCGTAGAGGCAGCGCTGGCAGCAGGTGCGCACTACACCGACACCACTGGTGAGCAGGACTGGCTGATCACCTGCGACGAGAAGTACGGCGCGCAGTTCGCCGATGCTGGTCTCCTACTGGCCCCTGGTATCGCTCAGATGTACACGACCGGTGAGATCGCCGCACAGCTCTGCTTGGAGCAGCCAGGCCTCGACACCTTGGACATCGCGGTGTTCTGGGGCGGCAGCCCGACCATCGCCTCGACCCGCACGATTCTGGTGAACGCTGCGACGTCGAAGGCGCACTTCCTCGAGCAGAACCAGTACGTCGAGTTCCCCGAGCAGGGGCTCGTTTCCCTCGTCGTACCGGGGCAGCACGAGCTGGCGCTGTCCCTGCCGTGGGGTGGCACCTCACACCCGGTGTGGTTCAAGCGTGATCCACGGGTTGCCAATGTGAAGGCGCAGGGCGGTGTCTTCAACGCTGCGCTGATGAACGGCGTACCGCAGATCGTGGCGGCCGCACTGGACGCCACGAAGGACATGGCTCCGGACGACCGCAACGAAGCCCTCACTGCGACCGCACGCCAGGTCATGGACCAGATGCCGCCGCGGGAGAACCCACGCGTCAACAAGTCCCTCGACTCCGTGCACGCCTCCGGTCCACTCGGCCGGGCGCACTGCGTCATCCACGGCAACAGCAACTACCAGCAGACCGGTCTCCTGCAGGCATATGCGGCGTACTCACTGCTGCAGACGCCGCCGAAGCGCGTCGGGTTCGCCAGTGGTTGTCAGGCCTTCGGTCACCGGGAGCTGCTCGGCGTACTGCGCAGTTTCGGGCTGGTGGCCGAGCCACAGCTGACCGTGGTGCACTGAGGGAGAGCCGCCATGCGACTGGTCGACTACCTGGACAAAGGCGCGTCACTCGGACCGGACAGGCCCTGCCTGACCACCGACGGCGAGACGCTGTCGTACGCCGACGTCCAGGAGCTGTCGTACCGGATCGCTCAGGGGTTGGCTGCAACCGGTGTAAAGCCCGGCGGCAAGGTGGCGATTCTGTCCGCCAACGACCCGCTCGCGTTCAGTTGCGTGTTCGGGATCAGCCGGGCCGGTGCGGTCTGGTGCCCGATCAACCCACGCAACGAAGCCGCCGAGAACCGGGAGCTGCTCGACCGGTTCGACTGTGAATTCCTGATCTACCAGCCGGCGTTCGCGCCGCTGGTGGACCGGATCCGGGATGCGCTACCGAAGGTCCACACCTTCGTGTGCCTGGATTCCGGTCAAACCTCCGGCACCGACCCCCACGGTGACCGGACTGTCGGCTGGGACACGTTCTGCGGGGGCGCGTCCCAGCCGGCCCCCGGCTTGCACGAACCCGACGGGCTGGCGCTCATCGTCGGTACCGGCGGGACCACTGGCCAGCCCAAGGGCGTCATGCTCAGCAACACCAATCTGGAGACCATGACGGCGCTCACGCTGATGGGCTACCCCATCGGCGTCCGGCCGGTCTATCTGGCGCTGGCTCCGCTCACTCACGCCGCAGGTGTGCTCTGCTTTCCCATGCTGGCGTCCGGCGGCGAGATCGTCATCATGCGCGCACCGGACGTGCACGCCTTTCTCAGGCTCATCCCGCAGCACGGCGTGACTCACACGTTCCTGCCGCCGACGCTGATCTACATGGTGCTCGCGGCCGAGGAGCTTGACCACACCGACCTCTCGTCGCTGCGCTGCTTCTGGTACGGCGCCGCGCCGATGTCGGTCGCCCGGCTCGAAGAGGCGTTACGGCGGATCGGTCCGGTGATGGCGCAGCTGTTCGGTCAGACCGAGGCGCCGATGATGATCTCGATCCTGCCGCCGGCCGACCACTTCGATGCCTCCGGCAACATTGCGCACGATCGGCTCGCCTCCGCCGGGCGGCCGTCCGCACTGGTCACCACGGCGATCATGGGGCCGGAAGGCGAGTTGCTTCCGCCCGGTGAGCGCGGCGAGATCGTCGTACGGGGTCCGTTGGTGATGCGCGGGTACTACCGGGACGCCGAGGCGACGGCGACAGCATCGGCGTACGGGTGGCATCACACCGGCGACATCGGCTATCTCGACGAGGACAACTACCTGTACATCGTTGATCGAGCCAAGGACATGATCATCACTGGTGGATTCAATGTGTACTCGACTGAGGTTGAGCAAGCATTGATGAGTCATGACGCCGTCCAGGATTGTGCAGTAATCGGTCGCCCGGACGAGAAATGGGGCGAACGGGTCGTGGCCGTCGTCCAGTTGCAGACAGGCGCCACTGCCGATCCGGCCGAGCTGATCGCGTTCGCGAAGGCACGGATCGGCAGCGTCAAAGCGCCCAAGGAGGTGCTGATCTGGACCGACCTGCCGCGTTCGAAGGTCGGCAAGGTGTTGAAGCCCGAGATCAAGGCGAAGCTTCGTTAGCTGCTGGCACCACCGGCTGTTGTCGACACCACGATGGCCGCGGTGATCGCGGCCTGCATCTCGGCGACGGCCTTCTTCACTGCGGCCGCAGCCCAGTCAGAGTCGGCAATGACCTTCGCACGCGCCCGAAGCTGCCGCTTGTCGACCGCATCGGTGATCACCTTCGGTACGACGTCCAGTGCGCTCAGCAGCGCGATCAGTGCGCCGGTGCGCTGGTCCGGCATCGTCCCGACCTTGAGAACACTCTCAAGCGCGGCCCGGACCTCACCCTCGTGCTGCGCGTCCTTGGCCGGCCAGCGGGTGACCGGGAACAGCCCGAGCACCTTGCCCTCGTCCGCCTCCAGAATGCCGCGCTCCGCCAGGCGGGCCAGCAACTGGTCGCGCACCTTCTTCGAGAGGCCGCTCAGCATGTCCTTCGGCTTCTTACCGGCCTTGCCGACCGCGTAGGCGAGGCGGTCGTCCAGGATCGGGTCGCCGGTCGACGAGGTGTCCAGCACCTTCAGCCGCCCGGCCTTCTCACCGTCACCGCCACTGGTGATGTCCACCTTGCCGAGCGTGGTCAGCTCGATCAGCAGCGCACCACCGAGCGCGTAGTCCAGTTTCGGCGACCCGACGATCGGCTTGCCGGTCACGTCGTCGTACATCAGAAGCAGGAGATCCTCGGCAATCAGCATGTACTCAACGTAAGCAACCTCCCGGGTCACCCACATCCGCCGCGCGGGCTACCCGCGAAATCCACCCCCAGTAGTGGTGCCGCCTGGCGGGCGCCCCTCGGGGCTCTCAGGGCAGATCGCCGAAACGGCACAAACCACCCCGCGGCCAACGCCATGCTGGTCGTATGCCCAAGAAGGAGGCACGATTGTGTCCGTGGAACCCCTCAATCCCCGCAGGCTGGACCCTCATCGAGCGGGGCCCTTCACCTTCGCCGACCTCGATGCCGCACCGGACGACGGCGTCCAGCGCGAGCTCGTTGACGGTGCTCTGTTCATGACACCTGCACCGTCGCGAATCCACCAGCGGGCCGTTGCGCGGCTCCTCAGCGCTCTCGATCGAGCTCGCCCCGCCGGGCTGGAGGTCCTCGCCGCACCGTTCGACTACCGGCCGACAGCCGACCGATCAGTTCAACCCGATGTCATGATCTGCGCGCCAGACGACACGAACCCGGCACACGCCGAAAAGCCGCTACTCCTGGCGGTGGAGGTCCTC
Organism: Kribbella sp. NPDC051587; assembly: GCF_044453945.1. NCBI lineage: Bacteria > Bacillati > Actinomycetota > Actinomycetes > Propionibacteriales > Kribbellaceae > Kribbella > Kribbella sp. NPDC051587. The sequence continues at coordinate 344,931 of NZ_JBITDE010000004.1, forward strand.
TCGCCGAGTACGAAGCTTGTTGACCTCCGTCTGAAGCGGAGCGTCTACGAAGAAGCTGGGGTGCGCTCGTACTGGATCCTTGCTCCAGAGAAGGAGACATTGACCGTACTCGAACTGGTCGACGGTGCCTACGTCGAGCGGGACGTTGTTGTCGGCGAAAAGGTGTTCGAGGCCAGGCTGCCCTTCCCCGTGCGGATCGTGCCTGCTGAGCTGCTTGAGCTTTAGCCGTTCAACAGTTCGACGAGTTGTTGTTTGTCGGGGAGGGTTTCGGGGCGGATGATGTCGGCGGTGCGGACGTAGTAGAAGGCTGCGCCTACGGCGTCGAGGGGGAGGTTCATGAGCTCGGCCCAGGCGACTCGGTAGATGGCTAGCTGGAGGGGGTCGGCGGACTCGGAGCGGCTGGTTTTCCAGTCGACGACGTCGTAGCCGCGGGAGCCGTCGGGGCGGACGACCTGGTAGACCGCGTCGATGCGGCCGCGGATGGTGCGGCCGCCGAGGGCCAGGGCGAAGGGGGCTTCGATCTCGTAGGGGGAGGTCTCGCCGTAGGGGCCGGTGCGGAAGGCTTCCATCAGGTCGGTGAGGTCGGTGTCGTCGACGATGTCTTCGTCGGCCGCGCCGGGGAGGTCGTCGGGGTCGATCAGGAGTTGCTGGCCGAAGTAGGACTCGACCCAGGCGTGGAAGCGGGTCCCGAAGCGGGCGGCGCGGTTGGGCTTGCGCGGCATCGGCCGGGCGAGTTCGGAGGCGAGGCCGTCGGGGTCCTTGGCCAGGCGCATCACCTGGGTCGCGGACAACGCGTTCGGCAGCGTCACGTCGTACGCCTTGCGGCTTCGGCTTTCCCTTGCCTCGGACAACAATCTCTCCAGCTCGGAGTCCCAGCGCGCGACCAGCGCCTGCTCGTCGAGCAGGAGCGAATCCTCTGCCTCCGTTGACGGTCCTTCGGCGCGCGCCTGCTGCACGAGCCCGGCCGCCTCCAGCCGTAGCCGGTAGGCATCGGCGTCGAACGCCGCCGGCCAAGGTGCCGTGGTTGCCTCGGCGAGCTCCGGGTTCTCCGTTTCGAGGTCGGGCTGGTCAGCCCAGGCGACGACTCGCTCACCGGCGTGCTTCTTCAAGGTCTCCAGGTATGACGAGGGTCCGCGTGGGCGTTTCTGAGTGGGACCCCACCAGTGACCGGTCGCGACCAGGATCTCCTTCGCGCGGGTGAAGGCGACATACCCGAGGCGGCGTTCCTCGAGTGCGTTCACGTCCTTGCACTCGTCCGCGAACGCCTTCAGCCCGGCGTTCGACAGGTCATGGAAGTCGGGCAGCGTGTCGGCGTCACCTCGCAGTGGCCACGGGAGGACCTTCGCGTTCGTCGTCCACTTGTCCCGGCCGCGATCGGACGGGAACACCTTCTGCACCAGCGTCGGCACGAAGACGATCGGCCACTCCAGCCCCTTGGACCGGTGCGTGGTGAGCAGCTTCACCGAATCCGCCTCACTCGGTACGGCGAGGTCCAGGCCGGCGGCGTACTCCTCCTCGGCCGCGAGGTACGCGAGCAGCCCGTCGAGTGAACCGTCCGACTCGGTCGACACAAAGTTGCCCACGGCATCGAGGAACGCGGCCAGGTGGTCACGGCGGCCTGAGTCGAGGTGATCGGGGGTCGCGGTCAGCTCGACGTCCAAGCCGATCGTCGCGATCACTCGTCGTACCAGGTCGAGGAGGGGTTCGCCGGCGTGCGCCCGCAGGTCGCGCAGCTCGGTCGACAGCTCCTTGAACCGGACCAGCGCCTCGGCCGAATATCCCCACGCCTCGGATCCCGGGTCGTCGACCGCCTCGGCCAGCGAGATGACCTCGGTCGAGTCCATCCCGGCGACGGCCGCGTCGAGCGCGGCAACCAGGTCGTCGGCGGCCGGACGGGCGCCGGTGTCGGCGAGGGAGCGGGAACGATTCGCGAGCAGGGCGAGGTCGCGGTGGCCGATCCGGTACCGCGGTCCGGTGAGGATGCGGAGCATGGCGGCGTTCGCGGTGAGGTCGTTGACGGCCTGCAATGTGGCGACAACATCGACAACCTCGGGCAGGGCGAGCAGTCCACCGAGCCCGACCACCTCGACCGGGACCTTGCGGGAGATCAGCGCTTCGTGGACGGCGCTCAGGTCGACGTTCGTCCGCATCAGGATGCCGATGTCTTTCCAGCGCCGGTTCGGCGTCCGGTGCGCGGCGACGATCGCGTCGGCGACCCACTCGATCTCCTGCGAGCGTGTCTCGAACAGACCAACGGTGATCGCACCCTCCGGCGCATTGTCCGGCGCCTCGAGCGGGATCACGCCCGGATGCGCCTCGTACAGCTCGGCGGCATGCTGGTTGGCCGCGGCGAGGATGCGACTGCCGCAGCGGCGGTTGACGCTCAGCACATACCGCTGGGCCGGCGAACCGTCGCGGTTCGGGAAGTGGTCGGGGAACTCGTCCAGGTTCGCCACCGAGGCACCACGCCAACCGTAGATCGCCTGACACGGATCGCCGACCGCAGTGACGGGGTGACCGCGCCCGGCCGGGCCGGCGAACAGTGCGGTGAGCATCCGACGCTGCGACACCGAAGTGTCCTGATACTCGTCGAGCAGCACCACCTTGTACCGCGCGCGCTCAGCGACCGGAACTTCCGGGCACTCCTCAGCCAGCCGCGCCCCGAGCGCCATCTGGTCGGCGAAGTCCACGACACCGCGTTCGCCCTTGTAGGCCTGGTACTCCTCGACCAACTGCAGGATCTCGCTGCGCTTCAATGCGGTCTCGGCCAGCTTCTTGACCTCAACCGTCTGCTTCCGCGCTGCCGCAACCTCCTGCCGAACAGCCTCGTCATGCTCCCGTACGGCGTCCGCCCGGAGCAGGTGGTCCGCCAGCTCACCGTCAAGCGAGAGCAGGCTGTTGACCAGCGTCGGCACGTGGTGCGACGCGAACCGGATCGGCCCGGCCGATCGCCGGACAACCCGTCCTGCCAACTGGAACCTGGTCGCGTCGGCCAACACTCGCGCGTCCGGTTCGAGCCCGAGCCGCAACCCGTGCTCCGCGATCAACGTGCCCGCGAACGCGTGGTACGTCGAAACCACCGGCTCACCTGGCTCCTCGGGTTCCCAGTTCGGCACGTTGCTGCGCAGGTGCGCGGCCAGAATCGGATGCTGGTCCGGCGGCAACGTCGACCCCAGCACGCCGGCCTTGGTCAGGTCCTCGCGGATCCGCACATCCAACTCATTGGCGGCCTTCTTCGTGAACGTCAGCCCGAGCACTTCCTCCGGCTTCACCTGCCCAGTGCAGATCAGCCACACCACCCGAGCCGCCATCGCCGTCGTCTTCCCCGACCCGGCCCCCGCCACAATCACCCCAGGCGCCAACGGCGCCGTGATCGCCGCCAACTGCTGGTCACTGAACGGAATCCCCAGCAGATCGCACAACTCAGCCGTCGTCTGCAACTTCGCAGCAGTCATCAGACGATCTCCCGGCCTTCGGGTTGGATGGGGCAGAGGGCTCGGGCTTCGCAGCGGGAGCAGCCGTCGTTGCGTTGGGCGGTGAAGGACTCGGTGCGGACCATGTGCTCTGCGTCTTCTACGGCTTCGTCCAGCCAGGTTTTGCCGTCTTCGTCGGGTTCCAGTGGACCTTGGTGCTGGACTTTGGGGAAGCCGCTGTCGTCGTGGCGGAGCTGGACCAGCTCGGCGCCACCGGCGACGGCGTCCTCGCCGGCCTTGGCTACCTGGCGGGAGGCAATGGCTCGTTGGTAGATGGCTAGCTGGACATGGCGGGCCAGTGCCGGCTTGGTGGGGAGGTTGCGGCCGGTCTTGAGGTCGACGACGCGGATGGTGCCTTCGCCGTCGGTTTCGACGCGGTCCATCCGGCCCTTGACGCGGACGGCGGGTTGCTCCGCGTCGGGCAGCAGGACGTCGAACTCCACCTCGGACCCGACCAGCGTCCGCTCGGGGCGGCCCTGGTGCCAGGCGACGAACCGCCGGAGCGCCTGCTCGGCCTCGACGCGCTCGCGGTCGGAGATCCACGCGGATTCGAAGTCCAGTTGGGTCCAGACCTTGTCGAGCCAGAGGTTCAGCTCGTCGGTCGACGGCGGCAAGGCCCCCGTCGCGACGGCATCGGCCAGCGTGTGCAGCACCTGGCCGAACCCGATCGCCGACGTACTGGGGGTTTCACCGCCCGCACGCCGGGTCAGGAACCAGCGCAGTGAGCAGTCCACGATCGTCGTCAGCGCACTCCCCGACAGCGGCACCGGCAGCTCCGGATCCGCGATCGGTCGCTCCGACTTGGTCCGCTCTCGCACACCCCACCAGCGTCCCGGATCAGCGGTCGGCACCAACGGCTGCTCACGGTCGTCAACCGCATCGGCCAACTGCGCCAACCGATCCGCCGCAACCCGCTTCAGCGCGGGCGACGACGCCGGATCCGCCAGCACACACCGCAGATCCGCCACCAGACCAGGCAGCGACAACGGCCGCCGCGGCCGCCCTGCCACCAGCTTCAAAGGAATGTCGAGCTCGGCCAGGAAACGCGACGGCTGATCACCATCCGCCTCAGGCGCCTGCACCGCAGTCACGATCAACCGCTCGCGCGCTCGCGTGATCGCGACATAGAACAGTCGCCGCTCCTCAGCCAGCAACGCCCCGGCAGACAACGGGTCAACCAACCCGTCGCGCCCAAGCCGGTCCGGCTGCAGCAACGACCCACGCCGCCGCAGATCCGGCCACTGCGCCTCTTGCACGCTCGCCACCACGACGAGCCGCCACTGCAGACCCTTCGACCGGTGCGCGGTCATCAGCTGCACACCCGCCTCGCGATACGTCCCGTCGAACCGGTTGTCCCCCGCGATGTCCAGCGACTCGAGCTCGCTCAGGAACGCCGAGACGCCCTTGAACCCGATCTGCTCCTCGGCCCGCCCCGCCGCATCGAACAACGCACACAACGAATCCAGATCCCGGTTCGCCGTCCGCGCCGTCTCACCACCGGAGTGGGCCTGACCGCGCAACCGCCGCAACCACGGCGACTCCGACCACAGCGACCACATCACCTCGTCCGGCGCGGCACCGGCGTTCACGATATTCCTTGCCTTGAGCAACCTCTCCCCCAGCGCCGCGAACCGCGCCTCGGCCGGAGAGGCCTCCTCGTCCAGCAGCAACGGGTTCAGCAGCGCATCGCGCAGCAGCTCATCCGAGGACTTCGGCAACCGCTGACCGTCCGCCGCCTCCCGGTCGCGCCGTCGCAACACTCGCGCCAGCCGCCGCAACTGCCCCGCATCCATCGCCCCCAACGGCGACAACGCCAAAGCCCGTACGACGTCCACCGTCAGCGTGACTGGATCCGCCACCGCTCGCAGCGCCAGCAACATCGGCCGCACAGCAGGCTCGCGCGACAGCGGCAGCTCATCACCAGCAACGTCGACCGGGATCCCCGCAGCCGCGAGCGCCCGGCGCAACGGCGGGATCGAACGACTCCCGGACCGCACGAGCACCGCCATCTCGTGCCACCCGACCCCGTCCTGAACATGCGCCCGGCGCAGCAGGTCGGCGATGTGCTCCAACTCCGCACCACTGGTCGAGTACAGATTCGCCTCGACCTTCCCGGCTCCGTAAACACACGACGACGCGTCGGGGTTCCGGAACCGGTCGAACGTCTCGCGATCCAGCGTCCCCGGCACTCCGAGACGGTTCACGACATTGCGCGACACGCGCTGCAGCGTCGTACCGAATCGTCGCGTGGTCGCCAACGCAATCTGCGGCGCCTCCGCACCCGCAGCCGTCGGGAACTCCTCGGTGAACCGCAGCAGCCCGCGCACGTCGGCACCGCGGAAGGTATAGATCGACTGATCCGGATCACCCACGACGACGAGATCGCGCCCGTCCCCCGCGATCGCCTGCAGCAGCATCGTCTGCCCGGGGTCGGTGTCCTGATACTCGTCGACGAAGACGGCCTTGAACTCCGCGCGCAGCTTGTCCTGGACCGCAGGCTGCTGGGCCAGGATCACCGCGCGGTGGATCAGCTCGGAGTAGTCCAGCACCTGCTCGGCATCGAGGATCTGCAGATACTCCTCGAAGAAGTCACCGACCGCGACCCACTCGGCGCGCTCGGCCGACCGCCCGATCGCGGTCAGGTCCTCGGGGTCGAGCCCGAGCTGGCGGGCCTTGCCGATCACGGCCTGCACCTCGTCGGTGAACCCGCGCGTCTTCAGCGCCGGATGCAGACTGCGCGGCCACTGCACCGCACCGACCTCACGGCTCCCGGACAGCGCCTCGGTCAACCGCAACGACTGCTCCGGACCGGACGGCAACCGCAACGGTACGTCGAACGCGTCGGCCGGCGTGAACCGGCGCAGCAGCGCGTAGCAGAAGGAATGGAAGGTCATCGACGGCATCACGCGTGTCGTCTTGCCGAGCCGTCCGGTGATCCGATCGCGAAGCTCGGTGGCCGCCTTCCGCCCGAAGGTCAGCACGAGCACCTCGTCCGGACTCAGGCCACGGTTCCGCACCCGGTCGACGACAGCCTCCACCAAGGTGGTCGTCTTCCCGGTCCCCGGACCGGCGAGCACGAGCAGCGGCCCACCCGGATGATCGACCACGGCCTGCTGGTCCGCATCCAGGACCGGCGCCTGCGCCGCGCGTCCCTCGGCCCGAACGAGCCGATACCGGGATCCCTGTCTGCTGACCATCGCACCATCCCACCAGACCCCACCGACAGTTCCCGTTCGGGCACCCCGATGCCGCCGATCGTCCCCGAAAAACGGACACCGCAACCTTTCCGGCTACGGTCGCATCATCCGTTGCGTACAACGGTTCCCGAGACGCGACCGGGCCGGTCACCCCAACGACTGGTCCGGTCGCCCGGCACCGGAAGAATCAGTCGGCACGCAACGGATCCCAGCGAACCTCGCGCAGGTTCACGCGCCCGTTCGTCACCCGCACCCCGTCCGAGCGCAGGTTGTGCAACTGCTCGTCGCCCACCTCGTCAGCCGGTACGCCGGAGGCCCGGATCACTCGCCACCACGGCACCCCACCGCCGTACTCGCGCATGATCGCACCCACCTGGCGCGGCCCGCCCTGACCGACGTACTCGGCAATGTCTCCGTACGTCGCGACGCTGCCCGGCGGGATCGACTCCACCGCCCGCAGCACCGCCTCGACGTACTCGTCCCTGTCCACGGGCCCCAACCTAAGCCAACGGAGCCAGCGCCTTCGCGAGCGGCTCGAGGACGGACGGCGATGCGTCCAGCGGCAGGTTGATCACCACGAGGTCGACTCCTGCTTCCCCGTACGCCGCTGCGGCCGCGATCGTGTCATCGAGTGGCCGGTCGGGATCCATCCGGACGTTGACCGAACAGGTGATCTCGTTGACGTCCCGGCCGACCTCCTCGCAGCGCTGCACGAGAACGTCCTTGAGGGGCTTCCACTCCTCCGGATTCGCGACGATGACGTTCCAGTGCTGGGCCCACTTGGCCACCGCTCGTAGAGTCCGCTTCGGGCCCTTGCCGCCGATGGCGATCGGCGGGTGCGGCGTCTGCACGGCCTTCGGCTCGCAGTACGCGTCGGTGAGCTTGATGTACTGCCCGTCGAAGTTCGCCGACTTCTCGGTGAGCAGCGCGATGATCGCCTGCACGCCCTCGTCGAACCGGTCGAAGCGCTCCTTCAACGGATACAGCTCGATCCCGTACGCCGCGGTCTCCATCTCGTTCCAGCCCGCGCCGATGCCGAGCTCCAGCCGGCCGCCGGAGATGATGTCGGTCGTCGCGGCCATGTTCGCCAGCACCGCGGGATGGCGGTAGATCATGCCGGTCACCTGACAGCCCACCCGGATCCGCGACGTCGCCTGGGCCAGTGCGGCCAGCGTCGTCCACGCCTCGAGGTTCGGCCCGGCCATGTCACCGGTGAGTGGGTAGAAGTGGTCCCAGTGCCACGCGGATTCGAAGATCTCCAGCTGGTCCGCGGCGACCCACACATCACGCATCTGCTGCCACGTGGTGTGTTCCGGCCTGGTCTTGACGGCGAATCGCATTCCGGCCTCCAGTCAAACAAGCAAACGCTTCCCGAGCCGACGATAGCTCGCGTGCGGACGGCACGCCGGACAGCGGAGGCGCCACGCCCGGGGTCTCGCCGACACTGAGTACAGGAACGGCAACGAAGAGGGGTCGGGGTGCTGGGGATCCGCCACGGGAACGCTCGAAGTCGCCGGGTCGGACGGGATCGCGGCGGCAACAACGCGTTCGAGTAGTTCCTTCAGCATCCCGACCGGTGGCCGCCCCGCTGCCGCCGATCGATCGGCGACCTAGTCGAGTCCGAGGCGTGCGCGCACCTCGGGCCGGCGTAGCGGCGGCACGGTCTGCGGCGGGACGCGACGGTCGGGCATCTCGGCCAGCAGCTCTTCGGTGATGCGGGCGACCTCGGTCGCCGCGCGCTCGATCGGCCCCCGCGTGGTCGCACTGAGCGAACCGACGCCGGTCACCTTGCGTACGTATTGCAGCGCGGCCGCGTAGATCTCCTCAGGGGTCGCGGCGGGCTCCAGTCCCCGGAGCACAGTGATGTTTCGGCACATGCCCCGACAGTACGTGCTGCCGGGGACAATCAGGCAGAAAACCTACGGGGTATTGACTTCCCTAAGACCATTCGGGTTTCCTCAGGGGATGAGCAACACTGGACTGGACCGCCGGACCCGGCGCCGGCAGGAGACCATCGAGGAGATCCTGACCGCCGCCATCGAGCTGATGGAGGCCGAAGGGGTCGCCTCCCTCAGTCTGTCCGCGGTGGCGCGGCAACTCGGGATGCAACCGCCGTCGCTCTACCAGTATTTCCCGTCCAAGATGGCGATCTACGACGCCCTCTTCCAGCGCGGCGCGGAGTTCTTCCGCGACGCCCGCCGGGCGGCGAACGCGGCGGCGGACACCGACGACATCCGTGAGCTCGACGTGATCGCGGTGACGGCGTTCAGTCGCTGGTGTCTGGAGAACACGGTCTACTCGCAGTTGCTGTTCTGGCGAACCGTTCCGGGGTTCGAACCGAGCCCGGAGGCGTTCGCCCCGGCGCAGGAAACGATCGGCGACCTGCGGCAGCACCTGCAGGCGGGGGTCGACCAGGGACACCTACGGCCGGAGGCCGCGACCGACGAGGGCGTCGCCCTTTACACGTCGATCACGGCCGGCCTGGTCTCGCAGCAGATGGCCAACGAGCCGGAGGCCTCCTTCGAGGACGGCCGCTACGTGCGTCTGCTGCCCACGGTGCTCGACATGTTCTACCAGTACTACGCACCATCAGGGGGACGTCATGACAGCAGTACTAGCGGCTGACATCAGCCGCGCCGACCGCACCACCTGCGCCAAGCACCGCGATGCAGAGCTCCAGCTCTGGCATGAGCTGCTCACATCCATCCACGGCACCGACTGGCAGCGCCGTACGGTCTGTGACGCGTGGGACGTCGCCGACATCGCCGGGCACCTGATCGGACAGGCCGAGGACGTCATCCGGCCACTGTCGTTCCCACGACGGTTCCTGAAGGCCAAGCGTTCCTACCCGAACGCTGCGAAGCTCGACGCACACATGATGGTGCAGGCCGACGAACACCGCGGCACCGAGCCCGCCGTACTGCGCAGCACCTTCGACCGGACGTGGAGCAAGGCCAGCCGCGCGATCACCCGCAACCCCGCACTGATCCGGCGGATCAGCATGTCGATGGACGAGTTCCCGGGGTTCTCACTGAACCTCGGTTACATCCAGGACATCCTGCTCGCCCGGGATCTGTGGATGCATCGCGACGACGTCTGCCAGGCACTCGGCCGACCGTTCGACGCCGGCCCGTACGGCGAGGAGCTGATCGCGCAGGTGATGCGCGACGTGATCGACGGGCCCTTCTGGGGCGACCGTCCGGCCGTGGACTTAGAACTCACCGGCCAGGGAGGTGGGACCTACCGGCTGGGGAGGGGCGAGCCGGTCGGTCACGCCACTGTCGACGCCGTCGGCTACATGCGCACGCTGTCGGGCCGCGACGACAGTCCGGTGGTGTCCGGCGACCCGGCGGCGGTGGTTGCCGTCGCCGGGTGCCGGATGCCGTTCTGACTCAGTACGACGGCTGGCTCGGGTCGATCTGGTCGACCCAGGCGACGACGCCGCCACCGACGTGCACCGCGTCGGAGAAGCCCGCGCCCTTGACGATCGCGAGCACCTCGGCGGAGCGGACACCGGACTTGCAGTGGAAGACCAGCTGCTTGTCCTGCGGGAGCTTCTCGAGGGCGACCCCGGTCTGGAAGTCGGCCTTCGGGATCAGCACCGAGCCCGGGATCCGGTTGATCTCGTACTCGTTCGGCTCGCGGACGTCGATCAGCGCGAAGTCCTTCTCGCCGTTGTCCTTGAGCTTGATCCACTCGCTGAGCTGCTTGACCGAGATGGTCGAACCGACGGCCGCGTCCGCGGCCTCCTCGGTGATCGCGCCGCAGAAGTTCTCGTAGTCGATCAGCTCGGTGACGGTCGGGTTCTCACCGCAGATGGCGCAGTTCGGGTCCTTGCGGACCTTCAGCGCGCGCCAGTTCAGGTCGAGCGCCTCGTAGATGTTGAGCCGGCCCAACGACGGGTCGCCGATGCCGGTCAGCAGCTTGATCGCCTCGGTGACCTGGGCCGCGCCGACCGACGCGCAGAGCACGCCCAGAACGCCACCCTCGGCGCAGGACGGCACCATGCCGGGCGGCGGCGGCTCGGGGTAGAGGCAGCGGTAGCAGGGGCCGTGCTCGGCCCAGAAGACGCTGACCTGGCCGTCGAAGCGGAAGATCGAGCCCCAGACGTACGGCTTGCCGAGCAGCACCGCGGCGTCGTTCACCAGGTAGCGGGTGGCGAAGTTGTCGGTGCCGTCGACGATCAGGTCGTACTGCTCGAAGATCTCGAACACGTTGTCGTTGTCGAGGCGGACCTCGTGCAGCACGACGTTGGTGTTCGGGTTGGTCTCCAGGATCGAGTCCCGGGCCGACTGGGCCTTGGACTTCCCGACGTCGGACTGGCCGTGGATGATCTGGCGCTGCAGGTTCGACTCGTCGACGGTGTCGAACTCGACGATGCCGAGGGTGCCGACCCCGGCCGCGGCCAGGTAGAGCAGGGCGGGGCTGCCCAGACCGCCGGCCCCGATGACCAGGACCTTGGCGTTCTTCAGCCGCTTCTGGCCGGCCATCCCGACCTCGGGAATGATCAGGTGCCGCGAGTACCGGCGGACCTCGTCGATGGTCAGCTCGGCGGCCGGTTCGACCAGCGGTGGCAGTGACACGTGTCGGCTCCTCGGTAACGGGTGCGAGTCTCAGGCTGTCCAGGTTTCAACCGTCGGCCTGCCCTCAATGTTCCCGCACAATGCCGGAGACCCCAGCCCGGGTCCGAATCCCGGGACTGGGGTCTCACCTACTGAATGGCTCAGTCGTTGTCGGTGATCGTCGCGGTCACGGTCACCGGCAGCTTGATCTCACCGCCGTCGACCTGGTCCAGCACCGCCGAGAACGTCTCGGTCGGCTCCTTGACCTTGTCGTCGACGATCGTCACGAGCGCCTCACCGGCGAGCTGACCGGGCTCGACGGCGCCGTCGACGACCCGCGAGCCGGGGTCCCACTCCTCGTTCACGCTCACGTAGTCCTGCTTGAACACCGCGGTGCCGTCCTTCAGCGTCCCGCGGATGCTGACGTACTTGTCGCTCGGCGCGGACAGCTTGAGCGGGAAGGCAGCGTCACCGTTCTTCTCCGCGGTGGTGAGGTTCCCGACCGTCAACGTCGGCGTCGGGTCGTCGTCGATGACCTGTCCCAGGCCGAACGACTTGTCGAGCAGAGCCTCGTGTGGCACGGACAACGTGAGGTTGAACTGCAGGTCGTAGCTGTCCCGCGTGTTCGACTTCACCGGCACGCTGATCTTCTGCTTGACCTGGCCCGGCTTGAAGACCAGCGTGCGCACCACGTCACCCACCGTGGTCCCGAGGTCACCGGAGGTCTCGGCGTACACCGTGACCGGCCGGGTGGCCGCGCGGTTCAGCCGAACGTAGAAGTCGACCGTCTTCGTGCCCGTGTTGCCTTCGGTGATCTTGACGTCCGATGCGGACACCTTCGGCAGCTTCGTCGCCGGTGCCGAGACACCGACGCCTGGCGACGAGAAGGACAGGTCACTCAGGTACACCGTGCCCTTGGCGACCTGGTCGGTCCGCAGCTCGACCGAGCGCACGTCCCTGAGGTCAAGGCCCTTCAGCGAGGACAGTGGGATCCGGACGGTCCGCAGCAGGTTCTTCGGCAGACCGTTCTCTTTCGGGCCAGGCAGTCGCATCAGTGCGTCACTGACCTTCGACACCGGCACCGAGACCGCCTTGCCATGCCCGTCGACCACCCGGACGCTCAGGTCGAGCTTCGCAGCACCCACCGGGTCCGGAGCCGTCCGGAACGACAGCGCAGCAAACTTCCGTACGTCGCGTTGTGCTGCCGGCAGGTTCAACTTCAGTACGCCGGTCTTGTCGCGCCATGACAGTCGCGTGGCCGCCAGGGTCGGCGTACGGGCTGCGAAGTAGGCAGGGTCCCAGTGCGGTGCGTCACCGGAGCCGTCTGTCGACAGACAGGTCGGAGTGGCCGCCTTCGCCTGTGCCAGCTTGGCACCTGCACACACGACCGCAGACGCCTTGCCAGTGAGCGCACCCTTCGGCAGGGCCTGGTCGAAACGGTTCACGTCCCGACGCGATGCCAGCGGCGCCTGTGCGACCACCCGCACCACTGCGCGACCTGCAGACGCCGCACGGGCGTCAGAGCCGTCGAACAGCGGCAGGAACTGCTTCTCGTTGCCCAGGTGCAGCCGGAAGAAGCCCGACAGGTACGCCGTACCGACCGCCTGCTGCTCCTTCGCCTTCAGCCGCCCGGCGTACTTCTCGCCGCACGGAGACGCCTTCGGCTCGCCACCCCAGTCGTCGTTGGACGGCGCCTCGGACTGACCTGGGGTCCACTCGGTGTTGAAGAAGTTGTGGTTGGCACCCAGCACCGTGACCGTGGACCGCGGAGCGGTGTCACCGGTGACGGAGTAGCGGGTGTCGTCGTAGAACTTCTGGCCCTGCAGGTCGGAGACGTCACCGTCACAGGCCGGCAGGATGACGCTCATCGCGACGCCCGGCACTGTGGAGCGGGCGAAGTCCACCGGAGCCAGCGGGAGCACCGCACGGATGCCGTACTGACCACCGCGGTCGGCGTTCACGACGGCAGCGCGGGCAACGCCCTCACCGCCACGCGAGTGACCCATCAGACCGACGTTCTGCAGGTCAACCTTGCCGACGTACTTGCTCCCGAACGGAGCACCACCAACAGTCGACCACTTCTTCCACAGGTCCAGGTGGTCGAGGATCAGCTCGGCCCGCGCCTGCGCACCGGCGTCGTACACGCCGCCGTCGTACGCGTTGATCGCGTTGGAGCTGATCGACACGACCTGGTAGCCGTTGCTGGCCAGGGCCTGCGCCGCACCGTCGTACCCGCGGTAGCTCGGAATCGGCTTGCTGCCCTTGGCACACGGCCAGGGCTTGTCCTGCGGCTCGTTCTCGTCGCCGCCGTAGCAGTACTGGTGGCGGCCGTGCAGGAAGAGCACGAACGGCCGCTTGCCGGTCGCGCCGACCGGTGTGTAGACCTTGCCGACCACCTCGGACTTCTGCCCCAGTCCGGGCAGGAAGACCGCCTCGTCGCCGAGGTTGTACTCCGAGGTCTCGACCTTGAACTTGCCGGGCTTGGCCGGGTCGTCCTTGAGCAGTGCGCCCAGCCGCGGCTTCAGCCAGTAGGCGTCGTTCGGCCCCACCGCTGCCGCACCGCGGCTCTGCGCCTTCTTGGTGTCCTTGACGTCACCGGACCACACCAGCTGGACGTCCTTGGCCTTCAGGACCTCCGGGTCGGTGGTGACCAGGGACAGCGTTCGCTGATCGGGTGCTTGCTTTGCCACTCCGATCGGCTCGCCGTCCACGGCCAGCAGTGGCAGCGCCGAGCGCATCGGCGCCGGCGTTCCCAGCCGCAGTGTGAGCTGGTAGCCGCCGGCCACCTGGCGGACGTCCCAATTGTTGCCTTTGGCAATCTCTGGTGCGGGCTGCGGCGCGGCCGCGGACGCGGCCGGTGCCGACAGCAACCCCACCCCTAGTAGTGCGACCATCCCCAGCGACAGGTGCCTCAATCTGCCGATCTCTCGCACAGTTGTCCTCTCGAGTTTTGACGAAACAGACCACAAAGGTGACTTCGTGGGCGAGAGGAAAGTTGACCTGACCAGCCGCTCGATCACGTCTCAGTCCGGCGACAGCTTCGACTCGATCACGCGATCGGGTCGCGTCAATCGTTGTCCTTGATCGTTCCGGTGCCGGTCAGTGGCAGCTGGATGCCGTCGATCCCGTCCACCGTGTCGATCACCGCGGTGAACGTCTCGGTCGGCTCCTTGACCTTGTCGTCGGTCACGAAGACGGTCAGCTCACCGACCAGTTTCCCCACCTCGATCCCTCCGGTGAGCGTGTGCTCCGGCGGGTCGTACTGCCCGTGGTAGTCCTTGCCGAGGATCGCCGTCCCGTCCTTCCAGACGCCGCCGAAACCGATGTGTTTGTCGCTGGGCGCCGACAACGTGACCGGGAAGTTGACCTTGCCCCTGCCCTCGGCGGTGACGAGATCGCCGAGCACGAACTTCGGCGACGGGTCGTCGTCGAGCACCAGGCCGTGCCCGAAAGCCCTGGTCAGCAAGGCCTCGTGCGGCGCGGACAACACCACCTCGAACTTGATGTCGTAGCTGTCCCGGGTGTTCGCCTTGACCGGCACTCGGAGCGTCTGCCGGACCTGTCCGGGCTTGAAGACCACAGCCTTCGCCACGTCGCTCACCGGCATCACCTCTGCGAACGGAAGGCTGGTCTGGGCGTAGACGACTACGGGCCGGGTCGTCGGCCTGGACAGCCGCACCACGAAGTCGGCGTACGTCGTGCCCTTGTCGCCCTCCTTGACCGTGACGTCGGCCACTGCGACCTTGGGCGTCGTCACAGCCGGAGCGGAGACTCCGATGCCGGCCGACGAGAAGGACAGGTCACTCAGGTACGCCGAGCCCTTCGCCACCCGGTCGGTCCGCAGCTCGACCGTCCGGACGTCACGCAGGTCAACGCCCTTGAGCAACGTCAGCGGGATCCTCACGGTCCGCATCAGGTTCTTGGGCAGTCCGGACGCCTTGTTGCCCGGCAGCCGCACCAGAGAGTCGCTGACCGCAGACACCGGTACGGCGGCCGCCCGTCCACGACCGTCGATCACTCGGACGGTCAGATCGGTGGTCGGCGTACTGGCTGGGTCTGGTGCGGCCCGGAAGGACAGAGCGGCGTACCGACGCACGTCACGTTGTGCACTGGGCAGACTGAGACGCAGTACGCCGGTCTTGTCGGTCCAGGACAGTTTGGTGACGGCGAGGGTGGGCGCTTGCGAGGCAAACGCCGCCAGGTCCCAGTGCGGCGCATCACCAGAGCCGTCGGTCGCCAGACAGGCGTTCTTACCCGTCTCACCGACACAGATCGCCGCAGTGGCCTTACCGGTCACAGCACCCTTCGGAAGCGCCTTGTCGAACGCGGTCACGTCACGCCGGGAAGCCAACGGGGCTTGGGCTACCACGCGCACTACAGCCTTCCCAGCGGACGCCGAACGCGTGTCAGAGCCGTCGAACAGTGGCAGGAACTGCTTCTCGTGGCCGAGCTGCAGACGGAAGAAACCAGCCACGTACGCCGTACCGACCGCCTGCTGCTCCTTTGCCTTCAACCGGCCGGCGTAGTTGGAGTCACACGGCGCACCGTTGCCCTCGCCACCCCAGTCGTCATTGGACGGCGCTACGGACTGGCCTGGTGTCCACTCGGTGTTGAAGAAGTTGTGGTTCGCCCCGAGCACGGTGACCGTGGAGCGGGCGGCGCCATCGCCAGTAACGGAGTTTCTGGTGTCGTCGTAGTACTTCTGGCCCTGCAGGTCGGACACGTCACCGTCGCAGTACGGGAGCACCACGCTCATCGCCACCCCCGGTACGGCGGAGCGAGCGAAGTCGACCGGTGCCAGCGGCAGTACGGCGCGGATGCCGTACTGGCCACCGCGGTCCGCGTTCACCACCGCAGCTCGCGCGACACCCTCACCGCCACGCGAGTGACCCATCAAACCGACGTTCTGCAGGTCCACCTTGCCGACGTACTTGCTCCCGAACGGACCACCGCCGACGGTCGACCACTTCTTCCAGAGGGCGAGGTGGTCGAGGATCAGCTCGGCCCGGGCCTGCGCGCCGGCGTCGTACACGTCGAAGTCGTAGGCGTTGATCGCGTTGGAGCTGATCGAGACGACCTGGTAGCCGTTGCTCGCGAGGGCCTGCGCGGGACCGTCGTACCCGCGGTAGCTGGGCACCGACTTGGAGCCCTTCGGGCAGGGCCATGGCTTGTCGCCGGCGCCTTCGCCGTAGCAGGACTCGTGCCGGCCGTGCAGGAAGACCACCAGCGGACGCTTGCCGACGGCACCGACGGGTGTGTAGACCTTGCCGAGCAGCTCGGACTTCTGTCCCAGTCCGGGCAGGAAGACCGCCTCGTCACCGAGGTTGTACTCCGAGGTCTCGACCTTGTAGCTGCCCGTCTTGCCCGGGTCGTCCTTCAACAGTGGGCCCTTGCGCGCCTTCAGCCAGTAGGCGTCCGTCGGTCCACCGGCCAGCGCACGGGCGCTCCTGCTCTGGTCCCCCGGCCACGCGAGCTGTACGTCGTGGGCGTCCGCAGCCGCCTTGTCGGTCGTGACCAGAGTCAGCGTCCGGCCGTCCGCGGATTGGCGGGCCACTCCGACCGGCTTCCCGTTCACAGCGAGCAGCGGCTGGGACGCACGCATCGGTACCGATGCGTCGAGGTGCAGGGTGACCCGGTAGCCGGCCGGCACCTTCTGCACGTCCCACTGCTTGCCCTGCACAACAGCGGGAGCGTCCGCGTGGGCGGTCAGCGGCGCGACCGCCAGCACAGTGGCCAGCCCCAAGGTGATACTCCCGAGAACCCGCACGGTCTTCCTCTCGTCGACGGACAGCTCTCCATGAGATAGCCCGAGCGAGCGAAAGGTTGATCGACTTACTGCCTTCGATCTGATTCCAAATTCG
Source organism: Kribbella sp. NPDC051587 (assembly GCF_044453945.1). NCBI lineage: Bacteria > Bacillati > Actinomycetota > Actinomycetes > Propionibacteriales > Kribbellaceae > Kribbella > Kribbella sp. NPDC051587. The sequence goes on from NZ_JBITDE010000004.1 coordinate 362,024, forward strand.
GCTCAGTTACGCGATCAGCTCCCGGAACGCACTGGCCACCTGCTCCGGGTGCTCCATCTGGGCGACGTGACCGGACCTCGGCAGGTACAGCAACCGCGCGTCCGGGAACGTCCGCTGCGCCTTCGTCCGGATGCGCGCGTCGACCAGGCGGTCGCGGCCGCCGTACACGAGCAGGACTGGGCATTGGACGCTTGCGGCGTCTGCCCACAGCGACCGGCGCGGTGGTGTCAGTGACGAGCGCAGGATGCTCTTGGCGGCGTCAGTGGTCGCCTGCATGTTCCAGGGGTCAGTGTCCCGCCGGTGCAGCTCCGCCTCGTAGTTGGCGCGCACCTCGGGCGGCAGGGCGCGGGGGTCGCCGAAGACCATCGAGAGCGACGCCTGGAAGCGCCGGTCGAACGGCAGTCGCTGAGCTCGCTGCAGAACCACCGGTCCGATCCGCGGCGTGGCCAGCGCGGTGAACCACAGTGCGCTGGCCGACACTCGCGGGTGCGGCAGCGCTGGCGACACCAGCGTCAGCGACGCGACCAGATCCGGCCGCCGCGCGGCCAGAGCAACCGATGCGGCGCCACCCATCGAGTTACCGAAGACGTGCGCCGGCTGGTCGAACTGACCCTCCAGCAGCTCGACCAGTACGTCGGCCTGCTCCGAGATCCCGGCCGGACCGGCCAGCGGCGTCAACCCGAACCCGGGCAGGTCGGGAGCGATCCCCCGCACCGTGTCGTTCAGCAGCAGTCCGAGCGCGGTCCAGTTCAACGACGAGCCGCCCATGCCGTGCACATAGAGCGCGGGCGGAAGCTCCGCCGCCGCGTCCGGCACGTCTCTGACCAGCAGGTCCACGCCTGCGACCGGCACCTGACGGGCCGGCCATTCCTGTGTCGCCAACGGCACGTCAGTGCCGGTTACTGCCCCGTAACTCTCCACGCTTCCCATGGTAGGACCCCGTCAGCCGCAAGACTTGCGACCCATGAAGCGCAGAGTCCCCAAACCGCTACTGATCGTGCTGCTCGTAGTGGTCCTCGCGTATCCGGCCTTCCAGGTGTTCCTGTTCGGCTACACCGGCCTCCGGATGCTCATCGCGAGCCAGGAGACCCACGAGGTCGTCTACAAGGTCACCGGCACGGCGAAGCAACCGGACATCAGCTACGTCCGGGACGGTCACCAGGACTCCGCCGATGTGAAACGCGCCGCGCTGCCGTGGGAGAGCCAGAAGCTCAAGACCAAGGGGAGCAGCCAGCTGTTCTCCGTCAGCGCACTCCAGCAGCTCGACGACAACGGGTCGACCAGATGCGAGATCTGGATGGACGGCAAGCTCGTCGACAGCAAGGACTCGGCGGCGACCGGCCTCAGCGTGCACTGCATGTACCTGCCCTAGGTGGAGACTGGGAGGTATGGCAGCAGCTTCGCAGCAGGTGACTACCGAGGTTGATGGGCAGACTCTGAAGCTCACGAACCTCGGCAAGGTGCTGTATCCACAGACTGGGTTCACCAAGGCCGAGGTGATCGACTACTACCACCAGGTCGCCGCACTGTTGCTGCCACACCTGTCGGACCGGCCGTTGACCCGGAAGCGGTGGCCGGACGGCACAGAGGCGTCGTACTTCTTCGAGAAGAACGCACCACGCGGTACGCCGTCCTGGGTGCGGACCGAGACGTTGCCGACCCCCGGTAGCTCGACTGGACGGGACGAGGCCGACTTCGTGGTCGCGGACGACGTACAGACCGTGGTGTGGCTCGCGAACCTGGCTGCGCTCGAGCTGCACGTGCCGCAGTGGCGGATCGGTCTGTCGGACGGCGGCAAGGACCCGCAGGCCGACCTGATCGTGTTCGACCTCGACCCGGGACCGGGAGCGACCATCGTGGAGTGCTGCGACGTGGCGCTGGCCCTGCGTGAGCTGCTCGGTCACTACGGGCTGGAGGGCTGGCCAAAGACATCTGGCAACAAAGGCATGCACTTGTACGTGCCGATCGAGCCGGCGTCGTCCCGTCGTACCAGTGCGTTCGCCAAGCAGCTGGCCGAGCAGCTGGCTGAGGCCCTGCCTGAGGACGTCACGGCGAACATGACCAAGGCGCTCCGGCCGAACAAGGTCTTCATCGACTGGAGCCAGAACGCCAGCGCGAAGACCACGCTGGCGCCGTACTCGCTGCGGGGCTCCGACGAGCCGCGGGTCTCCACCCCGATCGACTGGGACGAGGTGGCGGCCACGACCACTCCGGAGGAGCTCAAGTTCCTCCCGCACGAGGTCCTGGCCCGGATCGAGGAGTACGGCGACGTGCTGGCCGAGCTGTACGACGATCCGCGTCCGCTGCCGTCCTGAACCGGGGTCAGAACGCGGGGAAGCTACTGACCGGGAGGACCGGTGGGTAGGATTCGGCCTACGACCCGGTGGCGCGACGTGCCACCGGTGCCGCACCACCGAAGGAGCCGACGTGTCGACGACACCGGAGACCGCACCGAAACGCGGCAGCCGCCTGCCCCGGCTGGCCCGCCGCGCGCAACTGCTCGAGGCGGCCCAGGAGGTCTTCGTCGCGAACGGGTACCACGCCGCCGCGATGGATGACATCGCCGAGCGAGCGGGCGTCTCCAAGCCCGTCCTGTACCAGCACTTCCCAGGCAAGCTCGAGCTGTACCTCGCGCTGCTGGACACCTCCTGCGAGGCGATCGTCGCCGCGGTGCACGACGCGCTGAAGTCGACGGACGACAACAAGCTGCGGGTCGCGGCCACCATCCACGCGTTCTACGACTACGTGGCGAACGCGCAGGGTGCGTTCCGGCTGGTGTTCGAGTCGGACCTGACCAACGAGCCGGCGGTCCGCGAGCGGGTCGACCGCGTCACCCACGCCTGCGCCGAGGCCGTGTCCGAGGTGATCAGTGCGGACGCCGGTCTGAACCGTGAGCAGTCCATGGTGCTGGCCGTCAGCCTGGTCGGCATGGCTCAGGTCAGTGCGCGCTACTGGCTGGCCTCGGCCGACCAGTCGCTCCTGGGACAGGAGCAGGCCGCCGACATGGTCGCCTCACTCGCGTGGCGGGGCATCCGCGGCTTCCCGCGCACCGACGGCTGACCGCACCACGCCGTACGGCGGATGTTCTGCTCTCGGCGGACGGGTGAGAGACCCGGGTCGGCACCGGATAGGCTCGAAGCGTCACCGGCGAGAGCCGCCGGTCGGAACGTGCCCGGAGGGTTTCGTGGAGGTCAAGATCGGCGTGCAACACGTCAATCGCGAGTTGGTGCTCGAGAGTGAGCAGAGCCCGGACGAGGTACAGGCGCAGGTGTCGGACGCGCTCAGCGGCAAGAGCAATCTGCTGGAGCTGACCGACGACAAGGGCCGCCGGATCCTGGTCCCGGCCGACCGGCTCGCCTATGTCGAGATCGGTGAGGTCTCGATCCGGAAGGTCGGCTTCGGCGCGATCTGATCCCGTTCCGGACACGTCTGCGCGTGTCCGGGTTCCGGAATCCGGTTCGGTGGGCACCATGTGCGGTGAGACCTGCGTCGTAGTGGTCTGGTAGCTACGGGGCGCCGCCCAGACGCAGGTCCATCAGCCCTCACAAGGAGGAACCGTGGGTTACTGGATCTGGATGATCATCGTCAGCCTGCTCGCAGGCGTCATCTTCGGGCCGCTGGCGCGGCTCGTGCTTCCAGGCAAGCAGAACATCAGCCTCGGCTGGACCATCCTCGGCGGCGGCATCGGCGCCTTCATCGGTGGTCTGATCGCTCACTTCGCGGGTGTCAAGGACACTCCCGGCCCGGACTGGATCCAGTACCTGATCCAGATCGTCTGTGCCGCGATCGTCATCTCCATCATCGCAGCCCGCAAACCGCGGACAGCCTGACAGCTCGCGTCAGTCTGACGTCCTAGAGCATCACCCGACGGCCGCCACCCCACCCGGGGCAGGCGGCCGTTGTGATGCCAGCCCTTCGTACAGCGCCAGCAGCTTCTCGGCGTGCTCACGCGGCGCAGGCCGGTACCGCGGCGCCCAGATGCGACCGGAGTCCGGCACCCGCAGCACCTGGTCGACGACTGCGGCCATCCCGGCCGGATCGGCAGGTGCGAATGTCCGGGTCCGCTCGTGACCGCGGAACAGCCACGGGTCGACGACCACCAGCGGGCAGCCGGCCGCCTCAGCCTCGTGTGCGACCAGCGACTGGGTCTCTGAGACCGAGGCGATCACCACGGCGTCCGCAGTCAGGTAGTACCCGGCCAGCTCAGCCCGCGGCAGTACGCCGGGCATCCGCACCCGCGGGCCGATACCCAGCCGGTCGATGAGCTCGGTGACTCGCTTCCGATCGGCGTAACCGCCAACCATGACCAGGCAGGCGTCCGGCCGGATCCGCAGCAGCTCGGCGAACGACTGCAGCAGCAGCTCGTCGTTCTTCTCACCGCTCAACCGACCGACCGACAACACGATCGGATCCTGCGCACCGAGGTCGAGCTGCCGCCGGATCTCCGTGGCGGACACCGACGGTGCGGGCATCGGGAGCGTCGGACTCGGCAACACCACAGTCGGTGCCTCACAGCCGAGGTCGTCCAGCTGCTGCACCACCTTGGCCGTTGGCGCGACCACCAGGTCCACTGCACGCAGCAGGTTCTGCACCTCGGTGCAGTCGCGCTGGTAGCCGCGAGGCGCGCCGAGACCTGCCCGCCAGGCCTTGCCTGCAACCCACATCGCCAGCCGGATCTCCGCGTAGTGCTGGCGGTAGACCTCAAGATCCGTGTGCCAAGTCAGTACGACGGGGAGCTTCCGGCGCCACGCGGAGTACAGACCGGCCACGCCGACCGGGCCCAACGTGTGCACGTGAACGACGTCGTACTCCGGCTTGTTCCGGGTCGGCCGGAGCATGCCCAACCGGTAGTCCCTGCCCCACGCCTCTGTGCCCGGCACCGACCGGATCGGCAGCCGGCTCTGGTGACTCTTGGCGTCGTACGGCGCCACCACCTCGAGCTGGACGCCGAGCTCGCACAGCGCTCGTCCGGCGGCCTCGAGCGAGACGGCCACACCGTCGGCCCGCGGAACCAGGGTGTCGGAGTAAATGCCCAGGCGGACCGGGCGGTAGGACAGTGTCATGCAGGCAGGCTCTCCGGCGTCGACCCCCGTCAACAACGAACGGGAGACATGCAATCAGGCCTGCAGGCCAAGCGCAGTCATCCTTGCGGTATGTGCCTCGGTCAGTCGGGTGAACATCCGGCCAATGGCAGCCAAATCGAGCCCGGGCCGGTCGACACTGCCGGCCAGCAGCGCGGCCAGTGAGTCACGGTCCGCGGCGATCCGCTGGGCCTGGCTGAGCGCCTCACCGACCAGCCGGCGGCCCCACAGCGCGAGCCGGCCGCCGAGCTTCGGGTCCTCCTCGATCGCGGCCCGGACCCGCTCCACGATGAACTCGGCCTGTCCGGAGTCGGCGAACACCTCGAGCACCAGGGCCCGGGTCTCCGCGTCCACGAACGACGCGATCTCGCGGTAGAAGTCGTTGGCCAGCCCGTCCCCGACGTATGCCTTGACCAGACCTTCCAGCCAGTCCGACGGCGCGGTGTGGTCGTGGAAGGCGTCCAGCGGCGTGACGAACGGCTGCATCGCCTCCATCGGGTCCACGCCGAGGATGACGAGGCGGTCGCGCAGTTGCTGGAAGTGCCCGAACTCGGTGGTCGCCAGTGCGGCGAGCTCCGCCTTGTCGTTGAGGGTCGGTGCCAGCTTGGCGTCCTCGGCCATCCGCTCGAAGGCGGTCAGCTCGCCGTACGCGAGAACTCCCAGCAGGTCCACCGCCGCGGCCCGGTAGGCGGGATCGTCGAAGGCCGTCTGTTCCATGCCCGGCACCTTATCCGTGATCCGGGCCGGGCTGAACGGGCACCGAAAATCTGCGTGGCGCAAAGCACACGAAACGGCGTTGACGCGGGTTGCGGTTACACTGGTGAGCGATTCGCCGGTGACGCGCCCACATGGGCACGCTGGTGCGAGGTGCTTGCACAGTGTCCCCGCGCCTCTTCTGACGAGGCTTCACACGCCTCTGGCGCCCGGCCACTGTCCGTTCAAGCATGTGAGAGGCGATCAGCCTGACCACCTTCCGAGAGCTCGGCGTGCTGCCCGAGATCTGCGACGCGCTCGACCGCGTCAACATCGTGGAGCCCTTCCCGATCCAGGAAATGACGCTCCCCGTCGCCCTGATGGGCACCGACCTGATCGGCCAGGCCCGGACCGGGACCGGCAAGACGCTCGGCTTCGGGATTCCGTTGCTCCAGCGCACGATCTCCCCCGGCGAGGCCGACTACAACGAGCTCGCCGCCCCCGGGAAGCCGCAGGCCCTGGTCGTCACGCCGACGCGTGAGCTGACCATCCAGGTCGCCAAGGACCTGGTCACCGCGTCCACCGTCCGCTCCGTGCGGATCCTGACCATCTACGGCGGCGTCGCGTACGAGCCGCAGCTGGACGCGCTGAAGTCGGGTGTCGACGTCGTCGTCGGGACGCCGGGCCGGCTGCTCGACCTGGCCAACCGCGGGGTCCTCGATCTGAGCCACATCAAGGTTCTGGTGCTCGACGAGGCCGACGAGATGCTCGACCTCGGCTTCCTGCCGGACGTGGAACGCATTCTGCGCAAGACGCCCGAGCTGCGGCAGACGATGTTGTTCTCGGCAACTATGCCGTCGGCCGTGATCGGCCTGGCCCGCACCCACATGCGGCACCCGCTGAACATCCGGGCCGAGTCGCACGACGACTCCCAGATGGTTCCGACGACCGCACAGTTCGTCTACCGCGCGCACGATCTGGACAAGCCCGAGGTGGTGGCCCGGATCCTGCAGGCCGACGACCGCGGCCGGGTGATGATCTTCTGCCGGACCAAGCGCGAGGCCGGCCGGCTGACCGACGACCTGATCGACCGCGGCTTCAAGGCCGCCGCGATCCACGGCGACCTGAACCAGCAGGCCCGCGAGCGGGCGCTGACCCGGTTCCGCGGCGACAAGGTCGACGTCCTGATCTGCACCGACGTCGCGGCCCGTGGCATCGACGTCGAGGGCGTCACGCACGTCATCAACAACACCTGCCCCGAGGACGAGAAGGCCTACGTCCACCGGATCGGCCGGACCGGCCGCGCCGGTGCGAGCGGGATCGCGGTGACCTTCGTCGACTGGGCGGACCTGGTCCGCTGGAAGACGATCAACCAGGCCCTCGACCTGCCGTACCCGGACCCGCAGGAGATCTACTCGACGTCGCCCGAGCTCTACCACGATCTCGGGATCCCGACCGAGGCGAAGGGCCGGATCAAGCCCGCCGCCGATCGCGAGGAGCGCGAGCCGCGCGCCGACCGCCCGGCCAAGCGCCGTACCGACGGCCGTCCCGAAGGGCGTCGTGACGACACCCGTCCCGAGGGCCGTCGCGACGAGAGCGGCGAGTCGTCCGGACGCAAGCGGAGCCGGAACCGGACCCGCAAGCGCACCCGTTCGGGTCAGCCGCTCGAGGCAGGAGCCGACGTCACGACCAGGACCGAGGTCCCGCCGGCCGTCGAGGCCCGCGACTCCGGCGAGGCACCGCGCGAGCGCAAGCCCCGCAAGCGGAACCGCAACCGCAACCGCCGTTCGGGCGCGACGCCCGAGGTCGTGAACCAGCAAGCCGGTACGCCGATCTTCGCGTCCCCCGCGGCCGAGTCGGCCGCAGCTGCTGACGCGACGCCGGTTCAGACTGCAGCACCGGCTGAGGTTGTTGCGGCGCCGGTGGAGCGGAGCGAGCGTCCGTCGCGTCGGTCCCGCAACCGCCGGTCGTCCACCGCGGCTCCGGCCACGCCCGTGACCGAGGTCGCGGCTGCGGCTCCGGTCGAGCAGGCTCCCGCGGTCGTCGAGGCACCCGCCAAGGTTGCCGAGGTTCCGGCCAAGGTCGCCGAGGCTCCGGCCAAGGCTGCCGAGGCACCCGCCAAGGTTGCTGAGGCACCCGCCAAGGTTGCTGAGGCTCCGGCCAAGAAGGCTGCTGCGCCCGTCAAGAAGGCTCCGGCCAAGAAGGCGGCCGCTGTCGAGGCTCCGGCTCCGGTGAAGAAGGCTCCCGCGAAGAAGGTTGCGGTGGTCGAGACCCCGGCGAAGAAGGCTCCGGCCCAGAAGACCGCTGCCAAGAAGGTCGCGGTCGCCCCGGCGCCGGCCAAGAAGGCTCCGGTCAAGAAGGCCACCGCGGTGAAGACCGCTGCTGTGAAGACCACCGCGCCTGCCAAGAAGGCGGCACCGGTGAAGAGCACGGCGAAGAAGGCAGCAGCGCCGGCGAAGAAGGTTGCCGCCAAGAAGGTTGCGGCACCGGCCAAGAAGGCGCCTGCCAAGAAGGTCGCCGCGGTGAAGACCGCCGCTCCGGCCAAGAAGGCAACGCCGGTGAAGAGCACGGCGAAGAAGGCAGCTCCCGCCAAGAAGGCGACCGCTGTAAAGAGCACCGCCAAGAAGGCGACTGCCGTGAAGACTTCGGCGCCGGCCAAGAAGGCTCCCGTCAAGAAGACCGCGGCGAAGAAGGTTGCCGTTGTCGCGGCCCCCACCAAGAAGGCTCCGGCGAAGAAGGCCACCGCGACGAAGACCGCGGCACCGGCCCGGAAGACCACCGCGAAGAAGGTGGCGGCGCCGGCCAAGAAGGCGCCCGCCAAGAAGGCCACCGCGGTGAAGACCGCGGCGCCCGCCAAGAAGACGGCGGCGAAGAAGGTCACCGCGGCACCGGCCAAGAAGACCGCGGCCAAGAAGGTCGCCCCCGCGAAGAAGGTGACCGCCAAGAAGGCTCCGGCCAAGAAGGCGGCGCCGGTGAAGAGCACGGCGAAGAAGGCAGCGCCGGTCAAGAAGGCGACCGCTGTGAAGAGCGCCGCCAAGAAGACCGGGCCCGCCAAGAAGACGGTCGCCGTGAAGAGCACCGCCAAGAAGGCGCCGGCCAAGAAGGTGACTGCTGCCAAGAAGACGGTGACGGTCAAGAGCACGGCGAAGAAGACGGTGGCCAAGAAGGCGCCGGCGAAGAAGACCGCTCGCAAGTGATCAAGCTGTAATTTCGCGCTGCAACACCCAGCCCCTCGTGGTGCGTCCCCTGGACGTAACCACACGAGAGGGGCTGGGTGATGAGGCGCAAGGGTGGGATGGCGGTGCTCGCCGCCGCAGGACTGGTGCTACTGGTCGGCTGCGGCGCGAGCAACTCCAGCAATGACAGCGCATCCGGGGGTTCGGCACAGCAGCCGGAGAACGCCGCGACTGACAGCGGCGGCAAAGTAGTAGGCAGCCAGGCCCAACCGAAGGCTCCGGCCGCGGATCAGCCACCCGCCGCGCGGGCGATCATCAGGACCGGCTCGCTCACCGTCGAGGCCGACAACGTCGAGAAGCGGCGCCAAGAGGCCATCACGGTGATCAGCGGCCTCAAGGGCCAGGTCGCCTCGGAGAACACCGGCGACGATGCCAACGGCAACATCTCCTCGGCGAATCTCGTAGTGAAGGTCCCGACCACCTCGTACGACGTCGCTGTCGACCGGCTGTCCGCTTTGGGGAAGCGGTTGCAGATCCGGCAGGAGTCGACCGACGTCACCGAGCAGGTCGTCGACGTGGACAGCAGGATCCGCACGCAGCGCGCGAGCCTGGACCGGATGCGCGCCCTCCTCGCCAAGGCGAACACGATCGGCGAGATCGTCTCGGTCGAATCCGAGCTGACCCGTCGCGAGGCGGACCTCGAGTCCATGCTCGCCAAGCAGAAGAACCTCAGCCTGCAGACCGAGCTCGCCACCCTCGACCTGACGCTGACCAGCAAAGACACGCCGCCGGTCGTCACCGAACCGGATCACGGATTCGTCGGCGGCCTCAAGGGCGGCTGGCACGCGTTCACCGCCACGTTCTCCGCGCTCGCGGCCGCACTCGGCGCAGTACTCCCGTTCCTCGTGCTGCTCGCACTGATCGCCGTACCGGTCTGGTGGTTCCGCCGCCGTCTCCGCCGCTCAGCACCCCCGAACACCTCAGCCCCCGTCGACCCCGGCCCCGCCTAACGGCGGAGGCGGACCGCCGGCACCGTCTAACTCTGCGCGGCCGGGACAGTTCACGCTCAGCGTCACCTGGCCGAGCAACCGCGTGGGAGGTTGGTCGGTGGTGCAGGTCCGGTGCTGGGGGTGTCCACCAGCACGCCGGTGGACTGACCTCCACGGGGAAGAGGCCGATATGCCGTACCACCCACGAATGGGTCAGCAGAGCCCCACCACTGGTGGCACGGGTGGTCAGAGGAGGGTGGCGGCCAGGGCTCGGTAGGCCTTGGCGCCGGCGGAGGTGGGCGAGGTGGTGAGGATGGTCTCGCCGACCGCGGGCGCCTCGGCGAACCGGATCGACTTCGGGATCGCCGGGGCGAGCACCTCGAGCGAGTAGGTCTCGGCGATCGTCTCGAGGACGGCGCGGGCATGCGTCGTACGGCCGTCGTACAGGGTCGGCAGGACGCCGAGCACGCGCAGTCCGGGGTTGGTCAGCTGCTGCACGTCGTGCACGGTGTCAAGTAGTTGCCCAACGCCACGATGTGCCAACGTCTCGCACTGCAAGGGAATCAGTACGTCGCTCGCCGCCGACAGCCCGTTCACCGTCAGCAGGCCGAGCGTCGGTGGGCAGTCCACGATGATCCAGTCGTACGACGAACGCACCGATCGCAACGCGGTCCGCAGCACCTGCTCGGGGCCGCTCTCGCGCGCCAGCTGCACCTCCGCGGTGGCCAGCTCGATCGTCGCCGGCAGCAGGTCCGGCCCCTCCTCGAACTCGATCAGTACGTCGCGTACCTGCACCCCGCCGAGCAGCACGTGATGGATCGACTTGTCCAGATCCTCGGGGTCGATCCCGATCGAGAAGGTCAGGCACGCCTGCGGATCGAGGTCCACCAGCAGCACCCGCTGACCGAGCTCGGCCAGGGCAGCACCCAGTGTGGCGACAGTGGTCGTCTTGGCCACGCCGCCTTTCTGGTTGGCAACCGCGAGAGTGCGAGGAGGCACCCGGCCATTGTGCCGCACTGCGGAACGCCCGGTGCATCCGCCCGTGTCCGTCCGTGGCGGCTGAACGGCTACTCTCTTTACTTGTGAGTACGCCACGAACCATGACGCTGCCGGACGGGGTTCATCCAGCCACTCTGGAGACCGACCGCGGCTCCTTCGCGACGCTGCGAGCCGTGCCGGAGATCGGTACGCCGCTCGGCACCGTCCTGCTCGTTCCGGGCTGGACAGGCAGCAAGGAGGACTTCACACCGCTGCTCGATCACCTGGCGCGGTACGGGTGGATCGCGGTGGGTGTGGACCAGCGAGGTCAGTTCGAGACTCCCGGTCCGGACGACCCATCGGCGTACACGCTTGAGGAGTTCGGCGCTGACGTGGTGGCGATGAGCGTGGCGCTGGGCGGCTACAGCCAACTGGTGGGGCACTCGTTCGGCGGACTGGTCGCGCGGGAAGCGGTCCTGATCGACCCGTCGGTGTTCTCGACGCTCACCCTGCTCTGCAGCGGTCCGGCCGGCTTCACCAATGAGGAGACCCTGCAAGGACTCCAGATGCTCGCCTTCGGTCTGGAGAACCTGCCGATCGAGCAGGTCTACGACCTGAAGCTGGAGCACGACGCCAAGAACCCCGGGTACGTCGCTCCGCCGGAGGAGATCGCGGCGTTCGTCCGCAACCGCTTCATCAGCAACACCCCGGCCAGCCTCGCGGCGATCACCAGGCACCTCACCAACGCGGTCGACAAGACCGACCAGCTGGCGAAGGCCGGCGTCCGCACCCAGCTCGTGTACGGCGAGACCGACGACGGCTGGCCGCTCCCGGTTCAGAACGACGTGGCCGAGCGACTCGGCATCGAACCCCAGATGGTTCCCGATGCCGGCCACTCCCCCGCCATCGAGCAGCCGGCCGCCACCGCCCGGCTACTCATCGACTTCTTCCACAAGCGCCGCGGGTTCACGGACCCTCCGACGCAGTCGGCTACGGACGCAGAGTAGAAGGCGCGGGCCACTCGCCGTTCGGGGCGAAGTAGTCGTGCCAGAGTTCGGCTTGTGGGCCGGGCACGAAGTCGTGGCCGTTGGAGCGGGCAACGAACACGTCGCCGGCGGTGCCGCGAGTGAACGTGACGATGTCCGACAGACCGTCGCCGTCGAAGTCACCTGAGCCCGGCACCTCCGCGTTCGGAGCGAAGAAGTCGTGCCACAGGTCTCCGTCGCCGGTGAACCCGGTTCCGGTCGACGTCGCGACGTACACGTCTCCCGCCGTACCGCGGGTGAAGGTGGCGATGTCGTCGCGGCCGTCACCGTTGTAGTCGCCGACGTCGGGGATCTCGGTCCCGACCGCGAAGTGCCCGTGCCATTTCCACGTCGTCCCCAGGAACGATTTGCCGTCCGACAGCGCGACGAACACGCTCGCCGTCGTACCGCCGGTGAACGTGACGATGTCGTCGCGGCCGTCACCGTCGAAGTCACCGACGTCGAGCAGTTCGCCCGGCCAGCCGAAGTCGCCGTGCCACATCCAGCTGTCCTGGACGAAGCGGCCGCCGTCGGACAGCGAGACGTAGACGTCGTGCGTCGTCCCGCGGGTGAAGGTGACGATGTCGTCCTTGCCGTCCCCGTTGAAGTCGCCGACCATCGGTACCTCGTCGCCGACGGCGAAGTGATCGTGCCACTTGGTGGCCGGCAGGTAGCCGTCGACGCCGTTCGACAACGAGACCCAGACATCCGCGGCGGCCCCGCGGGTGAACGTGATGATGTCGTCGCGGCCGTCGCCGTTGAAGTCCCCGGTGGCCGGGATCTCGGTGCCGATCGCGAACGACGGGTGCCACAACGCGCCGGCGCCGAACTTCGTCCCGGTGGACTTGGCGACGTACACATCGGCCGCGTCACCCCGCAGGAACGTCACGATGTCGTCCTTGCCATCGGCATCGACATCGGAGACGGTGGCGATCTTCGCCGCCGAGGTCACCGCGGCCGGAGTGCTAACGTTGCCTGAGGCATCGACCGCGGCCACTGTGTAGGAACGCTGACGGCCCCCCTTGAGCGACTTGTCCAGGAACCCAGGCGTCGGCGCGGTCCCCACCAGGACGCCCGCCGCAGAGATCCGGTACGACGTTGCCCCGAGCACCGGGTTCCAACTCAGCAGCACCGCGTGTTTCCGGGGTGTCGCGGTCAGTCCACCGGGTGCGGTCAGCGCGCCAGCGGCGACGTACGGGTCGACGATGCTCGCGGCGAGATAGCGAGCCGCGGTCCAGGCCGGCGTACCGGCGGCGGGCGTGATCGTCACCTTGATGCTGGACCTACCTGCCGTTGCTGAAGCAGGCAAGGGGAATTGGTCGGTGAGCCAGCGCATCCCGCCATTGCCGAGGGGCTGCCGCCACGTGCCGACCGGTACGTCGTCGACGCTGACGGCCGCCTCCTGGTACTTCTGGGCCTCGTCGGAGAGTCGCTTGAGCACCACGCCGCGGTTGGCGGAGTCGACAGCCAGCCGGAAGGTGATCGGACCTTGGCCCGAGCGGACCTGGTCGGTGACCGGTAGGTAGTCGAAGTCACCCTCCGCGACACTGGTCAACGTGGCTTCGGTGCCGCTGTCGGCGTACTGGTGTGCCGTGCGGGCCGCCGCGTCGCCCAGGTCGATGGCGTCGGTCTCGCGAGTGCTGACCGTCGGCTGGGTGTAGAGGAACGCGGTCGAGCCGTAGTCGGCGAACCAGTCGTTCTGCTGCCCGTGCTCGATGCCGAAGCGCAGCGCGGAGTCGTAGGAGATCGACTCGGTCAGCAGCAGGCGATAGACGGCATCGCATTCCCGCGCACAACCTGAGCTCTGGACCTCATGAGCGGTGTTGCCGGTGAAGGCCGCGCTGAACGTGCCGCCGGCGAAGTACCAGCCGCCTTCGTAGAAGTCCTCGGTCCCAGTGCCGTGCTGCTGCGGCGACATCGAGCCGTCGATGTAGACCCGCTCGTCGCCCTCGAGATAGCCGCGGTTCGTCCCCATCTCGGCGCCGATCGCCATCGTCTGCGCGACCCCGACGAGCTTGCCGCGACCGGTCTGGTCGGCGACGATCCAGTCGTCACCCCAGCTGGTCTTCCCGTTGTGCGAAGCCGCAGTGAAGTACGCCGCGGGGCCGCCGGGCGCGAGGTCCGTTGCCCACTTGGCGTCCGGCGCACTCGTGAGCTGGACCTCCACATTGCCAATGGCTGCTCCGGTGGAGTTCACCAGCGACACCACGGCCAACTCGCGGTACGGCATCGGCCACCAGGTGGTGAACCAGCCGCCCGCGGCCGGGTCAGCAGCGAACATCAGCGACTTCACCGAATACGCGCCCAGACCGGTCCCGAAGAACTCACCGACCGGCGAATCGACCGTCCGCCGGCCGTCGAACGACAGCCGCAACCGCAACCCAGCCAGTACGGCGTCCGCTGGCGTCGCGCCGACGAATCGCAGCCGCAACGCACTGATGGCGCCCGGACCCTGAACGGTGCCGAAGGCAACTTCTTGGCCGGCCGGGATCGGATGCGTTGCCCCGGCGGTGGTCGCACCGGCCGCGGCCGGCTTCGGGTCCGCCGTACCGGCTGCGCGCAGCGTGCTCAGTACGTCGTTCGCCGGGTCGGCGGGGTCGAACCTGGTGACGCCGTCCGCGTCCGGGAAGTGCCGATAGTTCACGTGGTAGAAGAGCGGGTTGTGCTGGACCACGATCTGCATGGACTGCCGGTACGCCATCGGCACCTTGATCTGGAAGCCGCCACCGGCCTGGGTCGCGTTGGCGATCAGCGGGTGCACGAAGGGCGCACCGACCCGGCCGTCGGTGACGTCCTTCAGCGACCGGTTCAGCACGGTCGTCCCGTCCAGCGTGATCGCGATCGTCCCGGTGTCGGTGACGTCTGGAACGTTGTTACGTAACCTCGTGAACCAGATCGAGTCGATCTGACCAGGGCCGGCGTCCTCGGCGATCACGCACCCGGCCGCGACCTGCCGCAGACACGAGTCCGTGCCGTCGAAGCCGTCCTGGTTACTGCCGCTCCGCGCGAATCCGGAGAACTCACGGGTGCTCGTCCCGGAAGCGAGATACGGCAGCCGGTCGAGCCGCCGCAGGGTGTCCCAGCCGACCGCCCCCTTGCCCACTACCACCGTGGGACCTGCCGCGTCGGCCAGGGCGGGGGCCGGCGCGACGAGCGGAACGGCCAGGACCACCCCGGTCAGTACGGCGACAGGCAGGTGGAAGCGTCCGGACATCGATGGTCTCCTCAAGGGGGCGGCGGCGATGAGACTCCGTCAGGAGAATCTCATCGCCGCCGGAGAAATCGATATCCTTACGACGTCGGTGAAATGGACATGTCCGGAATGGATCAGCTGTGGTCCGGCGGGAAGCAGCCGCTCCACGTGATCGCGCGTGGGCTCGGCTCGTGGCCGTCGTACCCACCGGCAGAGACCGAACGGCCGCGGTCGAACAGATGGTAGATGTTGCTCCACTCCGGCAGCGCGACGCGACTGCCATCGGCCTTGACGATCACCGATGCCTCGCTCAACGAGGGCTCGATCGCCACGTCGCCGGTCGTGTTGATCGAGTTCACCGGACGTTCGCGCGACTCCACCGTCAGGGTCGCGAGGTTCCACACCAAGCCTGACCAGGTGCCGTCGGCCAACGGTTCCTTACCGCCGATCCAGTCGCCACGGATCTCCTGGACCCGGGTCGTCTCCGCCTGCTTGCCCGGCAACTTGCTGCCGGCCGACTGCCAGTCGGTCCAGATCCAGCCGGTGTTCCCGTCCGGCGTCTGCACGTTGCCGACCACGATCCCCTTCTCATTGATGTCCACCACCAGCGCCGACCACTTGGCGTCCAGCCGGATCGCGGCGCCACCCTTCGGCCAGACCACCCCGGCGAAGCCGAACGTCGCCGGGTCCCAGCCGTAGCCCGCGATGTCACCGCGGTTGTTGATCGCGCTGACGGTCACGTCCTCCAGCCCCGCAGGACCCGCCAGGTCCTTGTACGAACCACCCGACCAGGTCCACGGGTGACTGCCGCCGGTTTCGTCACCGGTATAGCCGACCACTGTGCCGTCGTTGTTGACATCCACCGCGGTGGAGCTGACCCCAGGCTGCCGGTCGAGCCACCGGGGGACACCGTTCGTCCACAGCACCGGACGCATCCCGGAATGGTCGGGCAGGGTGCTCTCACCGAGCAGGTAGTGGCCGGTGTCGTCGCCATCGGTCACCCAGGCGGTGCCGCTCGACGGCGTCCCGGGAGCAGGTTCGAGCACATTCATGGTGCAGCCGAGCGTCGTGGCATGGGCAGGGACGGTCAGCGTGGTCAGGAGTAGAGCGGTCGCAGCGAGCTTTGCGATCACCAGGGGTCCTCTCAGTTGGCGGTCAGGACTTGGGCTTTCATGCCTGGATGGGGGCTCACGATGGTCCAGCCGGTGGTGCCTTGCTCGAAACCGCCGTTGGTGACGGTCAGTCCGACGGCCTCGATCTCGTCGTACCCGACGTCGACCATGTAGTCGCCGACGCCTTGCTGCTCGCAGAGCGCGAACTGCAGCAGGACGGACGACTCACCGCTGGCGAACTCGGTGACGTCGATCGCGCCCCAGTTGCCCTGGCCGTTCATCCACAGCTTCGGCGCCTCGGCGGCGTCGAGGTTGCTGAGCAGCTTCTTGCCCTTCGACGTCACGATCGTCACCTGCTTCATGTGGTAGCCGGCCAGGTCCGCGGACAGCCCGTCGTAGTCCCACCACGAGATCTCGTAGCGCGGCGCGTTCGGGTCGACCGCCATCCGCTGCTCGGCCCAGACGCAAGTGCTCGTCGTGGTCGCGGTCCGCTCCGGCACGAACAGGCTGAGCCGGCCCTTGCCGTACATCGCGCTGTTGCGGATCGCCCCCGGGCCACCCGGCTGGTACGGCGTACCGGTGCGGGGCAGATCGCCTGGGATCGGCGTG
This sequence comes from Kribbella sp. NPDC051587, assembly GCF_044453945.1. Taxonomy (NCBI): domain Bacteria; kingdom Bacillati; phylum Actinomycetota; class Actinomycetes; order Propionibacteriales; family Kribbellaceae; genus Kribbella; species Kribbella sp. NPDC051587. The sequence goes on from NZ_JBITDE010000004.1 coordinate 378,880, forward strand.
GACGGGGTCGTCGGTACCGCAGGCCGTGACTGATGACCGAACGCCGCCGCGATCACGTCGTACACATTCTTGGCCTGCTGGGGTGTCACCTTCTCGATGGCGCCGTAGATACTCGCGCTCTGCTGCTTGAACTGCCAGCCGCGGGTGGCCGGGTTCACGTCCTCGAAACCGAAGTTGGGGATCGTGAAGCCGGTCGGGACCAGGCTGTCGAAGCCGACGTCGATCGGGAAACCGGCCGCGTTCTGGACGTAGAGCTTGAGGCTTAGCTTCGCGGTGGCCCTGCCCCGCAGGGCTGCGGTCAGATCGACCGAGGCGGGCGCCCAGGTGAAGCCGAACTCGTCGGCGACATCCGATCGCCAGACCACCTGGTCATCGATCAGCACTTCCTTGTAGAGCTTGCCGGACTTGGACGGGGTGCGGCTGATCTGGTCGTAGGTGGCGAAGTTGAGGCTGTAGCTGGCCGCGGAGGGATCGACCGCGACCTGTTGATAGGCCTCACTGAACCCACCGGGGTCCGCGGTCGCGTAGTTGCCCTGGGCAAAGCTGAGGCGGCCATCGCCGGTCTGCGCGAGGTTGTTCGAGGCAACGGTCGGCCGGCGGTCGTAGTTGACGGGGGCGCCGTAGGCAACGATTCCGCCGATCCGGCCGTCGGCGGCGTACGGCATCGCCTGCTGGAGGGATTCAGCGACGTACTCGGGACTTGGCGGTAGTGCGGCGTCGAGGAAGCGGTCGGTGTAGAGCAACAGGATCAGGTCGAGGTGCCGCGGGGTGAGCTTGGCAAGCAGCTCGTCCATCTGGGTGGCGACGTAGCGTGGATCCGTCGTGCTCTGGGAACCGCCGAGGTACGGGAAGAGGACGCCGTCGATGTACGGCGCGAGCTTGTCGAGGTGCTCGTCGGTGTAGTCCCAGCGGTACATCGTGGTCATGAAGCCCAGGTTCGGATTGATTGCGTCCTGGGTCTGCTTGATCCTGGCGAGGTAGTCACTGGTGAAGAGCTGGCTGTTCTGCGCGACCAGGAAGTCGTCGATCTGCCAGGCCTTGATGTTCGGGTACTGCAGCGAGAGCGTCGCGATGTTGCGCGCCCAGGCGATGAAGTCGAGCTTGAACGGGCGCGAGCAGTAGCCCTCCAGGTACGCACCTTCCGGACGATCGGCCTGACACTCCGACGGCGGCACCAGGTCCACCCAGACGTCGATGCCGGCCGCTCGGGCGAGCGGTGCGAACTCACTGCGCAGGTCGTTCCAGTCGGTCGGCGACTCCCAGATCCCGAACAGATAGGTGTTCACGTGCATCGCCTGCAGCCGCTGGATCAGCTTGGGCGAGTCGTAGTGGTAGCGGCCGTCGGCGCGCGGCGTGGTCTCGCGCGTCTCCGCGTCGACGGTGTTGCCGCCGGTCTTCGAGCTCAGGACGCCGCCGGGCGGGATGATGCCTTTGGTTCGGGTCTTGACGTCCGGGAACTTCAGCGTGGCCTTCGTCTGCATGGCCTTGGTCTGCGTGGCCATCGCGTGCTGGCCGGTGAGCACGAGTCCGGCCGCCGCGATCAGTGCGATCCAGCGCTTCATCCGACCTTCACCAGCTTCCACTGCTGACAAGCGCCCTGCCAGTACGGCCAGACCCGGACGTCGGCCCCGGACGCGGTCGAGCAGCCGTCGACGTCGAGCGTCTTGCCGCCGACCTTCGAAGTGACCTTGTAGTATCCGTTGCCGAGAGCATCGAGGTACCACTCCTGGCAGTCGCCACCCCAGTACGGCCACTGGATCACATCGGCGTGGTTGTCGGGCGAACAGCCGGCGACGTCGAGGGCCTTGCCGCTGTGATTGGCGAGCAGCTTGTACGACCCGTCACCGTTGTAGGTGAGCTTCCATTGCTGACAGCTGATGTCGTCCACCGTCCCGATCTGCACGTTCGCCGCGTCCGCGGTGGAGCAGGACGCAACCTCGAGCAGGTTGTTCGGGTTGTTCTTCGGCGACAACTGATAGGTGCCGTCGGCCACGATGTTCCCGCCCGGATCGCCGCTCGGCAGGGTGATCGTCTCCCAGGCAGCCTTCGGTACGCCGAGTTGCGGCTTGCCGGAGGCGTCGTACGAGACCTTGCCGATCCGGACCGCACGACCCGCGCTGCAACTGCCGACCGGTGCGCCGTTCGAGCTGGTCACACCGTGGTAGACGATCCAGGTCTCCTTGCCGTCCGGTGACGTGAAGAAGCCGTGGTGACCGGTCCCGAAGACCCAGCCGGCATCGTTGCGCTTGAAGACCGGGCCGGTGGACTTGGTCCACGACGACTGGCTGAGCACATCGGTGCCGGTCAGCTCCAGAGCACCGAGCGAGTAGTCGGGCGACTCACAGGCGCTGGCCGAGTAGTAGATGTAGACCTTGCCGTTGTGGACCAGGGATACCGGTCCCTCGGTGACCTTGCGGCCGTTCTGCTCCCAGGGCTGGTCCGGGGTGGTGAGCAAGGCGGGTGGACCACTGATCGTCCACGGGTTGCTCATCGGCGCGACGTACAGGTTCTGGCCGTTGGCGCGGCCGCTCGACCAGATGTGGAACAGGCGGCCGTCGGGGAGCTTCATGACGCTGCCGTCGATCGAGTGGAAGTCGCCGGTATCGAGCTTGGCCTTGAAGGTGTACGGGCCTATCGGGTGGTCGGCCTCGAGGACGAACATCCGGTGCTGGGAATCAGTGCCGTTGTCGGCGGTGTAGTAGAGATACCACTTGCCGCCGAGCTGATGGATCTCCGGCGCCCAGAGGTTGCAGCAGGCCTGGTCAGGCCGCGGCGGCGGTTGCCAGAGCGTCTGCTGAGGCGCGGACGCGAGGCCTGCGACCGAGGGAGCCGAGACGCCGACGAGTTTGTCGCCGTGCGTGTAGAGCAGGTTGTACTTGCCCTCGGCAAAGACCATCCAGGGATCGGCGGCGTTCTCGCGGATCGGGTTGCGGATGGTGTTCGGGCGGGCCGGCAGGACATCTTGCTGGACTGTCTGCGGTGCCGCCTGCACCGGAGCGGCGTCGCTGGTGATCGGCAGGAACGCCGAGAGAACCAGCGATGCTCCTACGACGAGTCCGGACAGTACTCTGGCCATACCTCACCAACCTCACGCCTCGTGTCGATGCGGACACGATGGCATGGCGAGGACGGTCCGTCCGGTGTTTCGATCCTGCTCGAAGGTCTACTGCAATCAGTGGACGGGACGGATCTCCGGCTCTACGCGCAGGTCGCCGAGGCCGATCGGGGCCAGCGCCGCCTTCACCGCGTCCGTGTAGACCAGCAGCCGCACGTTCTCGCTGGCGCCGTCCATCTGGGTGTAGCTAGTGGTGATCCCCAGGTCGGCACGATCCATCAGCCCGCCGATGTCCTTGGAGAGCCGGTCGGCGTCGCTCTGGCTCAGCCGGGCCGGACCGACACACAGGTTCCCGGTGTAGACCTTCTCGAACGCCTTCCGAAACGCGGCGCGATCACCGTGCGCGACCCCGAGGAAGGCAACGACTGCCTTGGCTGTGCCCGGGCCGTCCACGGAGTAGGTCACGGGGCCGAACGCCTGCCCGCGATGACTGTCCAGGAACTTGGTCACGGCGGGAGCCTCGAGGTTGGCCGGCTTCACCTTCCAGCCGCCCTGCGGCGGCAGGCACTGTAGCGGTGGGGTGACGAGGTCGAGGTCCGGCTCGGGCGCGCTCTGCTGCTGGACGTCGACGGTCTTGTCGTTCCAGATGCCAGTCAGCGCAGCGCGACCCTGGCGAACGCCGTCGACCGTCGTCAGGGCCGTCAGCCGATCGACGTCCACGCCCTTCAGCGTGACCTGGAGACCGGCCGGGCAACTGGGCTTCGGCGCGGAACCAGGCAGGTAGCCGATCATCGGGATCGGGTGGGACGCGCAGAAGAGCGGCGCGGTGTTGGGGGCCGCGATGACCTCGCCGCTGAGGTGGACCTTGTCGCCGTTGCGGACGAGCAGGTCGTCGTTCGAGCCGGTCGGCTGATTGCCTTGAGCAACGGACTCGACCGCTTGGGGGGTCGGTCCGGCGGGCGGCAGGCTCGCCGGTCCTAGCTGCGGGGCAGACTGTTGGACCGGTTGGCTACCGGTGTCGGGGAGCACGGTCAGCGTGACGGCCGCGATAGCTGCGACGCTGGCCGCGGCGAGCGCCGGCACCCAACGCCGCGGGCCGCTGCCGCTGCTTTGGGTTCCGGTGGTGATCCGGTCCAGGTCCGGCTCAGGTGCCGGCGGCTGCTCGGCGCGCCACTGCGCACCGGCCTGCCGCAGCAGGTCGTCGACCGTGTCACGCCCGTCGATCGGATTCATTCGCTGACCTCCAGCAATGTACGCAGGCGGGCCCGCGCATCGGACAACGTGGACTTCACGGTGCCCTCGGAACACCCCATGACCGCGGCCGTGTCGGCAACTGACAGATCCGCGAAGTAAAAACAGTCGACCGCCAACCGCTGCCGCGCCGGCAACTCCCCCAGCGCCTGCCCGACATCGATCCGCCCCTCGACATCAGGCCGCACCCCCGGCCCGTCGTACTCCTCCAGTACGCCGACCGCCCGCACCCGCCTGACCGCCTTGCGCGCCTGGTCCGCCGTGATCGCCAGCAACCACGCCGACGCGGTCCCCCGGCTCCCGTCGTACTGGCTCCGCTTCACCCAAGCCCGGGCCAACGCCTCCTGCACAATGTCGTCCCGGTCCGCCCCCACCCCCAACCGCCCCGCCAACCGAGCCATCGCCCCCACATGCGGCCGCACCCACTCGACAAAGGCAGACCCGTCCCCCGGCGGCCCCTCCACCACCACGGCCCCACCCGTCAAAGTCGGCATACCTGTTCTACCCCTCGAATCCCACTCAGGTTGGGTCCCAACCCACATTTCAACGACCCCACCACCCCCAAGTCACCCCCACCCACCCTTCGTAACCACCCCGAGTTATCCACAGATCCCCCAAACCCACCCCACAGCCGTCCCCAAACTCCCTACCGTCGAAGGAGACCCACGACCTGGGGAGACCACATGCCACCCACCCGCGACGACCCGCCCGACCCCACCACGCTCCTACGGCGCTTCTCCGCTCACCACGAGCTCGACTGGGGCAGTACGCCGTACGACGCAGCCGACATCGCCCACCGCCACGGCGCCAAGGCAGCCCAGAAAGCACTCCGCCTCCTGGCCCAAGCCGCAGCCGTCGAGCCCGACCGAACAGCCGAGTTCCTCGCCTCCCTCCCGCCCAACGGGTCGGCCTACCAACTCAACCGCCGAGTGAAATCCCCAGAATCCCTCGCCCGCAAGATTCAGAGCTGGACGGCGAAGGGCAACGATCGCCCGATGGACGACATCCTTCGCTACACGGTTGTGGTTGAGGCGCCCGATCAAGTGGTTGCCGCCGCACGCCACACGGTGGCTCAGCTCCTCAGCCGCGGCTGGCGAGTAAGGCACGTCATGCACTCGTATACGGAGGGCTCACGGTACAAAGGCGTCCACGGTTACATGGAGGCACCCGACTCGCCGCGTATCGAGCTGCAGTTCCACTCGACAGCATCGCTGAAGGTGAAGGAGCTGACGACACCGTGGTACGAGATCGAGCGCAGCGTCTCCGCGACTCCTGACGAACGTGCGGCTGCCCGTGACAAGTGTGTCGCGGCATCCGCCACCCTCAGCCCACCGGCCGGAATCGCCGAACTCACAACGCTCGGCGGCCGACGCGTGGCCGTCAACAATTACAGTGATTCGCAGCAGGCGTTGACGAACTCCGCGAACGCCAAGGACGACCACGTAGACCGACCGACTGCACGGGCAGCAGCCCTCGAGAAGAACGACGGAGTGGTGCGATGAGACTGTTTCTCGTCAAGCAGGACGAGCGACTCGTGTGGGTGGCGGCGCTGGCGCACGAGACGATGTACGCGTACGTCGCCAACACCGGGAAGTTCCACGACAACAATGCCTTGCGCAACGACTTCTACATGGACCGGGACTTCAGCTACGAGGAGATCGGCCCAGCCGATGCTCGCCGGCTGATCGCCCAGGGTGTCGGCACCCTCGACGAGGACGAGTACGACGAGGTGCTGGTGGAGTGGCGGGCGGATCCCAAGCCGCTCGACCCGGCCGACGTGTTGTCGATGGCGGCCGGCTACCGCGCATGACTCGATTGTTCTTGATCAAGGACGGGGGCGAGGTGCTGTGGGTGGGGGCCTTGGTGGATGAGGATGTTTGGACTTATGTGGGGAACACGGGGAGGTTTCACCGGAACGACGGGGCTCGGCACGACTACTTCTTCTTGAACGAACTCCAGTACGTCGACATCGGCGTCGCGGAGGCGCAGCGGGCGATTCGGGATGGGGTGGGGCAGGTGGACGAGGTCGAGTTGGCGGACTCGTTGGAGCGGTGGCGGGCTGATGAGGGAGCTATGCACCCGGAGGTCGTCTTTGCCTCGATGGTTGCCGATCTTGGCTGACTTCAGTTTGTAACTGGGGGTAACACTTTCGACCATTGGGGTTTGTAGCGTCGGTGGGGTGACAGTAGGCACGATTGCTTCTTCGTCGCCGCGGCGGCGGGTGCGGGTTTGGGTCGGGCAGAACCCGATCGGTGACTACATCGGCGAGTCCGCTTACGCCGACCGGTATGAGGCGGCGATGCGGCGGCGGTTCCCGGGCGTTGAGATCACCAATGTGCCCTTGGTGGGAGTTGGGCGGTCTTCTGCGGGTCAGGGGACGGGGGTGTAGAGCTGGGTGATGATGGATTCGATGGTGGGTTCGGCGATGGTCAGGTCGGCCAGGGGGTAGTTGGCGGCCAGGTGGGCTACCAGGGGGGCTGCGCTGGTGGTGGGTGGGAAGGTGAGGTGCTGGCGGGGGCCGTCGACCTTTGTGACCGTGGCGCCGGGGATGGTGATGGGGGGCAGGGAGGTGGCCAGGTCTACTACCAGGGTTCTGGGGGCGGACTGGCTGGAGCGGAGGTCGGGGAGGGTGCCGTCGAAGATCTGGCGGCCGTGGTCGATGACCATGACGCGGGTGCAGAGGGCTTCGATGTCGTCGAGGTCATGGGTGGTGAGGATGACGGTGATCTTGCGTTCGGCGTTGATCTGGGCGAGGAACTCGCGCAGGCGGGCCTTGCTGATCACGTCGAGGCCGATGGTGGGTTCGTCGAGGTAGACGATCTCGGGGTCGTGCAGCAGGGCCGCGGCGATGTCGCCGCGCATGCGCTGGCCCAGCGACAGTTGGCGGACCGGTACGTCGAGGAGGTCCCCGAGGTCGAGGAGCTCCACGAAGGTCGCCAGGTTCTCGCGATGCCGCGCGATCGGGACGCCGTACATCTTCTGCAGGACCGCGAAGGAGTCCTTCAGCGGCAGGTCCCACCAGAGCGTGGTGCGCTGGCCGAAGACGACGCCGATGCGCTTGGCGAGCTTGAGGCGGTGGCGGGACGGGTCGACGCCGGCCACGCGGATGGTGCCGCCGGTCGGGACCAGGATGCCGGTGAGCATCTTGATCGTGGTGGACTTGCCGGCGCCGTTCGGGCCGATGTAGCCGACAACCTCGCCGGGTTCGACGCTGAACGACAGGCCGTCGACCGCACGGACCTCCCGCTTGGTACGGCGCAGCCCGTTGCGTGACGTCACGGTGAAGGCGCGCGACACGTTGTCTAGTTCGATCACTGGCACGATTTCAGCTCCCTGTACTGCGATAGCGACGAAGCCCGCCGCGCCAGCCGAGGGCGGCGAGGGCGACCATGACGGCGGCGGCGACCGGGGACAGCAACCCGATCCAGGACGGCAGTCCCAGCGGGGCCTGCTTGCCCAGCACGAACAGCACCGGGTAGAAGTTCACAAACGCCAGCGGTACGACGAACGTGACCGCCCGCACGATGTCCTTGCCGAAGGCGGTCAACGGGTACTGGGTCAGCGTGCGCCCGCCGTACGTGAAGGAGTTGGCCAGCTCGGCGGAGTCGATCGCGATGAACTGGAAGGCCGCGCCGAGCACGAAGAACGACCCGAAGATCAGCGCACCGGCGAGCGTCCCCACGACCAGCATGATGCCTTTGGCAACAGTCCAGTCGACGTCGATGTGCACCAGCGCGATCACCAGCACCGTCACCGCCTGCGCGATCCGGCCGAGCTTGTCGAGCCGGAACTCGTCGGCCGCGGTCTGGATGATCGCCGGCACCGGCCGGACCAGGTACGAGTCCAGGGCACCGCTGCGGATCCGCCGCCCGACCTGTTCGACCTTGCCGACGATCAGGTCGGCGATCCCCATCGTCAGCGAGGATGTTGCGTACAGCAACGCCATCTCGGCCAGCGAGAAGCCGCCGAACGCGGTGATGTGGCTGAACATCAGCAGCACCGCGACGAAATCGGTGATCGTGATCAGGATCCCGGTCACCATCATCAGCGCGAACGACGCCGGATAGGCCAGCGTGGACCGGATCCACATCAGCGCGAGCATCCAGAACTGTCCCGGAGCCTGCAGGATTCGCTCAACCACCCTGGACCACCACCTTGCGCATCGCCAGCTGGGTGAGCAACTGCCCGGCCAGGAACAGGACCAGGATCCAGCCGATCTGGAACAGCAACGCACCGCCGATCCCGTTCGGGTTCCGGCCGAGCCAGATGTCGATCGGCACCTGCAGCGTTCCGGCCCACGGCGTCGCCCGGGCGAGCTCACCGAACCAGCCGGGGAACACCACCAGCGGCAGGATCGTCCCGGAGAAGAACAGCGACAGCATCATCGCCGCCGCCTCCATCCCGCGGGAGTCGGTGATCCAGAACGCGGACAGCGCGACCAGGTACCGGATCCCGAAGCTGACCACGACCGCCAGCACGAGGCCGACGGCAACGGCCAGCCAGGCCACCGCACCGGACGGGAAGTTCAGGTCGAAGACCAGCGCCCCCACCAGCAATGGGATCCCGCCGCGCACGATCAGCTGGAACATCGCCCGGCCCAGGTCCATCGACAGCCACCACAGCAGCAGGTGCGTCGGCCGGTACAGGTCGACCGCGATCTCCCCGCTCCGGACCCGCTCCCCGAGCTCGATCGTCGTACTGGCGCCGAAGATCCCGATCGGCAACAGCAACCCCTGCTGCAGCCACACGAACGTCAGCGCGTCGTTGACGTCGTACCCGCCGAGCCCCGGCCGCTCGTGCCACAACGTCAGGTACACCCCGCACAGGATGAACCCGAATACCGAATTGGTGAACGCACCGGACACCGTCGCGATCCGGTACGTCGAAAAGCGTCGGAACGACCGGACTGCGATCGCCCAATAGACGCCCACGGCAACCTCCTCTCACAAACCTCAAGAGCGGTGTCCGAAAGCCCACAGCAGCACGCAGAACTCCCCCGAATCCATCAGGACCCGGGGGTTCGGACACCACTGTGGCAGGCATGGGTGATCCACGCCGTCTTGTCAAGGAAAGGTGCCGACCGTACGACGCCCGCCAGGCGGCCGTCAACCGAGTTACCGCAACCGGGCCGGCCGGAGACCCCTCAGACTCCGGCCGGCCGGGGGTCAGTCGGTCTCGAGGACCCGGGCGAGGAGGGTGGCGAAGGGCTCGGCGTGGCTGATGTAGCCGGCGTGGGCGCCGGGGAAGCTGACCACCGGCCAGCCAAGGATCTCGGCGATCTGCTGGATCGGGCGAGCCGGTAGGTACTCGACCGACGTCCCGCCCGCGGCGGGGACGATGCGGGTGGCAACTGCCCTCAGGGCGTCCAGGTCGGGCTGGTAGCGGGTGAACGGCAGCAGCTTGTGTTCGTAGAAGTTGGCCGCGTTGGCCTGGAAGCGCAGGAACATCTCCAGGACCTCCGGGTACAGGTCCTCCGGTTTCGGCGGCTCGTCCTCGTCGGTACCGATGCCGCGACTGAACAGGACGTCGGCGGCCTCGACACCGTCCGTACGGTAGGTGTCGTAGACCTGCTCGAAGAACGCGCGGTGGTCCGGCGCGTCCGGCAGGACCTCGACACACGGAGGCTCGTGGGCGATCAGCAGCCGCACCCGGTCGGGGTGCCGGGTGATCAGCTCGAGGCCGGTGATCGCGCCCGAACTGCTCCCGAACACGTACACCGGTTCGGTCGCGCCGACCGCGTCGAGCAACGCCAGCGCGTCGTCAGCCGACTGGTCGACGCGCTCGTCGGCTGCGCCACCGTCGTACGGGCTGCGGGAATTGCCGCGCGGGTCGTACGCGACGACTGTGTAGTCCGCGGCGAGCCGGCCGACGATCCCGTCGAAGATCCCCGCGTCGGTGCCACCGCCGGCGATCAACAGCAGCACCGGCCCCGACCCTGTGACCTCGTAATGCAGCGTCGCACCCGGCACAGCCACCTTGTTCACCGTCTTGGCACTCATCGCAGCCAACCCCTCTCCACTCGTTGCCCCCAGCGTGCCGGGACCCGCTGGCACGCCACGCACACAGCGCTGACACGGCCCCATCGCCTACCCCTCCCACAACGTCCGAACGATCGGAGGACCCGTCTCCGGTTCTTCGGACGTTGCGAAGACCCCGGGGCTAACGTCCGAACGATCGGAGGGCCCGTCTCCGGTTCTTCGGACGTTCGCTGCGGCGTGCGGATCTGGGGGCGGTGGGGGTTAGTCGAAGTCTTCGGTGGGGGTGACGTCTTCGAGGGCGGCCCAGGGGTCGCGGGGTGGGGATACTCGGCGGCCTTGGGGGCAGATGCGGGCGAAGTCACACCAACCGCACAGCGGGGACGGTTCGGGCGGGAAGGCTTCGTCGGCCTCGGCTGGGGTGAGGCCTTCGGCCCAGCGGGCTTCGGCGGCGGAGGCGTCGTTGACGATGGATTCGGCGCGGCGTTGGTGCCGGGCGAGGGAGGCGTCGTCGTGATCGGCCGCGGCGACGGTGTTGGTCGGGAGGTGGTGCAGCTCGACGCGGGTACACGGGCGGTGCAGGACCCGGCGCGCGCCGAGGACATACAGCGCCATCGCGAGAGACGACCGCGCGTCGTCCGCGGTGAGCGGGCGGCGGCCGGTCTTGTAGTCGACGATCGCTAGCTCGGTCCCGCCGCCTTCACGCGCAGGCCGCTCATCGATCCGGTCGACCCGGCCGCGCAGTGAGGCTCGCTCAGTGGTGAAAGCGACTGTCCGCTCCACCCCACGAGGTTCGTAGTACGGGTCGGACTCGCGCAGATACCCGAGCACCATCTCGGTGGCTCGGTCGCGCCACTCCAGCGACTGGGCCTCGTCGCGGAATCCCTCGTTGCGCCAGCCCTCCCGGATACGCGTGACCACCTCGTCCGGCGTACGGCGAGAGGCCGGCCACCGGCCGAAGAAGTCCGCGAGCACCTCGTGGACGATCCCGCCGACCGTGTTGTGTGCCCAGGGCGGACCCTTCGGCGGGCGCGGTCGCTCCAGATACGTGTAGCGGTACTTGCGCTTGCAGTCCGCGAACGTCATCAGCTTGGTCGGCGTCGCGACGAACAACCGCGTCGGCATATCGGGCAGCAAATCAGCCTGCCTTGATGAAGTCGCTCACCGCGTCGGCCACCAACTGGACGGCGATCGCGCTCAGCAGCAGACCGGCGATCCGGGTCACCAGCAGTACGCCGTTCTCCCCGAGCAGCCGCATGATCAGCCCGGAGAACCGCAGCGTCAGCCACATGATCAGGTGGATCAGGATGATGCCGACCGAGATCGCGACCACGTCCGGGAGCGAGCCGTTCGCGCGCTGCACGAACACCATGGTGGCGACGATCGCACCCGGGCCCGCGAGCAACGGCGTACCCAAGGGGACGAAGGCGATGTTGACGTTCTTCGTCTGGACCGGGTCTTCGGCCGTGTCGGTCAGGAGCTGCAACGCGATCAGCAGAAGCAGCAGACCGCCCGCGCACTGCAGCGCCGGGAGCGTGATGCCGAGGTGGGACAGGATCTGCTGGCCGAAGGCCGCGAACACCACGATCACACCGAACGCGACCAGCACCGCCTGCCACGCGGCCCGTTTGCGGACCGCGCGGGACTGGCCGGCGGTCAGCGAGATGAACACAGGCACGGTGCCGGGTGGGTCCATGATCACGAAGAGCGTGACCACGACCTCGCTGAGCAGACCGACGTTGATGATGCTGTTCACGGCAGGTACGCCTCAGGAGCCTGTACGCCGGGGGCGGCCGCCGCGTTGACCTTCGCGACCTCGAGCAACCGCTCGAACTGCTCCGGGTCGGTCGTGTTCACACCCAGGTCATGGTCGATCTTGCCCGCGCCATGGTGATCGCTCGACCCGGTCCGGATGATCCCGAGATCGTCGGCGATCCGGGTCAGTGCGGCCCGCGACTGCGGTGAATGGTCCTGGTGCTCGACCTCGATGCCGGCCAGCCCGTGCTCACTGACCAGCTGCGCGATCATGTCCTCGGTCATCACCTTGTAGCTGGAGCGGCCCCACGGATGCGCGATCACCGGTACGCCGCCGGCCTCCCGCACCAGGTCGATCGCGTGCCCGGGGTCGATCGCGTAGTGCGAGACGTGCCCGGCCCGGCCGTCGGCCAGGAACCGGTCGAACGCCTCGGTCCGGTTCGCGACGGTGCCGTTGGCAACCAATGCGTCGGCGACGTGCGGTCGCCCGACCGACGGCGTACCGGTCGCCTGGGCGAGCACCTCGTCGACGGTCAGCGGGACGCCGATGCTGTTGAGCCGGGCAACGATCGCCGGGATCCGGTCGGTCCGGCCCTCGCGGACCGTCCGCAGCTCCGCGGACAGCTGCGGCGACGACGGATCGAGCAGATAGCCGAGCAGGTGCACGCTGATCCCCTCGAACTTGCAGGAGATCTCGATCCCCGGCACGAACCCGATCCCGAGTCGCTCGGCCGCCAGCCGCCCCTCCGTCCAGCCGTCGGCGGTGTCGTGGTCGGTGAGCGCGATCACATCGAGCCCCGCCTGCTGGGCGTGCGTGATCAGGTCGTCCACCGGGTCGGTGCCGTCCGAGCGGTTCGAATGGGTGTGCAGGTCGATGCGCACGAGCGGTCGGGATCCCTTCGCCGTACCTGATATGGACATCTGTCACCGCAGATGCTATCCGTCGTTGACCCCTGACCCTGCCGCTTATCCACAACAACGCCTACTCTGCCTGCCATGGATCCGGAACGCATCGACTGTGTGGGAGCACTCGTGTACGACGAGCAACGCCGCCTGCTCGTCGTCCGCCGCGCCAACGACCCCGGCCGCGGTCTCTGGGCCCCACCCGGCGGTCGCGTCGAACCGGGCGAGGACGATCCCACCGCCGTGGCGCGCGAGGTGGCTGAGGAGACCGGTCTCACCGTCGCGGTCGGCACCCTGGTCGGCGAGGTCGAACGCGAAGCCCCACAAGGCCGCCTCTACGTGATCCGCGACTACGAAGCCACGCCCACCGCCGGCACCCTCACCCCCGGCGACGACGCCACCGACGCCCGCTTCGTCACCCGCTCCGAACTCCTCGCCCTCCCCACGACCACCCTGCTCATTTCCACGTTGGACCAGTGGAACGCCCTACCCAGCTGAAATCCGATCGCCACCAGCACGACGGCACGTGACACTGGGTCGATGGACGACTCCGACCTGGTGCGCGCGATCGAGGACAACGCTGCTGACCTCCTGATGGCCATGGGGGCGGCCGGCGGCGGTAGCCAACGGGACGACGGGGTCGCGCGGTGGACGATCGGTGGGTCGCCGCTCGACTACCACAACGCGGTCGTCGCGGGCTCCGGTGAGCAGGTGGTCGCGGAGTCGGTGGCCGAGCTGCGCCGGTACGGCGTACCCGGCTGCTGGCACGTCGGCCCGTCCATGCGGACCGCCGACCTGGGTGAACGTCTCCTGGCCGCCGGGTTCACGCATGGTGGGAGCGAGCCGGGGATGGCGGTTGCCCTCAGCGAGCTGGTCCGGCCGAGCGGCGTACCGGGGCTGGAGCTTGTGCGCGTCGTCGATGACGCGGGGCTCGCGGTGTGGGCCGACACGCTGGGGCGGGGATTCGGTGAGGGTGAGAAGGAAGCCCGCTGGGTCGCCTCGGTCTACCGCAAGCTCGGGTACGCCGATCCGTGGCGGCACTACCTCGCGACCCTCGACGGCTCCCCCGTCGGAACCATCACCATCTACTTGGCGGCCGGTGTCGCCGGCGTCTACTTCGTCATGACGGTCCCCGAAGCCCGCCGCCGCGGCATCGGCGCCGCCCTCACCCACGAGGCCCTCACCCACGCCGACACCGAGTACGCCGTACTGGAGTCGTCCTCCGCCGGCCGCCCCGTCTACGAGTCCCTCGGCTTCCGCACCCACTGCACCGTCGACCTCTACGAGCTGGTCGTCTCCGATTAGCGGGGATCTGCTGCCTCTGAGCGGCAGTAGATCCCCGCAAAACGGTTATCCACAGGACGTCTGACGCGGTCGGCGGAAATCCGTCACGCTGGTCTGATGGGTTGGTGGTGGGAGCGGCAACTCGATGCCGAAGGGCTAGCGGCGCTGATTCAGCATCAGCGCCAGATCGCGTCGCGACCTGGGCTGGTGATCCACCGGGACAGGCACTGGGCCGATCGGCTCGCTCGAGCCGTGCCACCTCGCCGTACGGCGGCGCACGCCGTACTGGACGTGGTCGGCGGATCGCGAACCCTGGACCAGGCAGCCGCGGTCGTCGCCGAGGCCTGCCAGAGCGGCAGGGTCACGGCGGCCGACCTGCTGGCGGCGTTGGATGTTCGGACACGGTTGCGCCATCGGCGGGAACTGCGACCGATCATCGCGGACGTGGCCGCAGGCTCGCATTCGCTACTGGAGCTTCGGTATCTGCAGGATGTCGAACGGCGGCACGGGCTCCCGGTCGGGGAGCGTCAGCGGGCGGTGGACGACGAGTACACCGACGTGTACTACGAAGGGTTGAGCGTCGAGTTGGACGGGCGGCTGCATGTGGTACCGCAGCAGCAATGGCGGGACCTGGACCGCGACAACCGCGCAACGCTGCGGGGCGAAGCGACGCTGCGGTACGGCTGGTTCGACATCACGAGCCGGCCGTGTGCGGCCGCCGTACAGGTGCTGGCGGGCATTCGCCGGCGCAAGCCCACCACGAAGGCCCACGCCTGCAGCCCTTCGTGTCCGATTCGGTGAGCTTTGCGGGGGTTTACTGCCCCTGAGAGGCAGTAGCTCCCCGCAAATGGGCTGATTCGGGGGATTGGGCGGGTTCGCGGAGGAGGAGGGCGGCGTCGGCGAGCATGACGGCAGCGGTGAGGGCGTGGATGAGGAGGGCGGTGGCGAGGGAGCCGCCGTGGGTGGTGACGACGATGGCGTCGGTGATGGGGACGATCGCCATCACGGCCAGGATGATGCCGGTGGGGCGGCGCTGGCCGAGGGCGAAGAGAGCCAGTACGACGAGGCCGAGGGCGATGTCGCGGATGCCTTTGACCGGGAAGAAGCCGCCCGCGTCGGCGGTGATGCCGAAGCCGGCCGCGGCGGCCGGGCCGTCGAAGAGGAAGCGGGTGCCGAAGGTGAGCGGGAAGAGGCCGAGCAGGACGGTCAGGACGGTGGTGAAGCGGCGCATCATGGTCTCCAGTTTCTAGCGTTGCTAATTTTCCTAGCGACGCTAACATTGCAGTCGCTAGATTGTCTAGCACTGCTAGCATCGGGTCATGCCGACCTTGGACCGACGTGAACGTGCCCGTGCCGAGCGGGGGGCGCTGATCGTGCGCACCGCCCGCGAGCTTGCCGAGGCGGACGGCTGGGATGCCGTGACGACGCGGCGCCTGGCCGAGGCAGTCGAGTACAGCCAGCCGGTGCTCTACAGCCACTTCACGAACATGCAGGCGATCGTCACGGCAGTGGCGCTCGAAGGGATCGCCGAGCTGACCGTCGAACTGCGATCAGCGCGCGAGGCCGATGGACTAAGAGGCCTGGCCGAGGCCTACCTCGGCTACGCCGAAGCGCACCCGGCCGTCTACGCGGCGATCTTCACGCGCCGCACCGACCTGGTGTTCGGATCAGCCGAGAGCCCGGAGATCCTGAAGGCGACCTTCGGCGAACTACGCGCCGCCGTAGAGCCTTACGCCGACGGCGACGCCGAGACGCGAACCGAAGTGTTCTGGAGCGCCCTGCACGGTCAAGCGACGCTCAACCAGGACCGACGCCTCCGCCCGGCCCAGCGCTCGGATCGCATCGCGCAACTCGTCCGCCTGGTGACCGCTTAGCTGTTCCAGCGAAGGATTGCGGGGGAGCCTCGGTCCCAGCCGAGCGTGGAGACCGTAGCGGTGTCCAACACGAAATGACGACCTTCGGTGACATCCAGTTCGAGCCAGCGGGCAGCGAGGGCTCGCAGAGCGTGGGAGTGACCAAAGACCAGAGTGTCGCCGTCGGTGGCGGCGATCCGGGCGACGACGCGATCCAAGCGGGTCGAGACCTCGACAGGCGTTTCGCCGTTGGGTACCGGGTCCGCCCAGACCGTCCAGCCGGGGACAGTTTTGCGGATGTCCGCGGTGGTCACGCCTTCGTAGTCGCCGTAGTTCCATTCGGCGAGGTCGTCGTCGACCTCGGCCTGCGGGAAGCCGGCGAGTTCGGCGGTACGGCGGGCGCGAGCGCGCGGTGAGGTGAGGACGAGGTCGAAGTCCTCGTCTGCCAGCCGGGCCCGGAGCGAGGCGGCGACCGCTTCACCCTCCGGAGTCAGCGGGAGGTCGGTGACGGAGGTGTGCCGGCCGTTCTTGCTCCATTCGGTCTCGCCGTGCCGAACCAGGAAGAGCCGGTCTTTGCGTTCCGCGGTGGTCACGCAGGCATCCTGTCAGATCACCCGCTCAACGGATCCGAGCCCTTGACCGTTTGAACGATCCAAGGCAGGGTAACCAAAGTGTAAGCGCTTCCACTGGAGGTTTCATGGCGACCGGCCGCCCGGCGACGATCTACGACGTCGCGGCGCGCGCGAAGCTGTCGATCGCGACGGTTTCGCGTGTGCTGCAAGGGACTGGACCGGTTTCGGAGAAGGCGCGCGCACAGGTGGGGCAGGCCGCGGCCGAACTCAATTACATGCCGTTGCGGGCCGCGCGAAGTCTCGCGGTGCAACGGCATGAGGCGCACGGGTTGGTGCTGCCGGATCTGAGCGGTCCGTTCTACGGCGATCTGCTGATGGGATACGAGCGCTGGGCCGGTGAGCACGGTCAGAGCGTCGTACTGACAGTCACGCAGGGCAACACGGATCCACGGCGGTCGGTGCGGGACCTGGCCGGCCGGGTCGACGGGATCGTTGTCCACGGCAACGCTCTCGAACGGTCCACGATCCAGGAGCTGCACAAGGCCGGCGTACCGCTGGTCCTGGTCGCGCATCCACCGGTGACAGGGTGCGATTCGGTTCGCACCGAGAGTGCGTCGAGTGCCGAGCGGCTCACATCCCGGCTGCTCGATCACGGCCGGCAGCAACTCGTGTTCGTCGGTGATCCGGCCAGCTCGTACGACGTTTCCGAGCGGTACGCCGGATTCGCCACCGCACTGCGGTCTCGAGGCAAGGCGGTCGGCGAACCCCTGCGCGTGCCGCTGACGGAGCAGTCGGGGAAGCAGGTCGCCGAGAAGGTCCTTGCCGCAGGCAACCGTCCGGACGGACTGGTGTGCGCGAACGACGAGCTCGCGCTGGCCGTGCTCACCACCTTGCGGGCCGCGGGCATCGCCGTACCGGAAGACGTTGTGGTGACGGGGTGGGACGACGTGATGGCGGCTCGTTATGTGTCGCCGGGATTGACGACCGTGCGGCAGCCGATGGCTGAGCTGGGGCAGCTGGCGGCGCAGCGGTTGCACGAGCGGGTGACCGGAGAGCGGTCCCGTGCACGGAACGACGTACTCGCCACTGAGCTTGTCCTGCGGGACAGCTGTGGCACCTCGGGGGCAACACAGCAGTAGGCAGTAACCGAGTGAGGAGACAAATCAATGTTCACCCACAGCATCCGCCGCCGACTGGTGATCGGCTGCGCCGCGACCCTGTCGCTGTCGTTGGCACTGGCCGCCTGCGGCCGGTCGACCGACAGCCCGGACGCCGGCGCTCAGTCGACCACCACCGTGAGCGACGGACCCGCCACCGGGAACCTGACCGTCTGGGCGATGGGCACCGAAGGTGAGAACCTGCCCAAGCTCCTGGAGCAGTTCCAGCAGGCCAACCCTGGCGTGAAGGTGACGGTCACGCCGATCCCCTGGGACGCCGCGCACAACAAGTTCACCACCGCGATCACCGCGCAGAGCGTGCCGGACGCCGCGATGGTCGGCAGCACGTGGATGGGTGAGTTCGCTGATCTCGGCGCGCTCGATCCGACCCCGCAGGGCTTCGACAACTCGTCCTTCTTCGAGGGTGCGCTCGACACCACCAAGGTCAAGGACGTCCAGTACGGCGTTCCCTGGTACGTCGAGACGCGGCTCGTGTACTACCGCAAGGACCTGGCCAAGAAGGCCGGCATCACCACGCTCCCGACCGACTGGGCCGGCCTGAAGGCGATGGCGAAGGCCATGCAGGACAAGGCCGGCGCGAAGTACGGCATCAACCTGCAGCCGGGCGGGACCGGGTCGTGGGAGACCGTGATGCCGTTCGCGTGGTCGGCCGGGGCCGAGATCACCGGGGACGACCAGAAGTCGTTCACGCTGGACACCCCGGCCATGCAGGAAGGACTGCAGTACTTCCAGAGCTACTTCACCGACAAGATCGCCGGGACCGACCTGCCGCCGAACCAGACCGAGGCACAGTTCGTGAACGGTACGGCGCCGATGTTCATCTCCGGACCGTGGATGGCCGGCTCGGTCGCGAAGGTCGGTGGGCCCGCGATGAAACCGAACATCGGCGTCTTCCAGCTGCCGAAGAACAAGACCGCGACCTCCTTCGTCGGGGGCGCGAACTTCGCCGTGTTCAAGAACTCGAAGAACAAGGACAGCGCCTGGAAGCTGGTCAAGTGGTTGTCGGAGGCAAAGACCCAGGCCGCCTGGTTCAAGCTGTCGACCGATCTGCCGGCCGTGAAGAGCGCCTGGGACGACCCGACGATCGCGGACGACCCGCTGCTCCCGGTCTTCGGCAAGCAGCTCGAGGACGCCAAGGCACCGCCGGCGATCGTGAACTGGGAGCAGGTCGCCGCGGCCTTCGACGCCGAGGTCGAGAAGATGGTCAAGGCCGGCCAGTCCCCCGCCGACACCGCCAAGGCCATTCAGACCAAGGCCTCCCAGATCGGCACCGGCGGTAGCTGATGGCAACGATCACGGAGCCGCGGACGGTACGACGAACGCCGCCGCCCGAAGGTGGTCGGCGCGGACCGAGCCGGGAGACGCTCGCGGCCTGGGTCCTGGTGCTGCCGTTCGTCGTGCTCTTCCTCGCCTTCACGGCCGGGCCCGTGCTCGGTTCGCTCGGGATGAGCTTCACCGACACCCGCCAGCGCGATCTGCGGACGCCGTTCGCGGTGGAGGGCGTCGGGTTCGGCAACTACGTGAAGGCGTTGCAGGACGAGACGTTCCGCAAGGCGGCCTTCAACACGGCGTACTTCGTCGTGGTCGGGGTGCCGTTGACGCTCGTCGTCGCGCTGGCGGCCGCCGTACTGCTGGATCGTGGCGTGAAGCGGTTCCAGGCCCTGTTCAAGGTCGGCTACTACCTGCCGGTGGTCACGTCGATCGTCGCGATCGCGGTGATCTGGCGGTTCGTGCTCGCACCTGATGCCGGGCTGCTGAACACCGTGCTCGGCTGGTTCGGCATCGACGGCCCGAACTGGCTGGGGTCGAAGACCTGGGCGATGCCGTCGCTGATCGCGATGGCGATCTGGCGCAACTTCGGCTCGGCGATGATCATCTTCCTGGCCGGGCTGCAGGGCATCCCGCAGTCGGTCGAGGAGGCCGGTCAGCTCGACGGTGCGGGCTCATGGCAACGATTCCGGCATCTGATCCTGCCGTTGCTCAGGCCAACGGTCCTGTTCACCAGCGTCACCACGGGAATCGGCTACCTGCAGTTCTTCGAGGAGCCGTTCGTGATGACCCAGGGCGGTCCGCTGAACAGCACGGTCTCGGTGTCGATGTACACCTACCAGCAGTTCGGCTTCGGCAACTACGGGCTGGCGACGTCGATGGCCTACCTCCTGTTCGTCGTGATCGCCGTCGTCACGTTCATCCAGTTCCGGCTGCTGAGGGAGAAGTGATGCGCCGCACCTGGTGGATCTACCTGATCGGAGTCCTCGGCCTGGTCGCGGTCGCCGCGCCGTTCGTCTGGATGCTGCTCGGCAGTTTCAAGGCCCAGGGCGAGCTGCTCCGGGTCCCGCCGACCTGGCTGCCCGAGAACGCGACCACCGAGAACTACGCCGCCCTGTTCAGCAAGGCGCACTTCCCGCGCTACTTCCTGAACTCCGGCATCGTCGCGCTGGTCGTGACCGCGGGCAACCTGATCTTCTGCTCGATGATCGGCTACGCGTTGGCCAAGCTGCACTTCAAGGGCAAGAACGCGTTGTTCGTGCTGGTGCTGGCGACGCTGATGATCCCGGGCATGGTCACGTTCGTCCCGCTGTTCGTGCTCGTCACCAACGCCGGACTGGCCAACAGCTACCCCGGCCTGATCCTGCCGTTCCTGGTCTCGCCGTTCGGCGTCTTCCTGATGCGGCAGTTCTTCGGGTCGCTGCCCGACGACCTGATGGACGCGGGGCGCGTCGACGGCGCCGGTGAGCTGGGGATCTTCGCGCGGATCATGCTGCCGCTGACCCGGCCCGCCCTGGCCACGCTCGGCATCCTCACCTTCCTCGGCTCCTGGAACAACTTCCTCTGGCCGCTGGTGATCGCCCAGACCGAGGACAAATACACCCTGCCCGTCGCGCTCGCCCTCTACTCGACCGGCCAGAACGCGCAGAACTTCGGTCTGCTGATGGCCGGCGCGGTCGTGGTCGTCGTACCGGTCCTGGTGCTCTTCCTGGTCTTCCAGCGCCACGTCACCAAGGGCATCGCCATTACCGGCCTGAAATAAGGAGACTCTGATGACCGCCACCATCAACCGCCGCACATTGTTGACCGCCGCCGGATCCGCCGCACTCCTCGGGGGGACCACCCGAGCCTACGGAGGGGAGCCAGGCTCATCCGGCATCCAAGGAGCTGGGCACGGGCCTGGGGTCTCGCCCGCTGAGCTCCTGAAGGGTGGCTGGCGACCGAGCCGCGCCGACAAGGCGCTCGTGGGACGGTGGGCCCGGGATACCTGGCGCAGCATCGTCGCGATGACCGACGAACGCACCGGTCTGCCCGCCGACAACATCGGGGAGTCCGTCTCCGACCCGACGCGCAGCAGTTACACCTCGCCGACCAACATCGGCGGCTATCTGTGGAGCACGGTCGTCGCGCGGCACCTGGGCATCATCTCGCCCCAGGAGTCGCTGCGCCGGATCACGCAGACGCTGACCACGATGAAGAACGTCGTCCACCACGAACCCAGCGGCATGTTCTTCAACTGGTACGACGAGGCGACCGGTGCGGTCCGGTACGTCGATCCTGACGGCACCAAGCCGATCACCCCGTTCGTGTCCAGTGTCGACAACGGCTGGTTCGCGTGTGCCCTGATGGTCGTCCGCACCGCGGAGCCGCGCGCCCGCGCCCTCGCGGATTCGCTGCTGAACAAGATGAACTTCGCCTACTACTACAACCCCGCGGCCCGCCCCGGCGGTCTGATGCGCGGTGGTTTCTTCGAGACCCCACCGCCGGACGAGGAGACCGACAAGGGCAATCACGCCGGCACCGGTCCGGACGTGTACTACCGAAAGTTCCACTACGACACCCTCAACACCGAGGCTCGCATCGCCGGGTACGTCGGGTTCGCGCTCGGACAGGTCCCCCACACCCAGTACTTCGCGACGTACCGGACCTTCCCGGATTCGTGCGACTGGTCCTGGGTCGAGCAGAAGCCGAAGGGTGTGCACCGCACCTATCTCGGGCTCGACGTCTTCGAGGGCACCTACTCGTACCGCGGCATGCGGCTCGTCCCGTCGTGGGGCGGTGACATGTTCGAGTCGCTGATGCCGGACCTGTTCGTTCCGGAGTCGACCTGGGCGCCGCGCAGCTGGGGCATCAACCATCCGCTGACGGTCCGCGCGCAGATCGAGCACGGGCTGGACGAGGCGAAGTACGGCTACTGGGGCTTCTCCCCCGCCTCGAACCCGAAGGGCGGCTACTCCGTGTACGGCGTCGAGCCGATCGGCATGGACCCCGGCGGTTACCCGTCGGACCTCGAGGGGACGAACTTCGACGCCGGCTTCGAGGGCTGTCGCGACGGCGTCAACCCCAACCCGACGTACGGCGATGGTGTGGTGACGCCGCATGCGGCGTTCCTCGCGATGTCGTACGCACCCCGGCAGGCGATCGAGAACCTGAGCCGGATCGAGACCACGCTGCACGCGTACGGCGCCGGTGGGTTCTACGACTCGGTCGCGGTGAAGTCGGGGCTGATCGCGAAGCGCTACCTGTCGCTGGACCAGGCGATGGTGATGGGTGCCATCGGCAACGTCTTCGGCAACGACCTGATCCGGCGCAGCTTCGCCGACCGCCGCGCCGAACGCGGCATCCGCCCGGTGATCAGCCTCGAACGCTTCGAGTCGGGACTCGCATGACCCGGCCACCGCTAGCGTCCGAAAACTCGCCGACATTCCCCGCGAGTCCTTCGGACGCTACGGAGATCCCAGCGACGCGACCGCGAGTACGTCCGAAGACTCGCCGAGATTCGCCGCGAGTCCTTCGGACGTTGCAGATTGAGGAGAGCTGATGGAGTACGACGCGAAGGTCGATTGGGACGACCGGATCGCGGTGCGGAGTGACGAGGAGCGGGCGTTCACGTTCCCGGAGCTGGAGCCGCCGAAGGAGGTCACCGCGGTTGGTGGGGTCGGGCAGGTCACCATCGACTGGTCGCCGGTCGACGGTGCGGTCGGGTATCTGATCCTGCGCTCGACCGGTGATCACGGCCCGCTCGAACCGGTCGATCATCACAGCGGTGACGTGCTCTCCGTGCCGGGACCGCCGTACGTCGACACCACGTGTACGCCGGGAACGCCGTACCACTATGCGGTCGCGAGCGTGCCCGAGGTGACGGTCGCCGGCCGGCCGAGCAGCCCCGTCGGCGCCGTACCGTTGGTTGCCGACGGCACCGTCCCGCGGGTGGACGTGACCGTCGATACGGTTGCCGAGGGCACCGAGCTGTACCGGCCGTGGGTACCGATGATCGGCAGTGAACGGCTCAGTCAGCTGCTCTGCAAGGACACCACCGGCGGTCACGAGATCGGCGGCGGGCTGGAGGATGCCCTGCGCCGGATGCACGACGAGCTCGGCGTCCGCACGGTCCGGGCGCACGCGATCTTCCACGACGACACCCACGTGATCGACGGGACGTCGTACGACTTCTCCGTGGTGGACGCCATCTACGACAAACTGCTCGCGATCGGACTGCGGCCGGTGGTCGAGCTCGGCTTCATGCCGCGCGAGCTGGCCAGCGATCCCACCAAGACCGTCTTCGAATACGGTGCGATCATCTCGCCACCGACGTCGTACGAGGCCTGGCACGACCTGGTGCGGGCGCTCGTCGAGCACCTGGTCGACCGCTACGGACTCGACGAGGTGATCGGCTGGGACTTCGAGGTGTGGAACGAGGCGAACCTCGAGGTCTTCTGGTCCGGCACCAAGGCCGAGTGGCTCCACCTGTACGACGTGACTGTCGCGGCTGTGAAGGCGGTGGACCAGCGACTGGCGGTCGGCGGGCCGTCGTCGGCAGCCGCCGGCTGGGTGGACGACCTGCTGGCACACGCTCGAGCCAACGACACCCCGGTCGACTTCGTCTCGACACACACCTACGGTTCGCCGCCACTCGACGTACGGGCGTCTTTGGAGCGGCATGGGTTCGGTGATGCGCGGATCCTGTGGACCGAGTGGGGTGTGACGCCACGGCACTTCAACCCGATCAACGACTCTGTGTTCGCCGGGGTGTTCCTCCTGCGCGGGATGCGGTCCGCAGCCGGGCGGGTGGACGCCCTGGCGTACTGGGTCGCGTCTGACCACTTTGAGGAGCTGGGCCGACCCCCACGCTTCCTGCACGGCGGCTTCGGGCTGCAGACGGTCGGTGGGCTGCCTAAGCCGCGCTACCACGCTCTGAGCCTGCTGAACCGGCTCGGACCGGTCGAACTGCCGGTCACCGTCACTGGTGATGGAGGCGGCAGCCTGATAGAGGCGTGGGCCTCGCGGGACCGCGACCGGATCGCCGTATTGCTCTGGAACCTCACGCTGGACCAGACCAAGGCAGACGGCGCCCCAGAACTGACCAGGACGGTCCACGTGGAGCTGCCCGGCGTGGATCCGTCCTGGCAGGTCACCTCGACCACACTGGGCATCGGCGCCGGCGACCTGGCGGCTGCGACCGCGGAGCTCGGGATCACCGAGTGGCCGACCGAGGGACAGCTGGCGCAGCTCACCGAACGCAGCCGGATGGTCAGCACACCCCTGGAGCTGACCGGCTCCGTGGTCGAGGTGACGCTCCCGATGCCGTACGCCGTCCTCCTGGAGCTCACGCCGAACAGATCGGATCTTTAGGACTTAATGGTGTGAATTAATGACAAAGTCTGGCGGGTCGCAGCCAAACGATCGACTATAGATCGGATGACCGCGACCTCTGAGGAGCTTTGCCATGCCCGATGGTCCACCCGAAGCCTCGATCGAGAGGTTCCGCGACTGGCGGTTCGGCCTGTTCGTCCACTGGGGCCTGTACGCCCTGCCCGCTCGCCACGAGTGGGTGAAGAACCGCGAGCGGCTGACCGACGAGGAGTACCAGCCGTACTTCGACCACTTCGAGCCGGACCTGTACGACCCGCGGAAGTGGGCGCGTGCGGCCCGTGAGGCCGGCATGCGGTACGCCGTCCTGACCACCAAGCACCATGAGGGCTTCTGCCTGTGGGACTCGGCAGTGTCGGACTACACGGTCGCTCACACCGCCTGGGGCGCCGGGAAGGACCTGGTGCGGCAGTTCGTCGAGGCCTGCCGCGAGGAGGGGCTCGGCGTCGGTTTCTACCACTCGCTGATCGACTGGCACCACCCTGAGTTCCCGATCGACCTGATGCACCCACAGCGCGACGATGAAGAGGCGATCGCCAAGGCGGCCGGCCGCGACGTCCAGGTGTACGCGGACTACCTGCACGCCCAGACCCGTGAGCTGTTGACGAACTACGGCCAGATCGATCTGATGTGGTTCGACTTCTCGTACCCGGGTCGCGACTACGAGGACGGCCGGGACGGCCACGGCAAGGGCCGCGACGACTGGCGCTCGGTCGAGCTGATGGCGATGGTGCGCGAGCTGCAGCCCGGCATCCTGATCAACGACCGCCTGGACATTCCTGGCGACTTCGTGACGCCGGAGCAGTACCAGCCGGACGGACCGATGACCCGCGACGGCAAGCCGGTGCTCTGGGAGGCCTGTCAGACGCTGAACGGCAGCTGGGGCTACGACCGCGACAACCTGGACTGGAAGTCACCGGAGCTCCTGGTGAAGATGCTGGTGGACTCTGTCTCCAAGGACGGCAACCTGCTGCTGAACGTCGGCCCCACTGCCCGTGGCGAGTTCGACCCGCGCGCGCTGGCCACTCTGGCCGCGATCGGCAAGTGGACCCGCCTGCACGAGCGCTCCTTCCGTGGGGCCGGGCCGGCGGAGTTCAAGGCGCCCACTGACACCCGCTACACGCAGGTCGGCAACCGCCTCTATCTGCACCTGTTCTCCTGGCCGATGGGCCACGTCCACCTCCCCGGCCTGGCCGGCAAGGTCAAGTACGCCCAGCTCCTGAACGACGCCTCCGAGGTGAAGCGCCTCGTCCACGACCCCTCGGCCGAAGCACACAACACCACGATGGGCGCCGCAGGCGACGGCGTACTGACTCTGAAGCTCCCCATCCAGAAGCCGGACGTGCTCGTGCCGGTGATCGAGCTCTTCCTGAGCTGATTTGTCCTGCTGTCCTCGCGCCGGTCATAGTGACGTGTCGGTAACTACTCCCGGTCGCGAGGACTGCACATGCTGCACAGGCGCCTGACTCTGAAGACTGCCGTGGTTCTGGTGCTGACCGGCACCGGCCTGCTGGGACTGTCGTCCGGCGCCACGGCATCGGTGACCGGTGACACCCCCGGGCCCGCGGTGGTCGTCGGCAAGCTGTGGGACGGTCTCCGGGCGGACGGCAGCAGGGACACGTCGATCTCGCAGAGCGTGCTCTACCAGCCGTCGGGTCTCGGGGCCAGCCGGATCAACCCGCACGTGCAGTACGTGCACAGCGAGAAGGACCGCCAGACGATGGTCGCGGTCGACAGCGGCACCGCGCAGGTGGTCGGCAAGTACACCGTCACGATCCCGAACGTCTTCGACTGGGAGGACATCGCGACCGCCCCCTGCCCGGCCGGCAGCTGCTTCTTCGCCGGCGACATCGGCACCGCTCGCGATATCCCCAAACCGAACGGCACCAGCTCGGTCGTCCGGGTGCCGGAGCCGAAGCTGAAGTCCGGGCAGACCAGCGGCACCCTGACCGGCGACTACTTCCCCTACACCCTGCCCGGCGGCCCCAAGAACGCCGAAGCCCTGATGGTGCACCCCAAGACCGGCGACATCTACGTGATCACCAAGTCCACCTCGGGCATCAGCGACGTCTACAAGTTCCCGAACCCGCTACCGAAGCCAGGGACGTCCAGCCTGCTGACCAAGGTCGCGACGCTGACCCTGCCGACGAAGTCGGACGACATCAACTACGCCGAGGTGACGGCGGCCGCGATCCACCCGACCGCGAACCGCTTCCTGGTCCGCACCTACCGCAAGGTGTACGAGTACCGCGGTACGCCGGGCGGCTCCTTCGCCTCAGCCCTCACCGGCACGCGCGTCGAGATGACCGACACCGCCGAAGGCCAGGGCGAGTCCATCGAGTACGCCCCCGACGGCGCGGCGTACTTCACCCTCAGCGAGCAGCTCGCGGCGCCGTACACCCTGAAACGAGTGGACCTGCACTGAGGAGGGCCGGCACCCACGTGGGCGCCGGCCCTCTCCGGTCAGACTGGGTTGATCCGCCAGCGCTGACAGGGTCCGTTCCAGTAGCGCCAGGTGATCAGCCCGGCGTCCTCCTCGGTATTACAGCCCGCCACGTCCAGCGAGAGACCGTTCGCCTCCCTGGTGATCGACCAGGTCCCGTCGACCGCCGGCTCGATTCGCCAGCGCTGACAGGGACTGTCGCTCTCGGGCATGGTCGCGACCGTCTGCGCCAAGGCATCGGTGCAGCCCACCACCTCGACGGCCTCGCCGGTGCTCGGCTCGATGATCCGGTACACGTCGTCGCCGAGTGGCCGCAGCTGCCAGCCCTGGCAGGGGCTGCCGGCCACCACCTTCCACATCCGCATCCTGGCGTCCGGCAGGCAGTTCTCGACATCCAGCACCCACTGCGTGTTCGAGCCCTGGATGTACTTCTTCCCGGCCGGCTGCTCCGCATTGAAGCCCGCGCGCAGAATCCACTGCTGGCTGGCCTCCGCCGTACAGGTGCGCTGGACGATGGTGACGTCCTGCGTGGTGCTCCCCTGCGACGGCGACGCGCACTTCGCACTATGCGCGAACCTCAGCCGGACCACGGTGTCGTAGCTGCTGCCTTCGAGGTACTCGATCAGCAGCTGCTGGTTCGAGGTCCCCATGCACGGCCACTGCAGGACCTTGCGTTCGTCGTCCTGCAGCATGTCCTCGACGTCGAGACAGCGCGGGCGTCCATCGGCGATGTTGCCCTGGAAATGCGCTGTCCGGATCTCGAACTGGTCCGTCCCGGCGACCCGCGCGATCCGGAACCGCTGGTTGATGCCACCGTGGCACTCGTGCTGTACCAGGCGCTCGGCGTCGACCTGGCTGTTGTTCCAGACGTCCAGGCACTGGCTGCTGTTGCGGTTCACCAGCTCATAGGTGCGTTCCTCGATGTCGAAGCTCGGTCCGGTACTCGCACCGACCCGTGGCTCCTTCCAACGGCTCGTCGCCGGACCGAACGACGTACCGGTCGACGCGAGGGTGTAGACCTCACGCCCACCGTCCGGCAGCGAGTAGAACAGGCCGACGTCCTCCTTGCGGTCACCGGTGAAGTCACCGATGGACAGGGCGGTCTTGGCCGGGTCGAACGTGGTGGCGTCACGCCACCACTCGCCCAGCGTGTACGCCGTACCGGTCGAGCGGAACACCTTCAGTGCGGCGTCCGTACCGCTGTTCTCGTAGAGCGCGACGATGTCGTCCTTGCCGTCACCGTCGACGTCCGCCACCTGCGGCTTGCTGCGTTCCCAGCAGTACGCACCGGCGCCCGAATCGTGCAAGACGACCGGCGTCGCGCTGAACGCCGTACCGGTGGACTTGAAGTACCTCGTCACCGTGCGGCAACCACTCTGGTTCTGCATGTCGACGAGATCAGCCTTCTTGTCACCGTCGACATCAGCCAGCAGCGGTGCACTGCCTGCCCACGGACTGCCCGTCTGCAGCCACTGGACCGGCGTACCGAATCCAGAACCGGCCAGGAACACCAGCGTGCGCCAGCTGGTCCCGGACACGTTCAGCTGAGCGACCACATCGGATTTGCCGTCACCGTTCACGTCTCCGGAGACGATCCGGGCCGAGCTGAGCGGCCAGCCGTTCGCACCGCTGTACCAGACCGGCGCTGACTCGAAGTTGTACCGCTCACCGGCAGACAGACCGCGGTACATGCCGATCCGGCGGCCTGCTTCCTCACGGAACAGTACGGCGTCGGTCCGGCCGTCACCGTCGAAGTCACCACGCACCGGACGGGTCCGGTACATCGCGAACCCTCCGTTGGCACCGGAGTCCCAGGCCATCTGGCCGGTGTGCAGCGAACCGTCGGGCTTCGTCACCACGTTCCAGATGGCCGTCCGTCCATCGCCCTGGTCGAGCACGGTGGACAGGTCGGCCCGGCCGTCACCGTTGACGTCGTTCCGGCTCGTAGCAGGTAGCTGCTCCAGCTCACCGGCGCTGAGCGACCACACCGTCGAGTTGTCGCTGACGTTGTTCGCACCGTCGACCGCCTTCACGTAGAGCACCTTCTGCTCCGGCTCCACGGTGAGGGACTTCTGGAAGACACTCATCGGGAGCTGTACCGAACCGTCCGCGCCGGCCTTGATCCGGCTCACCACACGTTCGGGCTGGAAGCCGTAGAGGTACTCGACCACGTCGGAGTCACCCGCCGCGGGCTTGAGCGTGACCGTGCCGACCGTCCGGGCCGGGATGTTCGCCTCCCCGTCCGGGAAGTCTGTCGACGACAGGACCGCCTTGCCCGGCTTCTTCGCGTCGACCTTGAAGAAGCACTCCTTGCCGGCCGGGCCGTAGCCGACGTCGTCCTCGGTGACACCGTCGTCGGACTTCGCCGAGTAGGCGTAGGTCTTGCCGTCCTCGAACTTGGCCCGGTCGATCGCCGGCCAGCCGAAGGCCGACCCGGAGGTGATCGGCGCGGAATCCACCTCGTGCACCAGCACGTTGTCCGAGGTGCGACGGATCGACAACCGGGTGACGAGGTTGTCGCCGTCCTTGTCGGTCGCCTTCGCGGAGAACGAGTACCCCGACAGCGGCCAGCTGACCACGGTGGGGTTCGCGGCCGTGCCACACGGCCGGGCCCGGCTGAAGTTCACCCGCTCCGGCGCGTACGGCGCGTTGTTGTAGGTCACCACGACCTTCGCCGAACCGCCGTGGAACCTCTTCCACTGCGCGATGTCCCACTCGTTCGGCGCCCGCAGCCCGAACGTGACCGTGCCGTCCCTGGCATCGGCCGCGCGCTGGAACTCGCCCCTCGTCGCGTCGTTCTCCCAACCCATCAACATGTCCGGCTGGCCGCCGGCGGTCCGGGCGTTACCGCTGACCTGACCCATGAACTGCCGCCAGTGTCCGGCGGTGCTGTTCCAGGTGACGTTCTCCTCACGCCTGACGGGCAGCGTCGCGTACAGGTCGACGGGAGTCGGCCCGTTGGAGGAGCTGTGATCCAGCCAGATCTCGAACCTGCCCTTGATGACCTTCGCCCCGGCCATGTCACCGGTACCGAACTGGAAGAACGACCGATAGGTGATCACGTTGTCGTAGGAGCGGCCGACCTTCGCGCCTTCGTCGCGGTCGTAGTCCCAGTAGGACTGGTCGGAGTGCTCGAGGCTCACATGCGTCCACAGGCTGTTGTTGGTCGACCAGGTGGGGTCGATGACCACCGGGTAGCGAGTCGTGGCCGCGGTGAGCAGCTTCTGATCCGGGGTGATCACCAACTCGTTCCCGGACCGCGTGGTCGGCAGACTGGCATGCCGAGACCGCGGCGCGGTGCCCTGGCTGTCCCACATCACCGCCTTGCCCGCAGTGAACACCGTCTTCCCGGCCCCGTCGCTGGCGACCGTCGTACCGTCCGGCTTGGTGACCAGCTTCAGCCCGGCGCCACTGATCGGGAACCGGAGCTGCTTCAGCGCCGGGTTGTTCGCCGCTGCCCGGTTCTTGACCACCAGCAGGTGCTGGAACCCGGTCGCCTCGACCCGCACCTGCAGGTCGACACCAGGCAGGACTTCCGGGTACGTCGCGGTGTCGCCGCTCAGCACCGGCTTCGGAAGCTTCCCCTTCCAGTCCATCCGGACCTGCCGATCGGCGTTGCCGAGGGCAACGAGCTTGCCGTCGCCGCCCCCGGACAACCGCAGGTCGGTGATCATCGCACCCGGCCGGACCGAGCCGTCCGGCCGCACGGTGAGCTTCGTGTCGATGGGCACCCAGCCCGAGCCCTTCCGGGCTCGAACCGGGTACGCGAACTGTTCCATCGTGTGCAGGCCCGAGGGTTCCCGGTAGACCTGCGTGGTTTCGCTGCGCAGGTGCTCCAGCTCCACCCGCTGCGTCTGCTTCGGGGGCTGCGCCGCCGGGGCGGGTACGGCGGAGACCGCCGTACCCGCACCAGCGACCGCAACCAACGGCACCGCCAGCAGACCGGCCATCAGGCCGCCGATCGCGCGCTTGTTCATCCCTGGATCACCTCGGTCCTGACCACTTGCAGGCTTCCTGCGCACCTGGCGTCTTGCACAGGTCCGAGTGCTGCTTGGGCGTCATCGGCGGCGGCTTGTTCGGGTCGCGCTTCAGGCACGAGTTCTGCGGCCCGTTGGCACAGTTCCAGACGCCGGCCGTCGCGACCGCGCCGACGGCGGCGACACCCGCGATGACCACACACCCGATCCCGGCGGTGAAGGCACAGATCCCGGCCGCGACGACAAATCCGCCGGCTGCCATGGTGGCTGCCTTGGGCAACGGTTCGTCGTCCGGATCGTTCGCGCAGACCCCACAACCGCTCTTGTTGGCCTGCTCGGCGTCCTTGCGCTTCTGCTCGTCGGCGATCGCGGTGGCCTTGAGGATCTCGTCCTGCCGTGCCTTGGCCTGGTCCGCGATCCTGCGGGCGACGTCGGCCAGGCCGTCGACCTGTTTCTCCATCGTCGCGACGCTGCTGTCGGTCTGTTTGGCCAGGTTCAGCGCCTGTTGCAGTTCGGGGATGTAGACGAGTTTCTTGGTGACGATCCGGATGACTTCCTTGGTGGTCCACCGCAGCGTCTTGATCACTTCCTTGAAGATCGTCACCTGCCGGGCCACCTCGGCGGTGATGGTCTGCGCGAACTGGTGCAGACCGAACGCGTTGGCGATCATCGCGACGATCGACAGCACCACGATCTTCACGTAGATCGTGATCACCTCCTGGCGCAGTTCCTTGATCCGCGCCACGTGCTGCCGGACGATCGTCTTCGTCTCGGTGATCGTCTCGGTGCGGTACCGCTTGCCGTCGGCATCGACGAAGCTGACCGGGCTGTTGTTCGCGTAGGCGTACCCGTTCAGTTGTTGTGGATCCTTGGCGTCGACGACCGGATCGACCGAGATGAAGCGGCCGGTGACCGGGTCGTACTCCCGCGCCCCGAGATGGATCAGCCCGGTGGAGTCGTCCCGCGTTCCACCGACGAAGTCCTTCTGCCCCGGCCAGGCGGACGGGATCGGTCCGCGAACCTCGCCGTACGGCGTGATCCGCTTGCGCTGGTAGGCCTGCGTCTGCGCGTCGACCGTCAGCGTCGCCGAGCCGTGGTGATCCGATCCGAGCCAGGTCAGCTTGGACCCGACCCGCACACCGACGGTCTGCTTGCCGAACTGGTAGTACCTGGTGCCCAGCTGGGAACCGTCGGGCATCAGTAGTACCTCGGTGCTCCCCAGGTACAGCGTCGTCCCGGTGCTGTCCTTGCGGAGCAGCCGATTGCCGTCGGCATCGTAGATGTACTCCGTCTTCTGAGCACCCTTCGTCACCTTGGCCAGCTTGCCCTCGGCGTTCCATTCGAACGTCTCACCGGCACCGGCGATCGTCCGGCTGGTCTGGTTCCCGGTGGCGTCGTAGCCGAACGTGTTGACCTTGCTCGTCCCGTCCGGCCCGGTCGTGGTGATCTTCTGCACGCCGTGCGGCTGCGCCTGGCCGGCTGCAGGGTACTCGTACGTGCTCGTCGTGGCCCCTGCCGTCGTCATGCGCTTCTCGGTCTGGCGGTTGCCGATCTTGTCGAACGTCCACTGGTGCCAGTACGGCGCCGGTCCGCCCAACTGACTCGCGCTGGTCGGCTGCGCCGCACAGTTCTCGTCGGAGGGCGTCCACGCCTGCGTCAGCCGGCGCGACTCGTCGTACCCGAAGCACTGCACGTCCTTCGGCTCGGTGCTGCCACTGGCGGGCGCGTCGATGATCTTCGTGACGTTCCCGGCCAGGTCGTACTCGTAGCTCTGGTCGAGTACGCGCTGCGGTCCCGTGGTCTGCCGCTGGCTGAACGCCCGGGTCAGGCGACGGGTCGCGTCGTCGTACACGTAGTTGTGCCGCAGGTACTTGCCACCGGTCGGCTTGACCTCCAGATAGGTCAGATCGCCGAACGAGTTGAACTGCGAGTCGGTCACATAGGAGGTGGTCTCGCTGGACATCGTCCTGGGCAGATCGTTGCTGTCGTAGGTCGTGGTCAGCGTCTCCGCCGGCAGGCCGCCGACGGCCGGAACCTTGAGGGTCGCGGGCTGACCGCTGGCGGTGTAGGTGTTCTCGGTCGTGAAGGTCTGGGCCAGCCCGCCTTCCACCGCCGGCAGCGTGACCTTGGTGCCGAGCGGATGGCCGGTCGGGTCGTACCCGGTGACCTCGGTCTTGTACGCGTTGCCGTTCACGTACCTGGTCGCCGTACTGGGTGAGCCCTTGGCGAGACTGTCGTAGGTGCGTTCGGTGAGCAACGCGCCGTCGGCGGTGTCCTGCCGGATCGACGTCTGACGTCCGATGACGTCGTAACTGTAGAAGAGCTTCTTGCCGAGCGCATCGGTCGTGGTCGCGACCTGGTCGAGCTCGGTGTAGGTGTAGGTGGTGGCGCCACGGTCAGGTTCGACCGCCTTGGTCCGGCGCCCACGCAGGTCGTACTCGTACCTCCATTGGTTGCCGGCGGCATCGGTCACCGAGGCGACCTGCCCGGCCTTCGTGTAGGTGTACGACGTCTTGTCGTAGTCGGCGCTGACGCCGGGGGTGTTGTAGGTCCGGGTCTCGAGGAGCCGGCCCTGGGCGTCGTCGATCCGGGTCGTGGCCTGCTCACCGTCCGGCGGGTCGATCGTTTGTACCCCGGGCTGATGGGTGTGGGTGGTGGTCCACTTCCGCTCGTTCAGGGACCAGAACTCCTCGGTCGACGGGCGCTCGAGCTGGTCGAACGTCGTCGCCTTGCGGGCGGGCAGCTCCTCCTCGACGGCGTCGAACACCTGGGCGCCGGGCGGTGCGTCGTTGTAGTACGGGTTGTTCTCGATCACCTGCAGACCCCGCGAGTCGTACTCGAAGTCGGTGATCACGCGGCCGATGCCGTCGGAGGCCGGCCGCTGGGTCTGCCGCTTGCGCTGGAGACCGTCGAGAATCTCGTAGCTGGTCTCCACGGTCCCGTCGGCCTGCAGCGCCTTGGTCTGCACCACGCCCGGCTGGTCGATCCCGGCGGTGTAGACGTGCTCGACGTTCGCGGTCTCCGACTGCGCGCGACCAGGCAGCCAGACCTTGCTGATCCGGCCGAGCTGGTCGCGCTCGGAGGTCGTCGTCCGGCCGCCGACGTCGGTGACCTTGATCGACTGGCCCCAGGCCGGGTCCAGCTCGGTGCTCGTGGTGTGGCCGTTCGGCAGCGTCACCGTGGTCTTCGTGACCGGGCCGTCGGCCGGTAGGTACCCGAAGGTCGTCGTGCTGTTCTTCGCGTCCGTCGCGGTCTTGCGCCGGCCGTGATCGTCGTACGACGTCGTGGCCACGGTCTCGTAGGTCGGCGCACCGGTGCTGTCGAAGCCGCTGAGGCGCAGGGCCGCGACCGGCTTGGCGTTCTCGGGTGTCGCCCCACCGGCGTACGACTGCTTCGAGTCCGACACGACATCGTCCTTGGCCCACGGCTGGTCGCAGGCCTTGGCGACGGTCTGGGCGCGGGTCGGCAACTCGGTGAGACCCTTCGCCGGGTTGCCGGCGTACTCGTACCGCGTGCAGGTGTCGTCGGCCGTGGTCGCCAGGTCGTTGGCGTTCGAGGCGGCCAGAAGCACGCCGGTCGCCGAGTACTCGTTGTTGGCCGACGTCTGCCGGAAGCCACCGCCCTGCTTGGCCTCCCACTGCTTCGCGGCCTTCTGCTCGACCTTGAAGGCCTGCGTGGTTCCCCAGTCGCGGACGCGGGTCGAGGTGGCTCCGGACACCCAGGAGTCGTTGATGGTGCGCTCGACGATGGCACCGTTGACCAGCTTGCTGGTCTCCCGGACCTGTCCGGCCAGTGCGTTCACGTCTTCGGTCTGGGCGCCGGTGGAGTCGGTGAGCTTGACGTCCTTCACCGTGCCGTCGGCCAGCTTGTCACCGTCCATGCCCTGGAAGTAGCGGCTCTCGGTGACGGTCTGCGGGCCGTCCGGGTGGCCCTTGGTGACGATGACGCGGTCGTAGCCGCGCCACTGGGACCAGGTCTTGCGGCCGATCTCGACCAGACCGTCCTCGTCGTCGTGCCGCCAGGCCGGCTTGCCGGGGTAGCTGACGGTCGTCTGCACCGGGACCATGCCGCTGACGAGGTCGTACTCGGAGACGGAGGTGACGACGTACTTGTGGAACCAGTCCAGGCGCTCCTCGGTGTCATTGGGCGGGGTCCACTTCATCGGGTGGCACCGCCGGTCGTTGCGGTCCACCGGTGGGACGTTCCCGGGCAGCGTGCAGTCCTTGGCGGAGTAGGTGACCGCCAGCTCGCCGCCGGTGCCGTAGTGGATCCCACGGATCCGGAACCACTGCAGCAACGGCCGCGCGGTTCCGTCGGAGACCCGGTTGTCGAGCTGCAGCTTGTCGAAGTTCACCTCGGGAATGGTGACCGCGCCGGAGCCGGCCTCACCGGTGTGGGTGATCGCCTCCAGCCACAACCGCGGGCCGGTGTTGTCACCAGGGTTCGGGAACGAGTGCCGCAGCGTCCACGTGTCGACGGCGTCGAACGCCGTACCGCGCCAGACCTCGGTGCGGACCTTGCTGAGCTTCTTCTTCGTCCAGAAGCTGGGCCCGGTCTGGGTGCACTTGGCGGTGCTGGTGCACTCCTGGTCGAGCGGGGTGTCGAAGTAGTCCGCGGGAGCGCAGTTGGCCCCGGCGACACAGCGCTCGGTGGTGTCGAAGTGGACGCGAGCCACCGGCTTCTCCGAGAACACCTGGCCATCGGTCTGGCCGTACTCGATCCGCCTGATGTTGCTCGCGCGGTCGTAGCTCTTCACCGTGGTCTGAGTGCCGTTGTAGCCGTAGTTGTTCTTCTCCACGTCGTAGAACAGCGACATCGTGTTGCCGTGCAGGTCGACGACGTAGTCGAGCTGCCAGCGGTAGGCCTGCTGACAGAACGAGTCCGCGTACGCCGCTTTGTTGCACTGCTCGCCGGCGTGGTTGCCGGCCACCGGAACCGTCAGGGTCGAGTTGGTCGTCTCGGTGGTCGCACCGGGCAGCTTGTTCAGGCCGAAGTAGTACTTCGTGCCGTCCTTGGTGGTGATGACCCAGTACTCGCCCTGCTCCTGCGGCTTGCCGTCACTGCCCTGGTCGCCGTTGGGAGCGCCGGACAGGCGCTCGACCTTGGTACCGTCGTCGGCCTTCGGCCGCCACTGCTTGGTGGTGTCGTCGAGGACGAGCTCACCACCCTTGCCGTTCAGGGAGAAGGTCGCGTTGTCGGTGGCGAAACACAGGTCGCCGACCGCGCGGTCACCGTTGTTGCCGGTCTTCTCGGGCTTGGACGAGCAGGAGGCGTACCGGCGCTCGATCGAGCCGCCGGGTGACAGGTCGAACCCCTCACCGGCCCAGGACGTCTGGTTGTTGGTACCGGAGGTCCGGCCGTCGACGCTGCCCGAGGAGTAGCCCAGGCTCATGGTCGGGATCGGTCCGCCGGTCCCCGGTGGTGCGCGGAACGGGTACTGCCAGTTGAAGTCACCGGACGAGCCACCGACCGACCAGGACGCCGTCGGGGACAACGAGGTGTTGCCGTAGTTGCCACTGTCACCGGCCGCTGCTGCCTCCATCGCGTACAGGCCAGTCGCCGGTACGTCGGCGCTCAGGGTGCCGCCGCCGACGTTCTGGGTCTTGACCGGTGCACCGGAGGGCAGCTGGATCAGTCGGAGACGATTCGCCCAGTCGCCGCCGTACGCGTGCCGGAAGGCCTGGTAGTTCAGCTCCAGCCGGACCTTGCCACTGGCTGCCTTGGCGGTCTTGTCGGTGCTGGTGAGCTTGACCAGCATCCGGGCGTCCTGCCGACCGAGCAGGTCGACCTTCACGCCGCTCGGGGCAGTGCCGTCGGCTTTAGCCGGTCCGATCGCGACCGGTAGCGTGCCGGCGGCCTTCTTCGGCAGCACTCCGGACAGCTGCGTCGACCAGCCGGCGGTCGGCAGCGACACCTCGGCCGATCCCGTCGTCGGCCACTTCACGGCCGGAGTCTTCACGACGTCGACGTCGAGATCCGGTGTCCGCGGCTTGGCCTTGTAGTTGGTGCCGTGCACCGGTTTGACCCTGGCCCCCTTGAAGGCGGGTTCTTCACCGTCCTCGGCCGGCGCGGCGATCGCCCCCGGCGGATGCAGACCGGCGATGAGCGTGGCTCCGAGCACAACGGCCCAGGCACGCCGAAGCACACCTCGTGACATCGAACCTCCCCTTGACATGGAGAGCTCACTGTCAGCGTGGGGTCAAGGCCCGACAACGGTTTCGACGGAGGTGGTACGGACTTCGATTTCCCGCCCGACCTGTTCGAGCGGGGTCGAATGGTGTCTAGTCCGCCAGCGGCGTCGGGCGGCCCGGCTGCTCGCCGCCGCGGGCCTCCAGGTAGGAGTTCTTCGGGACCATCACCTTGCGGCGGAACAGGCAGACGACGGTGCCGTCCTGCTTGTAGCCCTTGGTCTCGACGTAGACGACGCCGCGGTCGTCCTTGGACTTCGACTCCCACTTGTCCAGGACGACGGTCTCGCCGTAGATGGTGTCGCCGTGGAAGGTCGGGGCGACGTGCCGCAGGGACTCGATCTCGAGGTTGGCGATCGCCTTGCCGCTGACGTCGGGCACCGACATCCCGAGCAGGATCGAGTAGATGTAGTTGCCCACCACAACGTTCTGGCCGAACTGGGTGGTCTCGGCGGCGTAGTTCGAGTCCAGGTGCAGCGGGTGGTGGTTCATGGTCAGCAGGCAGAACAGGTGGTCGTCGTACTCGGTCACCGTCTTGCCGGGCCAGTGCTTGTAGATCGCACCGACCTCGAACTCCTCATAGCTACGCCCGAACTGCATGCCGGTCCTCCTAGGTGTTGGACACCCCATGCTGGCGGATCGGACCACTGGCGGCCGTGGTCTGGCTCTCACCGGGCGGAGAGACCTGCGTCACTCCGCCCGGGAGGCTCAGGCCTGCGGGGGCTGCTGCTGGCTGGGCTGCTGAAGGGGGTGATCCGGCAGCCGCGGGCTGACCTCACCCTTGAGCGCCAGCTTGGCCAGGTGGTTGCGGGCCTCCTCCGCGAACTTGAAGTCGCACAGGACGTCGTACGTCGTCGCCACCACCGCGGTCCGCGAGGTGAAGTCGCGCCGGCCCGCCGACTGGGCGTAGCTCAGGCCACCGAACACCAGACCGAAGACGGCACCCAGCACCACACCGGTGAGCAGGGCGGCCAGCCAGTTCGCGTTGGTGACGGCGCCCAGCAGGACGCCGACGAACAGCCCGAACCAGGCACCACTGGCGACACCGGCGGCGAGTGCCCGCCCCCAGGTCAACCGGCCGGTGATCTTCTCCACCTGGCGCAGGTTGTTGCCGACGATGGTCGTGTGCTCGACGGGGAACTTCTCGTCCGAGAGGTAGTCGACAGCGCGCTGCGCCTCCCGGTAGGTGTCATACGTCCCGATCGTCAGACCGCTCGGCCGCGGGTCCATCAAGGGCATGCCTTGCGTCATCGTCGTTCCTCTCCACGTGCTTCCACCCCCATCATTGCCGACGGCTGGTTACCGCGTCTTGATAGCCTCGCCGGTGATGGGCGGACGACGGTGGGACCTGGCTGCGACACGCCGGATGGGACAGATGTTCGCCCGCCGGCCGGCCGGTGACGGCCCGGCCCGTCCGGACCCTGTCGCGAGCGGCAAACTCGACGGCGCACTGGTCGACTGGGCCTTCTATCGCGACGGTCATCGCGACGAGCGGATCAACTCCTACACCGAGGCGCTCGGCCGGGCCAAACGCGGCCAGGGGTTCGTCTGGATCGGCCTGTTCCAGCCGACCGACCACCAGCTCGCGATCATCGGCAACGAGTTCGGACTGCACGCGCTGGCCCTGGAGGACGCCTCCGAGGCACACCAGCGGCCGAAGCTCGAGCGGTACGACGACACGCTGTTCGCCGTCCTCAAGACCGTCAGCTACGTCCCACACCAGGACCTGACCGCCACCAGCGAAGTGGTGGCTACAGGTGAGGTGATGGTGTTCTGTGGACCGGGCTTCGTGGTCACTGTTCGCCATGGTGAGCACAGCGAGCTGACCGGACTACGCCAGGAGCTGGAGGCCCAGCCGGAACGGCTGTCGGTCGGACCGGGCGTCGTACTGCATGCGATCGCCGACCATGTGGTCGACCGGTACCTGGAGGTCGCGGACGCCGTACAGGCCGATATGGATCTGATCGAGTCCGAGATGTTCACTCCGCGCGGCTGGCGCAACATCGACCGCGTTTATCAGCTCAAGCGGGAAGTGCTCGAGCTGAAACGAGCAGTGGCGCCTTTGACCGGTCCGATGCGGGCACTGTCCACACTGCGACATCCATTAATCGCCGATGAAACCCGGAACTACTTCCGCGACGTCGACGACCACCTGTTGCGCGTGAAGGAGCAGGTGATCTCGTTCGACGAGTTGCTCAGCTCCATCCTGCAGGCCGGGCTGGCCCAGGTTCAGGTGGCCGAGAACGAGGACATGCGGCGGATCTCGTCGTGGGTCGCGATCCTCGCCGTACCGACGATGATCGCCGGGATTTACGGGATGAATTTCGACTACATGCCGGAGCTGAGACTCCGGTACGCGTATTTCGTGGTGCTCGCCGTGATGGTCGGCGCGTGCGTCGGTCTTCATCGATTGTTCAAGCGCAACCACTGGCTTTGATCAAATACGTCTAATACCACGCGAGCACCGGCCGGACCAGAGGTTGGCAACCTTCTGCCATGGCCGGGAGTCACGGCCGGTTGGATGGATCAAACAGTTGTGCATCGCGCGCCGGAATTGATTTACTGCCGCCATCGCGTTCGGTCAGCAGGCCGCCACAGACTGCGACCGACGGCATCGGGGGATGTCGTGATGGTTTTGCCGCTGGGAGGGCGTTGCCGTGCTCAGAATTCATTTCACGCCGCGCGATCTGACGCGCGTCACGGTCGCCACCAGACCGGCGCCGTTATGGGAGGTGCTGCTCAGCCTCCACATGCTGCAGCACTCCGACGGCCGGCTGATCTTCGAGGACTGGCGCCGGCACGTCCGGACGTCGGTCGCACCGGATCAGATGCGGCTGCTGCTGGAGCTCACCCCACCGAAGGGGTACTCCCCCGACTTCCTGACGCCGGCCGAGTCCGCACCGGACTTCGAGACCGCGCTGGACATCGCCCTGTCGACGCCGAGCCAGCAGATCCGCGGCCAGCTCGACCTGCTCTCCAAGTACCGCCCGGCCTCACCGTGGACCCGGGAGCTCGCCCAAGGCGAGCGAGGGTCGCTGCACAAGCTCGGCCGGGCACTCCGGACCTACCACGCGGCGGCGATCGCGCCGTACTGGAAGTCGATCGGGACGCACATCTCGGCCGACCATGCGCATCGTGGTGAGGCTCTGGCCCGGCACGGGGTGGACCGACTCCTCTCCTCGCTGCACCCGCGGGTGCGCTGGGTCGCACCGGTGCTGCAGGTGCTCGACATGAACGACCGCGACCTCTACCTGGACGGCCGGGGCATCGAGCTGCAGCCGTCGGCGTTCTGCTGGCAGGTGCCGACCAAGCTGCGCGACCCCGAGCTGAAGCCGATCCTGGTGTACCCGATCCAGCACGCGCCGGGCATCCTGCGGCAGGGCTCACTGGACCAGATGAGCTCCAGCGACCCGCTGGGCTCGCTGCTCGGCTCAACCCGCGCTGCGGCTCTGGAGGCCGCAGTCGCGGGCTGTACGACGACGGAGCTGGCCAAGCGCTGCAAGATCTCCCCGGCCGCGGCCAGCCACCAGGCAACCGTGCTGCGGGAGGCGGGCCTGATCACCACCCGCCGGGCCGGCGCCTCCGTGCGACACGAGATCACTCAGCTGGGGATCTGGCTGCTGTCCGGCTACGGCTCTGGCAACACTCGCCATGCACATCCCCAGTCGGTCCCCCGCCTGACCGCCTGAGGTACCTCGACGCCTGCCCGCGCAGCGCGCTGGGCCGACTGGCACCGCCCCGCCCGTCGACCCAGCGCGCCGCCGGTGCAGGCGTTGGTGCGTTCTAGAGCTTGTAGTCCTCGAGCAGGCGGCGGCCGATGATCATCCGCTGGATGTCGGCGGTGCCTTCACCGATCAGCAGCATCGGCGCCTCCCGGTAGAGCCGCTCGATCTCGTACTCCTTGGAGAAGCCGTAGCCGCCGTGGATGCGGAACGAGTCCTCCACGACCTGCGAGCAGTACTCACTGGCCAGGTACTTCGCGACACCGGCCTCGAAGTCGTTGCGGGAGCCACTGTCCTTCTTGCGGGCCGCCTTCACCATCAGCTCGTGCGCGGCCTCGACCTTGACCGCCATGTCGGCCAGCCGGAACAGCACGGCCTGGTGCTCGGCGATCTTCTTGCCGAAGGTCTCGCGCTGCTGCGCGTAGGAGATGCCGAGCTCGAACGCCCGCCGGGCCACGCCACAGCCGCGCGCCGCGACATTCACGCGACCCACCTCGACACCGTCCATCATCTGGTAGAAACCCTTGCCAGGAACGCCGCCCAGGATCTGGTCCGCGCCGATGGAGTAGCCGTCGAAGATCAGCTCGGTCGTGTCGACGCCCTTGTAGCCCATCTTCTCGATCTTGCCTGGCACCGTCAGGCCCTTGTCGACCTCGCCGAAGCCCGGCTCCTTCTCGATCAGGAACGTGGTCATGTTCTTGTAGACCGAGTCACTGCCCTCGTCGGTCTTGGTGAGCACCGCCACGAGGTTCGACGAGCCACCGTTGGTCAGCCACATCTTCTGGCCGTTGATCGTGTATAGATCGCCGTCCCGGACCGCCTTGGTCTTGATGGCCGACACATCGGAGCCACAGCCCGGCTCCGACATCGAGAACGCGCCCCGGACGTCACCGGTGGCCATCCGCGGCAGGTACTTCTGCTTCTGCTCGTCG
Organism: Kribbella sp. NPDC051587; assembly: GCF_044453945.1. NCBI lineage: Bacteria > Bacillati > Actinomycetota > Actinomycetes > Propionibacteriales > Kribbellaceae > Kribbella > Kribbella sp. NPDC051587. Next base: position 420,607 of record NZ_JBITDE010000004.1, read on the forward strand.
GTGCCGTGCTGGAGCAGCATGTACGCGACGATGAAGTGCGTGTTGATGATGCCGGAGACACTCATCCAGCCGCGGGCGATCTCCTCCACGCAGAGCGCGTAGGTGAGCAGCGATTCGCCCAGACCGCCGTACTCCTCGGGAATCATCAGGCCGAACAGCCCGAGCTCCTTGAGCCCCTCGACGATCTTCGTCGGGTACTCGTCCTTGTGTTCCAGCTCGGTGGCGACCGGGAGGATCTCCGACTCGACGAACGCGCGGACCGTCTTCAGGATCTCCTCCTGAATATCGGTCAGCCCCTCCGTCTGCTGCAATCTGCTCATCCACGTCCTCGCTTCGCTCCGGGCGCGGCTGAACAAAGTGCGCTGTGCATATTGATGAACTCACTTCGTTCGTCCATGCCTGGCTCTCCTCGGGGTGCTGTTCGCCACTACTCGTGAGTATTGCGGCTTTCAGCATCCCGGGACAGCGCCGACACCCGCTGTGACTCCGGCCACCCGATCGGCGTCGCCTAACTCACTCGTCCCCGTTGTTGCCGTCGCCGTCGCCCTGCGGCATCGAGCGGTCGAGCTGGGCGAACCCCAGGTAGATCTCAGCGGTCGGCTGCCAGCGGTGGTCACGCTGTGCGTTGACCAGGCGCTCCTTGGCGTCGTTGTAGTTGTTCCGCGCCGCGTTCGTCTCGCCGTGAGCCAACTGAGCAGCTGCCTGCTCCAGGTCCTTGGCGGCCAGGCCGGGCGCCTTGCTCCTCGACTGGTTCTGGCCGGGCCACTGCGGCTGGTTCTGACCGCTCGCGCGCACCTTGCCCGCCAGTGCCCGCAGCTGCGCGACGACCTGCGGGTACTGGTCCGGGGCCTTCGACGGCTTCTTGCTCGGCGTCTTCGACGGCGTCTTGCTAGGCGTGTGGCTGGGCTTCGGCGTCGGCGTGGGTGTCGGCTTCGTCGTCGCCTTCACCTTGGCCGCCGGCGCGGACGGCGTACCGACGGCCTGCGCAGGCGAGTCAGTGGACACGCCCTCCTTCAGCAACGCCACACCCACCGCAGCAGCCAGTACGACGGCCATCGCCGCGATCACCTGGGCAAACGGGAACGTCCGGCGAGACTTCTTGGGCTCTTCGTCAGGCTCTTCGTCGCGAGGCGGTAGGTGCAGTACCTGCGTGCTGTTGCTCACCGGCGGGAGGGTGATGGCCTGCGTCTCGTTGTGCGCAGGGGAGGTCAGCAACGCGGTGACCTCAGTAGCCGACGCAGGGCGGTCCGCGGGGTTCTTGGCGAGCATCTGCATCACCAGAGCCGACAGGGCCGGCGTGACGTCGTTGCGCACGATCGGTGCCGGCTGCGACTCCAGGTGCTGCCGCATGACCGTCTCCACGGTCGTTCCGACGAAGGGCGGCGTACCGGCGAGCAGTTCGTAGAGAACGCAACCCAGTGAGTACCAGTCGCTGGCCGGCGTGGCTGCTCCACCACGCACCTGCTCCGGCGACACGTACGACGCTGTGCCGAGCAGCACGCCCAGCCCGGTCGTCTCGTTGCCGGCGCGCTTGGCGATCCCGAAGTCGGTCATCTTCAGCGTGCCGTCGGGTGCCAGCAGCAGGTTGCCCGGCTTCACGTCCCGGTGCACGATTCCGGCCGCGTGCGCCGCGTCCAGTGCCCGTGCGCCTTGCGTGGCGATGTCGGCCACCAGCTTGGCGCTCGGCAGGCCCGCCTTACGCATCAGCTGGGCCAGGTCCGGTCCGGAGACCAGCTCCATCACCAGGAAGACGTGGTCACTCGTCGCGCCGACGTCGTACGTGGCGACGACGTTCGGGTGCATCAGCCGGGCAGCAGCCTGCGCCTCGGCCTGGAACCGCGCAACGGCGTCCATCGGGTCACCGTCGAGACTCCGCAGGAGCTTGACCGCGACCTGCCGGTCCAGCACGAGGTCCTCAGCCTGCCAGACCTCTCCTGCACCACCTCGCCCCAACAGGGTGAGTAATCGGTAGCGACCTGCCAGTACCTCGCCGTTCACAAACAAACACCTTCCGCAGCGGACCGGCCTTACCTTAGGCGGGTCCGGCGATCAGATCGAGTTCAGAGCCAATTCCTTGCAAACCTCTGCGCAGAGAGACGTGAGTATTACCGTGTGCCCATGAAGCGAACGTTTGCCGCTGTGATCGCGGCCACCCTGCTAGCCACAACGTTCACCACGCCGTTCCTCGGCACGGCTTCGGCTGCACCGGTTCACCGGCCGAAACCCACTGTTCAGTGCGAGTTCACCCCGACGCCGGAGAACCCGGCGGCCAAGCCGGTCCGGATTCCGTCCGCGACGGCCAAGGCGCGCGGAACGGTCGATGTCTTCTTCCTCACCAACTACGGCTCGTTCGTGGTCCGGATGGACCGCGCCAACGCACCGTGCGGCGTCTCGAACTTCGTGCATCTGGTGAAGAGCCGGTTCTACGACTTCACGCAGTGCTTCCGGCTGACGAACTCGGCGCGGCTCGGCGTCCTGCAGTGCGGTGACATCTACCGCCAGGAGGAGGGCGGTCCGGGCTACAAGTTCCCCGACGAGGTCACCGGCAAGGAGACCTACCCGCGCGGGACTGTTGCCTACGGCAACCAGGGTCCGGGCACCAACGGGTCCGAGTTCTTCGTCGTGCACTCGTTCGCGAACATCCCGCCGAACTACACCGTGCTCGGCCACGTGATCGCCGGCATGCCCACCTTCGACCGGATGGTCAAGGCCGGCATCGCCGACCCGGACCAGGACGGCCCCCCGGTCCGCCCGATCCGCATCCTCAAGGTGCTCTCCCTCTGATCCCCTAACGTCCGAAGGATCGGAGGGCCCGCCTCCGGTTCTTCGGACGTTGTGGTCAGTCGGTGGGGGGCTGCCAGGGGGTGGTGCGGGTCATGCCCGCGGCGCGGCCCTTGGCGGAGATGACGAGCGCCATCTTGCGGGAGGCCTCGTCGATCATCTCGTCGCCGAGCATCACCGCGCCGCGGGCGCCACCGGCGGCCGAGGTGAAGTGGTCGTAGGCGTCGAGGATGTTCTCGGAGTGGTCGTAGTCCTCCTGGCGCGGCGAGTAGACCTCGTTCGCGGCCGCGATCTGGTCCGGGTGCAGCACCCACTTGCCGTCGAAGCCGAGCGCGGCCGAGCGGCCGGCCACCCGGCGGAAGCCGTCGACGTCCTTGATCTGCAGGTACGGACCGTCGATCGCCTGCTTGCCGTAGGCGCGGGCCGCCATCAGGATCTGCATCAGGATGTAGTGGTAGGCGTCGCCGACGTCGTACCCGGGCGGCTGCTCGCCGACCACCAGCGACTTCATGTTGATCGAGGCCATGAAGTCGGCCGGGCCGAAGATGATCGTCTCGACCCGCGGCGAGGCGGCCGCGATCGCGTTCACGTTGGTCAGGCCGAGCGCGTTCTCGATCTGTGCCTCGATGCCGATCCGGCCCGGCTCGTAGCCGTGCACCTTCTCGATCTGGGTGATCAGCAGGTCCAGCGCGACCACCTGCTCGGCGGTCTGCACCTTCGGCAGCATGATGCAGTCCAGGTTCGCCCCGGCGCCGCCGACGACCTCGATCACGTCGCCGTAGGTCCACTCGGTGGTCCAGTCGTTCACCCGGACCACGCGGACCTTCTTGCCCCAGCCGCCCTCGTTCAGCGCCGCCACGACGTTCTTGCGGGCGTCCACCTTGGCGATCGGCGCGACCGAGTCCTCCAGGTCGAGGAACACCTGGTCGGCGTCCAGTCCCTTCGCCTTGGCCAGGAACCGCGGGTTCGACCCCGGGGTGGCCAGACAAGACCTTCTGCTTCGCAGTACCTGCTCAGACATCCGTCGACCTCCACCTTTGGTTACTCACCGGTTCATTCGGCAGCGTACGGCGAAAGGTCCGCGGAGTGCCCGGTGACATCGCTCACTGTGACACTCTGGTGCCGTGACTCGCGAGAACGCTGTGACGGAGATCGCCACCGTCATGAAGAAGGCCGGACTGGTCTGGCTGTCCTGGGACGGCGGCCGCCCGGCTCCTGCGTGGTTCGCGACGGTCGACGGCCAGTACGTCGTACTGGCGGATGCTGACGGTAGTGCGGAGCAACCGCTGGCCGGACTGGTCACGGCCGGTACGGCGGAGGTCGTCGTACCGGCTAAGCCTGCTACCAACCGGCTGGCGAGCTGGACTGCGACGGTACGGCGGTTGGCACCGGGTACCGAGGAATGGACGGCTGCTGCGCTGGTTCTGCGGACGGAACGGCTCAACGCGGCCGGACTGGACACCCAGCTCGAGCGGTGGCGCTCTGAAGCAGACGTGCTCGTTTTGGAGCCTACGGGCGAGATGACCGCGTTCGACGGGGCGTCGCCGTACGAGACGCCTGCCGGGACCCCTGCTACTACGCGGGGCAAGAAGCCGATCACGCTGCACCGGCGCGTCCGTGGCCGTCGCAAGTTGAGCTGAGGGGCAGCGGGTTAGCCTTCGGTCATGAGTGGACCGACGCGTGTTTATGTGGCACGGCTGGCTGGTCTGCCTGTTTACGACCCCAACGGGGATCAGGTCGGCAAGGTGCGCGATGTGGTCGCGATGCTGCGGCAGGGTACGCAGCCGCCGCGGATCCTCGGGCTGGTGGTCGAGGTGTTCGCCCGGCGGCGCATCTTCGTGCCGATGACGCGCGTGACCTCGGTCGACGTCGGTCACGTGATCACGACCGGTCTGGTGAACATGCGGCGCTTCGAACAGCGCACTACCGAGATCCTGGTGCTGGCCGAGATGCTGGACCGCACTGTCACCGTTCGGGAGACCGGAACGGTCGGTGTGGTCTTCGACATGGCTATGGAGCAGTGGCGGACCAAAGACTGGGTGCTGTCGAAGGTAGCGGTCCGCGAAGGCAGCAAGCGGTTCCGGCGACGTGGTCAGTCCTACGTACTCGACTGGGCCGAGGTGACCGGGTTCGCACAGGTCGAGGAGGGTCAGGGCGCAACTCACATACTGGCGGCGTTCGACTCGATGCGTGCAGCCGACCTGGCCGCCGTACTGCATGATCTGTCGCCCAAGCGGCGTAAAGAGATTGCTGCGGCGCTGAACGACGAGCGGCTGGCCGATGTGCTCGAGGAGCTGCCCGAGGACGACCAGGTGGAGATCCTGGCCGGACTGGACACCGAGCGCGCGGCCGACGTACTGGAAGAGATGTCACCGGACGATGCGGCCGACCTGATCGCGGAGCTGCCTACCGAAACGGCAGAGGCCCTGCTGACGCTGATGGAGCCGGACGAGGCAGAGGATGTACGGCGACTGCTTACGTATGAGGAGCGCACTGCTGGTGGTCTGATGACGTCAGAGCCGGTGATCCTGCCAGTGGACGCGACTGTGGCCGATGCGCTCGCCCATGTCCGCAACGCCGAGCTCAGTCCGGCACTGGCCGCGATGATCTACGTCTGCCGACCACCACTGGAGACTCCGACCGGACGGTTCATCGGAGTCGGCCACATCCAGCGTCTGCTCCGGGAACCCCCGTCGGAGCTGGTGTCCGCCGCACTCGACACCGACCTGGACGGTCTGCGGCCGGATGACAGCCTGACCGCTGTCAGCAAGTACCTGGCGACTTACAACCTCGTGGCGGCGCCGGTGCTCGACGACGAGGGCCGGCTCCTCGGCGCGGTCACCGTGGACGACGTACTGGACCATCTGCTGCCCGACGACTGGCGTGAATCGGACCAAACGCAGGAGGTGGACCACGATGGCTCGTGACGACCGCAGTACCGACGACCGGCGTTCGCGCGCCACCAACCGCCTGGACATCCCGCGGGAGCTCCGCCGTACCATCGCCATCCGGTCCGCGTACGACGCCGACGCGTTCGGGCGGTTGTCGGAACGGATCGCCCGGTTCCTCGGCACCGGCAAGTTCCTGGTCTACATGACCGCGACGATCCTGTTCTGGGTGATCTGGAACATCTTCGCCCCGGAGAGCGTGCGGTTCGACCAGTACCCGTTCATCTTCCTCACCCTCGCGCTCAGCTTGCAGGCGTCGTACGCCGCTCCGCTGATCCTGCTCGCGCAGAACCGGCAGGAGTCCCGCGACCGCGTCCAGTACGAACGCGACCGCGACATCGACACCCGGACCCGGGCCGACATGGAGTTCCTGGCCCGCGAGATGGCGTCGCTGCGGATGGCCGTCGGCGAGGTCGCCACCCGCGACTTCCTCCGGTCGGAGCTGAAGTCGCTGCTGGCCGAACTGGATCGCGAGAGCCCTTTGGGGCCGCGCTAATCTCGGTGACAGGCAACAGTTGGAGGTCACGGTGAAGAGCAGGTTCGCGCCCGATCGGGGGCTGAGCAGGCGGATGCTGGTGACCAGCTTCCTGCTCGGTCTTTTGTACGTCGGCTTCGTCGCGGCGCTGATCGCGTTGACCCGGAGCGCGGTGCTCGCGGTCGTGATCGCCGGCGGCGCGCTGTTCGTGCAGTACTTCTTCTCCGACAAGATCGCGCTGTACGCGATGGGCGGCCGGATCGTCACGCCGGAGGAGGCACCGCAGCTGCACGGTGCGATCGACCGGCTCTGCGCGCTGGCGGACATGCCGAAGCCGCGGATCGCGATCGCCGACGTCGACCTGCCGAACGCCTTTGCCACCGGCCGGAACCCGAACAATGCCGTCGTCTGCGTGACGACCGGGATCATCCGCCGCCTCGACGCGGACGAGCTCGAGGGTGTCCTGTCGCACGAGCTGTCACACGTCGCACACCGCGATGTCGCGGTGATGACGATCGCGTCGTTCCTCGGCGTACTGGCCGGACTGATCACCCGCTTCGGGCTCTACAGCGGTCTCGGCGGACGGCGTGATCAGAACACGGCCGTCATCGTGCTGACGATCGTCGCGGTCTCGGCCGCGGTCTACGCGATCTCGTTCCTGCTGACCCGCGCACTCTCGCGCTACCGCGAACTGGCCGCGGACCGAGCCGGCGCGATGCTGACCGGCCGGCCATCGGCGCTCGCATCGGCGTTGACGAAGATCAGCGGCGACATCGCACGAATACCGTCACGCGACCTACGTCAGGCGGAGGCCTTCAACGCCTTCTTCTTCGCTCCGGCCATCTCTGGCAAGGGCGTCTCGCTGTCCTCGCTCTTCGCGACCCACCCGTCGCTCGAGACCCGCCTCGACCGACTCGGTGTGCTGTCCCGCGAGCTGGGCGAGCAAGCTGGGTAGGTCTCGTGATTCCGCGCCGTAGCGAGCATGTGCTCGGTGCGGTGCATCGGTGCGCTGGAGGGGAGGCCTCGATGCTTTTCCATCGTGGCCTTTCCTCCAGTGCGGCGAGGTGCCGTGCCGAGTGCAGCGCAGTAGGCGTGGGATCGCGAGACCTACCCTTGACACATGGGCTTCCTCGACATCTTGCTCGGCCGCAGCAAAGCGGTGCCGCCGAACCTCGACCAGTTGTTCTCGCTGCCGTCGGCCGCGATCACGTTGGAGACGGCCGCCGGCTACCGCCCGACCGGCAGCGGTTCGGTCTGCTTCAAGGCGGCCGAGGGCGGTGGCTTCTCCACCCTGCGCAGCGAGGTCGACAAGCTGCTCGCCCTCGACGACGGCAAGTTCACCAGTACGACGGACTCGTACGGGTTCACTTGGTTGGTCCGCGAGACGACCCCCGACAACCTAGAGGGTCTCGTCACCGACCTGCACGGCGTGAACAGCTCCCTGGTCGACGCCGGCTTCGGCCCCGCCCTCCTCTGCACCCTGGTCGCCTTCACCAACGGCACCAAGTCCCTCGGCCTGGTCTACCTCTACAAACGCGGCTCCTGGTACCCGTTCGCCCCCGTCGGCCCCGATCGCCGCGACAACGCCACCGAGCTGCAGATCAAGTCCCTCCTGGCGACCGACCTCCGCCTCGAACAAGACCTCTCCCGCTGGTTCCCCATCTACGGCGCACCAGGGCTCTGATGAGGGTTGCCTTGCCGGGCCTACGTCACATGGACCGCGGTCCGGAGCTTTCGCGGTAGCACGTAGCCTTGTCCGTATGGCTCCCCCCACTGCTGATCAGGTGACCACGGCTCTCGGTGGTGTGCTCGACCCCGAGATCAAGAAACCGATCACCGATCTCGGGATGGTCGAGTCCGTCGTCGTCCGCGAGGACGGCGTGGTCGCGGTCCGGATTCTGCTGACCGTCGCGGGCTGTCCGATGAAGGACACGCTGCGCCGCGACACGACCGCCGCGGTGAGCAAGCTCGACGGTGTCACCGGGGTCGAGATCGACCTCGGGGTGATGTCGGCCGAGCAGCGGAGCGCTCTGCAGACCCAGCTGCGCGGTGGCGTTGCCGAGAAGGAGATCCCGTTCTCGCGGGCCGACTCGCTGACCAAGGTGTTCGCGATCGCCTCCGGTAAGGGGGGCGTCGGCAAGTCTTCGGTGACGGTGAACCTCGCGGTCGCGATGGCACGCCAGGGTCTGTCGGTCGGCGTCCTGGACGCCGACATCTACGGGCACTCGATCCCGGCCATGTTCGGGGTCGCCGACGAGAAGCCGACCGCGGTCGACGACATGATCATGCCGGTGCCCGCGCACGGCGTGAAGGTGATCTCGATCGGCATGCTGAAGCCGAAGCGCGACCAGGTGGTCGCGTGGCGCGGCCCGATCCTGGACCGGGCGCTCGTCCAGATGCTCGCCGACGTGTACTGGGGCGACCTCGACGTCCTCCTCCTCGACCTGCCGCCGGGCACCGGTGACATCGCGATCTCGGTCGGCCAGCGGCTGACCAGCGCCGAGGTCATCGTCGTGACCACCCCGCAGGAGGCCGCCGCCGAGGTGGCCGAGCGCGCCGGCACGATGGCGCAGATGGTGCACCAGCGCGTCGCGGGTGTCGTCGAGAACATGTCGTTCCTGCCCTGCCCGCACTGCGGACCCGAGCACCGGATCGAGATCTTCGGCTCCGGCGGTGGCGCCCGCGTCGCGGAGACCCTCTCGGCCCGCCTCGGCTACCCGATCCCCCTGCTCGGCGAGATCCCCCTGGACGAGCGCCTCCGCAGCGGCGGCGACCTCGGCCAGCCGCTGGCCCTCGCCGACCCGGACACCCCGGCGGCTCAGGTCCTCGAAGGCATCGCCGCCAAGCTCGGTGGCAAGCCCCGCGGGCTCCTCGGCCGTCAGCTGGGCCTGAGCCCCGCCGGCCGCTGACCGTGCTCCTGACGTCCGACCGGCTTCGGCTCCGCCCCTGGCGCGAGGACGAGGCCGAGCGGATCGCCACGGCCCGAACCAACCAGGCCACGGCCCATTTCCTGCCGTTCATCCCGCAGCCGTTCACGGCGGCGGATGTTCGGTTCTGGCTGGGTGACCTGGCCGAACAGGCAGCCGCCGGCACACGGTTCAACTGGTGCGTGGCCGACGCCGAGACCGATCTCGGCCTCGGCAACCTGACCCTGTTCCGGATGGAGCAGGGCGGCGGCGAGCTCGGCTACTGGCTGCACCCCGACGCCCAGGGCCGGGGTGTGATCGTCGAGGCCCTCGAGCTGGTGGCCCACTGGTTCTTCGCTCCCGACGGGCGCGGCGGTCAGCGGCTCGCGATCAAGACCGCGAGCACGAACCGCGCAGCACGCCGTACGGCGGAGCTGGCCGGCTTCCGGCTCTTACGCACCGAGCCGGACATGTACACGCTCGCGAACGGCCGAGACGCGCTCGTCGTCTACGAACGAACCGCTCAGGTGGACTCGGGGTCGTAGGGAGGCTTGGCACCGGCGGGCAGCCGCTGAGGGGTGTCGGCGAAGTCCGTGGAGACGGGCTTGTCGTCGAAGTCGTCGCCCTCGAGGAGGTGCTTGCGGACGAAGTTGCGCGGGTTGAGGTCCTGCAGCTCCAGGTCGGCGAACTCCGGACCGAGTTCACTGCGCAGATCGTTCTGCGCGTTGCTGACCATCTGACGCACCTGCCGCAGCAGGCGGCCGGCCGTGCGTGCGAACTCCGGCAGCCGATCCGGACCGAAGACGAGGACAGCGACGATCGCGATCACGACCAGCTCGAGCGGCCCGATGCCGAACATGGATTCACCTCACTTCTCGTGCCCCGGCACAGCGTACCCGAGCGGGTGTCAGCCGACCTGCTGGGCGAGCGTAACGGTCGCCTCCCGCGGGCGGCCGCTGCGTTCGTAGACCAAGTGGACGCTTTCACCGGGCTGGTGCGAGCGGATGGCGACAATCAGTCCTTCGGCGGTGTCGACCAGCTGCTTGTTGATCTCGGTGACCACGTCGCCGACCCGCAGTCCGGCCCGCGCGGCCGGTGAGCCGGCGCTGACCGAGCTCACCCGGGCGCCGCCCTCGAACTGCATGTCGACGTTCGCGCCGATCACCGGGTACGTCGCCTTGCCGTTCGCGATCAGCTGCTGCGCGGTCCGGCGGGCCTGGTCGATCGGGATCGCGAATCCGAGCCCGATGTTGCCGGTCTGGCCCTCCTGCGCCCCGCGGACGGCGGCGATCGCGGAGTTCACGCCGATCACGCGCGCGTTCATGTCGACCAGCGGTCCGCCCGAGTTGCCCGGGTTGATCGCCGCGTCGGTCTGCAGGGCGTTGATGTACGACGCCTGGTCCGCACTGTCCCCGGCCGTCACCGGCCGGTTCTTCGCCGAGATGATGCCCGACGTGACAGTCCCGGCCAGCCCGAGCGGTGAGCCGATGGCGACCACGTCCTGCCCGACGACCGCCTGGTCCGACTGACCGAACTGCACCGACGGGGCCGCCAGCCCGACCACCTGGACGACAGCCAGGTCGTACGCCGGAGATCGGCCGACCAGCCGCGCGGTCTGCGACTTGCCCTTCTCGGTGATGACCTGGATCGATCCGCCCTTGGCGGCGTCGGCGACGACGTGGTTGTTGGTGAGCACGTGACCAGCGTTGTCGATCACGAACCCGGAGCCGGTCGACTGGGAGTTGTCCGCGCCCTCGACCCGGAGCTGGACCACGCTCGGCAGCAGGGTGCTGGCGACGGCGGAGACCGATCCGGTGCGGATCTTCGGATCCGTGCCGGTCCCGACCGGCACATCAGGCTGCTGGGCGATCGGGCCATTGCCGTCGTTCAGCGCGACCACAGTGGCCGCCGCACCGCCACCGGCCAGCAGGCCGACGACGAGCGCCACGATCGAGGCGATCAGGATGACGCGGTTGTCGACCTTCTTGGGCTGCTCACCTGGCGTGTAGGCGCGGGCCTGCTGCTGATGCCAGTCCAGCGGCGGCGGGGGCACCGGGCCCTGGTAGCCGGGGCGCTCGGTCGGCCAGGCCTGGCCCGGGTAGACCGGGCGGAAGGTCGGCTCCTGCGCACCGAAGCTGCGCTGCGTGACAGAGCGCATCGGGCCGGGTTGGCTCGACTGCTGCGGGAGGACAGGCTGCTGCGGCTGCTGCGAGCTGGCCGTCTGCCGGTAGGCCTCGTCATTGCGCGGCGGAGCCAGCGGCGTGGTCCCGGTGCCGGGCGCAGGCGGCGTCAACCCGGTCAACGGCGCCGCGGTCTCCGGCGTACTCGGGGGCGTCGGTTCGGCGTCGTTGGTGCTCACGTGATCGCCTCACTCGGGTCGGGAACATCGGCCGGTGCCACTCCCGAGAGTAGCCGGGAGAATCCATCTGTCTCCGATTATCCCAGCTTTGGTGAAAGCGCACCCATCGGAGTGAGCCAGGTCGCGATTCTGGCCAGTCCACTGCCGATCCGCTGGACCGCGCTGAGCTTCTCCGGCAGGGCGTGTGGGAAGGAGTCGACCACCTTCCCGAGCGAGTCCGGCGGCAGGTCGCCGATCAGGGTGTAGACGATCCCACCCGACGACCAGACGACGTACGAGGGCATGCCGTAGCGGACGTAGACGCCGGGCGTTGCGGTCGGGGTGAAGCCGGCCACGGCGGCCGGGTCCAGGGCACCGCGCTGCTCGAACAAGGAGACGTTGAAGAGACCGTCGGAGTACGAGAACTGGAGTGAACCGTTGGTGGTGTCCCGGTGGATGTCGTACAGCTTGAGCGCCGCGGGCAGCTCAGGTGCGCAGACCCAGCCCTCGGCCCGGAGGCTGTCGGCCTTGCCGAGGCCGAGCGGCTCCACACCGCTCGGAGTCATCGGCGGCAGGTGCCCGATGAAGTCCGAGCTCTCGATCGCCAGATCGGTGAACACGGTCGCCCGGACCATCGTCTTGCCGTCCACGCTGAACAGCTGACGCTGCAGCAGCAGTCCGGTCGCCTTGTCGATCCAGAACCGCCCGGCGAGCGTCTGGTCGTCGCGCACCGCCTCGACCAGGATCGCCGTCCGCCCGATCAGCTCTAGGCAGCACTTGTAGACCAGCCTGTACGTCGCTTGCAGCAGCGAGAGCGGACCACCGTCGATCGAGGCCTCGGTGCTGGTCACGCGCTGGACGAACGCCTTGGCGCCCGGCGAGGACGCGGAGCCGACCACACTGATCTCTGAGCCCTGCGAGGCCGAATGCACGATGTCGAGCATCGCGGAGCTGGCACCCTGCGGTCCCCAGGCAGTGATGATCTGGGTGCCGTGGTACGAAACCTCGTTCGGCGCCGCCGCGGCCCGCTGGAGCGACGAGATGGCCTCCGGGGCGTCCTCGCGGTCGATCGCCGGGGCCGCGGTGGCAGGCAGAGGCAGGCCGATACCGATCAGTGCGGTGCTGACCAGAACGGCGAGCCGGTTGAGGCTCACTGATCAGCGCCCGGTCAGAGCCACCGGCTGCAGCGTCGAGCTGAACCCGTTGTAGGAGTTGAACGTCGACACAGGGTCCGCGAACGGCGTCCCACCGCTGGTGCTGGCGTGGTCGGACGAGAAGCTGGTCATCGGCGGCTGCAGCGACGGTGGCTGCTCCGACCGCGCCGGGTCCCCGACGACAAACGCCGTACCGAGAAGTGAAGCGACCGCGGCGGCGGAGCCGGCTGCGCTCAGCACGCCGGTACGGCGGCGCGAGCGGGTCGGCCGGGGTGCTCCCGGGCGACTGACGCCGGTGCGGGCCGCCGGGAAAGCGGAACGCTGCGGGAACAGAGTCGGGGCCGGTGTGAGCACCGGCCGGATCTCTTCACGCGGCTCGGTGGCGAACGACGAGACGCCCATCAGCCGCTGCATCAGGTCGGTGGACGGGTCCGGTGCCTCCAGGGCAGCCATCCGGGCCTTCAGCCGACGCTGGGCGTCCACCTCGGCGCGGCAGGTGTCACAGCCGACCAGGTGGCTCAGAACCTTGTCCCGCGAGTCATGGTCGAGTTGGCCGTCGACGACGGCACTCAGCTTGTCCATCGGGTGCTGAAGGGTCACCGCCACTCACCTCCGGAACTCTCACCGAGCAGTCCGTCCACGGAGGGACCGCTGATCCGGGTCTGGCCGGGCCGCGGGGCCCGGTGCTCCAGGTGCTTGCGCAGCATCGACCGGCCACGGTGGATCCGGCTGCGGACGGTGCCGAGCTTCACATCCAGTACGTCGGCGATCTCGTCGTACGTCATGCCCTCGATGTCGCAGAGCACCACGGCGGCGCGGAAGTCCTCCGGCAGCGAGTCCAGGGCGTCCTGGACGTCGTGGTCGAACAGCTCCGAGTTGAGCTTGTCGGCCGGGCCCTCGCCCTTGGCCGGCAGCCGGTCGTGCGCGTCGTCGGGCAGGCCGTCGAACCGGATCCGCTGCTTGCGGCGGGCACCGTCCAGGAACAGGTTGGTGGTGATCCGGTACAGCCAGCCCTCGAAGGTGCCGGGGGTGTACGACGACAGCGACCGGAAGACGCGGACGAAGACCTCTTGGGTGAGGTCCTCCGCGTCGTGCTTGTTGCCGGTCAGGCGGTAGGCCAGCCGGTAGACCCGGGCGGAGTGCGTGCGGACGATCTCGTCCCACGAGGGCAGCGTCTCCGGCACTGGCTGGCGCACGGACGCGAGCGACGTGTCGAGCGGCTTCACCGCGACGCCTCCCTGGGTCCTCTCGGCAATGAGCGTGAAGGCCATGGTGCCTCGGTCACCGTCCTCTGCGCACGTCGGGAACACCCGGGTTCGACCCTGAGATGCTGGTACGACGGCTCAACGCGGTGCTCCGGCCGGAAGTTCCCGGACAGTGCCTTCACCTACAAGACGCGCTGCGGGCCGATTCGGTTGAACCGACCACGGCCCGATCTTAGGTGGGGTTATCCCCCGCCCGACTTCGGGGGCTGGCCGGATACCGGCGGGGCGCCCGAGTTCATAGCGTTCTGGCATGAACTTCACCGCTCCCTGAGATCTGGACATCGGATCTCTCCTCGGTCACGCTATGCCTGATCGTGCTTGGAACCGCCAGAATTCCCGCAGGTTCGCACATAGTGAACCGATCTCTCCGAAAGGCCCGCCCATGCCTGAGCTGAGTCGACGCACCCTGCTCGCCGCCGCTGGCGGCACTGCGGCCTGGATGACCGCCGCGCCCGGCGCCTACGCCGCAGCACGACCGCCTGTCCTGCCGACCGTCAGCCCGAGCCGGATCGAGTACCGCGAGCCGGCCCGCGAGTGGGAGCCAGGAGCGCTCCCCATCGGCAACGGCCGGTTGGGCGCGATGCTGTTCGGTGGCGTGCAGCGGGACCGGATCCAGCTCAGCGAACAGAGCCTGTGGGGCGGGGTCAACAACTACGACAACGGGCTGGCCGGTGTCGACGACAACGCCTTCGACACCAGCATGACCGGCTTCGGCTCGTTCCGGAACTTCGGAGACCTGTACGTCGACCTGGGTGGCCGGCCGACCGAGCTCACTGCTCCGGGCGGTCCCTACGAGTCGTCGTCCAGCGAGACGGTCTCGCGGACGATCGACGGTCGCAGCGACACCAAGTGGTGCGTGATCTCGCCACCGGCGGCAGTGGTGTGGCAGCTAGCCTTGCGCACCCCCACGGCTGTCAACGGCTACTCGCTGACGAGTGCGAACGACGTACCGGCGCGGGATCCGCAGACGTGGGTGCTGGAGGGGTCGAACGACGAGCAGGCGTGGACTGCGCTCGACCGGCAGCAGCTGTCCGGGCCGTTCAACGGCCGGCTCGAGACCCGGCACTTCGGGATCACCACACCGGCGTCGTACGGGTTCTATCGCCTCACGTTCACGCCGGTGGCCGGTGTGAGTCACTTCCAGGTCGCGGAGATCGCGCTGGATGGCGTGGACCCGCAGGACACACCGCACTTCACGGAGTACCGGCGTTCGCTGGACCTGGTCAGTGGCGTGCACAGCGCTGAGCATGTCGACGACCGCGGAGTGCGGATTCGCCGGACGGCGTTCGCCAGCCGGGAGGACGACGTACTGGTCCTGCGGTATGTCGCCGACGGCGGCCGGTTGTCTGCACGGCTGTCGCTGCTGGCCGGTCAAGGCGCTGCCACGACAGCAGAGCGGGCGACACTCCGCTTCAACGGTGCCATGGGCAACGGTCTCCGGTACGCCGCCGAGGTGCAGGCCAAGGTCCGCGGCGGGACAACCGCCGTGGACGGCACCACCATCCAGGTGAACGATTGCCAGGAGCTGGTCCTCTACCTGGACGGCCGGACCGACTATGCCCTGTCCGCGGCTGCAGGTTGGCGAGGCGGCGACCCCACACCCGCCGTACGGCGATCTGTCGCGCGAGCTGTCTCCAAGGGTCCGGACGTCTTGCTCAAGCAGCACCAGCAGGCCTTCAGCGCGCGGATGCGACGGGTGTCCGTCGACTGGGGTACGACGGATCCAACAGTGGCCGCCTTGCCCACAGATGCCCGGCTGACCCGGTACGCCGATGGCGGCGCTGACCCGTCTTTGGAGCAGACCCTCTTCACCTACAGCCGTTACCTGCTGGCCTCCTGCTCACGCCCTGACGGTCTGCCCGCAAACCTGCAGGGCCTCTGGAACGACCAGGACCAGCCCGCCTGGGCCTCGGACTACCACACGAACATCAATGTGCAGATGAACTACTGGGGCGCGGAGACCACCGACCTGCCGGAGTCCCACGAGGCCCTGACCCGGTTCGTCGAGCAGGTTGCCGTACCGAGCCGGGTGGCGACCAGGCACGCCTTCGGCGCGGACACCCGAGGGTGGACAGCGCGAACCAGCCAGAGTGCCTTCGGCGGCAACTCCTGGCAGTGGAACACCGTCGCCAGCGCTTGGTACGCCCAGCACCTGTGGGAGCACTACGCCTTCACCCAGGACCGCGACTACCTGCAGCGGCACGCCTATCCGCTGATCAAGGAGATCTGCGAGTTCTGGGAGGACCGGCTGGTCGAGGACGCGTCGGGACACCTGGTGTCGCCGGACGGCTGGTCGCCGGAGCACGGTCCGCGTGAGGACGGCGTGATGTACGACCAGCAGATCATCTGGGACCTGTTCCAGAACTACCTCGACGCAGCGACCACGCTCTCCGTCGACGCGTCGTACCGGCGGACCATCGCCGACCTGCAGGCCAGGCTGGCGCCGAACAAGGTCGGCCGCTGGGGCCAGCTCCAGGAGTGGCAGACGGATCGCGACGACCCGGCCGACATCCATCGGCATACCTCACACCTGTTCGCCGTCTATCCCGGCCGCCAGATCACCCCGACCGGTACGCCGGCGCTCGCGGCTGCCGCGTTGGTGTCGCTCAAAGCGCGGTGCGGCGAGAAGGCCGGCGAGCCGTTCACTGCGGCCACGGTGTCCGGCGACAGCCGCCGGTCCTGGACCTGGCCGTGGCGGTGCGCCCTGTTCGCCCGCCTCGGTGACGGTGAGCGGGCGGCAATCATGGTGCGCGGCCTGCTGATGTTCAACACCCTGCCGAATCTGTTCGCCACGCATCCGCCGTTCCAGATCGACGGCAACCTCGGAGTGTCCGGGGCGATCGCGGAGGTCCTCCTACAGAGTCACGCCGGCGAGATCGCGCTGCTGCCCGCACTACCGCCCACCTGGGCGAAGGGCTCGTTCCGCGGCCTGCGCGCCCGCGGTGGCTACCGAGTCGACTGCACCTGGTCGGGCGGGCGCGTCCAGTCCTTCCGGATCACCGCCGACCGGACGTCCTCGCGCCGTCCCGTCCAGGTGCGAGTCAACGGCCGGCTCACCACAGTCACACCAGACCGCAGCTGACCCGAGCTGTGTGTGACATTCCTGAGGGGCATCGCATCGAAAGGGGTGACGCCAACCGAGGAGAACGATGCCGAAACGCAGTGGGTCGAGTCAGGAGCAGGAGTTCGAAGAGTTCGCGGTCGCGCGGGCTGCTCAGCTCTACCGCTCGGCGTGGTTGCTGTGCGGTAGCCACCATCAGGCGGAGGACCTCGTCCAGGAGACGCTCGCCAAGCTGTACGCACGGTGGCGACGGCCGTTCAGCCGGATCGACAACCCGGCGGCCTATGCGCAGACCACGCTGACCCGGACGTTCCTGGGTGGGAAGCGGCGCCGGAGCAGCGACGAGAAGCCGTACGCCGACGTACCGGAGCAGCTGGTCGACGATCCGGCAGCGACGGCCGACGTGCGGCTCGCGTTGCGGGCCCTGCTGGCCGAACTGGCACCGGCTGATCGCGTGGTGCTGGTGCTGCGCTACCTCGAGGACCTCAGTGTCGACGAGGTCGCCGACCGGATGGGTGCCTCACCGGGCGCGGTGCGCAACCGCAGCATGCGCGCACTCGAACGGATCCGCGGGCTGGCCGACGACTCACTGAGGATCGGAAAGGACTGACATGTACGACGACAACATCACCCCCGGCGACGAGCGGGTCTCGACCTTGTTCCACGACACAGCACGCGATGTCGAGGTGGACGTCGCGGCCCTGGTCAGCGGCGGAATCACCCGCGGCCGCGCCAAGCACCGCCTCCAAACAGCCGGTACGGCGTTCGCCGCCGCCGTCGGCGTGGTCGGTGTCGTAGGGGCAGCTCTGACCGTCGGACCTGGTCTCGGCAGTGGTGGAGTCGCTCCCGCGGGCGCTCCGGCCGTCTCTGCGAGCACTCCCACGCCGCTGGTTCCGCCGACCAGCAAACCCGTGCCACCGCCGGCCAACAAGCCGTCGGGCAAGCCGTCTGGTAAGCCCACCAACATCCCGCCGCCTCCGACCGCCGAGATCCCGGTCCGAGCAGCGAGCCTGCCCGGCACGTTCACGCAACTCTTCCCCGGCAAGATCACCCAGGCCGAGAAGCGCACCGGCCGGATCATCGACGACGGCAAGCAGAACCAGATCGCCCACTTCCTCTGGAAGGGCTATCTGACGACCGTCGCCTTCAGCGCCTACAGCGGCACCCCGGCCCAGCGCTGCGCGGAGATCAGCCGGCAGGGGCAGACCTGTGCCGCGCGCCCGGACGGCACGTTCCTGCTGTCGGACTCCGGGCAGGAGCCGGCGGTGGACGGCGGCGGCAGAGGCAACTCGGCCATGCTGATCACCAAGGACCACTACGAGATCTTCATCCAGTCCTACACCTACGGCCGCAAGGGCGGTCCCAACCTGTCCTCGCAGCCGCCGTTCAGCCAGGAGCAGCTCAAGCAGGCAGTCACCAGCAAGACCTGGTTCTAGCGATCATCCACGAGGCCCGGTCGTTCCAGCGGCCGGGCCTGACTGCGTTCAGGGCAGGATGACCGAGCGGGTCAGGCTGCGTGGCTGGTCCGGGTTCAGGCCGAGGGCGAGCGCCTTGGCGACGGCGACACGCTGGGCGACGACCAGTGAGGCCAGCGGGTCCAGCTCGGCGTGGTGCACGATCGTGGCGCCGGTGGCAGCGACGTCGTCGAGCAGACCGACCGGCGGCTCGCCGAAGATCCAGACGCCGCGACCGGGCTGCGCGATCGCGATCGGACCGTGCCGGTAGTCCATCGCCGGGTAGGCCTCGGTCCATGCCGACGCCGCCTCGCGCTGCTTCAGTGCCGCCTCGTGGGCCAGGCCGACGGTCCACCGGGTACCGACGTACGTGACCTGCTCCAGCTTGGCGAGCTCGTCCACATCGATGCTCAAAGCAGTCTGCGCATCCGCGGCCGCCTGCTCCAGATCCTGACCGAGCGATGCGCGCAGGAGCGCGAGCACGGTCGTCGCGAAGCGGGTTTGCACAACGGACTGCTCATCGGCGAAGTCGAGCATGATCGTCCGGTCGGCGAGCTCGACGATCGGCGAGCCGGGCGTCGCGGTGATCGCCACGGTCGGTACGTCGGTCGACCGGATCAGGTCGAGCACCTCGGTCGTCGTACCGGACCGGCTGATCACGACGATGACGTCGTACCCGCGGTCCTTGGGGAACTCCGAGCCGGCGAAGGCGTCGGTCTCGCCCTGGCCGAGGTCCTCGCGCAGGGCCGCGTAGGCCATCGCCATGAACCACGAGGTGCCGCAGCCGACGGCTGCAACACGCTGACCGGCGGTGGGCAATGCGTCACCGTACTGCGCGAAACTGCTGCCGACCTGACGCCAGAGTTCCGGCTGGGTGGCGATCTCCGCGGTCACGAAAGGGGTCTCATCGGGCGTCTGAGTCATGTCGTCTCCGGACTTGTCATGGTCGAAACTGCTCGAACGTGATCGAATGGTGCCAACCGGCCGCCATCCGGCTGACCGAAAGTGTGAAGGAGGAGCCCCGGGTGAAGCGTTATGAACGCCTCAACACCTTGCTCGAGTCGCTCGCCGAGAAGGGCGCCATCGACGTCGACGAACTCGCCGAGCAGTTGCATGTGTCCGCGGCGACGATCCGGCGCGACCTGGATCACCTGGGCAAGCAGCAACTCCTCACCCGGACCCGGGGCGGTGCCGTCGCCAACGCGGTGTCGTACGACCTGCCCTTGCGCTACAAAACTGCGCGTTTCGCTTCCGAGAAGCAGCGGATCGCGCAAGCCGCCGCCACGCTGGTTCGGCGCGGCATGGTGATCGGCATGAACGGCGGTACGACGATCTCCGAGGTGGCGCGCACGCTGGCGACCCGCCCGGAGCTGTCCGCCGAGCACGGTGAGCCGGCCTTCACGCTGGTGACCAACGCACTGAACATCGCCAACGAGCTGATCGTCCGGCCGCACGTGAAGATGGTGCTCACCGGCGGGGTGGCCCGGCCGCAGTCCTACGAGATGATCGGGCCGCTGTCGCACCGGATCCTGGCCGACCTGTCGCTGGACATCGCCTTCATCGGCGTCGACGGGATCGACGAGACCGGCGCCACCGCTCATCACGAGGGCGAGGCGAACATCAACCAGCTGATCGTCAGCCGGGCCGCCAAGGTCGTCGTGGTCGCCGACTCCTCGAAGCTCGGCCAGCGTGCCTTCGCCCGGATCTGCGAACTGAGCGAGATCGACACCCTCGTCACCGACGCCCAGGCCGAAGAAGGTCAGCTGACGATCTTCAAGGAAGCCGGCATCGACGTCATCCGCGCCTAGCAGCGTCATCTCGTCGTACCTCCTGTCCCTGGGAGAGCTCTGTCCGTGTACGACGATCATATCTGATCGCGGGCTGGTTGTAATGAGCAGGTTTGCGCAATCTCCGCGCGGGAGGCAGGGAAACGAGACTCAGTGCCGCTAGGCTTCTGGGCAGCATGAGCAGCGCAGCCGCAGAGAACCCTGCAGACCTACGGGAGGGCATCATCGCCACCGGCATCGACCCGACCTCCTGGGCGTACGCCGAGGACTACGTCGGTGAGGACGAAGTCGTCACCGGTGCTCGGGCGACCGCCGACGACTTCGGCGTGGCCGCGATCGGGCCTGGCGCGGCCGCCGCGCTCAGCCTGCTGGCCGCCACCGTCGGCGCCAAGGCCGTCGTCGAGATCGGTACCGGCACCGGCGTCTCCGGCCTGGCCCTGCTCCGCGGCATGCGCACCGACGGCACCCTGACCACGGTCGACCTGGACGCCGAGAACCAGCGCCTGGCACGCAAGACCTACCTCGACGCCGGCGTCACCTCGAACCGCTTCCGCCTGATCGCCGGCGCCGCCCTCGACGTCGTCACCCGTCTCACCGACGGCCACTACGACCTGGTCTTCTGCGACGCCGACCGCCGCGAGAACACGGCGTACCTGCACGAGGCCCTCCGCCTCCTGCGCCCCGGTGGCATCGTCGTGTTCGCCGGCCTCCTCACCGGAGCCCGCGTCCCCGACCCGGCCCACCGAGACCCCGACACCACCGCCCTGCGCGACCTCCTCCGCGCGGTCCGCGAAGACGACAACCTCGTCTCCGCCCTCCTCCCCACCTCTGACGGCCTCCTGGCCGCCACCAAACGCCTCAACTAACAAACGCGCCGCCCGGGCAACCGGACGGCGCGCTCACTGAGGCGTGGGCTCAGTTGTAGATCATGTAGAGGTTGAAGCCGCCGAGTTGACTGACCTCGCAGACCCAGCCGTCAGCTTTGCCGTTCGCCTCGATGCGGGCACCCTCACGGTCGCAGTCCTGCCCCGCGGCGAAGTGCCCCCGGTACTCGCGATGCCCCTCCGTCTGGGCAAAAGCTCCGGCCGCCGGAGCAATCGCCGCAGCGGCAGCGCCGAGGGCGAGAACAGCCATCAACTTACGCATGTATCGTCTCCCGAGTTAGCGGTCTAGTCCCGAAGGACCGTATCCACTGACCAGGTCACCCCCAGACGATCGTTTGAAACGATCGACCGATCAGTCGCCGGGGCAGTTGAGGTCGATGCGTTGCATCTGCTCGATGGAGCCGCCGTTGGGGTCGTGGTGGTCACCCCAGACCCAGCCGGTGTCGGTCGGGTCGTTGACGTAGAACGTTTCGCCGCGGTTCAGGTACTCGGTGAACTGACCGCCTGCCCAGATGAGCTTGGCGTGGTCCTTGTTCACGATGCAGGGGACGGCGTTCCTGGTGGCGTGGGCGTGGGCGTGGGCGGGGAGTGCGGTGAGCGCGGCGGCGGCGATGGGGAGCGCCGCGAGCGCGATGAGTCGTCGCATGAATCCTCCTCAAACTGGTCTGGTCCAGTGTGCGGAGGCAGGGAGTGGCGGGCGAACCCTTCGAGGCGACTCGAAGCCGGGCTTCGGGGTGGGCCGAAGGGCTACGTGGTGAGGCGGGCCAGTTCGGTGGCCAGGTCGTTGAAGGGGTCGGTGAGTGGGTCGATCAGCTCGTAGTGACCGCAGTCGGGGATGCGGTTGAAGCGAGCGGTCGGGTGCGCGGTGAAGTAGGACTCGCTGAGCTGCAGCGGTACGCGGGTGTCGTTGACACCGTGCAGGATCGACACCGACGCGATCGGGGCCGGGAGGTGCACAGGGTCCAGGTCGTTGCGGACGCCGCTGCCGATGAAGGCCTGTACGGCACTGTCGTCCAGCATCAACTGGTCAGCAAGCAGGAGGTCGGCGACCGGAGCCAGCGCGACCACGCCACGGAGGCGGACGGGGTTGAGCGTCGCAGCGGCCCACAGCGCCAACTGCCCACCCGCAGAGTGACCGACCAGCACATACCCGTCCTGTACGTCGATCAGGTCGGGGAGCGTATCGAGCGCCGTACGGATGTCTCCTGTGGTGATGTCTGGTTCACCAGGCACGCGGCGGTACTCGAGGGAGGCAACCGGCCAGCCGAGGTCGGCGAGCGCGGCGCCGAGCGGGCGGGCGTGCACGCGGTCGTACTCCGGGCGCCAGAAACCGCCGTGGACGTAGACGACCAGTGGCCGTGGGTTCTTCGCGTGCCAGTGGTCGATAACGTGGTCCGCGTGCTCGCCGTACCGGAGCTCCTCATCGGGCTCACGCGCCGAGCGGGTCAGTACCGATCGGTCCTCGCTCATTCAGACCTCCCGAGATAGGTCATCGCGTTCGTGGACAACAACTTCTGCTGCTGTTCCGCGGTCAGGAAGCCGGCTTTCCGCACCACCTCCCCGACCGGTCGCTCACCCAGTGGATAGGGGTAGTCACTGCCGACCAGTACCCGGTCTTCTCCCAAGGTATCGACAAGTAACCGTAAAGGCGCTGATTCGAACACCACTGTGTCGACGAAGAACCGCTGCAGATAGTGCGACGGTGGATGCTCCGAGCAACCACGCACGATGTCGCCGCGCCGGTTCCAGGCGTTCTCCAGCCGCCCGAGCCAGAACGCGAAACTCCCACCACCATGGGCGAAACAGATCCGCAGCGACTCCGGCAGTACGTCGAAGGCTCCGCCGAGGATCATCGCGATGATGGACAGATGTGTCTCGGCCGGCATGCCGGTCAGCCAGCGCGCCATCCACCGGTCCAGCCGCGGTCCACCCGGCATGTCCCACGGGTGCACGAGAACCGGCGTACCGGTCTCGGCACAGTGCTTGAGGAAGGCAACGATCCCGGCGTCGTCGAGATCCTTGTCGCCGACATGGTTGCCGATCTCAACACCCAGGTGCCCATTGGTCAGGCAGCGATCCAGCTCGGCGCAGGCGGCGTCCGGATCCTGCAGCGGCACTTGGCAGAACGGTACGAACCGCTCATCGCCGGTCAGCGTCTCGAGCGTGCGGTCGTTGAAGATCTTCGCCAGCTTGACCGCCTGATCCGCCGGCCGGTCGTACCCGAAGAACACCGGCGTCGGCGACACCACCTGCAGATCGATGCCATCGGCATCCATATCGTCCCGCCGTACGGCGGTGTCCCACGCCTGCGGTCCGACCGGGCGGAACTCGGTCTCGCCGACCATGATCATCGCGGCCCGCTCGGAGTCCACCCGCAACCACGGCCACCCCTCACCCCCACAGGCGGCCGCGAGATCCGGCCAGCCCTTGGGGACCAAGTGGGTGTGGACGTCTACAGCCACTCAGGCCTTGCCTGGGTGAACGGTGCCGCACGACGGGCAGGTGCGGGCTTGTTCGCTCTCGTAGAACGCGGCGAAGACCGGCGGCAGGTCGGCGACGATGTCGGTCACCTGGAGCTCGACCTCGTGCACGACCGCGCTGCACTCACCGCAGTACCAGCGGAACCTCTCCAGCGTGCCGGGCTCCCGGACCCGCTCGATCACCAGGCCGATCGAGTCCGGACCGCGCTGCGGCGAGTGCGGCATGTTCCGCGGCAGCACCCACATCTCCCCCGCGTTCACCTCGACGGTCTCCGGCCCGTCCTCGGTCATCACGTTGACCCGGAGCTCGCCCTTGATCTGGTAGAAGAACTCCTCGTACGGGTCGACGTGGAAGTCGGTGCGCTGATTGGGGCCGCCGACAACCATCGTGATGAAGTCGTCCCCGGTCGGGAACATCTGCTTGTTGCCGACCGGCGGCTTCAGCAGATGCTTGTTCTCCTCGATCCACTCCGGAAAGTTCGTCGCCTTCATGGGGTTCACTCCTTAGCCGGGATCGCCGCTACGGCCTGAATCTCTATCAATAACTGGGGATGCGGCAGTTGATGTACCGCCACAGTCGTCCGGGAAGGTCCGTTCTCGTCGAAGAACTCACCGTAGACCTCGTTGTAGCCACCGAAGTCGTTCATCGACACCAGGTACGCCGTGACGCTGACCAGATCTTCCAGCCCGGCGTCCACTGCGGCCAGGATGTCGCGGATGTTCTCCAGTACGGCGCGCGTCTGCTCGCGAATGTCGAGTGTCGTCGTGCCGAGCTCGTCGACCGATGCACCCGCGATGGTGTTGTCAGGACGTCGGCTGGACGTGCCGGACACGAACGCGAAGCCGCCCGACACCTTCACGTGCGGGAAGCGACCGCGCGGTTTCGCCTTACCTGGAACGACTGTCACGAGATCTCCACACAGACGTTGGTCGGCTCGGAGTAGAAGTCGAACGAGTGCCGCCCGCCCTCGCGTCCCACCCCGGACAGCTTCATCCCACCGAACGGCGTGCGCAGATCGCGGACGAACCACGTGTTGACCCAGACCAGGCCGACGTCGAGAGCAGCGCCGGCCCGGTGTGCGCGACCGACGTCCCGCGTCCAGACTGTTGCCGCGAGCCCGTAATCACTGTCGTTGGCCAAGCCAAACGCTTCGTCCTCGGTGTCGAACGGCGCGATATGGCAGATCGGCCCGAACACTTCCTCGCGGTTGGTCCGGGCATCCACCGGCAGTCCCGTCACGACAGTCGGTTGCACATAGCAACCACCGTCGCGAGCATCGCCGAACGCCGGTACGCCGCCACCCGCGAGCACGTCGGCCCCCTCGGTTCGCGCCAGGTCGTAGTACGAGAGCACCTTGTCACGATGCTGTTTCGAGATGAGCGGCATGTTGACCGTCGCCTCGTCGGCGGGCCAGCCGTAGGTGAGTTCGCCGGCCCGGGTCGCCAGTCGGGTGCAGAACTCGTCGTACACGGGACGCTCGACGTACAGGCGTTCGGTGCAGAGGCAGACCTGGCCGCCGTTGGTGAAGGTCGAGCGGACCGAGCCCTCGACGGCCGCGTCCAGATCGGCGTCGGCGAAGATCAGGCCGGCGTTCTTGCCGCCGAGCTCGAACGAGACCGACTTCACCCGCTCCGCGGCCACCTTGGCGATCGCCGTACCGGTCGCGGACTCACCGGTGAAGGTGATCGCGTCGATGCCTGGGTGGCGGGTCAGGAACTCACCCGCGGACGACGGGCCCAGGCCGTGCACGAGGTTGAAGACCCCGTCCGGTACGCCGGCCGCCGCCATCACCTCGGCGAGCACGGTCGCCGACGACGGCGTCTCCTCGGACGGCTTCACGATCACTGCGTTGCCGCAGGCAAGCGCCGGCGCGACCTTCCACGTCAGCAGGAGCAGCGGGAGATTCCACGGTACGACGATCGCCACGACACCGACCGGTTTGCGGACCGCGTAGTTGAGCGCCCGGCGGCCGTCCGCAAGGGTGGTCGTGTAGGACTCGGTCGGCGTGGTGGTCGCGAAGTCCGCGAAGGCGCGGAAGTTGGCCGCACCGCGCGGGATGTCGAGGGTGCGCGCCTGACTGATCGACTTGCCGGTGTCACCGACCTCAGCCGCGACCAGGTCGTCGAACCGGCGCTCCAGCTCGTCCGCCACGCGCCGCAGGACGTTGGCGCGCTCCTGCTCCCCCATGCGTCCCCACGGACCTTTGAGGGCTGCGCGGGCTGCGGCGACGGCTGCGTCCACAGTGGACTCGTCGGCTTCGCACACCTCGAAGATCTGCTCCCCCGTCACCGGACTCACCTTGGCGAACCGCTTGGGCGAGTCGACGAAGGAGCCGCCGACGAAGTGTTGCAGCAGCCCAACGTCTTTTGGCTGGCCGGTGAGCAGCTCCGGCGTCCACAGCGTCATTGGAGTCTCCTCAGCAACCTCAGTGCGATCAGAGCGAGGCCCGCCGCCGCGAGACCGACGTACCGGTGTTGGCGTTGGACTCTGCGCTGGACCTCGGCGTACGGGGTGGTGCTGAAGGAGACGAGCTCGTAGCGGGAGACGTACCGGCCGGGCAGGAGGCGTTCGAGCGCGTGCTCCACCTGCTTGGTCAGTCGGAAGACTGGTGACGCCACCTTGTCGCGCATCTCGATGAAGTTCGTCAGTGCCATGTCGGCGATGGCTTCGGTGTTCTCGCGTCGGCGTGCCTCGAAGAGCGGCAATGCGCGGGCCCACGAACCACCTGTGTCGTCCAGGCACCGGTCCAGCTCTACGACGTCCTCGAACGCGCAGTTGGCGCCCTGGCCGTAGAACGGGACTATGGCGTGCGCAGCGTCGCCAATCAGGGCAGTCCGGCCGTGGGCCTGCCAGGGCAGCGTGTGGACAGTGCCGAGCACCCCGACCGGGTTGTGCAGGTAGTCGTCGATCAGATTCGGTGCCAACGGCAACACATCCGGATAGTGCTCACTGAAGTACGTCGTGATCGCGTCTGCCGTGGTGAGCGCGTCGAACGAGCCAGCCGGCCAGAACAGCGTGCACGTGAACGAGCGGTCCGGGTTCGGCAGGGCGATCATCATCGACGTCCCACGCGGCCAGATGTGCAGTGCGCCCGGGTCGAGCGCGAACTCCCCGTCCACGGCCGGAATCGACAGCTCCTTGTACCCGTAGTCCAGGAAGTCGACGTTCTCGGCAACGATGCCCTCAGCAAGCAACTGCTCCCGTACGGCGGACCCTGCGCCGTCCGCGCCGAGGATCACATCAGCTGTCGCTGTCGTTTTGCCTGACGGGGTCTGGAACACCAGCCGACCGGCGGCGGAGTCCAGCTCGCACAACCGGTGCTCGAACTCGACCGACACACCCTTAGCGGTCGAGGCCGCTGTGAGCAGTGCGTTGTTCAGCGCGCCCCTGCTGATCGAGTTGATCGCCCGGTCGCCTCTGGCCGAGTACTGATGGAAGTCGAGCGGTCCGGCGACCGGATGGATCATCCGGCCCTTCATCGGCAGCGCATCGGCCATCACCGTCGTGTCCAGCCCGATCCGCCGCAGGGCGTCCAGACCGCGTTCGGAGATCGCCAGGTTGATCGACCGGCCCCGGTCCGTCGTACCGACGCGCGGGTCCGGGCGGCGCTCGTACAGGGTCACAGTCAGCCCACGCCGGGCGAGGTAACACGCCAGCAGACTGCCGGTCAGCCCGGCTCCGACGATTGCAACCTTCATCCAGCGATCACCTCGGCCAGCGCTGCCGCTGCGCGCCAGCAGTCGTGGTACGTCGAATACAGCGGCACCGGCGCCAGTCGGAGCACATCTGGTTCCCGTGCGTCCGCGATCACGCCGTACTCGAACCGTAGCTTCTTGGCGAGCTCACCGGCGGTCAGCGCTCCACCGATTCGCAGGGAGAGCTGGGCACCCCGCCGTACCGGATCGGTCGGTGTGATCACCTGCACCGGCACCGCTGCCAACAGCTTCTCCAGGTAGGCCGTCAGCCGCAGACTGCGCTCGCGCAGGACGCCGATGCCGATGCGGTCGAAGATCTCGAGTGACGTGCGCACCGGGCTCATCGAGAAGATCGGTGGGTTCGACACCTGCCAGGCGTCCGCAGAGGCAGGCGGCCGGGACTCGGCTGCCATCTCGAACCGCGTGGACGCCTCCGTGCTCCACCAGCCCTCGAACCGCGGCAGCTGACCACCCAGGTGCCGCTCGTGCACGAACGCTGCGGCCAACGAGCCCGGTCCGGAGTTCAGGTACTTGTAGGAGCACCAGGCGGCGAAGTCGACGCCCCACTCGTGCAGCTCCAGCGGTACGTTCCCGGCTGCGTGCGCCAGGTCCCAGCCGACCACTGCACCCGCCGCCTGCCCAGCTGTCGTCATGGCGGGGATGTCCATCAGCTCACCGGTCAGGTAGTTCACTCCGCCCAGCAGCACCAGTGCCACGTCATCACCGAGCCGGTCGAGCACGTCCGCCGTACGGAGGCAGTCCTCGCCCGGTCTGGGCTTCAGGCGGACGACAGCGTCGTCGTACCCGTGGAAACGTGCTTGGGACTGCACTGCGTAGCTGTCTGACGGGAAGGCGGAGTCCTCGATGAGGATGCGGTACCGCGACGCCGTCGGCCGGTAGAACGACACCATCAGCAGGTGCAGGTTGACCGTGAGCGAGTTCATCACCACGGTCTCGCTGGGCAGCGCACCGACGAGTCGAGCCGCCGGTCCGGTCAGCAGCTCGTGGTACGGCAGCCAGGGCCGCTCACCCTCCAGATGGCCTTCCACGCCGAGGGCAGCCCAGGAGTCGAGGTCCGCGAGCAGCTCGCCCCGAGTGGCCTTCGGGCGCAGGCCGAGCGAGTTCCCGGCGAAGTACGCGACCTCCCGGTAGCGGCCCTCGGTCGCCGTCGGGATGTCGAACAGCTCGCGGTGGCCCGGGTCGCTGGCGTCCAGTGCGCGTGCCTCCGCCTCCGAGCTCATGCCTCGGCGACCTCCGGCTCCACGACTGCCTTGGCCACGGGCGGCTCCACCACCTGGCCCTTGCCGAGCACCGTGACACCGCCCTTGGAGACGGTGAAGCCACGCTGCCGGTCGAAGTCGGGGTCGATCCCGATCTCGACACCCGGCGGGATGACCACGTTCTTGTCCAGGATGACGTTCTTCAGCACCGCGCCGGCGCCGATCGTGCAGTTGTCCATGATCACCGCACGCTCCACCAGCGCACCGGCGCCGACCTTCACGTTCGACCCGAGCACCGAGTGGTCGACGGTCGCACCGGACACGATCGAGCCCTGGCAGATGATCGACTCACTCACCGTGGCGTTGTCGGTGAACTTCGCACCGGGCAACTGCGGGTGGGAGGTGAAGATCGGCCAGTCCGAGTTGTAGAGGTTGAACACGGGCTGGATCGAGACCAGGTCCATGTGCGCCTCGTGGTACGAGTCCAGCGAGCCCACGTCCCGCCAGTACGAGCGGTCCCGGTCGAGCGCACCGGGTACGTCGTTGTCCTTGAAGTCGTAGACACCGGCCTTGCCCTCGGCAACCAGCATCGGGACGATGTCGCCACCCATGTCGTGCCGGGACGCCGGGTTGGCGGCGTCCTTGCGCAGCGCCTCCACCAGGACATCGGCGCTGAACACGTAGTTGCCCATCGACGCGAACGTCTCGTCCGGCGAGTCCGGCAAACCTGGGGGCTCCGCTGGTTTTTCCAAGAATTCGGCGATCGTGTGACCGTCGTCCGCGGTCTTGATCACGCCGAACTCCGACGCCTCGGCCCGCGGCACCCGGATGCCGGCCACGGTCACCCCGTTGCCCCGGGCGATGTGGTCGGCCACCATCTGGGAGGCGTCCATCCGGTACACGTGGTCCGCGCCGAACACCACGATGATGTCGGGTTTGGCGTCGTTGATCAGGTTCATCGACTGGTAGATCGCGTCCGCACTGCCCTGGTACCACTGCGGGCCGAGCCGCTGCTGGGCCGGCACACAGGTGACGTAGTTGCCGAGGAACGTCGACATCCGCCACGTGATCGTGACGTGCCGGTCCAGTGAGTGCGACTTGTACTGCGTCAGCACACACAGACTGCGGATCCCCGCATTCACCAGGTTGGACAGCACGAAGTCGATCAACCGGTAGCTACCGCCGAAGGGCACAGCCGGTTTGGCCCGGTCCGCCGTCAGCGGCATCAGCCGCTTCCCCTCACCACCGGCCAGGACAATTCCGAGAATCTTGGGCGCCTTTGCCATGTCCGCACCTTAGCCGCCGTTGTCCGGGTGCATAAGCAGTTGCGAGTGTCGCGAGACTGGAAGCATGCCAAGGCTCACCACTCCGACCGTTGACGTTCACCAGTCGTTCCTGGCCGCTTGGGACGAGTTCGGCCTCGACAGCCGCTGGATGGGAGCCCGGTCGGTGGTGGCCGGCGTACCGGAGTGGACGCGGGAGCAGGCGGCTGACCCGTCGGAGTTCGCTGCCATGGTGGCGGCAGTCGCGAGCGAGGCTACTCCTGGGACCGCGCTCGGTCCGGACATGCTGCCGCAGACGGTGCTCTGGTACGTCGACGGCGCGGAGTGGCTCGGCCGCCTCTCGATCCGGCACCAGCTCGGCCCCGCCTTCGCCGAGGTCGCCGGACACATCACGTACGGCGTGCGTCCGTCGTACCGGCGTCGTGGGTACGCGTCGGCGATGCTGCGCGAGTCGCTGCCGGTCGCTGCGGCGCTGGGCATCGACCCTGCCCGGGTCACGTGCCTGGTGGACAACGTGGGGTCGCGGAAGGCCATCGAGGCGGCCGGAGGCGTGCTGCAGGACGAGTACGAGGGCAAGCTGCGCTACTGGGTGGCTACCGGCCGTGCGTAAGACTGGGAGGATGCCAACCCTCGTCGAGCCCACTGTCGCCGTCCATCTGTCCTACCTGGCTGCCTGGGACGAGCTGACGCCGGAAGAGGAGCGGTGGATGGGTGCCGAGACGTTCGTCGGCGGCGAAGAGGAGAACTGGACCCGTGAGCAGGCAGCCGACCCGGCCGAGTTCTCACGACTCGTCGACGGTATCCGCGGCGCTGCTGACCCCGACG
Source organism: Kribbella sp. NPDC051587 (assembly GCF_044453945.1). Lineage (NCBI taxonomy): Bacteria > Bacillati > Actinomycetota > Actinomycetes > Propionibacteriales > Kribbellaceae > Kribbella > Kribbella sp. NPDC051587. The sequence continues at coordinate 451,164 of NZ_JBITDE010000004.1, forward strand.
CAGTACTGATGGACGGGATCGTGCCCTACACGATCCTCTGGTTCGTCGACGGCGTGGAGTGGCTCGGCCGGCTCTCCATCCGGCACGAGCTGAGCCCACAGCTCCTGGAGATCGGCGGGCACATCGGGTACTGCGTCCGGCCGTCGGCCCGTCGCCGGGGCTACGCGACCCAGATGCTCGTCCAGTCCCTGCCCTTCGCGGCGGACCTTGGAATCGACCCGGCACTGGTCACGTGCGACGCGGACAACGTGGCGTCCCGCAAGGTGATCCAGGCGGCCGGCGGCGAGCTGGAGGACGAGCGACACGGGAAGCTGCGGTTCTGGGTGGCTACGCACACGTCCTGATGACTTATCGTCGGACTTTATGAAGGTCGCCATTCTGACGCGTGAGTTTCCTCCGGACGTGTACGGCGGGGCGGGGGTGCATGTCGACTTCCTGGTGCGCGAGTTGCGCCGGTTGCTCGACGTCGACGTGCACTGCATGGGTGAGCCACGCCTGGGCGCCACCGCCCACTCCGAGGACGACCCGCGGATCCCTGGTGCGAACGCGGCGCTGCGGATCCTCTCCACCGATCTGACCATGACCGCCGCCGTCGGCGATGCACAGCTCGTGCACTCGCACACCTGGTACGCGAACATGGCCGGCCACTGGGCCAAGCTCCTGTACGGCGTACCGCACGTGGTGACCGCCCACTCGCTGGAGCCGCGCCGGCCGTGGAAGGCCGAGCAGCTCGGCGGTGGCTACCGACTGTCGAGCTGGGCCGAGCAAACGTCGTACGAGGCTGCTGACGCGGTGGTCGCAGTCAGCCGCGGGATGCGGGACGACGTACTGGAGTGCTACCCGTCGATCGACCCGGCCAAGGTGCATGTCATCTCCAACGGGATCGACGCGGACTTCTACCACCCGGACCCAGCGACCCACGTGCTGGAGCGGCTCGGCGTCGACCTGAGCCGGCCGTACGTGACGTTCGTCGGCCGCATCACCCGGCAGAAGGGTGTTCCGCACCTGCTCCGCGCCGGACTGCAGCTGGACCCGTCGGTGCAGCTGGTGCTGCTCGCCGGTGCAGCTGACACGGTCGAGCTCAAGGCCGAGACCGACGCCCTCGTCGACGAGCTTCGCGCATCTCGTGACGGCGTCTTCGTCGTCTCGGAGATGCTGCCGCGCGAAGAGGTCCGGCAGGTCCTGACGCACGCCCTGGCCTTCTGTTGCCCGTCGATCTACGAGCCGCTCGGCATCGTCAACCTCGAGGCGATGGCCTGCGAGACCGCCGTCGTCGCGAGCGCGGTCGGCGGTATCCCGGAGGTCGTCGACGACGGCGTGACCGGAACCCTCGTCCGCTACGACGAGAACGACATCGACACCTTCGAGCGCGAACTTGCCGAAGGCATCAACGAGCTCGTCGCCAACCCCGCCAAGGCCGAGGCCATGGGCAAGGCCGGCCGCACCCGAGCAGTGTCGGAGTTCGGCTGGGACGCCGTCGCCGAACGCACCGTCCACCTCTACAACAGCCTCACCGTCTAGGACCACCCCCACCCCCCCTTCCTCCGCACCTCCCCCCCGGTGACATTTGGTGGGTGCACCCACCAAATGGGAGGTTCCCCGCCGAAATTCCGGGGTGGGAACCCCCTATTTGGTGCGTGCACCCCTCCAGGCTCAGCCGGCGACGCGGGCTCGGCGTGCGCGAGCGAACGCCTGGCGGATCAGCATCGCCGTACGAGCGGGGCGCTCCAGGTCGGCCCAGGTGATGCGCACAACCTCCAGCCCGAGCGCGCGGAGACGGTCCTCGCGGAGCTTTTCGTCGATCAAGGTCGTCGTTGATCCGTCGGCGTACTTCACCATGCCGTCGAACTCGACAACCGTCATCTCCTCCGGAAAGTAGAAGTCGACGCGTCCGATGAATCCGGCCCTGTCCGAGAAGACCGCCTGCAGGACGGGGCGCGGCAGGCCCTCGTTGCGCATCAGCACCCTCGCCCGCGACTCTCCCACCGATTCGGACAACGGGTCGGCGAAAGCGATAGCTGACGTGATCGTCGGGCTTCCGGGCCAGCACTCGGTCGTCTCGAGCAGCCGGCGAACCACCTCGGCACTCACGTCCGGTCGCCGCAACGCTGCGTCGGCGCTGACCACGGCGGACTCGAACGACGCCCTGCTGGCGTTCTCAATCAACGCACGCTCGACCGATGTCACCGTCAGCGCATCGACCTGCGTCAGCTCCGCCGTCGTCAGCTTTCCTTCGTGATGCCTGGTACCGGCCTTCAGTCTGCTGCGTCCGGTCAACCGCGTCAGCTGTACTTCCTCGAGATCAGCGCCCCACGCTGGTACACCGTGCAGGACGAGCGCCGAGTAGTGGCTCACTGCCACCGACCCTGGCTGCATCGCATTCACCGCGGCGTGGACGAGGCGCCGATGCCGAAACAAGTGCCGATCCCAGGCAGCCGAGTCCCTCAGATCGACGGCCTCGGCGTACTGCCCGTGCCGAAGCCGCTCCCAGCGGCCGTTCTTCAGACGGTCCCGAATCTGGTCCGGTGCATACCCGGCGATCATCGCTTGCAGGCGGCTGAACACACCGCCCTGCCGCGCCGCAACGCGTGCCAACTCTGGGTTCATCCCCCCAGCATCGGTGTCCCGGCCCTCTCCCCGCTCGCCTCGACGCGGCACCTGTGGACAACTTTGGTAGGTGCACCCACCACCTAGGAGGTTCCCCGCCGATATTTCGGGGCGAGAACCTCCCATTTGGTGGGTGCACCCACCAAATGGGGTCGGGCGGGGTGGTGGGCGGGGGGTGGGGTTAGGCGATGCCGGCGGTGGGGGAAGCGGTGGTTAGCCAGGTGGTTAGGAGGCGGGCGCCGGCGCCGGTGGCGCCGGCGGAGTATTCGTGGCGGTCGGCGGGGGACTCGGCGATCGAGGAGAGGTCGAGGTGCGCCCAGGGGGTGGTGCCGGTGAAGGCTTTGAGGAAGAGGGCGGCGGTGATGGAGCCGGGGCCCTTGGAGGAGTTGACGGAGTCGGCGATGGGGGTGGAGATGAGGTCCTGGTACTGGTCGGCCAGGGGCATCCGCCAGAGCTCTTCGCCTGAGACTCGGCCGGCGTCGGTGAGGTTGTCGGCCAGGGCGTCGTCGGTGGCGAAGAGGCCGCCGTACAGCATGGCGCCGAGCGAGACCTTGATCGCGCCGGTGAGGGTGGAGATGTCGACGACGACGTCGGGCTTCAGGTCCTGTACGGCGTAGGCGAGGCCGTCTGCCATCACCAGGCGGCCTTCGGCGTCGGTGTTCTTGACCTCGGTGGTGCGGCCGCCGTAGTGGCGGATGACGTCGTCGGGCCGGTACGCCGAACCGGACGGCATGTTCTCGGCCGAGCAGATCAGGCCGGTGACCTTGACCTTCGCGCCCAGTTCACGCAGGGCCGACATGGTCGCGATCACCGAACCGCCGCCGGTCATGTCGCGCTTCATCGACACCATGCCTTCGCGCGGCTTCAGCGACAGGCCGCCGGTGTCGTAGGTGATGCCCTTGCCGACCAGGACGACGTACGGCGTCTTGTCCGTGGCACCGTCCGGGACGTAGTCCATCCGGATCAGCCGCGGCGGGCGGGTCGAGCCCTGGCCGACCGCGAGGATGCCGCCGAAGCCGTCGGCGGCGAGCTGCTTCTCGTCCCAGACCGTCACCTCGAGGCCGGTGGACGCGGCCAGCTCGGTGGCGCGGGCGGCCAGCCAGGACGGGTCCTTCTCGTTCGAGGGGGTGATCGCGAACTGCCGGGCCACCCAGCCCGTCCGCCCGATCACGATGCCGCGGTCGATCACGGCCTGCCGCTCGGCGGTGGAGCCGTCGGTCAGGGTCACTCGAGCGACCACCGGCTTGCCCTTGTCGACCGTCTTCAGGGTGTAGCTGAACGAGCCGAGCACGATGCCCTCGGCAAAGGCCTGCAGCGCCTGGTCGTCGATGCCCTCGGCAACGACGGTGGTGAGCTCGTCCTTGCCGCGACCGAACCGGGCGATCGCCGCGCCGGCGTGGCGCAGCTCCTTCGCCGTCGCGTCACCGGCGCCGACCAGCAGCACCTCGCTGACCTCACCCGACAGCAGCGGGTAGGCCACCGTCGTACCGGCCGACGCACTGAAGCCGGCCTCCTGCTGCACCTCGAGCAGCCGGTCCAGGTCGACGCCGAGCCGCTGCCCGGCCTCCTTCGCCGCGGCCGGCAGGCCGCCCGACCCCACGACGACCACCCAGGTGGACGAGCCGTGCACCGGCAACCCGGGCTGCCAGGCCACGGCCGGAATCGTCGGGTACGCGAAGGTGCTGATGCGGCGAGCCACTAGAGGGGTCCTCACTGGTCAAGTGTCAAAGAGAAACTGCTGCCCACCGTAACGACCCCGGTCGGTACCGGAAAAGGCACCCACCGGGGTCGAAGGAATGACAAAGGAGTGCGGAAGAGGCACCCCGGAGAGTCGGTCAGCCGACGACGGCCTTCAGTGCATTACCGAGATCGGTCGCCTCGTCGGCGTTGAGCTCGACCACGAGCCGGCCCCCGCCCTCGAGCGGAACCCGCATCACGATTCCGCGGCCCTCCTTGGTGACCTCGAGCGGACCATCGCCCGTCCGCGGCTTCATCGCCGCCATGCGCGCACCCCTTCCCAGTTCGGTGTTGAGCGACGACACCACGCGGCCGACCGTCGCCGGCGCCCTGTGGTGATGCGCCGTCGGCGCGTATCGCAGTGTGTATCCGGACCCATTATCCCCGATCACAGGCCGAAGGCGCGCACCATACGGCAGACTCGGGTTTTGTGCACGCCCGTTCAGCCCTTTTCGACCTGTACGGCGACCACCTGCGCGCGCGTGGAGCGCGAGCACCGGTGGCCGCCCTCGTGCGCCTGCTCGCACCCCTCGGCGTCCATCCACCGGCCGTCCGGACCGCCGTGTCGCGGATGGTCCGGCAGGCCTGGCTGGAGCCGGTCCGGATCGACGGGCAGCCCGGATACGCGTTGTCGGCCCGGGCGCGCCGCCGGCTCGACGACGCGGCCGCCCGGATCTACCGGACCGGGGCCGACGGCACCGGCCCGGACGGGGTCCCGGGCTGGGACCGGCACTGGCATCTGGGCATCCTGCACGAGGTCCCGAACGCCCGCCGTCGCGAGCAGCTGGCGAGCCAACTCGCCTTCCTGGGTTGGGCTCCGCTGTCCGACGGCGCCTGGGTCGGGCTGCGCAACGACACCGAGGTCGACCAGATTCTCGAGGTCGAGGGAATCACCGCGGACCGCTTCCGGGCGCCCGTCGACGAGGGCGCGATCGAGTTCGCCCGGCGGGTCTGGAAACTCGACGACCTGGGGGCCTCGTACGACGCCTGGCTGATCGAGGCCAAGGCCCTGGTCGACGCCGCCGGGGACGGCACCACCGACGAGCAGGCGTTCGCCGTCCGCTCCGAACTGGTACACGAGTGGCGCAAGTTCCTGTTCCTCGATCCAGGGCTACCGGCCGAGCTGCTGCCGTCGGACTGGGCCGGCACCCGGGCCGCCGCATACTTCGATTTCCACGCGGAACGACTGGGCCCCGCGGCCGGGCGTTTCGTCGACGACTGCCTGACGACGCACTGAATTTCCTCACCCACTGTCAAGGAGCTGACCACGATGAGTGACTCCGTCACGTACGACGTGTCCGAAGGTGTCGCCACCATCACCCTGAACCGGCCGGACGCGATGAACGCGCTCGACATCGCCACCAAGGTGCTGCTGCGCGACACGATCCAGGCCGCGGCCGAGGACGACGCCGTACGGGTCGTGGTGCTGACCGGGACCGGGCGCGCGTTCTGCGTCGGTCAGGATCTGAAGGAGCACATCGGGTTGCTGCAGGCAGGAGACACCGAGGCGCTCTGGAGCACGGTGCCGGATCACTACGCGCCGATCGCGCTGGCGCTGGCCGAGATGCCGAAGCCGGTGATCGCCGCGGTGAACGGCGTCGCGGCCGGGGCCGGCGCGTCGATGGCGTTCGCGTGCGACTTCCGGATCCTGTCGGAGACGGCCGGGTTCAACTTCGCGTTCACCGGGATCGCGCTGTCGTGCGACACCGGGATCTCCTGGACGCTGCCGCGACTGATCGGTCAGGCCCGGGCGATCGAGCTGCTGTACTTCCCGCGGACCATCAAGTCGGCCGAGGCACTCGAGCTCGGGCTGGCGTCGTCCGTCGTACCGGCCGAGGGGCTCGAGGCGGCCGTTACGGACCTTGCCGCAAAACTCGCGGCCGGACCGACGGTCGCCTATGCGTCGGTACGTCAGTCGGTCGCGTACGCCGCGTCGCACACGCTCGCCGAGTCGCTCGCGTTCGAGGCGTCGAAGATGCAACTGACCGGCGACACCGAGGACCACAAGAACGCCGTCGCGTCGTTCGTGGCCAAGGAGAAGCCGACCTTCACCGGGCGGTGAAGGTCGGCTCTCGTCACGTTGGTGGACTCCCCGGCCGCTTTCCGGTCGGGCGAGTCACGACCGGACAACCACCTGACAGACGGGGAGTCCGCTGAACACCACATCACGTTCTGTAGGGGTAACACAACTCGTTCAGCCGTTTGTCTTCCAGTCACCGCGAATTGCACGATTTCGTGCGTTATGCACGTGCATCTGGCCTCTGCATTCGCCTTGTTCAGCGGGCGATACAGGTCGCGAGATGGTCGTTCACGATGCCCGTCGCCTGCATCAACGCGTACGCCGTGGTCGGGCCGACGAACACGAATCCGCTCTTCTTCAAGGCCTTCGCCATGGCCACCGATTCCGGTGTCGTCGCCGGGACGTCGCCCAGTGTTTTCGGCGCCTTCTGCTTGGCCGGCTGGAAGCTCCACAGCAGGTTGGTGAGCTCGCCGTCGTCGAGCTCGAGCAGGGCGCGCGCGTTCGAGATCGTGGCGTTGATCTTGAGCCGGTTCCGCACGATCCCCGGATCGGCCATCAGCCGGTCGAAGTCGTCACTGCCGTACTTCGCGATCACCTCGGGATCGAAGTGCGCGAACGCGGTCCGGAAGTTCTCCCGCTTCCGCAGGATCGTGATCCACGACAGGCCGGACTGAAACGCTTCCAGCGTGAGCCGCTCGAACAGTCCGCGGTCGTCGCGGATCTCCTTGCCCCACTCGTTGTCGTGGTACGCGATGTACTCCGGCGCCGACGTCGCCCACCCGCAGCGCGGCTGCCCGTCGTCCCCGATGACGGTCACGCCGCGACCTCCTTGACCAACCGCTTCAGTGAAGTCTTCATCATCAGTTCGAACGCCGGTCGCACGACCGGCCAAGCGAGTCGCCCGAGCTTGCCGAGGGGCGGGATCACGTCCTCCGACCAGGTGCACACGCTGCCGGCGCTCCCGGTCGAGGTGACGGCGAACGTGCCGGTGCCGCGGACGATCGTGCCGAGGTGTTTCACGGTGCACTCGTGCGGTGGATCCCAGTTCGTGATGACCATGTCGTCAGTGAACCCGATGCCACCGACAGAAGTTCGCGCCGCGACTCCCCCGCCGACACCGACGCCGTCCTGCCCGGTCGCCCACACCCGCGTGAACAACATCCACCGCGACTGCCGCGACCAATCCACCACCACATCCCACGCGTCCTGTTGCTCCAGCTCCAGTTCGATCGAAGCCTCCGCGTGGCACGTGCCGCTGGATGTCATCAGCTAGGACGCCGGTACGCCGGTTGATCCGGCGGCGCGCTGTGCCGTCCCTGAGCCCCAGGATCGCCCGACGGCGGTTCCCACGCCTCCCAGCCCTCCGGCGGCGCCTCGGCACCCCCGTTGGCCTGCTCCTGGGCCACCTGCGGCTGCACCCAATGCGGCACCGGCGCCGCCTGCTGTTGAGGCGCCTGCGCAGGCTGCTGGTACGGCGTGGGCTGGCTCGGGGGCTGCTGGTACGGCGAGGGCTGAGCCGCGGACTGCTGTGTCGGCTGCGGAGTCTGCTGGCGTTCCGAGGGGCGCAGGGTGAACTGAGCCTGGTCAGCTTCCTGGTTTGCCGGAGCGTCCTGCCGGTACGGCGTCGCTTGGCCCGCCGACTGCTGTGTGGGCTGCTGGTACGGCGTGGGCTGGGTCGGCTGCGGGTAGGCCGCGCCGGACTGGTCCTGGCCCTGGAACTGCTGAGGAGCTGGCGGCTCCTGGAACCAGGAGCCGGCCGGGGGCTGGTCCGCCGGGGTGGCTCGCGCGTCGGGGACCTGCGGAGGCGCAGCGGGGGTGGCTGGCTTGTCCGTGGTGCGGATGGTGGGGAGGCTGCCAGTGGTGGCCTCGAGCAGGGCCCGGGCCTCGGCCTGGAGCCGCTCGTACTCGTTCGCAGCCGTAGCAGGCGGCTCCTCGGCAACCGCCTGAGGTGTGGACTCAGGCTGAGCCGCGGCTTCAGCGACCGGCTGCGGTGCGGGCTCGGCTGCCGCCGGCGCGGGGTCGGCCGCGGGCTGCTGAGGCTCAGCGGGCGACGGAGCTGCCGGGACGGCGACCACCGGAAGCGTCACCCCAGGCGCCGCCGCGACCGGGGCCGGCATCGGGGTCGGAGTCGGAGCTGCGGGCGGCTCTTCGCTTGCGGTGGTCTGCTCGGCCGGCGGGAAGTCGCCGCCGACGAGGATCGGCTCCTGGGAGCCGGTGTCGTCGAAGTCGGCGGCGGTGTACCTGTTGCGGGACGCGAACCCGTCCCCGTCGGGCGAATCAAGGATCGGGGCGACCGCCCGCTCGAGATCGGCGATCCGGCGGTCGCGCTCGGCGACCTCCCGGGCGACGCGTTCGAGCAGCGTGTCGACCTCGTCCATCCGGTAGCCGCGCAGGCCGACGGCGAACCGGACCGACTCGATCTCGGTCGAGGTCAGCGCCTGCCGCGCGGGGACAGTCATGTCGGGGCGGTCGTCGTACGCGGGGCTCATGGCACCCCAACGTCCCGAGGCCACGACGGCGACGGCCCCGATCAACAGCACCACGATCAACCCGAAGAACCACATCACGGGACCGATCGTGCCATGCCGATCCAGTCACCCGCACAATCGGCGGGTCTTTGAGCCGAAAGCTAGCTCCCGTCGGACCCGAGCCGGTGCTGCTCACGACGCTCCCGCGCGGCCGGATTCTCCGCCTCGGCGACCTGCTCAGCAGCGTTCGACGCCGCCTCTTCGGCCGCCGCGTCGGCCAGCTCGGCGGACTTGACGATGTAGCTCACGGCCTCGTCCACGGAGTCGGTGATCGTGAACATGTCGAGGTCGGCCGCCGAGATCTTCCCGTCGACGAGCATGGTTTCGCGCAGCCAGTCGGCCAGCCCGCCCCAGTACGACGTACCGAACAGCACCACCGGGAACGACGTCACCTTGCGCGTCTGCGCCAGCGTGAGCGCCTCGAACAGCTCGTCGAGCGTGCCGAACCCACCCGGCATCACCACGAACCCCTGCGCGTACTTCACGAACATCGTCTTGCGCGTGAAGAAGTACCGGAAGTTCATCCCGATGTCGACCCACTCGTTCAGGCCGTTCTCGAAGGGCAGCTCGATCCCGAGCCCGACCGAGACGCCACCGGCCTCGGAGGCGCCCTTGTTCGCCGCCTCCATCACGCCCGGCCCGCCGCCGGTGATCACCGCGTACCCGGCGTCCACCAGCTTCCGCGCGAGTTCCTCGGCTGCGCCGTACATGGGGTCTTCGGGCTTGGTCCGCGCCGACCCGAACACGCTGATCGCCGGCCCCAGCTCGGCGAGCATGCCGAACCCCTCGATGAACTCCGACTGGATCCGCAGCACCCGCCACGGGTCGGTGTGCACCCAGTCGGAGGGCCCGCGGCTGTCCAGCAACCGCTGCTCGGACGTGGACTGCTGCACCTGCTTGCGCCGCATCACGACCGGTCCGCGTTGCTGGTGGCCGACCGGACGGTCGGGGTGGATCGAGGGTTGTTCTGCCATGCCCCCAGGTTAGGACCTATCCGGAGACGGCATGGGCTCACGCGGGCGCGGTCAACCAACTCCTCAACCGCTGTTCACACAGCTCGATCTCGGCCTCCGGCACGAATTCATCCTGTTTGTGCGCATACAGCGGGTCGCCGGGCCCGTAGTTCACCGCCGGTACGCCGAGCAGCGTGAACCGCGCCACGTCAGTCCACCCGAACTTCGGCTTGGGCTCACCGCCCACCACCTGCAGGAACGCCGCCGCAGCCGGCCGCTCCAGCCCTGGCAACCCGCTCGGTGCGGAGTCCGTCACCACGATGTCGTAGCCGTCGAAGACCTCGCGCAGGTGCGCCTCGGCCTCCGCCTCGGACCGGCTCGGCGCGAACCGGTAGTTGATCTCCACCGTGCACAGGTCCGGTACGACGTTCCCCGCGACCCCACCGGTGATTCCGACCGCGTTCAGCCCCTCGCGGTACTCCAGGCCGTCGATCGGCACCCGCCGCGGCTCGTACGCCGCCAGCCGGGCCAGCACGTCTCCGGCCGCGTGAATGGCGTTCCGGCCCATCCACGACCGTGCGGAGTGCGCCCGCTCGCCCCGGGTGGTGACCTCGATCCGCATCGTCCCCTGGCAGCCCGCCTCGACCACGGCGTTCGACGGCTCCATCACGACCGCGAACACGCCCTCGAGCAGCTCAGGGTTCGACTGGGTCAGCTTGAACAGCCCGTTGCGCTCCGACTCGACCTCTTCGCAGTCATAGAAGACGTAGGTGATGTCCCGGTTCGGCTCGGTCAGCGTGGCCGCCAGCCGGAGCCCGACGGCGACCCCGCCCTTCATGTCGCAGGCTCCGAGCCCGTGGATCAACCCGTCCGCGCGCCGCGCCGGCAGGTTGTCGTTCAGCGGCACCGTGTCCAGGTGCCCGGCGATCACGATCCGCTCGGCCCGCCCGAAGTCGGTCCGCGCCACCACGGTGTTCCCGTGCCGGAATACCTTCAGATGCGAGTACGCCGAGAGCGCGGCCTCGACCTGGTCGGCCAGCGGCTCCTCGGTCCCACTGACCGACGAGATGTTGACCAGCGCCTCGGTCAGGTCGGGTCCGGACACAGTCAGGTCTAGGGTCATGGGGTCAATGCTCTAGGAACACGCAGAACTCGTTGCCCTCGGGGTCAGCACAGATGTGCCAGCCGATCTGATCGTCCTTGGGCCGCAGCAGCGTCGCACCGGCGTCCAGCACAGGCTGGAGCGCGGGGGCGGTCACGTCCCAGTGCACGCGGTTCTTCACCGTCTTCGGCTCAGGCACCGGCACGAACACCCAGTAGGCGAACGGCAGACCGGGCACGTTCTCCAGCCAGTACCACGGCGCGTCCGCCGAGTGCTGGACGTCTCCACCGACCACTCCGGCCCACCACTCGGCCTGTGCCCGCGGGTCGACGGTATCCACGACGAGCTCCATCAGCCGGTACGCCGGAACCCGTTCCCGGACGAATCCGCAGAACTCCCCACCCTCCGGATCCGTCAGCACGGTCCAGTGCGAGTGCTGCTCCTGCACGGTCGCCCCGGCCGCGACCAGGTCGTCGATCGAGGCGGTGTGCACATCGAGGTGCACCCGGTTCTTCCCCGTCCGCGGCTCCCCGACCGTGTTGATCCAGATCGTCTTCTCGGGCGTGTCGCCGTGCAGCACCGTCGGGTTGTCGGCCGGCACGGTCAGCCCGAGCACCCGCGCCCAGAACGCCACCATCGTGGGCGAACCGTTCGCGTCGATACACAAGTCCTTGAACCGGGCCACCGTCATGCGATCAGGCTAACCACGCCGTCCCCCATTCCTTGCGTCCGAACGAGTGACGTGCGTCGTCGGCGTGTTTTCGGACGCAGGACGATCTGCGGGCGGGCTTGATCTGACTTAGGGTCGAGGGTGTGACTGACCTGCGGACCCGGCTGCGCGCCGTACCGACTTTGACCGGGGCTCCGCCGCAGTTCGATCCGGACGGTGCGCCGGAGACCCCGCATGAGCTGTTCGTCGACTGGTTACTGACGGCGGTGGACCAGCAGACCCCGGAGCCGTTGGCCGCGACGCTGTCCACGGTCCGGGCTGACGGCCGACCGAATGCGCGAGTGCTGATCCTCAAGGACGTGACTGCGGAGGGCTGGCAGTTCGCCTCGACGTGGAGCGGCCCCAAGGGCCTCGAACTGCTCAAGACCCCGTACGCCGCTCTGACGTTCTACTGGATCCCGCTCGGCCGCCAGGTGCGTGTGCTCGGCAGGGTCGAGCCTACTGCCCCAGAGGAGTCGGCACGCGACTTCCTGGGCCGGCCGGTGTCGTCGCGCGCCATGGCGGCGGCAGCGCGCCAGAGCGACGTACTGGACGATCCTGCCGAGGTCGAGGCCGCCGTGGCGGCGCAGACCGAGCGGCTAACGGCCGACCCGGGCCTGGTCGCGGAGAACTGGACGCTGTACACGCTGCAAGCAGATGAGGTGGAGTTCTGGCAGGCGGATCCGGACCGTCGCCATCTCCGCCTGCGGTACCGCCTGACCGACACCTGGACGAAGGAGCGCTTGTGGCCCTGATCGACGTGAAGACCGCCGCGGCTCGGATGAGCTCGCTGGTGGCCGGTCTGGACGAAGCCACGGCCCGTGGCGACTCCGAGCTGCCCGGCTGGACGCGCGGCCACCTGATCACCCACGTAGCGAACTTCTCCCGAGCCTTCACCCGCCAGGTCGAGTACGCCCTGCGGGGCGAGCTCGTCGAGGTGTACGACGGCGGCCGGCCCGCTCGGGACGCGGCTATCGAGGCAGGTGCGGGCCGACCGGCCGCAGTGCTCGTCGACGACCTCAACGAGGCAGTCACCGCACTCCTGGCCGCCTGGGACCGAGTCGGGCCTGACGACTGGTCCCGGCCGATCTCGCACCGCAACAGCACCCTCGCCCACGGCATCGACGCCACCTGGCGTGAGCTGGAGATCCACACCAGCGACCTGGGGCTCGGCGCTACCCCGGACGAGTGGCCGGCGAGCTTCTGCGCGCATCTGCTCGACTTCCTCCGCCCCCGCACCCCGAACGGCGTCCACCTGGTCCTGCGACCGTCAGACAGTCCGGTCTGGGAGAACGGCACCGGTGAGGAGCACGTCCTCACCGGGACCCTCACAGCGCTCACCGCCTGGTACGCCGGTCGTCCGCCCACCACCGCGGTCGAGGGACCGATCCCGGAGCTCCTCCCCTACCCCTGACCGTTGCGCATTCCTGCACACATCTGAATGATGTAGGCATGACTGCGCAGTGGACGTTCGTACTCTGTGATGCGCTCGCGAAGGTGCACCCGGCCCGGGACCCGCGGCCGGCCGCGGCGGAGGCCCGCTTCCAGGCGTTCCTTGGGGAGCCTGCCTCCTTCCAGCTCGCCTACCGCCCGCCGGTCGACGCAGGCCCGCTCCAGGTGCGGATCGAAGGCGCGGCCGCTGATCTGATCACGGTGTCGAGTGTGGAGCTGGTGCCCTGCTCGCTGCTGGCCTTCCCCGAGCATGACGACGGCTACGAGTTCGACGAGCCGGGGCTGTATCCCGACGTACTCCGACCCATTCCGAGCGGCGAGACTCCGGTGCGGCCCGGTGACTGGGCGGCGCTGTGGTTCGACGCGACCACCACCGAGCCGGCCCGAGCCGGCAGTCACGACCTCACCGTCGTACTGAGCTCACTCGACGGCTCTGAGCTACACCGGCAGCCTGTCACCGTCGAACTCACCGGAGTTGAGCTACCGCCACTCGACATCGTCTCGAGCCACTGGATGCACCTCGACTCGCTGGCTGACCACTACGGCGTCGACGTGTTCAGCGAGGAGCACTGGACGCTAGTGGACCGCTTCATGGCGTCGGCTGCCGAGATGGGCGCGACGTCGCTGCTCACACCAACCTGGACACCACCGCTCGACACTGCGGTCGGCTCGTACCGCACCGTCGTCCAGCTCATCGACATCACGACCACCGACGACGGGTACCGCTTCGGCTTCGACAAGCTGCGTCGCTGGCTCGAGTTGTGCCGCCGCAACGGGATCACCGGCGTCGAGGTCGCGCACCTCTTCACTCAGTGGGGTGCGAAGGCGACGCCCGGAATCGTGGTGGACGGCCAGCGTGCCTTCGGGTGGGACGTCGACGCGACCGACCCGCAGTACCGGACGCTGATGGAGGCCCTGCTGCCCGCACTGCAGGCAGTGCTCGACGAAGAGTGGGACCGCGAGCACGTGGTCTTCCACATCTCCGATGAGCCGTCTGGCGAGGAAGGACTCGCCAGCTACCTCGCTGCGAAGGCTGTGGTCGCCGACCTGCTGAAGGGCTGGACGCTAGTCGACGCATTGAGCGAGCACTCGTTCTGGACGTCAGGAGCGGTCCCGCTGCCGGTAGTCGCAACCGATCACGTCGAACCGTTCCTGGCCGAGCGGCCGGAGCGCCTGTGGGTGTACTACTGCGTCAGCCAGAACAAGGACGTTGCCAACCGCTTCATCGGGATGCCCTCAGCACGCAACCGCGCGATCGGGCACCAGCTCTTCGCATCCGGCGTGGACGGCTTCCTGCACTGGGGTTTCAACTTCTGGTACACCCAGTACGCCGTCAAGCGCGTGGACCCGTTCACCGAGACTGCAGCCGGTGGCGCGTTCCCGTCCGGCGACCCGTTCATCGTCTACCCCGGCACCGACGGTACGCCGTGGCCGTCACTGCGGCACCGCGTCTTCGCCCAGGCGATGTGGGACCACCGAGCGCTCCAGGCCGTCCGCACCGCCCACGGGGCCGACGTGGCTCTCGACCTCATCGACCCCGACCGGACGCTGCGCTTCAATCGTCCCGTACTTGACCCTGACCACTACTACCAAGCACGCCACCGCATGGCCGCTCAGCTAACGGTGAAGTCGTCCACCTGAATCCACGTGTCCACGTTGGGCCCGGTGAACCCGGCGTAGACGGTCAGCTCGTGCACACCGGCCGGGACAGTGACTGTGACCTCATGGTGCACGTAGCCGGTACTTGCGCCGAATGTCACCTCGGCTAGACCTCTGACCCCAAAGCGACCAGCGCCAGCAGGCAGGTTCGCCGACGCGTTGATCCAAGAGCCGAACCGGTACGTCGTTCCGGGCGTCACCGGCACGGTTTGGTAGAGCGCACTCAACCCGGTGCAGGTGCAGCGGATCCACCCGTTGTTCGCACCGGAGTGGGCGAAGCCGAGACCACGGTCCACCCCGTTGGCCGCCGTACCCTCGAACAGCCACGCCGGCTTGCCACCGCCGGTTCCTTCGAAACCACCGTCGGCCAGCTGGGCGACGTACCGGACTGCGAGCTCGGAAACCGTTGTATAGCTGCGGGTGCCGCCTGGCAGGCCGATCACTCGCACGCCGTCGGTCTCCTGGGCTGGGAACGTCACTGTGTACGTCGTGTTGGCGCCGGCGTTGGCGTCACCCGGATAGGCCGGCGTGACTGTCTGAGAGCCCACCTCGACCCACGCGCCGTCACGCCGTACCTGAACGCGCGGTCTGCCGGTGAAGTAGCCGCCCTGCGCTGACACCGCACCAGAGGTGAACTCCACCCGGTTCACTCGCTGCTGCGAGGGCCAGGTGTAGCCCCAGAAGGATGTGCCCTTCACCTCGTCGTCGAAGTCGGACTCGCTGCCAGTCGTCGCTCCATCGTTCATCAGCGCGAGACTGCCGGACTGTATCGACTTGGAGATCGGCACTGCGCCCACTGCGAGGTTGGCCGGGCCTGGCAGGTTGTCAGCCGGCTTTCCGTCAGCGGGGGTCAGCACCAGCTTGCGCAGGTTGAAGTTGTAGACCGACGTCCCGATTCCGCCACCACCACATGGGCAGACGTTCGCCTGCAGGTACATGGTCTTCCCGTCCGGCTGCACGAACTTGGAGGGGATCGTGACGCCGTACCCGCCGTACTTCGTGGTGGACCACGGGTACCCGCCGAAGTCCTTGCTGAGGAAGTGCTTCCACGGTCCCCACGGTGTCGGCGCGTCGTAGAACTCGAAGGTGTACTCCGTCCACGACGTGTAGACATAGCGCTTCTGCTGGGCCAGGTAGGTCACACCGCCCTGGCTGATCACAGTGAGGTTGGAGGCGTTCGTCCCGTACGTCTGGGCGTACAGCCGGCGCTGGTCCGTCAGTACCGGCTTGCGATCCTTCACACGGGCTGACCAGCCGCTGCCGGTGTAGAACTTCCACGCACCGCGGTCCTGCACCTTCCCACGAGGAACTCTGGCCAGGAACACACTCTGCGGATCCGCGACCGTGTCGTCGAAGGAGTCCCGCCAGTTGCCGTCGAGCCCGTACGCGTAGACATAGCCGTCCGGCGCCAAGGCGCCGCCGCGACCGAAGTCCGCGAACCAGATCGTGGTGAAGACGTGGTCGGCGAACATCGGCTTGCGCTTGTCCCACGTCCACGTCTTCCCATGATCCGTGGACTTCAGGATCGTCGCCGCCGGTACGTCGTTGAAGTCGAGCGCGAGGTCCTGGACCGCCAGGTAGATCGTGTCCCCGACACAGACCATGCCCGTCGGCTTGCGGTTGTACCCGGCACCACTCCAGACCGGACCGATCCCCTTCGCAATTGTTGCCCCAGACAACTTCCCCGGTACGCCGTTGATCTCGCTGACCGCGATGTCGGAGAACTCCTGGTCGAGACTGAACCCCTTGCCGTCGCCGTTCGCGGCGTACAGCTTGTCGTTGCCGGCCCAGCACGACGGCCAGAGGTCGCCGTCGCTCGGGCTCGGGATGCCCTTCGACTCGACCTGCACGGTGGCGATCGGTGGGATGGCCGGCGTGGCCGGCGGACCACCCCAGCCGACCACGGACGCCGTACCGAAGACCAACGGCAGGACGGCCAGGAATGCGCCACGTTTCATGTCCCGTCCTTCACTTGAGGCCGGTCGTCTTCATCGCGTCAACCAGGCGGCGCTGACCCGCGACGAAGACCACGACCGTCGGTACGGCGGCGATCACGGCGGCCGCGAGGATGAGGTTCCAGGCGGAGGCGTACTGCCCCTGCATGCCGGAGACGCCGAGCTGGATCACGCGCAGGTCCGGGTTCCGGGTGATGGTGAGCGGCCAGAGGAAGGCGTTCCAGTTGGCCAGGAAGAACAGCACCGACAGCGAGGCGAGGACCGGACGGCTGAGCGGGAGGATGACGCTCCAGTACCGCCGCCAGTAGCCGCAGCCGTCGAGGTCGGCGGCCTCCTCCAGCTCGCGCGGGATGTTGAGGTAGTACTGGCGGAGCAGAAAGATGCCGAAGGCATGGAAGATGCTCGGCACGATCAGCCCGGCGTAGCTGTCCAGCAGGCCGAGCTGCTTGGCGACCAGGAACAGCGGCACCAGGATGACCGGCAGCGAGACGAGCAGCGTCGACATGATGCCGGAGAAGACGATCCCGCGGCCGGGGAAGCGCAGCCGGGCCAATGCGTAGGCCGCCATCGAGTGGAAGAACAGCGCGACCACGGTCACGGTGATCGAGACGATGGCCGAGTTCAGCATGAACCGCGGCATCGGGATCTTCAGCAGCACGTACTGCAGGTTGTCGAGTGTCCAGGTCGACGGCCAGCCGAAGTTGAAGACGTCCTCGGCCGGCTTGAGAGCACTGATCACAATCCAGAGCAGTGGTAACACCGCGATGATCGCCAACACATGGGCGACGATCGGCAGGACTCTAATCCTCATCGAACCGGCCTCCTCGGGTGACGCCGAACATCAGGCCGGTGCAGACCACCAGGATCGCGACGACCACGGTGGTCAGCGCAGCGGCGTACCCCATGTTGTTGAAGGTGAACGCCTGCTCGTAGATGTAGAGCACGACTGTGCTGGTCGCGCGGGCCGGGCCGCCCTTGGTGAGCACGAACACCAGGTCGAAGGCCTGCAGACCGGTGACCGCGCCGATCGTCGAGTTCACCACCACGAAGAAGCTGGTCGGACGGAGCAGCGGCCAGATCACATATCGGAAGCGTTGCCACGAGCCGGCACCGTCGATCGCGGCCGCATCTTCCAGCTCGCGCGGTATGTCCTTGAGCCCGGCAAGGAAGACCAGCATCTGATACCCCATCAGGAACCAGACGCTGATCACCACATAGGTGCCGAGGGCAAGGGATGGCGTACCGAGGAAGGAGACGTCGCCGAGGCCGAGTGGAGCCAGCAGCTTGGACAGCGCACCGCGTTTGTCGACGAGCAGGAACTGCCAGATCAGGCCGACGACCACCAGGCTGACCACGTTCGGCAGGAAGAACGCCGCGCGGACCCAGCCGATGCCCTTGAAGTGATTGCGGACCAGCATGGCCAGCGCGAAGCTGACCACGAACGCGATCGGCACGAACGTGATCACGTAGATCCCGGTCACCTTGAGCGACGCGAACAGCTGGTCGTCTCCGGCCATCAGCTTGTAGTTCGCCAGGCCGACGTACTGGTAGTTGCCGAAGCCGTCGACCTTGAAGAACGCGACGCCGAACGCGAGCACCATCGGGAGCGCGACGAAGATCAGCAGACCGAGGGTGTCCGGCGCGAGGAACGCCCAGGCTGCGAGGGCCTCGCGCCGCTTCCTCGACATACCGGGTTTGTGTCTCGTCGTCGTCCGCACGGAATGCTTCACAGGTGGAGCTGTCGTGGTCACCATCAGCTGATCGGCGCACCCTGGTAGGTCTTCAGGAAGGTGTCGATCCGCGCTGCCGCGTCGGCTGCCGCCTTGGCTGGGTCAGAAGCATTCAGCTGACAGGCCTGGATGGCGTCGGCGATCGGCTGGTAGACCTCCGGTGGGAAGCGCGGCTCGGGCTTGCCGGTCGGCGCGATCTCACTGACGAACTTCTTCAGCGCACCGTCAGCGAACGCACCCTTGGCATCTGCCGCAGCCTGGACAGACTTTCGCGGTGGCACATTCGTTTTCACCACGGTGTTCCATTGCCGCTGCCGCTCGACGCCGGCCGCGTCGGTCGAGCCGAGCGCCCAGGCGATGAACTTGGCCGCCGCCTCGGGGTTCTTGCCCTTCGAGTTGGCCACGAACGCCCAACCGCCGAGGTCCGTGGCCGCCTTCCCACCAGTCGGTGTCGGAAGCGGAATCACGCCGTACTTGAAGTTCTTGGCCTTGCCACGCATGTCGGCGACGGCCCAGATACCGCTCTGCTGCATGGCGGCCGCGCCCGAGCCGAGGTTCGAGACCACGTCACCGCCGCCGTCGCCGAGAGCCTTGCGTGGGGCGACTTTGTTCTGGATGCTGTCCTGCCAGAACTTGAGGGCCTGGACGGCGGCCGGCGAATCGAAGGCGACCTTGCCGTCCTTGATCGGGGCGCCGTCACCCTGCCAGAGGAACGGGTACCAGGTGAAGTTCTGGTAGTAGCCCGGCAGCGTCTCGAACATCACGCCGTACCGGTCCTTGCCGGTGAGCTTCTCGGCGACGGCGAGCGTCTGGTCCCAGGTCTTCGGCAGGTCGGCCTCGGACAGACCGGCCTTCTCGAACGCCGTTTCGCTGTAGTACATGGCGAGTGGCTCGATCTCCATCGGCAGTCCGTAGACCTTGCCGTCGACGCTGCGCGCCTCGAGCAACCCCGGCAGGTAGTCGGCCTTGGACTCGGCCGACAGCGCGGAGCCGAGATCCTGCAGCACGTTGCCGTTGTAGTAGCGCAGGAAATCGCCCGGGCTGATCAGGAAGATGTCCGGGCCCTGCCCCGACTGGAACGCGGTCTGCAGCGTGGTCCCGTTCAGGTAGTCCTTGCCGGGGATGTAGCGCAGCTTGACCTTCACCTCGTTGTTCTTGTTCCACTCGTCGACGACGGAGACGAACCACTTGCTCTGCGGACCCTGGTCGTCGGACGGGCCGTAGAAGTTCCAGAACGACATCTCCTTGCCACTGCCGCCGGAGGAACCGCCACAGGCAGACAGCAGCGGTACGGCGGCCGCGCTCGCGGCGAAGGCGCCGAGCAGGGTACGGCGGCTGAGCTGTGCGGGGGAAGGTGTTGCAGCCATCAGATGCTCCAGGGGTGGTCTGGCCGACTGGTCTACCCGGATTGCGCTGTCGGGCTTGTCAGGGCAATCGATTTCTCGCAATCTACGATCGAGGCTGGGGACGGTCAAGAGCGGAGCCGGTCTCGATGTGATCAAATCCGCCGGTTTACGCCTGCAGGCAAGGGTTTCGACCAGGATTCAGCCGTTGACACTGTTCGGACGCACTGCCTACTCTGCGTCTACTTCGTGGAAATCGATTTCTCTCGTTTGTGAGGTCCGAATGCCAGTAGTGCCCAACCGCGAGGCCGCCCACGAGGTGTCCAGGGACCTGGTCGCCCGCGGGCTGCACGCGGCCCGGGTCGCGATCGAGACCGAGGCCGCGGCCGTGTCGGCGCTGGCCGACCGCCTCGACGGCGTCTTCCTCGACGTCCTGATCGCGGTCGCCGCGTGCGAAGGGCATCTGGTGGTAACCGGGCTCGGCAAGTCCGGGCTGGTCGGCCGGAAGATCGCGGCCACACTGGCGAGCACCGGCACACCTGCGACCTTCATTCACTCCGGTGACGCGTTGCACGGTGACTCCGGCGCGGTCACCTCACGGGACCTCGTCCTGGCGTTGTCGGCGTCCGGTGAGACGGCCGAGGTCTGCGCCTTTGCACGGATGCTGCGGGACCGCGACATCCCGGTGATCGCGATGACCGGGAACGAGGAGTCGACGCTGGCCCGGTTGGCGACGTACACGCTGGACACGATGGTGTTGCGCGAGGCGGATCCGCTGAACCTGGCGCCGACCGCGTCCACGACGGCATCGCTCGCGATGGGTGATGCGCTCGCGTGTGCGCTCGTCGTACTGCGGGAATTCAGTCATCACGACTTCGCGCAGTTCCATCCGTCCGGTGCCCTGGGCAAGCGTCTGGCCGGGGAGGACGCATGAGGTACGACGTCTGCGTGCTCGGGTCGTTCATGAAGGACCTCGTCGCGAGCGCAGAGCGGCGGCCGCTGGCCGGGGAGACACTGCACGGGACCGGGTTCGCGGAGTTTCTCGGCGGGAAGGGCGTGAACCAGGCGATCGCGGCCGCGCGGATGGGCGCGCGGACGGCGATCGTCGGGACCATCGGCAGCGACCGGTACGGCGAGGAGTTCGTCGAACTGCTCGAGTCCGACGGCGTCGACACCTCATGGGTGGTCCGGCATCCATCTCTTGGAACCGGAGTCGGGTTGCCACTGGTGCTGCCGGATGGCGGAAACTCGATCATCATCGTGTCGCGCGCCAACGCGGCGATCACGTCCGCGGATGTGGAAGCGGCTGCTGATGTGTTGACCGCCAGCCGGGTACTCAGTGTTCAACTGGAGTTGCCGGTTGCGGCCAGTCAGACGGCGTTGCGGATCGCGGCAGCAGCCGGGGTGACGACGATTCTCACGCCGGCGCCGGTGGGACCGATCAATCCGGGGCTGGCGGCGGACGTCGACATCCTGGTACCGAACGAGGTCGAGGCCGCGGCGCTGACCGGGCTGGACTGCGACGACGAGACCCAGGTACCGGTCATTGCCCGGAAGCTCGCGGATGAATGGGACCTGCAGGGCTGCGTCGTAACGCTCGGAGCGCGGGGAGCGTTCGTCGTCGACCGCTCCTCCGGTGCCGAGGTCTGGATCGAACCGCACCTCGTCGCAACCGTCGACACGGTCGGTGCCGGGGACGCCTTCTGCGGTTCACTCGCCGCCTCACTGGCATCCGGAGCGGACCTGGTCGCCGCCGTACGGTTGGCCAACGCCGCCGGCGCTCTGTCCACCACCGTGAACGGTGCCGCGGCCTCGGCACCCGTTCGTGAGGCTGCCCTCGCGCTGCTGGACCCCGGCTTGTCATGAGATCGTTTGCGCTGGATCGGGGTTAGAGTGCGATCCAGACGGACAATCGATCTCCAGCAGGGGGCGGGTATGACGACGATCTACGACGTCGCGCGTAGATCCGGGGTGTCCCCCGCGACGGTCTCCCGCGTGCTCAGCGGCCGGCGCAACGTCGACCCCGAGCTGTCCGAGAAGGTCCGCGCCGCGGTCGCCGAGCTCGGCTACCGCCCGAACGGCGTCGCCCGGAACCTGCGCAAGTCCCGGACCAACCTGTGGGCCGTGGTCATCTCCGACATCGAGAACCCGTTCTTCACCTCACTGGTCCGCGGACTCGAGGACGTCGCGCAGACCGAGGGCTACCACGTGGTCCTCTGCAACTCCGACGAGGATCCGGCCAAGGAGGCGGCGTACGCGTCCGCCGTACTGACCGAACAGATGGCCGGGGTCGTGATCTCACCGACCGCCACCGCCGAGGGCGTCCACCAGCTCGCCGACGCCAAGACCCCGATGGTCCTCATCGACCGCCGCGTCGAGGGCGTCGAGGCCGACACCGTCCTGGTCGACAACGAGCACGGCGCCCACGAAGGCGTCAAACACCTCATCGACGGCGGCTACCGGCGGATCGCCTGCATCACCGGCCCCCGCAAGGTCAGCACCGCCATGGACCGCCTGGCCGGCTACCGCTCCGCCCTCAAGGCCGCCGGCATCCGCTACGACAAGGACCTGGTCCGGTACGCCGACTTCCGCGAAGCCGGCGGCTACGCGGCGATGGAAAGCCTCCTCGCCCTCCCCGAACCCCCCGAAGCCCTCTTCGCCACCAACAACCTGATGACCGTCGGCGCCCTCGAGTACCTAGCCCAAAAAGGCCTCCGGGCCCCCCACGACATCGCCGTCGTCGGCTTCGACGACATCCCCTGGGCCGACCTGGTAGTCCCCAGCCTCACGACAGTCGCCCAGCCCACCTACGAACTAGGCCGAACCGCCGGTTCCCTCCTCAAGGACCGCATCGCCTCCCCCGGCCGCCCACCCTCCACCGTCACCCTCCGCACCGAACTCCACATCCGAGCCACCTCAGCCCCCAAGTAAGCCACCGCGCGCCGCGGTCCAGCGAACACCACGCTAACGTCCGAACGATCGGAGGGCCCGCCTCCGGTTCTTCGGACGTTAGCGACGCTGGTCGCGGTCGGGTGCTCCGCGCGGCGCGGTCAGGGCTGGGTCGGGAGGGTGAGGATTTCGGGGGCGGTTTCGGTGATGGCGATGGTGTGTTCGGTGTGGGCGGTGCGGGCGCCGGTGGCGCTGCGGAGGGTCCAGCCGTCGGGGTCGGTGACTAGGTCGGCGGTGTCTTGCATGACCCAGGGTTCGAGGGCGAGGAGGAGGCCGGGGCGGAGTTTGTAGCCGCGGCCGGGGCGGCCGGTGTTGGCTACGTGGGGGTCCTGGTGCATGGTCGAGCCGATGCCGTGGCCGCCGAAGTCGGTGTTGACGGGATAGCCGGCGGCGGTGAGGACGGTGCCGATGGCGTGGGAGATGTCGCCGATGCGGGCGCCGGGGGTGGCGGCGGCGATGCCGGCGGCCAGGGCGCGTTCGGTGGCGTCGATGAGGGCGAGGCTTTCGGGCGGTTGGGTGTCGCCGACGATGAAGCTGATGGCGGCGTCGGCGGCCACACCGCCGAGGAGTACGGCGAGGTCGAGGGTGAGGAGATCGCCGTCCGCGAGGGTGTAGTTGGCGGGCTTGCCATGCAGTACGGCGTCATTGACCGCCGTACAGATGTAGTGGCCGAAGGGGCCGCGGCCGAAGGATGCCTCGTAGTCGACGTAGCAGGACTGGGCACCGGCGTCGGCGATCATTGCCTTGGTCCACTGGTCGATGTCGAGCAGGTTGGTGCCGACCGCGGTCCGGCCCTTCAGGGTCTGCAGGATGGTGCCGACCAGGGCGCCGGTCTTGCGCGCCTTGGCTACTTCGGTGGGGCTGAGGATCTCGATCATGCGGGCGTCCTTCTCGTCACGACGACACGTACCAATAACTATCCCGGTCAAACTATACCGGTACTATTATCAGATCATGGTCAGGTTGCCGCTCACCCCCACCGAGATCGAGCGCGGTCAGCGTCTCGGCGCCCTGCTGCGCCGGGCCCGAGGTGATCGTTCCATCCTCGACACCGCCCTCGACGCCGGCGTCTCCCCCGAGACGCTGCGCAAGATCGAGTCCGGCCGCGTCGCCACCCCGGCCTTCCCCACCATCGCCGCGATCGCCGACGTCCTCGGCCTGTCCCTCGACGAGGTCTGGACCGAGATCAACCCACCCGCCGAGCCCACCCCCCGCCGTACCCGCGAGCGCCTCGCCTCTTGATCCCGTCCTGGGTGACGGCTTGGTGTGGGCGTGAGTTGGGCGCTCGACCGGTCGAGGCGTTATTGGACGCGTCGGCGATGAGCGAGGTGTGGGGGGTGCGGTTGGAGGACGGGCGCGAGGTGGTGGTGAAGGCGCGGCCGGATGGTGGTGGGCGGGTGGGGACTTGTCTGGCGGTGCAGCGGGCTGTTTTCGAGGCTGGCTTGCCTTGTGCTCGGCCGTTGACCGGGGTGAGTTGGGTGAGCGACTCGGCGGTGCACGCCGAGGAGTGGCGACCTGGCGGTGAGGTTGCTGCAGGCAACGATGCCGGTACGGCGGAACGCTCGGCGCGACTGTTTGCCGCGGTCATGGAGGTGACTGGGCGGTTGTCGTTCACGCCGCCGCTACCTAATCCGGAGTGGGTGCGCTGGGATCACGATGGTCCGGGCGAGTGGCCGCCGAATCCGTTGCACGATGCGCGCCCCGGAGCGGATTCGCTGCCGGCGGATCTGGTCGCGATCGCGGCCAAAACCCGAAGCCGACTGATCAGAGCCGCCTCGATGCGACACGTCCTCGGTCACGCGGACTGGGAGGCGCAGAACCTCCGGTGGCACGACACCACGCCGTACCAGATCCACGACTGGGACAGCATCGCATGGCTGCCCGAAGCCGCACTGGTTGGTGCGGCGGCGGGAGCCTTTGCCAGTAACGAGATTCCCACGCTTGCGCCGCTCGCCAGTTCGCAAACTTTCCTCGACGCGTACCAGCAGGAACGACGCTTCACCGCCGACGAGGTGGAGGTCGCCTGGGCGGCCAGTCTGTGGCCGGCCCTCCACAACGCCCGCGCCGAAATCCTCTGGAACCAACCACCCGTCGCCCTCACCGCCCTTCGCACTCAGGCCGAGGCGCGTCTGCACGCCGCAGGTGTACCGACGAACGGGTAGTGGTCGCCTGCGGCCGACGTCCGCAGGCGGGGCGCCGGTGCGGAGGTTGGTGCTGGGCGGACCACTACCCGTCGTTCGGTACGCAACTCAGTGGAGGAGTTCCACCTGGGTGAGCGTGGCGGGGGTGGTGAGGGTCAGGCGGTAGTGCTGGTGGGCGGCCGGGGTGGGGATTTGGAACGGCCGGACCTGGTGGCGCCAGGGGAACGTCTGGTCGGTGCGCTCGTCGAGGAGCGACCAGGTGACGCCGTCGGATGACCCTTCCAAACGCCAGCCGGAGGGGTCGGCGCCCGGGCCGGCAGCGGAGGTGAGGGTGTAGAAGGCGGCCGTGGCCGGCGACGGCAGCGACCACTCGACGACGGAGTCGACCGCGACCTCAGTGGCGGAGGTGTTGTCGAAGAGCGGGTTGGCGACGTCGAGCGGGATCAGGTCGACCAGCGGAGCAGGCGTTTCCGTGGAGAGCGACGGCGGGGACTCGAGCGTGCCCCAGTCGGAGGGCTCCGGACCCAGCACGAACTCGACCTGTGAGGCCCCCTGCAGCGCAGCGTCGGTGATCGATGCCACCGACAACGGTTTGCCGTCGACGCGGAGCTCCTGGACGTACGGGTTCTCCACCCCCGAGGCCGTGATCAGCAACGGCGTACCGCCAAGCGGCGTCACCGTCACCCGCGGGAACAACGGCGACCCGATCGCATACTCAGGCGCACCAACGCGCAACGGATAAAGGCCGAGTGCGGCGAAGAGGTACCACGCCGACATCTCCCCGTTGTCCTCGTCGCCCGGATAGCCCTGGCCGATCTGCTCTCCGACGTACAGGCGGTCGAGGACCTCGCGGGCGATCGCTTGGGTCTTGTGCGGAGCGCCGGCGTAGTTGTACATCCACGCGATGTGATGCGCGGGCTGGTTACTGAAGCCGAACTGTCCCATCCGGACGGCCTGTGCCTCGAGCATCTCGTGGATGACGATGTCGTAGGTGCCCTTCTTCGTGGCCAGTTCAGGCGTCGCGAAGAACTCGTCGAGCTTCGCCTCGAGCCCACCCGGACCGCCGTACAAGCCGGCCAGCCCGCGGGGGTCGTGGGCGACGTGGAAAGCGAAGTTCCAGCCGTCGGTCTCGGTGAAGTCGCCGCCCCACTCACACGGGTCGAACTCCGCCGGCGTCCGGGCAAACTCCCCATCGGCCCGTCGCCCCTGGAAAAAGTTGATCGCCGGGTCGAAGAGCAGCACGTAGTTCTGCGACCGCCGGTACAGGTACGCCGCTTCCTCCCGCAGCTGCTCACCGCGCTCCGGGAAGACCTCCGCCAACCGCGAAGCCATCGCGGCGAGCCCGAAGTCGTTCAGGTACGCCTCCAACGACCAGGAAACACTCTCCTCGGTGTCGTTGCTGACATACCCGTTGAAGAACCCGGTGGTGGCACCCTTGCGCCCGACCTCGGTTGCTTCCGGTACGACGGACGCGTTGCGCAGGCCGGCGTCGTACGTCGCGAGCGGGTCCGGCAACTCGACCCCGCGCAGATACGCATCCGCGAACGAGACGTCGGACGACGTACCGGTCATGCAGTCCGCGTACCCCGGCGAGGACCAGCGCGCGATCCATCCACCGTCGCGGTACTGCTGCACGAATCCGTCCACCAGCTCAGCGGCCAGTGTCGGGTACAGGAACGCATACGCGGGCCAGGCGGTCCGGTACGTGTCCCAGAAGCCGCTGTTCACATACATCTTGCCCGTCTTCACTACGGCCTTGCCGTCAACGGGCGGAATAACCGGACTGGCATACCTGTACGACGGTTCGGCCGCGGTGCCCGTGTTCTCGTACTGCGAGTTCGGGTAGAGGTTGAGCCGGTAGAGGTTGCCGTAGACCGTGCGCAACTGTGGTTCGGTCGCGCCCTCGGGACGAATCACCGCGAGCCGCTCGTTCCAGATCTCATTGGCAGCCTGCTGAATCTCGTCGAACGACCGGCCTTCGAGCTCCAACGCGAGATTGTGCTGGGCCTGTTCCACACTGATGAACGACGTCGCGATCCGGAACGTGACCTCATCCGTGGTGAAGGTCGCCGCTCGCGCATTCGCCCGGCCGCCATCCGCAGGACCGAACGACGCCAACGAGGAGAACTCTCCGTAGCAGAACATCCGGGTTCGCCCGGTCTCCGCGCCGTTCTCGACCCAGCCGGTCAGCGCGCCGTCGTCGTACGCGAAAGCACCGTTCTCGTCGATGGTGTCGAAGATCAGATGCCGTCCGGCCGCGTCCGCGGGGAACGTGAACCGGAAGATCGCGCCGTGATCCGTCGGCGCCAGCTCGGCGGACAGCCCGTTCGTGAAGCGGACCGAGTACAGGTCCGGCCGCGCGATCTCGTCGTCGTGGCTGAACGCCGCCGCCCGCGCGACCGGATCACCCAACGGCGAAGCAGCAGCCACCGGCATGACCGTCAGCTGATCGCGGTCGCCCATCCACGGGCTCGGCTGGTGCGAGAACGTCAGGCCCTGCAGCTCGGTCAGGTTGTCGGCATTGTTCAGCCGGTGGTACTCGTACGGCCACCGGTACGTCGACGCATCCGTGACCGGCGTGATGAAGTTGAACCCGTTCGGCCAGGCCGTGATCGGCAAGGTGTTCCCACGCGAGAACCCGAAGCTCGCGTTGGTCCCCCGGCGCGTGTCCACATACGCGGCGAGATCCGACCCGTCGAGCCGCGGTGGCGCCGGCCCGATCTCCACGTCATCGATCCACCCCACGAACGACGTACCGGAGGCCGGCGCATCCACGGTCAGGACGACGTCCGCAACCGTCTTGCCGGCCGCAACGGCCAGATCCACCTGTACGTCGTTCCACTGGTCGGCGTAGAGAACCTTGGCGACGCCCTGTCCAAAAGCGTGGAAGGCGTTCCCGTACTGGTCGGTCGCCCCCAGCTCGGACAGCCGCGTCCCGTCGGCGAAGATCAGGTCGACGGCCACGTAGGTGGCGTCGTACTCGAGCCGGTCGTCCAGCTCCGGATAGACCTTGTAGCGCAACCGTTCACCCCGCTGGATCACCCCCGCGGTCACGTTCAGCGACGCCTCTTGCCGCCCACCGGTCGTCCCGGCGTACCGCACCGCGTCCACACTGCTGAAGCCCGCCTGCGGGCTGGTCGGGCCGCCAGGCCCTCCACCGGTCTCAAGGATCACGGCCGCAATGTTAGAACATTTCAGTGCGGTGGGTCAGGGGGCAGATTTCCATCCCGAATCCAGGCCACATAGTCGCGAGCACTCTCCGCATCCGTCCGCAGCTGCAGACCGG
Organism: Kribbella sp. NPDC051587; assembly: GCF_044453945.1. NCBI lineage: Bacteria > Bacillati > Actinomycetota > Actinomycetes > Propionibacteriales > Kribbellaceae > Kribbella > Kribbella sp. NPDC051587. The sequence continues at coordinate 479,335 of NZ_JBITDE010000004.1, forward strand.
CTTCCAGTGCGCGCCCGTTGTCCAGCCGGAAGAGCCCGTCATCCTCCAGGTGGAACCGATCCACCGCCGGTTCCCAGTCCACCGGTAAAGCACCCGGTACGACGGACCGCCAGGCCGCGGCCACTTCCGCCATCGTCCGCGACGTCCCGACCACGTTGTACGGCCCGGACAAGTCCCGGAGCAGGAACTCGGCGAGATCCCGCGCATCGACGTACTGCACCGGCTGCGATGGCCGCGCCGCGCACTCCATCTGGGTGCCGTGGGCAAGCGCCGTACCCCAGTTCCCGAAGTCCGGGTTGTAAGGCCCGACCACGAACCCCGACCGCACAAACGCGGCTCGCGAACCGAAAGTGGCCGCCAGCAACGATTCGCAGTGCACCTTCGACGGCCCGTACAGATCCATCGTGAACTCGTTGTCCGGGGCACCGACCGGCCACGGCACCAGCGGCCCGAACTCGTCCTGCCCCGGCGTCGCCCTGTCCGCGTACACCGCGATCGAGGACATGAACGTGTACTGCCCCACCCGATCCCGCAGCAGCTCCGCACTCAACCGAACATCGCGCACCAGGAACCCTGACATGTCGATGACGCGATCCCACGACCCCACGGACAGCGCCGACGGATCCGCGCGATCCCCGATCACGTGCTGCACCGAAGGAAACAGCCCGCGATTCGTCAGACCGCGATTGAACAACATCACCTCATGATCCGCCCGCAACGCTGCTTCCACGACGTGCCGGCCAAGGTTCTTCGTCCCACCGAGCACCAGCAGCTTCACGACAACTGCTCCACGAGATCCGCGAGTTCGGCCAGCAGCGGATCGATCCAGCCGGCGGATTCGGGAATGGTGTGCTGACCTTCCTCGACCACGAAGGTGAGGGCGAGCAGGCAGAGGCAGGCGCCACCGACGAGCAGTTGCCGGTCCACGACGAACGGATCGGCCGCCGCCGCTTCGACGTACCGGGCGACGATCGGGCCGCGATCGTGGCCGAGGGCAACGGCATCACGGATCAGCGTGTACAGATCGGACAGGTGCGGTGCGGTGTAGGCGAGCGGCCAGTCAACCGCGGTCCAGCGGCGGCCGTCCGTGACCAGGTTCTTCGGGACGAAGTCGCCGTGCACGACGCCCAACGGTTCCTCCTGCTGGAGCCGGGTCAACGCCTCCACCAGCGGTGACACGTCGAAGGCGATCCGCCCGATCCGATCGGCCAGCTCCTTCACGCGCGCCGGCGGAAAATCGCTCGGCCCGTCCACAACCGCCGTACGGATCGAGGCCAGTAGTCCGGCTGCGGCCACGAACCCGTCGGCGGTCGGCTCCTGCTCGAGGGTCACCCGCCCCACATCCTCGAGCACGATCACCCCGTCGGCGGCGTACAAGAGTTCTGGCGCGGGCAGGCCGAGCGGCACCACGAAGCGCTGATACGACGAAGCTTCGCCGGACTGGGCGTCCGTTCCGCGCTTCACGATGACGCTGCGCAGTCCGTACGACAATCGCCAGACCTCGGAGGACGCCCACTGCCGGAGCAACTCACCGTGCAAGGCGTCGAGCGACGGCGCCTGCGTGACATCGAGAACAGCGAGGGGAAGCCAGGCAGGAAGCACCCGACGAGTAGATCACGGCTCGTCAGGCGCTTCCCAACCGTTTAGCTCCGACCGCCGGGACGGAAGGACTGGAAGAGCGCGGGCACCACGTCGGTCATGGCTTGTTCGGTGCAGATCCCCGCGAGCTGCATCCAGACGGCGAGCTGGCGGACCTCGTAGCTGCGTTGGTAGATGTCGGCCATCACCTCGGCCGGGGCCTCCTCCTCGAGCGCGCGCAGCAGGTCGGGCCGCGACAATCCGCCGAGCGCATAGCCGAGGTAGCGCCGCAGCCATGGGTGCAGGTCCTCGATCCATTTCAGATCGGGCAGCGTGCAACCCGCTGCCGGACCCGGTGACACCGGCAGGCCCGCGTCGGTGATCCGGCGCAGCGCGTGGGGATCCGCCGTACCGGAAAGGTGGATCCGGGCAACCTTCTCGTGCAGGATCTCGGGCGCCCGGTTGTAGGCGACCGCCACCGAACAGGCCGACCCGAAGGACAGCACGTGGACCGGTTCCGGGCTGTCCGCGAGAGCGTGCAGGAGCACTTGGATCCCCCGCTGCTGAGCGGGTGGGGCGTCGTACATGCTGTCGTTCGGGTCGTGCATCCCGGCGGACGGGCTGCGAGCGAACGGGACGTCGCGGCCGAAGATCGCGTTCAGCTGGATCATCGCGATCACGCCGGCATCGCGCGCGCCGGGCCGGTGCTCCGTGGACCGGTCCAGGATCACCGCGCGCAGGTCGAGCTCGGGCAGGCCGTAGGGCAGGATCAGGTCGAGGGCACCGCCGGGATGCTCCGGCGGGTCGTACAGGTCAGTGATGCTGATGACGGGGACGGTCATCTTCAGCCTCGCATTTCAGTGGGCTACTGTCTGAAAAGACGTCGCTACGCTCCGGAAAGTTGCTCAACTCAGCGGAGCAGTCGTCTGCCAGAGGGGGTGCGGACGCTGGTGATCGTGCTCTCGACCGTCCAGCCCACGCCGGGAGTGCCGTCTCCCCGCCCTCACACCAACCCTTCGAGCACCCCCGAAAGGCCCTCGGCGGATCCGGTACCGGGCGTCTGGCAGGGTGGGGGTATGACGAACGTGAACCACGCGTGGGGCTTTGGGCTGGCGACTGTTACCGCCGGTGGATCGGTGCTGGATGTCTGGTACCCGGCGCCGGAGTTGGGGGAGCGGCCCGAGGGGGTCAAGGCGCCGGCTGAGCTGGTGGCGGCTGAGGGACATGACGAGCTGCGAGCGGTACGGCGTGAGGTCGTGAGCACGCAGATCGTGCTGGACGAGGCGCCGGTGGGGACTGCCGATGCCTATCTGCGGCTGCACCTGTTGTCGCACCGGCTGGTGAAGCCGCATGGCGTGAATCTGGACGGGATCTTCGGCGCGCTGCCGAACAACGCGTGGACGTCGTTCGGGCCGGTGCCGGTCGAGGAGATCGAGCACGTGCGGCTGCGGGCCCGCGCCGCTGGTCACTACCTGAGCGTGACGAGTGTGGACAAGTTCCCGCGGATGACGGACTACGTCGTACCGAGTGGGGTGCGGATCGGGGACGCGGACCGGGTTCGGCTGGGTGCGCACCTGGCCGAGGGCACGACCGTGATGCACGAGGGGTTCGTGAACTTCAACGCCGGAACCCTCGGTACGTCGATGGTCGAGGGCCGGATCGTCGCCGGCGTCGTGGTCGACGACGGGAGTGACATCGGGGCGGGCGCCTCGATCATGGGCACGTTGTCGGGTGGCGGCAAGCAGGTCATCTCGATCGGCAAGCGCTGCCTGCTCGGCGCGAACGGCGGGACCGGGATCTCGCTCGGCGACGACTGCGTGGTCGAGGCCGGGCTGTACGTGACGGCCGGCACCAAGGTCACGCTGCCGGACGGCACCGTGGTCAAGGCGCGCGACCTGTCCGGTCAGCCGGGGCTGCTGTTCATCCGCAACTCGGTCACCGGTGCCGTCGAGGCGCGGCCGCGCAAGGGCGAGGGCATCACGCTCAACGAGGCCCTGCACGCGAACGCGTGATCATCGGTACTGCACGCGAACGCGTGATCATCGGTACTGCACGCGAACGCGTGATCGTTGACACCTTGGCGCACGCGCCAACCGCTTCGCGAGTTCAAGCGTCAACCACATCGTGACCAACAGTCAGGAACCAGGCCGTCGCTCCCACACGTTGGGAGCGGTATGCCGATGAAGCGGGGCGTGCTGATCGCCTTGGGGTCCGTGGGGGCGCTCAGCCTGGTCATCGGCGGAGCTGTGGCCTGGATCGGTGGGAAGAGCCTCGGGCCGCTGCTGCCTCCGCCGGAGCAGTGCACTGCCACGCTCAACGGCGGCACGGTCGAGCTCGACCTGGAGCAGGCCGAGTCGGCCGCGATCATCGCGGGAGTCGCCGTACGGCGTGGGCTCCCGGGCCGGGCGGCGACGATCGCGCTAGCGACGGCGTACCAGGAATCGGGTCTGCGCAACCTCGCGCATGGCGACCGGGACTCGCTGGGCCTGTTCCAGCAGCGCCCGTCGCAGGGCTGGGGGACGGCGAAGCAGGTGCAGGACCCGCATTACGCCGCCGGCAAGTTCTACGACGCGCTGGTGAAGATCAAGAACTACCAGAAGCTCGCGGTCACCGTCGCGGCCGACCGGGTCCAGCGCAGCGCCTTCCCCGAGGCGTACGCCGACCACGAGGCCGACGCGCGGATCCTCGCATCCGCGCTCACCGGCAACTCGAAGGCCGTCTTCAGCTGCACGGTCAACCCGGACGACGTACCGGCTCAGACGGTCGGCAAGAACGGGCTGACGCCGCGAGCAGACGCCGTACGGCGGGATCTCCTGACCACCTTCGGAAAGCTTTCCACCGGTGGTTACGCACCCGAGGGGGTGACGACCGGACACATGGAGGGATCGGCGCACTACGAGGGCCGGGCCGTGGATGTGTTCGTCCGGCCGATCTCGGCCGCGAACACCACCAAGGGCTGGGCAATGGCGCAGTACCTGGTCGCCCGGGCCAAGATGCTGAACATCCAGACGATCATCTTCAGCGACAAGATCTGGACGGCCGGCGGGCGCTCGGACAGCGGGTGGCGCGACTACACCCCACCGGAGCGCAGCGGTGACCCGAAGATCCTGCGCCATCTGGACCACGTGCACGTCGATGTTCTCGAGCAGTGATCTGAAGACTTTCTGAAGGTTGTCGATCACCCTGAGTACATGACCAATCAGGGGGTGCACCACCGGCCGAACGTCTTGTTCAACCTGGCCGGCCTCGTGCTGATCGTGGTGGGCCTCGGCCTGCTCCTGTACGGCGTCGTGATGGCGTTCGCCGCCATCTCCGGCGTCGGTCCCAACTCCTCGACCGACGACCTGGTCCCGATCGTGGACAGGTTCCTGATGGCCGTCTGGGGCGGCCTGATCTTCACCTTCGGCCGCTACCTGTGGCGCGGCGCCCGCCGGCGTGGGTTCCGGGACCGCTTCGGGCGGCTGCTGATCATCGCCGGCTACGGCCTGATCGGGATCGCCCTGACCGTGGGCTTCCACTCGGCGATCGAGATGTGGTCGTCCGGCGGCAGCGAGGACGCGATCAAGGAGATCATGATCCGCACCGTGCTGATCTTCGCCGTCCTCGGGTTCCCCGGTGCCGGGCTGTGTGCCATCGGCTTCCGCCTGGCCCGCGAGCAGGCGCTGGCCCAGGTGGAGACCAAGGCGGAGTTCTGAGTCAGGGTGGGGTGCGCTCGGCACCCCACCCTGTCAGCACTCAGTGCTCTTCGTGCACCTGCAGCGGCAGGGCGGCGATGAACTGGTGGTCCTTGTCGATCTTGCCCATCTTGGACGCGCCACCCGGCGAGCCCAGGTCGGTGAAGAAGTCGACGTTCGCGGTGTAGTAGTCCTTCCACTGCTCCGGGGTGTCGTCCTCGTAGTAGATCGCCTCGACCGGACACACCGGCTCGCACGCTCCGCAGTCCACGCATTCGTCCGGGTGGATGTAGAGCATCCGATTGCCCTCGTAGATGCAGTCGACGGGGCACTCCTCGACGCACGCGAGGTCCTTCAGGTCAACACACGGCTGCGCGATGACGTAGGTCACTGCTACTCCTCCTATGGCAGGCAAGCGCAGCGGCGGTCCTCTGGGTTGCTGCGATGCGGTGGTGCAAGAGTCTCTAGTATCACGGTAATACGCTGCCCACTCTGCCAGGAGTCCGGATCGTGTCAGGCCTTGATACCCGTGATATCGGACACCGTGTGGTCGTCCGGCATCGAATTAAGGGTGGCCTAACCGACGTCATCGGCGTCCTCGAGGACCGCCGGCCGGACCATCTCGTGGTCCGGCACGCCGACAGCAGCACGCACCGGATCGAGCTGACGGCGATCACCGCGGCCAAGCCGATCCCCGAGATGCCGCTCAGACCGGTCGACGTCGAACAGCTCTTCCTGACCGCGGCACTCGGTCGCCCGGCGGCCGAAACGTCGTACCTGGGCGAGTGGTTGCTGCGGGCGTCCGGCGGCTGGACCGGCCGCGGCAACTCGCTGCTCCCGACCGGCAACCCGGGCATGTCGATCCCGGAGGCGCTCAAGCAGGCTGAGGCCTGGTACGTCGAGCGCGGGCTCCCGCCGCAGGCCCATGTCCGCCTCGGCAGCCCGGCCGCGACCGACCTGGAGGAGCTTGGCTGGACCGACGCCCACCCCGGCCGCTCGGATGTCCTCGTCATGCACACGACGCTCGACCACGTGAACGGACTCCCGCCGTACGAGGTCCAGCTCGTGGAGCGTCCCGACCAGAGCTGGTACGGCGTTGCCTTCGACGGACCGGTTCCCGCGCCGGCGCCAGTTGTGCTGGAAGGCGCTCCCAAGGCCGTTTTCGCCTCGATCACGGTCGACGGTCAACTCGTGGCGGTCGGACGAGGGTCGATGACCGGTCATTGGCTCGGCATCGACGCTGTCCGCGTCGTACCGGCTTATCGGGGTCGCGGGCTCGCGGGAGCCGTCGTACAGGCTCTGGCGCGCTGGGCAGGGCCTCAGGGCGGCCGCCGGACCTATCTGGAGGTCCTCGAGAGCAATGAGCCGGCCGTGACGGCCTATCGGCGGCTCGGGTACGTCGAGGCGTATCGCTACCGGTATCTGGTCAGTCCGTCCCAGTAGGCTCTGGGGGTATGGCGGATGACGCGGTGGAGCGGCCGGAGTACCCCGGGGATTTCGAAGGCACGGTGCACGTGGAGTACAAGCCGCACCCGGACGACGGGGTGGCTGATCCGGGTGAGGTCGTCTGGACCTGGGTCCCGTTCGAGGAGGACCACCACCGTGGCAAGGACCGGCCGGTGCTCGTCGTCGGTTCCGACGGGAAATACCTGCTGGCGCTGATCCTGACCAGCAAGGACCACGACCGCGATGCCGCCGACGAGGCGCGCTGGGGCCGGGTCTGGATGGATGTCGGCAAGGGTGCGTGGGACCGCGAGGGCCGCAACAGCGAGGTCCGGCTGGATCGCGTCCTACAGATCGACCCGGGCCAGGTGCGGCGAGAGGGTGCGGTGATCAGCGAGGACCTGTTCAACCAGGTCGCTGCCGAGCTCCACACCCTCCATCGCAGCTAGCCGGCGAGCCTCAGCTCGGCTTGCGGGGCGTCTCGGTGCCCTGCGGCTTGCCGATGCCGCCGGGCGGCGGCGTCGTGGTGCCCGGCTTCGGGCCGCAGCGGATGTCGTCGGCCGCGTTGTAGTGCGTGGTGAACTGCTCGGTCTTGACCTTGACGCCGTTCTTCGAGAAGTCCCGGAAGATCGTGATGTCGAAGCCGGCGGTCGGCGCCTGCGGACGGCAGCCGGCTTCCTGGCTGTAGACCAGGCCCGGGGCGCGGGGGTTCGACTTGCCGGAGGCGCGGGCGGTGATGTTCCAGACCTTGGTGCCCCAGATCTTCACCGTGAGCTCGCCCTGATGGCTGGAGGTCGAGGCGGTGAAGATGGTCTGGATGTAGATCCCGTGGCCGGAGTCGTTCAGGAACTTCAGGTCCACCGACGGCCACGCCACGGTGGCCTCGCGGCCGATCGGGTAGCGGCTGATGTAGACGCTGTGCGCCTTGTGCTCGACGTCCTTGAGCCCGGCGAAGAAGGCCGCGTTGAAGGTCGTCGTCGCCGACTGGGAGACGCCGCCGCCGAGGTCCAGGACGAACTTGCCGCCGCTGATGATGTTGCCCTCGGTGAAGCCGTTCTCCTTGGTCCGCTCGCCGACGATCTTGTTCAGGCTGAACGTCTCGCCCGGCTTCAGCAGCGTGCCGTTGATCTTGCGCGCCGCGGTGCCGATGTTGGTGTTGCGGTAGGCCGCGTCGGGGAAGTTGGTGGTGAACTGCCCCATCACTTCCTTGATCCCGAGGGCCTGGACCTGCTCGGTGGTGACCTTCGCCTTGGTGTTCGCCAGGCCGACCGAAGCGGTGCGCTCACCGGACGGCTTCGACAGCACCGAGATGATCGCCGGAACGACCTTGGTGCGGTCGACGACCATGCCGTCGACGGCCGGGACCACCTTCGGCTTGCCGGCGGCGATCTGGAAGGTCGCGTCCTTGGGCAGCGTCTCCAGGGTCTTGAACCGCTTCTGGAACAAGGGCTCCAGCTGCTTGCCGCTCAGCGTCGGCTTGACCTCGCCGCCGTTCACGGTGAACTTCAGCGCCGGCGCGAACTCGGACGGGCTCAGCGAGACCGACTTGTCGCCGACGGTCAGCTTGATCGGCGCGGCCACGGCCGGCTCGGCATACTCGGTGACTGCCTTGCTGATCGCGTCCGACCCCGCCTGCGGCTTGGTCACCTGGACCGGCAGGTCGGCCGCGGAGCCGCCGTACGGGTAGGCCTCGGGGATGACGTCAGCGGCCTTCGCGGTGTCGAGCTCGAGCCCTTCGGCCGGCTTGTGCGTGACCGGCTGGAGGCCGTCGAAGGTGATCGTGCCCTCGGTAGCGGGGCGGTTCACCTGCTTGGCAAGCTTGTCGATCGCGGCCTGCAGCTTCGCCTTGTCCTTGGCGACGACCGGCTCGACCGCGGAACCACCGGTCAGCGCGCGCCAGATGCGGGCGGGGGCCAGGCTGCGGCCGGCGCCGGCCTGCGCGACGGTGGCGTTGTAGTCGAGGCTCAGTCCGGCGTCCGCCGGGGTCACCGAGTACGCCGTCGCCGAGTCGCCGGCCTTGAACTTGATCGGCTGGTCCACCCGGTCCTTCAGACCGGCCTCGAGCTTGGTCTTCGCGTCACTCTCCGACAGCCCGCCGAGCGGGATGCCGAGCACGGTGGTGTCACCGGGAATCTTGGCTCCGGCGAACGCGAAGGCGGCGCCGTACCCCACGACGATCACACCCAGTCCCGCCGCGGCGATGATCCCCGCGAGCTGCTTTCTCCCCACCGGACTAAGTCCTCCTGCTCGAGCCGTGGTCAGGCTGCGTCCGCTCGGGACACAAGCGCACATCCTACGGGACGGGGCAGGCCCTCCCGACCTTCGGGGCAGGCCCCGCCTGCCTCAAAAGACCCCGGTACGACGCTCTCGCCACGCTCAGCTGCCGGGCAACTCCCGGTAGTGACTGGCGTGATGGATCAGCGGGCCCTGGCCGCCGGCCGAGCCGTGCCCCAAACTGAGCACCTCACCGACCACGATCGTGTGGTCGCCGCCGTCGTACGTGGCCCAGGTCCGGCACTCGAGCCAGGACAGCGCACCGCCGATCACCAGGCAGCCCGTCTTCGGACCGGCCTCGGTCTCGACACCGTCGAACTGGCTATACAGATCCCGCCCCGACTTGGCGAACCGGGCCGCCAGTTGCTGCTGGTCCGCGGCCAGCACAGACACTGCCCAATAACCACAGTCCAGTACGGCGTCATGCATCCGCACGCCTTTGTCCACGCAGACGAGCACGAGGGGCGGATCCAGGGACACGGAGCTGAACGCGTTCGCGGTCATCGCGTGCGCGACGCCGTCCTGCAGCGTGCTCATGATCAGGATGCCTGCCGCGAACTGGCCCACCGCCGCCCGGAACTCCCCGGGCGGTACGGTCCCACTTGGCTCGGGCGCAGACACTCCTGCAGCCTATGCCCGGCTGCTCCTCGATGCCGGGCACAGGCGTGTGGGGACAGTCACTCCAGACCGGCGAACAGGTCGTCCTCGACGCCCTTGGGGCCGGGAGCCGCGGTGCCCTTGACCAGCCGGTAGCCCTCGTCGCCGAAGATCGAGCTGCCGTTGTTGTTCGACAGGGCGAAGAACGGGCCGTCCACCGTGATCTGGGTGGCGTGCGCCTTCATCGCGTTCATCTTGCGGTCCAGGAAGTCCTCGCCGGGGATGATCGCGTCGATGAACCGGTCCGGGGTGATCATCGGCGGCATCGGGCCTTCCGGGTCCATCCCCTCGAAGGTCGTCGTGTCACCGGCCGCGCGGAGCTGCCGCAGGCTGTCCCGCATCGCGGACTCGATGATCGCGGTCCAGTAGATCTTCGGGATGTCCCAGGCCTCGCCGAGGTCCTCGCGGTACGAACGGGCCGCGGCCAGGTCGGCGGCGTACATCGCGACGCGGTGCGCCTTGATGTGGTCCGGGTGGCCGTAGTTGCCGTACTCGTCGTAGGTGACCAGGACGTGCGGGCGGATCTCGCGGATCACCGGGACCAGTTCGTTGGCGGCGGCGAGCAGGTCGGCCTGCCAGAAGCTGTCCGGGCGGGTGTCCGGCGGGACGTCGGCGTTGCCCTCGTCGTTGTAGATCATCCCGGTGTCGCGGTACTTGCCGGGGCCGCCGAGGAAACGGTGGTCGGTGACGCCGAGCTCGGCCATCGCGGCGTCGAGCTCGGTGATCCGGTGCGGACCGAGCTGGTCGGTCTGGTCGGCGGCCAGGTGGGCGAGGTCCGGGACCAGCACCTCTCCCTCTTCACCGAGGGTGCAGGTGATCAGCGTGACGTGGGCGCCTTCTTGCACGTAGCGCGCCATCGTGGCGCCGTTGTTGATGGTCTCGTCGTCCGGGTGGGCGTGTACCAGCAGCAGCCGGCGGTCGGGAAGGTCAGCCATAGTCAGAGACTACGTCCGGGCCCGGACAGTTATTCCCGGACGTCAAGCAGCCCGCGCCCCGACCGGATCCCGAAGTTCCGGTGGGCGCGGGCGCGCAGTGGTGCCGATCAGCCGAAGCGGCGGACCAGCAGACAACCCGCCTGGAAGCGGGACTTCGCGCCGAGACCGACCACGAGCGCACTGACCTCGGCCCGAACGGTACGCAGCGACAGACCGAGCTCACGAGCGATCGCGGCGTCCTTCGTCCCGGTGGACAGCATCCGGCCGATCGCGATCTGGCGGCTGGTCAGCTCCTTGATCTCGGCGGGCGACTGCCGCCGCGATCCCAGTTCGTAGATCTCACAGACGTCCTCCGACGCGATGTCTTCCCTCCGGACGGAAGGGACGACCTGATACACCGACATTCCTCACTCCTCCCCAGTAGCGTGCAGAAGGATTCTCGCGGGCGGTGTAGACCACTCACCAGGTACAACCCATACAAACAACCCATACAGTTGCGGCCGGGGCCGTTTTCTCAGCGTGATGGATCGTCACAATTCGGCATCTCCGGCGGCGATGTGACTTCCGCCACTACAAGAGGTTGCGCAGGGCCCTGACGAACGGCCGGTCCGGGACCAGCCAGTCCGCCTCGACGAGCTCGGCCGCCGCGAACCACCGCAGTTCGGCGTGCTCACGCCGTACCGGCTCTCCGGTCACGATCGAGGCCAAGTAGACGTGCAGGCGGTACTTGTCGGAGATGTCGACGCCGGGCCCGAGCGACGCGCCGATCTCGACCTCCAGATCCAGCTCCTCCCGGAGCTCGCGGATCGCCGCCTCGGCTTCGGACTCGCCCGGCTCGACCTTGCCGCCCGGGAACTCCCAACCACCCTCCGGGCCTGGCCGATAAGCGCCCAGCACCCGGTCCGCACGGACGACAGCGACTCCCACCACGATCTGCACGCGACGACTGTGCCACGACCTGCAAGGAAAAACTGTCGGCGGGCTGCGGCACGATGAGCCGTATGCCGTTGCAGAACAGAGTTCTCCCCACTCAGGAGATCGTGGCCGACCCGGGCCGCGGTCTGCTGATGGGCAACCGCGGCACGCTGCACAGCCCGAATCGCACGCTCGGGACCACCCGCTGGCGCTCGAAGGCGTGGATCTGCTGCGTCCTTGACTGGAAGGGCGTTCAGCGCGATCCGATGCCACCGGGGCGCTGGACGGCCTTGTTCTTCTTCGACGAAGCCGTTGCGCTCGCGGCCGGTCACCGGCCTTGTCATTACTGCCGGCGCAGGGACTTCCTTCGGTACGCCGGTGCTTGGGCACAGGGCAACGACCTTGCCGAGCGTCCACGCGCACCCGCGATGGACGCCGTACTGCACAGTCAACGCGTCGAACCAAGGACGCGGCAGCAACGCACCACCGTGCAGCCCCTCGACACACTCCCCGACGGCGCCATGATCCGGTACGACGGGCGCCCGGCGCTCGTGCTCGATCGGCACGTGCTGCCGTGGGCCTGGCAGGGTTACGAAAAACCGCGAAGACCCGCGGGGCTGATCGAGGTCGAGGTGCTCACGCCACCGGCGAATCTCGTTGTCCTGAAGGCCGGATTCGCTCCATTACTCCACTCGTCGGCCGTCGGCAACTGAGGTAACCCTAAGTCGAAACACGCCGTACCGAGAGGTCTTCCGTTGCCTGCGTCATCGCGGCAAAGTGTGCCCATACTGACAGCTACAACACCATCACTGGAGTCGGCATGGGTGAAGCTAACAGCGCCGTTGCGCCCGTCGTCCGCGCGCTCGAGTCGCTGCATGCGGCGGTCGGAAAGCTCAGCCAGGAGTACGGCGACACCCTCGGCGTCCGCCGACTGGTGTCCGACGTGGCCCGGTTGAGCGACGACCTGGCCGAGCTCGGCCCTCCCGACCCCAAGCACAGACCCGGACCGGTTCCGGAGGACCTCGAGGAGATTCCCGACGTGGAGTATGACGCGTCCATGTGGACAGACGCGGAGCATGAAGGCTTCGGCGCACCTGATCGGCGTGCACCCTGATGGCACACGGAGTTGATTCGCCGGGGCGCGCACAGGTCGGGCTGAAGACGGCACGGACCGATCGCTGGTGGCTGGCGCCGCTGCGGATCGGCGTGATCCTGGCCTTCTTCATCGTCTACGCGACGATCCGGATCTTCATGAACAAGTGGTACTGGGTCGATGCCCACCACTACCTGACTCCGCTGTACTCGCCGTGTATCAACGACGGTTGCGTCCCCGGCTCGAGTCACCTGGGCAGCTGGTTCCCGAAGTTCCCGGTCTTCATCCCGTACAGCATCATCACCTTCGCGGTGCTGGCCGGCTTCCGTGGCACCTGCTACTACTACCGCAAGGCGGGCTGGCGTTCACTGCTGCTCGCCCCGGGAGCGTGCGCCGTACCGGAGCCGCACAAGAAGTACACCGGTGAGAGCAGGTTCCCGCTGACCGGGCTCAACCTGCACCGCTACTTCTTCTACGGCGCGCTGGTCTTCGGTCTGCTGAACGTCTACGACGGCATCCAGGCCTTCCACGGCAAGGACGGCGGCTTCGGCATCGGTCTGGGCACGCTGATCATCTGGGTCAACCTGGTGATGCTCTGGCTGTACACGCTGTCCTGCCACGCCTGCCGGCACATCGTCGGCGGCCGGCTGAAGAACTTCTCCAAGCACCCGATGCGGTACCGGTACTGGACGTTCGTCTCCAAGCTGAACCCGAAGCACGGCACGTTCGCGATGGCCTCGCTGTTCACCGTGATCCTGACCGACTTCTACATCATGGCGCTGTCGGCCGGCTGGTTCTCCGACCTGCGCTTCCTGAACTGAGGACTCCCGAGTTATGACTGAGCTGGAACGACACACCTACGACGTCGTCGTGATCGGAGCCGGCGGCGCCGGTCTGCGCGCGGCCATCGAAGCCCGGGAGCAGGGCAAGCGGACCGCGATCGTGTGCAAGTCGCTGTTCGGCAAGGCGCACACCGTGATGGCCGAGGGCGGCTGTGCGGCCGCCATGGGCAACGCGAACGCCAACGACAACTGGAAGACCCACTACGTCGACACCATGCGTGGCGGCAAGTTCCTGAACAACTGGCGGATGGCCGAACTGCACGCGCAGGAAGCCCCCGACCGGGTCTGGGAGCTGGAGACGTACGGCGCCCTGTTCGACCGGACGCCGGACGGCAAGATCAGCCAGCGCAACTTCGGCGGTCACACCTACCCGCGGCTCGCGCACGTCGGCGACCGGACCGGCCTGGAGCTGATCCGCACCCTGCAGCAGAAGATCGTCTCGCTGCAGCAGGAGGACTTCGAGGCCACCGGTGACTACGAGGCCAACCTCAAGGTCTACGCCGAGTGCACCGTCACCGAACTGCTGAAGGACGGCGACGCGATCTCCGGCGCCTTCGGGTACTGGCGCGAGTCCGGCCGTTTCATCCTCTTCGACGCCCCGGCCGTCATCCTGGCCACCGGTGGGGTCGGCAAGTCGTTCAAGGTCACCTCGAACTCGTGGGAGTACACCGGTGACGGTCACGCCCTCGCGATGCGGGCCGGCGCGACGCTGATCAACATGGAGTTCATCCAGTTCCACCCGACCGGCATGGTCTGGCCGCCCTCGGTCAAGGGCATCCTGGTCACGGAGTCGGTGCGCGGCGACGGCGGCGTACTGAAGAACTCCGAAGGCAAGCGGTTCATGTTCGACTACGTGCCCGACGTCTTCCGCGCGCAGTACGCGGAGACCGAGGAAGAGGCCGACCGCTGGTACAAGGACGCCGACAACAACCGGCGCCCACCGGAGCTGCTGCCCCGCGACGAGGTCGCCCGGGCGATCAACTCCGAGGTCAAGGCCGGCCGCGGTACCCCGCACGGCGGTGTCTTCCTGGACGTCTCGTCGCGACTGCCCGCCGAGGAGATCCAGCGCCGGCTGCCGTCGATGTACCACCAGTTCAAGGAGCTGGCGGACGTCGACATCACCGCCGAGCCGATGGAGGTCGGCCCGACCTGTCACTACGTGATGGGTGGCGTCGAGGTCGAGCCGGACACCGCGCAGTCCTCGGTCAAGGGCCTGTACGCCGCCGGTGAAGTGGCCGGCGGGATGCACGGTTCGAACCGTCTCGGCGGCAACTCGCTGTCCGACCTGCTCGTCTTCGGCCGTCGCGCCGGCGCCGGTGCGGCGATGTACGTCGAGTCGCTCGGCGAGAACCGGCCGCAGATCTCCGAGGCCGACATCGACTCGGCAGCCGCCGAAGCGCTCGCGCCGTTCGAGCTCGAGGGTGGCGAGAACCCGTACACGATCCACCAGGAACTCCAGCAGTCGATGAACGACCTGGTCGGCATCATCCGCAAGGCCGACGAGATCGAGCAGGCGCTGTCGCGGCTGGCCGAGTTCCGCGGCCGGATCGCGAAGATGACGGTCGAGGGTCACCGCCAGTTCAACCCGGGCTGGCACCTGGCGCTGGACCTGCGCAACATGCTCACCGTCTCGGAGTGCGTCGCCAAGGCGGCCCTCCTGCGCGAGGAGTCCCGCGGCGGTCACACCCGCGACGACTTCCCGGGCATGAACGCCGAGTGGCGCAAGCTGCTGCTGGTCTGCTCGCTGCAGAGCGACGGCGACGGGGTCACCGTGGTCAAGAAGGACCAGATCCCGATGCGCGAGGACCTGCTCGAACTGTTCGAGCGCGACGAGTTGAAGAAGTACCTCACTGAGGAGGAGCTCCCCGCATGAGCTATCAAGCCAAGTTCCGCGTATGGCGGGGCGACGCCGACGGTGGTGAGCTGAAGGACTACGAGGTCGAGGTGAACGAGGGCGAGGTCGTCCTCGACGTCATCCACCGCCTGCAGGCCACGCAGACCCCCGACATGGCGGTCCGCTGGAACTGCAAGGCCGGCAAGTGCGGCTCCTGCAGCGCCGAGATCAACGGCATGCCGAAGCTGATGTGCATGTGCCGGATGAACACCTTCGAGGAAGGGGAGACCGTCACGGTCACCCCGATGCGGACCTTCCCGGTGATCAAGGACCTCGTCACCGACGTCTCCTTCAACTACCAGAAGGCCCGCGAGATCCCCGCCTTCAAGCCCCCGGCCGACCTCAAGCCCGGCGAGTACCGGATGCAGCAGGTCGACGTCGAGCGCTCGCAGGAGTTCCGCAAGTGCATCGAGTGCTTCCTGTGCCAGGACACCTGCCACGTGATCCGTGACCACGAGGAGAACAAGGAGTCCTTCTCCGGTCCCCGCTTCCTGATGCGCATCGCCGAGCTGGACATGCACCCGCTCGACGCCGCCGACCGCCAGAAGGCGGCCCAGGAAGACCACGGCCTCGGCTTCTGCAACATCACCAAGTGCTGCACCGAGGTCTGCCCCGAACACATCAAGATCACCGACAACGCCCTCATCCCGATGAAGGAACGCGTCGCCGACCGCAAGTACGACCCCATCGTCTGGCTAGGCAACAAGATCCGCCGCCGCGCCTGACCAGCACTCCCCTGCGCCCGACCACTGCGGTGGTCGGGCGCAGTTCTCTTGATCCCCCACTCCCGGCACGCCCGCTCCTCCGTCGCGTGCTCCCGCCGGTCGCCCCACCCACCCCCTTCACGCGGCTACCGCCGCTTCCTCAACAACAATCCCGGGGTGCTGCTCATCCGCGCACCCGCCGCCGCTAAGCCCGCTCCTACGTCGCGCGCACGCCGCTTGCTGAACTCGTATCAGTGCCCATCAACCGATACCCCCGCTCCGGGCACGCCTGCTCCTCCGTCGCGTGCTCCACCCGTTCACCCCACCCACCCGTTCACGCGGCACCGCCGCTTCCCCCCAACAACAGTCCCGCCGTACCGTCCGTCCGCACCCGCCGCCGCTAAGCCCGCTCCTACGTCGCGTGCACGCCGCTTGCTGAACTCGTATCAGTGGATTGGCGCGGGCCCCACGCCTCCGCGGCTCCCGCGCACCGTCCATCCCGC
Organism: Kribbella sp. NPDC051587; assembly: GCF_044453945.1. Taxonomy (NCBI): domain Bacteria; kingdom Bacillati; phylum Actinomycetota; class Actinomycetes; order Propionibacteriales; family Kribbellaceae; genus Kribbella; species Kribbella sp. NPDC051587. The sequence continues at coordinate 495,847 of NZ_JBITDE010000004.1, forward strand.
ATGCACGCGGCTTGCCGGACCCGCATGAGCGAGCGGCGGCAGCCCAGGCGTTGGAGTCGTCGACCGAGGTGATGGTCCCTACGTCTGATTGGACGTCTCGCAGGCCCACTACTAACGTTTTGCCTGCTCGCGATGAAATGAAGATCGCTGAGATCCGCAGGATCGTCCGACCGACCCAGCTCCCCTGCCGCTGAACATGGTCGTCGGGCTCAAAAGTCGAAACCCCGGCGGTTTGGCCTGCTCCGAGGAGCTACCAGGGACCGTTCCGGGGTCTTCACAGAAGACTTTACCACGGACCCACAGCACTCAAAGGTGAGCTTTCGATGCACTATGCAGGACTGGAGCGCCTGGTCGCGGGTGCGGGGCACGAGCATTTCGGAGCCCCTCGGTTCCAGGGATACGTCAGGCACTGCGGGGGTGATCTCGCTGCTGCGCTGGTGTTCTACCAATGGAACGTCGAGGTCTCCGGGGCGTTGTGGCAGACGATCGGTCACCTCGAAGTCGTGCTGCGCAATCGGGTCGCCGACAGGCTCGCGCTTCGTCGGCAGCGGCTTGGCCGACCGGGGTCGTGGCTCGACGACTCGCCTGCCTCAGAGCTCGACATGAGGGCTCGCGCCGACATCAGAAAGGCGCAGCAGCGCCTTCAGTATCAGGGCAGGCCCATCAACGACGGGCGGGTCATCGCCGAGCTCACGTTCGGCTTCTGGCGGTTTCTGTTCGCCCGGAGATACACGTCCCTGCTGTGGCCCGACATTGTCGGCGCCTTTCCGAACGTCCCGAACCGTCAGCGTGAAACCCTCGAGGCACCGGTTGTCAGGCTCCATGAGTTCCGGAACCGGCTCGCCCATCACGAGCGAATCTGGAACCAGCCGCTGAGCGCGCTCCACGCGGATGCCCTCACCCTGCTCAACTACATCGACACCAGCCTGGCTCGATGGGTGACCGAACAGTCCCGCGTTCCCGAGCTACTGGCCAGCTGCCCGGTGTCCAGACCGCATCCGTAGGCCCGGGCGGTTGAGGGGTTCATCGGGTGGTCAGGCTGTGACTGTGATGGTTATGTGGTTGGCCAGGAGTTGGGCGGCGGTGTCGCCTCGTCACGCTCCTCCACGATCCGTGCGTCACGCCGTGCGGCGAACCGATTCCGGGCCTGGCGGAGCTTGGCGCACCTCAGGAGGGCGTGAGCCCGGGACCGGCTCACCCGTGTGGGTGAATCGCCTGCCCTGCTGAACACCCTAGGGTTTCGGGCATGGATGTTGTGATCGCTGGGGTGTTCAGCCTGGTTGTGTTCATGGTGATCTTCATTCCGGTGGCGCAGCGGTTGCTGGGGGTGCGGTTCGGGCTGGGGCGGCTGGCGGTCGCGGCGGCGTTGACGTTGTCGACGTTCAGTCCGATCGCCAACGCGCTGGTGGGGCCGCCGCCGTTCACCGGGTCGAACTCGACGGCGGTCGCGTTCGTTGCGCTGACGACGTTGTGCGCGACTCTGGTCGGGCTGGTGTTCCTGGTGCTGGCGGAGGCGCTGGTGCCGACGGGATCGTTGCCTAGGGCACGGGATTTGCGGCGGGACCTGGCGGGGCGGATCGCGCGGACCAGGCGTTACCTGCAGATCTTGCGAATCGCGATCAAGCACGGGCTGGGGCCGTACCTGCGCGGCCGGCGGAGGCCGGGGCGGGAGAACGCCGGCGCCCAAGCAGAGCTGGCGCGGTCGCTCCGGTTGGCGCTGGACGAGGCGGGCGTCACGTTCGTGAAGCTCGGCCAGGTGCTGTCCACTCGCAGCGACATCATCCCGCTCTCGGTCGCCACCGAACTCAGCCGCCTGCAGGACCAGGTCACCCCGGCCCCGTGGCCCGAGATCGAGCAGGTGCTGACCGAGGAGCTCGGCGCCGCGCCCGACCAGGTGTACGACGACTTCGTCACCGAACCGCTTGCCGCGGCCAGCATCGCGCAGGTGTACGCCGCGAGCCATGAGGGGCAGCGGGTTGTCGTCAAGGTGCAGCGGCCCGGGATCGCGAGCGTCGTCGACCGCGATCTCGACATCGTCCGCCGGCTCGCCAGACTGCTCGAGAAGAACACCGACTGGGGTCGCTCGATGGGCGTGCGTGCACTCGCCGACGGGTTCGCCGACGCGATGCGCGAGGAGCTCGACTTCACCGTCGAGGCCGGCAACATGGCGGCGGTCGCGGCCGGTCAATCCGTTGCCGCGAGCAACAGCATCGTCGTACCGGAGTTGTCTTCCCAGCTCTCCACCGCACGGGTACTCACCATGCAGCGCCTGGACGGCATCGGACTCGGCAACGCCGCGCCCTCGATCGCCGAGCGCGGCCTGGACGCGGTCCAGCTCGGCCGCTCCCTGTTCGACTGCCTGCTCGGTCAGGTCGCGATCGACGGCGTCTTCCACGCCGACCCGCATCCCGGCAACTTCCTCCTCCTGGAAGACGGCCGGATCGGGATGCTCGACCTCGGCTCGGTCGGCCGGCTGGACCCGGCGACTCGCGAGGCGCTGCAGCGGTTCCTGCTCGCCATCGACCACGGCGATCCGGTTGGCGCGACCGATGCGTTGCTGGAGATCGTCGACCGGCCGGACGTGATCGACGAGCGTGGTCTCGAACGCGCGGTCGGCCAGTTCATGACCCGGCATCTGACCGGCGCGGTGGCGATCGGGCCGGCGATGTTCAACGACCTGTTCAAGATCATCACCTCGCACGAGCTCGGCGTCCCGCCCGAGGTCGCGGCGGTGTTCCGTGCGCTGGCCACCATCGAGGGCACGATCAGCCGGATCTCCCCCGGCTTCGATCTGGTCGCCGCTTCGCGTCAGTTCGCGTCGGCGCACGTCACTGACCGGCTGACGCCAGAAGCACTACGCCGTACGGCGACCGAGGAGCTGGCGTCGATTCTCCCCATGCTCCGCCGTCTCCCCCGCCGCATCGACCGCATCGCCGCCGCGGCCGAGAGCGGCCGGCTCGGCCTGAACGTGCGGCTGCTCGCCGACGAACGCGACCGCCAGCATCTGACCGGCCTGCTCCACCAAGTCCTGCTCGCCGTCCTTGGTGCGACCGCCGGCCTGATGGCCGTGCTCCTGCTCGGCATCGACGGCGGACCGAGGATCAGCTCGACCATGACGCTGTATCAGCTGTTCGCCTACAACCTGCTGATCATCTGCGCCGTCCTGGTCCTCCGCGTCCTCGTCCTGATCTTCCGGATCCCCGAGAAACGCAGTTGACCTCAAGTGGGCTTCAACCCCCAGGATGACGGGATGACCGAAGCGACCAGCACCGCCCCACGGCTGTTCAGCGGCTCCCACCTGCCACTGGCGCTGGGCGTCATCGGCCTCGTCACGCTGAGCGCGATGGAGAACCGAGCAGTCGGTACGGCGTTGCCGACGATGGTGCGCGAGTTCGACGCACTCGGCAGTTTCGGGCTGGCCAACGCGGCACCGAACGCGAGCTTCGTGTTCGCCCTGGCGGTTGCGGGTCTCTGGTCGGACCGGCACGGACCGCTCCGGACGCTGCGGCTCGGTGCGATCACCTTCGGTCTGGCCCAATTGCTGGTCGGGTTCGCGGTGGCGATGCCGATGGTCATCGCCGGTCGCGTCCTGAGCGGGATCGCCGAGGGGCTGCTCGACGTTTCGCTGCTCGTCCTCGTCGCCCGCGCGCTCCCCGCCGTACTGCGGCCGCGGATGATGTCGCTGATCTCGGCCATGTGGGTGCTGCCGTCGATCTTCGGCCCGCTGCTGACCGGCATCATCACCGAGCACTTCGGCTGGCGGTGGGTGTTCCTGGGCGCCGTCGTACTGCTGATCCCGACGTGGCTGCTTCTCCAACCCGCGATCCGCCAGTCGCGGTTCGCCCCGGAACCGGAGCGCACTGCGGAGCACGCCGCCGAACTGGCAGCCTCGCGTACGGCGCTTCCGTGGGCGGCCGCGATCTCGGTGGCACTGTTCACGTTGACGCTGACTGGCGACCACCTCGCAACGCATCGACTGCTCGGCGGGACAGTGGTCGTCGTCGCGCTCGCCGTACTGGCGGTGGCTGCGGTTCGGGTGATGCCGCGTGGGGTGTTCGTTGCCCGGCGTGGGTTCCCGGCCGTGGTCGCCATCCGCGGGCTCGGCGGCGCCGGGTTCACCGGGGTCGGCGTCTATCTACCGTTGCTGCTCACCCTGCAGCACCATTTCAGCCCGTCGAGAGCCGGCATCAGCTTGTCGGTGACTGGAGTCTTCTGTGCCTTCGGTTCGTGGCTGCAGGGACGCGAGCACCCCTTCCAGCGCGTCAACGTACTGCGCACTGGCCTCGCACTGATGACCGTCGGAATCGCATTCACCTCCTTGTTGGCCTGGACGGATGCGTCGGTGTGGTTCGGACTGTCCGGCTGGGCGATCGCCGGAATCGGTATGGGCCTCAGCGCCTCGAGCCTTTCGGTGCTGATGCTGGACCTCTCGAACGCCGGCAACTCCGGCCGCAACGCCGGCGCGGCCCAGATGGGCTCCGTCATGAGCATTGCGACCGTTGTCGCCGTCACCGGCACGCTGCTGGCCCTGAACGCTGCCAACCCGCAACCGTGGGTCTTCGGCATCATCGTGACGTTCGGCGCCGTCCTCACCGCCCTCGGCCTGCTCGTCGCCGGTCGTGTCCGCAAGGTCTAGAGTGACCGCATGGCTGAGCTGCTCACGGACGACCAGATCGATCTCGCGCTCCGCGACCTGATCCCGCACTGGAAGGCCGTGGACAAGACGCTGGTGCGGACCGTCGAGCGGGACACGTTCCTGGACGGCATCCGGCTGGTCGCCACCGTCGCCCAGTTGGCCGAGGCCACGAACCACCACCCGGACATCGACATCCGCTACACCAAGATCACCTTCCGGGTGACCAGCCACGACGCCGGTGGTATCACCGAGGACGACCTCGTCCTCGCTCACCACATCGACACCGCGGCCGAATAGGCCGGGCCTCGCGCGAGTCGGTCGGACCAGCCAGGGAGACGGTAACTCGGTGGCGACTTGTCCATCGGATACGGTTACTACGTGACTTCTGTTGACGTGTACCGGGCGCTGGGTTTCTCCGACGAGGACCGTGAGGACGCCGAGAAGTTCACGCCGGATCCGGTCGCGGTCGAGGATCTCGTCACCCAGTTGCGTGCCGGGGTCGGGCAGCAGGGCACCGAGCCGCAGCTGCGGATGCCGGAGGACACGCGGAACACCGTTGCGGCCTTGCTGGCCACGGTCCCGGAGATCCGGCAGTACCACCACGAGCGTGGGATCCCGGACGACATCAGCTGGGCGACGCTGGCCGATCTCGGTCTGCAACTGCAGGTCAGCCGGCGGACGCACGGCGAGTACGGGCTGGCGACCCACTGGTGGCTGACCATTCACTGGGCCGGACAGATCTACGCACTCGGACGGCTGCAGTACATGCTGTACCAGGTCACCGAGGAGAAGCCTGTTCCAGGGACGGAACCGGGCGAGTGGGTGGTCGGCGTTCACATCCCTGAATCCGGTCCGCTGACGCCGGAGCTGGTCGACGCGAGCTTCGCCCAGGCCCGCGAGTTCTTCCCGCGGTACTTCCCGGAGTACCCGATCAAGACCATGACGCTGAACTCCTGGCTGCTCGATCCGTACCTGCTCGACAACCTCCCCCAGGAGTCGAACATGGTCCGCTTCGGTCGCCGGTTCACGCCGTACGGGACGCCGACCGACAGCCAGGACAGCGCGATCTTCTTCACGTTCCGCAGCCACGATCTCGGCAAGCTGGACGAGTTCCCGCAGGACACGACACTGCAGCGACTCGTCGTCAGCCGGATCAAGCAGGGCGGCACCTGGCAGAACGCCAACGGCTACACGACGTTCTAGGTACGGCGGTTCTTCGCGAGCCAGGTGGCCAACTCGATGTTGCTCACGCACCGAACGTCAGGCTGCTTGCAGGTCTCCAGCACGAACGTCGTCAGCGCGTCCGAGTAGATGCTGTTGTTCCAGCGGTTGAAGTGGTTGCCGAGGAACAGCGGCGGGTTGCCCTTGGCCCGCGACCGCGCGAGCGCCTGCCGGTACGTCGCCAGCACCTGCGCGCGGAGCTGCGGCACCTGAGCCACCGGCGCCTTCCGTGCCTTGGTCTGCGAGTACCAGAGGTTGTAGTCCATCGTCAGCGTCTTCTTGCTCGTCCCAGCCAGTACGACGTCCTGCAGCGGGAAGTCCCACAGCCCGTCAACCTTCTTCGGCCACTTGATGTACCCCGTGGCCGACGCGTCGTACACCATGCCGCGATAACCCATCGCCCGCCGGTACGCCGCTCTGTTCCCCTCCAGACACGGGGTCCGCATCCCCTTCACGGTCGACGGGTCGAACGGAGCGTCAACGGTCTTACCGGCCGCGAGACCAGGGCCGGTGCGAACCATCTGGTCGAACGCATTCAGCTCGGCGGTCCACTGCGCCGAGGTCCACTCCCCCACGCCCTTCGGACCGCAGAAGTGCCCGTTGACGTGGGTGCCGATCTCGTGGCCCTCCGCGATCGCCGCGCGCAGGATCGCCGTACGGGCTTCGACCTCGGACGGAGTGCTCCAGCCGATGTCGGAGGCGCCGGGGTTGTGCTGCGGCGGTTTGTAGTCGGTGCGGTGGGACCCCGGGTACAGGTAGGGGCCGGACAGGAAGAACGTCATCCGGGCGTTGACTTTGTCAGCCACGTCGCGCCAGTGGTGCCACAAGGCGAGGTCGCCGGCACCGTCGAAAGAGACGACCAGGAACAGCGGCGGCTTGCCGTTCGACAGCTTGGCCGGGAACGACCGCGTCACCGGAGCCGCAGCGACCCCCTTCGGACCTGACGGCGTCGGAGTGGGTGTTGGGGTGGGCGTGGGCGTTGGGGTTGGCGTCTGGGACGGTGTTTGCGTCGGGGTCCGAGACGGCGTGGGTGTACGGCTCGGCGTGCCGGATGGGCCGGCAGACGGCTGCCCGTTGGGGGCGACGTCGGCACATCCGACCACCACCGCCGCGACAACAATCGCAGCAGCAAGGAGGTTCACTCCGGGCCTCACCACACCTCTACTGACGCATGGACCGCGTCGGAGGTTGGACCGGGACACGCGACCGCCCGGAAACCGCCCCGGGGATCGTTAGACCGCTGTGATCTTCGCGGCGCGACGCTTGGTGGCGATCCGGCGCGAGGTCTCGATGACCAGGCCGATCACGAACGCGAGGCTCAGGCTGAAGGCGAGCGCCTTGAGTGAGTCGTGCGCGAAGGCGTCACCGCCGAGGTAGCCGAGCAGGGCGACGTACGTGTAGGCGATGGTGACGCCGGCGAAGGTGAAGACGACGAACTTCTTGAACGAGTACCGCGTGGCTCCCGCGGTCAGCGTGGCGACCATCCGGGCGCCGGGGATGTAGCGCACCGTCATCAGGATCAGGCCGCCGCGGCTGTGCAGCGCCGCGGAGACCTTCTCGTAGAGCTGTTGCCGGCGCTCCTGCCGCTTCATCCAGCGGTGCAGCCGGGGCCCGGAACCGCGGCCCATGAAGTAGCAGGCGGTCTCACCGATGACCGAGCCGACCATCGCGACCACGATCACCAGCAGCAGGTTCTGGTGGCCGGCCGCGGCCGCCATCCCGGCCGTCACGACCATGCCCTCGCTCGGGACGATCGGGAAGACCGCGTCGACCGCCGCTGCCAGGAACAGGATCAGCAGCAGCCAGTGCGAAGCCATTGCCACGCCCAGCAGGTGCCGTGCCAGTTCCAGGATGTCGGTCACCCGGCCCAGGATGCCAGGCCACGGCAAGCGACTCACAATCCCATGGCTGTCATTCGACGTGGATTCATCCGCTGTTCAACCCCGGACACTGCCGGTGGTCACAACAGAACAGGCAGTGTCCGGATCCCGTTGAGCAGGAATCCCGGCGGGCGTTCCGGCTCCTCGTCGGGCTCGGCCAGGCGAAGATTCGGGAAGCGGTCGAACAGCATCTCCAGCGCGATCTGGCCCTCCAACCGCGCCAACGGAGCGCCGAGGCAGTGGTGGATGCCGTGGCCGAAGGCGAGGTGCGCGGAGTCCGGTCGGGTGATGTCGAAGTCGTCGGGGCGGTCGACCTTGCGGCCGTCCCGGTTGGCCGGCAACAGCGCGAAGACCAGCACCTCCCCCGGTTCGAGCCGCTCACCCGCGATCTCGATCGGCGCCTGGACGAAGTACGGGATGGTGACCTGCAGCGGGCCGTCGTACCGGAGTGTCTCCTCGACGGCGGCCGGCAGCCGGTCCGGCTCGGTGCGCAGCAACGCGAGCTGGTCGGGGTGTTCGAGCAGCGCGTAGGTGCCGTTGGTGATCAGGTTGACCGTGGTCTCGTGACCGGCCGACATCAGCAGGAAGATCATCGAGGTCAGCTCTTCCGCGCTCAGCCGGTCGCCGTCCTCCCGGACCGCGACGAGCGCGGAGAGCAGGTCGTCGGCCGGCTCCGCGGTCTTGATCGCGATCTGCTCCTGGATGAGCGCCACGATCTGCCCGCTGGCCTCGATGTACTCGTCCGGCGTGTGCATCGGCGCGTTCACCGCCACTGACGACCACTTCCGGAACGACTCGCGATGCTCGACCGGAATCCCGACCAGCTCACAGATCACCGTCACCGGCAACGGGTAGCTGAACAGCTCGACCAGGTCGGCGCCATCACCGGCGGCCTCGATCCCGTCCAGCAACTCGGCCGCGATCTCCCGGATCCGCGGCTCCAGTTCGTCGATGCGGCGCCGGGTGAACGCAGCGGTGACGAGCTTGCGCAACCGCGTGTGGTCCGGCGGATTCATCAGCAACATGTGCCGGTCGGTCCACCGCACCTGCTCCTCGGTGAGGAAGTCCCGATGCGGACCCTCCATCATCGACCGCACCACATCCGGATGCGCGAGCAGAGCGCGCGCCTCGGCGTACCCGGTCACCAGTACGACGGGAACGTTGGTGAACAAAGTCAGCCGAGTGATCGGCCCGGCCGCCGCGATCTCCGCGAACCCCTGATGGCGGAGCGAGCCCTTGGGGAGCAGGAACGGTTGGGTCATTGGCCGTACGCCTTCCCGGTCCAGCCCAGCGAACCGAGTGAGCCGCCCTTGATGTCGGTCCCGAGCTTGTCGGTCGCGTTCGCGTCGAAGTAGACCGACGCCGCGCCGGCCGCGGTGATCGCGAGCAGCGGGCGGCCGTTCGGGTGGTTCTGGCAGTAGCCGCTGCTCAGACTGGTGAACGACGCCCAGCCCGTGGTCTGCAGCACGGTGGAGGTGATCGACGTCGGCGTGGCCAGGTTGATCCTCCACTCCTTCAGCTGCCCGTTGCTCTTGGTCCCGATCAGTACGTCGACCTGCGCCGACCCGGTTCCCTCGGTCCGCTCGTACGTCAGGGTGTTGACCGTGTCCCACGCCGTACTGGCCAAGGTGGTCGGAGCCGAGAGAGTCGGTACGCCGTTCGGGTAGGTGATCGTGTAGCGGTAGAGCGCCGTACCGGCGACCCGGTAGAGGTAGCTGCCGTTCGCGAGGATGCGAGTGTTCGCGAAGCCGGACTTGATCCGGGTCGCGACGTTCTTCGTCATCTTCCAGACGCCGTTGGTCCGCTCGCCCCGGCGCTCGAGCGAGTAGGCGTAACCGTCGGTCGGGTGCGTGACGATCTCGCTGCTGATGAACAGGTCGGTGTCACCCGCCGCGCCCCACTGCTGCTGCGCCGACGGCACCCAGGGCAGCGTATCGCCCGGGTATTCCTCGCTCGCGGTCGCTTGATTCTGGTAGCCGTAGTAGGTCCGCTGCCCGTTGGACTTGTACGCGGTGGTGAACGTGCCGCAGTCAGCCGGTACGTCGCCGACAGCGGCCGAAGCGGGGAGCGCGGTCAGGGCGGAGCCGACGGCCGCAACAACCAGGCCGACGGTGATCATGGATTTGCGCATACGCGAAACCCTACGTCGCCCGGAGGCCGCGCCCCTTGACACGCGTTTCCTGGCTGGGGAACCGTCACAGCATGAGCGATGAGGTACGTCTCGAGCTGGTCCTGCCCGCCGATCCCCAGCAGGTGTACGACGCCTGGACGCAGCCCGCGCTGCTCGAGCAGTGGTACTGCCCGAACCCGGCGCTGGAGCTGAAGGTCCAGGCCGACGTCCGCGACGGTGGTGAGTACGTCGTCGCGATGGGACCCCACGTCGTACGGGGCACCTACCACGAGGTGGAGCCGGCCCACCGCCTGCGGTTCGACTGGCGATGGGACGGGGACACCGACACCCCGACCGACGTCCTGGTCGACCTCACCCCCGACCCGGCCGGAACCCGACTGCACTTCCTCCACAACGGATTCGCCACCCCCGAAGACGTCGAGAACCACCGCATCGCCTGGCAACCAACCCTCGACCGACTCACCGCCCTCCTCCACACGCCAACCCCCGACCGCCCCTAACGCACTCCACCCTGAGCACCCACCAACCACCCCCAGCGGCTCCATGTGGTTGAGCGGTGCTCAAGGTGGGTTAGTGCTCTACTACGCGGCCTCGGAGGCGGTCGAGGGTGAAGACGACCAGGACGGTGGCGGTGAGGAGGACCAGGGCTTCGGCGGCGGCGGTGAAGGTCTGGCCGCGGTCGGAGAGGGCGAAGATGCTGACGGGGACGGTTCGCCAGGAGGCTGGGTAGACCATGATCGTGGCGCCGACCTCGCCCATCGAGAGGGCGACCGAGAGGCCGGCGGCCGAGGCGATGGCGGGGCGGAGCATGGGGAGGCGGACCTGCCACAGCACCCGGGCCGGTGAGGCGCCCAGGGAGGCGGCGACGTCGGCGTACGAGGGGTCGACGCGTTGCAGGGCGGCGGCGACGGTGCCGTAGCTGAAGGCGACCATCAGGACGAGGTGTGCGATCACCACGATCCACTTGGTGCCGTTGAGCAGGATCGGCTGCCGGGAGAACGCGACGAGCAGGCCGAGACCGACGACAACGGACGGTACGGCGATCGGCAGGTGATGGAGTGCATCAGCGACCCGCGCCCAGCGACTTCCGTAGGCAGCGAGCGCTCCCCAGGTGCCGACGACGACCGCGAGCAAGCCGCCGAGGAACGCGGTCTGCAGACTGACGGACAACGACGCCAGCTCGTCACCCGACAACGCTTCCTGCAGGTGTCCGACAGTCGGGTTGGACGGCAGTACGCCGTTCCACGTTCCGGCGAAGGCAGCAGCGATCACCACCACGAACGGCGCCAGCACGAGAACACCGAACACCACCGCGAACGCGATCCACGTCACTGCCTTGCCAGGCCTAGTCCAGACGAGCACGACGACCTCCAAGAGCCTTACGCAGTAGCGCATACAAGCCAAGCGACAGCACGATCTGTACGACGGCAATCACGCACGCGGCCGGGTAGTCGAACATCACGATGCCCTTGGTGTGGACGAGCATCGGCAACGTGGTCGTGCCTTTCGCGCCGAGGAACAGCACGATGCCGAACTCGTTCAGCGTGAGCAGCAACGTCAAGCTGCCGCCGGCGATCATCGCCGGGCGAACCTCGGGCAGCACGACCTGTCGCAGCACCCGCCAGGGACCGGCACCGAGACTCGCGGCGACATCCAACTGGGCCCGCGGCAACCGACTCATTGCCGCGAGCAACGGCCGCATCACGAACGGCGTGTAGAAGGTGATCTCGGCCAGTACGACGGCCCAGGGCGTGGTGAGGAATCCACCGGTGCGCAGGATTCCCGCCGTACCGTAGATGAAGGTGAACGACAGCGCGACCAGGAACGACGGCAGCGCCAGCATCGTGTCCACCAGGCTGGCGACGAGGCGCGCACCCGGGAACGGGACGAAGCTGATCACCACCGCGAGGAACGTGCCGACCAGCAGGCAGCCGATCGTGGAGGACACCGCGACCTGCACGGTCCTCACCAGCGCATCGCGGAACTCGACCGAGGCGAGCACCTCACCCCAGGCCGGCGCCGACTCGACGGCGACCAGCACCAACGGGTAGACGACCAGCACAGCGATCAGCAGTACCGGCGGCACCAGCCACAACCACCGGCGGTCACCACGAGGTTGATTGCTGATGGCAACCGTCGTACTGAGGGCTTCGACGGCCATCAGCGGCGCTCCGCGGGGACCAGGCTGCAGGCCTCGGCCGGCAGCAACATCGACACCTGCGCACCGAGCGCAGGCACCTGACGGTCAGCCGGCAGATCGATCCGCACGGACACGTCCGGCAACCCTTCGACGATGCACGTCAGTTGGTTGGACGAACCACGCCATTGCGTCGCGACGACCCGGACCGGAATGCCTTCATCACCAAGCCGGATCGCATGGGGACGAATGCAGAGCAGCTCGTTGCCCGGTGTCGACCGCACGCCCGGCAACACCTGACCGGCAACCTTCACATCCTCGCCGGCCGTTTCCACTGGCAGCAGGTTCGCACCACCGAGGAACGATGCCGTGAACGCTGACGGCGGGGTGGAGTAGAGCTCAGCCGCCGGCGCGATGTCGACCAGGCGGGCGTCGCGCATCACCGCGATCCGGTCCGCGAGCGCGAGCGCCTCGGACTGGTCGTGCGTGACGTAGACGATCGCCACGTCCGGTACCTCACGACGAAGCTTCTGCAGCTCACCCAGCATGTCGGCGCGCAACTGGGCATCCAGCGCGGCCAACGGCTCGTCGAGCAGCAGCACCTTCGGCTCGATCGCCAGCGCCCGCGCGATCGCGACCCGCTGCTGCTGCCCGCCGGACAGCTCCCGCGGGAATCGCTTCGCGAACGAACTCATCCCGACCATCTCGAGCATCTCCGCGACCCGCTGCGTCACCTCGCCCTTCGGCTTGCGGGCAGCCCGCAAGCCGAAGGCCACGTTGTCGGACACCTTCAGGTGCGGGAACAACGCGTACTGCTGGACGACGACACCGATCCCCCGCCGGGCCGGCGGCAGCTCGGTGACATCCTGTCCGGCGAGCCGGATCCGTCCACTGCTCGGCCGGACGAAACCAGCCACGGCCTTCAAGGCGGTCGACTTCCCCGAGCCCGAGGGCCCGAGCAGAGCGACCGTCTCACCGGCCGCCACCGTCAGGCTGAGCCCTTCCAGCGCGACCGTTCGGCCGAAGTGCACCGAGACGTCGTCCAGCTGGACAGTCATCCCTGAACAGCCTTCGTGTACGCGGCGACATCCGCATCCAGGTCAGCCAGTACGGCGGTCCAGTCCGGCGTCCACGGGGTGACACCGTTCATGGCCGCTTGAACTTTGGCGAAGTTCGCGTCGGTCGGCTTCACGTCGTCACGCGCCGGAATGCCGTACGCGTCGCTGGACACCGTCTGCTGTGCCTCCGGGGTCAGCAGGTACTCCATCAACTGCTTGCCGCCATCACCGTTCGGCGCACCAGTCGCCAGACCCATCACGTAAGGCAACGCGATCGTGGTCTTCTTGCCGTCGGCAGCGGCCGGGAAGAAGACGCTGAATGCAGATTTGTCGACAGAGATCGACGACAGGTTCATCTGAACGTCGCCGTTGGCAACCAACAGCTCTCCCTTGCTCACCTTGGGCTGCAGCTTGCCGGTCGACGCCGACGGGCCGACGTTGTTGGCCTCCAGCTTGTGTAGGTAGTCGAGCGCACCCTGCTTACCCAGCAGGTGCTGAAGCAGCAGCAGTACGGCGGTCCCGTCACCGGCCTGACCGGGAGTCGAGTACTGCAGCTTGCCCTTGAACTTCGTGTCCAGCAGCTCGTCGAACGACTTCGGCGTACCGGCCTGCTGGTTCGCGATGAAGCACAGGTAGTTGTTGGCCACGGCAACGTAGTCGTCACCCTTGACGCTCGTCACGTGCTCACTACCCGGTACGACGTTCTTCTGCAGCAGGCCGTCCTTGGACGCCTTCTGGATGAACGGCGGCAGGGTGACGACGACATCGGCCTGCGGGTTCGACTTCTCCTTGGCCAACCGGGAGACAACCTCACCGGATCCGGCCTCGACGGTCTGAACCTTGATCCCGGTCTTCGCGGTGAACGCGTCGAAGCGGGTCTTGTACCAATCGGCCAGCCCATCGGCGGTGTAGACGGTGACGGTCCTCGCACCGCCACCACCACCCCCGGTGGACGCAGCGCCGGTGCCACCGCACCCGGCGACAACAGCGGTGAGGAGAGCGGAGACGAGCAGGGTCTTGAGCTTCACTGTTCCTGCCTTCAAAGATGAAACTGTCAGGTGAGCAGAAGGTCCGGGAGCTCCCGGACCGACGAGAGAACGTGCGTCGCACCCGCGGCCTGGAACTGGTCCTTGCCATGGGCACCGGTGAGGACGCCGGCGACGATCCCGGCACCGGCCGCGATCCCCGTCGTCATGTCGTAAACGGTGTCGCCGACCACGGCGACGTTCGCCACCGCGTCGGCTTTCAGCTCCAGCACGGCTTTCAGAACCATGTCCGGATACGGTCGGCCGCGGCCTGCCTGGGCCGGGCACAGGGTGAGGTTGGCCAGCTCACGCCAGCCGAGGGCGGACAGGATGCGGTGCTGTGTGGTCTGCGCGAACCCGGTGGTCAGACAGACCTTCACGCCCGCGTCCTGCAGTTGCCGGATCGCGTCCTCGGCACCATCGATCGGAGCGCAGTATCCGTCGTCGACGAGTTCGCCATACGCGGTCTCGAAGGCCTTGTTCGCCTGCTGGGCCGCGTCTTCGGCGTTCAGCAGCGCACGGAAGACGGTGATCTTGGACTCGCCCATGGTGGCGCGGACGTGGGCCAGCATCCGGTCGTACTCCGGGCTGCTGGATTCGATGCCCTGGGCACCGATCGCGGCCGTGAAGGCACGCTCCACGAGTCCGTCGTCGGCGACCGTCGTACCGGCCATGTCGAGCACTGCCAGCTGGATCATCGGTCGATCTCCTCGAAGCTCATCTCGGCGATCGCCGGCGACATAGTCATGCCACGGCCGCCCGGCCCCGTGACCAGGTGGACGCCTTGGGCAACTTCCCGCCGTACGACGAGACCGTCGCCGCTCGTGCCGGTCGCCTGGGAGTAGACGCCGGCCCAGCGTCGGGTGATCTTCGGCATCGGCCGGCCGAGGATGGACTCGACAGTCGCCGTCAGGTACTCGTACGGGTCCGACTGGACGTCGAAGGTGAACGGCTCGGCGTACTCGTGGGTGTCGCCGATGGTCAGGCCGCCGTGTGTGCGCTGGACCATTAGGAGTTGCATCGCGTGCTGCTTGGCGATCGCGGCCTGCGGGTCGAGGGCTTCGACGGACGGACCGGCGTACGCGGGGTAGTAGCGGAAGCTGTCCGCATCCGCGACTGCCGTCGTCAGTTGGACGTCCAGCGGCTCGGTCTGCATCATCTGCAGCCGGACGCGCCGTACCGGCAGGTCTTCGGTGAGCTCGCGGATCAGGCCGCTGTGCCAGGCACCGGTGCAGAGGAACACCAGGTCGGCGCTGTGCGTCTCGTGGTGGTCGTCGGTGAGCTCGCCGCTGTCCACGGTCCGCACCTCCCGCCCACCGAGGAACTGGTAGCGACCGGACTTCTCCAGTTCCTGGCGCAGCGCGGGGAGCACCTCACGGGGCTCGACGATCGCATCGCGCGCACACCACAACGAACCCTGCAGCTCGCCCTGCAACGCAGGGTTGCGCTCGCGCGTCTGCTCAGCATCCAGGACCTGAAAGCCACGCTGTACGGCGTCCGGCCGGGCCGCGGCCTCCTTGGCGACCGCCAGCTCGGCCTCGGTCCGGCAGACCGTCAGCGACCCGTGCGGCCGGAAGCTGATCCCTGGCACCTCGGCCCACAGGTCGCGAGCGCGCTGAGCGCACTCGATCTCCGCGCCGTCGGACCGGCCGCTCACCCAGACGAGGCCGAAGTTCCGCACACTCGCACCGCGAGCCTCGGCCTCGCGCTCGATCTGAAGGACGTCGTGCCCCCGCCGTACCGCCTCGCGGGCGTGCATCGTCCCCAGCACTCCGCCACCCACCACAACCACTCGCACCAGCGTCTCCCGTCGTCTCGACCGGTACCAAGATTGGTCCGGACCAATGACGGGAGCGTACGTCGGAGACGGCCAGTCGGTGAACCGCTGGCAAAAACTAGGTGCTGCTGCTCAGGGGCGCAGGATGGCGCGGAAGCCGACGCGGTCGCCGCGGTAGAGGGAGCGGACGACCTCGATCGTGCGGCCCTCGACGTCGCGGGTCCGGCGGTGCAGGAGCAGCATCGGGAGCTGCTGGGTCGCCTTGAGCAGCTCGGCCTCACGCGGCGAAGCGATCACCGTCTCGACCAGCTCCTCACCCTCACCGAACTCGACGCCCAGCTGGCCCGTCAGGCAGCGGTACAGCGAGCCGGTCGGGTCCAGCACCTCGCGCAGGTTCGGGAAACGTGCCACCGACAGGTACGTCGTCTCGAGACCGATCGGCTGCTCATCCGCGAACAGCACCCGCTCCAGCTCGAACACCGGATCACCGAGCGCGACCGCCAACCCCTCGGCCAGCTCCTCGTCCGCCGGGATCTCGTCGAACTTGACCACCTCACGCGCCGGCGTGTGCCCCTGCGCCCGCAACGCCTCGGTGTAGCTCACCAGCGCCAGCGGCTGCACGATCTTCGGCGTCGCGACGAACGTCCCCTGCCCCTGCCGGGCCCGCAACCGCCCGTCGGCGATCAGCTCCCGGATCGCCTGCCGCATCGTCCACCGCGATACCCCGAAGTCCTTCGCGAGCACCCGCTCCGGCGGCAACGCCGTACCCTCCCCCAACTGCTCGACCAACTCGATCAGCCGGGTCTTGACCACATAATGCAGCGGGACACTCACCGCTCGAGAATACCGGCGAAAAGAGTCGAGCCCCGGGCGGCAACCCGGGGCTCAGATGGAAGAGATGGACAGTTGGCGGATCTCAGCTGCCGGACTTGCGCCGGAACTGGCGCTTCTGCTTGTCGTTGTGGGCCTCGCCGACGCCCTCCTTGCGGTTCCCCGAGCCGGGGTGGGCCGCATGGTTGGCGTTCTTCTTCTCCAGCGCTTCCCGGAACTTCTTCTGCAGATCGTCCGCCGGCTTGCTGGTGTTGTCGCTCATAACCGTCTCCTTCAAACCGTAGGCGTACGAGCTCACGCTATCCGACTGTGACCACCCTGAGCGACCGAATACCATCAGGCGGCTGCCGGGCAGCCCGGCTGACCGCAATCCGCGTCCTCGGCCACCACGCCGTTCAGATCGTGCTCGTACGCGAAGTGGAAGCAGTCCCAATGCATGCGCTCGAAGGTCTCGTAGTCCTCACGGGTCTCCTCGACCGGCTTCCCGCACCGCATGCACTCCTGCTCCATCCCTGCAAGGTATCCCAGCCCGCGAAAATCCCCGGCGCCCCGGTCCGTCGCGCTGTTAGGTTCTCGGTGTCTGGAGAGGAGCGGAGATGCCGGTCAGTGGTGAGGCGTTGCTGGGGATCGCGCTGGTGGAGCTCGGGCTGGTGGTGATCCCCGGTCCGAACATGATCTATCTGATCTCGCGTTCGATCGCGCAGGGCCGCCGCGCCGGCCTGACCTCGCTCGCCGGGGTCGGCGTCGGCTTCCTCGTGTACTTGCTGGCGGCAAGCGCCGGGCTGGCCACGCTGTTCGCACTGGTCCCGCAGATCTACCTGGTGCTCAAGTTCGCCGGCGCCGCCTACCTGCTCTGGCTCGCCTGGAACGCCCTCCGCCCCGGTGCCAGCTCCGTCTTCGCCACCCAGGACCTCTCGCCGGACAGCCCACGCAAGCTCTTCGGCATGGGCCTGCTCACCTGCCTGCTGAACCCGAAGATCGCGATCCTCTACATCTCGCTGCTCCCGCAGTTCCTGGATCCGGCCCGCGGTCAGCTCGGCGTCCAGAGCCTGGTCCTGGGGCTGACCCAGCTTGTCGTCGGCGTCGCGATGAACGCGGTCTTCATCGTCACGGCCGGTTCGGTCGCCGTGTTCCTGACCCGCCGGCCGACGTGGATGAAGATCCACCGCTACCTGACCGGTACGGCGCTCGCCGTCTTCGCCATCCGCCTCGCCACCGAGCGCGCCCGCCCCTTGGCCACCCACTGATGCACGCTGGCCAACTGGAGATCACCGTCCCCGTCGTCCAGGAACTGATCAGGACGCGGTTCCCGTCGTGGGGCGACATGACGGTGCGCGCCGTACCGTCGCACGGCACGGTCAACGCCCTCTTCCGGATCGGCGACGAGTTCGTGGCGCGGTTTCCGCTGCAGCCGGGCGAGGTGGAGCGGGTTCGCCGGGACCTCGAGGACGAGGCGGCCGCGGCACGCCGGTTGCACGCGATCTCGCCGTACCCGACTCCGCATCCAATCGCTCTCGGCGAGCCGGGCGCGGGCTATCCGCTGCCCTGGGCGGTCTACACCTGGCTCGACGGCACCACCGCGTACGACGCCGATGTCGCGGGGTCGGTGGGGTTCGCCGAGGACCTCGCCCGTTTCGTGCTCGCGCTCCGCGCGGAACCGACCGAGGGGCGAGTGTTCACCGGCTCGTGGCGCGGCGGCGTACTGACTTCACAGGACGAGTACGTCGCCGAGGGGCTCGAGCGCAGTCGCGGCATGATCGACGTGGACGCGCTCGCGCGGTTGTGGGCCTCACTGCGCGAGACCCCACGGACCTCGCCCGATGTGTGGACGCACCGCGACCTAATGCCGGGCAACCTACTGACCGCCGACGGCCGCCTGGCCGGAGTGATCGACGTCGGCACGTTCACCGTCTCCGACCCGGCGATGGACCTCCAGCCGGCCTGGAACCTGCTCGATCCGACCGCCCGAGAAGCATTCCGTACGGCGCTCGCCAGCGACGACGCGGAGTGGTTGCGCGGGATGGGCTGGGCGTTCGCGCAGGCGATCGGCTGTCTCTGGTACTACGTCGAGACCAACCCGGTGATGTCACAGACCGCCCATCACACGTTGTCGGCTCTCCTCGCGACGAACACGAACTCCATCCCGGGCCGATCCGGCGCATCCCGCACCTCGTCGACCACAAAACCGTCCAGCGACACCTCGTCCCGCTCCCGGAACCAGAGCGTCGAGTTCGACGTGAACTCGGCCCCGTCGGAACTGAACGCATAGACGCCGCGGAAGCTGACATACGGCAGGTCGACGCTGGTCAGCTCACCCCAGTTGGCCACCGTCTCCCCGTTCGGTAACTGCACCTCGCGGTAGGTCGTCTCGCGCGTCCACTCCGCCCACTGCTCCCAGGCCCGGTTCGCCGGATCGCGGGTCTCGAAGACGAATCGCCCGCCTGGCTTCAGTGCGGCACGGATACCGGCCACCGTTGCCGACCACTCCTCCTCGGTCAGGAAGACCTGCGCCACGTTGCCGGTCATCACCGCCAGGTCGACCTGCAGCGGCGGCAACGTCGTCGCATCGCCGTGGATCCAGCGAACCCGGTCCGCGAATTCCTTGCCCTTAGCAACCTCCAGCGAGGCCGCCGCCGGATCGACGCCAATCACCTCGACCCCGCGCCCAGCCAGCAAACAGGCAAGCTCTCCGGTCCCGCAGCCGACATCCAACACCTGCTCGGCGCCGAACTCGGTCACCATCGCCGCGTACGGTTCCAGATCATCGCGTTCCGCCGGTTCCAGGGCGTCGTACACCGCTGCCAGTCGCGGGACCGCAAACAAGTCGTCAGCCATGCGTCGGACGCTAGCGGCTGAGCTAAGACGTCGCACCTGTATATCGCCGCAGCCCGGCCCGCCAGGCGAATCCCGCCAGCCCGGCCGCGACCGCTGCCGCCAGCAGACCCGCTGCCAGCCCGCTGGCGTGCGCACCCTTGAGCAAGGCCGACGACGGTACGGCGGCGATCAACGCCATGGGGAACACATACGTCAGTGCGAATCGGATCGGCCTGGTGAACACGTCCGTCGGCTAGCGGCCGAGTTGCCAGGCGGAATGGTAGAAGACATCGAGCTGCAGCTTCGGCGCCCAGAACGCCAGACAGGCCAGCAGCACACTCAACGCCCACGTCACCACCAGGCCGGCCGCGACCAGGAGAATCCAGCTCAGCACGCCTGGCGCACTCGGCCGCTCAGGTGCATCGGCGATCCCCCAACTCAGAACGCCGAGGCCGAGCACACACTCGATCAACGCCAGCGGAGCGGCGAGCGACAGGCTCGCGAGGAACAAGCTCGGCGCCGGCTGCAACAGATACGCGTCCAGCTTGCCGTTTCTGATGCCGTTGTCCGGAAACCAGGACAGGTTCGGGTCGATGAACGCCGACCGCAGACCGGTGATCAGTTCATAAGTGCCGATCAGGACCAAGAACTCGGCCTTCGACCACCCGCCGACGGTCTCAGTCCTGGTGAACACGATCACGACGGCGGCGATCGTCGTACCGAGACCGGTGAACGCGAGGATCACGTCGAAGACCAGGTTGATCCGGAACGCGGCACTCCGGCGTAGTGACATCGAGAAGCCCGCTCCGAGCAGGCGCAGCAGCTTCACGATCCCACCGCCGTGTACCGCCGGACCCCTGCTCGCCAGACTGCCGACACCGCCGTCACCAAGACCACCACCCAACCGAGTTGATACGCGAGCGAACCGTCGTACCGGCTGCCGGCGGCGATCTCCGCCGGCAATCCGTGCATGCCGTAGAAGGGCAACGCCTCCGCGATCCGGGCCCAGCCGTCGGGCAGCAACGCGATCGGGGCCGCCGTACCGCCGAGCAGGAAGCCGAGTTGGCTGCCGAAGGCAACGACCGAGTGCACACGGTCGGTCCAGAACGCGGTCAGCGAAAGCAGGAACGTGAAGAGGAAGATCAGTACGGCGGCCAACGCGATGCCCGGGAGCGCCAGCAGCACCGATCGCCAGGCGAACGTGGCCTGCAGGGCGAACGCGGTCACCAGCACGATCGGTGCCCCGAGCAACGTCAGCCAGCCGCGGATCGCGAGGTTCTCGCCGATGATGCCGAGGACAACAGGTTGTGGCCGCAGCAGTTCGTGGCTCAGCGTTCCGTCGTACACCCGGTTGGAGAACGTGTGCTGATCGAACGACTCGGTCATCAGCGTGACGAGGATGATCGCGACGTAGTACCGCTTGATGGCGGGATCATCCGGGTAGACCGCGGACCAGATGAACAGACCAATCAGCGGCGCGATCACCGCCTGGACCACGAGCGTCAGCAGGAACCACCAAGCGCCGGACCACTCGAGCACCTGTTGGCGGATCCGGAACGCCAGCAGGGTAAGGGCTCTCATCACACGCCTTCCCGGTACGCCTGGTCGATGACCTTCTCCAGCGGCGGCTCCTCAACGGCCAGGTCGATCACGTCCCCTGCCCGCAGAAGCTCGGCTGTCGTCTGCGCGACCTCGTCCCGCGGCACCCGCAGATCCCGTACGCCGTCCCGCGTGGTGATCCGGATCAGCTTGTACGGCGACAGCCGGGCAGACAGTTCGGCGAGCGGGCCGTCGTACCCGATCCGGCCCTGATCGATCAGGATGAGCCGCGGGCAGAGGGACGCGACGTCCGCCATGTAGTGGCTGGTCAGCAACACGGTCGCGCCGGTGGTCTGGACGTAGTTCGCGACGAACTCGCGGATCTGGCTGCCCGCGGTGACGTCCAGCCCGATCGACGGTTCGTCGAGGAACAGCACCTCCGGCCGGTAGATCAACGCCATCGCGAGCCCGACCCGCATCCGCTCCCCCAGGCTGAGGGCACGGAGCTGACGATCCAGTTGGAGGTCGAGGAGCGCTTGCAGTTCGTCGAGAGTACGGCGGAAGTCGGCGCGAGCGACGTCGTACAGGAGTCGTTGGTACTCGAGGCTGTCCATCACGGTCAGCTCCTGCGAGCCGCCGACCGGCTGGCTCCCGCGCACGAAGGCGATCCGTTTCAGAAAGGGAGATCGCCGCTGCCAGGGCGTGTCTCCGAGAACGCTCACGCGCCCGGCGGATGGATGCAGGATGCCGGACAGGATTTTCATCGTGGTCGTCTTGCCGGCTCCGTTCGGCCCGATGAAGCCGACCACTTCTCCTCTTTCGATCGTGAACGACACCTGATCGAGTGCCTGCACGGTCTTGTACTCCCGGCGTACCAGCGAACCCAGCGCCGCCCGCAGCCCGCCTTTGCGCACCGGAGCGCGATAGGACATGGCGAGCTCAACCACCTCGACAACAGTCATCCCGCGACCGTAGGAACAAAACACCACACTTGATGTCTTATTTAGCTGGCATAGTTGCCGGCATGCGCGCCGAACGGCTCCTGCGACTCCTCCTGCACCTGCAAACCCGCGGCCGCTCCACTGTCGCCGAGCTGGCCACCGCACTCGACGTCTCGCACCGCACCGTCCAGCGCGACCTCGACGCCCTCAGCCTGGCCGGCGTCCCCGTCTACTCCACCCGCGGCCGCGGCGGCGGCTGGTCCCTGCTCCCCGACTACCGCAGCCGCCTCACCGGCCTCACGCCGTCCGAGGTCATGTCCGTCTTCGTCGGCGCCACCGCCCACGTCCTCGCCGACCTCGGCCTCGACGCCTCCGCCGACCAAGCCGTCCTGAAGCTGATCGCCACCCTCCCCGACGCCTCCCGCCGCGACGCCGAGTACGCCCGTCAGCGCCTCCTCATCGACCACGCCGGCTGGGACGACCGCCGCGAAACCCCGCGCTGGCTGGACCTCTGCCGCCAAGCCGTCTGGGAAGAACGCCGCCTCGCCATCACCTACAACCGCCCCGACGACCCTTTCACCATCTCCCCGCTCGGCCTGGTCGCCAAGAACCGCACCTGGTACCTGGTGGCCGCCCGCACCGACGGCCAGATCCGCACCTACCGCCTAAGCCGCCTGGCCTCAGCCACCCTCACCGACACCCCCTTCACCCGCCCACCCGACTTCGACCTCACCACCCACTGGTCCCAGTCCCAAGCCGCCTTCCGGGCCACCCGCCCCTCCTACCCCATAACCCTCCGCGTCCACACCGACGCCGTCCCCCGCTTCCGCCCCACCACTCCCCCCATCCCAGCCGACGCCCCCGCCTGGTGGATCATCCACACCGACCTGGAAAGCCTCCCCGAAGCCACCGCCGCCGTCCTGGCCCAAGCCGGCGCCGCCCTCCCCCTAGCCCCACCAGCCCTCATCACCGCCGTCCACGCAGCCGCCCAAGCCCTCGCCACCTCCACAGCCAGCTAGCTACAACCCGTCCGCGCGCTTCGACAGCCAGTCCGCAAACCTGTCGCGCAGGGCATCCCGGTCGATCCGATCGGCCGCGTAGATGTCGGCACCCCCGTCGTACGGCTTGAAGACCCAGCTCGCGTCCGTCGGGATCACGATGATCTGGGCGTAGTCGTCCGCGACCGCCCGCAGCAAGGTGTCCAGCTCCGGCTGCGAGGGCTCGGACTTCACCCAGAAATAGCTGGGGCCGCGGTCCGGGTCGTCCGCATCAAGCCGGCACTGCCATGGCCAAGCCCCTGGTAGATAACGTCGTGTCCAGCCGGTCACGAGGTCGTTCGGTCCGTAGTCAACGCCGATCACCACGAGCTGCTCGTACGCCGTTCCTCCGGACAACGCATCGAGTACGGCGTAATGCCGGCGGAGGATCTCGCCGTACTCGGCCTCGGAGTCGGCATACCGCTTCGACTCCGGCAGGCTATGGAACCGCACCCATCGATCCTCAGCTGACATGTACCCGTCCGGCGCCGCCCCCGGCCACGCGTTCTCCCACGCAGCCGTCAGCCGACGGGCTCGCGCACTGTCCTCGACAACCTTGAAGGCCCCCGTCCGCCCCCGAATCCGAAGCCACGCAACCCGAACACGCCAACGCTGCACCCCCCACGGCCGCGCCAGCAGATTCAGGTATCCCATCCGACGAGGCTACCGACGACAGCGCGGCCGGTCTCGCGGATTACTCGGTGAGGAACGTGGTCCGGTCTGTGATGTCCGGCTCGGGTGGCAGCGTGCGGACCCAGATGTTGACGACCGTCGGCGGCACGTTGAACGCGCCGGCCGCCGGGCTCTGGTCGGTCACCGTGTTCTCCTCGGCCGAGCTCGTCCACTCCCACACCGTCTTCACGCCGTACCCCGCGGCCCTGAGCGTGTTGAACGCATCGACATGCGTCATCCCCACCACACCCGGCACGCCGAAGAACTCCTCCTCCTTCGCGAAGGTCGCCGCATCGGCCCGCCGCAGTACAAACCCCTCCGGCAACACCGCGTTCAGCCGCGCGGCCTCCGCGTCCATCACCTCGACAAGCCTTACCTGCAAGGCCGAATCCGTAACCCGCCCCACAACCTCCTGCAGCCCACCCAACGCCTTGACCTGCCCCGTCAACACCTCACCGGCCCCCGGCTCCAACTCAGCAAACAACTCGTGGCAGACCTCCTCCCCATCCGCCCCGAGGTAACAAAACTTCCAGTACGACTCCGACATGACTCCCCCTAGCTCCGACCGTCCTGCCTCCACCCTCCCCACCACCCTTCAGCCAGCCTTCAGACGCTAGCCTCGGCCCGTGATCGAGATCGCCGGCCTCTTCGACGGGGCCCCATTCGAGTCGACGCCAGATGACGCGACGATCGCTGCCGTCGAGGCCGAGCTCGGCGTGCGACTGCCTGTCGCGTACGTCGAACTGGCGCGCCAACACAACGGCGGCGACCTCAAACGCTGGATCAGCCCAGCCGACGGCCCAACCACCTGGGCAGCAGACCACGTGGGCGTGACTGCGATCTTCGCAATCGGCCGCACGCACAGCTACAGCCTCTGCGGTGACAGGGGGAGCAGGTTCTGGCCTGATGAGTGGGGCTACCCCGACATCGGCGTCTACTTCGCCGACTGCCCCTCAGCCGGCCACGACATGATCGCCCTCGACTACCGCGCCCCGGGCGAACCACGCGTCGTACACGTCGACCAAGAAGTCGACTACCGCATCACCCAGCTGGCCCCCGACTTCGCCACCTTCATCACCAACCTCTCGGAGGAGTCCGAGTCAGGCGAGTAACTGCGCGGCCCCAGCCCGTACGGCGTTCCAGTCCGTTGTCTGGGCCCGTGAACGGGCGCGGGCGAACCACTGGGCGCGGTCTTGGTGTTCGCGGCGCAGGTTAGGGAGGTCGATGTCGACACCTACCTGCGGGGAGGCTTCGACTTCAGCGATGCGGGACTCCATAGCGGCCATCAGGGTGGTATCGAGTTCCTCGACGGCGGCGACAAAGTCGGCGACGGCAACCGTGGTTCGCAGAGTTCGAGGCTCCGCGAAGTTCGCGGGCGCGTTCCAGTCAAGCGTGAGCTGGTCACCGCTTCGCCAACAGCGGAGGCTTGGCGATTCGCGAAGGTAGCTGAAGTTCAAGCTCCGATCGGACCAGCAATCGATAGCCGCGTCGGCCACCTCGGACTCGACGTCCTTCCAGCCGCGATCGTCGGACTCAAGAAACCCGATCACATCGCTCGGCACCTCTTCAACCGCAGCCGGCAACAGCGCCAGCAAGTCCTCCCACAACCGCACGACGTAGTAGTCGACGTACGGAATGTCGTAGTCAGCCGCAAACCTCAGCAGCCGCACATCACCCAACTCGACCCAGTACCACCCATCAGTAAGCCCGAACCAATGCAAAGTCGGCCGGTCCCCACCCCACAGCCCAACCTCCCCCAGCGGATGAATCCCGAACCGGAAACGAATCGGTGCGGCGGTCACTTGGTGAACGAGCCTGTCCTCTCCTCGATAAAGACGCCTCTGCTAGGCATTAGGCTCTTAAAGACGAGCCTAGTCGCCGTTATCCACAAGACCGCCGCAACGGGCGCCCCCGCCGTACCAACTGTGCCTGACGGGGAAAGTGCTACAGTTGCTGATGCACGAGGTCGTTCTCGTGACAGCGGAGCACTGGGAGATTTGGTCCCATCGGTTCAACGCCGGGTGCCTCGACTGAAGTGGACGATCCGGGTTCGAACCCCGGCGCCCTCCCTCGTGGAGGGGTCGTAGCTCAATTGGTAGAGCCCCACTTTTTCTTCAGTGGCGGGTCGCGTTGCGGCCCGCCACTTGTCATCTACGAGCGCGTACGACGCGCATAGCAGCGGCCAGCTCGCCAGAGGTCAGCTTAAGGCTGTTGTAGTGCCGACGGGCCTTGCCCGCCGCTTTTCGTTCCAGCTGATGCTGGTTCAGGTGGCCGCCCTCTTCATCGAGGACGTCCTCGATGACCAGCTCTGCCCAAAGGCCTCGGCCGAGTGAATCTCTCAGAATGACGTTCGCCTGTCGCGCGAGGGATTTGGTCACCGCGAGGGACAGGATGAGTTCTGGGTGACCGAACTGGACCCGGTCACCGATGCCGATTCCGGCGAGAGACTTCTTCGTGATCCTTACCCACGCGGCCTCCGCGGTCGGGGACCACGAAGCGACCTTGTCGATCAGTGGCTGGTGCGCCCGGCCACCGCTGTGGATGGTGGCGTTACGCATCAGCCGGAGGGTGTCGAGCTGAGTAAGGCTGTCCACGTCGAAGGTCTTCCCGGTGGCGGTCTCGATCGCGTCGTGAAGCACCACGAGCGCCCCTCGGCTCGCACTCGCCGGCGCTGTTCCATTCCTGGCCAGGAGATCGATACAGGTCTTCAAGAAGTCTTCGTGCAGGGCCAGAGCATACGGAACGCTCATCGCGCCGAGGTGAGTGTCAGCTGACTGCAGAATCGAGAGCGCGGCTTCGGTGCGCAGATTGAACCGTCGGATGTGAGCGACCCGTGGGAAGACTTCCGGAAGCAGGGTGTCCGACCCCTCGGTGAGCTGCAGGAGGTGCGATGCGAGTTGAGCGCCGGCGAGCAATCCCATCATCGCGTTGCTGGCATCCTGGCGCTGCGCCTCAAACGCACGGTACTGGGCGAAGTGCACGATCCCAGCTGTCACCTGTTTCCCTTTCAGCAATTCCAGAGAGGACCCTTGAGTAGCTCGTCCGCGCGCAGCCCTCACTTGCGCTGAGGCAACGCTGCGCCCTGCAACCAGGCGCTGCCGACACTCGGCCGTCAGACAGCCGACGGACCGTCAGCCAGATCAGGTCGCGCCGGAGGCGCCAAAAGTCTGTCGCCGCCGGAGGCGGTGTCCTTAGACGTTGAAGCGGAACTCGACTACGTCGCCGTCTTGCATGATGTAGTCCTTGCCTTCCATGCGGACCTTGCCGGCGGCGCGGGCGGCGGTCATGGTGGCGGCGGCGATGAGGTCGTCGAAGGAGACGATCTCGGCCTTGATGAAGCCGCGCTGGAAGTCGGTGTGGATGACGCCGGCGGCCTCGGGGGCGGTGGCGCCGCGCTTGATGGTCCAGGCGCGGGCTTCTTTGGGGCCGGCGGTGAGGTAGGTCTGGAGGCCGAGGGTGTCGAAGCCGACGCGGGCCAGGACGTCGAGGCCGGGCTCGTCGATGCCCATCTCCTTGAGCATCTCGAGGGCTTCGGCCTCGTCGCCGAGCTCGACCAGTTCGGCCTCGAACTTGGCGTCGAGGAAGATGGCTTCGGCGGGGGCGACCAGGTCGCGCATCTGCTGCTTGAGGGGCTCGTCGGCGAGCTCGTCGGCGTCGCAGTTGAAGACGAACAGGTAGGGCTTGGCGGTCATCAGCATGAGTTCGCGGATGGCGTCGCGGTCCACGTTGGTGGCGATGATCGGCGTACCGGCCTCGAGGTGCTTCTGGGCCTCGCGGACGGCTTCGAGGGTGACCGCGGCCTCTTTCTTGAGGCGGGTCTCCTTCTCCAGGCGCGGGATCGCCTTCTCGACGGTCTGCAGGTCAGCGAGGATCAGCTCGGTCTGGATGGTGGAGATGTCGTCGGCGGGCGAGACCTTGCCGTCGACGTGGGTGACGTCGTCGTCGCGGAAGACCCGGGTGACCTGGCAGATCGCGTCGGACTCGCGGATGTGGCTGAGGAACTTGTTGCCCAGGCCCTCACCCTCGGAGGCGCCGCGGACGATGCCGGCGATGTCGACGAACTGCACCGTGGCCGGGATCACCTTGGCGGAGCTGTAGAGCGCCGCGAGCTTGTCCAGCCGCGGGTCCGGTACGCCGACGACCCCGACGTTCGGCTCGATCGTCGCGAACGGGTAGTTCGCCGCGAGCACGTTGTTCTTGGTCAGGGCGTTGAACAGGGTGGACTTGCCCGCGTTGGGGAGCCCGACGATTCCGATGCTGAGTGCCACGGGCGTCAAGAGTACGCGGGTCGACCGCCAGGACCCCAATTCAGATCAGGAAGGACTCCAGTTCGGCGCCGTACCAGCGCGACGTACGGCCTAGTGAACGCATGCCGAGGCGGTGGCAGACGGCGAGTGACGCGCCGTTGTCGGGGCGGACGACGGCGTAGATCTGCGACAACCCCGCCTTGAAGCCGTGGCCGATCGCACCGCGTGCCGCTTCGGTGGCGAGCCCGCGGCCCCAGGCGTCCGGGTGGAAGTGCCAGCCGACCTCCACCTCGCCGCGACCGGCGGTCCCGTCGGAAGGATCCGGGAGCGGGACGAGCAGCACCGTGCCGGCGACGGTCGAGGTCGCGCGTTCGTAGACCGCCCAGATCCCGTACGGCGGCTCCTGGTTGCGCTCGTTCCAGCGCTCGATCACGCGGTTCGCGCTGTCGCGATCCGTCATCACCTTCGGATCGGCACCGAGCCAGCGCGCGACCTCCCAGCGCCGGTAGATGTCGAACACCCGGTCACCGTCGGCGGCCGCCCAGTCACGCACGACCAACCGGTCCGTCTCGTAGACCACCTTCGGCTCCATTCTGATGATCTATCCGTCCGAACCAGGCAAGAGCAAGCAACGTCTCCAGTCTGTGACCAGTTGGAGAAAGCTCGCCCCGGATCGCTCACGCTTCGTGTTCGGTTGCCTGCAGTTCCTGCGCTTCGGCCTGCTCGAACTGGTCTCCTGCCTCTTCCCCGCGTTCCTCTTCGCCGGCCTCGCGATCTCCAAGTACGTCGACCTTCCGATCGCCCGGTACGACGCTCTGCTGGTCTACTGCCTCGCCCTGACGCTGCTGTTCTGGGTGGTGCGCCTGGAGACGTGGCGCGAGGTCGCGGTGATCTTCGGGTTCCACCTGGTGGGTCTCGGACTCGAACTCTTCAAGGTCCGGATCGGCTCGTGGCAGTACCCGGGTGATGCGGTGACGAAGTTCGGCGGCGTCCCGCTCTTCGCCGGTTTCATGTACGCCGCGGTCGGCAGCTACATCTGTCAGGCCTGGCGACGCTTCGATCTGCGGGTCAGCGGCTACCGCCCGATCGCGACGACCGTGCTCGCCGTACTGATCTATGCGAACTTCTTCACCCATCGCTGGATCCCCGATCTGCGGATCCCGATCGCACTCGTGCTGCTCTGGGTGCTGCGCCGGACGTGGGTCTTCTACACCGTCGGCGTACGGCGTTACCGGATGCCGCTCGCGGTGTCGTTCGGGCTGATCGGCTTCTTCTTGTGGATCGCGGAGAACTTCGGCACGTTCCTCGACGCGTGGAACTATCCGGACCAGGTCAGCGTGTGGCGACTCGTCCATCCGGCGAAGTTCGGGGCCTGGGCGTTGCTCGTCAGCATGAGCTTCGTGCTGGTCGCGAGCGTGAAGGCACTCGAGGGCAGGCTCTATCACCGCGGTGCGCCCGCGACCGTTGCGACACCTCATGCGACCGATGTCACAGCACCTGCGGAATCTAGTGAACATGAAGGCGCTGAGATCTCACCGCAACATCAAGATGCCAACCCTGGCAGGAGTTGAGGCGTCTTCAGGGTGTGAGGCTCCTGAGGGGGAGCAACTGGGGAACATCCGCCTGCTAGAGAGGGAGCATCATGTCCCGAAAGTTCGCCGCATTCATCGCGACCGGGGTGGCGCTGGTCGTCGTCGCCGGTGCGTTGCTGGTCCTGGCGCTGGGACACGAGCGCCAGCCACACCCGGCCGCCGCGACCACACAGACGTCACCGCCGCCCGCCAGCCCGCCGTCGAACCAGCCGTCAAGCCAGCCGACCGAGACGCCGGGCAACAACGCGCCGCCGTCGACGCCGGGCAAGCCGGCCAACGACCCGACCGCGAACCTGGTGAAGGGCAAGAACAAGAAGGTCATCTTCTTCAGCTTCGACGACGGTCCCGACCCGTACTGGACGCCGAAGATCCTGCAGGTGCTGGCGAACCACGGCGCGCATGCGACGTTCTTCGAGCTCGGCACCATGCAGGCCGCGCACCCCGGACTGCGTGAGCAAGTGCTTGCTGCAGGCAACAGCATCGGCAGCCACTCGATCTCGCACCCACAGCTGACCGCGATCTCCGCGGCCGAGCGGCACCACCAGATCTTCGACGGACCGCGGTCGACCTGCTTCCGTCCGCCGTACGGCGCGAGCAACCCGAAGGTCCGCGCGGACATCAAGGCCGCGGGCATGGTCCAGGTCCTCTGGGACGTCGACCCGCGCGACTGGGCCCGCCCGGGCGTCAACGCGATCGTGCAGAACATCATGAACAACGCGCACAACCACAACATCATCCTGATGCACGACGGCGGCGGCGATCGCTCGCAGACCGTCGCCGCGCTCGACAAGGTGCTGCCGCTGCTGAAGGCGAAGGGCTACTCCTTCCCGGCAATGGACTGCAAGCAGCCCTGACAAAAGATGCTTTCGGCAACCGCCTGACCTCTGCCGGGGTCAGGCGGTTCGTCGTTGGGAGGAACCTGCATCAGCCGGTCAGCGGCGGGTGCTGCGGTGAGTCGGGCAGCGGCCAGCGGCGGATCGGTTCCTGGTCCTCGGCGACCAGGAACTCCGGTGCGGTCAGCGGGCGGACCGAGGCTTCGATGGACTCCATCGCAGCAAGCTCGGACTCGGTGACGTGCAGGTCGCGAAGCTTGCGTGCGGTGATGAAGACGCGGCGCTCGAACGAACCGACCGTGCCGTTGTAGGCCTCGACCGCCGACGTCAGCGACCGGCCGACGCGGCCGAGGTGGTCGCCCATCACCGACAGGCGGTCGTAGAGCTCGCGGCCGAGCTCGAAGACCTGTTGCGCGGACTCGGTCAGCGCCGACTGGTTCCACGCGTACGCCGCCGCCCGCAAGGTCGCGATCAACGTCGTCGGTGTCGCCAGGATGACCCGGCGCTCGGCCGCGTACTCCAGCAGCGAGGGCTCGACATCGAGCGCGGCCGACAGGAACGACTCCCCCGGCACGAACAGGATCACGAACTCGGGCGACGGCGACAACCGCGTCCAGTACGCCTTCGCCGCGAGCTGGTCGACGTGAATGCGCAGATGCCGGGCATGCGCCCGCAGCCGGTCCTCCTGGAAGTCCGGATCGTCGGACTCGGCCGCCTCCAGGAAGGCCGCCAGCGGCACCTTGGAGTCGACGACCAGGTTCTTGCCTTCAGCCAGCCGGACGACGAGGTCCGGGCGAAGCAGGCCGTCCTCGCCCGAGCCGGAGGTCGTGGTCTGCTCGGTGAAGTCGCAGTGCGCGACCATCCCGGCGAGCTCCACGGTACGGCGGAGGTGCAGCTCACCCCATCGACCGCGGACCTGGGGTTTTCGGAGCGCTGTGGACAGCGAGGCCGTCTCACGGCGGAGCGCTTCGCCGCTGATCCGCACCTCGTTGACCTGTTGGTGCAGCTCGCTCTGCCAGGCGGCCCGCCCGCGCTCCAGCTGATTCAGCTGGGCGTGCAGCCGGTCGAGCGCCTCCTTGACCACGGCCTGGCCGCCCATCTGCTGGCCGACCGACGTCCGCTCCTGGGTCAGCTCGACCACCCGGTCCTCGGCCGCGTCCCGCTCGGCCGTGATCCGGGCCAGCGCGGCGCCGTCGCGCCCGCGCACCCAGAGCACCCCGAAGACCGCTCCCAGCAGGAGACCCACCACCAGGAACAACAGCACCAGTAATACCGTCGCGCCACTCATGTCACAGATGGTGCCGGACGCCACCGACAGTTTCCGCTCACCTACGCGGTGTCGCCCGGCAACCCTCTGTATGACTCACCCGTTGCGGCGGGCGCGGTACTCGAGATCGGCGTCGACCGGCTTCATCACGGCCGCCACCGCCGCGATCGCCTCGGCGAGCGTCTTGCCGGCCTCGATGGCGTCGTCGAACGCCTTGTCGGCGCGGGCCCGCTCGTCCTCGGTCTGGACGCCGTACCGCAGGGACCAGATCGCCTGCCGGCGAACCTCCTGCCGGGTGGCGGCGCCTTCGTTCTTGATCTGCTGCATCAGGTTCTCGTACTGCCCCACGGTGAACAGCTCCTTCGGTGTCGTGCCGCCGGCGGCGAACAATGCGGTGGTACTGATGCCCCCTGGATCCCCGTGGTCGTTCCCGGGGATGTGACTGTGACCGTAGTGGCCACCCCGGTTCAGCCAGATGGTCCGGCTGCGGGGTGACTCGGGCACGTTGTGGGGCGGACTCGCGATGAACCTCGGGGGCGGCCCGGCGGGCCAGACGTCCTTGATTCCCCAGGACCGCACGGCGGCCATGAACGCACGGAAGTTCTTGCCCGGTCTCCAGTAGTCGGTGAAGGGCTTCGCGGAGCGGCCGATCACCTCGATCTGGATACAGGCGCGACCGACCCGGTTGGTCAGCGTCGCGCCGTCGTTGCGCAGCGCCCGGCCGCCGACGTTCAGCGGCATGAACTGACCCAGCCGGTCGGTCAGCGGGTCGTAGAGCACCTGCGGCTCGGCAGACTTGTTCCTCAGTACCCCGACCATCGCGGACCACACCGACGACGTCCCGGGATCAGCCTCGGTGGTGTGCCAGACCACGCGCGGCGGTGCTTTCGAGGTGATGGTGCCCCCCGGGGAGGACGGCGTCAGCCGTTCGGCTCCGGGGATCCAGATCGTGCTTGCCATTACTTTCCTTCCTCACGGAGACCTGGTCGACCCAAGGCCTGATGATCTCCCGCTGACGGCGACAGCGCATGTCGGGGGGCGGCGGAGGGCGGAGACCTGTGGGCGACGCAGTGTGTTCAGGACATCACACCCTGCTATTGGATCAAGTTGGCGGGGATCCGACAACAGTGAGCTGTTGACAGCATGGGGTGAATTGGCGGGAGTATGAGAGCGCTCTCAGACCATGGCCGGCGCCCTCCCCGCCCCTCGCCGTCCATGCGCTTCGGCTTCCCTGGATGGGGCACATCTGAGGAGGAAACAGTGCGCAAGAGACTCCATCTCCCGGCGATCGTCGCGGCTCTGGTGACCGCGGCCGGTCTGCTCACCGCGGGCAGCAGCACGCCCGCAGAGGCCGTTCCGGCCACGATTCCGCTCAAGATCAGCAACAACTCGGGCCGCGGCGACGCGGTCTACATCTACAACCTCGGCACCAACCTGGCCACCGGCCAGCAGGGCTGGGCCGACGCGGCCGGCAACTTCCACGCCTGGCCGGCCGGCGGCACCCCGCCGACCCCGGCTCCGGACGCGTCGATCGCGGGCCCGGGCAACGGCGGCTCGATCACGATCCAGATGCCCAAGTTCTCCGGGCGGGTCTATTTCTCGTACGGGCAGAAGTTGGTGTTCAAACTGACGACCGGAGGTTTGGTCCAGCCGGCCGTCCAGAACCCCTCCGACCCGAACCGGAACATCCTGTTCAGCTGGTCGGAGTACACGCTGAACAACGACGGCCTCTGGATCAACAGCACCCAGGTCGACATGTTCTCGGTCCCGTACGCCGTCGGTGTGCAGCCGGTCGGTGGGACCACCAAGACGACCGGACACCTGAAGGCCGGCGGCTACAACGGCTTCTTCAACTCGCTGCGCGGTCAGTCCGGCGGCTGGGCGAACCTGATCCAGACCGCACCGAACGGCTCGGTCCTGCGCGCACTGGCTCCCCTGTACGGCGTTGAGACCGGCGCCCTGCCCGCGAGCGCGATGGACGACTACGTCAACCGGGTGTGGTCGAAGTACAGCTCGCAGACGCTCACCGTGACGCCGTTCTCCAACGAGCCGAACACCAAGTACTTCGGTCGCGTCTCCGGCAACACGATGAACTTCACCAACAGCGCGGGTCAGGTCGTCACGTCGTTCCAGAAGCCTGACTCGGCCAGCATCTTCGGCTGTTTCAAGCTGCTCGACGCCCCGAACGACCTGGTCCGCGGCCCGATCTCGCGCACGCTCTGCGCGGGCTACAACCGCTCGACTCTGCTGACCAACGCCAACCAGCCCGACCCGAACGACTCGGGCTTCTACCTCGACAACGTCACCAACCAGTACTCGAAGAAGATCCACGCCCAGATGGCCGACGGCAAGGCCTACGGTTTCGCCTTCGACGACGTCGGCGCGCACGAGGCGCTCGTCCACGACGGCAACCCGCAGACCGCCTTCCTGACGCTCGATCCCTTCAACTGACAGTTCGACCTCAACTGACGAACGGGCGGGCCGGTACGACGTACCGGCCCGCCCGCACTCGTGATCAGTAGCCGAGCGTGAACCGCCGCCGGTTGTGGGCCGGCTTCTCGAACTCGTCGAGTACCGCGACCGCGAAGTCCTCGGCGGAGATGTGATCGCCGACCGGCTCGTCGAGGCCGAGCCGGAAGGTCCCGGTCCGCTCCCCCGGCGCGATCACGTAGGACGGGTGCAGCATCGTCCAGTTCAGGCTCTCGTCACTGGCCTGCAGCGTGTCCAGCACCTTGGCGACAGTCAGCGACTCCGCCTTGTACTCGGCCGGGAACTCCGGCCCGTCGACCACGCGCTGGCCGCCGATGCTCAGCCCACCGGCACCGCCGACGACGAGCAGCCGGGTTTCCGTGCCCTGCGCGGCCGCGATCAGGTTGTCGACCGCGTCGAGGTACTCCTGGTGGTCGCCACCGGTCCGGCTCGGGCCGAGCGCCACGGCCACCACATCCGCGTCGCCGACGATCTCCTTGACCGAGGCGACGTCGTTCGCGCTCGCCTGCACTCCCTGAACCCCCACGGGGAGCTCAGCGCCGGAACGGGTCACGCCGATGACCTCGTGCCCCCGGGCCACCGCCTCGGCGACGATTCGACTGCCGACCATGCCACTCGCGCCATAGACCGCGACCTTCATGTTCCCGCCTCCAGATGAATGAACTATCAACTTGTCGCCGATAGTATCGATTGGTAACTGGCTACTTCAACGTGCTATAAGTACCTGGTGGTTACTAATGGAAGGTACGAGCGCGGCAACCTCTTCGACCCGCAGTGCGGCACGCGGGTGGTTCTGGACCGCATCGGCGACAAGTGGACCGCTCTGGCGGTGCTGCTGCTGCAGCACGGGCCGCTGCGCTTCACCGAACTCCGCGACGGTATCGGCAGCGTCGCGCCCAAGGTGCTCACCCAGACCCTGCGCCGGCTGGAGCGCGACGGCCTGGTCACCCGCGAGGTCTTCGCTGAGGTCCCACCGCGCGTGGTCTACGCCCTCACCCCGATGGGCTGCTCACTGATCAAGCCGCTCACCGCCGTCAGCGAGTGGGCCGAAGAGCACATCAACGCCATCAACGACGCCCAGAGCCAGTACGACGCCACCGTCTGAGTGATACGGGCGTGAAAGGCCCGGCGCCTATCTTCGGAGCATCAACGCTGAAGGAGGAGCCGTGGAGATCGACTGGGGACTGGGCGAGTACGAGTGGACCGGCACGGACTTGGCCCCGGCCGCTCAGGTCCTCGTGACGGCAGCACAGGTCGACGGACTGGACGTGGTCGACCTCGGCTGTGGGACCGGCAACGTGGCGCTGCTGGCCGCCGAACGCGGCGCACACGTCACCGGGGTCGACCCGGCCGCCCGGCTCCGTGAGGTGACCGCCGCACGGGCAGCCGCGAAGGATCTGAGCGTCACAGTGCTGGACGGGACGGCCGCGGCCATTCCGCTCCCCGATGGCTCCGCTGACGTCGTACTGTCGAACTTCGGCGTGATCATGGCCCCCGACCCTCAGGCCGCCGCGGACGAGATCGCGCGGGTCACTGCACCCGACGGGCGCGTCCTATTCACCGCCTGGCCGCAGAACGCCGCACTGGACGGCCTGATCGGCATCTCGGTGCAGGCCGTCGCCAAGATCACCGGTGGCCCGCCCATCCTGGCCAAGCCCGTCTGGGACGACGCCGACGCGGTCGCCGGCCTGTTCGGGCCGCACGGCTTCAAGGTGTCGAGCGCGAGGCACCAACTGACGTTCGTCGTCAGCTCACCGGCCGAGTACTGGAACACCCGGATGCTCCTGCACCCACTCGGCGCGAAGACGGTTCCACTACTCCAAGAGGCCGGCCTGTACGACGCCGTCGAGGCCGAGTCACTGGCGTACCTGGAGCAACTCATGCCTGAGTTCCCCGTCGACTACGTGCTGATGTCGCTAGAGCGCTCGCAGGTGCTGACTGTTGCGAGCTGAACTCACCCCGATCACGACTCAACCTTTCCGCGCCGCCACCTCATCACCATGGTGACCAAGATGAGAGGTGGGTTACGGGGATGGACCCAGGACGGGACCAGGAGTTCGCGGAGTTCGTGGACGGGCGGTTCACAGCTCTGCAGCGCTTCGGGTATCTGCTGACCGGTGAGTGGCATCTGGCCGAGGACCTGGTGCAGACCGCACTGACCAAGGTGTGGTTCCACCGGCACTCGCTGCGCAGCGCCAACGCTCTGGAGAGCTACACCCGGACCGCCATGGTGAACACCAGTACACAGTGGTGGCGACGGAAGTGGAAGGGCGAGACCCCGACCGAGATCCTGCCGGAGCCTGCGGGCGAGTCCGAGTACGGCGTTGTCGACGACCGCGATCTGCTGCTCCGGGCGCTGGCAACGCTGCCCCGCCGTACCCGGGCGACTCTGGTCCTGCGGTACTTCGAGGACCTGCCGGAGGCCGAGATCGCCCAGATCATGGGCTGCTCGGTCGGCACGGTGAAGTCCAACGTCTCGCGGGGGCTCGCCAAGCTTCGTGAACACCAACTCGTGGCCGGCATCACGGCACCCGCCAGGAAGGGCGTCGAGTCATGAACGACCTCCAGACGTTGTTCAAGGGGGTCGTCGCCGACCCACCGCCGCCGACCGAGATCCCGAGCCAGGCGGTCTTCGCCCGGGTCCGGAAGGTACGGCGACGCCGGGCCGCGGGAGGCGCCGTACTGGCTACTGCCGCCGTGGCGGCCGTGGTCGCCGTCGCGGGGAACCTCACCAGCACCAACAGCCAGCCGCCGGTGCTCGGGCCGCCGCCGGCGGTCAAGCTGCCGGTAGGGGCCGTGAGCATCGAAATGGTGCCGACCGTCACCGGCAAGGTCGGGAAGATGGCGGTGACCATGCGCGGGACCGTGCGGGTTCCGAGGGTTGAAGGCGAGTACATGTCGACCAAGTCGTTCGTCGACCTGTCCAGCGGCTTCACCGCGGACTGGGGGCAGGGCGAGCCGGACGGTGGGGACAACGGCCTGGCCGACTGCACGGGCTCCACGAAGGAGGTCACGAGTGCGGCGACGTACCACCTGAACCCGCATGCCTACCCGAAACCGGGGACCTATACGGTCGTCTTCGCTGTGAAGTTCTGCGGCCCGGACGGGGATGTGGTGACGAGCAAGAGATCGGTGAATCTGGTGATCAAGTGACGGACAAGGCACGGGACCAGGAGTTCGCCGAGTTCGTGGACGGACGGTTCACGGCGCTGCAGCGCTTCGGGTATCTGCTCACCGGTGAGTGGCATCTGGCCGAGGACCTGGTCCAGACCTCGCTGACCAAGGTGTGGTTCCACCGCAACTCGCTGCGCAGCGGGAACGCGCTGGAGAGCTACACCCGGACGGTGATGGTCAACACCAGCACCCAGTGGTGGCGCCGGAAGTGGAAGGGCGAGACCCCGACCGAGATCCTGCCGGAGCCTGCGGGCGAGTCCGAGTACGGCGTCGTCGACGACCGCGATCTGCTCCTGCGAGCGCTGGCCACGCTCCCCCGCCGTACCCGGGCGACCTTGGTCCTGCGGTACTTCGAGGACCTGCCCGAGGCGGAGATCGCGACCATCATGGGTTGCTCGATCGGTACCGTGAAGAGCAACGTCTCGCGCGGCCTCGCCCGGCTCCGCGAACATCACCTGGTAGAAGCCATCTCAGCACCGGAACGGAAGGGGGCCGACCATGAGTGACGACCTGCACGCGCGCATGCAGCGCCTGGCCGCCGATCCGCCCCCACCGACCGGAGTGCCGAGTGTGGCCGTCATGAACCGGGTCCGCAAGGTACGGCGCCGCCGGACGGCGGGAGTCGCCGTACTGGCCACGGCCGCCGTGGCCGCGGTCGTCGCGATCGCGGGCAACCTGAACGATGTCGACAGCCAGCCGCCAGTCCTCGGCCCGCCGACCACCTCGGCGCCGGTGGCGACCTCGCCGTCGCCGTACAGCGTCAAGATCACGCTGAAGCCGGTCGTGAACGGCCGAACCGTCAGCATGACCGTCTCGGGCTCAGGGACGGTGCTGCTACCGATCGCCGAGGGTGGGGAACTGCCTGCTCAGAACCTGATGGCGCTCGGGCAGGGCTCGGCGTACATGTGGGGCGACGGCAGCGATCTCTTCAGCTCGTTCAGCGACGGCGCCGAATGTGTCAAGGCGAAGACGCCGTACCGCGGCTCGGGGTCGATTCCACCGGACACGCACACGTATCCGCGCGCCGGGACCTACACGTACACCTACCGGGCCAGGTTCTGCGGCGTGAAGCCGGACGCCACCGCGAGTGTGCAGGTGACGATCAACTAGCTAGAGCGTCCAGGCGTGGTCGGAGGTGCCGGTGGTCGGCTTGCCGGCCGCCTTCAGGTCGGCCCGCAGGTCACGCGGCAGCGCGAACGTGAGGCTCTCCTCGGCGGTGGTGACTTCCTGGACGTCGGCATACCCACGCTCGGCGAGCCAGCGCAGCACGTCGCGGACCAGGATCTCCGGCACGCTCGCACCACTGCTCAGGCCGACCGACTCGACGCCCTCGAGCCACTTCTCGTCGATCTCGGCGGCGTAGTCGACCAGGTGGCCGTCCTTGGCGCCGTACTCGATCGCGACCTCGACCAGGCGGACCGAGTTCGAGGAGTTCGTCGAGCCGACGACCAGCATCAGGTCGACCTCGGGCGCCATCTTCTTCACCGCGACCTGACGGTTCTGGGTGGCGTAGCAGATGTCGTCGCTCGGCGGGTCCTGCAGCAGCGGGAACTTCTCACGCAGCCGCCGGACCGTCTCCATCGTCTCGTCGACCGACAGCGTGGTCTGCGACAGCCAGACGACCTTCTCCGGGTCACGCACGGTGACGTTCGGTACGTCGTCCGGTCCGTCCACGATCGTGGTGTGCTCAGGGGCCTCGCCGCTCGTCCCGACGACCTCTTCGTGGCCCTCGTGACCGATCAGCAGGATGTCGAAGTCGGTCGCGGCGAACCGCTTCGCCTCGTGGTGCACCTTCGTCACCAGCGGGCAGGTCGCGTCGATCGTCTTCAGCTGCCGCGCGGCCGCCTCGGCGTGCACCACCGGGGAGACGCCGTGCGCCGAGAAGATGACGGTCTGACCCTCCGGCACCTCGTCGGTCTCGTCGACGAAGATCGCACCCCGGTTGGTCAGGGTCTCCACGACATACTTGTTGTGGACGATCTCCTTGCGCACGTAGACCGGCGCGCCGTACAGGTCGAGCGCCTTCTCGACCGCCACGACCGCCCGGTCCACGCCGGCGCAGTACCCGCGCGGCGCAGC
Organism: Kribbella sp. NPDC051587; assembly: GCF_044453945.1. Lineage (NCBI taxonomy): Bacteria > Bacillati > Actinomycetota > Actinomycetes > Propionibacteriales > Kribbellaceae > Kribbella > Kribbella sp. NPDC051587. The sequence continues at coordinate 535,228 of NZ_JBITDE010000004.1, forward strand.
GAGCAGCACCCGCTTCGTCCGCACGGCGGTCGTCGTACCAGTGTCTTCAGGCTGGGCAGTCACGGTGCCATCGTACGGGGCCGCGGCGAACGCCTCCTGAGCCGTGTGACGTGCGAAACCGCCAGCACGCAGGTGCAGATCGCCACTGCTACCGCCGCATCCCCGAACGAAGTGAGCTCCGGCTTCTCATCACCGGTGCCCGGCTTTGTGAGCAGCATCACGGCGATCACCCCCGAAAGTACGGCGATCGTGACCGGGATCCACGTCGGCACGGCCGGCCGGAAACTCGCGTAGCCGAGCAGCAGGATCAGCACGGTCATCAGGACCGCACCCATCGCCGCCGGATTGCCCGAACCGCGACCGGCCATCTCCCACAGCGTCCCGAACTCGTCGGCCGGCAGCAGCGGCTGGAACGACAGCACGATGCACATCACGGCCAGCGGCGCGTACCAGCGCGCAAATCCCTCGTCCACGCCACCAGCATGGCGCGTGTCAGGGTCGTGCGGTACCAGGGGCCGGGCTCGAACCGGCGACCTCACCCTTATGAGGGGTGCGCGCTAGCCAACTGCGCCACCCTGGCTAGTTGCTCATGGCAACTTCCAGTACGTCGAGGAGCCGTCCGCCCTGTCCGGACGGCTCCCCCGGGAGGTGTTCTTCTCCTCAAGAATGCGGTCATTCCGCGTTACCCGCAAAGGGTTTTCGGATCGCAGCAAAGTCAGCTGGAGTGAGTCCGGTACGGCCGTCCACCGGCAACACGACTTGGTGAGCCGCCGGGAAGTAGGCGACATCCACCTCGCTCACCCCATCGTCCACCCACACGAATGAGCGATCGCCCACCCACTCCGCGACGTACGGCGTCTTCCACGAGCCGTGGGCGACCGGCGTACGGTCCGGCCAGAGAATCGTCGGCAACTGCGGCAGTCCCAGCAATGGCGACAGCAAACGATTGGCGCCGTGCTCCCAACTGCTCGCCCACACCAGGTCGAACGTCTCTGCCAGGGCCCGCAGCTCCGCACCATGATCCGGATTGAGATGTACCACCCACGTCTTCGGGCCCTCGGTGATCACCTGCCGTACGAATCCCGGCTGTTCGGACCGTGGATTCAGGGGGCCGTCGACGTCGAGGAGGAGGAGCGGGCGCATGATTCATCATTCCGCGGCGCCAGGCCAGGAGGGCGTGCGGGGTTTTGTCGGTGCGGGGCCGTAGGGTCTGGGGGTGGCTTTGGAGACCTCGCCGGATGCGCCTGCAGCCGTTCGCACGATTGCGAACGGCATTGCCAGCTGGATCAATCAGCTGGGTGCGGTGTGGGTCGAGGGACAACTGACGGACGTGTCGATCGGGCGCGGGACGACGACCGTGTTCGGCACGCTGCGCGACACCGACGCGGACATCTCGTTGCGGTTCACGTGCAACCGCCGGGTGTTCGAGGCGGTGGATCCGCCGGTGACAGACGGTTCGCGGGTGGTCGTCAACGCCAAGCCGAACTTCTTCGCCCGCCGCGGCACGCTCGCGCTCGCGGTCAGTGAGATCCGGCATGTCGGGATCGGCGAACTGCTGGCGCGGATCGAGCGACTCAAGCAGTTGCTGGCGGCCGAAGGGCTGTTCGCGGCGCACCGCAAGAAGCGGCTGCCGTTCCTGCCGCACACGATCGGGCTGATCTGCGGACGCGATTCCGCGGCCGAGCGCGACGTACTGGAGAACGCGAAGCGGCGCTGGCCGGCGGTCGCGTTCCGGGTCGAGTATGCGTCGGTCCAAGGCCCGGCCGCGGCCGGCGAGGTGATGCTCGCGCTGCGGAAGCTGGATGCGGACGAGTCCGTCGAGGTGATCGTGATCGCGCGCGGCGGTGGTTCACTGGAGGACCTGCTGCCGTTCTCGGACGAAGGACTGATCCGAGCGGTCTCCCAGGCCCGTACGCCGATCGTCAGCGCGATCGGGCATGAACCCGACTCACCCCTGCTCGACCTGGTCGCGGACCTCCGCGCCTCGACCCCGACCGACGCCGCCAAGCGGATCGTGCCGGATGTGCGCGAGGAGCTCGACGGCGTGCGTCTGCTCCGCGACCGCGGCCTGCGCGCGATCACCAGCTGGCTCGACCGCGAGGCGCACGCATTGGCCGCCATCCGCAGCCGACCGGCCCTGGCCGCGCCGGTCTCCGGCATCGAGCGTCGCTCCGACGAGATCAACGCCCTCGTCGACCGCAGTCGCCGTACCCTCACCCACCGTCTCGACCGCGCCGCCGACGACATCGCCCACCGCCTGGCCAGCGTCCGGGCCCTGTCCCCGAAGGCGACCCTCGAGCGCGGCTACTCCGTCCTCCAGCTCGCCGACGGGACGGCCGTACGGGAACTGGCCCAAGTCGCCGCGGGCGACGTCCTGCAAGCCCGAGTCACCGACGGCCGATTCGCCGTAGAAGTCCAGCCCGAGGAGAAGAAGTGACAGCGGAACGACCTGAGATGTCCTACGAGGCGGCCCGCGAGGAGCTCGTCGAGGTCGTCCGCAAACTCGAAGCCGGCGGCACCACCCTCGAAGAGTCCCTGGCCCTCTGGGAGCGCGGCGAGTCCCTCGCCACCACCTGCCAGTCCTGGCTCGAGGGCGCCCGCGAACGCCTGGCCAAAGCCCAAGAAGCCACCGCAGAAAAGTCCAAGTAGTCCCGAGCAATTGCTGGTGCGGGCGGCGTTGGCCGCAGACCTACTGGGGGCCGCCGAAGCTCGGGTGGCTAGCTGGCGGATGGCCTTCGCCGGGCTCGTTCCGCAGGACTTCCTGGACGCAATGGACGCCTCGGCGATCGCGTCGTCGTGGGTGCAGAGCATCGCGGCCGGGCGCTCACGGATGTATGTCGCGGTCGTCGACGACCGCGTGATCGGGTACGCCGGTGTCGGGCCGGAGCGAGATCCCCAGGCACCCGCGAACACGGGTGAGCTGTATGCGCTCTTCGTGCACCCGGATCACTGGGGTACCGGCGCTGGACGTGCACTGACGGACGCCGCGTTGGCGGACCTTCGCCGTACCGGCTGCACAGCCGTGTCGTTGTGGGTGCTGGAGGCCAACGCGCGCGGCCGGCGGTTCTACGCGCGCTACGGGTTCACAGAGACGACAGACCGGACGCACTCATCCCTGGGCAACCTGCCAGAGATCAGGCTGTCAGTAGGGCTCTAGCGATCGTTTCGGTGCTGGCCTTCAGGCGTGGGAGGTCGAAGCCTCGGTCGCGGAGGGACTGGTGGAGGTCGGCGGCTAGCGGGGCCAGGAGGACGTGGGCGGTGTGGTCGGCGTCGAGGTCGGGGCGGGACTGTTCGACGAGGTGGGCCAGGTGGCGGTGCCAGAGGTTGTAGGAGCCGATGCGGTAGCGGGCGCCGTCGGAGGCGTTCTCGCTGTCCATGAAGAGCTCGACGTGACGGTCGAGCAGGTCCAGGTACGACGTCAGGAACGCGGCGACGCGGTCGACCGCGGGAGCGCCCGGGCCTAGCGGCGGGGGGCCGGTCAGGATCTTGGCCTGGAGCTCTTGCTCGCGTTCGTCGAGGAGCGCGACCGCCAGGCCGGCGCGGTCGCCGAAGCGGCGGAAGACGGTGCCCTTGCCGACGCCTGCCTCGGCGGCGATCGCGTCGACCGAGACGTTCTTGACGCCGTGCTCGGTGAACAACCGCTCGGCCGCCTCCAGGACCCGGAGCCGGTTGCGCCGGGCATCGGCCCGTTCGGGGCGCGGTGCACCGACGACCGGCAGCTCCCATTGTGAACCGGACTGCGGTCCGCTACTGTCGTTCATAAGACGGACTGTAGTCCGCTAGAGCCTCTGGAGGAAAGCATGAGCATGACGTCCGCCCGGATCGCGATCGCGTACCACTCGGGATACGGACACACGGCGAAACAGGCCGAGGCAGTCGCGGCCGGCGCACTCTCGGTACCCGGCGCCACCGCGGAACTGGTCACACTCGACGAGTTGACCGACGACGTGTGGGCCAGCCTCGCCGCCGCTGATGCGATCGTGTTCGGAGCACCGACGTACATGGGTAGTCCGAGCGCGGTCTTCAAGGCGTTCGCCGAGGCGAGCTCGAAGGTGTGGGGCGACAACCTCGGTTGGCGGGACAAGATCGCCGCCGGGTTCACGAACTCGAAGGCGATGTCCGGTGACAAGCTGAACAGCCTGGTCGACATCGCGGTGTTCGCGGCGCAGCACGGGATGATCTGGGTCGGCCTGGACCTCTATCCCGGCTGGAGCGAGAGTACGGCGAGCATCGAGGACCTGAACCGGCTCGGCAGCTGGCTCGGTGCGATGGCGCAGTCCGACGCGGATCTCTCCGCCGAGAAGGCCCCACCGGCGACCGACCTGCGCACGGCCCACGCCCTCGGCGCCCGTGTCGCGACGATCACCCGGCGGCACCTTCGCGGAGCACAGGCGGCCTGATGGCTTGGCTCGTACTCCTCGCGGCCGCCGCGTTCGAGATCGCCTTCGCGCTCAGCATGAAACCCAGCGAAGGTTTCACCCGCCTCTGGCCGACCGTCGGCGTCCTCGTGTTCGGCATCACCTCGGTCTACCTGCTCGGCCGAACCCTCGACCGCCTCCCGATCGGTACCGCCTACGCGATCTGGACCGGCCTCGGCTCCGTGGGCGTCGTCACCCTCGGCATCGTCCTCTTCAACGAACAGCTCACCCTCACCCGCGTGGCCTGCCTCACCCTCATCGTCGTCGGCGTCATCGGCCTCCGCCTCACCGGCGCCGAATAAGCGGACGCCCATCACCCACCAACTCTCCCTCCACCCCAGCCCGCACGTTCAGCTCGGCGCCCAAAACCCGTCCCGACCGAAGTTGGACGGTGATGACGGTCCGCCTTCCCCCCAGGGCGCATCCCCCGAGCAGCGAGACAGCTCACCCGACTTGTCCGGTGGGCGGTCCCAGGGTCAGTGGGTGGTGCGGCGTCGGCGGCGGGGGTGGGTGGGGAGGGGGATGTGCGGGGCCGGGTCTTCGAGGGCGCCGGGGGCGAAGGGTCCGGGGCTGGGCGTGTGGCCGGAGACGGTACGGCGGTAGTCGTCCCAGGTCCGGATCCGGGGCGGAATGTTGCCGATGGCATCTACTTGGGTGATCGGGTGATGGTCGGTGAGCTTCCACAGGTCGTCGTCGGAGCGCAGTTGGCCCAGGTCACCGAAAACCTCGCGGGCGCACCAAACCGGGTGACCGGGGCCGTCGTCGTACTGGCTGATCCCGAGCGGGGTCGCGGGGCCGGCGACCTCGGCGACGAGCGACCACACGGTCGCCGAGGTGATGCCGGGCTGGTCGCCGAGCAGGACGACGACCCCGTCGGTACGGCGGTCAACCGCGTCCAGGGCGGGCACGATCGACGAGCTCCCGGTGTCGGCGTGCGGTGAGTCGACCACCCGGACGCCGTCCAGGTCCACGTGATCGCGCACCTGTGCGGACCCGCTCCCGAGCGTGACGATCAGCTGGTCGAACCCACACTCCCGAGCGGTTTCCAGCGTGGAACCGAGCAGCGGCTCACCGTGATAGGCGAGCAACTGCCACGGTACGCCGAGGTGCGGGGAACTCTCGGCGGCCAGCAGCAACCCCGTGACGAACATGGCGGATCAACTGCGCAACCGGGGAAGGGCGGGCACGACAGGGCTCCTTATCGCTGTCCCCGAGTGGCAAGCCGAAGCTTCGATGGAACCCTGGTCCCGGCGACCGTGTCAACGCGCGTCCGGAGACTGGTCAGTACGCAATCACTTCAGCGCCGAAGCAAACGTTTCGAGGGCCGGGTAGCCGGCGTTCCCGGTGACGATCGTGGTGACTCCGGAACCGACCAGCACCAAGGCGTTCTCGTCCTTGCGATCGAGCAGCACCTTGCGCTGCCACGTGACACCACCGACCGTCGCCGTACCGTCGTCGGAGGTCCGTCCGAGCTCGTCGGACTGGTACTTCGCCCCGGTCACGTTGGACTGCTCGAGCCCCACGTATTTCTTCGCGTCCGTGACCACACCGAGGTGCCACGTCATCGGCGCCTGCTCCAAGGTCTTGAACTCGACGCTGGTCGCCTGCCACCCACCGGGCATCGGCGACGGACCGCGGACCCAGGGTGCGGCCTTGCGGGCGTCTTCCAGCTGGGCGCTGTACTCGACCGCGCGGACCTTCTCCTCCTTCGGCCGCCAGGTGACGATCATCAGGAACGCGACCACGATGAAGCAGGCCAGCAGCGCCCAGACCATGTTCGGCATCGTGCGCGCCTTCGCCCGGTCCTTCGCGTTCTGCTCGCGGTAGGCGATCGCCTCCGCCCGAGCCCGGGCCTTCTCCCGCGCCGCCGCCTCGTCCTGACCAGTCGAACTCATGACACGAGTGTCGCATCCGGCCGGAGAGGTCCTGGCCGAGGTCCTGGCTGAGAGGTCCGATCACCGGGTTGGCTACGATCCGTTGACATGACGGACCCGACCTTGCCCCCCGCCCACCTGGAGGTCGAGGCGCATGCGCCTGACCGCAACCTTGCGCTCGAGCTGGTCCGGGTCACCGAGGCGGCCGCGATGGCGGCCGGCCGCTGGGTCGGTCGCGGCGACAAGAACGGTGCCGACGGCGCGGCGGTGAACGCGATGCGCACCCTGATCGGCACGGTCGGGATGAACGGCGTCGTGGTGATCGGCGAGGGCGAGAAGGACAACGCCCCGATGCTCTACAACGGTGAGCGCGTCGGCTCCGGCGAGGGTCCCGAGTGTGACGTCGCGGTCGACCCGGTCGACGGTACGACGCTGGTCGCCAAGGGGATGAACAACGGCATCGCCGTGATGGCGGTCTCACCGCGCAACTCGATGTACGACCCGTCGGCGGTCTTCTACATGGAGAAACTCGTGGTCGGTCCGGAGGCCGCCGACGTGGTCGACATCCGGCTCCCGGTCGCCGAGAACATCCGCCGGGTCGCGAAGGCGAAGGGGTCCACGGTCGACGACGTCACCGTCGTACTGCTGGACCGGCCGCGGCACGACGAGCTGGCCACGCAGATCCGGGCGACCGGTGCGCGGATCAAGTTCATCAGCGACGGTGATGTGGCCGGTGCGCTGGAAGCGGCGCGGCCGGACACCGGTCTGGACATGCTGCTCGGCATCGGCGGTACGCCGGAGGGCATCATCGCCGCCTGCGCGATGAAGTGCCTCGGCGGCAAGATCCAGGGCCGGCTCTGGCCGACCGACGACGACGAGCGGCAGAAGGCGATCGATGCGGGGCACGACCTCGACCGCGTCCTCGACACCGACGACCTGGTCAGCGGCGACGACTGCTTCTTCGTCGCGACCGGCATCACCGACGGCGAACTCCTGCGCGGCGTCCGCTACGGCCGCTCGACCGCGCGCACGCACTCACTGGTGATGCGCTCGCGCAGCGGCACCATCCGCAGCATCGAGAGCGTCCATCAGTTGGAGAAGCTCCGCGCCTACTCCGCCATCGACTTCGAGCACGCAAGATGAGTGCACCCACCCTCGTCATCGGCGAGGCACTGGTCGACATCGTCAGCACTGGTCCCAAGACCACCCGCAACGGCAACGGAAAGCCCAAGGCGACGCCTGGCGGTTCCCCGGCGAACGTGGCGGTCGGGCTCGCGCGGCTCGGCGTACCGACTGAGCTGGTGACGCGCTTCGGGACCGACCCGTACGGCGATCAACTCGGCGCGCACCTGTTCGGGAACGGCGTCCAGCTCGCACCAGGCTCGGTGGATCCGGGCTTCAGGACCAGTACGGCGACCGCGACGCTCGACGCGGCCGGAGTCGCGTCGTACCAGTTCGACATCACCTGGGAACCGCCGTCGCTCTCGCTGTCGCGGGGTTGTCCCGCGGTGCACACCGGGTCGATCGCGACCGTCCTTGAACCGGGGGCTTCGGCGATCCGGGACTTCCTGAAGTCGTTGGTGGATCAGCCGGTCACGGTGACGCTCGATCCGAACGCGCGACCGACGATCACCCCGGATCCGGTCGCCACCTGGGCCGCCGTACGGGAGTTGGCTGCGCTGTCGGACCTGGTGAAGCTGAGCGACGAGGACTGCGAGTTCCTGCGGCCCGGCCAGTCGCCCGAGTCGATCGCGGTCGAGCTGCTGAGCGCGCCCCGGACGCAGTGCGTCGTGATCACCCGCGGCGGTGAGGGTGCGCTCGGGATCAGTCGGGACGGGCGGATCGACGTGACCGCGCCGAAGATCGACGTCGTCGACACCGTCGGTGCAGGCGACTCGTTCATGGCTGCACTCATTGCTGGGCTGAATTCGCAGGGCCTGCTCGGCGAGACCCGGTTGGCCGGGTTGACGTCGGAGAGCCTCGAGAGCGTGGTCGACTACGCGGTCAAGGCCGCCGCGATCACGTGCACCCGGCACGGCGCCGACCCGCCGACCGCGGCCGAGCACGCGGCGACCTGGGGTGCCTGATGCCTCCAGCTGATGCTTGGAACACACAGCTGGAGGAGGACGGCCGCGTGGTGTTCCCACCACGACGCGGTCGGCTGTACCTCCGGCTGACCGCGTTCGGGCTGCTCATGCTCGCCTCCGCGGCAACGAACCTGGACCACCTACGCACCGACGGCATCTCCGGAACCCTCGGCGTACTGCGCCTGACGGCGTTGGCCGCCTTCGTCTACGGGACCGGCCTCACGCTGTGGCAGCTGATCGCGAACCGGCCGGTCGTCACGATCGACGCCGACGGGATCGCCCGCGGCCGTCACCTGCCGTGGTCCGGGATCGCGCAGATCGACGAGCCGACCGGCTTCACCGGCGCGCGGACGATCCAGGTGCGCCCGGTTGACCGTCGTACCAGGCCGTTGCGGATCTCGCTCGACAACGTCGAGGAGCTGGACGCGTTCGCGCACTGGCTGCGGTCAGTCCAGACGCGTTACCTGGCTTAGTTTTCGGCGACGCCCGACGACCCAGCCCGCCCCGCTGATCAGACCGAGGCCGCCGACACCGAGCGCGGCGATCCGCAAGAACGTCGCGTCCCCGCGAGCATCGTCGGCCACCCAAGTACTGCGGCCGTTGGCCGGATCGTGCTCGGAATACTCCACCGGTACGGCGTCGCCCAGGTGGAGGATGTGGTCGCCGGGATCGGTCTTGGTCTCGAACGAACGGCTGCCGCCGGGAACGTCGTACCGGATGATCACCGAGCCGTCGCCCTTGGAGTACCAGGCCGGCTCGCGCTCCTCGACGACCTTGCCGTCGACGACCACGGTCGGGGTCGGGAGCGGGCGGGAGTGGTACCAGGAGTAGAGGCTGCCGCCGGCCGCGGCGGCGGTCATCAGCGCGAGGAACGCGACCAGGCTGCCCGGTACGAGCGGGTCGCCGGGTCGCCGCCAACCCATCATCGGCGCCGAGTGCCGGCCGGCTGATGGTTTGCCGGCCACCACCTCGACGGGCGCCCGGCCGCGGACCCACAGAACCGCGACCAGGATCAGCGACCAGATCAGCCAGGCGAACAGGACGGCCAGGCCGATCATCGCTCCGACGAACACGGCGTCGCCGATCACGGCGCCGGTCATCAGGCCGATCAGCGCGCCGACGCCTGCGCCCAGACCGCCGGTCACGGCGAGGGCTCCGAGGATGACGAGCATGAACAGGGTGGAGCCTTGGTTGGCTTCGGCGAACTCGTAGAACGCGGCTGGTCCGCGGACAAACACCCAGCTCAGAACCCGGCGCATGGAGTCCAGTGTGCACCCTTCCTGCCGCTACAGTTGCGCTTTCCTGGGGAGGGGTGGGGGCTGTGGCTACGGCTATGGGTGAGGCCTCGGCGGAGGTTTGGGCGGCCGAGTACGGGCGGACCAGTCGGGTCGAGTTCACGCGCCGTACTGCGCCGTACCAGCGGGAGATGTTCATCCTGCAGGGGCTGACGGCCGTGCTCCTGCTGTTGATCGCGTTCGTCGTACCGGACGACAGCGACGTGTGGGTCTTGCTGATCCTGGTGATGCTGGCCGCCTTCGGGCGCAGCGTCTGGGCGGCCGCGCAGCTCGTCGGCAACCGGCTGCTGCTCCTCGTCGACGCCAACGGCATCCGGTACGGCGACACTCGGCTGGAGTGGACCCGGATCGGCGCCATCGGCATCCCGCACCAGAAGACGCTCGAGATCATCCCCGTGACCGGAAAGCCGTTGACCATCAGGCATTGGGCCGTACGCGACCTGACCGCGCTCGCGGCCTGGCTCGAGGACGTCCTGAAACAACACCGCGGAGACTCACATGCAGACCATGGGTGACCGGACAGCAGCTGAATGGACCGGGGAGTTCGAGCGCACCGGCCGCGTCGAGTTCCCCTTGCGGCGCGGGGCTTTCGCCGTCCGCACCGTGCCGTTCCTGGTGCTGATACTCCCCACGATCATCTGGGCCGCGGCCGGCATGGCCAACGACGTTCCGCTGGCCTGGCTGTCGGGTGCGCTCGGCGTGTTCGGTTTCACGATCGGAGCCGCCGGAACGGCCTGGCAACTGATCACCCGCCGCCCGGTCCTGATCGTCGACGCCGACGGCATCCGCCTGGCCCGGCGATCGATCCCCTGGTCCGCGTTCGTGATGGCCGGCGATCCCTCGGGCCGTGCCTGGTTCCGCTACATCCCCCTCAAAGCAGTCCCCGGCCAGGCCCGCGACCTCCGCATCGGCCCGGCCACAGTCCAAGACCTCGACGCCTTCTCCCACTGGCTCAACACCTTGCGAGACAACCGTCGTACCAACCAGGACGCCGAGCATGGGTGAGCTGACGGCCGCTGACTGGACTGCGGAGCTGGAGCGGAACGGCCGCGTGGTCTTCCCACTGCGGCGTCGTCCGTATCTGCTCCGCGGAGCCGTCATCCTGCTCGTGTTCGGCTCGAGTCGAGTGCTGAGGCTGATCGAAATCGCGGACCAGAGCAGTTACAGCCGGTTTGCGACGGTGATCAGCTCGATCTTCCTGCTGATCCTCATCGGCCTCGGAACCTGGCAGCTGATCACCCGCCGACCGATCCTGATCGTCGACGCGGACGGCATCCGCTACGGACGAAAGTTCCTGGCCTGGGACGCCGTCGGCACCGCCGGGATCCCCAGGGGCCCGGCGTTCTTCCGCGTCCTGCCGGTGCTTCCCGCGAATGTCTGGGACAAGGAAATTCAGATCCATCGGGACAACGTCCGCGACCTGAGCGCCTTCTCCGACTGGCTCAACAGCCTTCGCCCCGCCCGTAAAGAGTCTGATGGCGATCACGCCTAGCCTGATGGGCGAGGTCGGCCCCGAGCAATGGGACGCCGAGTACCGCCGTACCGGCCGGGTGCTCTTCCGCCCGCGCCGCCGCGCCCTCCTCAGCCGACGCATCCTCCTCACGTGGGCGGTCGCGATCCTGCCGTCGATCGGAACCTTCGACGAGTGGGACACCCGCGGCACCTGGTTCTACATCCGGGTCGTCGGCATCCTGCTCCTACTCGGGTCGGCTCTCGCCGAAACCATCCGGCTCCTCCGAGGACAGCCCATACTCCTCGTCGACACCACCGGCATCCGCCTCGGCAAGGCCTACGTCCGATGGTCCTCCGTCGCCTCCATCGGCGCCCCGTACAGAACCTTCTGGGCCGAGACCCTCCCGATCAACCTCACCAACGAGGACTGGCCCGACCTCGACATCCCCCGCGACATCGTCGACGACCTCTCCGCCTTCGCCGGCTGGCTCACCCACCTCCACGCCGAACGCCACCCCTAAGCCGCCGAGTGCCCTTCGTCGAACCGGACGACCAGCCGAGCCTCGAACGCCTGCGCGATCCGCTCGAGAAGAACGAGGGTGGGGACCGTACCGCCGGCTTCGAACCGGGCAAGCGCGGACTGCGTCATCCCCGCCGCCTCGGCGAGCCTCGTCTGCGTCCAACCGCGGTCTTCCCGCATCTTCCGCACGGCCGCACCCAGCTCGAACGCCCGCCGCGCAGCGTCGTACGCCTCGCCGGCCCCCGGCTCCCCCATCCGCCGCCCGCGCACCTCATCCCAACCCGTCACGTCACTCCCCTGCGCAAGACAAACACCCCGCGATATAGCACGAATGCTATACCGCGGGCTCAGGTGAGGCCGAGGCGTTTGGTTAGGCGGGGGCCTCGTTTGATCTTGATCTCGCCGAGGATGGCGGTGCCGCGGATGTGGAAGGTTTTGGGGCGGGTGGGGGTGTTGGGGTCGGGGGCGGGGAGCAGGGTGGCGGCTTGTTCGGAGACGGAGCCGAGAATGGGGTTGGAGTCGAGGAGGACGACGGCGTTGGCGGGGACGCGGATCTTCACGTCGGCCAGGATGGACTTCACGTCGATGTAGATCTCGTCGTACGGGACCTGGGCCTCGGTGTAGTCGAGGGTGACATCGCCGAGGACGGCGTTCACTTCCTGCCGTTGCGGGGCGACCCAGGTGCCGAGGCGCTTGGTGTCGGAGAGGAAGACGTTGATGGTCGGGCCGGCCTGAACCATCGCGCCGGCGTGCTGCTGCTGTGGTGCGGCCGGTTGGGCAAGTCCGTTGGGGAGGTCGACGGTGAGAGGGATGAGCTCACCGTACGTCTTGGATGCGTACAGCGTCTCGAGCCGATCCTCGAGCTCGCTGTAGGACAGCCGGCCCTCGCCCGCGGCGTCGCGCAGGATGTCGGCGACCTGCTCGCGCTCGGCGTCGGAGACGCGGCGGCGCAACGCCGGATCCACCGGAGCCGGTACGGCGTCCTGCGGTCGATCGTTCTGGGGAACCTCATCCTGGGCCACGAGCAAAACCTTACGCTCGCCACAGTCCTCGGGGACTCCGAAACCTCCCCTACCGACCCCTGATCCGACCCCTGAGATTAGTGCCCCGCGGGCGGGGTGGCTCGAGCGATAGCGGTGTCCAGGTGCGTGCATCGTGGTGCTTGGTCAGTGGCCTCGATGCGGAGCATCGTGGGCGCTGGGCAAGTGGCGCGAGGTGCGTGCCTGGGCGCCGGTAGCGCCGAGGCACACCGCCCGCGGGGCACTAAGCTGGATCAGTCCAGTCCACTGTCCCTGGAGGTCTGCCGGTGTCCGCCGACTTCACGTACTCCGATCTGCTCCCGTTAGGTCCTGACGACACGGAGTACCGGCTGCTCACCACTGAAGGTGTCAGCACGTTCACCGCGGGCGACCGCACGTTCCTCCAGGTCGAGCCCGAGGTACTGCAGCAGCTCACCGCGGAGGCGATGCACGACATCTCGCACTACCTGCGGACCGCGCACCTCGCGCAGCTGCGCCGGATCATCGACGACCCCGAGGCCTCCGGGAACGACCGGTTCGTCGCGCTCGACCTGCTGAAGAACGCGAATATCTCGGCCGGCGGCGTGCTGCCGATGTGCCAGGACACCGGTACGGCGATCGTGATGGGCAAGAAGTCCGAGGGCGTACTGACCGGTGCGGTCGACGAGGAGTGGATCAGCCGCGGCGTGTACGACGCCTACACGAAGCTGAACCTGCGCTACTCGCAGATGGCCCCGCTGACCATGTGGGACGAGAAGAACACCGGCTCCAACCTCCCCGCGCAGATCGAGCTGTACTCGACGCCGGGCGAGGGCGATCCGGCGTACAAGTTCCTCTTCATGGCCAAGGGCGGCGGGTCGGCGAACAAGTCGTTCCTGTTCCAGGAGACCAAGGCCGTGCTCAACCCGGCCGGGATGATGAAGTTCCTGGACGAGAAGATCCGCTCCCTCGGTACGGCGGCCTGTCCGCCGTACCACCTGGCGATCGTCGTCGGTGGCACCTCGGCCGAGTTCGCGCTCAAGACCGCGAAGTACGCCTCGGCGCACTACCTGGACGCGTTGCCGACCACCGGTTCGCCGGTCGGGCACGGGTTCCGGGACGTGGAGCTGGAGGAGGAGGTCTTCAAGCTCACCCAGGACTTCGGGATCGGCGCGCAGTTCGGCGGCAAGTACTTCTGCCACGACGTCCGCGTGATCCGCCTCCCCCGGCACGGCGCGTCCTGCCCGGTCGCGATCGCGGTCTCCTGCTCGGCCGACCGCCAGGCGCGCGCGAAGATCACGCCGGAAGGGGTGTTCCTCGAACAGCTCGAACGCGACCCGGCCCGCTTCCTCCCGGAGACGACCGACGAGCACCTGGACGACGAGAGCGTCGTACGGATCGATCTGAACCGGCCGATGGCGGAGATCCGCGCCGAGCTCACGAAGCTCCCGGTGAAGACGCGACTGTCGCTCAGCGGACCGCTGGTCGTCGCTCGTGACATCGCGCACGCCAAGATCAAGGAGCGTCTGGACGCCGGCGAGCCGATGCCGCAGTACCTGCGCGACCACGCCGTCTACTACGCCGGCCCGGCCAAGACCCCCGAGGGCTACGCCTCCGGCTCCTTCGGCCCCACCACCGCGGGCCGGATGGACGCGTACGTCGACCAGTTCCAGGCTGCCGGCGGTTCCTTCGTCATGCTTGCCAAGGGCAACCGCTCGGCCCAGGTCACGAACGCCTGCAAGGCCCACGGTGGCTTCTATCTGGGCTCCATCGGCGGCCCCGCGGCGCGCCTCGCCCAGGACTGCATCAAGTCCGTCGACGTCCTCGAGTACGCCGAACTCGGCATGGAAGCGGTCTGGAAGATCGAGGTCGAGGACTTCCCCGCCTTCGTCGTCGTCGATGACAAAGGCAACGACTTCTTCACCGACACCCGTAAGCCCGTCCCGCTGACGACTCGGCCCCGGTAGCAACCCGGACCGCCCCCACTCACTAACTTCGTCGCCCACCCGGCTCGCACGCTCAGCGCGGCAGCCGGGTGGGCCTTTTCCGGGGGTTAGTGAGTGGCGGAGGTCCGCCTTAGCTGGCTAGCTCTTCGGCGATGATGGCGGGCTGGTGTCCGGTGGGGGCTGCGGGGAGCGGCCAGTCGGCGGGCGGCGTCCAGGACTGCCAGTTTTCGTTGAACGGGGCGGTCCAGGCGTGGATCTCGGCGATGGCGTCGTGGGCGGTGGCGATGATGGCGTCGGCCTCGGCCTGGGTGAACCGGCCGGCGGTGACGGCGCCTTCGAGCTCGTCCTCGTCCTTCCAGTGGATGCCGCGGTCGGGGGTGATCCACAGATCCAGGACCCGGTCCTCGGTGACGGTCCGGCGGCCCGCGAAGTCCCTGGTGTGCGGGACCTCGAGGTTGACGTACCAGCCGTTGAAGGCGCCTTCGGCCGACCAGAAGTACCAGATGGACCAGGGCTTACCAGTCGGCGCGACCTTGAGGATGCCGGTGCCGTGCCAGACGTCCAGCTTCAGCACCCGAGGCTCGGTGAACATGCCGACCGGACCGGCGGCACGGAGTTCCCGGCCGTCGGTGAGGACTGTCTTGAGGATCGGCGTCTGCGGTGCCAGCCACGCGACCAGGCCGTCCGCGTCATCGCGGACGACTGTCATCGGGCGCACGGTGGGCTGGTCAGTCAGCCGGTTGGAGTAGATCCACTCGATGATGGTTCCGGGGGTCCAGTAGGTCACGACGCCGCCGGGCGGGTCATGGACAGTACGTCGAGGGCCGCGTCCAACTGCTCTTCGGTCAGATCGCCCTTCTCCACATGGCCGTTCTCGATGACGACCTCGCGGATCGTCTTGCCCTGCTTGAGGGCGCTCTTCGCGACGGCGGCCGCGTTCTCGTAGCCGATGTAGCGGTTCAGCGGTGTCACGATCGACGGCGACGACTCGGCCAGCGCCCGCGCGTGGTCGACGTTCGCGGTGATGCCGTCGACGCAGCGCTCGGCCAGCAGCCGGGAGGCTTTGCTGAGCAGGGTGATCGACTCGAGCAGGTTGCGCGCGATCACCGGCAGCATCACGTTCAGCTCGAAGTTGCCGCCGGCACCGGCCACGGTGATCGTGGTGTCGTTGCCGATCACCTGGGCGGCGACCATCAGCGTGGCCTCGCAGATCACCGGGTTCACCTTGCCCGGCATGATGCTCGACCCCGGCTGCAGGTCCGGCAGCGCGATCTCGCCGAGCCCGGCGCGCGGCCCGGAACCCATCCAGCGCAGGTCGTTGCAGATCTTGGTCAGGCTGACCGCGATCGTCTTCAACTGCCCGGACAGCTCAACCAGCCCGTCCCGAGCGCCCTGCGCCTCGAAGTGATCCTCGGCCTCGGTCAACGACAGCCCGGTACGACGGTTCAGCTCCGTGATCACGAGACCGGCGAACCCAGGCGGAGTGTTGATCCCGGTCCCGACCGCGGTACCACCCAGCGGCAGCTCCGCCACCCGGGGCAGGGATGACCGCACCCGCTCCGCGCCCCGTCGTACCTGCTGGGCATAGCCGTTGAACTCCTGCCCGAGCGTCACCGGCGTGGCGTCCATCAGGTGCGTGCGTCCCGACTTCACCACCTCGGCGAACTCGGTGCCCTTACCCGCCAGCGATTCCGCCAGTACGTCGAGCGCCGGCAGCAGCTCGTGGACGACCCCGGCCGTCGCCGCGACGTGGATCGCCGACGGGAAGGTGTCGTTGCTCGACTGCGAGGCGTTGACGTGGTCGTTCGGGTGCACGTCCACCCCCGCCTGGGTCGCCAGCGTGGCCAGGACCTCGTTCACGTTCATGTTGGTCGACGTACCGGAGCCGGTCTGGAACACGTCGATCGGGAACTCCGCGTCGTACTCCCCCGCGGTCACCCGATCGGCGGCGGCCACGATCGCGGCGGCCCGCTCCGCGTCCAGGACGCCGAGCTCGGCGTTCACCACGGCGGCCGAGGCCTTGATCTGCGCGAGGGCGTGCACCAGCTCCGGGGCCAGCGGCCGGCCGGAGATCGGGAAGTTCTCCACCGCGCGCTGGGTCTGTGCCCGCCACAGCGCGTTCTTGGGGACCTTGACCTCGCCCATCGTGTCGTGCTCGATCCGGTATTCCACGTCATCACCCATACCAGCCAGCCTACGTCGCCCCTTGGTAGACGTAGTAGAGCTCCTCCCGCCCCTGCAGCTCCACCGGCACAGGCGTCACCTGGCATGCCCCGAAGACCGCTTCCACCGCACCGGCCAGCGCCGCCGACTCCGACGACGACCACACCGTCAGCACCCCGCCAGCCCGCAACCGCTCCCGGCACACAGTCAGGAAGTCAGCGGCATAGATCGCCGAATTCTCGTTATACACAAGGAAGTCCGGCCCGTTGTCCACGTCCAGCAAGATCGCGTCGTACGACGCCAACTCGGCCGCCGCGATCACCGCCCGCACGTCCCCCACCTCCACCGAAACCCGCGGATCGTCCAGCACCGACGGCACCAACCCGGCCCGCGTCCACTCCACCAAGTCCGGCTCGATCTCCGCCACCACCACCGCGCCGAGACGAACATCACGCAACAACGCCCGCACCGTGTACCCCAGCCCCAACCCACCCACGAGCACCCGCTCCGGCCGCCGTACCGCCGCCAACGCCGCCGACGCCAGCAGCTCCTCACTCGACGTCTCCACGTCATCCATCACAAACACCCCATTGACCCGCAACTCCAGCGCCCCATCCCCCCGCCGCCGCAACAACAACTCCCCCCGCTCACCAACCGCCCGCGCAATCTCCACCCCCACATCATCCCCAACGTCCGAAAGCCCGCAGTACGTGGTCGGCGTGTATTCGGACGCTAAAAGCGGCAGTTCGCCAGCGTCCGAACGCTCGCAGTGCGTGGTCGGCGAGTTTTCGGACGTTGGAGATATCCACAGGTGGAAAGTGGGCGCGGCGGAGGGGGTGCGTGCGCGGCATGTTGAAGGCATGAGTGGCATGACGAGGTGTGCGGGGATTGAACGGTGCGGGCGGTGCGCGGAATGCAGGAGGAGGTTACGGCGGAGGTGGTGGGAGCCTGAGGTGGGAGAGGTTGCCATCCGCCAGGGCGGCGTGGTGTCCCGGGCTCAGTTGGCGGCGCTGGGCATGCGCCGGTGGGAGGTTGTGGCCGAACTGCGGGGTCGGCGATGGGCGCGGTTCGGGCGGCAAACCATCTCGACCAACACCGGACCGTTGGGCGAATGCGCGCTCTGGTGGTCGGCCACGTTCGAGGTCGGCTCTGGCGCAGCTCTCGACGGCTCGACGGCCTTACGAGCGGCGGGATTGCGCGGGTTCGACGACGTACTCCACGTCTCGGTACCGAAGTCCGCGCAGCCACGTCGACCGTCAGGCGTGGTCGTCCACGAGACTCGCCGGCGGCGACCGGACGACCTCGTCGAGGGTGGTTTGCCACGCACTCGACCACCGGTGGCCGCCGTCCGGGCCGCACTGTGGGCGCGTTCGAATCGGCAGGCGGCGTTTGTGCTTGCGGCGACTGTCCAACAGCGCCTGGCCACCAGTGAGTCCATCGCCGAGGCCTTCTCGACCGTACGCCGACATCCCCGCCGCACGTTCATCGCGACGACGTTGCGTGATGTTTCGGCCGGTGCCCAGTCGGTCGGGGAGCTCGAGTTCGCCCAGCTCTGCCGAGAGTACGGTCTGCCGGAGCCAGATCGGCAGACGCGGCGACGTGGACCGGACGGCGTCTGGTACCTCGACAACGAGTGGACGCCGTACGACGCGGTGGTCGAGATCGAAGGTCTGCACCATCTGGAAGCCGCGCAAGCGCTGGCCGATGCAAGCCGCCAGAACGAGCTCACCATCGACCGCTCCCGCGTTCTCCGGATCCCCGTGATCGGCCTCCGGCTGTCCCCCGACGTCTACCTCTCACAGGTCGCACGCCTGCTCCGGTCCGCCGGATGGCGCGGCTGACCTCTAGCGTCCGAATACACGCCGACCACGTACTGCTCCTATTCGGACGCTGGTGAGCAACGGCTCCTTACGTCCGAATACACGCCGACCACGTACTGCGTCTCTTCGGACGTTAGGGGAGGGGGGTGGCGTCGTGGGCTAGGAGGGCTAGTTGGACTCGGTTGGTTAGGTGGAGTTTGGTGAGGGCGTTGGCTAGGTGGGTTTTTACGGTGGCTACGCCGAGGTGGAGGGCGGCGGCGATCTCGGGGTTGGTTTTGCCTTCGGCGACGGCCAGTACGACGTCGCGCTCGCGGTCGGTCAAGGCGGTGAGGGCCGCTAGGGCCGTCGTACGGCGGGTGGTGGGGTCGGTGTGGGCTGCTTGGGAGATGAGTTGGCGGGTGGATTGGGGGGAGAGGACGGATTCGCCGGCGGCGACCTTGAGGATCGCGGTGACGATCTCCAGCGGGGCGGCGTCCTTCAGGAGGTAGCCGGCGGCGCCGGCGCGGAGGGCGCTGAGGAGGTGGTCGTCGGAGCCGAAGGTGGTGAGCATGATGACTTCGGGGGCGGGTGCGTGGGCGCGGATGGCGGCGGTGGCGGCGACTCCGTCGAGGACGGGCATGCCGATGTCCATCAGTACGACGTCCGGGTGCAGGTCACGGACTGCGTCGACGGCCTCGCGTCCGTCGGCGGCCTGGCCGACGAGGTCCAGCGAGGGGGTTCCGCCCAGCATGCTGGCCAGGCCGGCGCGGACGAGCGGGTCGTCGTCCACCAGGAGCAGCCGGACGGGAGAGCTCACGCGGTCATCGTAGGGTCCACGGCAGCCAGGCCGCCAACCGGAACTCACCATCGACGGTCGGCCCGTACTCGAGACGCCCACCCGCCAGCGCCGCTCGCTCGGTCAGCCCGATCAGGCCGACCCGCGATCCCGGCCCACCACCCCCTGGCTCCAACCGGTTGACCAGCTCGACCGTCAGCCCATCCCCCGACCGACCGCTGACCGTGAGCCGGACGCGCTGGTGCGGTGCATGCTTGCAGGCGTTCGTGAGGCCCTCCTGAACGATCCGATAAGCATGCCGACCGATCACATCCGGTACGTCGGCCAACTCGGCCCGGATGGTCAGATTCAGCACCATCCCCGCCTCCTGCGACTCGGCGACGAGCTCATCCAGTTCGGCGATCCCGCGACGACGGCCTTCCGCAAGGTCCTCAGACCGCAGTACGCCGACGATCTCGCGCAGGTCCTCGACACAGTCGCGAGCGCTGGTCCGGATCACTCCGGCCGCCCGCGACAGCTCGTCGGTCGGCATGTCCGGACGGAACTCCAGCGCACCGGCGTGCACGCTCAGCAACGACAACCGGTGCCCGAGCGCGTCGTGCATCTCCCGCGCGATCCGCTCCCGCTCCTGCCGCTGCCCTTGCTCAACCCGCAACTGCTGCTCAGTCTCGGCCCGAACCGCCCGCTCGGTCAGCGACGCCATCAACTGCCGCCGAGTCCGTACGACGATGCCCCAGGCAACGATCGCGGCGCAGATCAGGGCCGTCCCGGTGACCGCGATCCAGTACGCGTTCGGAATGTCCACCAGCGGATACAGCCAGAACTGCAGCAGGCAGGACGCCATCGACACCGCTCCAAGCGTCAGACTGACCGCCGGCCGTCGATGGACCGCCACGCTGAACAACGCCATCCCCGCAGCGCCACCCATCGACGGAACCAGAGTCGAGCCGATGATCAGCCCCACCATCAGTCCGACCGGCCAACGGCGTCGCAGCAGCAGCGCCAACGCCGCGGCGATCGCAGCTCCCCAGCTGATCCACGCCGGCAACGGCCCGAAGCGCGGGACCGGATCCGAGTCCGCGATCGCAGGCAGGCTGAGCAGAAAGCCGATCAGCACACAGGCGATGTCCACGACCCGGTCGCGTGGGGTGAGCCGGTCGTACCCGGGGGCGGCCGGCGACCCCGGTTCGATGAGTGCCGCGAGGATCACCTGACCGACGGTATCCCGTTCTCCCGGCGGTCGCCGCGAAGTCGAGACTTCCGGTGGAGGGCGACGTCCACCGATCGGTACCCAACAGGCTCCCGCGGAGGGATCCGCCGTACCCAGGTCTCCCGGCAGAGTCGGCAGCATGATCCTTGCCGAAAGCACCTACCGCGGGACGACCGCGGCCGAGCTGGCCGGGCGGACCCGCTGGGATTCGTTCAAGGCCGCGATCGACCAGCGGGCGGTCTTCCCGCTCGCGGGCACGCTCCGCCTGCACCTGAACCGCCTCGAGATCACCAACTGGGAGAACGGCCGCGACATCACCGTGCACCCCAGTGAGCTCGTCGCGGTCGGGAACGACTTCACCGATCTGTACGGACGGTTCCTCGGCGGCGGCTCCAAGACACTCGGGGCGCCGCTGATCCTCGAACTGCGCACCGGTACGACGCTCTACCTGCTCACCAACCACCGCTGGTTCACCGAGCGCACCGACAACGCCCAGTGGGCCGGCCGCCTCACTCAGTGGCTCGCGGCATGATCAGCCGCAGAGGATTCGTCGCGGGGGCAGCCGCGGTCGCGACCGGCCTTCCGGAGCTGGCGCCAGCACACGAGCCGCAGCCGTCCGAGCGAGTCGACCGGCTCGTCGCCGCGCTGTCGCTCGAGGAGAAGATCGCGCAGCTCAACATCCCGGTGGTGATCCCGGGCGAACCAGGCACCTCAGCCGTGTCGACACCCGAGGACCAGGATCATTACGTCCTCGGCGGCCTCAAGCACCAGGACCTTGTCCTCGGTCCCGGCGGCGGCTTCTTCGGCCTGGTCAACGAGTCGCTGTTCGGCAGCATCGACGTCGACCACCCCAAGACCCCGAAGGAACAGGCCGAGCGCCACAACGCCCTGCAGAAGCTCGCGCTGGCCACCAAGCACCGCATTCCCCTCCTGCAGATCAGCGAAGGCACCCACGGATCGATCGGCCCCGGCTCGACGATCTTCCCGGAGGGCCTCGGCCTAGGCGCCACCTGGTCGCCGGAGCTCGTCAGCCGTGTGTACGGCGTCGTCGGCGCGGAAGCGCGTGCGGTCGGCATCCACGCGATCAGCACGATCACCGCAGAGCTCAACCGCGACCCGCGCTACGGCCGCGCCATCTGGTCGTTCAGCGAGGACCCCTACCTGGTCAGCCGGTACGTCGAGACCCTCGTCCCGGCTGCCCAAGCCGACCTGCGGACCGGCCCGGTCGTCTCACTCTGCACGTTCCCCGCCGAGTCCCCGAACGTCGGTGGCCTCGAAGGTTCGTCGATCGAACTCGGTGAGCGCGAACTCCGCAATATCCACCTCCCGCCGTGGAAGGCTGGTTTCGGCGCCGGTTCGCTGATGACCGAGGCGAGCGAACAGACCATCGACGGCATCCCGGTGCACGGATCACCGAAGTACCTGACCGAGATCCTCCGCCAGGAACTCGGCTTCCGCGGCGTGGTGATCGCCAACGGCTTCGAGGGCCTGGTGACCGACCGCGTCGCCGCCACCGCAACCAAGGCCGGCGCGCTCGCTCTCACCGCGGGGATCGACATCGGGCTCGCCTGGCACGACGCCTTCCTCACCGGCCTCGCCGACGCCGTACGCAACGGCATGATCTCCGAGGCACTGATCGACCGCGCCGTCCGCCGCGTCCTCACCCTCAAGGAACGCCTCGGCCTGTTCGAGAACCCGTACGCCGACCCAGCCCGCGCGCGGGCGATCGTCAACCAGCCGTCCCATCGCAAGGTCGCGCTCCAAGCGGCGCAGGAGTCGATGACCCTGCTCCGCAACGAAGGCGGCTTGCTCCCACTGAAGCCGAGAGCCCGGCTCGCCGTCATCGGCCCGAACGCGGCCGACGCGCGGAACCTGCTCGGCGAATACTCCGCGTGGCCGACCTTCCACGCCGTACCGACGATTCTTGAGCGGCTGAAGGCGACCGGTCACCCGATCACTTATGCCAAGGGCTGCGAGACGAACGGCACCGACCGGTCCGGGATCGCGGCCGCGGTCAAGGCGGCCAAGGCCGCCGACGTCGCGGTGGTTGTCCTCGGCGAGGAGCTCAAGGGCGGCTACTTCAACCCGGGCAGGACGAACGGCGAGCTGGCCGACATCGCGTCGCTCGACCTGACCGGCGTCCAGCAGGAGCTGCTCGAAGCCGTCCACCAGACCGGTACGCCGGTCGTCCTGGTACTCGTCAACGGCCGCCCACTGTCGACTACCTGGGCCGCCGAGCGCATCCCCGCGATCCTCGAAGCCTGGCTACCCGGCGAAGAAGGCGCACAGGCGGTGGCCGACGTACTGACCGGCGTCACTGACCCCGGCGGCCGGCTCCCGATCACCGTCCCACGCAGCGTCGGTCAACTGCCGATGTACTACAACATCAAGGATGCTCGAGCCAAGGCCGACCAGTACGTCGACCTGCCGTCCACCCCGCTGTATCCGTTCGGCCACGGCCTCAGCTACACGACGTTTGCCATCAGCAACGTTCGTCTCAGCACCAGCCGGATCACCCGCACCGGCCGCACCGAGGTGCGCGCCGAGATCCGCAACACCGGCAAGCGCACCGGGACCGCCGTCCTGCAGTTGTACGTGACCGACGACGAGGCGAGCGTCGCCGTACCGGAGATTCAGCTGCGGGGCTTCGCGAAAGTCGGTCTGTTGCCAGGAGCAAGCGTCTCGGTGACGATCCCGTTGCGGGCCGACGACCTGGCCCTGATCGACGCTAACCTCGAACGCGTCGTCGAGCCGGGCAGCTTCACGCTGCGCCTCGGCACCTCCGCCACCGCGCTGCCGCACACCCTTCGACTGACGGTGATCTGAGGATTCGATGATGCGAAAACTACTGAAGTTCGTGGCCGTGGTCGTCGTGCTGGTACTGGCGTTCGTGGTGTCGTCGAAGGTCTGGACCTGGCAGGACGACGGCAAAGCGGAACTGACGACGACAGGTCCCTACACGGCCGATCTGGAGTCGCTGAACCAGCATCCGTTGCCGAAGTGGTTCCAGGACGCGAAGTTCGGGGTGATGATCCACTGGGGGCTCTACTCGGTTCCCGGGTTCGCACCGAAGGGCAAGACGTTCCCGCAGTTGCTCGCGACCGAGTACGGGCATGCGATGACGCACAACCCGTACGCCGAGGACTACGCGAACTCGATGAAGGACCCGAACTCGCCGACCGGGGTCTATCACCGCGAGCACTACGGCGATGCGCCGTACAGCGACTTCACCAAGGAGTTCGACGCCGGACTGGCTCAGTGGGACCCGGATCGGTGGGCTGCACAGTTCAAGGCGGCCGGGGCGTCGTACATCGTGGTGACGGCGAAGTACGCCGACGGGTACTCGATGTGGCCGACGCAGGTGCGCAATCCGCATGCACCGGACTTCCACGCGCAGCGGGACCTCATGGGTGAACTGGCGACCGCCGTACGCAAGCAGGGGCTCAAGTTCGGCATGTACTACTCCGGTGGCGTCGACTGGACCTTCCAGACCAAGCGCATCAACACACTGGGCGATTACTCGTACCTGCACTACGGAGAGGACTACCGCCAGTACGCCGTCGCCCAGGTGCGCGAGCTGATCAACAGGTACAAGCCGGACATCCTCTGGAACGACATCTCCTGGCCGACCGGTTCCAAGCGCCTGTACGCCGTGATCGCGGACTACTACAACACCGTCCCTGAAGGCGTCGTCGACGACCGGCTGACCACGGGGTCGTTCGGCCAGCAGTTCATGAGTCCGAAGCCGATGCGTTGGGTGTTCGATCAGCTGATGCACGGGCTGCTCAAGCTCCCGGACGCGGCCGACCAGATCAGTACGCCGAAGGAGGTGCCGCACAGCGACTTCAGGACACCGGAGTACGCCGACTTCGACTCGATCCAGACCAAGTTCTGGCAGCAGGACCGCGGGATCGGCGGATCGTTCGGCTACAACCGCACCGAGGGCGAGGCCGACTACACCAAGTCGCCCGAGCTGATCGGCGAGCTGGCCAAGGCGAGCGCCAACAACGGTGCGTTCCTGCTGAACGTCGGACCGAGCGGCGGCGCGGGCGAAATCGTGCCGGCGCAGCTGAGCCGGCTGACCGACATCGGCGCCTGGCTCAAGACGAACCGGGAGGCGTACGACGGGACACGGCCGTGGACGCAGTCGACCGCCAGAACCGCGGCCGGTGACACCGTGACGTTCACCCGGCGCGGTGGTGACCTCTACGCCACCGTGCTGGGCCGGCCGAAGGGCGACATCGTCATCCAGGGGGTCACGCTCAAGGGCCCGGCCACGCGCCTCGGCGTACCGGCTGCTGTTTCAGTGACAGCAACCGGTGGCAACACCACACTCGATGCAGCCGCAGACGGGTCGTACGCGCCCGTCTACAAGCTGCAGGCGAGTTAGTACCAGCCCTTGGCCTGGGAGTGGCTCCAGGCCGAGCAGGGCGAGCCGTAGCGGACCTCGATGTAGTCGAGGCCCCACTTGATCTGGACGACCGGGTTGGTCCGCCAGTCCGCGCCGTAGGAGGCCATCCGGTTGCCCGGAAGGGCCTGGGCGATGCCGTACGCCGAGGAGGACGGGTTGTCGGCGCGGGGGTTCCAGCGCGACTCCTTGTTCCACAGCTTCTCCAGGCAGCTGAACTGGCCCTGGCTCCAGCCGTGGTCGGGCAGCAGGTTCATCGCGATCTGCTTGGGGGTGCCCTCGAACTTCTTCCGCTCGGCGTCCCGGCTGGCGCGCTCCTCGCGGGAGCTGCGGTCCGTCTTCTGCAGCGCCTGGTAGCGCTTGAGGGCGGCGTTCTTGGCCACCAGCTCGCGCTCGGCGGCGTCCTGGGAGGCCTTCATCTCCTGGGCCTGGGCCTCGACCTGGTTCCGGATCCGGATGGCCTCTTCGGCCTGTTCCTGCGCGGTCAGGATCTTCTGCGTCGGCTGCTTGACCGCTTGGGCCTTCTCGCTGTTCATCACGGCGAGCTCGGCCCGGCCGGACGCCGAACTGCTGCCGGCGCTGAAGAGGTCGACACCCGCTACCACGGTGACCACGGCGATCCCTGCCACTGAGAGAGCCGCGACGGAGCGCTTCGCTTTCATCTTTCCTTCCGAGAAACCCGACCCCCGTCGGCTGCAACAGAACCATACTTTGGCCTAAACCGAGCGTGATCACAAGCAGGTCACGAGCGACGCCGCGGCCGCCGCAGGGGCGACCGCGCCGTGGCGGACGAAGTCTTACGCGTGCTTTACAGATGATGATGAGCGAAGCTCACCATGACTCCTTACATGTCAATCAGATCTGCAGGTCGTCGAGCATCTCGGTGACCAGCGCGGCGATCGGCGAGCGCTCCGAGCGGGTGAGCGTGACGTGTGCGAACAGCGGGTGGCCCTTGAGCTGCTCGACCACCGCCACCACGCCGTCGTGCCGGCCGACCCGCAGGTTGTCCCGCTGGGCCACGTCATGGGTCAGCACGACCCGCGAGTTCGCGCCGACCCGGGACAGCACGGTGAGGAGCACGTTGCGCTCCAGCGACTGTGCCTCGTCGACGATCACGAACGCGTCGTGCAGCGACCGGCCGCGGATGTGGGTCAGCGGCAGCACCTCGAGCATGCCGCGGTCCATCACCTCGTCGATCACGTCACCACCGGCCAGCGCGCCGAGCGTGTCGAAGACCGCCTGCGCCCAGGGCTGCATCTTCTCCGACTCGCTGCCCGGCAGGTAGCCGAGCTCCTGGCCGCCGACCGCGAAGAGCGGCCGGAAGACGACCACCTTCTTGTGCTGGCGGCGCTCCATCACCGCCTCCAGACCGGCGCACAGCGCGAGGGCCGACTTACCCGTACCGGCCCGGCCGCCGAGCGAGACGATCCCGACGTCCGGGTCGAGCAGGAGGTCGAGCGCGACCCGCTGCTCGGCCGACCGGCCGCGGATCCCGAAGGCCTCGCGGTCGCCGCGGACCAGCCGGACCCGCTTGTCCGGCATCACCCGGCCGAGCGCACTGCCCCGGTCGGACAGCAGCACCAGCCCGGTGTGGGTCGGGAAGTCACCCGCCTGCTGGAGCTCCAGCACGCCTTCCTCGTACAGGTCGTCGACCACCGCGGTCTCGACCTCGAGCTCGGCCATCCCGGTCCAGCCGGACTCGAAGGTGATCTCCGCGCGGTACTCCTCGGCCACCAGGCCGCAGGCCGACGCCTTGACGCGCATCGGCAGGTCCTTGGAGACCAGCGTGACGTCGCGGCCCTCGGCCTTGAAGTTGCACGCGACCGCGAGGATGCGGCTGTCGTTGTCGCCGAGCCGGAAACCGGCCGGCAGGCTTTCGGGGTCGGTGTGGTTCAGCTCGACCCGTAAGGTTCCACCGTTCTCCCCCACTGGCAGGGGTGCGTCCAGACGTCCGTGCTTGATCCTGAGCTCGTCGAGCAGGCGTAGTGCGGTGCGGGCGAAGTATCCGAGCTCGGGGTGATGCCGTTTGGCCTCCAATTCGGTGACGACGACCACCGGGACGACCACCTCGTGCTCGTCGAACCGCAGCATCGCGTGCGGGTCCGACAGAAGCACCGAGGTGTCCAGCACAAAAGTGCGCTGTTCCGGTGTGGATGAGGTACTTGACGCCTTGGCGTGGGTGGCAGCCATGTCGCACGTCCTCTCGGGCCGCGACGTGCACCACGCCCGGCCCACCAGTGTTAGGTGTTGGACCGGGAGTCGGGGATCAGCCGGGTCGAGACAGAGCGTCTCGGGTACTCCGTTCTACCCCTGCACGGGGCATCCGGCTGGCGAACGATTCTCAAGCTGATCGCACCTCCCGTAACAGCCGGCTTCCCCTCCGACTGTCTCTGTCAGAGTAGGAGGGTCCTGCAAACCCCGCAGCCCGACACGCCCGTCCCCGGGGTTAACAGGGTGTTACACCTTCCCCCCGACCGGGGGAGCCGGTTCACCCCGCCGGGTGATCCGCTGCGACGGTGTCGCGGCCGACCCTCGGGACATGCGGAAAAACTGGCCGGTCCTGGTGGGCTGCGCGACAGCCTTGTGGTCGTTTCTGTACGGCGTGGCAGGCATCTACTGGTCGTCAGGAGGTGCTGACTACCCGTTCGCGAAGGTCGTGGACGACCGATCGACCGCCTCAGTCCTCGAGGGCGCTCCAGTGGCCGTTGTAGGCCCGGTGATGGCCGTCGTGGGGCTCGGAGGCGCCGTACTGGCGGTGGTGATGCTCCGACGCCGGCCGCGCGGGTGGGTGCTGCAGGCAATCGCCGCCGTACTCGCGGTCGGACTCGCTCTCGTCATCCCTGACTACACACTCGTCGCACTGCTCGCGCTGTCCCCCGCGCTGA
The DNA here is from genome assembly GCF_044453945.1 of Kribbella sp. NPDC051587. Lineage (NCBI taxonomy): Bacteria > Bacillati > Actinomycetota > Actinomycetes > Propionibacteriales > Kribbellaceae > Kribbella > Kribbella sp. NPDC051587. The sequence continues at coordinate 563,079 of NZ_JBITDE010000004.1, forward strand.
TCGTCTTCGCGTTCACCGGTATTCCGGGTGCGCAGGGCGGCATCGGCGACGTCCTGTACTGGCATCGGATCAACCTGCTGATCCTGTTCATCGGCGGCGTGCTGTGGGCGGGAACTGCGATCGCGTACCACCTCCGTAGCCGCCAGGCGTGCGTCTCCTGCGGCCGCAGCGACCGTACGGCGCCCGCGTGGACCACACCCGAGGCAGCGCTGCGCTGGGGGCGTGTGGCGGTCGGTGTGGCCGTGGTCGCGAACCTCCCGTACGAGGCGACCCGGATCGCCTGGTTCTTCGGCTGGCCGCTCGGCATCAGCGAGGACTTCCACCGGATGATGGCCGACACGCCAGGCATGCTCGAGATGGGCCTTGGCCTGGCAGTGATGGGGATCGGCGGAGGCGTCCTCACGCACGGTCTGGTCCACCGCTGGGGTGAGGTCTACCCCCGCTGGATCTGGTTCAAGGCCGGCCGGCGGGTCCCACCGTTGCTGGCGATCATCCCCGCCTCGGTCGTGGCCGTCGTACTGATCCCGGCCGGCCTGATGAATACCCAGTTGCCGCTGGACGGCGACAACTGGGCTGTGAACGCTCCCGGCATGCTTTGGGTGGTCTGGGGTGCCGCGCTCGGCGTAGCGACGTACGCCTACTACCTCAGGCGTCGTACGGCGTGCCGACGGTGTGGACGCGGGGTCACGTCCCGAAGCGGCGTTCCCGCTGGGCATAGCTACGGACCGCACGCAGGAAGTCGACGTGCCGGAAGTCCGGCCAGAGCGCTTCGCAGAAGTAGAACTCGCTCAGCGCGCTCTGCCAGAGCAGGAAGCCACCGAGGCGCTGCTCCCCCGACGTCCGGATGACCAGGTCCGGGTCCGGCTGGCCCTTCGTGTAGAGGTGCCGGGCGATGTGCTCGACGTCGACACGCTCGGCCAGCTCCTCGATCGAAATGCCCTGGGCGGCCTCCTCGAGCAACAGCGAGCGGACGGCATCGGCGAGTTCGCGGCGGCCGCCGTACCCGACCGCGACGTTGACGAGCATGCCGTCGACGTCCTGGGTGGCGGTCTCGGCCCGCTTGAGCGTCTCGGCAGTCGCACTCGGCAACAGGTCCAGCGCACCGACCGGGTGGATCCGCCAGCGGCCGATCGCCGTCAGCTCGTCGACCGCCTGCTCGATGATCCGCAGCAACGGCTCCAGCTCGTCGGCCGGCCGGGTCAGGTTGTCGGTCGACAGCATCCAGACCGTGACGACCTTGACGCCGACGTCCTCACACCAGTGCAGGAACTCGGTGATCTTGTTCGCCCCGGCCTCATGGCCGTGCGACACGGGGTTGCCGGCCGAGCGGGCCCACCGCCGGTTGCCGTCGATGATGACGCCGATATGCCGCGGGATCCGCTCCGGCGGCAGCGAACGCTGCACACGGCGTTCATAGATCATCATCAGCGCGTCGCGCAGTTTTTGCTTGCCGGGTGTCTGCATGAGCAGGTCTTCGCCTCCAACTTCCTCACACCGAGGCTAGCCCAGAACCCACCTGGAAAGAGAGGCCCAACTTTTCACTTGCCCGCGGCATCGTAGACACGGGAGAAGGTGCGCGCGGGTGGTGACTTCGCCTACATTTCATCCTTCGGGAGGATTGAACCTACGGTTCCGTAGGTTACGGTTGCGTAGGTAAGACCGCACCCAGACCGCCCAGCACCACGAGAGGACGGCGATGACCCCTTCCCAAGCACAGCCCCAGGAAGTCGGTCACGGCCTGTCCGGCCGGCTCGGCCCTCTCAAACCGAAGCTGCGCGGCTGGCTGCACGCCGGCACCTTCCCGTTGGCCACGGCCGGCGGCATCGTGCTGATCTGTCTGGCACCGCATGCGAACGCGCGCTGGGCCGCCGCCGTCTACACGGTCGGCGCGATGCTGCTGTTCGGCATCTCCGCGCTCTACCACCGCTTCTACTGGGGTGCGACCGGCGAGGCGATCCTGCGCCGGCTGGACCACAGCAACATCTTCCTGCTGATCGCCGGCACCTACACACCGCTCGGCATGCTGCTGCTGAGCGGCAAGGACCGCATCCTGATGCTCGGTCTGGTCTGGGGCGGCGCCACGCTGGGCATCCTGTTCCGGGTCTTCTGGGTCAGCGCGCCGCGCTGGCTCTACACCCCGATCTATCTGGCCATGGGTTGGGTCGCGGTGTTCTGGATGGGCGACATCTACCACCAGGGCGGTGCGGCGGTCGTCACGCTGATCGCGGTCGGCGGCCTGCTCTACTCGGTCGGCGCGGTCATCTACGGCACCAAGCGCCCGAACCCGTCCCCGCGCTGGTTCGGCTTCCACGAGATCTTCCACGCGTTGACCGTGGCCGCCTTCATCTGCCACTACATCGCCGTCAGCATCGTCACGTACCAGTCCTGACGGTGCGTGCCCCAGGGCGCGTCTGAAGGCTGGCTGAAGGGTCGCGCGCGACTCTGAGCTATGAGCATTCTGGACGCACTGACCGCCGACGAGCTGACCGAGCTGGGCCGGACCGTCGCCGGAGTACCCACCGCACGCATCGACGACCTGCGGGTCGAGGTCGTCGACTACCCGATCGGCACTCCGAGCACCGAGGGCCTGTACCGCGTCTTCGGTACGGCGGACGGTGTCACCTGGTCGTGTTTCGTGAAGAAGCTGCAGTCGGCCCGGCACTGGGCCCACATGGCGATGGTGCCGGAGGCGTTCCGGGAGGAGTTCATCCAGAACCTCCCCTGGGAGCTGGAGATCGCCGTCCACCGCAGTGGCGTCGCGGACCTGCTCCCGGACGGTATGCGCCTTCCGAAGCTCTACCGCGTCGACATGTACGACGACCACCGCGGCACCCTGTGGATGGAGAACGTCATCCCGGAGCCGGGACCGTGGCCGATCACGCGGTTCGAGCGAGCGGCGTACCTGCTCGGCCGGCTCTCGGCCCGTCGCCAAGAGCATCTGGTCGATCCGCTCCTCCCCCGCGGCAATGTGAGTACGCCAGGCATCGCGCTGCGGTACTACACCGGCGGGCGCGTGATGATGAACGCCGTACCGGCCATTGCCGACCCGGAGACGTGGAAACACCCCATGCTCGCGGCCGCGGTCAGCAACCTGGGTGATCACACCCTGCGGGAGGATCTCCTGGCGCTGAGCGCGCGACTGCCCGCCGTACTGGATGCACTCGATGCACTGCCGCAGTGCTATCAGCACGGGGATGCGAGTCCGCAGAACCTGCTGGTACCGCAGGGCTCGCCGGATGAGTTCGTGGTGATCGACTGGGGTTTCGACTGCCCACAGGCGGTCGGCTTCGACCTGGGACAGCTGCTGATCGGTCTGGCGCACGCAGGTGAGCTCTCACCAGAGGCGGTGCCAGCTGTGCACAAGGTGATCCTCAAAGCGTTTCTGGCGGGCACCGCCGAGGAAGGCCTGCAGGTGAGCGAAGAGCAGGTGCTGTACGGCTACCTGGGCTCACTGTGCGCGCGGGCGACGTTCACCGCGCTGCCCCTCGAGGAGATCACCAAGCCAACCGATCCGGTCACCCAAGAGCTCTTCGAACAGCGCGTACGCCTCACCCGAGTGCTAGTAGACCTGGTCTCACCAGTCGTCTAGAGGTGGTCGACCCCAAGTGGCACGGGTGGGCTCAACAACCTTAGATCTCAGTCCCATCTCAGCTGCAACGAATCCACCCCGATGGGGTATCCCTGTTACGTGAAGAACCTACTGAGGTACACAGCGGTCGCCGCCCTCGCTGGGCTGGTTCTGAGCGGATGCGGTGACGAGTCCAGCGCCGGTGGTACACCGGCGACCACACCTACGCCCAGTACGCCGTCGGTGACCGAGTCGACGCCGGTCGGGGTCGGACTGCCGATGACGGTCACTCGGACCGGCGGGTTCGCCGGGTTCGACGACCAGGTGCTGGTCGACGCCGACGGCAACGCCACGGTGAGTTCCCGGGGCAAGGAGACGGTCCGGTGCAAGCTCGACCCGACACTGCTGACACCCCTCGCGTCAGCAGCTCAGCAGGTCGATTGGGCCAGTCTGGCCGTGGTCAAGCCGACCGCGCGGCACCCTGACGACATGGTCATCGCGGTGACCGCGAACGGTAAGGTCGCGCGGCTCGACGACCCGAAGCTCAAGCCGCTGGTGGCCCCGGTGGGCAAGCTGCTCACCGAGGCCAAGATTCCCCCCGGGAATCTCTGCAAGCCCCTTTAAGGAACAGTGACGGCGGTGTCGTCGACGACGAAGCTGGTCTGCAGCGACGAGTCTTCGGCACCGAGAAACTTCACGGTGACCGTCTTCCCCTTGTAGGCAAGGAGGTTGAAGGTCTTCTCCGTGTACGTCGTGTTCTTGTTCAGGTTCGAGTACGTCGCCAGCGTGGTCGTCGTACCGCCGTCGACCACCTGCACCTTGAGCGTGTCGTAGACCGTCGAGGTGGTGGTCTCGGCGGTGTCGATCCGGACCCAGAACGACAGCGTCGCCGCCGTCGCCGCGGCCGGGATCGCCACCGACTGGCCGGTGTTCTCGGTGCTGGTGCTGCCGTTGCCCTGCAGCCACGCCTTCCAGGTCCCGGTCCGGGCCGGCTTCGACGTCGAGCTGGTGACGACACCCGACGTACCGGTCCAGTTCACCGCACCGGACTCGAAGCCCGGGTTGGCGAGCAGGTTCGACCCACCAGGGGGCGGGCCGCTGCCGTAGTCCTTCTGCGCGTAGTTCCACACCATGTGGCCGATGGCATCGATCTGGCGATCCAGCGACGTCAGGTCCAGGTTCGTGTTGGTGTCACAGGAGCGGTGGTAACACTTGTCGAAGGCAACGTTCGCCTGACCGCCCCACTTGGTCGCCTGGGCCGAGGTCTTGATCTCCTCGGCACCGGAGAAGGTCCCGGCGGTCGGGAGGCCGAGCGAGCGGAAGGCCGCGTGGTCGGACCGGCCCTGGACGTCGATGTACTCCGTCTGCACGTTCTTGCCGGTGAAGTACGACTTCAGTTCGTCGCGGGCCTCGTTGCCGGCCGCGTTGTCGTCATAGATGAAGTAGCCCGGGTTGGGCGACGCGATCATGTCGAAGTTCATGTAGAGCTCGATCTTGTCCCGCTCGGCGGCCGGCAGGTTGTTCACGTAGTACTTGGACCCGAGGAGACCGAGCTCCTCGGCACCCCAAAAACCGAAGCGCAGACGGTTCTTGGGCGTCTGGCCGCTGGCGGCGTAGGTGAGTGCGGTCTCCAGGACGCCCGCGCTCCCCGAACCGTTGTCGTTGATGCCCGGACCGGCGCTGACGCTGTCCAGGTGCGAGCCGGTCATCACGACGTGGTTCGCGTCGCCGAACGGCCATTCGGCGATCACGTTGTACGACGTACCGGCCGAGGTGGAGAAGGACTGCAACGTGGTGGTGAAGCCGGCCGCGTCGAGCTTGGCCTTCACCCAGTCGGCGGAGGCCTTGTAGCCGGTGCGACCGGTGTAGCGGTTGCCGCCGTTGTTGTTGGCGATGGTCTGGAACTGGTCCAGGTGCGCCTTGGTGTTGGTCGCCGAGATGTCGGGGTCGACCACCGCGGCGGTGGCGAAGGAAGGAGAGCCAGGGACGACAAGCGCGCCGGCGGCGAGTGCGAGGCCGAGAGCGGCTGCAGACAAGGATCTACGCATGGGGACTTTCTCCTTGCTTACAAAGGAAGGTCCGGGGGCGAGCCACGGGCATGGCCCGCCCCCGGACCTCGAGTGTCAGGTACTACTTGTTGCTGCTAGCAAGCAGCGGTACCGGCCGGGGCGTTGATGCCGGCGAACGCGCGCTGCACGGCGAGGCACTGGGCCGAGCCGGCGCCGTACAGCTCCTTGGCGGAGGTGATGGCACCGTTGCGGGCCGCCGCGTAGTTGGAGTTCGAGCTGAGCTTGGTGGTCAGGGTCCGGTACCAGACCTTGGCCGCCACGTCCCGGCCCGCACCGACGAACGTGGTGCCGTTGCAGGAGGTGCTGTTGTAGGTGACACCATTGATGGTCTTGGAACCGGTGCCCTCCGACGCCAGGTAGAACCAGTGGTTCAGCGGGCCGGACGAGTAGTGCGGGTCCAGGTTCTTGGTGCCGGTGGTCCAGCAGTCCTGGCTGCCGCGACCGTCCTTGGACGGCTTGTCCATGTAGCGCAGCGGCGTACCGTTGCCGTTGATGTTGATCTTCTCGCCGATCAGGTAGTCACCCTTGTCGGTGGCGTTGTTCGCGTAGAACTCGACCATGGTCCCGAAGATGTCCGAGGTGGCCTCGTTCAGGCCGCCCGCGTCACCGGAGTACGCCAGCCCGGCCGTGGCCTGGGTGACGCCGTGGCTCATCTCGTGACCCGCGACGTCGATGGCGGTCAGCGGGTGCGTGTTACCCGAACCGTCGCCGTACGTCATCTGGGTGCCGTCCCAGAACGCGTTCACGTAGCCGTTGCTGTAGTGAACCCGCGAGCGAGCGCCCTGGCCGTTGTTGAAGATGCCGTTGCGGCCGTGGACGTTCTTGTAGTAGTCCCAGGTCAGCTGCGAACCGTAGTGCGCGTCCGCGGCGGCGGTCTGACGGCTGGACGCCGCACCCGTGCCCCAGACGTCGTCGGCGTCGGTGAACAGCGTGCCGGTGCCGGAGGTTCCACCGTTCAGGTCCGTGGTGTTGTTGCCACCGCGGGCGTTGTCCTTCATCTGGTAGTTGCCCGCCGAGCCCGACGTACCGATCGAGACCTGGCCGGCGTACATCGTGTTGCCGGTACCGGTCTTGATCTCGTCGTCGGAGTCGAGCAGCGCACCGGTCTTCGCGTCGAAGAACGAGTGCAGCACCGAAGGGGTCTGGTCGGCCTTGACGCCGCTGGTGACGACCTCGTAGGCCAGCACCGGCTTGGACTCGGTCACGTAGACGACCAGGTCACCCTTGTTCGCGGTGGCCTTGAAACCGGCTGCCTTGGCGCCCTTCGCCAGGGCGGCCGCCTGCGACAGCGTGGGCTTGGTGGAGGTCAGCCCCACGCCCTTCGCGTTGCGGTTGTAGGTGATCTGGCTGACCGTGCCCGCGGAGTCCCGCTTGACGATCAGGTCACCACCGACGACCTTGAGGCCGTTGAAGGTGCGGTCGTACCGGACGAATTCGGTGCCGTCGGCATCCTTCACGACGTCCTTGACCTTCAGTACCTCGCCCTTGCCCAGTCCGAGCGCCGCCGCGGTGTTCGCGGCCAGCGCCTGCTCGGCCTGAACGGCCGACGGCTGGTTGAAGCCCGACGCGGGCAGTGGGGCCGAGGCCAGGTTCGCTCCGGCCGGGGCGGCGGCAAGAGCGGCGGCCGCGATGACCGCGATGGCCCCAACAGATGTGACTCGCTTCAAGACAGCTCTCCTCACGTGATGGCCGCTGAATGGGCGCAGCGACCTGATGCGATGGAATTGCACGTCCTTGACACAGGGGAAGGGTGGGGCCGGGAGCCAACGCAGCTCCCGGACCCGGGGTAGCTGGATCAGCTGCCCGCAACCAGGGAGGTGTCGTCGACGACGAAGCTGGTCTGCAGCGAGGAGTCTTCCGCGCCGAGGAACTTCACCGTGACGGTCTTGCCCTTGTACGCCGCGACGTTGAACGTCTTCTGCGTGTACGTCGTGTTCTTGTTCAGGTTCGAGTACGTCGCCAGCGTGGTGGTCGTGCTGCCGTCGACGATCTGCACCTTCAGGGTGTCGTACACCGTGGAGGTGGTGGTCTCCGCGGTGTCGATCCGCAGCCAGAACGAGAGCGACGCGGAGGTGGCGGTGGCCGGGATGGCGACCGACTGGCCGGTGTTCTCGGTGCTGGTGGATCCGTTGCCCTGCAGCCACGCCTTGTACGAACCGGTGCGGGCCGGCTTCGAGGTGCTGTTGGTGACGACACCCGACGTACCGGTCCAGTTGACGGCGCCGGACTCGAAGCCCGGGTTCTTCAGCAGGTTGTCACCGGTCGGCGGCTCGGTGGTACCACCACAGGCGGCGGCGCCGGCCGGGACCGAGATCCCGCTGAACGCGGCCTGGATGCCCTTGCACTCGGCCGAGTCGTTGCCGTACAGCTCCTTGGCGGAGGTGATGGCGCCTTCCCGGGCGTCGAGGTAGGTGCTGCCCGAGCTGAGCTTGGTGCTCAGCGTCCGGTACCAGACCTTCGACGCGACATCGCGGCCGACACCGGCGAAGGTGGCGCCGTCGCAGGAGGTGCTGGTGTAGGTGACACCGTTGATGGTCTTGGTGCCGGGACCCTCGGAGGCCAGGTAGAACCAGTGGTTCAGCGGGCCGGACGAGTAGTGCGGGTCGAGCCCACCGGTGCTCGTGGTCCAGCAGTCCTTGCTGGCACCGTCCTTGGACGGCTTGTCCATGTAGCGCAGCGGCGTGCCGTTGCCGTTGATGTTGATCTTCTCGCCGATGAGGTAGTCGCCGACATCGGTGGAGTTGTTCGCGTAGAACTCGACCATGGTGCCGAAGATGTCGGAGGTGGCCTCGTTCAGGCCGCCCGCGTCACCGGAGTAGTTCAGGTTGGCGGTTGCCTCGGTGACACCGTGGCTCATCTCGTGACCGGCCACATCGATGGCGGTCAGCGGGTGCGTGTTACCCGAGCCGTCGCCGTACGTCATCTGGGTGCCGTCCCAGAACGCGTTCACATAGGCGTTGCCGTAGTGCGTCCGCGAGCGGGCGCCCTGGCCGTTGTTGAAGATGCCGTTGCGGCCGTGGACGTTCTTGTAGTAGTCCCACGTCAGCTGCGAACCGTAGTGCGCGTCGACGCCGGCCGTCTGCCGGTTGGACGCCGCGCCGGTGCCCCAGGTGTCGTCGGTGTCGGTGAACGTCGTGCCGTTCCCCGAGGTGCCGTTGTTGAGGTCGGTGGTGTAGTTCCCACCGCGGCTCGGGTCGGTCATCGAGAAGTTGGGCGAGGTGCCCGACGTCCCGATGCTGACGGTGCCGGCGTACATCGAGTTGCCGGTACCGGTCTTGATCTCGTCGTCCTGGGCGAGGACGGCGCCGGACTTGGCGTCGACGAACGAGTGCAGCACCGAGGGGGTCTGGTCCGGCTTGACGCCGGTCGTGACGACCTCGTAGGCGAGCACGGGCTTGGACGGAGTCACGAAGACGACCAGCGTCCCCTTGTTACCGGTGGCCTTGAACTTGGCGGCCTCGGCGCCCTTGGCGAGCGCGGCCGACTGCGACAGCGTCGGCTTGGTGGACGCGACACCAACGGCCTTGGCGTTGTAGTTGTACTTCACCGAACCGATCGATTCGCCGTTGCGCTTCACGATCAGGTCACCGCCGACGACCTTGAGGCCGTTGAAGGTGCGGTCGTAGCGGACGAACTCGGTGCCGTCGGGGTCCTTGACCACGTCACGCACCTGGAGCTGCTCGCCACTGGCCAGGCCAAGGGCTGCGGCCGTCTGCGCGGTCAGCGCTTTCTCGGCCTGAACGGCAGCCGGCTGGTCGAAGCCGGATGCCGGGAGCGGCGCCGTACGGCCGGCCGCACCGGCGGGCGTGCCGGTGAAGCCCGCAGCCAGTCCGGCTGCTGCGACGATGGCCACCGCCCCTGCTGATGTCAGTCGTTTCAAGACAACATCTCCTCACGGTGTGGTCGCTGTTTGGGCGCAGCGACCAAATTCAGTTGGGGACGCCGGATGCCTGGCCCAGCAGTGCCACTGCTCACTTGTGACACTGCGTGTCAGGACATGCGATTTCTGTTACATCCGACTGAGGGAGGACTCTGGTCTGCGGCGGGCCCGGAGTCAAGCGATTGCCGCGAAATGACAGGGAAAACCCGCATTGACCACAATGGTCAGATCAGCTGCCGACGAAGGACCTCTGAGTCTGAAACGGGCAGTTGGCACGTGAATTTCTGACACACATATGCCACCGCCTGGTTATCAACCAACGAGCGCTCGGCCATCAGCGGTACGGCGAGACCGGGCTCGCCCTGGACGATCGCCGTACCCCATGGCGCGTGGGTGAACGCGGCCTGAAGAAGCTGCGGCGAGCGACCGGCGATCGCGATCTCGAGCGGTCCGGCGGCGATCGTCTCGGCCACCGCGAGCGCCCGGCCGGCGAACCGCGGCGCCCGGGCCGCGATCGCCGCCGAGGCGCTCAGCGCCTGTTCGGCGGCCTGCTCATACCGGACTGATCCGGTCAGGCTCGCCAGCGTCGTGAACGCCTCCGCGGCCAGGCTCACCCCGGACGGGCTCGCGTTGTCGGTCGGGTCCTGCGGCCGCCAGACCAGTTCCTCGGCATCCGCCGCCGTGTCGAAATAGGAGCCATCGGCAACGAACTGCTCGAGAGCCCGGTCCAGCAAGGCCTGTGCGGTCTCGAACCACTCGATCTCGCCGGTGACCCCGAACAACGTGAGGCACCCCTGGGCGTACGCCGCGTAGTCCTCCAGTACGCCGTGCGCCGTACCGGCCACGCCGTCCCGCGAGGTGCGGTGCAGGCGGCCGGTGGCCTGATCGACGTGAACCGTCCGGATCAATTCGGCCGCACCGGCGGCAGCATCGACGTACTCGGAATGTCCTAGCACGATGCCGGCCCGGACGAGCGCGGTGATGGCCAAGCCGTTCCAGGCGGCGACCACCTTGTCGTCGCGGCCGGGGTACGTGCGGCTGCTGCGAGCCTGCTTCAGTTGCTTGCGGATCCGCTGCCAGCGGTCGGCGTCATCAGGGTCCTGACGGAGCTGGAGAACCGAGGATCCGTGCTCGAAAGTCCCGGTGACGTCGCAGAGTTCGACCACCCAAGCGGCGTCCTCCACGGGCAGCGCGGCCTGAATTTCGGCCGGCGTCCAGACGTAGTACCGGCCTTCTTCGCCCTCGGTGTCGGCATCCAGGGCTGACGCGAAACCGCCTTCCGGCGTCCGGAGTTCCGTCAGCAGGAACTCGGCCGTCTCCTCGGCGATCCGCCGCGCCAACGGCTCGCCGGAAATTGCCCACCACTGGGTATAGACGTCGAGCAGCAGCGCATTGTCGTACAGCATCTTCTCGAAGTGCGGAATCACCCACTGACCGTCGACCGAGTACCGCGCGAAACCACCCGCGAGCTGGTCGTACATCCCACCCCGCGCCATCCGCTCGCACGTCTCCGTCGCCATCCGGAGCGCATCCGCCGACCCGGTGCGTCGATGCTGCCTGAGCAGAAAGTCGAGCACCATCGACGGCGGGAACTTCGGCGCTCCCCCGAACCCGCCGTCCACCGGATCGAAGTCCGTCGTGAGGAGCTCAACCGCCCGGTCCAGATCCAGGTCCCCGCCGGCCGCGTGCTGCCGGGCCCCCAACTGCTCGACCACCCGCCGGCCGATCCCGTCGATCTGGTCCCGCTTGCTCCCCCACGCCTCGATCAGCGACTCCAGCACCTGCCGGAACGTCGCCATCCCGTGCCGCGCATCCTTCGGAAAGTACGTCCCGCAGAAGAACGGCTCCGCCTCCGGCGTCAGGAACACCGACATCGGCCACCCACCCTGGCCGGTCATCGCCACCGTCGCCGCCATGTAGATCGCATCCACATCCGGCCGCTCTTCGCGATCCACCTTGATACACACGAAGTTCGCGTTCAGATACTCGGCCGTCGCCACATCCTCGAACGACTCGTGCGCCATCACATGACACCAGTGACACGCCGAGTACCCCACCGACAAGAACACCGGCGCGTCCCGCTCCCGCGCCTCCGCGAACGCCGCCGCGGACCACTCCCGCCACGCCACCGGATTCTCCGCATGCTGCCGCAGATAAGGACTGGTACTCCGACCAAGCTCATTGACGGGGGTCATGCCCCCAACGTTAGGCGGTCTGGGAGAGGGCTACGGAGAGGCCCAGGGCCAGGGCCATGATGACCAGCTCGGTCACGACGATCTGCCAGAAGGGGACGTTGCGTTCGAGCAGGTTGTCGGTGGCCCGGCGGCGGCTCAGGGAGGAGCAGGCGAGGAGGAGGACGACCGCGAGGAGCTTGATGATCAGGAGGACGCCGTACGCGTCGGAGGTGAGGACGTCGAGGACGCCGCCCCAGCCGCCGCCTTTGGCGGCCAGGCGGCCGGCGGCGCTGATCAGGCCGCTGATGACGAGGGCGATCGAGGAGACGTAGGCGACCTGGTTGTAGCGCTCGAGGACGATCGGGAGGCCACCGCGGCTGGCGCGGCCGTAGCGGACGAGGCCGGCCAGGCCGCCGATCCAGGTGGTGGCGGCGATGACGTGCACAACCAGCGCGGCACCGGCCAGGACGACGTACGACTCGTTGCGGGGAAAGGCTGTGACGGCGTTCGGGATGAGGGCGCCGATGGCGACCAGGACGCCGAGCAGGGCGGCTTGGGAGGTCTGGACGCGGCGGATGCCGATGGCCAGGGCGACGACCAGGATGCCGGTGATCAGAAGCGCCTTGACCTCGGGTACGCCGAGGGCGTCGTCGAGGCGGAGGTGGAGCAGGTCGACCGGGGTGTCCAGGATGACCGCGGCGGTGACGACGGCGCCGGCGAACGAGCAGGCGGCCCAGATGATCGCCGAGTTGCTGGCGTCGCGGACCGCACGGCGACCCTGGGTACCGAGCAGGCCGCCTTCGATCCGGAGCAGGACGACGGCGGCCAGGAGTGCGCCGGCGCAGCCGACGGTGGCCAGGGTCGCGATCAGCCGGAGCAGCGGGAGGAGCCAGGCGACGAAGAGGCTCGGGCCGCCGATACCGCCGATGTCATGCGGTTGGCTGCCGGCGGCGAACAGGGCGATCACCAAGGCGATCGTGGCGACGACGACAGCACTGAGCCCACCGACGACCAGACGTCCGGGCATGCGGTGCCTGGCAGCACGAGTGGCACGGGTCGTGCTCATCGCGAGGACCCGTGCCCGGCAAGGGTGGGCACGCGGCCACTATAGGGTCACGTATCGGTGGGCAGCCCAGTCCGACACCATCTCGTGATCCCGGTGCGGCCGTACTGCTCAAATCGTGCTGTTGGCGTTACTTGGGCTCACTCTGCGTCGGGGTCGACGTCGTACCCGCCGTAGGGATCGGCTCGGCAGCGGCCGGGTCCGCAGAACTGCCGGGACTCGCTGGGCCGGAAGACGCTGCTGGAGCGTCCGCGTCGTCGCCCTCGAAGTCGATCTTCTTCAGCTGCTTGCCCATGTTGCGCCACAGCAGCACCGTGGCGGCACCGAGAGCGAGCACGATCAGCAGCGCGACCCAACCGGGACGCACCGAGTTCGGGTCGATCTCGACCGGCGCAAGGAAGGTCATCGCTATCACGCCACCAGTCTCTCATTGATCGCCTCGCCCGCCCTCAGCGGAGCCCCGCGAAGAGGTCGTGCTCCGGAATCTCCGACTCGACCAGACTCCGCGCCAGCTCATAGTCCTCGGTCGGCCAGGCCGCCTGATGGACCTCCAGCGGTACGTCGAACCACGCGCCCTCGGGGTCGATCTGCGTCGCGTGCGCCAGCAGCGCCCGGTCCCGGAGCTCGAAGTACTCCGCGCACTCGACCCGGGTGGTGATCCGGCGCTCGTTCTCCGGGTCCGGCTTCCAGTCCTTCAGCCGGTCCTCGTACGGCGACTTGAGGCCGCGCGCGATCATCGCGTCGTGCAGCGCCTTCATCCGCTCGCGGTGGAACGTGTGGTGGTAATACAGCTTCAACGGCTGCCACGGCGTACCGAGTTCTGGATAGGCGTTCTCGTCGCCGGCCGCCTCGAAGGCCGCCACGGTGATCTGGTGACACATGACGTGGTCCGGGTGCGGGTAGCCGCCGTTCTCGTCGTACGTGGTGACGACCTGCGGACGGAACTCGCGGATCAGCTTCACCAACGGTGCGGCCGCGTCCTCCACCTTCTGCAGCGCGAAACAGCCCTCGGGCAGCGGGGGCAGCGGGTCACCCTCGGGATAGCCGGAGTCGACCCAGCCGAGCCACTCCTGCCGGATCCCGAGAATCTCGCGCGCCGCGTCCATCTCCTTGCGGCGGATCTCGCTGATGTTGGCGAGCACCTCCGGGCGGTCCATCTTGGGATTCAGGATGGATCCGCGTTCACCACCGGTACACGTGGCGACCAGCACCTCGACGCCCTCGGCCACGTACTTGGCCGTGGAAGCTGCCCCTTTACTCGACTCGTCATCCGGGTGGGCATGCACATGCAACAACCGCAACTCTCCACTCACAAGACACAATGGTCCTCCACCGGACCCCAAAACCCACAACCAACCCCCTGGACCCCCGTTGACAGAGCCAGCCAGCAACACCCTCGACACCCGCTACGGGCGCACCGGACGGTCCCGTCGCCCGCTGATCATCGGCCTCGTCGTGGTGATCGCCGTGGCCGGTCTGGGCTGGTTGCTGTGGGCCGCCGTGATCGGTTCGAACCCGCCGGTGACGTCACGGCTGCTGGCCTTCAAGGTCGTCTCCGAGACGCAGGCGACCGCCACGGTGCAGGTCGACCGCAGGAAGTCCGTCGAGGCCACCTGCCGGGTCCAGGCCAAGGCGGCCGACTTCTCGATCGTCGGCGAGCTGACGCTGACCATCCCCGCGGACTCCCCCCGGCACCAGTCGCTGCCGGCCACCCTCACCACCCAGCGCACCGCCACATCGGTCGTCCTGGTCGGCTGTACGACGGCCGACTCGCACCGCCCGCACTGACCTGGAAAACCGCAGGTCAGCGCAGGTTTGCGGCCGAATCGGCAACCGATTGCCGGTTCAGGGTTCCCGGGGTGGAAAAAACCGTCCGGAAAGCGTTCTCCTGGCGTCTGAGAGGCGTGAGAACGGTGGGGTTCTCGGTCGGATCTTGCTAGGCTGGGTGGATTGGTCGCCGTCGACGACGGCGGCCAGCAGCATTTCCTGCCCACCTATCCAACCCCAAGGAGCAGCCCGTGACGCAAAGAATCGAAGAGGCGAGCGTTGTCTGGCTGACACAGGAGGGCTACGACCAGCTGAAGGCGGAGCTGGAGCAGCTGAAGGGCCCGGCCCGGGCCGAGATCACGCAGCGGATCAGTGACGCCCGCGACGAGGGCGACCTGAAGGAGAACGGCGGCTACCACGCCGCCAAGGACGAGCAGGGCAAGATCGAGGCCCGGATCCGTCAGCTCGAGGACATGCTCCGGCGCGCCCAGGTCGGCGAGACCCCGAAGAAGGGCGGCAAGGTCGAGCCCGGCATGAAGGTCTCCATCACCTTCGCCGGCGACGACGAGGTCGAGACCTTCCTGCTCGGCTCCCGCGAGCTCCTGGCCCTGGACGCCTCGGTGGACATCGACGTCTACTCGCCGCAGTCCCCCCTCGGCGCCGCGATCCTCGGCAAGAAGAAGGGCGACAAGGCGACGTACGAAGCCCCGAACGGTACCCCCGTGACGGTCCAGATCGTCTCCGCGGAGCCCTTCACCGGCTGACCCCACCACCTTCGCAGCGCCCCGGTGGACGCCCACCGGGGCGCTCGCCATTTGGTGCCCCTCCCCTCCCCATTTGGTGGCCGTCCCCTCCCCATTTGGTGGGTACACCCATCCCGTGGTGGGTTGGTCAGCCGGAATCCGATGGGCCAACCCGCCATCTCGCGGGTATACCCATCAGACGAGGTCGGCCGGGGTTCCCGTTCGGGCAAATGGGGGTGCGGGGTCGGACGCCGTACGGCGAGACTCCGGTGGTGGACGAGGGCGAGCTGTTCGCGGGGCTGGCGGCCGAGCAGTGGGCCGCGACCTCGCGGGACGATGCGCGGGCGGACGCTGCGTTCTACCGCGACATCATCCGTGCGCAAGGTGGACGCGCGCTGGAACTCGGATGCGGGACTGGTCGACTGTTGCTGACGTTCCTCACTGAGGGCTTGGACGTCGAGGGGTGTGACATCTCGGCCGACATGCTCGCGAGGCCACGCTCGTCGGACTGACGCCGACGCTGTATGAACAGGCGATGCAGGACCTCGCCGTACCGGGGGCGTTCCGCACGATCTACATCCCCTGCGGCAGCTTTCGTCCTCGTGATGGATCGCCAAGCGGCACTCGAGACTCTGCGCCGCTGCCGCAAGCACCTCGAGCCCGGCGGCGTCCTCGTCTTCAACGTGTTCCCGGTGCCGATCAACTACACCGAACCACCCGCCGACGACTTCCCCACCCCGTGGCAGCCCGCGGTCCGCACCGACTCCCCGACGGTCACCACCTGGAGGTCGCCGCCCGCTGGACCGCACTCGACCGCGTCGAGCAGACCTGGCACGAGGAGCGCCGCTACGACCTGTACGACGACGCCAAGCTCCTCCGCACCGAGATCCGCACCGGCCAGGGGCGCTGGTACTTCCGCAACGAACTCCTGTGGATGCTCCAGCTAGCCGGCTTCGCCCCCGCCGACGTCACCACGACCGGCGACCTCACGATCGTCGCCACCAAGGAACTCGGTCAGTAGCGTCACAAACGCCGCCGGCGCTTCGCGGTGGACACCGTGGCCGACGGCGATCTCGTGGAAGCGACCGCCGGGCACCTGGTCAGCCATGGCGCGCATCTGCTCCTGTGGGAACGGGCTGGTCGACCCGCCGCCGACCACCAGCGTTGGTACCCGAACCGCCTTGAGCTCCTCGAACCACCCGGAGCCCGGTGCATTCACCTGGCCGACCAGATCCACCCGCGCCCGCCAGTCGTACCCCAGCGCGCCGTCCGGCCGCTCCGGAGTTGGCCGCTGCTGCGGGAACGGCGGCGGCGACTCAACGAGCACCAACGCACTCACTCGCTCCGGCCGTCGCGCCGCATGCAGGTACGCCGCGACCGCGCCCATCGAGTGACCGACCAGCACCGGCGCCTCCAGCCGATGCTCATCCAGAAACCCGCCAAGGTCGGCCGCCAATAGCTCGAACGAGTACTCGTCCGCCGCCCCGGTCTCCCCATGCCCCCGCTGATCCGGCACCAGCACCCGCCACCGCTCCGCCAGTACGCCGACGATCCCGTCGAACGACGTCCGGTCCGACGTCAGCCCATGCAACAGCACCATCGCCGGCGCATCCGGCCGTCCGTACTCCCGAAAGGCAAGTTTCACGGTGCTGATCTTTTCATTCACGCTCAAGTTGAGTCGAGTCGACTCAACTTAGTTGATACTTGAGTCGACAGCACTCAACTCTGGTTCTACGGTCCCTGCATGGGCATCCTCAGGCACCCCGATTTCCGCCGGCTCTGGGCCGCAGACCTGCTTAGTCAGCTCGGCACCCGGTTGAGCATGATCGCGATCCCCCTGCTCGCCGTACTCACGCTGAACGCCTCCACGCTGCAGGTCTCGCTCCTGCGCACCTGCGAGACCGCGGCCTGGCTCCTGCTCGGTCTCTTCGCCGGTGCATGGGTGGACCGCGTCCGCTGCCTACCAGTGCTGGTGGCTGCGGACCTCGGCCGGTTCGTGCTGTTCGCGTCCATCCCGGTCGCCGCGTGGTTCGGCGTGCTGACGCTCACGCAGCTGTACGTCGTACTGGGGCTGGCCGGTGTACTCACAGTCCTGTTCGACGTGGCGCACACGTCGTATCCACCACGGCTCCTCACACCGGAGCAACTGCTACCCGGCAACGCCAAGCTGGCCGCCAACCACTCCGTGGCCGCAGTAGTAGGCGCCGGAGCCGGCGGAGTGCTCGTCCAGTGGCTCTCCGCGGCCGTGACACTCGGCGTGGATGCTCTGAGCTACCTGTGGTCCGCACTCTGGCTGCGCTCGATCCGTACGCCGGAAGCTCGCCCCACGCCCAACGCCACCCCCAACCTGCGACGGGAGATCGCCGACGGCCTCCGCTACGTCTTCCAGCACCAGCTGCTCAGACCGATCGCACTGAACACCGCCAACACCATGCTGTTCCAGTCCGCCGCCAACGCGGTGATGATCGTGTTCCTGGTCCGCGAGATCCACCTGCAGCCCAGCACCATCGGCATCCTCAGCATGATCGGCCTAGGCGGCGCGATCGTCGCCTCGATGATCACCGAGCGACTCAGCACCCGGTACGGCGACATCCGCCTGCTACTGGTGTCATCCACCGGCATCGGCGTCGCCTTCACCCTGCAAGCCCTCACCAACCCAGGCTGGCAACTCGCCTGGTTCCTCGCCGCCACCCTGCTGGCCGGCTTCAGCATCATCATCAGCTACATCCTGGGCGCCAGCATCCGCCAACGCGTCTGCCCACCACACCTCCAAGGCCGAGTCAGCGCCACCATGAGCTTCCTCAGCTGGGGCGCCGCCCCCATCGGCAGCCTCCTAGGCGGCACCCTGGGCACCGCCTTCGGCCTCCGCCCCACCCTCTGGACCGCCGGCCTAGCCACCCTCACCGGCACCGCCCTCCTACTCCCCCTCCGCACCGCCCGCCTACCCACCCCAACCCCCGAAGCCGGACCCCAGCCACTCACCAACCCCCACAACACCTAACAACCCACGCTCAACCCCCACGCTCCACCCCCCACCCAACGCCCTTACTGAGTGGGAGCGGTCCGCCGCCCCCTCCACCCACCCCACCCATCGCTGCGCTCAGCCGCGGCGGTCCGCTCAGAGCCCCCACCGCCCAACCCAACCTGTGGCAGCACCCCACATGAGCCCCACCACCCCTCCCGACCACCCCCGAGCATTTGAACGGATCTCCCTTCAAGTGGCCCCTTCTCTGCTCAATTTTCGAGGGGAGAACGGGCAAGGTGAGGGGTTATCCGCTCAAATTGCCGCGGGTCGGGCGGCTCGGGCCGGGGCAGCTCGGGAGGTAGTTCCGGGGCGGAGCGGCTCGGGAGGCGGTTCGGGGCG
The DNA here is from genome assembly GCF_044453945.1 of Kribbella sp. NPDC051587. Classification (NCBI taxonomy): domain Bacteria; kingdom Bacillati; phylum Actinomycetota; class Actinomycetes; order Propionibacteriales; family Kribbellaceae; genus Kribbella; species Kribbella sp. NPDC051587. Next base: position 581,707 of record NZ_JBITDE010000004.1, read on the forward strand.
GAGCGGTTCGAGAGGTAGTTCCGGGCGGAGCGGTTCGAGAGGTAGTTCCGGGGCGGAGCGGCCCGGGAGGCGGTCCGGGGCGGAGCGGTTCGGGGCTTCGTCCCACGCACCGTGCTTGCTGCCGCTCACCACAGAGCCCAGCCGCTCGTACTGCGACCGCGTGAGATGTATGGCCGCCGAGGTCCTGAAGGTGTTGCACGCGGCGGGGTTGCCCGAGCTGAACCCCCTGCGCGACCAACGGCCGCGGTTTGGGCAACGGCTCGAAGCCGACACTTCCCCGCCGTGACCACAGTAGGGGCGGCTCCTCACGTGAGCGGCGCCATCACGAGCCGCACTCGGCGAAGGCGCCAAAACGGGGCCGCCGCCGGAGGCGGTGTCCTTTGACGCCGGAGGCGACGTCTTTTGCACCCGCCCGCGACACCTGCACAACGGCCCGGCGCGACGTCTCCCGTCACGACCACGGTGGAAGCGGATCACGTGAGCGGCGCCATCACGAGTCGCACGCGCCGAAGGCGCCAAAGGGGGTCGCCGCCGGAGGCGGTGTCCTTTGACGCCGGAGGCCGTGCCGTTTGGCGGCGGTGGGGGTGGGTTAGTCGGCGGTGATTTGGGCGCTGCCTACTAGGACTTCTACGTCTAGGCCGGCTCGGCCGCGGCCGATCTCTACGTCTTTGGACTGGCCGGAGACGGCGCCGGTCCAGTTGACGCGGCCTAGTTGGGCTTCGGTGTGGACGTGGACGTCGGAGCCGCGGCGCAGGTTGACGGTGGCCATGCCGGACTCGACGCGGACGCGGGAGCGGCCCTTGGTGATCTGGGCGTCCAGGGTGACCGAACCCGCCTGCACGAGTACGTCGATCGGCCCGTTGACGTCGGTCACCTTCGCCGTACCGGCCGTGACGCGCACTCGGGACAGGCCCGGGACGCGCTCGGCGTTGACGCTGCCGCCGGTGACCTCGACCTCGACCTCGAGGTTGGGGTTGACCCGGATCTGCAGCTCCTTGGCGAGACCGTTGACGTGCGCCTTCAGGTCGGTCGGGTTGCGCAGCATGCTGAACCCGTCGATCGAGACGCCCATGTCGCCCTCGCTGTTGATCGCGAGGGTGTCGCCGTCCTTCTTGATCACGTGCGGTCCGTCGACAGCGACGCCGTTCACGGCCGGCTCGCCGATCAGCCGGACCCGGCGGCCGATCGCCCGGATCGTCACCCGCTGCACCCCGGACGGGATCGGGACGGAGCTGTGCTCGATCTCCTCCTCCGGAGCCTCCGCAGCGTCCTCAACCGGAGCAGCCGGAGCAGCCGGAGCGACCGGATCAGCCGGAGCCGGAGCAGCGGGAGGCGCGACGGCCGTCGGCTCGTCGACCGCCTCGGCCCAGGCTGTCGGCGACGGCGTGGTGTCCGCAACCGGAGTGTCGGTCGGCCGCAACGCGGAGATCAGGGTCGTGGCCTCGTCCGGCGACAGATGCCCCTTGGCCACCCGGTCCAGGATGTCCTTGACGCGCCCGTCGTACTCACCTTTGTTACTCATACCCCCAAGTCGACCACTCCGGAGGGTGCAAACCAATACGGGATAGCCCCGGGCCGGCCCCGAACATGACTGCGGGTCCCGGCGGAGTAGCCCGGGACCCGCAGATCTCATATGTGACTCAGGCGGCCGGAGTCATCTCGTCCGCCAGTTCTTTCTGTACGGCGGCCAGCTCGGCCGCCTCCGTCGCTTCCAGCGCCCGGCGGCGTCGCATGTCGCGAAGACCGCTCAGCGCGATGACCAGACCCAGGACCGACACCCCGGTGACGACCCCGAGACCGGGCTTGTACGCCGAGAGCATCCCGGCCGGCGTGGTCACGCCTGCCGCCTGGCTGCTGATGACCGCGGTCACCGCCGCGAGGACCACCGCGCCACCGACCTGGTTGGCCGTGTTGAACAGACCGGACGCGAGCCCCTGCTCGTCGTCGGCCACGCCGGACACCGCCTGGATGTTCAGCGCCGGGAACCCGATCGCGAAGCCGGCGCCGATCAGGATGATGCTCGGGAAGACGGTCGAGAAGTACGCCGACTCCGGGCCGATCCGCAGGGAGAGCGCGTACCCGACCACGAAGAGCATCATCGCCCCGATGATCATCTTGTCGGTGCCGATCCGGTCGGCGATCTTGCCGGCGTTCGGCGACAGGCCCACAACCAGCAGGCCGGCCGGGAGGAACGCCAGTGCGGTCTGCAGCGACGACCAGCCGAGCAGGTTCTGCAGGTACAGCGTGCCGATGAACTGGAAGGCGACGTACGCGCCGAAGACCGTCAGGCCGGCCAGGTTCGCCCGGCGCAGCGCACCGTCACGCAGGATGCCGAGCCGGACCAGCGGGTTCTTGGTGCGCAGCTCGATCACGATGAAAGCAGCCAGCAGTACGGCGGCCAGCGCGAACATCCCGATCGTCTGGAACGAGACCCACCCGGCGCTCTCCGCGCCGACAACCGCGTAGACCAGCGACAGCATGCCGCCGGTGACGGTCACCGCACCCGGTACGTCGTACCCACCGGCGACCTCGTCGCGCGGGCTGTTCGGGATGAGCTTGATCGCGAACAGCAGCACGATCAGGGCGACCGGGCCAGGCATCAGGAAGGTCCAGCGCCAACCGACCTCGGTCAGCGCGCCACCGAGGATCAGACCCATCGAGAAGCCGCTCGCGGCGCAGGTGGTGAAGATCGACAGGGCGCGGTTGCGATCCGGGCCCTCGTGGAAGGTCGTGGTGATGATGGAGAGCGCGGCCGGCGCGGTGAACGCGGCAGCGACGCCCTTGACGAACCGCGCACCAATGAGCAGTTCTGGTGAGGTGGCCAGCGAGCTGAGCATCGAGACGAGCGCGAAGACGGCCAGCGCGACCAGGAAGACCCGGCGGCGACCCAGCAGGTCGGCGGTCCGGCCGCCGAGGAGCAGCAGGCCGCCGTACCCGAGCACGTAGCCGGTCACGACCCACTGGAGCGAGGAAAGAGAGACGCCCAGGTCGGCGCCGATCGACGGCAGGGACATGCCGACCATCGAGACGTCCAGGCCGTCGAGGAAGATCACGCCGCAGACCACCAGCAGGGCTCCCCACAGCCGTGCGTCCCAGGTCATGCGTTCTGGCGATGTGATGTGCGTTGTCTGTGTCACGAGAAGAGACTATTGCATGCACGTGCATCTAATGTCTAGGCATTAAATGCGTTTGCATAGATTGCGCGTGCATGCTATGGTCGCCACCATGACCGTGACGAAGGTCAGCGCTGAGACTGGTGAGATCAGCGCCGATGTGCGCGCCTGGCGCGAGCTTCTCGCCCGCCACGCGGATATCACCTGCGCTCTCGACCGCGCGCTGCAAGCCGGTCACTCCCTCGGCATGAGTGAGTACGAGGTGCTCGAGCGACTGGCCGAGCTCCCCGACCACTCCTCCAAGATCGCCACGATCGCGAAGTCGGTCCACCTCAGCCAGAGCGCGCTCTCCCGCGTGATCGCGCGCCTCGAGTCCGACGGCCTGGTCACCCGCGACGTCTGCACACAGGACCGTCGCGCGGTGATCGTCTGCCTCACCGACGAAGGCCTCCGCCGCCAGGCCGAGGCGCTGCCGACCCAGCGCGAGGTTCTCGCCGACCGGCTGCACGCCCCGCTCGTCAAAAGCTGCGACCCCGCGGACTGAAACGATCGGCGAGTGACCGACGAAGCTCGCGAGATCATCGCCGACCTGCACCACATCGTGGCGCCCGACGGCATCCAGGAGAACTTCCGGCTGCGCGCGGGCGGGATCGACCACTGGGTCTACGCCCGCGGCCAGGACCGGTCGAATCCGGTGATCCTCTTCCTCCACGGCGGTCCCGCCGCGCCGCTCGCTCCGGTCGCCTGGCAGTTCCAGCGACCGATCGAGGAGTACTTCACGGTCGTCACCTACGACCAGCGCGGCGCGGGCCGCACGTTGCGCGAGGTCGACCCGGCCACCATCACGGACACCCTGACCATCGCCCAGTACGTCGAGGACGCGATCGAGCTCGCCGAGCAGATCCGCACCCGGTACGGCGTGGACAAGCTCGTGCTGATCGGCCACAGCTGGGGCACCCTGATCGGGATCATGGCAGCCCTCGCCCGCCCGGACCTCTTCCACGTGTACGTCGGAATCGGGCAGATCATCGATGCCCGGGCCAACGAGACGCACTGCTACGAGTACGCCGTCGCCCAGGCCGAGCTGCACAACGACACCGAAGCACTCGAGCAGCTCGCCTCGATCGCGCCGTACCCAGGTGACGAGCCGGTCACCCGCGAGCGGATCATCATCGCTCGTCAGTGGGCGCAGTACCGCGGTGGCCTGAGCGCCTACCGGCACGAGAGCGGCTACTACTTCGGTGCACCGGAGCTGTCACCGGACTACGCGCCCGAGGACGTCGACACCATCGACGAGGGCAGCCTGTTCACGCTCGGCCGGGTGATCGACGAGATGCTCGCGTTCGACCTGTCGGCCACCACCGAGTTCCCGATCCCGGTGGTGATGTTCTTCGGCCGGCACGACTACACGACACCGACGGCACCCGTCGAGAACTGGCTGGCCACGGTCGAAGCGCCGTACAAGCAGGCTGTCTGGTTCGAAAACTCCGCCCATCTCGCGCCCTGGGAGGAGCCCGGCAAGACGCTGGTCAGCCTGCTCACCTACGTCCAGCCCCTCGTCACTCCCTGACGGCGCCTTCCAGCATGCCCGCGATGAAGTGCCGCTGCAGGAACGCATAGACCAGTACGACGGGGGTGCCCACGATGACGGCTCCGGCGGCGAGCAACGTGAAGCCCGACGTGTATTGACCGGAGAAGAAGGCCAGACCGAGCGGTGCGGTCCGCAGCGACTCACTTGTCACCATCACGAGCGGGATCAGGAACTCGTTCCAGGTCCACATGAAGACGAGCACGATCAGCGTCACCAGCGCCGGACGAGCCGGCGGCACGAGGATCAGCCACAGGGTTCGCCAGTGGCCGGCGCCGTCGAGGCGCGCCGCCTCGACGAGTGAGCGCGACGACGAGCGGAAGTACGCCCGCATCCAGAAGGTGCCAAAGGCAACGGATTGCGCGATCTGCGGGAGGATCATGGCCCAGAAGGTGTTCGTCAGCCCGAGGGTGCGCAGATCGAAGTACAGCGGTACGACGATCGCCTCGGTCGGCATCATGATGCCGATCAGGAACAGGTAGAACAACGCCGAGGCGCCGCGGAAGCGCATGGTGCCGAAGGCGTAACCGGACAGGATCGAGAACAGCACGCTGACCACCACGACGGTCACCGAGACCGCGATACTCATCCGCAGGTAGGTGCCGAAGTGGCCGATCTCCCAGGCCTTGCCGAAGTTCCCGAACCCGCTCGATCCACCGCCCGCGTCGTCAGGACCGAGCGCAGCGCCGAGGATCGTCACGATCGGACCGAGCGCGAACAACCCGAACACGATCAGCAAGGTGTAGTTGCCGATCCGCTCCCCCAGCGACGCCCTCATGCGGTGCCTCGATCCGCGAGCCGGTTGACGCCGAGCGTGATCGCGAAGATGAGCACGGTCAGGCAGACCCCGACAGCCGCCGCCGAACCGACCTGGCCCAGCTCGAACGCCCGGTGGTACACCTCGTACGACGGCACGCTGGTCGACGTACCGGGTCCTCCACTCGTGGTCACGTAGACCAGGTCGAAGGTGCGCAGCGCCGCGATTACGGTCAACGTCACCGCGACCGCGATCTCGCCCCGCACCGCAGGCAGGACCACCGCGAAGAACTCGGCCACCGGCCCAGCCCCGTCGAGCCGCGCCGCCTCATACCGTTCCGCCGGGATCCGCGCCATCCCCGCCATCAGCAGCACCGTCACCAGCCCGGTCTCGACCCACGTCCCGATCACCCCGACCGCGGGCAACGCGAACGTGTAGTCACCCAGCCACCCTCGCGAACCACCCAGTACGTCGTTCAGTGGACCGTCCGGCGAGTAGATGTTGCGCCAGGCAACCGCCACCACGACCATCGCGATCACCTGCGGCAGGAACACGATCGTCCGGAAGAACCCGAGTCCGCGCACCCTTGCCCGCTGCAACACCGTCGCCAGGGCGAGCCCGATCACCACCGGAAGCACCGCATAGAAGACGATCAGCACCAACGCATGCCCGAACGCCGCCCGCAGTCCGGCGTCCCGGACCACGTCCGCATAGTTGCTCAGGCCAACGAACTTGCCCAGCGTGATCCCGTCCCACTCGAACAACGACAGGTGGACGGCGCGGATCAACGGGTAGAGCAGGAACGCGCCGTACACGAGCAACGCCGGGAGGATGTACAGATACCCGACCCGACGCGGCTCGCCAGGTGGTGAACTCATTTGCCCGCGAACTTGCTGTAGTCGGTCTCCAGCTTGTCCAGGAACTGTTGTGGGGTTGCCTTCTTCGCCAGCAGGTCCTGCAGCGCGGCGCCGATCGTGTCGTACATGGTCGGGGTCGCGTAGTCGAGGTACGGAACGAGTGATTCGGAGGAGACCGCACCGCCGAAGCTCTTGAAGATGTCACCGGCGAGGCCGGCCGGCGGCTGCTGCGCGGCCGTGTCGGCGATCGGCAGGTTGCCGGTCGAGGTCAGCACCTTCATCGCGTCCGGGCTGGTGATGTAGTTGATGTACGCCGCGGCCGCGTCCGGGTTCTTGGACTTGTTCGTGATCGCGAACGGCAGCCCGGTACCACCGGTGACCGGCTTCCCGCCGGGCGGCAGCATGAAGCCGACCTTGTCACCGAGCGCCTTCTGCAGATCGGCCTGCAGCCAGGTTCCGGCGATCAGGAACGTGCCCTTGCCCTTGCCGAAGTCCTGCCAGGCCGGGTCGTACCCCTGCCCGTTGAAGCCGCTGTTGAAGTATCCCTTGTCCACCCAGGACACGAGCGTCTCGGCAGCCTTCTGGTTCTCCGGCGACTTCCACGACGCACCCGGCCGGCCGAACGCGAGCTTGGTGATCTGGTCGGCCGGCACGAACTGGTCCTGCACCGTGCCGAACACGTGAATGGCCGGCCACTTGTCCAGGTTGCCGAACTGCAGCGGCACGTCACCGGCAGCCTTCGCCTTCGCGAGCGCCTCCTCGAAATCGGCCCACGAGGTCGGCGGCGTCGCGACCTTCGTCTTGTTGTAGTAGAGCCCGACCACTTCACCGACCTGCGGCATCCCGTAAAGGTTGCCCTCACCAAACGTCTTGCCGTCGGCGGAATACCGCGAGTACTGCAACACCGAAGCCGGGTAGCGATCGCCCCACTTGTAGGCCTCGGCCCACTTGTCCAGCGGCACCAACTGACCGGCCTTGACGAACTCGCCCATGTCCGACCGGCCGTTGTTCGCCTGTACGACGTCCGGTGCGTCGTTACCCGACAACGCCAGCCGCAGCGTGGTCTTCAAATCGTCGAACGACCGCGACACCCGCTTGATCTTGATGTTCGGGTACTTGGCCTCGAACCCCTTGATCTGCGCGGCCATCTGGGCCGCCTGACCACCGCGGACCTCCTGGTCCCAGACCGTCAGCTCGACCTGACCGAGGGCGGCGGCATCCGTCTTCACCGTGCTCGGCGCGCTCGCACCACCACTCGGGCTGCCCGATCCCGGCGTACAGGCGGTCGCGGTGAGCGCCAGCGCGACCGCCGCGATGATCGTCTTCTTCACGTTCGGCTCCTCAGTTCAGCGTGTACGTGTAGCCGTTGCCCGTCAGTCCGGTCAATACCCGCTCACGGTGGTCCTCACCCCGCAGCTCGAGCTGCAGCGCCACCTCGACCTCGTCCAGGCTCAGCGACTCCGAGATCCGCTCGTGCACGACCTCGATGATGTTCGCGTCCAGCTCGGCGAGCTGTGTCAGCAGCTTGGCCAGGCCACCGGGCGTGTCCGGGATCCGCACCCGCAGCGACAGGTAGCGCCCGGCCGCCGCCATGCCGTTGCGGATCACCCGCATCAGCAGCAGCGGGTCGATGTTGCCGCCGGACAGCACCACCACGACCGGCGGCTTGAAGGTCTTCGGCGCATCCAGTACGGCGGCCACCGCCGCGGCCCCGGCCGGTTCGACCACGAGCTTGGCCCGTTCGAGGACCAGCAAGAGGGCCTTCGACAACGAACTCTCGGTCACCGTGCGGACATCACCGACGTACTGCTGGACCGCCTCGAACGGCACCTTGCCCGGCAGCCCGACCGCGATCCCGTCGGCCATCGTGCTCATCCCCGCCAGCTGGACCGGTACGCCGGCCGCCAGCGACGCCGGGTACGCCGCTGCTCCGGCCGCCTGGACTCCGACCACTCCGATCGGCATCCCGTCGCGCTGCATCGCGGTCGCGATCCCGGCCAGCAGACCGCCACCACCAGTCGGTACGACGACCGTCCGGACCTGCGGGCACTGTTCGACGATCTCCAGCCCGGCGGTCGCCTGGCCGGCGACGATGTCCGGGTGGTCGAAGGGATGGATCAGGACGGCGCCGGTCTCCGCCTCGAACTTCAGCGCCTCCCGGAGGCAGTCGTCGATCGACGTCCCGGTGAACCGGATCTCCGCGCCGTACGCACGGGTCGCCTTCTCCTTCGGGATGGGCGCGCCGTGCGGCATGAACACGGTGGCCTTGATCCCGAGCAGCTGCGCCGCGAGCGCGACCCCCTGCGCATGGTTGCCCGCACTCGCCGCGACCACCCCGCGCGCCCGCTCGGACTTCGACAGCCGCGCCATCCGCACATAGGCACCGCGGAGTTTGAAGGATCCGGTGCGCTGCAGGTTCTCGCACTTGAGGAAGACGTCCCCACCGACCAGTTCACTGAGCCACCGCGAGTACTCCAACGGCGTCGGCGCGACCACGTCGTGCAACAGATCCGCGGCCCGCGCGATGTCCTTGGCATCGATCACGTCCTCACCCTACGCACGAAAAGCGTGTGTGTTCGGGAAATCGGCGAACTACTCTGCATCGATGAAGGTCACCGCGCTGGTCCAGCTCGAAATCGATGTCCCGGAGAAGGGCTGGTTCCCGGATGTCGAGCCGGTCCTGCAGGCGTTACAAGAACAGCACGGCATCGCGGCCTACGTGCTCAGCTGCCAACAGGTCGAGCCGGACCACACGACGTACGTGATGATGCCGACCGACGCACCGCCGGCGCCGTCCGCGCCGACGTGGGACCAAGCAGGCTGGTACGCCGATGCGCTGCCTTGGATCGATGAGCATGTGACCCGGACCGGTCCCCCTGCCCAGGTGCGCGTCTGGGGTCTCTCGAACGTTCTTCGCGTCCCGACCACCGAGGGCATCGTCTACTTCAAGGCACACGCACACTCCAGCACCCTGCCGCCGGCCGAGCTGCCGCTCCTCTTCGCCCACGAGCCACGGTTGCTGACGTCGCTCGAAGGCGCGGTCCCGCAGCCGCTCGCGATCGATGAGAAGCGCGTCTGGATGCTGTTGCCCGACCTGGGCGCGCCGCTGGCCGACCAGACGGACATCGCACTCTGGATCGAAGCAGTACAGAGCCACGCGCGGCTGCAACGCTCGTACGTCGGCCGCGCTGACCACCTGCTCGACATCAGCTGCGTCGACCGGCGACTCGCCGTACTGGATGCCGAAGTGGACCAGTTGCTCGGCGACAACCCGGGCACCGCGTGGCTGGAGCCGCACGAGCGAGTCGAGCTGGAGGCACGACGTACAGAGATGCGTACGGCGATTGCCGAGCTGGCCGCGATCGGCGTACCGGAGACGTTGCTGCACGCCGATCTGCACCCGCGCAACATCGCGGTCCGCGACGGACAGGTGCTCGCGTTCGACTGGACGGATGCGGCGGTCTCGCATCCGTTCATGGATCTGGTGACCTTCGTCGAGGAGCGCTCACCACTGTCGATGGACGATCGCGTGCGAGACGCCTATCTGGCGGAGTGGACGGAGTACGCGCCGATGGCCGACCTGCGACGCGCGCTCGAACTCGCCAACAAGCTCGGCGCCCTGTTCCAGGCAATGACGTCGTTGCATCTGATGGCCAACCTCACCGGCCCGGACCGCGAGGCCATGGTGCGCGGCGCCGGTTGGTGGCTTCGGCTCGTCAACGGCACAGTACGTTGAGGTGATGGCGCAGCACCCGGCGGACCGGCGGATCGAGGTGCCGGTCCCACACTGGATGGCGCTCGTCGCGTAACCACGCGTAGTACGCGAGCGCCTCCGCCAACGCCGTCTCGCGCAAGTAGCCACGCGCGAGCGGCTGCTTCCCGCGGCCGTTGGGGCGAGGGCGTCGCTCGTACGCCGCATTGGCCGTGAAGATCCCCAGCCCGTAGAACACGGTCAGCAGATCGGTCAGCGACTCGTGGTCGGGCCGATGCGCGAAGGTGATCCGCCCAGCCCCGAGCAGCAACTCATGACCAACCTCATGCGCGTAGATCGCGACCAGCGCGACCGGGTCGGTCGCCAGACTCGGCGCCAAGTGGATCTCGTTCCCCGCTTCCGCCCGGACCCACCGCCCGGTCGCTTCCTTCACCGTCCCGACCCGCTGCCGCCGGACTCCGTCGGCGAGGCCGAAGCTCAGTGCACACTGCCCCGGCGCGAGCCCCATCAGGTCGGCAACCCGGGCACACACGGCTTCGGCCGCGGCGACCGAGCCGTCGTACCCGGCCGGGACAAGGTCGGACGGCAGCACGATCGGACGCCGTACGACGTCCTCACCGAACTCGCTCGACAGCCAGTCCATCGAGGCCCGGATCCACCGCCGACGTCCACCGGGTAACCGTTCCTGCGGCAGTTTCAGCCGAGCTCGCAGTTGCTGACCTCGCCGCAGCGCACCGATCGGATTCCTCACCTGCCGGATCATGTCCGGTCTGACGGGGTTTCACGCATTGTGGTTCCGGCCATCACCGTTAGTCACTTCAGCAGGAGTTTGCCGAGGCGGCGGGAGGCGATGTACATGCCGGTGGCGCCCATGACGGTGAGGTAGGCGGCGTTGATCAGAAGGGACCAGCCGACGGTGCCGGTGGTGAGGGCTCGTTCGAGGTGGACGCCTTGGTAGAGCGGGGTGATCTCGACGAGCCAGCGGATCGCGCCTGGGTAGGTCTCGATCGGGTAGAAGGTGGCGGAGAACAGGAACATCGGGATCGTCGCGAGCTGGACGAACTCGAAGTCCTGCCAGCTGCGCATGAACGTCGTCAGCGCCATCCCGGCCCCGGCGAACGCGAACCCGATCAGGATCGACGCGGGCAGCGCGACCAGCGCCCACCACGAGGTGACGAGGCCGAGCGCGAGCATCACCAGCACGAACATCGCCGAGTAGCAGGCGCCCCGGAGCAGCGCCCAGGTCACCTCGCCGGTGGCGATGTCCCACGGCCGCATCGGCGTGGCCAGCATCGAGTCGTAGAGCTTGGCGTACTTCATCCGGAAGAAGATGTTGTACGTCGAGTCGAAGATCGCCCCGTTCATCGCCGAGCTGGCGAGCATCGCGGGCGCGACGAAGGCGGCGTACCCGATCTTGGTCCCGTCGGCGAGCGTGAAGTCGCCGACCAGTTGGGCGACGCCGATGCCGATCGAGAGCAGGTAGAAGACCGGCTCGGTGAAGCCGGACAGGAAGACGACCCAGGAGCGCCGGTAGAGCAGGAAGTTGCGCTCGACGATGTGCCGGCCGCCGAGCCGGAGCGGGACCGGGACGACCCGGACTGCCAGAGTCGCCATCAGCCGATCAACTTCTTCGTGAAGCCGCGCACGGCGAGCCGGGTCCCGACCAGGAACCAGGCCAGCAGATACGCAAGGTTGAGCAGCACGAGCCAGGGATGGACCGTGCCGAGGCTGAGATCGCGCGACAGCTGAACGCCGTGCCACAGCGGACTCAGGTAGGCCAGCCACTCGATCCAGTTCGGCAGTTGCGAGACGGGGAAGAACGCACCGGAGAACAGGAACGCCGGGACCACCCCGAACCGGAACACCATCGCCAGCCCGGAGTCGTTCTCCAGCGAACTCGCGAAGGCCACCACGGGTGCGGCGGCCGCCATCCCGACCAGGACCACGACCGGCAGCGCGAGCACACCGAGCGGCGAGTGCAGCCCGCCGAACACCGCGATCACGCCCAGGAACACCAGACAGGTGCTCGCCACCCGGAAGGCGATGAACGTCAACTGCCCATAAACCACATCAACCGGACGCAACGGCGTCGCGATCATCGAGTGGTAGAACTTCTGCCACTTCAACCCACTCAACACCGGGTACGTCGATTCGCCGACCGCGATCTGCAACGCGGTCGACGCGAGCAGGCCAGGTGCGATGAACTGCAGGTAGCTCACGCCACCGAGAGCACCAGTCCCGTTGCTGTCGACGAACGAGCCGAGCCCGATCCCCATCGCGGCCAGGTACAGCATCGGCAGCAGGAAGCTGCTGATCAGGCTGCCCTTCCAGGTCCGCTTGTAGACCGTCACCCAGTAGTCGTACTGACGACGGCCGTTCTCCACCGCGATCGACATCAGTCCACCAACGTCCGGCCGGTCAGCCGGAGGAACACGTCCTCCAGGGTCGAACGCCGTACCAGGACCGCGGCCGGGCTCAGACCACGCTCATGGACGGCGGCAACCGCGCGCTCACCGTCGTCCGTGTAGAGCAGAAGCCGGTCCGGCAGCACCTCGATCCGCTGCGCGAGGTCGGAGACCTTGCCGGCCAGAGCATCGTGGTCGGCCATCATCACCTCGGGCCCGAACCGCAGCTCGGTCACCTCACGCGTCGAGTAGTCGCGGATCAGCTCAGCTGGTGACCCCTCGGCCGCGATCAATCCACCGTCCATCACGACCAGCCGATCACACAGCTGCTCGGCCTCGTCCATGTAGTGCGTGGTGATGATCAGCGTGACCCCGGCCTGCTTGAGCCGGAACAGCTTGTCCCACAACAGATGCCGGGCCTGCGGGTCCAGCCCGGTGGTCGGCTCGTCGAGCAGCAGCAGATCAGGTTTGCTGACCAGCGAACGCGCGATCGTCAGCCTCCGCTTCATCCCGCCCGACAGCTCGTCGACCTTGACCTTCGCCTTCTCGGTCAGCGCGACGAACTCCAGCAACTCGTCGGCCCGCTCACGACACTCGGCCCGGCTGAGCCCGAAGTACCGGCCGTAGATCGTCAGGTTCTCCCGGACGGACAGCTCGGTGTCGAGAGTGTCGTCCTGCGGGCAGACGCCGAGCCGGGCCCGGATCGCCGGTCCCTCGGTCGCCGGGTCCATCCCGAGGATCCGCAGCGTGCCACCACTGGTCGGCGAGACGGCACCGATCATCCGCATCGTCGACGACTTGCCGGCGCCGTTCGGCCCGAGGAAGCCGAACGCCTCCCCCCGCCACACGTCCAGGTCGATCCCGCGCACCGCCTCGAAGCCGCCGTACGACTTCCTCAGACCGCGCACATGAACCAAGGACTCCCGCTGCTCATCCACGCCAATGACCCTAAACGGAATCGCCGACAGTTTCGTCCTGGGTGTTCGCGCGACCGCTTGCGCCGGGCCCGGAGCGCGATCTTACTGGGCCGAAGAGGCTCGTCTTGCCCGTCTGCCTGGGGAGGCACCGCATGGCCAAGCTCCGCCGTACGACGTTCCTGCTCGCCCTGTCCACCCTGCTCGTCGCCCTGACCGCGGCACCGGCCTCGGCCGCCACCGTGTACTCGACCGGGTTCGAGGATCCGCCGGTGTCGGCGGCGTATCAGGAGTACTTCACCGGCGAGCAGTTCGACGGCTGGACGGTCACCGCCGGCACCGTCGACACGGTCACCCTGTTCACGGACGCCGAAGGTCGGCAATCCCTCGACCTCAACGGTTCCCTCGACGGCTCGATCGCCCGGACACTGCCGGCGCAGCTGCTCACGACGTACAAGGTGACCTTCGCCGTGGCCGGCAACACGGAGGGGCCGCCGACCGTGAAGAGCGGCAAGGTGCAGGTCAACGGCCAGGACGTCGACTCGTTCACCTTCAGCATCGCCGGAAAGAACCGCTACTCGATGGGCTGGGTCTACCGCAGCTTCTACTTCACCAACGTGCTGTCGAACTCGTCGGTCCTGCAGTTCTCCGGAACGACGGGATCCAAGTGGGGCGCGGTGATCGACGATCTCACGATCGAGAGCTGCCTACTGATTCTCTGCCCGGCATCCGCGTCGACCGTCAACCGCGTCCACTAGCCACTGCCGGTCAGTGGCACCCGCTCACCGATCTGGACCTGAAGCGGCCTTAGCCGCGGCCGGCGTACGGCATTCCGGCGGCCATCACCATCAGGTGCGGTACGGCGACCGAGGTAGGTAGCTTCGAGACCTGCACCACGAAGTCCGCGACGATCTTGGGGTCGAACGTCGGCTCGACCGCGATCGAGCCGTCCGGCTGGAGCGCGCCTTGCTCCATCCGCTCGGTCATCGCGGTCGCCGCGTTGCCGATGTCGATCTGGCAGGCGGTGATCCCGTGCGGGCGCCCGTCCAGCTCCAGCTGCTTCGTCAGTCCGGTGATGGCGTGCTTGCTCGCGGTGTACGCCATGCTCTGCGGTCGCGGCACGTGGGCGGAGATCGAGCCGTTGTTGATGATCCGGCCACCGACCGGGTCCTGCGACAGCATCCGCGTGAACGCAGCCTGCGCGCACAGGAACGACCCGGTCAGGTTGGTGTCGATCACCCGCCGCCAGTCCTCCTCGGACACATCCGGTACGGCGGCCGCCGGCGCGCCGGTGCCGGCGTTGTTCACCAGCACGTCGATGCGGTCGAGTCCGCCGAAGAACCGTCGTACCGCCTCGCCGTCGGTCACGTCGAGGACGACGAGACCCTTCACCGGTCCCAGCTCCATGGTCTCGCGCAGCTTCGATTCGGTGCGGCCGGTGACGATCACGTCGTACCCGGCCGCTGCCAGCGCCAGCGCCATCTCGCGTCCGAGTCCGGACCCACCACCGGTCACCACTGCCACCTGTGTCATGCAGGCAAGGTACGCCGCCAGTACAGAGCGGTGGCTCCCGCCACGGCGGTCACCGCGATGAACTCCAGCCAGGCCGCGTGGCCGAGCGGCGGCACCAGCTCCGTCGTCAGGTTCCACGCCGCGTGCAGGAGGATCGCCGCCGGTACGCCGCCGCGGAGCCGCTCGGTCACGAACAACATCAGGAAGGTGAGCGGGAAGATCTCGAGGAAGAAGATCAGCCCTTGCTGGGTGAACAGCCCGTCGTCGTACTGACCGGTCCCCGGCAGGAAGAACAGCGGCACGTGCCACAGCCACCACGCCGTACCGAGAATCGCAGTCGTCGCCGGCAGATCGTAGTACTGGCGCAGTCGCGGCTGCACGTATCCGCGCCAGCCGAACTCCTCCGCGAGCGGGCCGGCCACCAGCGTGTAGGCGGCCGCTCCCAGAATCCCGCCGGCTCCCGCGATCACCGAGCTCGCGTGGCCGGGCAGCTCCGCCAGGTTCCCGACCAGCGCGGTCGCGATCAGCGGAGCAGCAGCTCCCAGTACGACGGCGGCGATCGGCCAGCTGAGTGACCAGCGAACCACCCGGCGCCGCTCCCGGTGCCAGAGCCACATCACCAGGGCGGCGAGGGACGGCCCGGAGGTCGCCAACCCGAAGATCAGCCGGCCCACCGGCTGGTCGATCTCCACCTTCAGCACGCCCAGGAACAGGTAGGGCACCCAGGTCAGCACCAGGCAGATCACGCCGAACTCAACCAATCGGCGTCTCGTCAGCGTCTTGTCGTGTACCGCAGTCGTCGTCACGCCACCAGCCTGACGGCCACGGACGGTGACCGCGAGGAGCCTGAACCACCCTCCTAGGTGGTCTTAGCCCCACCACAACTGCGAAGAGTGACGAATTGAGCACTAAGAGCAAATGAGTGGCAGCTCACTCATTCATCCCGGAAACTATTTGCGTGCGTAATACAACTATGTATATGCTTGCAGCATGCAAGTAAACGACGCGTACACCCCGCAGACCGCCATCGAGGGCGTCATGCACGCGTTCACCCGGATCGGCCGCCGGCTGAAGGCCAAGCAGCCCGGCGACACGATCGACCACAGCGCCCACATCGCGCTGTTCGCGCTGCGCTGCAGCGGCGCCCTGCGGCTGTCCGAGCTGGCCGCCCGGATGGAGCTGGACGCGTCGACCACCAGTCGCCACGTCCGCGCACTCGAGCAGCTCGGACTGGTCCGCCGCTCCCCCGATCCCGCCGACGGCCGCGCCTTCCGCGTCGAGCTGACCGAGCAGGGCATCGAGCAGTGGGAGGACAACGCCCGCCGCCGGATGGAGCTGCTGAGCACCGCGCTGGAGGGCTGGTCCGAGGAAGACGTCGAGACCTTCGGACGGTTGATGACCCGGTTCGCCGACGCCGTCACCGCCCGCATCGAAGCCCCGCCAGGGATGGCCTGGGCCGACAAAGGCTGGGCGGCCATGCAGGCCGCCGGCCGTCCCCAAGACTCCGCGCCCGGCGCCGACGACGACGCCGCCCGCGGGAACACCGAGCAGAACCTGGAGAGCACCACATGAGCACCACCGAGCCCGCCACCACTGGCGGCCCCGCACCCGCCTCCGGGCCGGGTGACAACGCACCGAACTACCTGTCCCACAAGCAGATCCTCGTCATTCTCGGCGGCCTGATGGCCGGTATGTTCCTGGCCGCACTCGACCAGAGCATCGTCGGGACGGCGCTGCCGCAGATCGTCAGTGAGTTCAACAGCCTGGACAAGCTGTCCTGGGTGGTCACGGCATACCTGCTGACCTCGACCGCCTCCACTCCGCTGTGGGGCAAGATCTCCGACCTGTACGGCCGCCGCCCGCTGTTCATCGCGGCGATCGTCACCTTCCTGGCCGGCTCCGTGCTGGCCGCGCTGTCGCAGAACATCGAGATGCTGATCGGCTTCCGGGCCGTCCAGGGTCTGGGCGCCGGCGGCCTGATGTCGCTCGCGTTCGCCACCATCGGCGACGTGATCCCGCCGCGTGAGCGCGGCAAGTACATGGGGTACTTCGGTGCCGTCTTCGGCCTGTCCTCGGTGGCCGGCCCGCTGCTCGGCGGTCTGCTCACCGACGGTCCCGGCTGGCGCTGGATCTTCTGGATCAACCTGCCGATCGGCCTGGTCGCCCTGGGCGTCGTCGCCGCGGTCCTGAAGCTGCCGCACGTGAAGCGCTCGCACAAGATCGACTACGTCGGCGCCGCCGTCGTCACCGCGGCCGTCACCACGCTGCTGCTGGCCATCTCCTGGAGCGGCCCGACCAACGGCTGGGGCAACGGAACCACCATCGCCCTGCTGGTCGCCGCCGTCGTACTCGCCGTCGTCTTCGTCTTCGTCGAGCTGCGGGTCGCCGAGCCGATCATCCCGATGGACCTGTTCAAGGGCCGCATCTTCTCCGGGTACGCCGGGTTCGCGTTCCTGATGGGTGTCGCGATGTTCGGTGCCCTGATCTTCCTGCCGCTCTACCTGCAGGCGGTCAAGGACATGTCCCCGACCCGCTCGGGGCTGGCGCTGCTGCCGATGATCGTCGGTATCTTCTCCGCCTCGATCCCCAGTGGCCAGCTGATGAGCAAGACCGGGCGCTACAAGATCTACCCGATCATCTCCGCGGTGCTGGTCGCCACGGCGATGCTGCTGCTGTCCACGCTGAGCATGACCACGCCGTACTGGCAGCTGGCGATCTTCATGTTCCTGATGGGCTCCGGTCTGGGTCTGTCGATGCAGATCACCGTCACCGCCGCCCAGAACAGCGTGCCCCGTCAGCACATGGGCACCGCGACCTCGACGATGACGTTCTTCCGCTCCATGGGTGGCGCCATCGGTACGGCGATCTTCGGCGCGGTGCTGACCAGCCGCCTGAAGGACCACCTGGCCGACATCGTCCCGAACGCGACCCAGCAGATGCTGGACATGCTGGGCAAGGCCGCGAACAGCGTCCCGATGCTGCACGCGCTGAAGGAGCCGATGAAGGGCTGGGCCCTGCACGGTCTGGTCGACGCGATGGGCGACGTCTTCCTCGTCTCCCTGCCGTTCCTGGCGATCGCGTTCATCCTGGCCGTCATCACCCCCGAGCAGCGCCTCGCGGGCCGCAACGACGGCCCGAAGGCCGAGGGCGACGACGACGCTTCCCTGGAAGCCTCCGCCGCCGCGGCCATGCACTGACCAAGCACCACCCGACGACCGGTCGCCTCACCCGAGGCGGCCGGTCGTTCGCCGTTGCGAGACGATGAAGCTGTGGACGAACCGAACCTGGCCCAGCCGGGAGACACCTATGCCTCCCGGTTTCCGTACGTCGTACCGGAGTCCCTCGACGACCTCGTCGGCCCGCAGCACGGCACCATCACCTGGCGACGCGACCACCGGACCTATGACCTCGACGACTCAGACGACCGGCAGTTCTTCTACCAGCGGATGATGGGCGACGCGTCAACCCTCGAAGAGCTGTGCAACGCGCTCAACAAGGACCTGCTGATCGAGCTCTGGCCGCAGCTGCGACCACCGCGGTACTGCGTCCGCCGCTGGCACGACGCCTTCCCAGAGCTGGCCGCTCTGGGCTCCGGCGGCGTCTGGCATTAGCGCCGGGTCAATCCTCCAGTGGGGCCGGCTCGGGGTGTGGTTTTCGGCGGGGCAGAGGTGGCCGACGGGGTGGCTCGGGGTCGACGTCGTTGCCGGCCAGGTGGTTGACGATCGCGTTCAGGACAGCGGCCGTCGGTACGGCGATCAGTGCGCCGACGATGCCGGCGATCACGACGCCGGTGGCGATGGCGAGGATGACGGCCAGCGGGTGCACGCTGACGGCGCGGCCGAGCAGGAACGGCTGCAGCACGTGCGCTTCGAGCTGCTGAACGCCGATCACGACGGCCAGCATCACGATCGCGACGATCGGGCCCTTGGCGACCAGCGCGACCAGGACGGCGACGATGCCGCTGACCAGCGCCCCGACGACCGGAATGAAGGCGCCGACGAAGACCAGGATGCCGATCGCGCTCACCAGCGGCAGGCCGATGATGGCCGCGCCGAGCGAGATGCCGATCGCGTCCACGGCGGCGACGATGATCGTGGCCCGGACGAACGCGGTCAGCGAGACCCACGCCTTCCGGCCGGACGAGTCGGCCTTCTCCCGGGCCTGGCGCGGGAAGAGCCGGACCAGCCAGGCCCAGATCTTTTCGCCCTGGTAGAGGAAGAAGAACAGGCAGAACAGCGAGATGAACAGGCCGGCGAAGACGTGCGTCGCCGTCGTCCCGACCTCGGCGGCCCGCTGACCGAGCGCCCCGCCGGAGGTGATGGCGTCCTGGACCTGTTTGAACATCTTGGTGATGTCGGTGTCGGTCAGCCCGAAGTTGAGCCGGGCGAGGTCGCGCAGTTTCTGCACGCCCTCGCCGACCTGGTTCGACAGACTCTCGAACTGCCCGGCGATCTGCGTCCCGACCAGCGTCAGGAGCCCGGCGACCAGCACGATCGTGGAGATCACGGTGATCCCGGCCGCCGGACCCCGCGGCACCCGCAGCTTCTGCAGGCCGTTGGTGATCGGCACGAGCAGGGCGGTCAGCAGGATGCCGACGGTCACCGGTACGACGACCTCGGACAGGTACTGCATCCCGTACCCGATCACGGCCACCGCGGCCACGATCACCAGGAACCGCCAGGACCAGGCACTCGCGATCTGCATCCCCGGCGTCACACCGGTATCGATCCGCCCCCGACTCGACGTCGCCATCACGTGATCGTCCGTGGGCACCACCGTGTCGGCGGTCTCCTCGGCCACACTGTTGTCAGCGACCGGACTCTCGTCCTTCGCGTTGCCGTCCTCGCTCATGCACCCCTCCGCAGCTTTGCTTGCTGCTGAGACTAGTGCCCGGTTCGGACGGTTCCATGAATGTGGGCGGCGAGGCCCTCGGCGGCAGTGGGATTGTCATCGGCGAGGAGGCCGACACCGGCGAGCACGTAGTCCTTGTCGACGCAGGTCTGAGCGCGCTCGGGGACCAGCCAGCCCTCCTCCTGCGCGTTGACCGCGACCGACCCGAGGATCCGCGCGGCCACCTCCGGACCGTTGTGCCGCAGCACACCGCCCGACCCGACGAGCAGGTCGACCTCGCGCAGATCCTTCCCGGAGCGCTCGATCACCCGGCCGCCCGGACCGAAGACGATCCGCTGCCGACCCGCGTGCCGGCGCAGCGCCACGGTCGCGGCCACGCTCGCCAGGGCCACGTCGTACTGCGCCTCGGCCGGCGAATCCGGCAGGTACGCCGGGTCCGCGTGCCGCCGGGCGGCCGCCGTACCGAGTGCTTCTTCGTCGGGGACGAGTCCTGCTTCGATGCCAGCGGCAACAACCGGTACGGCGCTCCAGCGCATGCCGAGGTCACCTTCGACCGTGCGCGTGACCGGATGGGTGGCGACCACCTCGCGTCCGAGGTTGGCATCCTCAGGGTCGAGCTCGATCACCGAATGCACGTCGGTGGTCGCGCCGCCGATGTCCACGACCGCCACGTCGCCGTGAAGTGTGGCGAGCACCTCGACACCGCGCAGTACGACGTCCGGCGTGGCTGCGCGAACCATCCGGGCGAAGGCGGGATCACGGGACAGGTTCTTGCCGCCGATCACGTGCGCGAGGAACATCTCGCGGATCGCGGCCCGGGCGCTGTCCGGCGCGAACACCCCGATCTCGGGGACCACGTTGGCTGCCAGGACATGCGGAACATCCTTGAGGATGTCGGCGATCTCGGCCTGGGCCACAATGTTGCCTGCGACAACGACCGGACGTCGCCATTTGTACGTCGCCAGGGTCTGCGCCGCTTTGAGGAGGACGGCGGAGTTGCCGCCGTCGGTACCGCCCGACAGCAGAACGACATCCGGCCGGTCCTTGCGCAGTTCCTTCAGCGACGTCGGCGTCAGACCACCGTTGACCACGGCAACCACTCGCCCACCGCTGGACAACGCGACCCGCTTGCCCGCCTCCGCGGTCACCAACTCTTCGTTGCCCACGACACCGATCCGCAGCCCACCGCCCGCACTGGAACAAGCCAGTACGTCGGCCTGCGCGACCCCGCGATCGACCTCCAGCAACGCGGTCCGGCACACATGCCAAGCGTCCATCACATCGGTGTCGATCGTCGTCCGATGCTCAGCTCGGGCCACCAACGCCCCCGACCCCACATCAACCGCGATCGCCTTCGTAAACGTCGACCCGAAGTCCACCGCCACCACGAGGCTCATCGGTCGCCCCCTTCCGCTCGACACCCACCCCCATTTGATGGGTATACCCATTTGATGGGTATACCCATGTGCCGGTGGGTTGGCCAACCCGTATCGGACTGGCCAACCCGCCATCTGGCTGGTCTAGCCACCAGATGGCGCGGGGGATCGGTCAGGACATGGCGCGGTCGAGGTCCTCGAGGAGGTCCTCGACGGTCTCGATGCCGACGCTCAGGCGGATCAGGTCGGCCGGCACCTCGAGCGGCGTACCGGCGACCGAGGCGTGGGTCATCTTGCCGGGGTGCTCGATCAGGGACTCGACGCCACCGAGCGACTCGCCCAGTGTGAAGACCTCGGCCTTGTTGCAGATGTCGAGCGCCTGCGCCTCGCCACCGGTGACGCGGAACGACACGATGCCGCCGTACCGCTTCATCTGCTTGGCGGCGGTCTCGTGGCCCGGGTGGCCCTCGACGCCCGGGTAGAGCACCTGGCTGACGGACTGGTGCCGCTGCAGGAACTCGACGACCTTCTCGGCGTTGTCGCTGTGCCGGTCCATCCGCACACCGAGTGTCTTGATGCCGCGCAGCACCAGGAACGAGTCGAACGGTCCGGCGACCGCGCCAATCGCGTTCTGGTGGAAGGCGATCTTGTCGGCCAGCCCGGCGTCCCGGACGATCAGTGCGCCACCGACGACGTCGGAGTGGCCACCCATGTACTTGGTGGTCGAGTGCACGACCACGTCCGCGCCCAGCTCCAGCGGCTGCTGCAGGTACGGCGAGGCGAACGTGTTGTCGACGACCAGTACGGCGCCCGCGTCATGCGCGATCTGGGCGACGATGGCGATGTCGGCAACGTTCAGCAGCGGGTTGGTCGGGGTCTCCAGCCAGACCACCTTGGTCTTGCCCGGGCGGATCGCGGCGCGGATCGCCTCCGGGTTGGTGACCGCGGCCGGGGTCATCTCGACACCCCACGCGCCGAGCACCTTGGAGAACAGCCGGAAGGTGCCGCCGTACGCGTCGTCGGGGAACACCACGTGGTCACCGGGCACGCACAGCGACCGGATCAGCGTGTCCTCGGCGGCCAGGCCGCTGGCGAACGCGAACCCGCGGGTACCCGCCTCGACCGCGGCCAGACACTCCTCGAGCGCGGTGCGGGTCGGGTTCGCGGAACGGGAGTACTCGTACCCGTTGCGCAGACCGCCGACACCGTCCTGCTTGTAGGTGCTGGTCGCGTAGATCGGCGGGACGACGGCGCCGGTGGTCGGGTCAGGTTCGTTCCCGGCGTGGATGGCGAGCGTCTCGAAGCCGTAGTGGTGTTCGGAATTCACCGGACCAGCGTACGGCCTGGTCTGCCGTACGCCGAACCACGGTTCCGCCCCTGAGACAGATCGCAGCGTCCGAAAACACGCCGACCATGCACTGCGGATCTTCGGACGCTGTGGGCAGGAACTGAGTTATCCACAGATGCGTCGAACCCCCTGGCAACTGACCCACGCCGCGGCCTACGGTTGCGGTCAGTAGTTGACGAACCCTGTACGCCGTACGCCGACAGATGGGACCGGGATGAAGACGCAGGACAGGCCGCTCGACCAGGACGACCTGGCGCTGGCCGATCTCGCCGAGATCCAGGACTGGACCGCGCTCGCCGGTCCGGACGGCGACGAGTCCGGCCCGGAGGTCGTGCGTGCGCTCGTCCACCGCGTGATGGGTCAGACGCCGTGGCAGCCCTGGCCGCTGCAGGCGGGCGAGACGATCGGCGACGAGATGGTGTCCTGGGGGTTCGTGACACCCCGCCGTACGACGCTCATCGTGTTCGACGGCCTGGTCTTCGCGGACTGCCCGGACAGCGGCTGGTCGGCGTACGAGATCGGACCGGACGACATCGGTGCGGCCGAGGCCGGTCTGGACGCGCATTGGCCGGACCACCTGGCGCTGGTCACCAAGCACTTCGGTCAACCTGACTACGTCGGAGACGACAGCAACCCCGACTTCGAGGACGAGTGGGCGCCCGGAGCCGGTACCGACCACCGTCACCTGGCGGTGTGGATGCGGCCCGGCGCGGAGCTGCGGCTGTACAGCATCCGGCCGTCCAAGGACCCCCTGACCACCTCCGTCGGCGTCAGCTACGCCGTGTACCTCGACTAGGAGAGCTGATGAGCCAGAACACTCCAGAGTTCACCAGGCCGCAGCTCCGGCGCCTCAACCGCGAGTACCGCCGGGCCGGCCGGCAGGGGACCAAGGACCTGAAGGCCGCGTTCGCGATGGCGCGCAAGAACGTCAAGAACATGGACCCCGCGGTGCGCGAGGGGATCGGCCGGGCGAACCTGACGTCCAGCGACCTCAGTGCGATGGCGCAGCGGAGTGTCAGTGGGGTTCACAGCGACCGCGACCGCGCGCAGCTTGCTGCGTTGGGACAGGCCGCGCAGGGGCGCGGTACGGGTCCGCGGAGCCAGTCGACCTCGCTGGTCGGCATGCTGTCGAACGCCGTGTCGCGGTGGAGCGACATGCGGCGCGGCACGAAGATGCTGAAGGCGGCGTACGCGCAGGCGGCCAAGGACGCCAAGACGATGGACCCGATGGTGCGCGCGCAGATCGGGCACTCCACGATGACGCGCGGCGACCTGAGCTACCTGGCCCACCGCAACCTCACCCAGGCGCTGCAGGCCCCCGGCGACTTCGAGAACGCCCCGGGTCAGCAGATGGATCTGGGACCGCAACGCGAGTCGTTCATGCCGCGGAACCAGGTTGAGCAAGGGTCGGCGCAGGCGCAACGACTGGAGATGCTTCGCGGCGAGGTCAGGCAGTTGCGCGAGCAGATCGCCAACCTCGAGCAGCAGATAGCCCAGCTGGAGGCCGCCGAGAACCAGCCCCAAGCCGAAACCCAGTCCCCCGAACTGCAGTCCGCCGAGGGACAGTCAGCGGAGTCGGCCGAGGGTCAGTCGGCCGAGACTCAGCAACCGGAAGCCCAGTCTGCAGAGTCGGCTGAGGTCCAGTCGGCGGAGACTCCGCAGCCGGCGGCCGGGACGGCAGAGCAGCATGTTGGTCAGCATGAGGCTGTGCCGACTGATCGCGAGGTTGCCCAGCAGTGGGTGGCCGCGGCTGCGGGCGAGACTCCGCAGCCGGCACCCCAGGCGAACGAAGCCCAGTCCCCCGTAGTCCAGCAGCCCGACTCCGAGCAGCACGTCGGTCAGCACCAGGCCGTGCCCACCGATCGCGAGGCCGCGCAGCAGCAGGTCGCCGCAGCCGAAGGCGAGGCCGCACCTCAGTCCGCCGAAACACAGCAGCCCGAGGCTCAGCAGGCTGGGCCGGAGAGCGCCGTACAGGAGGGCGGTACGCCGCAGACCGGCGTACCGGAGTCTGGGCAGCAGCAGCCGCGCGGGACCGCACAGCCTGTGTTCCAGGCGGCCGGCGAGGAGCCGACCACCCGACCCGGGCAGCCGACCCAGCCGCGCGTGGAGCAGCCGGTGTTCCAGGCCGCAGGTGAGGAGCCGAACCAGGCCGACCGTAAGGCGCAGGCGACCCGCGCGGCCGCGGCCGCCTTCTACGGCACCGCCGAGGTCCAGCGGAGCACCCCGGAACAGGCCGCCAAGACCGCACAGTCCGACCCGAACAAGGCAGACCGCAGTACCGGGCAGACCAACGCCCAGAAGAACGACCCCCACGGCCGCGGCTCCCGCTGACCGACGTACACCTAGGAGGACGACGGATGAAGACAGCGGACAGGCCGCTCGACGACGACGACCTGGCCATGGCCGACCTGGCCGAGATCACCGACTGGACCCCAGTAGGTGGCCCCGACAGCGACGACGCCGGCCCAGCCCTCGTCCGCACCCTCGTGGCGCGCGTAACCAACGCCACCGGCTGGCAACCCGTCCCGCTCCAGCCCCGCGAAGAGATCGACGCCACCATGGCGTCCTGGACCTTCACCACCAAGCGCGGCAGCAACCTCGTCGCGTACGACGGTCTCGTCTTCGCCGATACCCGTCACAGCGGCTGGGTCGCGTACGAAATCGGTCCGGAGGACCTGGCTCAGGCGGAGGACGGCCTCGACGCGGCGTGGCCGAACCACCTGGCGCTGGCTCGCAAGCACTGGGGTGAGCCCGACCAGGTCGCCGACCACACCGACCCGGAGTTGCTGCGGAGCCTGACACCTGCAGCGACCCCGGCCAGGCGTCACATTGCTGTCTGGCAACGTCCCGGCGCACAGATCATGCTGTTCAGCGACCAACCGACCAAGGATCCGCTGACACGCACGGTGAGTGTCGGCTACGCGGTCTACCTCGACTAGGAGATCGACCATGACGACACCGCACCAAGGACCCGGCATGTGGCAACAGGGCGACACCGACGCCGCTGTTCGCTGGCTTGCCAGTCTCGACACCGCTGACCAGGTCGCGTTGCGCCGGTCGATGCAGACACAGCGGACTCTCGCGCCGATCTACAACGCGGTGAACCGCACGATCGAAACCGGCCGCACGTGGGCCGACCAGACCCGGTCGGACATCGCCGATCTGCGGGAACAGACCGGCGTCGCTGCCAATTTGGCCGCCATCCGGCTCAACGAGACCCTCGACGGCACCGGCCGTGCGATCAGTACCGGCGCCAAAGCAGCCCGCAACGCGGCCGTTTCCGCACCCGGGGCCATCGGCCGCGCAGGCGCTCGTGCGGGTAAGGGCCTCGCCTCCGCCCCCGGCCGCATGTCGCGCTGGGTCAAGGCGAAGTTCAGCAACGGCGTCGGCCGCGCGGGCGCGGGCCTCGAAGCCATGCGGCAGTTCAAGGACCCGAACCTGGGCGGCGGGCCGTCGCAGCCCTCCGCCCGTTCCGGCGAGCTCTCACCGAACGCGATCAACGCGACCGCCGCGCAAGTGCACGCGTTCGCGACAGCAGGGTCGGCGGCGGATCGGCAGGCGGCTCTGAACTCGCTGGTGGGGTCGATGGACAAGGACAACCAGGCGATGTTGATGGCCGCGCTGATCAACTCCGGTCAGTCGCCGGCGGCCGGTGCGGTCACTGCGGCGCCGGCGCAGACGCCGGACGAGCCCAGCGCTCAGGGCAAGCCGGAGAAGGGCCCCGACCTCACCAAGTAGCCTCGCCGACTTGACGCAACCGACTAGTTGCCATACTTTTATGGCAACTAGTCGGTTGCTATACATGGAGGCAGTGATGGGATTTCCGGATCGGATCGAGCGGACGCTGGAGCTCGGGCATCCGCCGGCGAAGGTGTGGAGGGCGCTGACGACGGCCGAGGGACTCGGGACGTGGTTCGGGCAGAACGCCACGATCGACCTGCAGACGGGTGGCAACGCCGTACTGACGTGGGAGAACGGCGACAAGGTCGAGCTTCGGATCGAGCGGCTCGAGGAGCCGGCCGTGTTCGGGTACACCTGGCACATCTACGGACTGCCTGAGGACGACCCCCGCCGTACCTATGTCGAATTCACCCTGGAGCCGACGGACGCCGGCACGCGGCTGACCGTGGTCGAGTCCGGGTTCGCTCAGCTTCCGGAAGACGAGTACGCCAAGGCGTTCGGCGGGAACACCCAGGGCTGGGAGCTGGAGCTCGGCGAACTGGTCGAATACCTCAATGCAGCCTGAACCATCCCTCGATCGCGAGGCGGTCGCCGAGCAGGTGTTCGTGGCGCTGGCCGATCCGAGCCGGCGCACCATCCTCGCCGAACTGGCCGCGAGCGGCCCCGCTACGGCGACCGACCTGGCCGACCGGCTCCCGATCACCCGCCAGGCGATCGCCAAGCACCTCACCCTGCTCTCCGAGGCCGGCCTGCTGATCGCCGAGCCCGGCGAACGCCGCCGCGTCCGCTACCGCCTGCACTCGGCCCCCATCCAGCTGGCCCAACAGTTCCTCGCCGCCCTGGCCACCAACTGGGACTCAAACCTCGACGCCCTCAAAACACACCTCGACACCCAACCCTGAGCCCCCCGCAGGCTCGACCGGTCCTCAACGCGTGCGGCCAGCCACCTTGAGCACCCACCAACCATTGCCGCGGCTCTGGAATGGTTGAGCCGTGCTCAAAGTTGGTGGCGAGGGGATCCCGGGCCCCCTGGTCCGGGATCCCCTCGCCGTTTACTCGGTCGCTTCGAGGCGGACCGTGAACAGGGGCAGCATCCAGTGCAGGAGCGGGCCGATCGAGAGGGCGTAGATGACGGTGCCGAAGCCGATCACCCCGCCGAGCGCGAAGCCGATCGCGACGACCGCGATCTCGATCGAGGTGCGGACCAGGCGGATGCTCCAGCCGGTACGGCGGACCAGACCCGTCATCAGGCCGTCCCGCGGTCCGGGGCCGAACTGGGCGCCGATGTAGAGCGCGCCGGCCAGGGCGTTGACGACCACTCCGGCGAGCATGAAGACGATCCGCAGCCAGAGCGCGTCCGGCCGGTCGACCGTCGACAGCGTGAGGTCGGTGGCGAGGCCGATCACGATCGCATTGCTCACGGTGCCGAGCCCCGGCCACTGGCGCAGCGGGATCCACGCCAGCAGTACGACGAAGCTCATCACGATCACGACAGTCCCGAAGCTCAGCGGGATGTGCTTGATGATGCCGGAGTGCAGCACGTCCCACGGGTCGAGGCCGAGGTTGCCCTGGACCATCAGGCCCATCGAGGCGCCGTACAGGACGAGACCTACGTACAGCTGGATCAGGCGGCGCGGCAGGTGGCCTGCTTTGAGCTGCTGGATCGGGTTGAGCGCGGCGAGCTGGCGGGGAGGGGCTACGGAAGTGGCGGTCACCTCTTCAGTTTGCAGGCCAACTGGCCTGGTGATCGATAGCCAATTGCGCAATAGTGGACTGCATGATTGGGCAACAGCTTCCCGCCAGCACGCTCAGTGGTCTGCTCGGAGCCTGGTCGGACGACGCGGGACCGGCGTACCGGGTGCTCGCCGAGCGGCTCCGCCTGCTGATCGCGGACGGGCGGATCATGCCCGGCGCGCGGCTGCCGAGTGAGCGCGAGCTGACCGACGCTCTGGGAGTCAGCCGTACGACGGTGGCATCGGCGTACCGGGAGTTGCGTGACAGTGGCTACCTGGTCAGCCGGCGCGGGTCCGGGAGTGTGACCGCGCTGCCGTCGAAGGTCGGGCCGGAGCTCGGGCGACACCATGCGCCCGGGATCGACACGGAGGGGCTGTACGACTTCACCTGCGCGGCACCGGCCGCCGTACCGGGAATCAGTACGGCGGTTGCCGCGGCCGTCGTGGAGTTGCCGGGCCACCTTGCGACGCCGGGGTATCACCCGCAGGGGTTGCCGGAGTTGCGGGCGGAGATCGCGGCGACGTACAACGAACGCGGACTGCCGACCTCGCCGGACCAGATCATCGTCACCGCGGGAGCGCTGGCCGCGACCTCGATCGCGATCCGGGCGTTCACGCAGATCGGCGACCGGGTGCTGACCGAGAGCCCGACGCACCCGAACTCGGTGGACGCGATCCGGCGCAGCGGTTGCCGGGTGGTGGCCGCGCCGATGAGCCCCTACGGCTGGGACCTTCCGTTGCTGGAGGCAACCATCCGGCAGACGTCGCCGCGAGCGGCCTGGATGGTGGTCGACTTCCAGAATCCAACCGGTTGGTTACTTGCAGCCGCGGACCGGCAACAGCTCGCGATCGCCTTCGCCCGCAGCCGGACGACCGCGATCATCGACGAGACGCTCGGCGACCTGTGGCTGGACGGCCAGGAGATGCCGCCGCCGTTCGCGTCGTACCACCCCGAGGGCGTGATCACGCTCGGTTCGGTCAGCAAGTCGTACTGGGGTGGACTGCGGATCGGGTGGATGCGGGTCCCGTCACACCTGGTCGCCCGAGTGCTCGACGCACGGGCTTCACTCGATCTGGGCGCACCGGTGCTGGACCAGCTCGTGGTTGCCGGGCTGCTGCGGGACCGCGCGACCCTGCTCCCGGAGCGCCGTACCGAGCTGGCCCGGCGTCGCGATGCCCTGGCGGCAGCCGTGACGGCTGAGCTCCCGGACTGGCGGTTTGAGTTGCCAGGTGGCGGCCTGTCCCTGTGGTGCGAGCTCCCGGAACCCGTCGGCTCCAGTCTGGTCGGAGTGGCCCAGCGGAACGGCGTACTGCTCGTCGCTGGTTCCCGCTTCTCCCCCGACGGCGGTCTGGAGTCCTTCATCCGGCTCCCGTACACCCTGGAACCAGATGCGTTGCGAGACGGCGTCCGCCGCCTGGCCGCGTCGTACGCCTCCCTGACCGGCGCTCCCGGCAACCCACGCTTCACCCCGGCGATGATCGCCTGACGTCATCGTCCCGTAAGGGGGCCGGGGAAGGTTCACCCCAGGGGCCTTGTTGAGAGACTATGAGAGTCAACTGCGAGAGGCGTGAGAATGTCGTTCTTCAAGCGGAACACAGCCCTGGTCGAGCCGGAGCGCGCATTGCCCGGCCGCCCCACCCCCGGCTACACCGTGCCGGCCGAGAACATCGTGCTGCACACACCGCAGACCGCCCCCGCCCCTGAGGGGTTCGAGGAGGTCTGGTTCGGTACCGGCTGCTTCTGGGGTACCGAGGAGATCTTCTGGCAGCTCCCCGGCGTCTACACCACCGCAGTCGGGTACGCGGGCGGGTACTCCCCCAACCCGACGTACGAGGAAGTCTGCACCGGCGGCACCGGCCACACCGAAGCAGTCCGCATCGTCTACGACCCCACCAAGACCACCTTCACCGACCTCCTGAAGGTCTTCTGGGAAACCCACGACCCGACGCAGGGCATGCGCCAGGGCAACGACCTCGGCTCCCAGTACCGCTCCGCCATCTACTACACCACCGACGCCCAGCGCGCCGAGGCCGAACGCACCCGCGACCTCTACGCCCCCGTCATCAAGCCCCTCGGCTACGGCGACATCACCACCGAGATCGCCCCCCTCGGCGACCACTACTACGCCGAGGGGTACCACCAGCAGTACCTCCACAAGAACCCGAACGGCTACCGCTGCCACAGCAACACCGGCGCCAAGTTCCCAGCCTGAACTAACGCACCAGCACCACCGAGTTGATCGGGGTGAAGTCGTACAACGGCAAGCGGCCGGTCTGGCGCGTCACCGCGCTGCATCGGCCCCCGCCGTAGTCGAAGCAAGCCGCAACTCCCGCACCGCCGGTCTGATTGTTGACCGGATACTTCAACCCGGTCACCCCGGACAGGTTGTGCGCGCCGTAGGAGTACCAGATGTTCTTGCTCAGAATGGTGCCGTTCTGCTCCTGAATGCAGAAGGCACCACTGGGGCAGGTCGCCGTCACGGCCTCCGTCGCCGCCGTGGCGGCCGGCACCAGCAGGACACTGATCCCGAGCGCCGCGACAGCAATTCCAGCCGCGGTCTTCGCAACTTTGCGCATCGTCTTCTCCTGACATTTGTGGGCGTCTCAGTCAGAGACTCGCAACTGAACGTAGCCCAGCAATTGCACAGCGAGAACCTTCACAGCGAATTCGGCAGGTACCGGCCACATTCCCCGAATGTGCGAAACCCGGCAATATATCTCGCCGAAAACCCGCCGATCGGCGCCTGTCCGGAAACTGCCATGAGCAATAACCCGATGATTCCATTGCCGTCGAATTCATTGCTCTACCGGGTTGCCCGACACTAAATTCCCACCTGTCCAGGCGCGAGCGGCCGCCCCGTCAATCCTCTGTGACCCGTGGAGCACTGATGCGTTCTCAAAATGTCGTGAAAAGAACTCTGCTCGTCGGCCTCCTGACCGTCCTCAGCCTGTTCACCGGCTCGCTGCACGCCCAGGCCGACGTCGGCACCATCGGCTATTACCGCGTCTGGTCCTGGCCGACACCCGACCCCGGTAACGGCTTGTGCCTGGACTCCTCGGAGTACGGTCCCCGAGCCTTCCCGTGCAATCTGTACAACCCCAAGAGCGTCTGGCAGACCTTCAGAATCGGCATCGAGCGGGTCGAAGCCAACAACCTGCACGTGATCTTCTTCTACAACTCCACCACCGGCACCTGTCTCCAGACCGACAGCAACGGCTACATCGGCCAAAGCCCCTGCCGCGGACTGGCCAGCCAGACCTTCTACCTCCGCGCCACCGTCGGCAAGAGCTACTACTTCGACAGCGTCGCCCACCGCACCAACTGCATCAGCATCATCACCACCGAGCCCGCCGGCGGCGGCAGCTACAAACTCCGCTGGAAGCCCTGCGCCGACCTCCCCGGCCAATACTGGTCAATGGGCTGACCGCCACCTTGACCGCCCGCCCCAGCCGGCGGTCAATCCCCCGGCAAGGCGTTCTGTCAGCCGGAGGCAAGATCTCCCATCGGTGCGACATCATGCGACGGCGGTCCCGGACAGACCCAGGTCCGACTGCACAGGTCGGTTGGGCGGCCGTGGTCGGGACAGAGCGGCCACTCGACGTGCCAGAGCCGCAGGACCTCGAGAACCTCCGTCGCGACTGCCTCCGCAGCGTCGTCCTCCACCGTATGGTCACGAAACTCGGCGGACCACGCCGCTGCCGGCCAGTTCTCCTCGTCCACGCGCGAGTCCAGCAGCACCTGCTCCATCCGCCGCCCACCCACAACGGTCAGCACGTAGCCGTCCACCGAGCACCCCCAGTCGCCGCCGAGCGTGCGACGCAGGTCTCGATTGAGTGAGTCCGCGGCTGCCCGAAGCCGTTCGACATCTCGTTCCACCTACGCAGCATCTCGGGCGCGGCCGGACCGCTGCCACTCATTAACCCTCCTGATTGCGCTCGAGCGGGGAGGTCCTGAGCGTGCGACGAGTGGAGTGTCTGGAGTTGGTGAGTGGGGCAGGTCCGCAAGAGGGTTTGGCGTCGTGCCTGTGGCAGCATGCGCGGATGGGTGTGTACATGCGGGCGGTCATCACCAGTTGGCCCGGGCACGAGTTTGCTGAGCTGGTGGCGTTCGTCGCGGCGCAGGACGAGGGGTTCGTGGTGAGCGGACCAGGCTGGGCCGACTTCGAGGTGCACGACGCGCGCGGAGACGCCGTACTGGTAGCCGACCTCACCGTTGACGACCGGGCTCGCGAGGAACTCGACGAGCTGGTCGAGTTCCTCGAGGACGTCGAAGGAACCGCCACTGCCCGCCAACAGGTGACCGACCACCTAGCGAGTGCTTCGGCCATGGTCGGCATGCAGATCGTCATGTCCCGGTACGACGAGTCGGTGGCGGCCGCCAACCAGGTCATCAGCTTCCTCGAGCGCTCCCCCGGCGTGCTGACCCAGGTCGACACCGTCGGCTGGTACGACGGCGACAACCTCATCCTCCAAGACCCCGAGTGATCAGTCCTTCACCTTGAAAACAACGGATGCGCCGTCGGGTAGGTCAGCTAGTTGAGCCGCCATGTCCTGGTGGCTTTGAAGCAGTTGGCTGAACGGGACAGGGCGGCGTGAGGTGTTCTCGATGGGGCGAGACTCGGTGCTGAACAAAGGCGGATAAACCGTGATGCCGTCGGATGGCAGGAGCTGCGAGACCTCGTCGGCCCAGGTCGGCCAGCGGAGGTCGCGGTAGAAGCCGGTCGGCCCGTCGGTCAACGTCCAGGCCACGAAGTCCCCGTGACCTACGCCGATACCGGTCCACTCCATGGTGTCCGGACCCCAGTAGCAAACCTCACCGGGACGGACTCCGAGTCCGCCACCGTCGACAGCGAACCGCCCGCCGAGTACGTCGTACGCGACAACCAGGAACTGTGGCGGCGTCTGCACGTCCTCGGGATCGTTGAGGCTGTTCGCGGTCGCGAGATCGGGCAGCCCGTTCCCACCACCGCCGAGCACGCGCAGCCAACCGTGATCGATGAGCAAGCCACCACAGTTCAGCGCCAACGCACCCAAGGGCGACCGAGCCGTCACCTGCAGCCGGTATAGAACCTCTCGTCCTTGCTCCGCCGAGACCGGCAACACGGTCACCGGCAATGCCGCCCCTGCGATCAACTCCGCCAACCCCGGCCAGGCAGGCTCAGCAACCTCGACCAACTCGGACACCGACCGCGCATCAGCCATCCCCAAAGACTGCCACACCAACGGCCCAGGCCGGGTGCCACTCACGGCCTCCGCAACGCAACCGGCTAACGATGCTCGACTGTGGTGGGGCGGGTTGGGGTGTAGGTGAGGACGGTGAGGGCTGCGTTGGCGTGGTTGATGGTGAGCCAGCGCCAGGGTGGGGCGTCCAGGGCGTCGCGGATGAGCCAGGCGATGAGGAAGTTGTGGGTGACCAGGAGGTCGGTCGGGCCGGTGAAGTGGGTTAGGGCTTCTTGGGCCAGGCGGGGGCCGGTGGTGAGTTCTTCGGGGGTGGCCTGGGCGAGGAAGTCGAGGTAGTGGGCGGCTGAATCTGGTGGGAGCTCATCCGGGTGCGGGACGTAGGGGATGTAGTCGCCGGCCACTTCGGAGGGTTTCAGCGGGGCTGGGTGGTGCAGTTGCTCGCTGATGAGGTGGGCAGTTTGGGCGGCTCGCGGGAGCGGGCTGTGATGAATTGTGTTGAACACAACGTCCTGCAGGCGTTGGCCGAGTTGCGTCGCCTGGTGACGGCCGCGCTCGGTCAGGCCGCTCTCGTCGGGCAGCGCCTCGCCGTGCCGGACCAAGTAGAGGTGTCGGGTCATGCAGAGATGGACGCCCGCCAGCGGCCGCCGGTTCGGTGGCTGGGATCGAGACCTTCCGGTTGGGTTGTGAACCCGTGGGGGTCCGTTGCCTAGGGCACGTGATTGAATCTTGCTTTGCCGAAGTGAGGAGTTGTTGTGGGTAGGTTGATGCGTTCGCTGGTTGGGGTTCCGGCGGCGGTGGTGTTGATTGGGGTCGGTACGACGGGTGTGGCGTCGGCCACGGATGGGACGCCGAGCGGGGCTCCGCCGGAGGGGGCTATTGGGGTCTGGTGTGTTTCGACCACGGGTGCGAAGGCGTGCTTCCAGGCGTATGGGGACAAGGTGTGGGTGAAGGACACCAAGGCGAACGGTGATTCGGCCGCCGGCACGATTTCGGATACCGAGACGTCGATGAGCTGGCACCGCGAGTGCTTCAACACCCGCGGCGCTGACGGCGGTTGGGTGATGTGCAACTTCGACGTACCGGAGAACTCCGAGGGTCTGCTCTGGGCGGCCAACAAGCCGTTCGTCGGCAGTCAGTCGAGCACGAAGATCTGGACGACGATCAGCTGACCGACAACTGTCACAACTGCTCGGTGTGTTCTGTCTGACCTTTTGTACGTCGGGCGGACAGAGCGAGGAGCGGATGATCGACACGGTGGCGGGGTTGCGGGAACACTTGCAGTGGGCGGTGGAGCTGGAGCACGCGACGCTCCCGCCGTACCTGTGTGCTTTGTACTCGCTGGATCCCGCGGTGAACGCGGATGCGGTCGAGGTGGTCAGCAGTGTGTTCGTGGAGGAGATGATTCACCTCTCACTGGCCGCGAACCTGCTGAATGCGGTGGGCGGTGAACCGCGGCTGGATACCCCGACCCTGTTGCCGGGGTATCCGTGCCAGTTGCCGCACAGCGACATCAGGTTGGAGTTGTTGCCGTTCGGGCCCGAGGCGCTTGAGATGTTTCTGCGCCTCGAACTGCCGGAGGCTCCGGAGTCGCCGATAGCGGGCGATCAGTACGAGACGATCGGTCAGTTCTACGACGCGATCGAGGCAGGCCTCAAGCATCTGTGCGAGACGCTCGGTGAGGACAAGGTGTTCACCGGCGATCCGGCGCGACAGGTGACGGCTGGGCCGTTCCACCACACCGATGGGACGTTGAGCGAGGTCACGGATCTCAAGTCCGCGTTGGCCGCGCTGGAAGAGATCGTCGAGCAGGGCGAGGGTACGGCGCGCGGCGGGGTGTGGGACGGCGATGGCGACTTCTTCCACCCGGACCGCGATGAGGTCGCGCACTACTACCGCTTCGAGGAGCTCAAGCTCGGCCGCCGCTACCAGCGCGGCGACACCCTGCAGTCCGGTCCGACCGGTGATCCGGTGACGGTCGATCTCGCCGGCGTGATCCCGATGCAGGCGAACCCGCAGCCGTCCAAGGACCCGGAGATTCGCCAAGCCCAGAAGGCTTTCGCCAACGTCTATTGCACGGTGCTCTATCTCCTGGAGCAGGCGTTCAACGGGGAGCCCACGCTCATCCGCGACGCGACCCGCACCATGTTCGGACTCAAGGCCGCGACGCTCCAGCTCCTGGCGATGAAGGAGGCCGATGGGACCATCCCCGGCCCCACCTTC
Organism: Kribbella sp. NPDC051587; assembly: GCF_044453945.1. NCBI lineage: Bacteria > Bacillati > Actinomycetota > Actinomycetes > Propionibacteriales > Kribbellaceae > Kribbella > Kribbella sp. NPDC051587. The sequence continues at coordinate 616,955 of NZ_JBITDE010000004.1, forward strand.
ACCTACATCGCGCCGGAGGATCGCACCTAGAATCGACCGCATGATCACCCACGAATTGATGCCCGAGGCAATCGTCAACCGCCCGGGCCGGGTGATCGTGCTCAACGGTACGTCGTCCGCCGGCAAGTCGAGTATCGCGACGGAACTGCTCGACGTACTGGAAGACGTCTGGTACCACGTGAAGATCGACGCCTTCCGCCAGATGCTGCCGCGCCGCGACTGGACCGACGAGGCCTACCTCCCGGTCCTGCAGCGGACCGTCCTCGGCTTTCATCGCGCCGTGGCCGGCATGGCGGCGGGCGGCAACAATGTGGTCGCCGACTACGTTCTCGGTGAGCGGTGGCGGCTGGCCGACGCCCTCGAGGTTTTCACCAGCATCCCAGTGCTGTTCGTCGGCGTTCGCTGTTCCCTGCCCGAGCTCGAACGCCGCGAGACCGCCCGCGGGAACCGCAGGATCGGCCAGGCCGCCATGCAGTTCCCGGTCGTCCACGCCCACGGCCTGTACGACGTCGAGGTCGACACCGAGCGGAATTCCCCACGCGAGTGCGCGCTGCTCATCCGAGACCGCTTGGCCGCCGGGCCCCCGACGGCCTTCGACCGGTTGCGGCGGCGTTAGCCCATCGACTTCTGACCGTCGATCGCCTCACGGATGATGTCCGCGTGGCCGGCGTGCTGCGCGGTCTCCGCGGTGATGTGCAGGAAGACCCGCCGTACCGTCCAGAAGACGCCCGGCGGCTGCCACGGCGCGGCCGGAAGCTCGTAGCTCGCGTCCAGGTCGAGGGTACGCACCAGGTCGTCGGTGGCAGCCGCGACCTTCTCGTACGCCGCCAGTACGTCGGCCAGCGTCTCCCCGTCGACCAGCCGGAAGTTGTCGGCCCACTCGGCCATCACCTCCGGGGTGTACTCCTTCGTCGTGTCCTTGCCCTGCGCGAACTCCTGCCAGTTCTTCTCCACCGCGGTCACGTGCTTGATCAGCCCACCGACCGTCAGCTCACTGATCGTGCTCCGCGTGCTCGCCTGCTCGTCAGTCAACCCCTGCGCGGTGTACCGCAGGAAGCCCCGGCGGTCGCCCAGGAGGCCGATGATGTCGTCCCGCTCGTTCGTCGTCATGCTTCGACTCTAAGAGCAGTAGCGGCCAGATGATGTCCGCTACCCCAGAGGAATTCAGAAGACTTCCGGCAGGCCGGGACCTAGTCTGCGCCCCATGGAGATCCGCGCGCTGCAGCCCCAGGACCCGCCCGTGATCGCCGCCGCCTTCGCCGAACTCGGCTGGCCCAAGCCGGTCGAGCAATATGAGCGCTACCTCGAGGAGCAGACCGCCGGCACCCGCGACATCCTCGTCTCCTGGGTCGACAGCCAGTACGCCGGTTACGTCACGATCCGCTGGGAGTCGCCGTACCAGCCCTTCAACGGCATCCCCGAGATCCAGGACTTCAACGTCCTCCCCAACCTCCGCCGCCAAGGCATCGGTACGGCGCTCATGGACGCCGCCGAATCCCTCGTCGCCACCCGCTCCCCCACCGTAGGCATCGGCGTCGGCCTCTACCCCGACTACGGCAACGCCCAACGCCTCTACGTCCGCCGCGGCTACCTCCCCGACGGCCGAGGCCTCATCTACGACGGCCGCCAGGTCGACCCCATGGAAACAGTCCGCAACGACGACTCCCTAACCCTCATGTTCACCAAGTCCCTGAAGCGGACGTAGATCGTCCGGAACGCGGTTTAGCGTGACCCCATGAGTGAGAACTTGATGAACCGGGATCTGCGTGGGGGTTTGGTGCGGGAGGTGGACTTTCGGGGGGCTCGGTTTGAGCGGGTGGGGTTCATCGGGGCGGTGATGCGGGGGGTGGAGTTCAACCAGGCCCAGATCGACGGGGATGTCGAGGGGTTGGTGATCAACGGGGTGGAGGTTTGGCCGTTGATCGAGGCTGAGTTGGATCGGCGGGATCCCGAGCGGGTGAAGATGCGGCCTACTGATGCTGACGGGGTTCGGGAGGGGTGGGATGTTGTCGAGCAGTTGTGGGCCGGGACGGTGGAGCGGGCTCGGCAGTTGCCGGAGGAGAGGCTGCATGTGCGGGTGGACGGCGAGTGGTCGTTCATCCAGACGCTCAGGCATCTTGTGTATGCGACCGAGGTGTGGGTCTGCCGGGTGATCCAAGGCGAGCCTGAGCCGTGGCATCCGTTGAGCCTCCCGTACGACGGCGCAACGCCGGACCCGCGACTGCCATGGGATCTCGACGTACAGCCGAGTCTCGACGAGGTGCTGACATTGCGGCACGATCGGATGGCCCGCGTCCGCCGGTACGTCGACCAGTTGACCGACGCGGAACTCAACTCACAGACCACCCCCGTCGAGGGCCCGAGTTGGCCGCCGGCGGATGCGTACGACGTCAAGATGTGCCTCGAGATCCTCCTCAACGAGGAGTGGCAGCACCGCCTGTACGCCGAACGGGACCTAAAGCTGCTGTAGTCGCTGCTGAATGGCGGCGGGGCAGCGGGTGTCGTGATCGTCGGTGCACAGCATCGCGGCGGGATCGTCGAGAACCATCTGCCGCGTCGCTTCGAGGATGGCGGCGATGGGGATCCGGCGGGCGCGGCAGTCGCCGATCATCACCTCGGTGGTTGCCGGACGCAACAGTGGCTCGATCAGATCGAAGTGCGTACTCGAACCGGAGATGTTCGGGAGCTCCGCCCACGACCCGTCGCCGATCTTCGCGTACCGGTAGAACCGCGACCGCCCCAGGTACTGCTCAGCCAGGTGAATCGTGGTGTTCGACGTGTGCCCGACTCCCAACTGCAGCACGTCACCGCCAAGCGCCTCGATCGGGCCGAGCGGCCAGTCCATGCGCTGGCCCGCCAGCACCTCCGCCGCTCGCTCCCCCACCGCGAGCCACCTCATCAACGGATGCGAGCTCAGCAGCGGCGCGAACGACGTCCGCAGTACGTCGGGGATGCGCCCCAGCCATCGATCGACCGGCAGATCATCCCGGTACGCCGTCGCGCCCGCGACGCTCGCGTCGAAGGTGGCCCAATCCTTGGCCGGCGGATACGCGTTGTGCGGTCGCTCCAATCCCGGCGGCACCTCCACGGCGGTGAGGTCGAACGTCCACCCGGGCATCAGCACCGTGCCGCAGGTCTCCACGAGCGCCTGACAGACCGCCTCCGCCCCACCATCGACGTACCCGAAGGAACTGAGCGACGAGTGCACGAGGACGTCGGACGACCGGTCCAGCCCCAACCGTCGCAGGCCGTCGGTGATCTCGCTGCGAGTAACCATCGCAAAAGCATGTCAGCTCAAACCCGAACCCGCCTTAGGATTTCCGGATGGGGTACGGCGTGCAGATCCGGAAGGCGCTCGACGGCACACTGCCGATGGGGCTGCGGTACCTGTCACTGCGGCAGGCTGTGTGCGACTACTGCCCGCTGGGTTTCACCGCGACCTGGGCCTACGTGACCGCCGAGGCGCGACCGGACGGCGACTTCCGGTACGACGAGGCGGCGTTCGCGCGGGCGGTGATGATCATCCAGGCCAGCCGGGCGGTCTGGTTGACCGAGATGCGGGAGTTCGCGGCCCGGCGGACCGCCGAGAAGCGGAACGGGCAACGCCGCCCTGGACGGGCAGACCAGGCGCTGTTCCACGCGAGGTGGCCGGGCGGGGCGACGCGGCTGGGGTTGGTGGCGGCGGTGTCAGCCGTGAATCTCGACTCCCGGCGGCAGGACCTACCGCAGCTGAACGCCTGCGCCGCGACGTACGTCGGACGGTTGGGCTACCTCGAGCCTGTCGAGCGCCAGGACCTCGTGAAGGCCTTGGCGGATCTCCCGGCGACTCGATACGTGGAGTTGGTGAGGTACGCCGTACTGAATGGAGACACCAATGCGTGAGCGGGTACTGAAGGCGGCGGCGGAGTGGTCGTGGGTACCGCCGGATGCGCGGGACGTGGTCACCGACGACTACCGGGCGATCGTGTACGGCGGTCGTGGGCCGACCGTGCAGTGGTCGTCCACCGACCGCCCCCTCGACGAGGTAATCGCAGAAGTGCGCGAGCTGGGCCAGCCGGTGCGGTGGTGGGTGGACGATCGGACCCGGCCGGCGAATACCGGGGAAGTCTTGCAGGGCAAGGGATTTCGCGAGGTCGAGGTCGTCGAGGTGCTGGCACATGAACTGCCAGGCGGCCTCAGCGGACGGCTCGACGTACCGGATGACGTCGTGGTGCGGCCGGCGCTGGATGCCGCCAGCATCGAGAGCGCCGCACAAGTGGATTCCGAGGTCTTCGGCTGGCCGCCGCCGAGCCGGAACGAACTCGACCACGAGATCGCCGCGGCAGCGCGAGGCGAGCGATCGCCGCTCCGATTCGTGGCGGAGATCGACGGCGAGATCGTCGGCGCCGCCGGATACACCTTGCTCGGTGATGTCGTCGGCCTCTGGGGTGCCGCGGTCCTCGAGAAGGCGCGCGGCCGAGGCGCCTACCGAGCCCTGATCGCCGCCCGCTGCGAAGCCGCACTCACCGCCGGCGCCAACCTGGCCCTCGTCAGCGCCCGCACCGCCACCAGCGCCCCCACCCTGCAACGAATCGGATTCGTTGCCTACGGCACCAAACGCTGCTACCAGCTCTGACCCGACCCGGCAGATGAGAGGATTGGTTCGTGGAGGCGTTGAAGCGGTGGGGACTGGCGGCTGGGCTTGGGTTGGGGTTGGTTTGGGCGGTGGTGGTGTCGGCGTCGATGCCGAGTTGGTGGGATCCGAGCAAGTCGTGTTTCGAGAAGCTCGGGCCGCTGGTCAACCCGGACGCGACGGTTCACACCGGGTGGTTTCCGCCGTCGGCGACCTGTGACTTCGGTGGCGGCGACGTTCGGGACTACCTGTCGACCACGCAGTCGGTGGTGCTCTCGATCATTGGGCTCCTCATCCTGGCGGTCATCGTCGCCGGCATCGTCCTGACGCTCCAAGGGCTGAAGGGCGACCCGGGCCCGACGAGATCGGCCGATGGGGTCGACCTCAACCGGAGGCGGCGCAATCACCTCCTGTACGGCGCTCTCGACGTACTCGTGGTTGTCGCAGTCCTGACCGGTCTCAACGTCGCAGCCATCATCTTCGGCGAACTCGTCGGCGGGATCCTGTTCGCGATCACCGCACTCGCGAGCCTCGCGGCGCTCGCCACGGTCCTGGACCGCCATACCGGTCCACTCCCCAGCACCGCGCTCGCCAGCCGCCGCCGCGGCGCTGCGACCGGCGCGATCGTCCTCGGTGTGGTCGTCGCGGCCACCGGCCTCAGCGGCCAACTCCCGTTCTTCCGCCTTTGGGCCGCCCCACTCGCCGCCCTCACGTACGCCGTCATCGTCCACCAGCAGTGGACCAAAGCAGCCGTCCCCGTAAAGTCTGAGCTGTGAGCATCATCGGTGGAGCAGGTCAGGTCCTCAGTGAGGACGAGGTCACGACGTTCATCGGTACCGCGCTGGACGGTGCGAACCTGGCCGGCCGCAGCGTCTGTGTGATCGTGCCGGACGCGACGCGGAGCTGCCCGCTCCCCCTGCTGATCCGCGCAGTGCACGATGCGCTGCACGGCAAAGTCAGCAAGCTCACGATCTTGATTGCCCTCGGCACCCATGCCGAGATGACGCCGGAGGAGCTCCGCAAACACCTCGGCGACGAGTACGACGGGGTGCTGAACCACGAGTGGTGGAAGCCGGAAACCTTCGTCGACCTCGGCACGATCAGCGCCGAGCGGGTCCGCGAGATCTCCAACGGAATGCTCAACGACGAGGTCCCGGTGCGGCTCAACCGAGCCGTCGTCGAGCACGACGTGGCCCTGGTCGTCGGCCCGGTCTTCCCACATGAGGTCGTCGGTTTCTCCGGCGGCAACAAGTACTTCTTCCCCGGTGTCGCCGGCCAGGAGGTCATCGACGTCTCGCATTGGCTCGGCGCGCTCATCACCAGCGCCAGCATCATCGGCACACTCGGCGTGACCCCGGTGCGCGCGCTGATCAACGAGGCCGCCGCGCTGATCCCGGCCGAGAAGCTCGCCCTCGCGGTCGTCGCCCAGTCCGGCACGGATGCGCTGCACGCCATCGCCTTCGGCGACACCGTCGAGGCCTGGCAGGAGGCGGCTCAGGTCTCCGCGCAGACCCACGTCACCTACCTCGACAAGCCGGTACGGCGGGTTGTCTCGGTGATGCCCGAGAAGTACGCCGACATCTGGACCGCGGCCAAGGGGTTCTACAAGCTCGAGCCCGTGGTCGCCAACGGCGGCGAGGTCATCCTGTACGCGCCCCACGTCACCCGGATCGCCGCGATGCATCCCGAGATCGAGGAGATCGGGTACCACTGCCGCGACTACTTCCTCGGCCAGTGGGAGAAGTTCCGCGACGTCCACTGGGGTGTCCTGGCCCACTCGACCCACCTCCGCGGCGCGGGCACCTGGGACCCGGTCACCGGTGAAGACCTCCGCGTCCAGGTCACCCTCGCGACCGGCATTCCGGAGGACGTCGTACGGGGAGCGAACCTGAACTACCTTGACCCGGCGGCCGTCGATCTGGCGCAGTACGAGGCCGACCCGGACACCCTCGTCGTACCGAACGCCGGCGAGGTCCTGCACCGCCTCAAATAGACGGTTCCCACCGGAATGACTCACCGGTAACCTCAGGCCGTATGACAGAGGTCGTGATCATCGGGTCCGGGTTCGCCGGTTTGTGCATGGGGATCAAGCTGAAGCAGGCCGGGTGCGAGGACTTCGTCATCCTGGAGAAGGCCGACCGCCTCGGCGGCACCTGGCGGGACAACACCTATCCCGGGTGCGCGTGCGACATCCCGTCGTACCTGTACTCGTTCTCGTTCGAGCAGAACCCGCACTGGACGCGGATGTTCGCCGGCTGGGACGAGATCCTCGACTACCTGGAGCGCTGTGCCGACAAGTACGGCCTGACCGATCACATCCGGTACGGCGCCGAGGTCACCGAAGCGGCGTTCGACGAGTCGACCGGGCAGTGGACGGTCACGGTCAACGGCGACGAGACGGTCGAGACGCAGGCGCTGGTGGCCGGTGTCGGCAGCCTGCACGAACCCAAGCGACCGGACCTCCCCGGGCTGGACTCCTTCGCCGGTACGACGTTCCATTCCGCGCAATGGGATCACACTCACGACCTGACCGGCCGCCGGGTCGCCGTGATCGGGACCGGGGCATCGGCGATCCAGTTCGTACCGCAGGTCGCCGAACAGGTCGCGCAACTGGACGTCTACCAGCGGACCGCGCCATGGGTCACGCCGAAGCCGGACCGCGCGATCGGCGGCCTGGAACGACGGCTGCACGAGCGCTTCCCGGCCGGTCAGCGAGCGATCCGCAACGTCATCTACTGGGGTCTCGAGGGCCGCGGCCTCGGCTTCGCGGGCAACCCGAAGTTGATGAAAGGCCTTGAACTGCAGGCGAAACGGCATCTACGCAAGCAGGTCCCGGACGCCGACCTGCGCGCGAGGCTGACCCCGGACTACCAGATCGGCTGCAAGCGGGTGCTGATCTCCAACGACTACTACCCGACCTTCGGCCGACCGAACGTCGACCTCGTCACCACCCCGATCACCCGGGTCACCCCGACCGCGGTCGTCACCGCCGACGGGATCGAGCGGCCCGCCGACACGATCGTGCTCGGCACCGGCTTCGCGGTGTCGGCGAACCTGACCCGGATGCCGATCCTCGGCAAGGACGGCGTCGATCTGGCCGAGCACTGGAAACGCGACGGGATCGGCGCCCACCTCGGGATCACGGTCGCCGGCTACCCGAACCTGTTCCTGCTGGCCGGACCGAACACGCTGCTCGGCCACTCCTCGATGATCTTCATGATCGAGGCCCAGGTCCGCTACGTGATGCAGGCGCTGGACCTGCTGCGGAGCCGGCGGGCGACGTACGTCGAGGTCCGCGACGAGGCGCAGCAGCGCTTCGTCGCCGATGTCCAGGGTGAGCTCGGCGACACCGTCTGGTCGGCCGGGTGCACCAGCTGGTACCTGGACGCGGCCGGCCGGAACTCGGCGATCTGGCCCGAGTTCACGGTCTCCTACTGGCGCCGTACCCGGAGGCTGGATCCTTCGGACTTCGTACTGGTCAAGTAGGGGTCCCCCGGACTCCTGAAGGATGAGTGTTCAGGGTCCGGTGTACGACCTTGGGATGAAGCGAATACCGGTCTAGGGACCGATGTCCGAAAGGGCGATCTGAAGGAACCTTGAGATATGGAAATCCTTCAGATCGCGGGAGCAGCAGCCATCGTCATCGGCATCATCGTGATGGCCCTGCTCGCCATCGTGCCTTCGGTCGTAGACCGTTAATTCTCTCCCCCAACACGAGAGTCAGTCGGCGGACAGATGGACCAGCAGGTCCTGCCGGGTCAGTACGCCCACCGGCTTGCCGTCGTCCAGCACCATCAGGGCGTCCCGACCCTCGAGCAGCTCGACCGCCTTGCTGACGGCCTCGCCGGCACCCAGGGACGGCAACGCCGTGTCCATGTGCTGCTCGACCATGTCGGCCAGCCGCGCCTTGCCGGAGTACAACGCGTCCATCAGCGTCCGCTCCGACACCGCGCCGGCCACCTCGGCCGCCATCACCGGCGGCTCCGCGCGGACCACGGGCATCTGGGAGACGCCGTACTCGCGCAGGATCGCGACCGCCTCGGCGATCGTCTCGTGCGGGTGGGTGTGCACCAGCGGCGGCAGGCTGCCGTCCTTGCCGGCCAGCACGTCACCGAGCGTGGTGCCCTGCCGGGCGTGCGCGAGGAAGCCGTACTGCGCGAGCCAGTCGTCGTTGAAGACCTTCGTCAGGTAGCCACGGCCACCGTCCGGCAGCAGTACGACGATCACCGCATCCGGATCGTTGATCTCCTGCGCGAGCCGGATCGCCGCCGCGGCCGCCATCCCGGCTGAGCCGCCGACGAGCATCGCCTCTTCGCGGGCGAGCCGACGGGTGAGCGCGAACGAGTCCGCGTCCGAGACCTCGATGATCCGGTCGCAGATGTCGCGGTCGTAGGTCTCCGGCCAGAAGTCCTCACCGACGCCCTCGACCAGGTACGGCCGGCCGGAGCCACCGGAGTAGACCGAGCCCTCGGGGTCGGCGCCGATGATCTGCACCTTGCCGCCCGAGACCTCCTTGAGGTACTTGCCGGTGCCGCTGATCGTGCCGCCGGTGCCGACGCCCGCCACGAAGTGGGTGATCTTGCCGTCGGTCTGCTCCCACAGCTCAGGACCGGTGGTCTCGTAGTGCGAGCGCGGGTTGTTCTCGTTGGCGTACTGGTTCGGCTTCCAGGCGCCCTCGATCTCGCGGACCAGGCGGTCGGAGACGTTGTAGTACGAGTCCGGGTGCTCCGGGGCGACCGCGGTCGGGCACACCACGACCTCGGCGCCGTACGCCTTGAGCACGTTCCGCTTGTCCTCGCTGACCTTGTCCGGGCAGACGAAGACGCACTTGTAGCCCTTCTGCTGGGCCACCATCGCCAGACCGACCCCGGTGTTGCCGGAGGTTGGCTCGACGATCGTGCCGCCCGGCTTCAGCTCGCCGGAGGCCTCCGCGGCCTCGATCATCCGGACCGCGATCCGGTCCTTCACCGAGCCACCGGGGTTGAAGTACTCGACCTTGGCCAGGACGAGTGGTTTCGCCCCGTCCGTGGTCTTGGTCAGTCTGACCAGCGGGGTGTTGCCGACCAGGTCCAGGAGAGATTCTGCGTAGCGCACGGCTTCAGACTAGCGATCCACGTGTCGTTTCCCCTATTTCGCTTGCGTGGACGTGACAGCGTGTAATCCTTGTACTCATGAGTAAAGGCAAAGCCAGGGCCGCGAAGAGATTGGCCCAGGCCGCAGCCTTCGGGGGCGGGGGGCTCGGACTCATCGGGGCCACGCTATACGGCGTACTGACCGCAGAGGCCGAGTATGCCAAGCGTGTGATCGGCCCGATGCGGTACTACCCGACTCCGGGCAGCGGCCTGTACGGCAGATACCCAGGTCACCCGATCACGTTCGCCATGCTCGGCGACTCCAGCGCGGCCGGCTACGGCACCGACAGCCCGGACGAGACTCCCGGCGTGATGCTCGCCTCCGGGCTCACCGACCTGGCCGGGCGACCGGTCCGGCTGGTCGACGTCTCCAAGACCGGTGCCAAGTCGTCCGATCTGGCCCAGCAGGTCGATGCCGCCCTCCAGGCCGGGCCGCACGTCGCGGTCATCCTGATCGGTGCGAACGATGTGAAGGCACAGATGTCGCCGTCGGTCTCGGTCAGACTGCTTTCCGCCGCGGTACGGCGATTGCGCGCGGCGAACTGTGAGGTTGTCGTCGGCACGTGTCCGGACCTCGGCGTGGTGCCGACGATGATGCCGCCACTGCGACAGTTCGCCCGGGCGTGGAGCCACCGGCTCGCGGCCGCGCAGACCATCGCCGTGGTCGAGGCCGGCGGCCGGACGGTGTCGCTGGGCTCGCTGCTCGGACCGGCCTTCAAGGCCGACCCGTTGATGTGGGGCCGGGACAACTTCCACCCGTCCGCCATCGGGTACGCCGCTGCCTCGGCCGCGCTGCTGCCCTCCGTGGCGGCCGCGATGGGCGTCGGCGCGGAGTCGTTCGTCTACCCGGAGTCGTTCCGGGGCGAGAAGATCCTCCCGATCGCGGACGCCGCCGTACAGGCTGCTCGGACGGCGGGCACCGAGGTGGTGGCGACCGAGGTGGCCGGGCGTGCGCGCGGGCCGCGGGGTCGCTGGGCCGAGCTGCGGCACCGCCGTCGGCACCCGAAGGCCGAGGTCGACCGAGTCGAGCCGGAGACCGAAGCCGAATCCGAGTCTTTGATCAACAGCTGAACAAAGTTCCGGAACCGGCAGGGCGTTGACTGGGAGCGCTTCCAGTCACACGCTCGACCTCCCGCCCCATGAGTTCCGGAGGTCGTCATGACCAGGTTCCGCCCCGCCCTGCTCGCTCTCGCCGTACTGGGTCTTCTCGGTGCTGCACTGACACCAACAGCCGGCCAGGCTGCCACCACCGCGATCGGTGGCAGCTTCGTCGACAACTTCGACGGGTTCGACACCGGCCGCTGGCACAAGGCCGACGGCTGGAGCAACGGCAGCATGTTCAACGTCGGCTGGCGTGCCGACCACGTCTGGTTCAACGGCGGGGTGATGGGCCTCAACCTGGACACCGCCTCCTGCCCGGGCGGATGTTCGGGCAAGCCCTACGCCTCCGGCGAATACCGGACCAACGACCTCTTCTCGTACGGGCGGTTCGAGACCCGGCTGAAGGCGGTCAAGGCCTCCGGCACGGTGACCTCGTTCTTCACCTACACGGGCTCGAGCGACAACCAGCCGTGGGACGAGATCGACGTCGAGATCCTCGGCAAGAACACCACCCAGCTGCAGACGAACTACTTCACCAACGGCGTCGGCGGCCACGAGACGATCATCAACCTGGGCTTCGATGCCTCGGCCGGCTACCACGACTATGCGATCGAGTGGTGGAACCAGGGCACGATCAACTGGTTCGTGGACGGCCGGCTCGTCCATCAGGAGAACGGATCCCGCGGCGCGCTGCCGACCCATCCGATGCGGATGATGCTGAACCTGTGGCCCGGGATCGGCGTCGACGGCTGGCTCGGCCCGTTCAACTACACCGGGCAACTGACTGCGACCTACGACTCGGCCCGCTACACCAAGTACTGAGGCCTGTCTGCCAACGAGCACTGTCGTCCAACGGCGCCCGTCCTGAAATGGGACAGACATGAAGAAGGCCTTGCCTGTAGGCGTCTTCGTGGTGCACAGTCGATAGCAACGCGATACCCCGATCAACGGGAGGCGACGATGGGCTTGAACCACTCCGAAGAAACGCACCAGCGTTTGGTGGAGAAGGTGCCCAGATGCACCGGACGCGGTTTGACCGAGTGGTTCCAGCTGATGAACGACGGACCGTCGTTCCTGCGCTTCGACGACCGAGTGCGGTGGCTCTCCAGCGAGTACGAGCTCGCGCATGGGCACGCAACCGCCATCGTCCATGAGTACGACCTCGTCAAAGCACACCGGCGAATGAGCTGACAGCCGAACAGGAGAAGAGTTCCGTAGAGAGGACCTGCCCCTACAGGTGGAGGGGCGGGTTCTCTTTGTTTACAAGGACTTCTGAGCGATCAGATCCAGTTCATTGCCTTCGGGATCGGTGATCGAGCAACGACCCGGTTGTTCGACGCGGAGGTTCCCACCGGCCTGTAGCGCTTGCTCGACGCGGGCCGGCAACTGGTCGTGCGCGACGTCGAGTTCGAGCCGGATCCGGTTGCGCTGCGCGCGACGCTCGGTCTCGCCCGCATCCATCTGCTGGAAGATGAAGCCCGGGTTGAGCCGGCGCGGATCATGCGTGTCGTCGGTGCCGACATACCCGAGAGCCCTTGTCCAGAACGCCTTCACCGCCGGTACGTCGACTGCCGCGAGCCCTAGTTGGACGAAGCGGATCTGGTCCGGGGCGGCGGTCAACCCGAGTTCGCGTGCTGCCGTCTGAACCTGCGTTGCCAGCTCAACGAACGCTTCGCCGGCTTCCTCCCACACATCCTTGCCGTGATCGATGATCACTCCGCCGGCCCGAACGTCCAACATCAACGCGATCCCGGCCGCATCAGCCAACTGGGCAATGGTTGTCACCAGCTGAACCGCCTGCCCCACTGACGTGGTGGGGTAGAAAGTCATTGCTGCGAACAACGTTTGCCAGTCTTCCGCAGCGAATGTGTCGCCCGGGACCAGATCCAGCTCGTTGCCTTCGCTGTCCGGCAGCATCACACCCCAGGCACCTGCCGGCTGCCGCCCCGCCCTAACCGTGTCGACGGTCTGCGCCGGTCGGACTACATCGATATGGAAGCGGTTCTGCAGCGGGCGCGCGTCCTGGCGCTCCACGACCAGAAGGTCCGGGTCGCGGTGCAGAGGATCCTGCAAGCGTGGGCCGTCTGGATAGCCGAACCCGTTGCGCCAGAATTCCCGGATGCCTGGCACATCCATTGCGTCGAAGACGATCCGCAGCTCCTGCAGCGCCGCCGGATCACCCGGCACCCCTGCCAGGACTGAGATCCAGTCGGTGTCGTCTCCCGCCGGCACCCGGACTCGGACCCCGCTCGGCCGCACATCCACCTCGGGCAACGGACCAGCCGCGGCGATCCGCCGTACCAGCTCTGCCCCTGCCGTCAGCGACGGCTGCTCGAACCACGCCGCCGTTCGCTGCCCGATGACCCGCCACCCGTTGTCAGCCATGCAATGAGCCTAGGGCTTGTTCCGGACGATCCGCGTCCGGTACCGGAAACGGCCGAAGGGCCGGCCCTGGTGGGCCGACCCTTCGATTCGTCTGTGGTGCGTGGTGACTAGTCGCCGCCGCGAAGGATCGCGAGGATGCGCAGGATGTTCCAGTACAGCCAGACCAGCGTGACGGTCAGGCCGAAGGCTGCGCGCCAGGCCTCGTTCTGCGGGGCGCCGGCGCGAACGCCCTGCTCCACCATGTCGAAGTCGAGGATCAGGTTGAAGACCGCCAGACCGACGCCGAGCGCTGCAAACAGCAGGCCCATCGGGCCCATCCCGCTGATCCCGGTGGTGATCCCGAACAGTCCCAGCACGAAGTTGACCAGCAGCACCCCGGCGAAGCCCATCGTCGCGAGGATGACCATCTTCTGGAACCGCGGTGTCACCTTGATCGCGAAGTACTTGTACGCCGCCAGCGTCAGGCCCGCCGTCACCATCGTGGCCAGGATCGCCTGCACGACAATGCCCGGGTCACCGCCGACGTAGCTGACGATGACCTTGCTGCCGACCCCGAGGAAGACACCCTCGAACGCCGCGTAGACCATCACCAGCACCGGGTTGATCTTGCGCGAGAACGACAGCACCATCGCGATCGCGAAGGCCAGCAGCGCACCGCCGAGGAAGGCCGGCAGGACCAAGTTGTCCGGCACCTTGTTCCACGCGATCGCGCCGACCACGGCCACGACACCCAGCGTGATCGCCGTCTTGACGATCACATCGTCCAGCGTCATGGGGCGGCTGCCGGCCGGTGCACCCTGGTACTGCTGGGGCGGCACACCCGGTCCGCCGTACTGACCGGGCTGCTGACCGTACGGAGCGGCCCCCGGATAAGCCTGGCCATGGCCAGGCGCGAACGCACTCGACCGGTTCAGGACCGGGTTACTGCTCTGCATGACATTCCTCCTGATGACCCACATCCGGGGCCGTATCGAAATACTACGGTCCCACCCTTAACAACATCTGAGAATCCAACTCCCGTTCCCCAACTGAAATCCCCGGGGGGAAATTCAATCGGTCACCGATGGATTTCTTCCGCGGCCAGCCAGGCGAGGCGGGCCTTGGGGAGGGGGAAGGTGACGAATCTGCCGCCTTGGTAGTGGTCGTCGAGCCAGGTCAGGGCGGCGCGGACCGCGTCCGGCCCCAGGAGCGTCACGAGTTGGCGGTCGGAACGGCGCAGAAAAGGGTGGGTCCATCGGTGGGTGATGAATATGTTCAGGGCGACGCTCGCGATCACCACGGGGACGACGGCGATCGCGAAGACCGCCCAGGAGCCGTCGAAGAGGAACTCCATGATCAGCAACGCCGCCAGCACCGGTACGACGCCGGCGATTTTCCCGGCGGTCCGCATTCTGGCCGTCTTCTCGTGGACACCGAGGCGGGTTTGGACGAACTCCTGGGCGATCAGGAAGTCCTGCAGGTACGGCGGGTACTGCTGGACGGCCTCCGGCGGTACGTGCAGGACCCCGGTCCCGGGGTCGAACGCGATCCCGGCACGCTTGGCGGCGCGGTCAGGGGTGACCGCAGGGACCGGGAAGCCGGTCCGGGCGGCCAGGTCGGCGACGCGTTCTTCGAGATCCACGGTGAGGATCATGACGCAGAGCGGTCTGGACCGCCAGAGCACGGCTTGGCGTCGTACCTGTATGGGCAGGTACGACGCTTGCCGGCGGCCACCCAGGACGTGGTGCTCCCGCAGGCCGGTCAGTGGGGTTGGGTGATCAGGGCGGTGGCGACCTGGTCGGCCAGGGCGACAGCCACCTGGCGTTGTTCGAGGTCGGGGCGGGCGATGTGGGTCGCGGCGGTGAGCAGGAAGCGGCCACGGACGCGGCCGGCATGCTGGATCGGGAGTTCGATCTCGGCGTTGGTGGGGAGACCGTCGCGCTCGACCTTGAGGATGCGGCCGCCGCGGGTGACCGTGCCGTCGGGGTTGAGCTGCGGCGCCGACGTCCGGTTGCCACCAGCAACGAAGCGCACCCGGTCGATCCCCAGTACGACGGTGATCTCCGCGCCCACGTGGTCGATCAGGTCCTGCGTGGAACCACCCTCGGAGACCGCTTGCGAGGTGGTGATCACGCCGTCCAGGTAACCGCGATGGCGAGAAGCGCGAGCTTGTTGCCGACGGCCCCAGATCGCGATCTCGCTGACCGCGACGCCGATCACCACCAGCAGGATCGTGGTCTCGACGTCATCGCTGTTGTCGATCGTGAACCGGTCGTACGGAACGGTTAGGAAGAAGTCGTACCACGCCGCACTCGACACCGCGGCCAGCACGCCCGCCGACCGCCACCCGGCCGCGGCGACACCGACGATCACGACCGCCAGCAGGAGCGCGGCATTCGCGTTGTCGAAGCTGTCCCGCGGCAAGGCGAGCAGACCACACACCACCGGCGGAACGACCAGAGCGAGCGCGAGCACACGATTGCGATTCACAATCCCATTGACTCTCTTCGACGCGCTGCGATCAACCCCTCTCACAGACGTCTATCAGCCGTAATCCGTTGGCCCGGCACACGCTGCCCGCCCTACCGTGCTGAGCTATGCACACCATCCGCCCGGCCACGCTCGACGACATCGATTTCCTCCTGAACGTCGCCCTCGAAGCGACCGGCCGTCTGTCCAGCGAGATGCCTCCGGAGCACCTGGACGCTTGGCGGCAGCAGATGGTCGCCGACCTGGCCGGCCCCTCCACCACCAGCGTGATCGAACTCGACGGCCGCCCCATCGGCCGCCTCCGCGTCGACCGCCGCCCCGGCTCGATCGAACTCTGCGGCATCCAACTCGATCCAGCCGTCCAAGGCCGCGGCATCGGTACGGCGATCATCCGCGCCCTGCAAGAGGAGGCGGCCGCTCGCGGCGTCCCCCTCGACCTCGGCGTCGAACACGACAACGCCAACGCCCGCCGCCTCTACGACCGCCTCGGCTTCCACCAGTACGCCGAAGACGATCGCGAACACAAACTCCGCTGGCGCAACGACATCTGGACCTCCGAGATGGCCGCGTCCTACGACGCGCCGGGCGTCGGCGTCTGGTCGGCTGAGGTCCTCGACCCGACAACCGCCCGGCTCGCCGAGCTCGCCGGCTCCGGACGAGCTCTGGAATTCGCGATCGGAACCGGACGGGTCGCCGTACCGCTGGCCGAACGCGGCGTCCGGGTCAGCGGTATCGAGCTCTCACCACCGATGATCGAGCAACTCCGCACCAAGGCCGGCGAGGCCACCATTCCGGTCGTCGTCGGCGACATGTCCGCCGTTCGGGTGCCGGGTGAGTTCTCCCTCGTCTACTTGGTCTTCAACACGATCTCCAACCTGCTCACGCAGGAAGACCAGGTCGCGTGCTTCCGCAATGCCGCCCGACATCTCTCCCCCGGCGGCCGCTTCGTCATCGAACTCTGGGTCCCCGAACTCCGCCGCCTCCCACCCGGCACCCCCGCCACAGTAGGAATCGCCGACCCCGACTACATCCTTCTCGACACGTACGACGTCCTGCACCAGCACGTCACGTCGTACCACTTCCGTTTCACCGCGGACAGCACCGAGGCACACCTCGACCGCTCACCCCACCGCTACATCTGGCCCGCCGAGCTCGACCTGATGGCCCAACTCGCCGGCTTCACCCTCGAATCCCGCCACGCCGACTGGACCGGCACCGAGTTCACCGCCGACTCCCCCTCCCACGTCTCCGTCTACCGCAAATTTGAGGGGATCTCCGCTGAGGTGGTCGGTTCTCCCCTCGAATTTTGAACGGAGAACCAGCAATTTGAGGGGATCTCTCCTCAAATTGCCGTCGGCTGGGGCTGGTCATTGGGTCGCCGGAGAAGGCCGTACAGAAGGACTGTTGGTACGTCACCCGATCCGCCCACCGCAATGCTCAGCATGTCCGCCGATCCCGGCTTCGGCACACCCTTCACCAGTCCGTCGGTACGCATAGCGCGGTTCATGGGAAGGACCGAGTAGGCAGTCTTGCGGTTGGATGACGGAGCGGCGGATGGCTCGGTGATCGGGGGGAACCGGGTCACGATAGGCCTGTGGACGATCACTCCCGCGAGGGATTCCGGTGGGTGAGATCACTCCCCAGGGGGTTTGTGAAAGTTTTCACGAACGGATAACCTGAAGTAGACATGAAGTCGTCAAGCCACTCAGGGAGAGTGAACCGGATGACAGCCCAGGTGCCGCACATCCTCGTCGTCGGAGGCGGTTACGTCGGGATGTACACCGCGTACGGACTGCGTCGCGCGGCCAGGAAAGGCAAGATCAAGGTGACCGTGGTGGACCCGCGGTCGGTGATGACGTACCAGCCGTTCCTGCCGGAGGCGGCGGCCGGTTCGGTGGAACCGCGGCACGTGGTGGTGCCGCTGCGCAAGACACTCAAGGGCTGCCGGGTGGTGACCGGCCGGGTGACCGGGATCGACCACGAGCACAAGGTCGCGAAGGTGATGCCCGAGGAGGGCCCGGAGTACGAGCTGCCCTACGACCAGGTCGTGGTCGCGCTCGGCTCGATCGCCCGCACGCTGCCGATCCCGGGGCTGGCCGAGGAGGCGACCGGGTTCAAGAACGTCGAAGAGGCGATCGCGCTGCGCAACAAGGTGCTGGACCGCCTGGACGTGGCGAGCTCCCAGCCCGACCCCGCGCTGCGCAAGTCGGCGCTGACCTTCGTCTTCGTCGGCGGTGGGTACGCCGGTGTCGAGGCCTTCGCGGAGCTGGAGGACATGGCCCGCTACGCCACCCGCTACTACGACAACATCAAGCCCGAGGACATGCGCTGGATCCTCGTCGAGGCGACCAACCGGATCCTGCCCGAGGTGGGCCCGGACCTCGGCAAGTACACGGTCGACCAGCTGCGCAAGCGCAACATGGAGATCAAGCTGGAGACCCGGCTGGAGTCCTGCGAGAAGGGCCGTGTGGTCCTCAGTGACGGCGAGGAGTTCGACGCCGACACGATCGTCTGGACCGCCGGCGTGAAGGCGAACCCGGCGTTGGCAGCGACCGGCTTCCCGCTCGACGAGAAGGGCCGCGTCAAGTGCCTGGCCAACCTGCGGATCGAGGGCGTCACCGATGCCTGGTCCGCCGGTGACAACGCCGCCGTACCGGACCTGACCTCGGACAACGGCGCGTACTGCGCACCCAACGCTCAGCACGCTGTCCGCCAGGCCAACCGCCTCGCCGCCAACATCCTCCGCACCGTCGACGGTCAGGCGCCGCAGGACTACGAGCACAAGTACGTCGGCTCGGTCGCCAGCCTCGGCCTGCACAAGGGTGTCGCCCAGCTGTTCGGCATCAAGATCAAGGGCTGGCCGGCCTGGTTCCTGCACCGCACGTACCACGTCAGCCGCGTCCCCACCTTCAACCGCAAGGCCCGCGTCATCCTCGACTGGACGCTGGCCCTGTTCTTCCGCCGCGAGGTCACGTCGCTGGGGACCCTGCAGACCCCCAACGAGGAGTTCCGCCGGGCTACCGAGTCCTGACTAGCGGTCGATGGGAGCGGTGCCCCAGGTCGTGGGCGCCGCTCCCAGCTGTACGTCGATCCGCCCACCCCGCGTGGTGAACGACTCCGGCAGCCAGGACTCCGAGCGCTGCCGCCCGTTCAGCTGGGCCGACTGCACATACTGATTCGCATCGGTTGTCGACGGAGCGTTCACGGTGATCCGTACGCCGTTGCTCCGCCGCAGCTCGACCTTCGGGAACAACGGACTGCCGACCAGCAACTCAGCCCGGCCCGCGGTCTGCGGGAACAGGCCGATGGCGGCGTAGATGTACCAAGCCGACAGCGTGCCCAGATCATCGTTCCCCGGCAGCCCAGCCGGGCCGGTTCCGTAGACCGTGTCGACGATCTCGCGGGTCGTGGCCTGCGTCTTCCACGCGACACCGAGACCGTTGTACAGCCAGGGCGCATGGAGACCGGGCTCGTTGGTCGGGTCGTAACGGACCGCGCTCCCACCCTTGACCGCCCAGTTGCCGTTCTCGTCGTGGAAGAACCCGTCCAGCCGCTCGACGGCCTTGCCGTCCATGAGCGCGGCAAGCCCGGAGACGTCCTGCGGAACCATCCACGTGTACGTCGCACTCGAGCCCTGCGCGAATCCCGTCTGAGTGTCGGGAGCGAAGCCCGGCTCCCACGTCCCGTCGGCTCTCCTCGCCCGCTGATAACCTACTGCCGGGTCGAAGGTGTTCTTCCACCAACTACCCCGGGCTTTCAGATCCGGTGCGCTGGTTCCGAGCCGCTGCGCCCATTGGGCCAACGAGTAGTCGGCGAGGGAGTTCTCGAGGGTTTCGGCGGCGCCGCCCCAGCAGTGGCAGGTGTCTTGCGGGGCGTAGTTCTTGGTCAGGTAGGTGTTCAGGGCAGGGCGCTGGCCGGTGCATTGCCCTGGGCAACCACCGTCGTTCTCGGCATCGGCGTTCTGCACCCGCGCCTGGTGGGCCAGCGACTCGAACGCACCCCGTACGTCGAAGTTCCGCACGCCCATCGCGGTGAACGTGGCCAGCGTCGGTGCTGCCGGGTCACCGGTCATCACGTGCGTCGGACCGTTGTTGTGCAGCCAGCGATCCCAAACCCCGTTGTTCTGCTGGGCAAACTGGTACATCGACTGCGCGAAGTCACCCGCGACATCCGGCTTGAGCAGCGCGAGCAACTGGATGTGCGCCCGGTACTGGTCCCATCCGGAGAACGTCCCGTACTGCGCCTTCTGACCACGCGCCAACCGGTGAACCTTCAGATCGCTCCCCAGGTACCGGCCGTCGACATCATTGAAGATGTTCGGCTGCAACAACACGTGATACAGCGCGGTATAGAACGTCGTACGCTGCGCATCCGTCCCACCCGTGACATCGATCGCGCGCAGCTCACGCTGCCACGCCGCATACCCCTCCGCCGCGATCCGATCGACGGTCGCGTTCCGCCGTACCTCAGCTCGCAGGTTCTGCTCCGCACCCGCCAAACTCACATACGAGATCCCCAGCTTCATCCGCACCTTCACGCCCGGCGCGAACGACACATACCCGCCCGAACCACGACCGGCCCGATCCGCACCAGTCGCATAACCCTCACCGCCGGTCGTGTGCGTACTGCCCACGGCCAGGTCACCGTTCTTCCAGGTGCCATTGGCAACCACCGGCTGATCGAACGACGCAGTGAAATACAGCCGGTAGTAGGTCTTACGGTTGTTCACCCCACCATTCGCGCGACGACCACAGAACGCACCAGTCAGCACCGACCCGGTCACCTTCCGCCCAGTCGGATCGATCGTGACCTCCGCATCCTCACTGCCATTCAGCGAGTTCGACGTACGGAACAGCAGGTTCGCGGTCTGATCCGCCGGAAAGGTGAACTCGCCGACACCCGCCCGCGTAGTCACGGCCAGGTCGGTCTTCACACCCGAATCCAGCGTCACCGTGTACCGGCCCGGGACAGCCTTCTCGTTCGCGTGACTGAAGTTCGACGCGTACTTCGCGTCCTTCGTGTCAGCCGTCGGCGACGAGTCGACCACCCCGACGTACGGAAGAATCGGGATGTCACCAGCAGCACCGGGATTGCAGCCCGCCCCACTCAAGTGCGTGAGGCTGAACCCGCGCACGCGCGTCACGTCGTACTGGTATCCATTGGCCGCGCCCGTACTGGTCTGATCGCCGCGCGTGCTCGTCGGGCTCCACGAGATCATCCCGAACGGCCGGACCGCACCCGGCCAGGTCGTCCCGTCGCGCTGCGAGCCGATCAGCGGATCGACGGACGACGCGGGGTCGTAGGACGGATTGTGCGCTTCAGCTGGTACGGCGGGGATCAGCAGAGCGAGGGTAAGACCGGCTGCGACGAAGCGCATGGGGAGCCTCCCGTTGGGCGGACGGACGTTCCAACGATAGAAGCTACAGGTGACCGGAAGGTGTCCTCTAGTCGTGGAGCAGGCCCGCGTCATGGACGAGGAGCGCGATCTGGACCCGGTTGTTCAGGTCGAGTTTGGTCAGAATCCGGGAGACGTGCGTCTTCACCGTCGGGACGCTGAGGTAGAGCGTCGCGCTGATCTCCGCGTTGGACTTGCCTTCGCCGACCGCGACGGCGATCTCCCGTTCACGCTCGTTCAGCCCGGCCAACCGGCCGACGGCCTTGGTCTTGCGCTGGTCCTGCCCCGAGGCCGCGACGCGGGTGATCAGCCGCTTGGTGACGGCTGGTGACAACACCGGCTGCCCGCCGGCAACCCGCCGTACCGACTCGACGATCTCGGCCGGCGGGGTGTCCTTGAGCACGAACCCGGCCGCTCCGGCGCGCAGCGCCCGCAGTACATGCTCGTCGGCGTCGAACGTGGTCAGGATGATGATCTCCGGCGCGCCCGGACGTCGCCGTACCGTCTCCGTCGCGGTCAGGCCGTCGGTGTTCGGCATCCGGATGTCCATCAGTACGACGTCCGGCGCGAGCCGCTCGATCAGCCCGGTGATGCCGGTCCCGTCCCCGGCCTCGCCGACCACGCGGATGTCCGACGCACCGCCCAGCATCAGCTTGAGGCCGGCGCGCAGCAGCGGGTCGTCGTCGACGATCAGTACCCGGATCATGACGGCCACGGTAGCCAGGCTTGGAGCCGGAAGTCGCCCTCGGGGGTGCGGCCGAGTTCGAGTCGGCCGTCCACCAGGGCTGCTCGTTCCTTGAGGCCCTTGAGGCCTTGTCCCTCACCACGGCGCAGGTTGGGGGCCGGGTTACGCACCTCGACCTCAAGTCCGTTGCCTGGGGCACCAGTCACGCTGATCGCGACCCGCTCCCCCGGCGCGTGCTTCATGGAGTTGGTCAGACCTTCCTGGACGATCCGGTACGCCGTACGGCCGATGTGATCGGGGAGCGTGCCGGCCACGTCCTGCTCGATTTCCACCTCCACGCCGGCCGCTTGGGACGCCTCGACGAGAGCCGGGAGATCCGCGAACGTGGGCTGGGGCAGCTCGCCGACGGGAGCCCGCAGTACGCCGATCACCTCGCGGAGGTCCTGCAGCGCCTGATGAGCACTGGCCCGGATCACCTCGGCCGCTTCGGTCACCTCCTTGGGCGACGCCTCCTCTCCGCGATAGGCGAGGGCGCCCGCGTGCACGCTCAGAAGGGAGAGGCGATGGCCGAGTACGTCGTGCATCTCGCGAGCTATCTCTTCTCGGGCCCGGAGCTGACCCTGCTCGGCCTGGAGCCTGGCTACGGTCTCGGCGCGGTCGGCTCGGTCCCGCAGCGTCTGCAGGAGCTGGCGGCGGGAGCGGATGTAGAGACCCCAACCCGCAGTCGCGAGGTAGAGCGAGGTGGCGACGATCACGAGGGCCGCGTCGTCGTCCTGTTGCCGGATCTGGAGATAGGCGAGCAGCGAGAGCGTGTTCACCCCGAATACCAGCACGGTGGTGCGCCACGGGCGATAGATCGCCACCGACATGATCAACACGAGCGTCGCCCCGCTGGCCATGTCGGAGAAGGTCGAGATGACCGACGCGATCAGCGCCAGCGGTACCGGCCACCGGCGCCGGAACCACAGCGTCAGGCTGAGCGCGAGTCCGCACCAGAGGTCCAGTGCGATCAACGTCTCCGAGTGCAGAGTCGATTTGCTGTCGTTCCAGACCGTGAGGCCGAAGATGATCGCAACCAGGAAAATGACGCTGTCCACGATCCAGTCGCGCGTACTGCGGCGACGACGCGTGGGCTGGTCCATGCCCCGACCGTACCGCTGCGAAACCGCCGTACGGGGCGATCCGGGCTGTCCGGATACCGAAGTCGGTGTGATCTCCTCCTTTGGTTGACGGTAGGTTCCCGGGCATGAGTCAGCTCGCAGTCACCGTCATCGGCCCGGACCGCCCGGGCATCATCGCGGACGTCACCGAGGCCCTCGCCGGGACCGGAGTCAACCTCGAAGACTCCACGATGACGCTCCTGCGCGGTCACTTCGCGATGATGATCGTCTGCTCCGGTTCACTCGACGAGGTCAAGGCAGCCGTCGAGCCACTCCGCGGCGACCTGGTCATCACGGTCCGCGCGATGGGCCCGGAGAACGAGCACGCGGCGATCGGACCGTCGTACCTGCTGAGCGTCCACGGCGCCGACCGCCCTGGCATCGTCGCCGCGGTCACCCGGATGCTCGCCGCCGCCGGCGGCACCATCACCGACCTCGCCACCCGGCTGAGCGGCGATCTCTACGTCCTGACCGCCGAGGTCGAGCTGCCGCTCACCGCCGACCTCGAAACCCTCGACCGCGCCCTGGAGATCGCCGCCGAAGAGCTCGGCGTCGGCGTCTCCCTCAGCCCGGCGGAGAGCGACGACCTGTGAGCGTCGCCCACCTCAACCAGACCCTCGCCAGCTGGAGCCCCGCCCAACTAGGCCTCGTCGGCGACGTCCTCGAGGTCGTCCGCGCCCCCAACCCGGTCCTCGCCACCCAGGGCCTGGCCGTCGACCCCCTCGACCCGGTGATGGTCGCCCTGGCCGCCGACCTCGTCGCCACCATGCGCGTCTCCCCCGGCTGCGTCGGCCTGGCCGCCCCCCAGGTCGGCATCTCCGCCCAGATGTTCTCCCTCGACGTCACCGGCCACCCCAAGAGCCGCACCTGCCACGGCGTCTTCGTCCTCTGCAACGCCGTCATCGTCGAAGCCTCCCGCCAGGAGAAGGCCCGCGAAGGCTGCATGTCCGTCCCCGACTTCACCGGCGACGTCAAACGCGCCACCCGCCTGACCGTCACCGGCGTCCTCCCCGGTACGACGGACCAGGTCACCATCACCACCGACGCCTTCGAAGCCCGCGCCCTCCAGCACGAGATCGACCACTGCACCGGCAAACTCTTCCTCGACCGAGTCGCCGGAGCCCACGCCGTACACCCCCGCAAGGTCTACAAATAACGTACCCTCGACCCGCGCCCGGGTGGCGGAACGGCAGACGCAGCGAGCTTAAACCTCGCAGCCGAAAGGCGTACGGGTTCGAATCCCGTCCCGGGCACTGGTAATCCCCCGCGTGCTCCGCGCCCGCTACTTCGTCGCTCCGCTCCTCAACGCACCCGCTCCGCGCGCAGCCCGCCCACCCCGGCTCTGCGCCGTACCTTCCCTGCGCGCTACCGCCCGCGCCACGCGCTACCGCGCGACCGACCCGCGGTGGCCGGCCGCCGCCGTACGGCTCAGGACGTCGCCATGACCGCGTGGTCGTCAGCCAGGCCGTCACCGAGAGATGTGATGCCAGCGGGATCCAGCGCCAGAGTGCCCGGCACTATCGGAGTGAGCAGATCTGGCACCGCCATTTCACTACGCGTGGACGGCGGGTGAGGCGCCACTTCGAGCCGGCCGGGTGAGGCCGCTGAAGTGGCGCGCCGCTGTCAGCGCTTTCTGGCGTTGTGATTGTTGTAGAGGCCGAAGAGAAGAGTTCCGAGCCCAGCGCCCATCAAGGGAAAGGCGATTGCCGAGGGCACCACGCCTGCCACCAACAGAACCAGTGCGACGGTGATGGTGGCTACGCCGAGGACCAGCGGCATGCGGCTCGAATTGGGACTATTCGCCATTGTTTTCCTTAGCATCAGTCTGTCGGCCAGTCTGGCCCGTCGTCCGTCTTGGCCGGTCCAGTTGACGGTCGTTGCGTCGTGAAGCGAAGGCCTCCTAGGCAGCCGGTGCGCACGATCTCAGGCGGCTCTTCGACGCTTCGCGGCCTCAGCGTTCAGCAGGTCTGCAAGGTCCGCTACATCGTCGATGTGGTCGCGAGTGATCACCACGTAGCCACCTTGACTGGAGATGACTTTGACATCTGCATCCGACCGTCCCAGCCCACGCCAGACTGAAGCGGGTCGGGACGCGATGCTCTGGATGTCACGCCACTCGACCAACCGGTCGCCGGATCGCACTCCGGCCGAGTCGATCTGCACCGGCCGCAATGTCGCCAACTGCACTGCGGCCCACACCGCCTGAAGTGCGGACGCCGCCAAAGCGAGGACGGCGACAACCAGGAAGTAGGTTCGCTGTCCCCCGTCGAAACGGCCGGATGATGCGAGCAGGCCAATGAACACAAGGGCAGCGACCAAGAACCCAACCAGTCTGACACCCCAACGGCGGCGCCGTACCGGGAACTTCAGCGCTTCCCCCGCAGCCAACTGCCCTGCCCAGACATGATCTACAACCACGATCCCTCACCTTGTCGTCTGGATACTAAGACCGGACCCAATGATCCCTCCGGTACGCCACCAATAACTGTGACGCTCCAGATCACGTCTCGGGCACGGCCGCCGTACTCGACTGGGTTTGCAGGAAGTGGGCGAGGTGGTGGGTGAAGGCTTCTGGGGTTTCGGTGTGGAGGTCGTGGCCGGCGTCTAGTTCTGTCAGGTGGGACTGAGGTAGTTCGGCGGTCATGGCTTCGACCTGGGTGCGGTTGATGTGGCTTTGGGTGCCTCGGAGGATCAGGACCGGGCAGGTGATGAAGCGTAGGCCGGGGAGCCAGGCGGGGTCTGGGTGGTTGCGGTGGTGGCTGAACGGGGCCTGGATGTTCCAGTCGTAGGTGAGGTCTCGGTCGGGGCGTTGGCCTTCGTCGCGCGGCGGGTCGGCGGGGAGCGGGGGCGGGGGCTCTTCGAGCAAGAGGGCTCGGACTTGGTCGGGGCGGCGCTCGGCGAGGAGGTAGGTGATCATGGCGCCCATCGAGTGGGCGACGATGACGGCGGGGGCGAGGTTCAGGCGGTCGATGAGGGCCTCGAGGTCGGCGACCATGTCAGTCAGGTCGTACGACGAGGGTCGGGGGCTGTCGCCGTGGCCGCGGAGGTCCGGGGCGATCACTCGCCAGGTCGGCGCGTAGGCGTCCATCCATGGCTTCCAGATGAGCGACGAGTCGCCCAAGCCGTGGACGAAGATCAGGGCGGGCGCATCCTGCGGTCCTGCCTCGATGAAGTTCAGTTCGACTGGGGTACCAGGCGTCATTCACTCGCTCCTGAGATCTCTCGGATAGCCGAAGTGCTCATTCTGTCCGTGGAGGAGTTCAACGATGGGGCGGACCGCCAGCACTCACCAAGGGCGAGCACCGAGGGGCGGCCACGCTCAGGTCGACTCGGTAACAGCAGCGCAGGCGAGGTTAGTGAGTGGGGGCGGTCCGCATCACCACGTCACCCGGCCGGCCGGGCATGATGGGCCGATGGGTATCCACGGTGAATTGGTGGGTTCGGACGGCCGGGCGATGCGGCTTCCGGATCCGGCCGGTGGGACGTTCGATGCTGCCGGTGACTTCGACGAACTGCTGCCGGCCGATCCCGCCGGGTACCCGCTGCTCAGCCGAGTCGATTCGT
This sequence comes from Kribbella sp. NPDC051587, assembly GCF_044453945.1. Classification (NCBI taxonomy): domain Bacteria; kingdom Bacillati; phylum Actinomycetota; class Actinomycetes; order Propionibacteriales; family Kribbellaceae; genus Kribbella; species Kribbella sp. NPDC051587. The sequence continues at coordinate 643,458 of NZ_JBITDE010000004.1, forward strand.
TCGGCGAGACGGTGTTCGTGCCGGCTGACATGGACGAGCTACTGCGGGAGATCGATCGGCTGCTCCCGACGTCGCATCCTGGCCCGCAGCGTCGGGGGCTCCTCCGCCTCCGGGCGCTGGCAGCGCGATGCGAGCGGAGCCCCGGCAGCATCATCCGCTTCGTTGGCGACTAAGAGTCGCGGATGCCCACGCGGGGGTTAGGGGCAGAAGGCTTTGTTGAAGAAGGCATCTACGGCGGGGTCGGGGTTGGTGGTGAAGGTGGGGGTGACGAAGAGGGTGGCTCGGCGGTGGAGGTCTTCGGTGGCGTAGGACCAGGCTTGGTGGGTGAGGGCGTCGCCGTCGTTGCCGTAGATGGTGGTGCCGCAGGTGGTGGTTTTCCAGGCGAGGCCTAGGCCGTAGTGGCCGTTCTTGGTTCCTGGGGTCTTCATTTGGTGGAGGAGGGTGGGCGGGAGGAGGTGGCCGCCCAGGAGGGCGGTCAGGAAGCGGTCGAGGTCTTTGGTGGAGGAGATCATCTCGCCGGCGGCGCCGAAGAGGGATGGGTTCAGGGTGGTGAAGTCGAGGAGTTGGCCGTCGGGGGACGGGACGTAGCCGTGGGCGTGGGGGCCGGGGATCCGGGGGTTGGTGCCGGGGACGCTGGTGTCGTGGAGGTGGAGCGGGCGGATGAGGCGGTGCTCGATCTCAAACGCGTAGGTGTGGCCGGTGATCTTTTCGACGATCTTGGCCAGCACGAGGTAGTTCGTGTTCGAGTATTTGTATTCGAGGCCAGGCTTGGATGTCGGCGGGTTGGCGAGGGCGCGCTGGATGAGTTCGTCGTTGGTCCACGTGCGGTAGCGGTTGGCGTAGAACTCGGGCTGGGGTGGGCGCGGCAGGGTGTAGAGGACGTCGTACAGGCCGCTGGTGTGGTTCATCAGCTGACGCACCGTGGCGCCGTTGGTCGGCAGACCGGGCAGCCAGCGCGCGACCGGATCGTCGAGCCGGAGGCGCTTCTCGGCGACGAGTTGGAGCGTCACCGTCGCCAGGAAGGTCTTGGTGATGCTGCCGATCCGGAACTGCCCGGTCAACGGCACCGGCCGCGGCGAACCCAGCTCGGCGACACCGCTCCGCCCGCGCCAGACCGCAGCGCCGTCATGCACCTCCGCTTGGGCACCGACGGCGGCCGCGCTGACCACGTCGTCCAGCCCGCGTTGCAGCCCGTACGGCGTTGCCTGGGCTCGCAATGGCAAGGCCAGTAAGGCGATCACGGCCACTCCGATCACTCCCACACGTCTTCTCATTCCTCTACCTTGGTCCGCCGGAAAGCAAAGGGCACCCGGGATCGCCCCGAGTTCTCCCCCGGCCTTTATTCGGTTGACATGGGTGACCGCGGTCGAGGACGGTGGCCATTCACCGATCAAGGAGTGGATCACCCCATGCGCCAACTCGTGAGCTCGTTGCCCTACACCGACTGCTCACGAGGACACGCATGGACCGAACTCCCGTACTTCCCCGCCACTGGCTGAACCTTGGCGTGCTGGCACATGTCGACGCCGGCAAGACGAGCCTGACCGAGGCGCTGCTGCAACTCGGTGGCGCTGTCGCGCAGCGCGGCCGGGTCGACGACGGTACGACGCAGACCGACAGCCTGGCGATGGAACGCCGTCGCGGGATCACCATCCGCGCGGCCGTCGCGACCTTCTACGCCGCGGATGTGGGCGTCAACATCGTCGATACCCCGGGCCACCCTGACTTCATCGCCGAGGTGGACCGGTCGTTGTCCGTGCTCGACGGTGCCGTGCTGGTGGTCTCGGCGGTCGAAGGTATTCAGGCGCAGACGATCGTGCTGCACCGCGCGTTGCGCCGCCTGAAGGTGCCGACGATCTTCTTCGTCAACAAGGTCGACCGGTCCGGCGCGGATCCCGCCCGGACGATCCGGCAGATCCAGCGGCATCTCACCGAATCCGTTGTCACGTTGAGCGCAGTACACAACCCCGGTACGGCGAACGCCCGCGTGGAGGCGGTCGGGCCGGAAGCGCTGTGTGCGGAGCTCGCGGGTTACGACGATGCGCTGCTGAGAGATTGGGTCGACCACGGAGTCCCCTCGGCTGAGCGGCTCTGGGAGAGCCTCCGATCGACCAAGCAGGTCTCGGCCGTCCTAGCCGGGTCGGCGCGGACAGCCGCCGGTGTCGAGCAACTGATCGACGCAACGCTCCGTCTGTTCCCGACCTCGAGCGGCGACCACACCGGCCAAACCTCCGGGCAGGTCTTCAAGATCGAACGGTCGAGCAAACGGGCCCGCGTCTGCTCGATCCGCCTCCGCACCGGCACCCTCGCCGTACGGGACCATGTGGCGCAAGGCGTTGTGACTGCGCTGCAGATCCAGCAACCCGGTGGTGCGGTCGCCGGCACGCGAGCGACCGCGGGGCAGATCGTCCAGGTCGAGGGGCTCGATCAGGCCCAGATCGGCGACTGGATCGGTACCCGGCCGACCGACGTACCGGCTCCGAACTTCCTGCCGCCCGCACTGCAGTCCACCATCACGGCCGTTGATCCTGGGCAACAGAACGACCTGCACAAGGCACTGACGGAGCTCGCCGACATCGACCCGCTGATCACGTTGCGGGTTCGGCAGGACGAGCTGCACGTGAGCCTGTACGGGAAGGTGCAGCAGGAGGTGATCGCCGAAACGCTCGCCACCGAGTACGGCATCGAGGTGGTGCTCGGTCAACCGTCCGTGATCTGCGTCGAGCGCCCAGCCGGACAGGGGTACGCCGTACTGCGGTATGGCAGTCCCGAGCAGCAATACCCGTACACGCTCGGCGTCACGGTCGAACCGGCCGCGCCCGGCAGCGGCACAGAGCTGGTAATCGCCGCCGAGCACGGGAGTCTTCCGCTGCATGTCTACGGGACGATCGAGGGATTCCGCGAGGCGGTGTTCAGGTATCTCGACGAGCCCCTGGCTTCCGGGCCGAACGGCTGGCAGGTCACCGACATCAAGATCACTGTTGTCGAGAGCGGCTACCCACCGGCCGCGCCGCATCCCGCTCACGTCCGCTACACCACGGCGCTGGTCGTCAAGGAGGCTGTGGAGAACGCCGGAACCACAGTCTGCGAACCCATCGACCGGGTCAGCGTCGAGTTTCCCAGCGAGACGATGCCGGAGGTGCTGAAGGTCCTCAGCCGGTACGGCGCTATCTCGGAGACGACCACGCTGTCGAGTGAGCTCGCCGTCGTCCGGGGTGCCGTGCGGACCGGGTCGATCGATGCCCTACGCAACGAACTGACGAGCGCTGCGCACGGCCTCGCGGTCCTGGACGCCCGGCTCGACCACTACGCGCCGATCAGACGTCAGCCAGTTCGCGGGCGCGGGTGAGGACGGCGTCGGTCATGGCTTCGGTGAGCCGGCCGGTGAAGGTGTTCTGCTGGCTGGGGTGGAAGCAGCCGATGACGGTCACGCCGTCGATCTGATGCTCGATGGCGTGACCGAACTTAGGACGAGGCTTCGGTACGGCGGCGCCCAGCGAAGCGAGTCCGGCCAGCAGCGCGTCGTACCCGAACTTGCCCAGGCAGATGATCACCCGCGTCGTCGGCAGCACCAGCTCGAGTTCGCGGCGGAACCATGGGGCGCAGGTGTCGCGCTCGACCGGCGTGGGTTTGTTGGCGGGCGGGGCGCAGCGGACGGCCGCGATCATCCGGGTCGCGTGCAACTGCAGGCCATCCCCGGCGTGGAGCGAAGTGGGCTGATTGGCGAGCCCGACCCGATGCAGCGCCGCGAACAACCAGTCGCCGGACCGGTCGCCGGTGAAGACGCGACCGGTGCGGTTCCCGCCGTTCGCGGCAGGCGCCAATCCTGCAATGAGAATCCGCGGCTCCGCAGCTCCCCAACCGGGAATCGGGCGACCCCAGTACGGCTGGTCCGCGAACGACGCACGCTTGCTGTGGGCAACATCTTCTCGCCACTCCACCAACCGCTCACACGCCCGGCACACCGAGACCCGCGCCTCGATCTCCGCCAAGCCTCCGACAGCCAGCTCCACGACCTCATCCGCCGACCGCGCAACCGCCGTACCGGGCTCTGCCGGATCCTCCGGCCAACCAGTCCCCGGCGGTACCGGACTCTCGAACAGCTCCCCGGTCAACGGATGCGGCAGCTTCATAACGACAGACTAGTCAGCTGATCCCCGGGGAGGCGCGGCCTGCAGGTGTTAGCCGACGAGTTCGGGCTGGGCGACGACCGTCGTACGGCGGGCAGTCGGGATCGCCAGCGCCAGTACGACGGCGGCGGCGGAGAAGGCCGAGAGCAGGATGAAGGTGTCGGTGAACCCGGCTTCCGCGGGGAGGCCGCTCGGTTGGAGGTGGCCGGTGATGATGGAGCTGGCCAGCGCCGTACCGATGGAGCCGCCGATGGTCCGGATGTTGGCGTTCATGCCGGTGGCGGCGCCAGTGTGTTCTCGCGGGACGCTCTGGACGATGAGGCTGGTCATCGAGGCGTAGGCGAGGCCCAGGCCGATACCGAAGATGGCGGTCGAGATGGCGACCTGCCAGGGCTGGTCGTGGAACTCGGCGAACATCAACGACGCGACCAGGCTCAGCGCGGAACCGCTGATGACCTGCAGTTTCACCGGGAAGTACGGCGCCAGGTGCCCGCTCAGCGAGCCAGTAACGGCCATCGTCACCAGCATCGGGAGCATCAGCAGGCCGGCCTCCGACACGGTCGACCCGAAGCCGAAGCCCGCCGCGGTCGGGATCTGCAGGAACTGCGGCACGAAGGCGTAGACCGCGAACATCGCGGCGCCGAAGAGCAGCGCGACGAGGTTCGTCGTCCAGACCGCCGGCAGCCGCATCATGCGCATGTCGATCAGAGGGTTCTTCGACCGCAGCTCCACGGTCACCCAGGCAGCAGCCAGTACGACGGCCGCCGCGAACAGCCCGATGGTCCGGAACGAACCCCAGCCCCACGAGCGTCCACTGCTCAGCGGGAGCAGGAGCGCGATCAGCCAGCTCGACAGCAGTACGGCGGCCAGCCAGTCGATGCGTCCGGCCGAGCGATGCGGTGAGGCCGGGATGAAACGCCGTACCAGCACGATGGCGACGATCAGAACGGCGAACGGGAGCCAGAAGAGCCAGCGCCAGCCGAGGTTCTCGACGATCGGACCGGCGAGCACGATGCCGAGCCCACCGCCGGCCGCGATGATCGCCGAGACGACGCCGACGGTCGCGGGGACGCGTTCGGCCGGGAACTCGTCCCGGATGATGCCGAACGAGAGCGGGAAGACGACGCCACCGACGCCCTGGATGACGCGGGCGATGATCAGTACGCCGATGGTCGGCGCGAGGGCGGCGAGCAGACAGCCGAGCGCGAGGGCGATCAGCCCGATCAGGAGCGTGCGGTCCTTGCCGTACATGTCGCCGACGCGGCCGAGCAGCGGCGTGGAGACCGAGACCGACAGCAGCAGGGCGGTGAACACCCAGGTGACGGTCGCCGGGGTGGTGTGCAGATCGTGCTGGATCACCGGCAGCGCGGGGCTGACCAGTGACTGCAGCATCGAGAACGCGGCCACGACGGTGGCGAGCACCGCGAGCGTGAGCCGCGAGGAGTTTCCAGGCATGCCAAAGTCCTTCGAAAGAAGTGTGGAGTTTCTCGGCCTGGTAAAGTCGAGGTATACCTCCACTATAGCGGAGGCCTACCTCCGGTATCAAGATGAGAAGGTGACCCCATGGCGACGGACACGACCAGACCCGCCCTCCGGGTCGACCTCAAGCGGCCGCAGCGCGCGGACGCCCGGCGGAACTTCGACGCCCTGCTCACCGCCGCCCGCGAGGCGTTCGCGACCCGCGGCGTCGAGGCGTCACTCGAGGAGATCGCCCGCCAGGCCGGGGTCGGCATCGGCACGCTCTACCGGAACTTCCCGACCCGCCAGGACCTGCTGAGCGCGGTCTACTTCGGCGAGATCGAGGAGCTCTGCATCGCGGCCGAAGACGTCGCGGACCTGCCGCCGTGGGAGGCGCTCACGACCTGGCTGCAGCGCTTCGTCGCCTACGTCGCGACCAAGCGCGCGATCTGGGAGTCGCTCAACCGCGACACCGACAGCTTCCGCGAGGCCCGCACGGCGATGTACGCGGCCGGCACCCCGCTGTTCGAGCGCGCCCAAGCCGCCGGCGAGGCGCGGACCGACGTGTCCTTCGACGACATGCTCCGGATGGTCAGCGGCCTCACCGGCGCCGGTTTCGTCGACGACGCCCAGCGCGACCGCGTCCTCCAGATCGCCCTCGACGGCGTCCGCGCCCGCTGACTTACAGCAGGGAGAGCGCGACTCCATCGAGGATGTCGTGCTCGGAGACGATCACCTCGCCGACCGCCATCCGGTCGTAGAGGCGCTGCAGGATCAGCGCGCCCGCTCCGATCACATCCACCCGCCCGGGGTGGATCGCCGGGTTCTGGATGCGCTCCGCCTTGGTCGAGCGGGTCAGCCAGTACGTCGTCTCGCGCAACTGCGGTCCCGAGATCCGGGCGTGGTGGATCTTCGCGGAGTCGTACTCGACCAGCTTCCCGACCACCGCAGCAACCGTGGTGACCGTCCCCGCCACCCCGATCAGCGCCCGCGCCGCGGTGACCGGCACGGTCGTCGTATCCAGCAGCGCGTCGATGTCCTTGGCCGCGGCCGCCAGCTCAGCAGCCGTCGACGGATCAGCCTTGATGTGCCGCTCGGTCATCCGCACCGAGCCGACATCCAGCGACTGCGCCGCGAGCACTCCCGACGCGTCCCCGAGAATCAGCTCGGTCGACCCACCGCCGATGTCCGCGACCAGATAAGGACCCGGTACGGCGAGCGCTCCGAGCCCGCCCGTGGCTCCCCGGAAACTGAGCGAGGCCTCTTCCGCACCGGAGATGATCTCCGGCTGGACCCCGAGACGCGCAGCGATCCCGGCGAAGAACTCGTCCCGATTGCTCACGTCCCGTGCCGCCGACGTCGCCACGAAGCGAGTCCGGACCACGCCGGCCGTGCGGATCACTTCGGCGTACTCGTCGGCAGCCTTGAAGACCCGCTCCAACGCCTCCGGAGCGAACCGTCCGGTCGCGTCCACGCCCTGCCCGAGGCGGACGATCTGCATCCGCCGGTCGAGCTGCTGCAGCCCGCCATCAGCGCCGCTGGAAGCGATCAGCAGCCGGATCGAGTTCGTGCCGCAGTCGATCGCCGCAACTCGCTCAGACACAGGGCCCCCGGCGACCCCAGTCCTCCAACGCATCAAGCGTCTCGTCGCCGAGCGGGTTCACTCCGCGCCCAGCCGCCAGCGAGTGGCCGGCCAGGACGTGCAGGCATTTCACCCGGGTCGGCATCCCACCCGCGCTGATCCCGTCGATCTCGTCGACGTGCTGGATCGACTCCCGGTGCGCGAGATACGACTCGTGCGCGGCCCGGTACGCCTTGGCCAGCTCAGGATCCTCACCGAGCCGGTCGGTCATCTCCTTCATCACGCCGTCGGCCTCGAGCGTGCCGATCGCCGAGGCCAGCCGCGGGCACGTCACGTAGTACGTCGTCGGGAACGGCGTACCGTCCGGCAACCGGGGCTCGGTCTCGACCACGTCCGGCAGGCCGCAGCTGCAGCGGTGCGCGATGGACCGGATACCGCGGGCGGTCCGGCCGAGCTGCTTGCCGACGGCCTCGATGTCGTCGGGGCTGACGCTCAACGGATCACCTTTCGGGCGAGGGGGTCAGGATCGGTTTCGGCGTCGGTGCCGTCGGCCGCTTCGTCGGTGCCGCCGGTGGCTTCCCGGCGCCCTCGACACTCCCCCACAACTTCGTGTACCAAACCGGCTTCGGAGCCTCGTCGCCCGGCTCCACCGGGGCGCCCGGCTCGGGCGGCGCACCGAGCGGCTTGCCGTCGGCACCGATCACCCGGTAGCCGACCTCGCCCGGCATCACCCAGCCGAGCCGCTGCCGAGCCTGCGCCTTGACGAACGCGTCGTCGTTCCAGCGGTCGATCTCGTTCTGCAGTTCCTTGACCCGCTTCTCGCGGTCGTGGATCTCCTGGTTCAGCGCGGTGATCTGCTGGTGCTGGTCGAACCACACCCGCAGGCTCTGCGCGTACGACACGATCAGCGCACCGAGCACGAGCAGTACGACGGCCGCCCGGCCGGTGAGGTTACGAGAACCCCGCGTGCGGACCGGGCCGGCCCCGGCCGACACCGCCGGCCGGCGCTTCGGCTGGTCACCCCGGCGGGCCGGTGGACGCGTCTGGGTACGGCTGGACGGCCGTGATCCTGGACGTGCACCGGATTCCCGTCGGGACGACATGTCTCAGCTCCTACGTCAGCCCTGGTAACGAGGGAAGGCCGAGCGACCGGCGTACACGGCCGCGTCGTCGAGCTCCTCCTCGATCCGGAGCAGCTGGTTGTACTTCGCCGTACGGTCGGACCGGGCCGGGGCGCCGGACTTGATCTGGCCGCAGTTGGTCGCGACCGCGAGGTCGGCGATCGTGGTGTCCTCGGTCTCGCCCGAGCGGTGGCTCATCATGCAGGTGAAGCCGTTGCGGTGGGCCAGGTCGACCGCGTCCAGGGTCTCGGTCAGCGAGCCGATCTGGTTCACCTTCACCAGCAGGCTGTTGGCGGACTTCTCGTTGATGCCGCGCTGCAGCCGCTCGACGTTGGTGACGAACAGGTCGTCACCGACCAGCTGGGTCTTGCTGCCGAGCTCGGCGGTGATGGCCTTCCAGCCGTCCCAGTCCTCCTCGTTCAGCGGGTCCTCGATCGACACGATCGGGTACGACGCCACCAGGTCGGCGTAGTAGGCGATCATCTCGTCGGCCGACTTCTTGCCGCCCTCGAAGGCGTAGACGCCGTCGGTGTGGAACTCGCTGGCCGCGACATCCATCGCCAGCGCGATGTCTGTGCCGAGCTTCAGGCCGGTCTTCTCGACCGCGACCGCGATCAGGTCGAGCGCCTCGCGGTTGCTGGCCAGGTTCGGCGCGAAGCCGCCCTCGTCGCCCAGCCCGGTGGACAGGCCGCGCTCCTTCAGGACCGCCTTCAGCGCGTGGTAGACGGTCGCACCCTGCATCAGGGCCTCGCCGTAGGTGGAGGCGCCGATCGGCGCGATCATGAACTCCTGCACGTCGACGTTGCTGTCCGCGTGCGCGCCGCCGTTCAGGATGTTCATCATCGGAACGGGCAGGACGTGCGCGTTCGGGCCGCCGACGTAGCGGAACAGCGGGAGGCCGGAGCTGTCCGCGGCCGCCTTCGCGACCGCCAGGCTGACGCCGAGGATGGCGTTCGCGCCCAGCTTGGCCTTGTTCGGGGTGCCGTCGAGGTCGAGCAGCGCGTGGTCGATCAGCCGCTGCTCGTGGACGTCGTACCCGACGATCTCCTTGTCGATGTCCTCGAGGATGGCCGTGACGGCCTTCAGGACACCCTTGCCGCCGTACCGGGCCTTGTCGCCGTCGCGGAGCTCGACGGCCTCGAACTGTCCGGTGGAGGCACCCGACGGCACAGCGGCCCGGGCAACGGTGTCGTCGTCGAGGAGAACCTCGACCTCGACAGTGGGGTTGCCGCGCGAGTCGAGAATCTCGCGGGCGCCGACGGCCTCGATGGTGGCCACAATTGACTCCCAGGTTTCGATGACGAATCGGCTCCGAGCCTATCGGTGAGACCACCGAGCAGGGTGGACCGCGTCCACGATCGCATCCGGTGGGACCTCCCGAACCAGCAACACCCCGTTGGGCGCCCGATACACAGCCAAATTAACGGGATTCACACCTAGGAGCACATCCGCCCGCGGCCGGTGGCTGTGATCGGCCGCCAGATGGACGTGCGTCCGCCGCCCGGGCTTGAGTCCCTCACGCTGAATCAACGGAACGACACCCTGCGTAGTTCCGTGCCAGAGGAGATCAGTGGGGTGGACCCGTTCCCAACTGTTCTCCAAAGCTTCACGGGTGACCGGCATTCCGGCGAGCGAATGCCCCTGACACGCCCGGATCCGCTGTCCGTCCACCTGCAGTCGCTGCTTGTCGTTCTCCTCGACCGCTCTGTCGAGTCGCGCCCGGTCGAGCTTGAGGAGCTTCAGTACATCGGCGATCGCGGCCCAGCCGTCAGCACTCATCGCGAGCCCGCGCTCCCCCGCCGTGTGCCGGAGCAGCTTCGACAACGCTCGACTGTCGGTGCTCACAGCATCAGCTTCTTGAGCTCGGCACCACGATCGCCGCGGGTGATCACGTAGTACCGGATCGGTGGCAGGTCCTTGACCGGGATCTTCCGTACGGCGCTCGTCGTGCGCACCGAACCGTTGACGACCGCCGGACCGATCCCAAGCTTCACGAAGTGGACCAGCAACTCCCACCCCTCCGCCTCGACCGCAACTGACCACCGCACGCCCTGGTCCAGCAACGCTCGCTCCAACTGCTCGCGATGCGGCCGGCCTTTCGGCGGTACGACGAGTGTCTCGTCCTGCAGGTCCTTGAGCCGGACGGTACGGCGTTTGGCCAGCCGGTGATCGGACCGGGTGATGAGTGTCTGCGGATACTGACCCAGCAGTTCACAGTCGAGGTCATCCGGTGGGATTCCGAGCGCGGTCACGCCGATGTCCGCCGTACCGTCTCTTAATGCCTCCAGTGTGCGCGACGCATCGCCGGTGAGCAGGCGGAGCTCGCGGCCCTTGCCGACGTACCGACGGATGGGTTCGCCCAGCAGATAGAGGTAGGCGCCGGAGCCGGCGATCAACACGGTCGGCCTCGGCGGCGCGGCACCCAGGGTGCGGAGGAAGTCCGTCGCGCGGTCCGCCTCTTCGTTGGCGAACAGCGCGAGGCGCTCGCCCGCATCCGTCAGGTGCAACAGGCGACCACGCTTCACATACAGCTCGTGGCCCAGCCGCTCCTGCAGCTTGCGGATCCGGGTGTGCAGAGCGGGCTGACTCACATGCAGCTCCGCGGCAGCCCGCGTGAAGTTCCGGTGCCGCGCGAACGCCGCGAACACCCGCAGATCCTCAGCCACCAGAGTCATCGTGGAGAACTATAGCTCTATCGACATTTACTAGTTCTGCTGAAGTTCTGCAGTGTCGACCCTGGAACCATGAACAAACTAGGAATCGACATCGGCCGGGTGATCATCAACGGCACAACCGGTCCCGGCGACACGTCGTTCTTCGCCGGCGACACCGCGGCGATGCTCCGGACTCCCGCCGTACCGGATGCTTTCGACACGATCGCCCGCCTGGTCCCGCGGTTCGCCGACACCTGGCTCGTCTCCAAGTGCGGCCCGCGGGTCCAGGCCCGATCGATGGAGTGGTTGCGGCACCACGACTTCTTCGCCCGCACCGGCATTGCCGCGGATCACGTCCGCTTCTGCCTACGCCGGCCCGAGAAGGCCTTGCACTGCACGGATCTCGGGCTGACCCATTTCGTCGACGACAAGGCCGACGTGATCGCCGCCGTACGACCGGTCGTGCGGCACGCCTACCTCTTCAAGAACTGGGCCGCCACCGAGGCAGCGATCCTGCAGTCACTGCGGACCGCCACCACTCAGTAAGTGGTGGTTGTGGGCTCGGATGAGGGCACGCTGAGCGTGCGACCCGGGGCGGTGCGAGGGTTGGTGAGTGGGGGCGGTCCGGGTTAGCTGGGGGACTCGGTGGCGCGGATCTGCTCAGTTAGGTGGAGCAGGGTGGTGCGGAGGGCTTGTTCGGCGTCTATGCCTTGGGCGCGGGCTTCGCGGACCAGGGCCAGGAGGTCGGCGCCGATGCGCGACTGGGCGTCCGGGGTGGGCAGCGTGGGGTCCGCGGGGAGGACCTTGGCGGCGCGGCCGAGGATTTTGTCGGCGAGGGCCAGAGCGGGGAGGGCGGTGGGGATGCCTTCGAGGACGGAGGAGCGCTGCTTCTCGGCGGCCTTGATCGACTCCCAGTTGGCTTCGACCGCGGCTGCGTCGGCGGCGTCGACGGTGCCGAAGACGTGGGGGTGGCGGCGGATGAGCTTCTCGACGATGCCGCCGGCGACGTCGTCGATGGTGAAGGTGCCGTCGTCCTCGGCGATGCGGGAGTGGAAGGCGACCTGCAACAGGAGGTCGCCGAGCTCTTCGCGGAGGTGGGTGCGGTCGCCGGTGTCGATCGCCTCAAGGGTCTCGTAGGTCTCCTCGAGCAGGTACTTCGCGAGGCTCTCGTGGGTCTGCTCCTGGTCCCAGGGGCAGTTGCGGCGCAGGCGGTCCATCACGCGCACGAGGTCGATCAGGCGGGCACCAGGGACGTCGTACGAGCCGTGCAGGATCTCGACCTCGTACAGCGGCCGGGGCTCGCGGTTGAGTTCCTCGGCGACGAGCCGGAGCAATCCGGGTTCGCCGTCCTCACCGACCAGCCAGACGACCCGCTGACCGTCCGAGGCGGCGGCGGAGAGCCAGGCCCAGTGTTCACGGACATCGCCGACGACCGTGGTCACGACGAACCCGGAGCCGGCGATCGCCTGCACGTCCGGGCGTACGCGAGCGGGTCCTTCGACCGACGACCCGCCGTCAGCACCGATCAGGTCGGCGGACGACAGGGCCGTCCACGCGACCCGCGTCAGGAGGCCGGGTGCGACCCGGGGGCTGGTCAGGACAACCGTGATCGACCCACCGGGGGCACCGGACATCAGTGAACCTCTTAGCCCTGGGGCTGCTGCTGTTGCTGCTGGGCCTGCTCGGCGGCCTCGCGCTTGGCCTTCGCCTGCGCGGACTCGTCGGACAGCGAGCCGGAGGCCGCGCCGTCGATGGCGCCGTCGGTCCACTTGCCGAACCGCGGCGAGATGTCGACGGTGATGTTCTTCGAGGCGTCCTTGACCACGGCCAGGCCGGCCTGCTGGGCCGCCTGCACCTTCGGGTCGGTCACGCCGGTACCGCCACCGAGCTTGATGGTCGCCACCGCGGTCGCGGCCACCTGGGACAGGAAGTCGCGCGCCACCGGGTCAGCCTCGAACTTCTGGTACGCCGTCGCGTCCCGGACCACGAGCTTCATCGCGGCCGCGATCTCGGCGTCGCTCACCGTCACCGAGCGCTGGTCGCGGACCTCCTTGACCAGAGCGTTGTTGACCAGCTCGCTCAGCGTCACGTTCGTCTCGAACGGCTGTCCGAGCGCGCCGGACACCGCGCGCGAGGTCTTGTCGACGTCGCCGACACTGATCTCGGTGCTCCCGACCACGGCCGCCGCACCCGGGTGGGTCCCAGCCGCACAGCCGCTCGCCAGCAGCACCGTGGCAGCAGCCACACCGAGAGCCTTAAGCGCTCTGCTCACCGAAATCTCCTCGCATCTCCAGTCGACGTCACGCGGGCACCACGACCGGCTCGGCGACGATGTCGTCGATCAACCGGGTACACCATTGCAGCAGCTCCTGGTCGCGAAGCGGCTGACCGCCGATCTGCCGGGTGGCAGGTCTCGGCACCAGGATCGTACGCAGTTGCGGCTTGACCAGACTCTTCGGGTACAGCCTGTTCAGCCGCAGCACCTTCGAATCGGCCAGATCCACCGGCCCGAACCGGATCAGATTCCCCTGCAGGGTGACGTCCTGCAACCCGGCCTGGCGCGCGTGGTTGCGGAACTTCGCCACCTCGATCAGGTTCAGCACGGGCTGCGGGATCTCGCCGTACCGGTCGTGCAACTCCTCGACCAGCTCGGCGATCCCAGCAGCATCCCGGACGGCGGCCAGTCGCTGGTACATCTCGAGCCGCAGCCGCTGCGACGGCACGTAGTCATGCGGAAGATGCGCGTCGATCGGCAGCTCGATCTTGACCTCGGGCTCCTCGGCCGGGGTGTCGCCCTTGTACTCGGCCACCGCTTCCCCGACGAGCCGCACGTACAGGTCGAAGCCGACGTCCGCGATGTGCCCGGACTGCTCGCCGCCGAGCAGGTTGCCGGCGCCGCGGATCTCGAGGTCCTTCATCGCCACCGCCATACCGCCACCGAGATCGGCGTGCTGCGCGATCGTGGCCAGGCGGTCGTGCGCGGTCTCGGTCAGCGGCTTCTCCGGCGGGAAGAAGAAGTACGCGTACGCCCGCTCGCTGCCACGACCGACGCGCCCGCGCAGTTGGTGCAGTTGCGAGAGCCCGAGCAGGTCGGACCGCTCGACGATCATCGTGTTCGCGTTGGAGATGTCGATGCCCGACTCGACGATCGTCGTACAGACGATGACGTCGGACTGCTTCTCCCAGAAGCCCTGGATGACCTGTTCGAGCGTGTGCTCGTTCATCTGGCCGTGCGCGACGGTGACGCGCGCCTCGGGGACGAGCTGGCGGATCCGCGCGGCCGCCTTCTCGATCGTGTTCACCCGGTTGTGCACCACGAAGACCTGACCCTCGCGCAGCAACTCACGACGGATGGCCGCGGTCACCTGGCCCTCTTCGTACGCGCCGACGAAGGTCAGCACCGGGTGCCGCTCCTCCGGCGGGGTCGCGATCGTCGACATCTCGCGGATGCCGGTGATCGACATCTCCAGCGTCCGCGGGATCGGCGTCGCGGACATCGTCAGTACGTCGACAGCCGTGCGCAACCGCTTGAGCTGCTCCTTGGCCTCGACACCGAACCGCTGCTCCTCGTCGACGATGACGAGCCCGAGGTCCTTGAACGCGACCTCGCCCGACAGCAGCCGGTGCGTGCCGATCACGACATCGATCGACCCGTCGGCCAATCCGTCCAGCGTGGCCTTGGCTTCCTTGTCCGTCTGGAACCGCGACAACGGAGCCACATTCACCGGGAAAGCGGCGTACCGCTCGGCGAACGTCGCGTAGTGCTGCTGCACGAGCAGCGTGGTCGGCACCAGTACGGCGACCTGCTTCCCGTCCTGCACCGCCTTGAAGGCAGCCCGTACGGCGATCTCGGTCTTGCCGTATCCGACGTCACCACAGACGATCCGGTCCATCGGCATGACGCGCTCCATGTCGCGCTTCACGTCGTCGATGGTGGCCAGCTGGTCCGGCGTCTCCACGAACGGGAACGCGTCCTCCAGCTCACGCTGCCACGGGGTGTCCTTGGCGAACGCGTGTCCCTTGGTCGCCTGGCGTGCGGCGTACAGCTTGATCAGCTCGCCGGCGATCTGCTTGACCGCCTTGCGGGCGCGGCCCTTGCGCTTGGCCCAGTCGCCGCCGCCCATCTTGTCCAGGCTCGGCTGCTCGCCGCCGACGTACCGGGTGACCTGGTCGAGCTGGTCGGTCGGCACGTACAGCCGGTCGCCCGGTTGACCGCGCTTGCTCGGCGCGAACTCGATCACGACATACTCGCGGGTCGCCCGCTGCGACCCCGTCCCGACGGTGCGCTGCATCATCTCGACGTACCGGCCGACGCCGTGCTGTTCGTGCACGACGAAGTCGCCGGGCTGCAGCTCCAGCGGGTCGACGGCCTTCTTCCGGCGGCTCGGCATCCGTTGCTGGGAACGGCGTTCGGCCGCGGACCGCTGCCCGGCCAGGTCGTTCTCGGTCAGTACGGCGAACTTGATGCCCTCGGCAATGAACCCGTGATCGAGCGCACCCTGCGAGATCAGTACGACGCCAGGCGCGGGCACCGAGTCGATCCCCTCGACCGCGCGGGCCGGGACCTCGGCCTCGGACAGCAGCTCGGCCAACCGCTGCGCCGGGCCCTGTCCCTCGGTCACGCAGACGACGCGCCAGCCGTCGCGCAACCAGCCGCGGATGTCCTCGACCGCGGCCGCCGTCTCACCGCGGTACGGATCGACCTCGTGCGCCGCGACCACCCGGCTGCGCACCGCGCCGGCCTCGGTGTCGATGTCGAACGAGACCCGCGCACCCATCGAGTCGCGCAGCTCGGGCGCGTCGTCGGTCGGCGCCGCGGAGAACGGCGACAGGCTCCACCACGCCAGGCCCTTGCTCAGCGCGTGCGACCGGACGTCACCGAGCGAGATGTACGCCGCCGCGCCCAGATCGATCGGCGCCTCGCCGCCACCGGCCGCGGCCGCCCAGGACGCTTCGAGGAACTCCTGGCTCGTCGCCACCAGGTCGTGCGCTCGCGCGCGAACCCGCTCGGGGTCGCTCACGACGACATGCGTGCCGGCCGGCATCAGGTCGACCAACAGCTCCATGTGGTCGACGAGCACCGGAGCCAGCGACTCCATGCCCTCGACCGCGTGCCCCTCGGCGAGCTTCTCGAACAGCTCAGCCAGCGTCGGGTGCTCCTTGGCCAGTACGGCGGCGCGCGACCGGACCTCGTCGGTCAGCAGCAGCTCGCGGCACGGAGGCGCCCACAGACCGTGCTCGGCGATCTCCAGCGACCGCTGGTCGGCGACGGCGAAGTACCGGATCTCTTCCACGTCGTCACCGAAGAAGTCCACCCGCAGCGGGTGCTCCTCGGTCGGCGGGAAGACGTCGATGATGCCGCCGCGGACCGCGAAC
Source organism: Kribbella sp. NPDC051587 (assembly GCF_044453945.1). Lineage (NCBI taxonomy): Bacteria > Bacillati > Actinomycetota > Actinomycetes > Propionibacteriales > Kribbellaceae > Kribbella > Kribbella sp. NPDC051587. The sequence continues at coordinate 659,779 of NZ_JBITDE010000004.1, forward strand.
TCACCGCGCCGCTCGACCAGGTCGACCCGGTTGTAGGCCGCGCCGGACAGCCGCTCGACGACGTCCTCGAGCTCGACGGTGTCGCCGACGTGTAGCTGCACCGGCTTGAGGTCGGCCAGGCCGGCGACCTGCGGCTGCAGGACCGACCGCACCGGCGCGACCAGGATCTTGATCGGCCCGGTCGTCTCGTCCGACGGGTCCGGGTGCGCGAGCCTGCGCAGTACGGCGAGGCGCCGGCCGACCGTGTCCGACCGCGGCGACAGGCGCTCGTGCGGCAGCGTCTCCCAGGCCGGGTAGTAGGCGACCGAACCGGGCTCGACCAGGCACTGCAGCGCCTCGGTCAGCTCCTCGGCCTCGCGGAACGTCGCGGTGACCGCGAGCACCGGGCGATCGGCGCCTCGCTCGGCCGCCAGCGCGGCCAGCAGGACCGGCCGGATCGGGCCGGGCGCGGCCAGGTCCAGCGCCGTGACCACGTCCCCGCGAGCGTCACGGACGGCCTCGGCCACCACCGGATCGGTGACCAGGGTGTCGATCAGACCGCTGAGTTTCACGAGGGTTCGTCCATTCAGGTGTTGTAGAGCCCTTGGGTTGTTTCCAGGCCCGCCGTCATCAGCGATTCCACGGCATCCGCGGTCCGGTCGACGGCGAACGGGAGGTCCTTGCGCTCGACCGAGGAGAACTCGTTGAGGACGAAGTCGGCGGGGTTCTGCCGGCCCGGTGGACGACCCACACCGAACCGCACTCGATAGTACTCACCGGTGCCAAGGGATTTTCGCAGCGACTTGAGCCCGTTGTGCCCGTTGTCCCCGCCGCCGAACTTGGCCCGCAGGACCCCGAAGTCGAGGTCGAGCTCGTCGTGCACGGCGATCAGGTTGGCCGGGTCGACCTTGAAGAACTTCAGCAGGCCGGAGACCGGGCCGCCGGACTCGTTCATGTACGACCGGGGCTTGGCCAGAATGGTGCGCAGCCCGCTGATCCGGGTCTCGATCACCTCGGCCTTGACCTGCTTGTGCTGCTTGAAGTTGCTGCCCGTCCGGGCGGCCAGCTCGTCGGCCACCAGCTGCCCGATGTTGTGCCGGGTCCGGGCATACGAAGGGCCGGGATTCCCCAGCCCGACGACCAACCACACGTCGTCCGCCACGGATCCCGGCCCTCCTGAGAAAAGTGTTCTTACTGCGGCAGTGCTATCAGGCGGGAGCGGCGGTCGGCTCGTCGCGGACGACGCCCGCCTCGGCCTCGGCCTCGGCCATCTCGGCGTCGACCTGCTCCGCGGTGCTCGCGGTGGTGATGTTGACGATCAGCGTCTCCGGGTCGACGGCCAGCGTCGTACCGGCGGGGAGCTTCAGGTCGGAGGCGTGGACCGCCGTACCGGCCTCGAGGCCCTCGATGCTGAGGACGACACCGTCCGGGATGTGGGTCGCCTCGGCCTCGACCAGGACCGACGCGTTCTCCAGCACCACCAGGGTGCCGCCGGCGGCCTCGCCCTCGAGGTGGATCGCGATGTCGACCTCGACCTTCTCACCGCTCTTCACGATGACCAGGTCGACGTGCTCGATGGTGCCCTTCAGCGGGTCGCGCTGGACCTGCTTCGGCAGCGCCAGCAGGCTCTCGCTGCCGGCCACCTCGATCAGCAGCAGGGCGTTGGCGGTCTTCAGCGCCAGCATGGTGTCGTGACCAGGCAGCGTGATGTGAACCGGGTCCGTGCCGTGGCCGTAGAGAACGGCGGGCACCTTGTTGTCCCGGCGGATTCGGCGGGCAGCACCCTTGCCGAACTCCGTGCGCGATTCGGCTTGGATCTTGACCTCGGCCACGAGATGAACTCCTCAGATGCGTTGCGGTGATCTGTTGACTGGCTGAAACTCGGCTGCGGCCTCAGCGGGCGCCTGCTGACACCGAGAAGGCATCAAGCAACGAACCACCGCGTCGATCACGGAGCCGCGCCCATCAGTTCTCGGGGGGCGTCCCTCGCCGAGGCAACCTCAATAGTCTACCCACGGGTGCGCTCAGACGAGAAATCCGGTCCCGGTGGTGCCGAATGACGACTTTTGGGCGTCATCCGGGCGGGAACTGACGGACCCTAATGAAAATGATTGTCGCTTCGGATAAAGTCCGGCGCTGTGACCGCCACTCACTCCCGTCCAGCGCTGCTGTCTGCCCTCCTGAGCCTCGTTCTCGGTGCCCTCTGCCTGCTCGTCCCTTGGACCGCCGGCGCCGCTTCGGCACCCGAGGTGCTGCAGGCTGTCCACACCGACGCGCTGCACACGACGTACGACGGAAGTGCCTTGCGGCTGGCCAGTCGGGTGGGTACCGGCGACTACCGCGAGGCCGACCCGGCCGGTCTGATCTTCAACCTGGAGGACCGCGGCTCGGCCCGTGTGGAACTCCCCGACCTCCCGGCCTTTTCCTTCCTCGGTACGCCGGGGAGCACGGTCTGGATGGCGCCCGAGTCCCAGGACCCCGAGCTGATCTGGCCGGGCTGGGACACCGAGACGATTCCGGCCGGTGCTTTGCGCGACGACGCCGTCGACCTGACGCTGCTGAACGCCGAGGGACCGGGTGCGGTCGAGGTCTTCTACAACTACGACGAGTTCACCGGTGCCGTGCCTCGTGTCTTCAGCTCAGTCGACCCTGCTTTTAAGACCCTGCACCAGCCCGTCGGCCGGCACGTCCACGCCAACTGGTCCTTCGCCGCGTTGGGCACCTATCGCCTCACCTTCCAGGCATCTGCCGTCACAGCAGCAGGCGTAGCGGTCACCTCCGGCCCTGTCACTTACACCTGGGTGGTGGGTACGTATGAGCCACCCAGTACGCAGCCGTGCGTGACGACTGTTCTCTCCGTCGGACATGTGGATGTGGCTGCCCGGACGGTCGGCGACCGGCTGCGGTTCCAGGTGAAGGACGGCACGCACGGAACCACTCCGGTATGGCGGGATCCGGCGACCGTCGCGTTCCAGGTGAAGCCCGAGGGTGACGAACTCGTCCCGGACGACCCGCGCTACCGCTTCCTTGGCTCTCCCGGTGCCACGATCTGGCAGATCCCGCAGACCCAAGCGGAGAACCTCCTCTGGGCCGGCTGGAACACCGAGTCCGTCGACTACAGCAAGCTGTCCGGCCCGGTCCACTGGTCACTGGACAAGGTGGAGGGTCCCGGCAAGCTCGCCGTCTTCCAGTTCGACCAGTTCGGCGGACCGCTCGTCTCCTTCGACAGCGCCAACCCCCTCCCCCAATCGATCGCCCTCGCCGCCCCCACCCATGCCCACGGCAACTGGGCCTTCACCCACCAAGGCCTCTACCGACTCACGTTCACCTACTCCGCCACCACCAAAACCGGCCAGCACCTCACCGACACCGCCACCCTCCCCGTAGTAGTAGGCAACAACCTCACCCCCCTCTGCCCAACCAACCCCCCAACCACCACCCCCACTCCCTGCCCCACCACCGCACTCGCCCCGGATGCTGCACGCACGACGGCACCCAACTCGGGCTCCGTTCTCACCACCGCCTCCGGCTCCAACTCCACCCGCGCGACCACACCCAACTCGCAGTCCAACCGCGCCACCACCCCCGAGCCTGGCTCAGCCCAGGCCGTCCCCGGGCCGGGCTCCACCCGCGCGACCACACCGGAGCCTGGCTCAGCCCAGGCCGTCCCCGGGCCGGGCTCCACCCGCGCGACCACACCGGAACCTGGCTCAGCCCAGGCCGCCTCCAGGCCGGGCTCCATCCGCGCGACCACACCGGAGCCTGGCTCAGCCCGGGCCGCCTCCGGGCAGGGCTCCACCCGCGTCACCACATCCGGGCCTGGTTCCGCCGCCTCCTGCGTCACCACTACTCCCAGCCCGCCGGTCTCCACGCCCCCGGCCGGATCGCCCTCGCCGAGCTCCACGCCGCCTGCTCCCACGCCGACCGGCGTGACGCCCTCCACCCCGCCCGGCTCCACACCTCCGCCCGGCTCCACACTTCCGCCCGGCTCGACGCCCTCAGGCCGGCCGTCGGCTACCTCTCCTGGGTCGCCTACCTCAACCCCCGACTCCCCGGCCGATCGCCCCGGAATCACACCCACCACCGCGCCGGGGAACAGCACGCCGAGACCGTGCATCACGACGCCGGCGACCACCGCACCGCCACCACCCGGACCGTCCGGCAGCACGCCAACAGCGCCGACCCCGTCCACCACCCAGCCGGCGACCGCGAGCACCACGCTCTCGAGCGGTCACGCGGACTACGCCGTACGGCTAGTAGCTGGTGCGCTGCAGTCCCGTATCAAGGACGGCACCCAACCCGGTACGCCGGTCTGGCGTGACCCGTCCACCGTCACCATCCGCCTCACCTCAGCAGCCGGTACGACGTCCCCCGGCGGCGCGTTCAGCTTCCTGGGCCCCAAGGGCACGCCCGTCTGGCAGATCCCCCAGACCCAGAAGCAGGGCGTCATCTGGCTCGGCTGGAACACCGAAGAGCTCAAACCCGGCCAGGTCCCCGGCAACACCGTCACCTGGCGCCTCGACAAGGTCACCGGCCCCGGCCGCGTCTCCGTCTTCGAGTTCAACTCGTTCGGCCAGCCGCAGCTCGTCTTCAACTCCGCCGACGGCCTCCCCGACACCTACCAGATCCCCATCGGTACCCACGCCCACGGCAACTGGTCCTTCACCAAACCAGGCACCTACAACCTCACCTTCACCCACTCCACCCCCACCCAACACACCACCTCCACCCTCAAGGTCGTAGTAGCCCCCGGCGGCGCCCGCGCCCTCCACCTTGAGCACGCCTCAACCACATTTGCGCGCGCGAAGTGGTCGAGCGGTGCACAAGGTGGCGCGGAACGGTTGGTGGGTGCACAAGGTGCGGGGTCCGGATGTGGGTTGGCGGCGACCGGGACCGACGTACGGGTTGGTTGGTTCGTGGCGGCGGGACTGTTCATCCTGCTGGGCGGCGTACTGCTCGTGGCGACGCGGCGGGGTGCCAAGTGAAGCGGGCGATCGCGGCAGCGCTGTCACTGACTCTGCTGACCGGGTGCGCAGCCACGGCGGCAGGGAGCGACGGGAAGCTCAACGTCGTCACCACCACCGAGATCCTGGCCGACCTCGTCCAGCAGGTCGGCGGCGACCGAGTGAACGCATCGAGTCTGGTCCCGTCTGGCGGCGACCCGCACTCCTACGAACCGACCCCGGCCGACGCCAAGCGCGTCGCCAAAGCCGACGTCACCTTCACCAATCACCTCCTGCTCGAACCCCAGAGCCTGATCAAAACCATCGACGCCAACGCCGACAAGGACGCCCCCAACGTCTCCCTGGCCGAAGCGGCCGAGTCGTACGGCGCGCACGTCATCCCACTCGTGGAGAACCTCGGCCTGGACGTCCTCTGGCTAGGCCTACGCGTCAGAGGCACCGGCAAGCAGCGAGGAGCAACGCGCACCTCATCAGTCCAACTGGCAGCGACCAAACTCGACGGCCCCGGCCAACTGGTCGCGTACCTCACCGAGTCCCTCGGCCAACCGGACCGCTACTTCGACTCCACCAACGGCCTCGACAAATCCGACAGTACGACGCTCCCACCCGCCGCTCACACGCATCTCAACTGGGCGTTCACCAAGCCAGGCATCTACCACCTGACCCTCAACGGCACTCTCGACAACAACGACGGCAAACTCCAACCGCTCGGCCAAGGCACGTTCACCTTCGCCGTCGGCGTCGAACCCCACACCGTCAAACCAGCAGCCGGCGGCAAAGCGACCGTCCTCGCAGACGGCCACACAGACCTCACAGTCGACCTCGACTCCGGGCAGGTCTACGCCTACTCCGACGCACACAAAGCCGGGACCCAATCCCAGGTCCCCGCCGGCAACGTAGTCATCGACGTACCGAACAAAGCGCTCGTCCCCATCCCCGATGACCCGCGCTTCGCCTTCCTCGGCAAGCCCGGAACGCAGATCCACCAACTCCCACAGGCCGTCCTCGGCAAGCACGTCCACGGCGAGATCGACCCCCACCTCTGGGAGGACGTCGCCAACGCCAAGGCCTACGTCCAACTCATGCGCGACACCTTGATCTCGAAGGACCCGGACGGCAAGCAGACCTACGAGGCCAACACCAAGGCGTACCTCAGCAAACTCGACGAGCTCGACGACTACGTCCGTACGACGCTCGCCACCATCCCGCCCGATCGCCGCCAGCTCATCACCACCCACGACGCGTTCGGGTACCTGGCCTCGGCGTACGACCTGACCGTCGCCGGCTTCGTGGTCCCGAACCCGGCCCAGGAGCCCAGCGTCGAGCAGGTCCGCAAGCTGTCCGACACCATCCGCAACCTGCACGTACCCGCCGTCTTCACCGAGCCGAACCTCGCCCAGCGCGCCTCCGTCCTGATCCAGGTCGCCCGCGACCAGGGCGTCCAGGTCTGTTCCCTGTACGGCGATGCCTTCGACGACCACGCAAGGACCTATGCCGACATGATGCGTCACAACGCCGACGAGCTGAAGCGCTGCCTGGGGGCCACGAAATGAAACTCCTCGCCGCTCTCCTGCTCGCCGTCGCCCCACTCGCACCAACAGCCGAACCTGTTGTCATTAGCAACGGTCATGTCGACCTCGGACCGAAGTTCCTCGACGGCCGGTGGACGGTTCAGCTCCGCGACGACACCACCGACCCGGCCACCTGGCGCGACCTCGACGCGGTCGTCCTCCAAGCGACCGGCAAGGCGAAGGTCGCCGTACCGGATGATCCGTCGTACCAGTTCCTCGGCAAGCCGGGGCAGTCCGTCTGGGTCATCCCGCAGGTCCAACAGACCGGAATCGTCTGGCCTGGCTGGAACACGCAGGACACCGAGGTCGCCAGCCGGGTCGACCGCGAGGTCACCTGGTCCCTGGAAGGTGTCCGTGGTCCGGGCGCGTTCACGCTGTTCCTCAACTCGGACTTCGGCAAACCGCAGCCCGTCTTCGACAGCCGCAAGCCGTTCCCACAGCAGACCGGCATCGACGTCAACACGCATGTCCACGGCAACTGGACGTTCGATGCCCAAGGCACCTATCTCCTCGACGTCGCGATGACCGCCAAGCTCACCGACGGCAGCTCCGTCACCGACCGCCGTACCCTCCGCGTCTACGCAGGCGACGGAGACGCCCGTACGGCGTTCGCCGTGCCGGCCGCTGTCCCAGCGCCTGAGGGCACGAGGGTTGAACTCTGGTGGTTCATCGCCGCCGCAGCCGTCATCGTCCTCGCGACCACCGGTGTCGTCGTCGTGCGGAGACGCCGATGACCGTTCTCACCGTCACTGACGTCGTCGTCGACCTAGGCGGTCGTCAGGTCCTCCACGATGTCTCGCTCAGCATCGCGGCTCGCGAACACGTCGGCCTGATCGGCCCGAACGGCGCCGGTAAAACCACCTTGCTCCGCTCGCTGCTCGGCCTGCTCCCAACCACGGCTGGAACCATCACCATCGACGGCAGGACGCCGATGGAGGCACGCGGGTCGATCGGGTACGTCCCTCAGCGCCATGAGTTCGTCTGGGACTACCCGGTCCAGGTCCGGACGGCGGTGATGACCGGTCGAACGCATCGCATCGGCTGGCTCCGCAGACCGCGTCAGGCCGACCGGGACGCCGTACAGGAGGCTCTTGAACGGGTGGACCTAACCGACCTCGCGACGCGGCCGATCGGTGAGTTATCCGGGGGCCAACGGCAACGAGTTCTGGTCGCCCGGGCGCTCGCACTCAAGCCGAGTTTACTGTTGCTGGACGAGCCGTTCACCGGTCTCGACGTACCGACGCAGGAGATTCTCACGCGGTTGTTCAAGGACCTCACCGCCGAGGACACCGCGATCCTGATGACCACTCACGACCTTCCGGCCGCGGCCGACACCTGTCATCGGTTGTGCCTGCTGAACGGCACGGTCGTCGCCGATGGTTCGCCGGACGAGCTGCGCGACCCGGCGATCTGGTTGCGCGCCTTCGGGGTCGCGCGGTCCGAACAGCTCTTGCACAGCCTGGGAGTGACCCGATGATCGAGTTCTTCACCGAACCGTGGACGCATGTGTTCATGCAGCGCGCGTTCCTCGTCGTACTGATGTCCGGCGTCGTCTGCGGAGCCATCGGGACGCACGTCGCGCTGCGCGGGATGGCGTTCATCGGGGATGCGGTGGCGCACTCGGTCTTCCCGGGGATCGCGATCGCGTTCGTTCTCAAGACCAGTCTGGTTCTCGGCGGCATCGTCGCGGGGCTGATCACCGCCCTGTCGGTGGCCGTGTTCTCGCAGAACCGGCGGCTCAAGGAGGACACCGTGATCGGCGTCTTCTTCGCGGCCGCGTTCGGACTTGGCATCGTCGTGATGAGTACGGCGCCCGGGTACGGCGGTTCGCTGGAGTCGTTCCTGTTCGGATCGGTCCTCGGCATCGGCAACACCGACGTGATCACGGTCGCGATCGCCGGCGCCGTACTGCTGCTGATCACCGGAGCGCTGCACAAGGAGTTCGTCACCGTCGGCCTGGACCGGGAGACCGCGCGATCCGTCGGACTGCCGATCTTCTGGCTCGACCTCGCGATGTACGCGATGGTGACGGTGTCGATCGTGATCTCGATCCAGGCGGTCGGCAACATCCTCGTACTGGCCTTACTGATCACTCCGGCCGCTTGTGCACGGCTCCTGACCGACCGGATCGGCGTGATGATGCTGATCGCGCCGGTCATCGGTGCCGTGTCCGGGCTGACCGGCCTGTATCTCTCCTACGCGTTCAACCTCGCTGCCGGCGGGTTGATCGTCCTCACCGCCACCGCGGTGTTCATCGCGTGCTGGGTGTTCGCGCCCCGGCACGGCCTGCTCTCCCGTCGTACCTCACGGACGACGGTCTTGGTTTCCGCCAACCCCTGAAAGGCAAACGCATGCGCAAGTCTCATCGCTTGATGCTGTCGGCAACGACAGTGCTGGCGCTCACCGGCCTGGCTGTCCCGGCCAACGCCGCCAGCTGTGTCGTCCTCGACCAGGGCCATGTCGACGTCGTCGGCATCGCCTGGGAGGACAACGCCTTCAACCTGCACGTCCACGACGAGGAGCACGGGGTCGAGTACACCCCGGCCGAGGTGCAGCTCACCGCCAAGCCAGGCGCACAGATCGCCGTACCGGCTGACCCTGCCTACAGCTTCCTCGGTACGGCGGGCAGCGCCGCGTGGGTGCTGCCCCAGGTCCAGGACCCCGAGCTGCTCTGGCCCGGGATCGGCGCGGAGGAGATCGCCTCCGGTGTGTTCACCGGTGACGCTCTGAAGGTCACCCTGGTCGGAGTCAGCGGACCGGCCGACTTCAGCATCTTCACCACCGATGCGTTCGGTACGCCGACCCGCCTGGCGGACAGCGGCGACGGGCTGCCGGACACCATCAACACGACGGCCGGCGGTCACCTGCACGCCAACTGGGCCTTCGAGGCAGCCGGTACGTACAAGCTGAAGTTCAAGGTCAGTGGCACGCTCGCCGCCACCGGCCAGAAGGTCACCTCGGCCGTCGCGACCTACACCTTCAAGGTGCAGCAGTGAAGGCGCGTGGGCTGGCCGGCACCCTGATCGCCGGCTTCGCCGCCACTGTCCTGTCGGTGTCCCCGGCCTTCGCCGCCACCACGATCTCGTCAGGTCACGTCGACGCCATCGACGTCGACTGGACCGGCTCCGCACTGACGCTCGACATCAAGGACGGCACCGTCTCCCCGGCCGTCGACCGTGCCCCGGCTGACGTCGTACTGAATGCTGTGTCGGCCAGCAAGACCACGGTCCCGTCCAGCTCGGCGTACGCGTTCCTGGGCTCGCCTGGCGATCCGGTGTGGATCCTGCCGCAGACGCAGGCCACCGGGATCCTCTGGCCGGGCTTCAGCACCGAGGACGTCCCCAGTGGCGTCCTGTCCGGCAACACCGTGTCCGTGAAGCTCGTGTCAGTCAGCGGACCGGACGCAGTCGCCGTCTACACCACCAACTCACTCGGTACGCCGACAGTGTGGTTCGACAGCGGCAACGGCCTCCCGGACACCCGCTCCATCGCCATCAACACCCACGCCCACGCCAACTGGGCCTTCGAAGCCGCCGGCACCTACACCGCCGTCTTCGAAGTCACTGCCACCACCACCGGCGGCACGGCCATCACCACCGGACAGAAGACCTACACCTTCACCGTCCAGCCGTAACCGCACCGAGAATCAGCAGGGGGCTCGGCGCCGAGCCCCCTGCACCGCAGCGCTCCAGCAACGAGCACACGAGATGGTGCGGCCCCCGACGTACAGGCTCGTCTCGAAGCCATGACCGGCGTCATCGACCGCATCCCACGGTTCGTTCTGCGGGACTACGGCAGGCCGACCGCAGGGTAGCTCCACAGGGTTTTCCGGCAGAGGTGGTCTGGTCTGGTCGGGCGCATTACGTTCAGCACTGCGCCTGTCCGGTTTGACCGCCCCCATGCCGAGTTGGAGTGCACATGATGAGAAGGATTCTGGCCATCGCCGGTCTGCTCACCGCCCTGCTGCCGTTGACCGCGGCCTCCACTGCCAGTGCCGCCATGACGCCGCAAGACTTCCGCTCGGAGGTCGTGTCGCTGACCAACGCCGAACGCGCGAAGGTCGGCTGCCCGGCGCTGAGCCGCAACGGCGCGCTCGACAACGCCGCCCAGGGTCATGCGGCCGACATGGCCAACCAGAACTACTTCAGCCACAACAGCCTGGACGGCCGTACGCCGTGGGACCGGATCGCCCAGGCCGGCTACCCCAGCAACAGCGGCCGCGCAGAGAACATCGCCGCCGGCCAGAACTCACCGGCCTCCGTCGTGTCGACCTGGATGAACTCGGCCGGGCACCGCGCCAACATCCTCAACTGCAGCTACCGCTCGATCGGCGTCGGCTACGGCTACAACGTCAACGCCACCTACGACCACTACTGGGTACAGGACTTCGGCACCGTCTAAGTGAGCTTCGTCCAGACCTGACGCAGCGCCCGGGCCGCATCCCCTTCCAGCCCCGCCTCGTCCAGCGTCTCGGCCAGCTCGTCGAACTCCGGCCCCCACCGCCACGCCACGGCCCGCAGCTGCTCCGGCAACTGCGGGTCGCGCAGTGATCCCGCATCTGCCCGCACCTGCTGCGCCACCAGCGCGTCCGTTACCCCATGCTTCTCAGCCAACTGAAACGCCAGCACAGCAAGGGCTGCCTTCCCCTTGTTGTACAACGCGTACGCCGACTTCGCCGCACTAGCCGCTCCCGGCTCCGCCCCAACCACCCGCGGCGTCACCGCCGTACCGGCCCACAACGCAGCAACCTCCTCCGCCGCACCCCCCGACAACATCAGATGCGTAGGACTCGCCCCACCAGTCGGCGGCGGCCCCACCACCCCCGCATCCACAAACGTAGCCCCCGCCACGGCCCCCTCCGCCTCCCGCAACGACCGCGGCGACAACGGATTCGCCTCCACATACACCCCAGTGAACCCAGCCGCCCCCACCTGCCGAGCAATGTCCACAGCCCCCTGAGGCGCACAAGAACACAGCACGACGTCAGCCCCCGCCACCGCCTCACCAAACGCCGTACCAATCAACCCCGCCGCCTCAGCCCGCTCAGCAGACGCTGGGCTCCGGCCCTCCGGAACCCAGTGCACCTCGTGACCGGCGGCGACCAGCTGCGCGGCGAGCTGGGAGCCCATCGCGCCGGGATGGAAGACCGCGATCCGCATCGCTGGATCAGGCGTGGCCGTCGAAGAGGCTGGTGACGGAGCCGTCTTCGAAGACTTCGCGGATGGCTCGGCTGATGAGGGGGGCGATGGAGAGTTCGGTGAGTTTGTCGAAGCGGCGTTCGGCGGAGATCGGCAGGGTGTTGGTGACGATCACTTCGCTGGCCTGGCAGTTCTTCAGGCGGTCGACGGCGGGGCCGGACAGGATCGCGTGGGTGGCGGCGATGACCACGCCGGCGGCGCCTTCGGCGTACAGGGCGTCGGCGGCCTTGGTGATGGTGCCGGCGGTGTCGATCATGTCGTCGACGAGGATGCAGACGCGGCCCTTGACCTCACCGACGACGCGGTTGGCGACCGTCTCGTTCGGGCGGTCGATGTCGCGGGTCTTGTGGATGAAGGCCAGCGGGGAGTTGTTCAGGCGGGCGGACCACTGCTCGGCGACCTTGATCCGGCCGGCGTCCGGGGAGACCACGGCCAGCTGCTGGTCGCCGTACTTGTCGCGGACGTAGTCGCTCAGGATCGGCAGCGCCATCAGGTGGTCGACAGGGCCGTCGAAGAAACCCTGGATCTGCGAGGTGTGCAGGTCGACGCAGATCAGCCGGTTCGCGCCGGCGGTCTTGAACAGGTCGGCCATCAGCCGGGCGGAGATCGGCTCCCGGCCGCGGTGCTTCTTGTCCTGCCGGGCGTAGCCGTAGAACGGGAGCACGACGGTGATCCGCTTGGCCGACGCGCGCTTGAGCGCGTCGACCATGATCAGTTGCTCCATGATCCACTCGTTGATCGGCGAGGTGTGGCTCTGGATCACGAAGGCGTCGCTGCCGCGCACCGACTCCTCGAAGCGAACGTAGATCTCGCCGTTGGCGAAGTCGTAGGCCGACGTCGGCACCAGGCCGGAGCCCAGCTGCTCGGCGACCTCGGCGGCCAGCCCGGGATGGGCTCTGCCGGAGAACACCATCAGGTTCTTCTCGGTGGTTCGCTTCATCCCGCTCATGGCCGGCCTCCCGTTACTTCGTGTCGCCAGTATCGGCCGCGGCTTCTGCTTCCGCAGCAGCCTGCGCCGTCTTCGTCCCGGCCCGCTTGCGCGCGACCCAGCCCTTGATGTTGCGCTGCCGCCCGCGGGCCACGGCGATCTCGCCCGGCCCGACGTCCTCGGTCAGTGCGGTCCCGGCGGCCAGGTAGGCGCCGTCCGCGACCGTCCGCGGGGCGACGATCACCGAGTTGCTCCCGATGAACGAGTGCTTGCCGATGAAGGTCGGGTACTTCTTCACGCCGTCGTAGTTCGCGAAGATCGTGCCGGCGCCGATGTTCGCGCCCGCACCGATCGTCGCGTCGCCGGCGTACGTCAGGTGCGGCACCTTGGCGCCGTCACCGATGCTGGTGTTCTTGGTCTCGACGAAGGTGCCGATCTTGCCCTTCACGCCGACCTTGGTGCCCGGGCGCAGGTAGGCGAACGGACCGACGCTCGCGCCGTCACCCAGCACCGCACTCGACCCGTGGGTGCGGATGATGCTCGCGCCTTCACCGATCTCGACGTCGGTCAGCGTGGTGTCCGGACCGATCGACGTACCGCTGCCGGCCGTGGTGGCGCCGTGCAGCTGTGTGTTCGGCAGCAACGTGACGTCCTGGGCCAGTACGACGGTGCTGTCGACCCAGGTGGTGTTCGGGTCGACGATCGTGACGCCGCCCCGCATCAGCTTGTCGAGGGTACGGCGGTTCAGCTCGGCCCGGAGGGTGGCCAGCTGGACGCGGTCGTTCACGCCCTCGGTCTGCATGGCGTCGTCGGTGACATAGGCCCCGACGCGCTTGCCGTCGGTGCGGGCGATCGACAGTACGTCGGTCAGGTACAGCTCGCCCTGCGCGTTGTCGGTGGTCAACCGGCTCAGCCCGTCACGCAGCGTGGCCGCGTCGAAGACGTAGATACCCGCGTTGATCTCGTCGATCTGGCGCTGCTCGGGGGTCGCGTCCTTGTGCTCGACGATCGCGGCGACCGTGCCGTCAGCGCCCGGGATGATCCGCCCGTACCCGGTCGGGTCGGCGACCCGCGCGGTCAGCACGGTGACGGCGTTCCCCTGCTTGTCGTGCTCGGCGACCAGCTCGTGCAGCGTCTCGGACTCGAGCAGCGGCACGTCACCCGACGTGACCACGATCGAGCCGTCGAAGGCAGCCGGTACGGCGGTCAGTCCGGACCGGACGGCGTCACCGGTACCGAGCTGCTGCTCCTGGACGGCGGTCTTCACGTCCGGGTCCAGCGCGGTCAGGTGCGCCTCGACCAGCTCCCGGCCGTTGCCGACCACGACCACCAGGTGCTCGGGGCTCAGCGCACGCGCCGTCACCACGGCGTGACCGACCAGGCTGCGCCCGCCGATCTCGTGCAGCACCTTCGGGGTCGACGATTTCATCCGGGTTCCGAGCCCGGCGGCCATGATCACGACCGCCGCGGGGCGATGGGAAGTCACGCGGTCTTCTCCTCGAGTTCCCTGCGAGTTTCTGGAACAAGTATCTGCACAGGCACCCGATTCAGTGCCCGCGCAAGCCTACTTCTTCTTCGCGGGGATCCCGCATCGGCCTGTTCAGGCGGGGAGAGCCGCGTGACCGATCCCACATCCCCCCTCAGGTACCTGGCCGGGGTGGCTCATCCGATGACTCTCCGTAGCAGAACGCCGTACTGTCGGTGCGGCGCGCGAGAATCACGTCCAACTCACCGACCCGGGAGAAACCATGGGCCTCACACTCGGCGCGATCATCGTCAACGTCCCCGACACGACCGCGGCCTCCGCCTTCTGGAGCCAAGTCCTCGACTACACGCCACAGGCCGGCAACCCGGACTTCCTGCTCCCACCAGACAGCCGGCCCGCCACTCGCCTGCACTTCGACTCCACCGACCGCACCCACCTGGACCTCTGGGTCACCCCGGACACGACGGTCGATGCTGAGGTCGCGCGCCTCGAAGCGCTCGGCGCCCGCCTGGTCGAGGACTGGACCTACCCGAAGGACGCGGACTTCACCGTCCTCGAATCGCCCGACGGCATCCTCTTCTGCCTGATCCATCCATGACTGGCTGTCGATTCCGGCCGTACCCATCCGTCATCCCCAGGACAGTCCGCCCGCCGAAACGAGGTCTTCGATGCCCAAATTCCTGATCCTGATGACCGAAGCCGGCCACGACGCCCGCTGGGCCGCCGCCGACTCGGCCGCCCAGGACAAGATCCTCACCGCCATGGGCACCTTCGCGACCGCCGTCCGGACCCACGGCACCCTGCACGCCGTCCTCCCGCTCATCCCCGCCGTGCCGCCCAACGACCTCCACGGCGTCTACCTGGTCGACCTCCCCGACCTCACCACGACCACCAACCTCACCGAACTGCTCCCCTATCCCTGCGAGATCCGTGAGGTGATGGACGTCGGCATCCCCATCACCGCCTAGCCGAACGGCACCTCAGCAAAGCCGAGCCCACCCCGTTGCGCCATGGTGAGAGGGGATGTGGTGGTGTGCTGCGGCTGTTGGCGGATGTATTGCGTGTAGCCGGTGGCGCGGACGCTGAGACGGAAGTTCCAGCCATGGAAATCCCACACGGGATGCGGCCAGTCATCGGGTGGCGGCAGGCGCTCGAGTTCGAAGACCTCCAGCAACCCGTCGTCGGCGGGTGTGATGCCCCCGTCCATGTTCCACGCGTTGTCGAACACGAGAGTTGCCGGCGCGATCCAGTACGAGTAGTACGGGCTCGGCGGGACCGGCTTCACCCAGCGCACGATGTAGTCGAGGTCGAGCAGCAATCGCCCGTTCGGGATCCGCTCGTCGTCTTGTTCGCCGTCGTACCCGCCGACGCTGATCGCATGGATGATGCAGTCCGACCAGCCCATCTCGGTGAAGTCGGCCTCCGTCCACGTGTACTTGAGCAGTCCGCTGGGTTCGTGCGCGTTCATGCCGTCAGTATGCGGCGAACTGTCCTACCTGGCTGGGAATATCTGGGGATGGAGCGGATGGTGGATGTCGGCGAGGTCGAGCTGTTCGTCCGGGAGCTCGGGCGACGGAGCGACGAGCCTTCACTGGTGGTGATTCACGGCGGACCCGATGTAGGGCACGGGTATCTGGTTCCGGGGTTTGCCGAGGTCGACCGGCATGTGGTGCTGTTCGACTTCCGCGGCTGTGGGCGAAGCACGCGCGGGCTGCCCGCGGAGCGGCTCCAACCCGAGTACGTGGTGGAGGACACGCGCCGCTTGATCGAGGAGCTCGGTCTGGAGCAGGTCGACCTGCTCGGGTTCTCGACCGGTGGCCGGGCCGCGATGCAGTTCGTGGACAAACATCCAGAGCTGGTACGGCGGTTGGTGCTGGCGTCGACGACCGCGTACGACGGTCGTGCGGCGGAAGAGTATTTGGCCGGCTGGGACGAGTACCAGCGACGCGAGCGTGCCGCGAAACCGGAGGAACGGAACTCGACGATCTTCGTGTGGGACCTCGCGAAGGCCCCGGCGTACCTGGAACTCCTGGAGAGCCTCGGCGACGAAGGCGACTGGAGCTGGGAGCGCGCGATGGCCGGCCTCTACCACCCGTGGTGCCCGGGCGACCCCGAGACGATCCTGCGCGACTTCGCGAAACCGATCCTGATCCTGCACGGTGAGAAGGACATGGGCTTCCCCGTCCAACTCGCCGAGCGCCTGCACACCGCCGTACCGAACTCTCAACTGGCCGTCATCCCCGGCACGGCCCACATGTGCCACTTCGAGCGCCCCGACCTCTGGTCCGAGCAGCTCAACAACTTCCTCGGCTGAGGGAGCGTCGTACGGGCGGGGATACTTGGGTGAGCGCACCGATGGAGGCGAACGTGATGGAGTTCCTGGTCGAGATGACGACGCAGGTCCCGGCCGGTACGACCGAGGCGGCAGTCGATGACATCCGCACCCGCGAGGCCGCCCGCGCCCGCGAACTCATTGCTGACGGCAACCTTCTTCGGCTCTGGCGCCCGCCGCTCGCACCTGGCGAATGGCGCACCTTCGGCCTCTTCGCCGCCCCGGACGAGGTGGCGCTGCAGCAAGTATTGGCGTCCATGCCGCTCCACATCTGGCGTGCCGACAAGGTCACCCCGTTAGGTCCGCACGTGAACAACCCCGCGACGCCGACCTCACACAACCCCGACGCCCAGCAGTTCTTCACCACCTTCACCGTCACGATCCCCTCAGACGTGGACAAGGCGACCGTCGACGCCACCTATGCGGCCGAGGCCCAAACCGCAGCCGCCGAAGCCGCCGCCAGCCACCTCGTCCGCCTCTGGAAGCTCCCCACCACCCAAGGCTTCGGCCTCTGGCAAGCAACCACCCCAGCCGACCTCGACGCCATCCTCAACACCCTCCCCCTCAAACCCTGGATGCACATCGACACCATCCCGCTCTCCCACCACCCCAGCGACCCCGTCTGACTCAGGTCGTGAGCTGGCGCTCCACGTCGGCCAGGGCGCGCCGCTTGCGGCGGTAGCGGACCTTGCGGATCAGCTTTCCGTCGTCGCCGGGTTCGAAGACCCACAAGGTCCAGCCGCCCCAGAACACCAGCAGGTTCACCACCCGGTTGCACAGCCAGAGGGCCACTGCCACCGGATACTCGAGGCCGTCACCACCGCCCTCCAGGTAGTTCCAGTCGACGAATCCGGATCGCCGCAGCCAGATCTCAGCTGCGTCGTTCTGCGCGATCGGGTTCTCCACCAGACCATCATCCGCGACACTGAGGGCCATGGACATCAAGCACCGCATGATCGTCTTCGACGCCGCCGACCTGGACGCCGAAAGCACCTTCTGGGCGTCCTTCCTGGACGGCACCGTCGAGAAGTGGGGCGAAACCTGGCACGCCATCTGGGTCGACGGCGGCTGGGCCCTGGGCGTCCAGCACTCCCCCAACCACCAGCCACCCACCTGGCCGGACAACACGCAGCCCCAGCAGATCCACCTGGACCTCTACTTCGAAGGCCAAACCGCCCACGCGGAGGCCCACACCAAGGCCCTCACCCTCGGCGCCCGCCTCCTCAAGTCCGGCGACCTCACCGCACCCCGCGGCACCAATGTCTACGCCGACCCCGCCGGCCACCCCTTCTGCCTCTGCTGGCTCCCCGCCCAGCCCGAATAACGCCGTACAGACGAACCTGGCGCCTAGGCAAGCCGGCGGCGCTCGTCACATACTGGCCGGAGGATCACCTTCTGCGGAGGACACCATGTCCGAGCCGTTCGCCGTCAGCCGCGGTGAGCCGCCGCGCCTCGAAACTCCGACTGGATCCGACGCTTGGGTCATGGCGCGCGAGTCCAGCACAGGCGGCGCCCTGTCCGTCGTCGAACTCCTCAATCCGCCCCACGACGGACCGGCCACCCACATCCATACCCGCGACGACGAGATCTGGTACGTCCTCGACGGCGAGTACCGGTTCAAGACAGGCGACTCCATCGTCACCCTCACCACCGGCGGTCTCGCCTACGGCCCTCGCGGCCTCCCGCACGCCTTCCAGAACGTCGCCGCCACTCCAGGCCGGCTGCTGATCATCACCGCACCGGCCGGCCTCGAGCACTTCTTCGAGTCCTACGACCCCGACGACCCGACGTCCCTCACCACCGCCAGCGCCACCGCCGGCATCACCTTCACCGCCCCACCACTCGCAATCACCCACCCCCTCCCCTGAGCCTCCGCCGCGGTCAGCTGACGTCGGGGCGGGTCATGAGGGGTGCGCGGAGGTGTAGCTCGAGGTTGGGGCCAGTTAGGGGTACGCCGTTCCACGTGGCGACCGCCGTACCGGCTGTGGCGTCGACTACCAGGCGGACGCGGTGCGGGGTGGTGATCACGTAGAGGTCGGCTGTGAAGGTGTCGTCGTGCCAGCCGCCGATGGCTACGAGTGGGCGGCCGAGGGGTGCGCTCTCGCGCCATTCGTCGTGACCGACCTCGACGGTGAACAGCGAGCCGAATGCCACGTGCCACCCAGCGTCGGCGGGTTCCACGCGCACCGTCGTACCGGCAGGCAGTGGGGAATCGGCAGCGGCTTCGAGGACGGCTTTGGCGGAGCGTCCTGCACAGGGCGAACCTTGGACCGGCGCGAGCGTCAACTGGCGAAACCGCTCGGCCAGGAGCTCGTCACTCCCCGCGTCGTCCGGACCGGACAGGAGGTAGTCCCAGAAGATGCCGGGGATCGGCTGGCGCTCGTCGAGGGCCGCGGTGACCACGATGACGAGGTCGTGATCCGGTACGACGAGGCATTGCTGGCCGAACGCGCCGTTCGCGAAGTAACCGTGACGCGACCTCCAGAACTGGTAACCGTACCCACAAAGGAAGTCTGGACTGGCCGAGCCGTCGTCGAGCTGCAAGGTCTCGACGTGCCGAGTCGTCGCAAGCTCCACCCACTCACGCGGTACGAGCTGACGATCGCCCCAACGACCTCCACGTAGCAACAGCTCACCGAACGCGGCAACGGCTTCCGTCGTGAGGTGCAGCCCGTGAAACCCGAACGCCGCACCATCAGCCAGCCGGTCCCACTCGGCATGGTCGATCCCCATCGGCCGGAAGAGTCGTTCGTCGAGCAGCTCCCGAAGATCGCGGCCGGTGACGCGCTCCACCATCCGGGCCAGCACGTAGGTGATCGCGTCGTCATAGGTGTGCCGCGTGCCCTCGGGGTCCGTGAACGGGATGCGCAGGAAGCCCTTCGTCAGGTCGTGCGGTTCCAGTTCCCAAGCCTCGGTGAGGCTGTTGGCCGGATGCCCCGCCGTCATCGACAGGAGGTGATGAACCGTGATGCGACTCCCCTGCTCCGAGACATCGTCCGGGACGTGGTCGGGCAGCACGTCCACGACGCGATCATCCACCGAGAGCAGCCCGTCGCTGATCGCGAGCCCCACGGCGATCGACGTGAACGACTTGGTCAGCGAGTACAACAGGTGCGGACGCTCAGCGTCGTACGGCGTCCACCAGCCTTCCGCGACGACCTGCCCGTGGCGCACGATCATCAGCGAGTGCAGCTCGACGGACTCCGCTTCCAGTTGGTCCAGCAGCGCGCTGATCGAGCGGGACGACATTCCCTCAGCGGACGGCGTCGATCGCGGCAGCAGAGACATCCCAGGACGGTAACCGCTGCTACCCCTTCACGCACACCAAATTATCGCCACTGAAGGACACGACCTTGAAGCCCGCGTCGGTCAACTCCGCGCGCAGGGCCGACGGCGTGAGGTGCCGGCGGTACGGCAGTTCGCCGCGATAACAGATCCCCGTGACCGCGTCGTACCGGAACTCCTCGCCGTACCCGCGATTCACGTCGTACAAGGCCGTCGAGATCAAGTACCGCCCACCCGGCGCGAGCCGATCCCGCACACCGCGGTAGACAAACATCCTGTACGGCGAAGTTGACCGCGACCCCGAGCTCCCCCGCGAACCGCCTCGCGAGCGCAACAGCCTCCGCGCTCACATCAACCGCATCAACCCGAAACCCCCGCCCCGCGAGAAAACAAGCCGCCGGCCCGGTCCCACACCCATACTCCAGAACCGACGCACCCACCGGCAGCTCCGGCACCATCCCCTCCAGAAACCCCTTGTTAGGAAAGTCCCCAAACCCCTTCCCCACCTCAAAAACATCGTTCCACTGCGTCTTCCCCTCCCCCACCACCCGCCGATAAACCTCCCGCGGCTCCACCTCGTAGTAACGCATTTCCCCAGCGTAGACACGATTCCCGTGAAAGGCTTACGAATATGAGTGGAACCAGACTGGAGCACGACGGCAACGACCTTCCCCTCGTCGGCCTTGGCCAACCGTGACCATCGACATCACGGCTGCCGACCCCGTGCGGCTCGAGGCGGCGGTCGCCAAGTTCATGGGCAGCAAGCTCGACCCGGGATTTCTGACCGCACCGGGCACCCTCGCCTTCGTCGCCGGTACCGAACCCCGCGGCTGGTGCTGGGGCTACCACCTCCCCCGCCCCGACGGCACCTCCATGCTGTACCTCCACCAACTGGCAGTAGCCGAGCCCTACCGCCGCCAAGGCCTCGGCAAAGCCCTCCTCCAAACCTTCATGACCGCAGGCACCCTCGCCGGCGCCACCAAGATGTTCCTCACCACCGCCGCCGACAACCACGCCGCCCGCTCCCTCTACGACGCCCTAGGCGGCGGCCTCGCCGCCCAAGGCCCCACCGTCAACTACTGGTTCCTCCTCGATCGGGTTAGCTCATGAGACATGTCCGGGTGGAGTTCGATCGGGACGGCACCTCCTCCGATCCCGGTGGCTACCTGGAGCGGTTGCCGTCGATCGCCGACGCTCTGCCCGTCGGTGCGCGCGCCTTCGCCACCGATCCGGAGCACTACAACTTCGGGGGCCGGCGCTGCATCAAGGACCTCAAACCCCAACACCTCCGATCGGTCGGCGACGGCCTCGAGCTACAGCTCAAGCACAACTGCTGGAAGCACGAAGAGGACCTCACCATCCGGTACACCGGCGTCCAGAGCGTGACGCTGAATCCACCAGGCGACGTAGCTCGCCTGCGCGACGTCATGCTCGACGAGATCCTCCCGATAGACCACGGATGCACCCACGAGTTCACCTGCCTCTCGGGCTCGATCCTCATCGCCTGCGAGGACCTGACCGCAACCTGGATCGACTCCAACTGCCCCGACCTAGACAGATCGTGAGGCGAGCCGTGTTCAACCATGAGCCCCCGGATTACGCGTGCCCGTTCTGTCTGGTTGTTGGGGGTGGTGGGGACGAGCTGACCAGCCAGGAGGACGTCGTACTGCGGAGCGAGCGGGCGACGGCGTTCGTGTCGTCTCGGTGGTGGCCGAACAACGTTGGCCACGTGCTCGTCGTACCGAATGCTCATCACGAGAACCTGTACGACCTCCCACCGCCGACGGTCATGCGGTGCACGATGCCGTGCGTGAGATCGCCATCGCGATCCGGACCACCTACGGCTGTGAAGGCGTCTCCACCCGTCAGCACAACGAGCCGGCCGGCTACCAGGACGCCTGGCACCACCACGTGCACGTCTTCCCGCGCTACCCCGGCGACAACCTCTACAACACCCGCCACCTCACCACCCCCGCCACCCAAGCCGACCGCCACCCCTACGCCCACAAGCTCCGCTCACATCTCACGAAGCGTTAGCAACACAGCGCTGCCATACTCACCCCGTGAGTTCGAGGCTGTGCTGCGACGCGGTCCGCTGGGTGAGCGATGAGCCGTTCCCCGGCTGGGTCGAGGTGACCTTCACCGATGCGGACGGCCACGTGTGGTCGGTCTTCGACAAGCCGCCTGTCTTCGCCACCACGGATGACCTGACGCGCGATTCACCGTTCCCAGTAGCAGTCGAGCTGGACTGCGAGATCTTGAGCATCGACCAGACTGTGGTCACCATCTCGACGCTCACCCCCTGGGGAGTATCAACTGCCGACGGCCGGTCGACGTTCACGGTGTTCGCCGAGCAGTTGAGGTACGGCGATCAGTCGGGATGACGGTCTGTCCGTGCCGCGAACTGCCGGCTCCAGAACGGCTCTGCCTGTGACTCGATCATCTGGAGTACCTCCGTCGCAAGCGCGTCGTACTCTTCGAAGGGCCGCAGTTTGTCCGCCCCAGGCTCGTAGTTTCGTGGACCGAAGACGAACCAATGATCGCCTTGGGGGAAGTCCGCACTGCCGAGTCGTGGTCGCGGAGTGGGGATGTCCTGGGCCGTCACCTTGCCGGGAGGTATCTGCCGGCCCGACGAGGTCGTGAAGCCGGCGGGGCCGCACTCCGCGATCTCGACAGCGAAGCTGCCACCGGCGGAGAAATACCGAACGCTGATCAAGCAGACCTGCGCCTCGGACCGGCGGCGCAGGTGCGGTAGCGATCCGGTGAACCCCCTGGGTCGCAAGTGCTGGGTGATCACACTCTTCAAGGCGTTGTCCATCGCCTGGCGTGGTGTCATGACCGCCTCCATTCAGGCCCAATGATGGCGGTCCGGCTCAGAGATTCCCGAGCCGGGGCACGGTTTCACGGTCCGGGCTGGTCGCGATGATCGCCGACCGTGAGGTGTGGGGCCAGGTCCAGGCGGTGCGGAGGATGAGGGCTAGTAGGAGCAACTCGAGTGCGATGCCGAGGCCGTAGAAGAACAGCCAGGACTCGCTGAGCGCGTTGAACGCCGTGACGGGGACGTAGAGCGCGGCCACGATGAGGTTCGCGAGGCGGTTGGGCCGGGCGGGCAGTGTGGTGGACAGGACGATCATGAGGATCGGGACGGCCATCAGGGCCAGGGCCGTGGTCGAGAAGGTCTGGGAGAGGTCGAACTCGAAGACCTTGCCGTTGAGGATGTCCTGGATGGTGCCGGGTGTGAAGAAGTTGAGAATGTCCACGTAGGCGTACAGGAACATGAAGCTGGTCCACGCGGCGGCGAGCTTGGCTCGCACCGGGACCGGCTGGTCGTCGAATGTGGTGGGTTGACGTGTGCTCATCGTGGGCTCCGTTATCGCGATGCGGATCGGTAGGTCCACGATCGCTGAGCACAGCCGCGAGCACCTCGGCCCGGAAGCCGGAGTTCACCCGGCCGATGGCATGGTCCCTCGCTCGTACTTTCGGCCGAGGAGACCTGATGGCGAAACCCCGGCTCAGAGAGTCCCGAGCCGGGGTTTCGCGCTGCTCCCCCACCAGGTTTCGATCCTGGTCTTCGAGATTCAAAGTCTCGCGGGCTGCCGATTACCCCATGGGGGATCATGGTTGCCCGGACAGTCTGCCATGAGTGGGGGCGGCGACCAGCTGAGGGGTTCCTAACCTACGGGTCCGTAGGTTACGGTTGCGTAGGTAAGCAGACCTCCGACCGAGGGAATACGCCGATGACTCCACCCGCCGTTGCCGCGCCGGAGGCGCCGAGCCGCACTGTGCAGGACGACGTACTCGATGTCGACACGGGCACGCTCGGGGGTGAGCAGAAGCAGGTGTGGGAGCAGATCGCGCTGGCACTGTTCATCGGGATTCCGTTCCTGGCGGTACTGGCCGCGGTGCCGATCGCGTGGGGCGGGTTCCTGGGGTGGCGCGACGTCGTGATCGCGGCGGTGTTCTACACGGTCTCCGGTCACGGGATCTCGATCGGTTTCCACCGGTTGTTCACGCACAAGTCGTTCAAGCCGAACCGGCCGATGAAGTACGCGCTGGCGATCGCCGGCTCGCTGGCCATCGAGGGTCCGGTGATCCGGTGGGTGGCCGATCACCGCAAGCACCACAAGTTCTCCGACCGCGACGGCGACCCGCACAGCCCGTGGAAGTACGGGAACTCGATCGGCGCGCTGACCAAGGGGTTCTTCCACGCCCACGTGGGCTGGTTGTTCGACACCGAGCAGACTCCGCAGCGGCAGTACGCGCCGGATCTGCTGAAGGACAAGGACATCATCCGGGTGTCGCGGATGTTCCCGCTGCTGGTGACGGTCTCGTTGCTGCTGCCGGCCGTGATCGGCGGCCTGTGGTCGATGTCGTGGCAGGGCGCGTTCACCGCGTTCTTCTGGGCCAGCCTGGTCCGGATCGCGCTGCTGCACCACGTGACCTGGTCGATCAACTCGATCTGTCACACGATCGGCGACCGGCCGTTCAAGAGCCGGGACAAGTCCGGCAACGTGTGGTGGCTGGCGATCCTGAGCCAGGGCGAGTCGTGGCACAACCTGCACCACTCGGACCCGACCTGCGCGCGGCACGGGGTGCTGAAGGGCCAGCTCGACACCTCCGCCCGGTGCATCTGGTTCTTCGAGAAGATGGGCTGGGTCAGCGACGTGCGCTGGCCGGTCAAGGAACGCCTGGAAGCCCGCCGCGTGGACGACGCACGCCGTACTCTGAAAGCGGCCTGACCGTAAAACTCCCACCGGCAACACCCGAAGTACGGCATGATGCTGACGTGATCTCGACGTGACGGAACCCAAACCGCGGCGGTCCGGCCGGATCCGGATGACCAGTGCCGAGCGTCGCGAGCAGCTCATCACGGTCGCCCGCGGCCTGTTCGCCCAGCGCGGCTACGAGGCGACCTCGGTGGAGGAGATCGCGGCCCGCTCCGAGGTCTCCAAGCCGGTCGTGTACGAACACTTCGGCGGCAAGGAAGGCCTGTACGCCGTTGTCGTGGACCGCGAGGTCCGCGCCCTGCTCGACGGTGTCACCGGCGCGCTGACCGCGGGCCGCGCGCACGAGCTGGTCGAGCAGGCGGCGCTGGCGTTGCTGGACTACATCGAGCACAACTCCGACGGCTTCCGGATCCTGGTCCGGGACTCGCCGGTCGGGTCGTCCACGGGGTCGTTCATCTCGATCCTGAGCGACGTCGGGACCCGGGTCGAGCACATCCTCGCCGAGAACTTCAAGCGGCGCGGTCTCGACCCGAAGAACGCCCCGATGTACGCCCAGATGCTGGTCGGCATGGTCGCGCTCACCGGTCAGTGGTGGCTCGACGCGCGCCGCCCGCGCAAGCAGGACGTCGCCGCTCACCTGGTCAACTTGGCCTGGAACGGCCTCGCGGGGCTCGAGGCGAAGCCGGTCCTGTCGACCCGCCCGCACAAGTAGCGGACCGCCCCCACTCACCAACCCCGGGAAAACGGCCCCGATCAGCCCACGCTGAGCGTGCGCCGGCATCCGCCGGAGAAGTTGGTGAGTGTCTGGGGTCCGCCGACCACGGTCGTACTGCGAAGTCCAACCGTGGCATGACCCGCAACCCACTCCGTCCGCCGTACGCTGGCCCGCATGACGGGGTTTCTGACCGCGCGGCCGCTGCCTGCGCGCAGCAAGGCGTTCGACCTGATGTTCGCGGGCGCCCTGTTCGTGTCGGCCGGTTTCCTGGGTCTCGCGCAGGCGAAGCTCGGCGGCATCGTCGGGCTGGCGATGATCGGCCCGCTGATCTGGCGCCGCACCCACCCCGAGGCAGTCTTCTTCGTCGTCTCCGGCCTCGCCGTCCTGCAGTGGCTGGCCGCCGTGGAGCTCCAGCCCGGCAACGTCGGCCTGCTCGTCGCCCTCTACGCGATCTCCGTGTACGGCGACGTCCGCCTGAGCCGGATCGCGCTCGGCATCGGCGGTCTCGGCGTACTGATGGCGACCTCCCGCTACTGGGCGAACGACGACTGGCGCCAGCAGGTGACCATGATGGTCGCCCTCGGCGCGCTCGTCTTCGGCGTCTGGGCTCTCGGCGAGCGCCGCCGGACCAGAGGCCTGTACGTCGCTCAGCTCGAGGAACGTGCTGTCCAGGCGGAACGTGATCGCGACCGCGAGTCCAAGCTCGCCGTCTCGGCCGAGCGGACCCGGATCGCTCGAGAGATCCACGACGTCGTCGCCCACGGCCTGTCGATCATGATCGTCCAGGCCGACGGAGGCCTGTACGCCGCCGACCAGTCCCCCGAGGCGGCCAAGAAGGCGCTCGCCACGATCGGCGACACCGGGCGGGCGAGCCTGACCGAGATGCGCAAGATGCTCGGCCTACTCAAAGCTGACGAGCAGCACGAACTCGACCCGAACCAGCCGCGCCCCCAGCCCGGCGTCTCCAGCCTGCCCGAGCTGATCGAGAACGTTCGCGAGGCCGGTCTGTCGGTCGCGTACCAGGTCACCGGCACGCCCCGCGATCTCCCCGCGCTGCTCGGACTGACGGCGTACCGGATCGTGCAGGAGGGTCTGACCAACACGCTGAAACACGCCGGGCCGGGCGCGAGCACCTCGGTCAGCCTGGACTTCGGGCGCGACGTACTGACCGTGGTGGTCACCGACGACGGCCGCGGTGGTGGCGTTGCCCCGAGCACCGAACCGGGTCACGGTCTGGTGGGGATGCGTCAACGCGCCTCGGTCTCGGGCGGTACGGTGAGCGCGGGACCGAAGGCGGGCGGCGGTTACGAGGTGATCGCCAAGCTCCCGTACCACCTGCCCAACGGAGGAGTGCAGTGAGCGAGACTGAAGATGTGATCCGGGTGTTCCTGGTGGACGACCAGGAGCTGGTCCGGGCCGGCTTCACGATGCTCGTGGACTCCCAGCCCGACATGCGGGTGGTCGGGCAGGCGGGTGACGGCGGCGAGGCGGTCGAGAAGATCTCGGTGACCGCGTGCGACGTCGTCCTGATGGACGTCCGGATGCCCCGCCTGGACGGCGTCCAGGCCACCAACCAGCTGCAGTCGTTGCCGAAGGCACCGAAGGTGATCGTGCTGACCACCTTCGACCTGGACGAGTACGCGTTCGCCGCGATCAAGGCCGGTGCGGCCGGCTTCCTGCTGAAGAACACACCGCCGGCCGATCTGCTGTCGGCGATCCGCCAGGTGCACTCCGGCGACGCCGTCGTCTCCCCCAGTACGACGAAGCGGCTGCTCGAGCATTTCGCCGGATCCCTTCCTGATCAGGGAGTCGAGCGCCCCGACCTGGCCGAGCTGACCGCCCGGGAGCGCGAGGTGCTGGTCGAGGTCGCGCGCGGTCTGTCGAACACCGAGATCGCGACGCTGTTCACGTTGTCCGAGGCAACCGTGAAGACCCACATCGGCCGCATCCTGGCCAAGACCGGCCTGCGCGACCGGGTCGCCCTGGTCGTCCTCGGGTACGAGACCGGGCTCGTCCGGCCGACCAAGTAATACCCAGGTACTACACCGAAGACGTTCCCTGGTCCGACGTACCGGGCCGGCGATTTCACTACCTTGAGTTGCAGGACAGGGCGGGCCTGTCGACGGAACCAGGGAGTGACATGAGTTTGCAGACCGGTGAGCTTGCGGCAGGGCGGCTGCCGCAGGACGGGATGCCCCGGACGGCGATCCGCGCACACGAGCTGCGCAAGGTGTACGGCCAGGGCGACACCGCCGTGGCCGCGCTGGACGGTGTGTCGGTCGACTTCGCGGTCGGCAACTTCACCGCGATCATGGGCCCGTCCGGCTCCGGCAAGTCGACGCTGATGCACTGCCTGGCCGGCCTGGACACGCCGACCGGTGGTCAGGTCCTGCTCGGCGAGACCGAGCTGACCCAGCTGCCCGACTCGGAGCTGACCAAGATCCGCCGGGACCGGATCGGCTTCGTCTTCCAGTCCTTCAACCTGCTGCCGATGCTGTCCGCCAAGGACAACATCCTGCTCCCGCTCGAGCTCGGCAGCCGCAAGCCCGATCAGCAGTGGCTGGCCACGCTGGTCGACGTACTGGGCCTGAAGGACCGCTTGACCCACCGCCCGTCGGAGCTGTCCGGTGGTCAGCAGCAGCGCGTCGCCGTGGCGCGGGCGCTGGTCGGTCGGCCCGAGGTCGTGTTCGCCGACGAGCCGACCGGCAACCTGGACTCGCGGTCCGGCGCGGAGGTTCTCGGCTTCCTGCGCCGCAGTGTCCGCGAGTTCGGTCAGACCGTGGTGATGGTGACCCACGATCCGCTGGCCGCGTCGTACGCGGACCGCGTCGTGATGCTTGCCGACGGCAAGCTTGCGGGCGAGCTGTACGACCCGAAGCCGGAGACCGTTCTCGACGCGCTGCGCCAGCTGGGGGCCTGACGTGCGACGTTCCCTGCTCTCCTCGTTGCGCGCCCATCTGGGCCGCTTGGTCGCCGCGTGTCTGGCGATCGTGCTGGGGGTCGGCTTCGGCGCCCTGGCGATGACCGCGCACTCGTCGGCTTCCCATGGCATCGACGAGACGATCGGCGCACAGTACAAGGGTGTCGACGCCTACGCGTCCCCTGACAATGCGGAGATCACACCGGCCGCGCTGGCCAAGGTGAAGGCGCTTCCGCAGGTCGCCGAGTCCGTGGCGATCACGACCGCCTACATGGAAACCAGCTTCCCGGGGCTGGTTCGCCCGGTGTCACTGCCGATCGATGCCCTGCACAACACCACTCAGATCGCCGTCCCCAGTACGACGGCCGGCCGGTTGCCCACCGCAACCAATGAGATCGCATTGCCGAACAAGCTCGCGGCCAAGCACAACGTGGCCGTTGGTCAGTCGCTGCGGATCACGTCGTACGACCAGAAGTCCTGGACCGTGAAGATCGTCGGCCTGATCGACGACAAGAGCGCGTTCGGGCAGGGAGCCGCGGTCGCCACCGAGGCCGCCGTGAAGACGTTCGAGCCGAAGGGTTTCACCCAGGGTGTCGAGGTCGCCGGGAAGGCCGGTACCAGCCAACAGGCGGTGGCTGATGCCGTGCAGGCCGCGGTCGGCAGCGGGATCCAGGTCTACACCGGCAAGGCGTGGATCGAGCACGAGGTGAAGAACTACACCAACGGGATCGACGTCCTTGGTGGCGTGTTCGGTATGTTCGCCGTCATCGCGCTCTTCGTCGCCTGCCTGGTCATCAGCAACACCTTCACGATCGTGATCGCCCAGCGGACCCGCGAGATGGCGCTGCTGCGCTGTGTCGGCGCCTCCAAGCGGCAGGTGTTCTCCTCCGTGCTCGCCGAGGCGACCGTGGTCGGGGTGATCGCCTCGGCCATCGGAGTGGTCTTCGGAGTCGCGCTGTCGGCGCTCGCGCTGGCACTGTCCCGTGAGTTCGACTGGGGTATCCCGCCGGTCTCGCTGCACCTCGGGATGGCTTCGATCTTCCTGCCGCTGCTGCTCGGCACGATCGCCACGATCGCGGCAGCCGTCGTACCGGCTCGTCGTGCGACCAAGGTCGCGCCGCTGGCTGCGCTGCGGCCCGAGGCCGCGCCCGTCGCTGCCTCCAAGCGTGGGATCGTCCGGATCGTCTTCGGGTTCCTGCTCCTCGCCGCCGGCGGCGCGCTGCTGGCCTACGCGGCGAGCGATCACAACGTGATCGCCGGTGTCGGCGGCGGCGTGGTCTCGTTCCTCGGCGTGCTGGCGCTCGGGACGCTCCTGGTCCCGGCGCTGATCCGGGTACTCGGCGCGCTGCCGGCGCGGACCGGCGTACCGTCGCGGATCGCCGTCGCGAACGCGGTCCGGAACCCGAAGCGTACGGCGGCCACGACCGCGGCCCTGCTCATCGGCGTGACGCTGATCAGCCTGACCTGTGTCGGGATCGCGTCGGTGCGCAAGACCTTCGACGTGTCGATGGACGGGCAGTACCCGGTCGATCTGACGGTCTCGACGTACAACGAGAAGATGCCCGCCGGGGCCGAGCAGCAGCTCCGGTCGATCAAGGGCATCACCCAGGTCGTGCCGATCAAGCAGATCAAGATCAAGACCAAGGGCGAGGAGTTCCAGGTCACCGGGATCGACCAGACGACCGCCGGTACCGTCATCCACAACCCGACGCTGGTGAACGACCTCCAGCCCGGTACGGCGCTCGTCGACTACGGGACGCTGTCCCGGCTGAACCTGGAAGAGGGCGCGAAGGTCGCGATCGTCTCCGGCAAGAACACACTCACCGTGACACTCAAGCGTGGCCTCGGCCTGGAACCGTTCAACCTGACCGCGACCGACCTCGCCAAGCTGGCACCGAACGCACCCGTCACCAGCTACTGGCTGGCCTCGGACCCGAAGGCGGACGGCGGCAAGATCATCGACTCGGTGAGCCAGTCGCTGCCGTCGGTGAAGGAGCTCGGGGTCAGCGGCGGCCTGGCGAAGCGGACGGCGTACACGAAGATCTTCGACGTACTCCTTGCCGTCGGCATCGGTCTGCTCGGCGTCTCGGTGCTGATCGCCCTGGTCGGCGTCGGCAACACGCTCAGCCTGTCGGTCCTGGAACGGACGCGGGAGAACGCGTTGCTCAGGGCAATGGGTCTGACCCGGCGCCAGCTGCGCAGCATGCTAGCGATCGAATCGTTGCTGATGGCACTGGTTGCCGCCGGCCTCGGGATCGCGCTCGGGCTGATCTACGGCTGGACCGGTACCAGTGCCCTGATGGGTGGTCAGACGGTCGACGGGAAGGTCCAGTACGCCGTACCGGTCGGGCTCCTGGTCGCGATCGCGGCAATTGCCGCCGTGGCCGGTCTGCTCGCCTCGGTCCTGCCCGCCCGCCGGGCCGCCAAGGTCGCACCGGCGGGGGCATTGGCCACCGAGTAACCGAGAGCTAGTGGCTCGCCCGGCTTGAGGGGGCTGGGCGAGCCACTGTACGTCTACACGAATTCGATCCGGTTCCCGTGGCCGTCGGCGGTATGAAAGCGCCGGCGGCCCGGGATCGTTTCGTTGTCCCAGGCAACTGGATAGCCGCACGCCTCGAGCTGCGCGGCCAGGCTGTCCAGGTCGTCGACTTGCAGTGCTGGATGGGCCTTCCGCGCCGGCCGGAAGTCCTGCTCGACGCCGATGTGGAGCTCGGCGTCATCGAGGCGGAACCAGCAACCGCCGCGAGCTTTGAGGAGCTCGGGCTTCTCGACCTCGGTCATGCCGAGGGCGTCGCGGTAGAACGCGCGGGCGACCTCCTCGCCGCCGGGCGGACAGGAGACCTGCACGTGGTCGAGCCTCATGCGAGCTTCTGCGCTACTGCGAAGATCCGGCGGAACGGGAGCAACGTCCCATAGTCGCGCTGCGGATAAGCCTCGGCCAGGCGAGCGCCGTACTCGGCCTCGAAGTCCTTGCGCAGCTCGTCCGGCAGCGACTGCAGCACCGGCCGCGCCCCCGTTCCCTTCACCCACTCCAGTACGGCGTTGTCACCCTGCAGCAGGTGGAAGTACGTCGTCTCCCACGCATCCACGGCGCAACCCTCAGCGCTCAGTACGTCGACATAGTCGGCCGGGCCAGGAACGTCGGGGCGCAACGACCGGTCGCGCGCGAACTCGGCGTACGGGTCCTTGCCGGCGAGCTCGCGGAGGATCGCGTGCGACGGGGCGTTGCCGTTGCCGGGGATCTGGATCGCGAGCCAGCCGCCGGGGCGGAGCGCCTTGACGAAGCCGGGCAGCAGGTCGAGCTGCTCGGGAACCCATTGCAGGGTCGCGTTCGTGACGATCACGTCGAGGCTGCCCTCGGGCGCCTCCCACTCCCGTACGTCGGCCAACTCGAAGCTGAGGTGGTCATCGGCGTACTGCGCCGCGGCTTCGAGCATCTGCGGGGAGCTGTCCAGGCCGACGATGGTTGCCGTCGGCCACGTTTCGCGCAGGGTCGCGGTGAGGGCGCCGGGGCCGCAGCCGAGGTCGGCGACGGTCTTCACCTCGTCGGCCCGGACGCGGCGGACGAGGTCGGCGAAGGGGCGGCCGCGCTCGTCGGCGTACGTGCCGTACTGCTCGGGGCTCCAGACGGGGGACGTGCGCATGCTTGGCACCTTCTCTGCTCTGCGGGGATTTATCTTGACGTCGAGATATCTTAGGCATCGCAGGTCTCTTGATGTCAAGAGTTTTGATGGCGTACGCTCACAGGCATGGAAGACGAGGTCGACCGGCTACTCGAAGCCTGGCGCCGGGAGCGTCCGGACCTCGACGTGACCCCGATGGAGGTCCTGTCGCGGGTCAGCCGGCTCGCGCGGCACCTGGATCGGGCACGCAGTCAGGCGTTCGAGACCCACGGACTCGAGTCGTGGGAGTTCGACGTACTGGCGGCGTTGCGGCGAGCGGGATCGCCGTACCAGCTGTCTCCCGGGAAGCTCCTGAAGGAGACCCTGGTGACGTCGGGGACGATGACGAACCGGGTCGATCGGCTCACCGCTCGCGGTCTGGTCGAGCGGCTTCCGGATCCGGCCGACCGGCGCGGCGTGCTGGTCCAGCTGACCGATGCCGGGCGGGACGCGGTAGATGCGGCCATGGCCGATTTGCTGGCGCACGAGCGGACACTGCTCGGCGCGATCAGCGTCCGCGACCAGGCGCGGATCGCCCAGTTGTTGCGCGAACTCGTCCGGCCGTTCGATCTGGAAAAGCACTGATGGGTGTTTGTATACACATTCCGAAGAATTCCGCCGCAATTCTGTGAAACCACAGACCGTCACTTCGTATCTCCCGAATCGTTGCTAGTTGCAACGAGATCGAGAGACTGCTGTAGCGGACCTCTATCGACACTGAGTGACCGAGGCCACTAGGGTCCTTACTGTCGGTGGTGAATCGACTACAAAACGTTAACGACACGGTGACTTCGGCGGCTAGAGGTGGTTCGCCGAAAGCGATCGTGTGGTGTCCGGGGCTCGGGGCCCGGACAACGCCGGTCGGCACGGGGCCCGCTCACCCTTGGTGGCGCGCCCTCCGAATCACAGGGGATCGGAGGGCGCGCCGCCTCATTTCCGGGGCCTTTGGGTTTGATCAGATCGGAATTGTTTTATTCGGCCCGTTCGGCGGCGTCGAACCACTGCGTTTCGAGTTCGGCGCGCTCGTCGCCGAGTTTGCGCAGATCGGCGTCCAGTTCGGCCAGCCGCTCGTAGTTGCTCGCGTTCGCGGCGATCTGGTCGTGCAGCTTCGCCTCGGACTCGGTGAGCTTGGCGATCTGCCGCTCGATCCGGTTCAGCTCCTTCTTCGCCGCCCGCACCACCGCCGCGTCCACCGGCTGTTCTGCCGGTGTGTTGTCGACGGCCACGACGGGCCTGCTCTCCGTACGACGCGTGGCCCCGCCCGCCTCGAGGTCCTCGATGTACTGGTCGACGCCGCGCGGCAGATGCCGGACCCGGCCGTCACCCATGATCGCGTAGACCATGTCGCTGACCCGCTCCAGGAAGTACCGGTCGTGCGTGACCGTGACGACGACACCCGGCCAGCTGTCGAGGAAGTCCTCCAGCACGGTCAGCGTCTCGACGTCCAGATCGTTGGTCGGCTCGTCGAGGATCAGTACGTTCGGCTCGTCGAGCAGGATCCGCAGCAGCTGCAACCGCCGCCGCTCACCACCGCTCAGGTCCGAGATCCGCGTGGTCAGCCGATCCCCGGTGAACCCGAACCGCTCCAGCAACTGCGAGCTCGTCATCTCACCACCGTGGCCGGCCAGCGCCGCCGTGTTCTTGATGGCGCTGATGTGATCGAGAACCGTCACCGATCCGTTGATCTCCTCGAGATGCTGCGACAGGTTGGCCACCCGGACCGTCTTGCCTTGCTTGACCACACCGTGGTCCGGCGGCAGCAACCCGGTCAGCACCTTGAGGAACGTCGTCTTGCCGGCCCCGTTCGGCCCCAGCAACCCGATCCGGTCCGCCGGGCCGAGCCGGAACGTCACGTGATCGAGCATCACCCGATCGCCGAACTGCAGGCTCACGTCCTCCGCGTCGAACACGTCCTTGCCGAGCCGCGCCGTCGCCAGCTTCGACAACGCCAGCTTGTCGCGAGGCTCAGGCTCGTTCGCGATCAGCTCGTTCGCCGCATCGATCCGGAACTTCGGCTTGCTCGTCCGCGCCGGCGCCCCGCGCCGCAGCCAGGCCAGCTCCTTCTTCAGAAGGTTCTGCCGCTTGACCTCACTGACCTGAGCGCTCCGCGTCCGCTCCGCCTTCGCGAGCACATAAGCGGCGTACCCGCCCTCGTACGACGAGATATTGCCGCCCTGCACCTCCCACGTGTTGGTGCACACCGCGTCGAGGAACCACCGGTCGTGTGTCACCACGACAAGCGCGCCGGCCCGGTCCACCACATGCTGAGCCAGCCAGTTGACCGCCTCGATGTCCAGGTGGTTCGTCGGCTCGTCCAGCACCAGCAGGTCGACCTCGGTCATCAGCAGCTTCGCCAACGAAGCCCGCCGCCGCTCCCCACCACTGAGCGTGCCCACCTTGGCCTCAAGGTCGACCTCACCCAGCAAGTGCTCCATCACCGACCGTGCCCGCGGATCAGCCGCCCACGTATAGGTCTCAACATCCCCAAGCACCGCATGCAGCACCGTCTCGCCCGGGTCCAGCTCATCCGTCTGCCCCAAGAACCCCAGCCGCAGATCCCGGTTGTGCGTGATCCGCCCGCTGTCCGGCTCCTCCCGCCGCGCCAGCACCTGCAGCAACGTCGACTTCCCGTCCCCGTTGCGCCCCACCACGCCAATCCGGTCGCCCCGTCCCACCCCCAGGCTGACGGCATCCAGCAATACACGAGTCCCGAAGCCCTTGGACACAGCTTCCAGGTTGACCAAATTAGCGGCAGCCATAACCGCCCCACCCTATCCGACCCCCAAACCCCGCCGATCAGCTCCTGCCGAAACGCCCCAACCACCTCACGAAGGAACGTGACCTCCGCCGTCTCTCCCCTGGCGGCGCCTCGAAGGGCACCATGTCGCTCCACTCCCATTCCAACCGGCCAGCCTGCGCGCACTCGGACAAGTAGTTCAGGACGTCGGTCGCGTCAGCGTCGGGCGGGATGTCGATCGCCACCAGACGACCGTTAGTCCATTCCAGGAGTAGCCCGGTCCGCGCACAGATCGCATCGACCTCCGCAGCAATCTCCGCCACGTCCTCGTCCCGCTCATCCACCAGCAGCGCCCGAAAGACATGGCGCCCCGACCGCTCCACCACCTCGACCACCGTCGAACCATCCGCACACAGCCGAACCACATCCCGCAAACCAACCCCGTACGCCCGAAGCGGCACACAGCACACCTCCGCCAGATCCCCCTCCATCCGCCGAAGCCACACCTGCTCCCACTCCCCCTCAAACCCGAACGGCCCCAACGCAATCCGCGCCACCCAGTCCGTCTCCCCTCGCAACACCGGCTCGCCATGCACCGTGATCCGCATCGTCTACAACGCTCCTGCCGGATAGCCCAGGTGTGGCCCTCCACCGCGTCTGAAGACCCGCCATGCCTCGACAACACCAGAACAGTCCGGGAAAACCTCAATCTCCAAGTCGCCCTCCAGCCGTACATCCAGGCGTCCCGCGGTCCCCAGCTCAACTTCCAGAACCTCAGGCGACCTCGCCTCCAGGATCCCCGTCAGCACCTTCGCCCGAGCATCGAAGACCGTCGTGTACTGAGCGAACGCCGCCGCCCGGTCACCCGTCTCCGGGTATTGCATATCGGCCGACCCCAGGACCGTCGTACCGGCGTGCAGAACCCGGAACGGACACTGCAGATGAAGCGACACCTCGGCGCCGTCAGCCCGACGAAACCCGACCTCGCCCATGTCCAGCGTGCGCGTCACCGACGTACCCCCCGATCCCATCAGCAACCCAGCAACATCCTCAGCGTTCACCGAACCTCCTGTCAGGTTGCCCAGGGCATCGACCTGTGGGCGTCGTCGTACTGGATTTTTGTGATGTGGCTGTGATCCAACCAAATGGGGAATGGCGGCGTCTATCTGTGCGGCGGGCTCACTGGGAGCCCTTGCATACGAGGGGAAATCACTACCATGCACGTTCGTTCTCAGTTGGTTCGCCGGGTCGCTGCTACCGCCGCGGGCCTCGGTCTCGCCGCCGGCGCGGTTGTCGGGATCGTCGGCGCCACGTCCGCCAGCGCTGATGTCAAGACCACCACCGTCGCCGCCTCCACCGCCGCGGTCAAGAAGACCGTCACCATCGACGCCTCCGACTGGATCGTCCCGGCCAACGCCAAGGTCCGCTACTTCGGCAAGACCACCGGCATCGCCAAGAACACCACGGTCCAGGTCCAGCGCCTCGACGGCAAGAAGTGGGTCAACTTCCCCGCGACCACCAAGGTCACCTCCAAGGGCACCTACTCGGTCTACGTCCAGACCTCCCGCATCGGCAAGAACTACTTCCGCGTCGCCGTCGCCGGCCTCGTCACCAAGCAGCAGTACCTCGAGATCACCAAGAAGTGATCCCACCCGCAGCGCCCGCCGTCCCCCACAGACGCCGGGCGCTGCCTGCGTTCCAGGCACCTCACGCCTCTTCCGGAAACTCCGCGTCGAACTCCCGCAGCTTCTCGAAGAGAACCCGTAGCACCACCGCTTCCTCCGCGGCACCGCGTTCCGCCGAAACAGACCAGGTGCCCGGCCGATCCGGGAGGGCGATCCGCAGGATCAGCGCCTCCCAGCCCAGGTTCCAGCCAGTACCCATCCCATCGGCCAACCAGCGCTGGAAGTCCCGCAGCCAGTCCGCGTCCCCGCCGTACTGCCAGCCTCGGAAGAAGGCGGCGTACATGACGAACGACCCGTCGACTCCGGCCATCCTCGGACGCACCTCCAGCTGCTCAAGCAGCCATCGTCTAGACGTCACCCGAAAGCCTCACGTCGTCGTGGGTCCACGTATCTGCGAGCACACGGCTCATCACGGGATCCGGCGATTCGGTCAGGTACGGCGTCTCGTCCGGGTCACGCACTGTCGCAGTCACCGGTACGCCGAACAGCCCCCAGGGGTGGATCGCGTTGGCCAAGAGACCGTCCAGCCGGAGGTCGGCGTACTCGGGTTCCCACCAGACCGCGAACGTCCGCTGCAAGTCATCCGGACGAACAGCCAGCCAAACGCCGTACGTAAGCGTGTGTTCGTGTTCCAACTGGATCCGGAGCAGCGCCCGCACAAACGGGCCCGCCCCAGGCACCTGCATCATCACGGACTCCCGCGCCGTCCCATGACTCATCCAAGTCCCCGGCGTCCGCTCCCCCTCCGGCAACTCCACCACCGGATCCGGCAGCGTGAACCGCAAATTACGATGCGCCTCGTCGATCGGCCGCCCACAACTACACATCTCCCCCGCCATACCCACACTCTCTCCCAACCGGCTGCCCGAAGGCCAGCTCCGTAACCCAGGCACTGGTACGCGGCTGCCTCGTCAGTGGGTATGCGCGCCCCGGTCCGGGTTGTAGCGGCGATACATGTCGCGATCGCGCCAGGTGTCTGTGAAGGCGTCGAGCATTGCTGCGTACTGGCGGGGGTAGCTGACGTTGGCGGGGGTTGCGAGGTGGCGGGCGATGGCATTTTGTACGACGGACCAGCGCAGGTCGTGCATCAGATAGGTGATGAGTTCGGTCGTACCGCCCTTGATGGGGTTGAGGAGGGAGATGAGGACGGACTCGAACCGCGGGCGATGCGTGGGGTGTTGGTGGATCAGGTGGAGCGCCAGGTCCATGCCGGTTTCGAGGACGGTGGCGTCGACCGTGGTCTCGTGGTGGGTCTGCCGGATGGCTCTGAGCAGAGCCCGGAGGGCGACGAGAGGGTCGTCATGAGTGGCCTGTACGGCGATCAGCCGTTCGGCGGCCGTGGTCCGGACTCGGCGGGTTCGGGCGTGGCTGACGAGGGCCTGGAGGACGACGGGTTCGAAAGTGGCGACGACGACGCGGCGCTGTAGCCAGTCGGTCCAGGACGGGAGAGCGTCGATCGCCGCGTGATGTGGAAGGACCTCGAAGGGCTCAAGAGTTTCCAGGTCGGCGAGACGCTGGTTGGGAAGCGCGCGGAACTTCGGCGGCAGGATGTCGACCCAAGCGCGACCGTCTCTCCAGTGGTGATCGAGGGCTGCTAGGACCCATCGATACCGCGAGGTTTGGGTCGGGCTCAGCCCTGATGACCTCGCGAAGGAGGTCTCGATCGGCGTCGAGGATCGTGCGCTGGTAGATCCGCCAGCGCACGTGTTCGTCGGAGATGTCCGCGGTGGGCATGCCGGCGCGCTCAGTCAGCTGCTGCCACGGGTCAGCCATCGTCGGGTTCCTCCTCGTCACACTTGATCAGGAACAGATCGTACGAGTCCTTCGCTACGAGATCCCGTACGGCGGCAACGACCGAATCCGCACCTGGTTCGCGGATGATGAGGTCGTCCACTCCGACGAAGTAGGCACCGCTGGCGTACTCGCCGGTGGTGCGCCAGCGGTCCATCAGGCGACGGACTTCGTCGAGGGTGAAGACGGTTGCGGTCCAGGTGCCTTTGCCGGGGACCTCGATGAACGCGTCGACGTTGCACACCTCGTCGAGGCGTTCGTCCGAACCGAGCAGCAGGCGCAGGACAAAGGCCGGGTCGGTGAAGACGTGGTACGGCGTCTCATAGGTCCAGCCGGTAGTCATCGGGCTCCGTTGAGGTGGGTTAGGTATTCGTTTTCGTTGAGGGGGTTGCCGTCGGTGCGGGGGCGGGCGGGGTAGGGGGTTGGGGTGGGGGCGTGGGTGGTGGAGGTGGTGGTGAGGAGGGCTTCGCCGTGGGTTTGGGTGGGGAGGTGGGACTCGAAGGTGTGGGTGGTGGCGGCGGGGAGGGTGCCTTGGAGGTGGGCTGAGGTTGGGGTGAGGGCTGTGGAGGTGAGGGTGCCGTGGTTTTCGGCGAGGAGGGCCAGGACTCGGGAGAGGGAGTCGGCGGGGATGTCGAGGTCGAAGTGGTTGATGGGTTCTAGGACTGTGGTGTCGGCCGCGGCGATCGCCTGGAGCAGTAGGGGCGGGACCAGGCGGCGGAAGTCGGCGGCTGTGGTGACGGGGCTGAAGTAGGCGGTGTGGGTGAGGTCTACGCGGATGTTGGGGATCTCCCAGCCGTAGAGGCCCTGGGCGAGGGTTTGGCGGACCGTTTCCTCGATGGCGGTGTGGAAGGCGCGTGGGAGGCCGCCGAGTTCGACCGCCAGGCGGTAGTCGACGCCTTCGTCGTGGGGTGCGACGCGGAAGCCCAGGCCGGCGGCCCAATGGTTGCCGGGGGCACTGATGTCGCGGTGGGAGGTACCGGTGCCGTTGAGGCGTTCGATGTAGATGGGACTGGTCTGGCTGAAGGTCACGTCGAGGCCGTACTCGGTCTCCAGCAGTGACGCGATGACCTCCTTCTGAACCTCGCCGTACAGGCGGACGGTGATGTCCGCGGCCTGGTGGACCTGGATGAGCGGGTCCTGCTCGGCGAGTTGGGTGAGGGCCTGGAAGAGCTTGACACGGTCGCGAGCGGTGACGACGGTCTCCAGGGTGGGTCGCGCGAAGAGGTTGCCCACAGCATCAGCCGGTACGCCGAGTTGGTCGCCGATCCGGATGTCCTTCAGACCGCGCAGCGCCACGATCTGACCCGCTTCCGCCGACGAGACGGTACGACGGGAGCCGTCGTCGTACAGGTCGATCGCACTCGGACGGATCTGGTACGCCGGTCCGTCGGCGGGATGGACGTCGACGGGCGAACGGGCGGTGAGGGTGCCGGCGAAGATGCGGGCCGAGGCGAGCTTCTGACCGGCGGGACCCCGCTCGACCTTGAAAACCTTGGCTCGCAAGGGATCCCCAGAGGCAGCGGTTGCCACCGGCAACCAGGATCGAATACCCGAAATGAGTTCCGGTACCCCGATGCCGGTCATCGCGGAACCGAAGTACACCGGGTGAGCACGACCCAAGGCGACCTGACGACGGAGTTCGCGCGAGTGATCCGCAGGCTGCAGATCATCCTCCAGATAACGCCGCAGAAAGCTGTCGTTGCGCTCAGCAAGGAATTCACCGAAGTCGGAGGGGAGAGCGTCAACAGCAGCGGCCCGGGTGCCCAGATCGCTTACCGCACACATCGGCAAGGCGTCTGGGGTGAGCAGCCGGTGGATGTCAGCGAGGAGAGAGTCGTAGCGGGCACCGACGCGGTCGATCTTGTTCACGAAGAGCAGCGTCGGGATCCGCAGGCGCGTCAACGTACGCATCAGCAGGCGGGTCTGGGCCTGGACGCCCTCGACCGCGGACAGCACCAGTACGGCGCCGTCCAGCACGGAGAGCGCCCGTTCGACCTCGGCGATGAAGTCGGAGTGGCCGGGGGTGTCGATCAGGTTGACCGGGAGGTCGCCCAGGGTGAACGAGACCACGGCGCTGCGGATGGTGATGCCGCGGCGGCGTTCCAGGTCCATGGAGTCGGTCTGGGTGTTGCCGTCGTCGACCCGGCCGACGTGGTCGATGATGCCGGCGGCGTACAGGAGCC
This sequence comes from Kribbella sp. NPDC051587, assembly GCF_044453945.1. NCBI lineage: Bacteria > Bacillati > Actinomycetota > Actinomycetes > Propionibacteriales > Kribbellaceae > Kribbella > Kribbella sp. NPDC051587. Next base: position 699,942 of record NZ_JBITDE010000004.1, read on the forward strand.
GCTCGGTCAGGCTGGTCTTACCGGCGTCGACATGCGCCACGATACCCATCGTCAAAGAGTTCAACGGTCCTCGCGAATGCTTCGAAGTGAACTGTCCTGGTCAGGCAGATCACTGAGCACCGCATGCCGTTCTCCTTCTCCGTCCGATGGGTCATCAGCAAGCTAGCACCGGCCGCGGCGGACCGCGACCGAATTTCAGCGGGAGACGGAGGTGGGGAGGATTCGGGCGCCGGGGACGGGAGCTTCGGCTTGGCGGACCATGCGGCAGAGGCCGGACTCGGAGAGTTCGACGGCCAGGTCGACGGCAGAGCGGGAGTCGGCGGCGAGGAAGAGGCAGGTGGGGCCGGAGCCGGAGATCATGGCGGCGAGGGCGCCTTGGTCGAGGCCGAACTGGAGGGTTTCGCCGAGTTCGGGGCGCAGTGAGAGGGCCGCGGCCTGGAGGTCGTTGCTGAGGGCAATGGCCAGCGCCTCGGGGCGGCCGGAGAGCAGGGCGGACATCAGTTCGGGGCGGACCTGTGGTGGTTCGACTCGGCGGAGCGGGCGGAGGCGGTCGAGCTCCTGGTAGACCGCAGGGGTCGAGAGGCCGCCGTCGGCGATCGCGAAGACCCAGTGGAAGACGCCGCGCGACATGACCTCGGTGACCTGCTCGCCGCGGCCACGGCCGAGGGCGGTGTGGCCGACGAGGCAGAACGGTACGTCGCTGCCCAGCTCGGCGGCATGTCCTTGCAACTCGGTCTGGGAGAGCTGCAGCCCCCACAGCCGGTTGCACGCGACCAGCGTCGCCGCGGCGTCGGTCGAGCCGCCGGCCATCCCACCGGCGACCGGGATGGTCTTCCGGATGGTGAGGTCGACGCCTTCCTCAACGTCGTACTCGGCCTGCAGCAGGCGGGCCGCCCGGACCGCGAGGTTGGTGTCGTCGGTCGGGACCTCGGCCGCGAAGTCACCGACGACCTCGACCGAGATCGCCGGGTCGTCGTCCCGCAGTACGGCGGTCACGTCGTCGTACAGGGCAACGGCCTGGTAGACCGTGGCCACCGGGTGGAAGCCGTCCGGCAACGGCGGACCGACCGACAGACCCAGGTTGATCTTGGCCGGCGCCCGCACCGTCACCTCAGCAGAAGGGGACACGGGCACAGGCTAGTGCCTCATCGAGGGCGGATGGTGCCATTGGCGGTGTTCCAGTCGTTCGTTGGCAAGGCGGAGGAGGAGAGCAATGCGGAGCATTGCGCGACGACGACAACGCAGCCAGCGGGCGTCTGGGGCGCCGCCAGGGGTGCCAGCTGCCCTTGATGAGGCACTTGGCCTCAGGCAGGTGATACGGAGTGAGCTGCGCCTGCGAGGGCGGCGAACTCGGCGATTCCCAGCATCTCGCCACGGAGTCCCGGGTCGATGCCTGTGATGCGGAACACCTCGTCGAGCTGGGCGCGGTCCGGCATCCAGCGGGCGAGCGCCGAGCGGACGGTCTTGCGGCGCTGCGAGAACGCTCCCTCGATCACCGCGAACACCTCTTCGCGCGATGCCTCGGTGGCCGGAGGTTCGCGCCGCGAGAAGGCGACGAGCCCGGAATCGACGTTCGGAGCCGGCCAGAACACGTTCCGCCCGACCGGTCCGGCGCGTCGGACGTCGGCGTACCAGGCGGCTTTGGCGGACGGTACGCCGTACGTGCGCGAACCGGGCCCGGCCGCCAGCCGGTCGGCCACCTCGGACTGGACCATCACCAGCCCGTGCTGCAGCGACGGTGAGACGCGCAGGAGGTGCAGCAGGACCGGTACGGCGACGTTGTACGGAAGGTTCGCCACACAAGCCGTCGGTTCGCCGATCTGGTCGGCGGTGACTGTCATCGCGTCCGCCTCGACCACCGTGAACGCGGCCGCCTGATCAGGCACGTACGTCGCGATCGTGTCCGGGAGTGCGGTCGCCAGCACGTGGTCGATCTCGACCGCGGTGACTCGGTGGCCCTCGGCAAGCAGTGCCAGCGTCAGCGACCCGAGCCCCGGGCCGACCTCCAGCACGGTCTCGCCGTCGGACAGCTCCGCGGCGCGCACGATCCGGCGGACCGTGTTCGGGTCGATCACGAAGTTCTGGCCGCGCTGCTTGGTCGGGCGGACGCCGAGCGCGGCGGCCAGTGAACGCACTTCAGCCGGACCGAGGAGTCTCGGTCCGGCTGAGGTGGATGAATCAGACGAGGTCACCTCGTCAGTCTTGCAGACAACAACCGTCAGGCCTTCTTGCCACAGACCGGCCAGTCACTGTAGCTACCGCCGCGCGCTGCGCGGACCTTCTCGGCGATCGCGATCTGCTGGGCCTTGCTCGCCAGGTGGGCGTTCGGCGCATACGCGTGGCCACCGTAGGCGGCCCAGGTGCCGCTGCTGAACTGCAGACCACCGTAGTACCCGTTGCCGGTGTTGGCGGCCCAGTTGCCACCGGACTCACATGCCGCGATCCGGTCCCAGGCGCCGCCGTTACTGCTCGCGGGCGGCTCGGGGGCCTCAGGCTTGGCCTTGGTGCCGACAGTGACCTCTTCGTCGACAGCCTCGGTCAGCACCTTGCTGGTCACAACCTTGGTGGCGCTCAGCTTTCCGTCCAGGTACGTGTACAGGTAGGTGACGCTCTTGGAGCCGCTCTTGCCCGGGGCGGTGACCTTCTTGGTGCCCTCGAGCATCGTGGCCGACTCGGTCTTGTCACTGCCGAAGGCGACCTTCTCGGTCCGGGTGACCTGCTTGAGGTCGACCTTGACGAAGCCGATCGTGTTCACGGCGCCCTGCTTCAGCACGGAGGCCGGAGCCGGGGTGATCTTGTCGTCCTTGTCCCACGCGATCTTCGCGGCGGTCAGGGCCTCACCGACGGTCGAGACCATCAGCTTGGAGGTGACGGCCTTGCCCTGCCGGACGATCGAGACGGTCTTCGGGGTCTTCACGACCAGGTCCAGCCCCTCGCGCCCGAGCGGCGCGCTGCGGCTGGTGGAGAAGAAGGCCGAACTGTCGTAGCGCAGACCCAGATCGGCGAGTGCCTCGGAGACGGTGTCGGCCGTCGTCCAGAAGGCCTTCTTGACGCCGTCGGCGTTCACAGTCAGCTGGCGGCCGTACTGCACCGCGATCTCCTGACCGTCCTGCAGCTTCGAGTCCATGGACGGCGCGACCACGTCGTGGTCACCGACCTGAACTTTTTCGGCCTTGAGGGCGTCGGAGACGGTGGAGCCGAAGGTGTGGACCTTCTGCACCTGACCGTCGATGGAGAGGCTGACCGTCTTGCTCTTCGTGGCGTAGGCCACGGAACCACCCACGACGGCGATCGCGGCTGTCAGTCCGACAGCAGCGATGATCGACTTACGCACTAAAGCTCCCAGGTAGGGCTACCCGGGCACGAGGTGGGACAGCACAGGCACCGGTCACAGACTCCGGACTGGTGGTCCGGCGACCTTGATCGACGCCGAGGGGCGTGCTGTCCGGCATCTTCCCCGATCCCGGCCAACATCACGGGACCATAACGAAGAAGTCGCGACAATGCCAATCCTCTGGTCGGCGAGTCGCCAAAAGGTGTAATGGCCCCACTACACGCTGTGTTGACCCCAGTGTCCGCGGTGCACCACTTCGGCCGTCGTACGACGCCCTCTTTTGAGCGACGGGGACCGCTTGTCCGGGGCCCGGTAGCCGACCGACATCAGGCCCACCAGCTCGAACCCGGCCGGTACGCCGAACTCGGCCAGCAGGGCCGTGACCTTCTCCGCCGGCGGGCCGAAAAAGCAGGCTCCCAAGCCTTCGTCGACCACTGTCTGCAGCATCAGCAGCGACGCCATCCCGGTGTCGACGTACCAGTACGGCGCGGTCCAGTGGGCCTCGTCGCGGTCGGTCCAGCCCTTGTCCGATTCGGTGTACCGATCGAGGTACGCGTCCTTGTGCGCGAAGGCCAGAATCAGCAGCGGCGCCCGGCGCAGTCCTGTGATCCATTCCACATACTTCTCGTCGGGGTTCGCGGCCGCGATCTTCCAGTACCGCTCCCGGTCGTCACCCTCCAGCGTGAGGAACGCCCAGCCCTGGGTGAACCCGCCGGAAGGGGCCCGGAGACCGTTTTCCAGGATCCGCTCGCGGATCTCGTCCGGGACCGGCCGGTCGGCGTCGTAGTTGCGCACCATCCGGCGCCGCCGGACCACCTCGCTGAACTCCATCTACCAGGTCCCCCCGAACGCACGGTCGGCGTTCTTGTTGAGTGCCTCGCACAGCTCGGCGACCGAGATGTTCAGGGTGCCGGCCATCTTCCGGACCGTGTGCGGGATCAGGTACGACGCGTTCGGCTGCCCGCGATGCGGAGACGGCGTCAGGTACGGCGCATCCGTCTCGACGAGCACGCGGTCGAGCGGTGTCACGGCCAGCGCGTTGCGCAGCGAGTTGGCGTTCTTGAAGGTGACCACGCCGGCGAAACTCAGGAACGCGCCACGGTTCACACACTCGCGCGCGAACTCGGTATCACCCGAAAAACAGTGCATGACAAGGCGATCCGGGACCCCCTCGCGGTCGAGGATCTTCAGGATGTCGTCGTGCGCGTCGCGGTCGTGGATCATCAGCGTCTTGTCGAGCCGCTTGGCCAGCTCGATGTGCGCGGCGAACGATTCGTGCTGCGCGTCGCGCCCGTCCTCGCCGGTCCGGAAGTAGTCGAGACCGGTCTCGCCGATCACCCGGACCTTCGGTGAACTCTGCGCCAGCCGCTCGATCTCGGCGAGCGCGCTGTCGAGCTCACCGGCCGCCTTGAGCTTCGGTGCCTCGTTCGGGTGCAGCGAGACACCGGCGATCAGATTCGGGTACTGAGTCGCCGCCTCGACCGCCCACGCGGACCCGGGCAGGTCGCACCCGACCTGCACGATCCGCGTGACACCGACCGACGCGGCCAGCTTGATCGCCTCGGCCGGGCTCAGCCAGGCCCCGTCCTCACCGTCCGCGATATCCAGATGGCAGTGGGCGTCGACCACACTCATCGGCAACGGATCCGGTACCGCCGGCCTGGTCCGGTCCCGCGACCGCCCGTCCTCACCGATCGCCGCCCGCTCCCGCGTCGGCCGTTCGACCTCCACACCATCTGAACCCATGCGGCCTAGATTACTTCGGCGGCGTCTTTCACCTTGCCGAGCAGTTCGGTCCACATGCCGGTGGAGTGTTCGGCCTCTTCGGCGCTGGCGTTGTTGTCCTGGGTCAGCGTCAGGTGCGTCGAGCCGGTCAGGGTCCAGGTCAGCGTGTGGTAGTTCTCCGGTACGTCGTCCTGCCCGGTCAGCGGGCTGAAGTGCGTGAACCGGAGCAGCCGGGGCGGGTCGATCTCGAGGATCTCCCCCTTGTCCTGGTACGGCTTGCCCTCCCACTCCCCGTTCCAGGTGATCGGGCTCCCCACGGACCAGTCCGTCTCCACGGCTGCCCCGAACCACAGCTCCTTCAGCTGCCCCGGGTCGGTCAGGACCTCCCAGACCTGGTCCGGAGTCGCCTTGATGTCGATCTCGGCACGCGCCAGATAGTCAGTCATAGCCCGACCGTACGACGACAACCCCGGTCCCGCTTGTACAAACGCGTCAATCGCCCAATCGCGCGAGCTCCTCGTCGACGACGGACGGCGCGAGCTTGGTGAAGATCGGGGTGGGCGTTACGACCGGCGTACCGGGGACGATCGGCACCGAGGCCCAGCGGGGCTGGGCGGTGTAGTCGCCGGTGATGATCGGGTACGCCGGTCCGCCGTCGAGGTCGTCGACCTCCTGCACCGAAGGCGCCGGAGCAAACCGGCCCGTACCGCCCAGCGCCGAGTGGACCTGCTCAGCCGAGTGCGGGAGGAAGGGCGCCAGCAGGCGGTTCGTGTCCGCGACGACCTGCGCCGCGACGTGCAGCACCGTGCCGCGACGCGCCGGGTCCGATTCCTTCCACGGCGCCTGCTGCGAGAGGTACTGATTGGCCTCGGCCGCGTTCCCCATCGCCGTCCCCAGCGCCTGCTTGATCCGATGCTGCCGCAGCAGCTCCCCGACCACCCCGAACGCCTCGTTGCTCTTGGCAAGCAATTCCCGGTCGGTGACCGTCAGCTCCCCGGCCGCCGGGAGAGCGCCGAACCCGCGCGCGATCATCGAGGCGGTGCGATTGACCAGGTTCCCCCAGGTCCCGACCAGCTCGTCGTTGTTCCGCCGTACGAACTCGGACCAGGTGAAGTCCGTGTCCTGAGTCTCCGGCCCCGCGATCGACAGGAAGTACCGCAACGGATCGGGCCCATACCGCTCCAGCACATCCCGGACGTAGATCACCACCGACCGCGACGACGAGAACTTCCGCCCCTCCTGCGTGAGGAACTCACTGCTCACCACCTCGGAAGGCAGATTCAGTACGCCGTACGAACCCGGCGCAGCGTTGTGAGCGAGCAGCTCGGCCGGCCAGATCTGGGCGTGGAAGGTGATGTTGTCCTTGCCCATGAAGTAGTACGACTCCGCCGACGGATCGCACCACCAGCGCCGCCAAGCGTCCGGATCACCGGTACGCCGGGCCCACTCGATGCTGGCCGACAGATACCCGATGACCGCGTCGAACCAGACGTACAACCGCTTGCCGTCCCACCCCGGCAGCGGCACCGGGATACCCCAGTCGATATCGCGAGTCATCGCCCGCGGCCGGACGTCGTCCAACAGGTTCAGCGCGAACTTCAGCACGTTCGGCCGCCAACCGGTCCGGCCCTGCAGCCAACCGCCCAGCTGATCGGCCAACGCGGGCAGATCCAGGAACAGATGCTCGGTCTCGACGAACAGCGGCGTCTCGCCGTTGATCCGGCTGCGCGGGTTGCGCAGGTCGATCGCGTCCAACTGGTTGCCGCAGTTGTCGCACTGGTCACCCCGCGCACCGTCGTACCCGCAGATCGGGCAGGTGCCCTCGATATAGCGGTCCGGCAGCGTCCGTCCGGTGGACGGCGAGATGGCGCCCTGCGTGGTGCGCGGGACGAGATATCCGTTGCGGTAAACGGCTTTGAACAGTTCCTGGGCAACGGCGTAGTGGTTCCGGGTGGTGGTCCGGGTGAACAGGTCGTAGGACAACCCGAGCCCGTGCAGGTCCTCGACGATGACCCGGTTGTACCGGTCCGCGAGCTCCCGCGGGCTGACGCCTTCCTGCTCGGCCTGCACGAGGATCGGCGTCCCGTGCTCGTCCGTCCCGGACACCATCAGCACGTCATGACCGGCCATCCGCGAGTACCGGCTGAACACGTCGGAGGGCACACCGAACCCGGAGACATGGCCGATATGCCGAGGGCCGTTGGCATACGGCCAGGCAACAGCAGACAGAACATTGGTCATGCGGCCGACTGTAGGGACACAGTCGGCCGCGGGACCAGAGAATTACGGCTGGACGATCAGCTTGCCCTGGGCGTGGCCGCCCTCGCTGATCTCCTGCGCCTTGGCCGCGTCGGCGAACCCGAAGGTCTCCGCCACGCGCACCGTGAGCTTGCCCTCGGCCGCCGCGGCGAGTTGGGCATCGAGACCGGCGCGCACCTGGGCCGGGTCCGTGTCACCGCCGCTGGAGACCGCGACACCGAGCTCAGCGGCACCGAAGTCGGCGATCGTAGCGACCCGCTCGGGACCGCCGATGAGCTCGATCGACTCCTTCAGCCCGCCCTTGCCGGCAGTGTCGAAGGCTGCGTCGACACCCTGCGGGGCCGCGGCGCGAACACGGTCGACCAGACCATCGCCGTACTCGACCGGCGTCGCGCCGAGCGAGCGGACGAAGTCGTGGTTACCGGCGGACGCCGTACCGATGACGGTCAGGCCGGCGGCGACGGCAAGCTGGACGGCGACCGAGCCGACGGCACCCGCGGCACCGTGGATCAGGAGCGTCTCGCCGGACTTCACGCCGAGCAGGTCGAGAACGCGCTGCGAGGTCTCACCGGCGACCGGGAGGCCGACGGCCTGCGCCCAGGTCACGCCCGCGGGCTTCCGCGTCACGTTGCCGGCGATCGCGTACTCGGCGTACGAGCCCGTGGCGGCCCAGCCGACCACCTCGTCACCGACCGCGAAGTCGGCACCCTCACCGGCCTGGTCGACCACACCCGCGACCTCGACACCCGGCGTCGCCGGGAAGGTCACGTCGAACGTCCCCTGCAGGTAGCCGCGGCGGATCTTCCAGTCCATCGGGTTCACGCCGGCCGCGTGGACCTTGATCCGTACCTGACCGGCGCCGGCCTGCGGCTCCGGTACGTCGCTGACCGTCAGGACCTCGGGTCCGCCGAACTCCTCGAAAACAACCGCCTGCATGAGAGCCTCCGCTGGAGATAAGTTGATGCTTCAAGTTTGTGGTACTTGAAGCATCAACCGTCACCGCAGAGGACCTATTCCCACCGGGCCGAAGAAGTTTGTTACGCGTCCGTCTCGGTCAGCCGCGGGAAGAGCGCGTCGCCCTTCACCAGTACGGCGCCCGCCGGGAGCTGGCCCCAGGTACCGCTGTCCTGGATGCGCTGGTCGGCGAGTGAACCGAGCTTGGCCTCGGCGCCGAGCAGCTCCCAGAGCTTCACAGCGGCCTTCGGCATCGTCGGGTGGTGCAGTACGGCGACCGCCCGCAGCACCTCGGCGGCGGAGTACAGGATCGTAGCGAGGCGCTCCCGCTGGGACTCGTCCTTCGCCACCTTCCACGGCTCCTGCTCGGAGACGTACCCGTTCACCGCGCCGACCAGGTCGTTGATCGCGGCCAGGGCGTCGTGGAACGCGAGGGTCTCGATCGCCTGCTCGGCCGTGGCGACCGTCTGGGCGAGCTTGTCGGCCAGCGCCTGCTCAGCGGGGCCGTGGTCCGTGGCCTCGGGGAGAGCACCGTCGAAGTACTTGCCGACCATCGCTGCGATCCGGCTGGCCAGGTTGCCCAGGCCGTTCGCGAGCTCGGAGGTGTAGACCGCGCTCAGGTGCTCCCACGAGAACGAGCCGTCCGAACCGAACTGGATCGTGCGCAGGAAGTAGTACCGGAAGGCGTCCGAGCCGAAGTGGTCGGTGATCTCGTGCGGCGCGATCGCGGTCAGCTTCGACTTGCTCATCTTCTCGCCGCCGACCAGCAGCCAGCCGTGCGCGAAGACCTGCTTCGGCGTCGCGACCTCGGCCGCCATCAGCATCGCCGGCCAGATCACCGCGTGGAACCGGAGGATGTCCTTGCCGACCAGGTGCACGTCGACCGGCCACAGCTCCTCGAACCGCTCCGGGTCGGTGCCGTAGCCCGCGGCCGTCACGTAGTTCAGCAGCGCGTCGATCCAGACATAGAGGACGTGGTCCTCGTCCCACGGCACCGGGATTCCCCAGTCGAACGTGGACCGGGTGATCGACAGGTCCTGCAGACCCTGCTTGACGAACGCGATCACCTCGTTGCGCGCACTCGCCGGCGCCACGAAGTCGGGCTGCGATTCGTACAGCTCGAGCAGCTTGTCGCCGTACGCCGAGAGCCGGAAGAAGTAGTTGGTCTCCGAGACCGTCTCCAGCTCGGTGCCGTGGATCATGCACCGCTGGGTGCCGTCCTCGTCGGTGCGGATGTCGGTCGGCAGCTTGAACTCCTCGCAGCCGACGCAGTACAGGCCCTCGTACTCACCCTTGTAGACGTCGCCCTTGTCGTAAAGCTTCTGCCAGAACTCGCGGACCCGCTCGGTGTGCCGCTGCTCGGTGGTCCGGATGAAATCGTCGTACGCGATGTCGACGTCGACCCACGCCGGCTTCCAGGACTCCTCGACCAGCTTGTCCGTCCACGCCTGCGGTGACATGCCCTGCGCCTCAGCGCTGCGCATCACCTTCTCGCCGTGCTCGTCGGTACCCGTCAGGTACCACTTCTGCTCACCACGCTGCGCGTGCCAGCGAGTCAGGACATCCCCGGCCACCGTCGTGTAGGCGCTACCGATGTGCGGCGGTGCCGTGACGTAGTAGATCGGGGTCGTGACGTAATAGGCCTTCTCGGACATGCCTTAAGGGTAGTGCCGCGAGCCAGTCCTATTTACCGGGGTCTCGGGCAGCCAGTACGGCGTCGTACACGGTCCGTTTCGGCACGTTGAAGCGTTTGGCCACGTCGGAGATCGCCTGCTTGCGGGGTGTGCCCGCCTCCTCGTCGGTCGCGACCTCCCGCGCGAGATCCGCGGCGGTCATCACCCGGTCCGGGTTCGCGCCGGCCACGACCAGCGTGATCTCACCCCGTACGCCGTCCTTGGACCAGGCGACGAGGTCCGCGACCGGACCACGCTTGACCTCTTCATACGTCTTCGTGAGCTCCCGGCAGACCGCCGTCCGACGATCTGCGCCGAACGCCTCGACCATCGCCTCCAGCGACTGGGTCAGCCGGTGCGGTGCCTCGAAGAACACCATCGTCCGCGGCTCGTCCGCCAGCTCGCTCAACCGCTTCGACCGCTCCCCCTGCTTCCGCGGCAGGAACCCCTCGAACGTGAACCGGTCCACCGGCAGCCCACTCAACGCCAGCGCCGTCAGCACCGCCGACGGCCCCGGTACGGCGGTCACGTCCACCTCAGCCTCGATCGCGGCCGCAACCAACCGGTACCCGGGATCCGAAACGCTCGGCATCCCCGCATCCGTCACCACAACCACCGTCTGCCCGGCAAGCAACGCCTCCAGCAGCTCCGGCGTCCGCTCCCGCTCGTTCCCCTCGAAGTAGCTGACCACGCGCCCACTCAGCGTGATCGCCAGATCAGTAGTCAACCGCCGCAGCCGCCGCGTATCCTCCGCCGCCACCACATCCGCCGTACCCAGCACCCGCGCCAACCGCGGCGAAGCATCCGAGAAGTCCCCAATAGGCGTCCCCGCCAACACCAATCGCCCGGTCACGGCAGAAGCGTGAACGCGTCGACGTGTTTGGGTCGAACGACAGAAAAGTGGCGTCGATCCAGCGTTGCCACCTCTCGAACCTCCAGTTGCTCTGCAACCGTGATCACGGACGCGTCAGCCAAGCCCAGAGGCAGATCGGCGTACTGTCCGATCAGATCAGCCATTCTGTCCAGCCCGCTCGACGTCGTGACTGCGATCGTGAAATCGCCGGCGGCCAGTGACCGAACGAAAGCGATCTCCGCCTTAGAGCCGCCCGCCCTGGCCAGCAGATAGCACACTTCCGTCACCACGAAGGGCGGTATCACCAACTTCTCGTTGTTCAGGCGAAGCGATGCGAACAGGTCAACACAGCGGCGGTGATTGGTGTCCGCCGTGAGCGCGGCGGCGACGATCGGGCCGGTATCTACGACAATCACTTCGGGCTGTGTCCAAGTCCTTCAGCCAGCATCTCGTCGATGCGTTCCGAAAAATCGGGGCTGGTCCCATCGACCGACCCGACCCAAGCAGGCGGCCAGGGCGTCGACGGCGTGCGCTCCGCCTCAGCCTCCGCCTCGAGCTGGAGTAGGCGGAGTCTCGGCAGGAGGTCGGCCGCAGCGTCGTCCGACATCGACTCGACCAGTGCCAGCAGATCTTCTTTCGGCGTGCTCATGTCACCGAGTGTAGAAGGTTCTGCCGACGGTTTTCAGTGATCCACAGGTCGTTCGTTCGAGGGGAGGAGGCGGTGGGACTCCGGGCTCCGTACCATGGCGGGCGTGACTGCCTTGATCGAGGACGGGACTGACGCTGCCGAGAAGCGCGAGGCGCTGGGCAGGGACGTGCTCGGACGGCGGTTGCCGTCGTTGCCGGAGCGGCTGTACCCGGGGATGCCGAAGGACTTCGACGGCGGGTGGATCGCGACGCTGGTGATCACCGTGCTGGCCGGGTTCCTGCGGTTCTGGAACCTGAGCAACCCGGTGAAGTTCGTCTTCGACGAGACGTACTACGCCAAGGACGCGTACAGCCTGCTCAAGTTCGGGTACGCGCGGCAGTTCATCGACAACCCCGAGGGGGCCGCCGACAAGGCGATCCTGGCCGGGAACCTGGACGTCTTCAAGGACACCCCGAGCCTGACCGTGCACCCCGAGGTCGGCAAGTGGATGATCGCGGCCGGTGAGCAGTTGTTCGGGATGACGCCGTTCGGGTGGCGGTTCATGCCGGCGCTGTTCGGCACGCTGACCGTGCTCTTGGTAGTTCGACTGGTCCGGCGGATGTCGCGCTCGACGCTGATCGGGGCGATCGCCGGGCTGCTGCTCGCGGTCGACGGTCTGCACTTCGTGATGTCGCGGGTGGCGCTGCTGGACGTGTTCCTCGCGTTCTGGCTGGTCGCGGCGGTCTCCTGCCTGGTCTGCGACCGGGACTGGACCCGCCGCCGGCACGCCGACTCGTTGACCAAGGACGAGTCCCCCAGGTTCGGCCGCTGGCTGCTGATCCGGCCGTGGCGGATCCTGGCCGGCATCTGCTTCGGGCTCGCGCTCGGTACGAAGTGGTCGGCGGTCTGGGTGCTGGCCGCGTTCGGCATCCTGGCGTTCGCCTGGGACTTCGGGGCCCGCCGGGCCCTCGGCGCGCGGTTCGCGTTCGTGAAGTCGGTGCTGATCGACGGCATCCCGGCGTTCGTGAGCATCGTGCTCGTCGCCGGCATCACCTACACCGCGACCTGGACCGGCTGGCTGCTGCACGACAACGCCTACGACCACGACTACGCGTCGAAGAACCCGGCCACCGGCATCATGAAGGTGGTCCCGGACGACTTCCGGTCGCTGCTGCACTACCACCAGGAAGTCTACGAGTTCCATACCGGCGACTACATCAAGAAGGCGACCCACCCCTACGCCTCGAACCCGGCCGGCTGGCCGATCATCGCCCGCCCGATCGGCTTCGACGCCGTCAACGACATCCAGCCCGGCACCCCCGGCTGCAACCCACCGGCCGGCACGAAGTGCCTGTCGGTGATCTCCGCCGTCGGTACGCCGATCCTGTGGTGGGGCGGAGCTCTGGCCCTGCTCGCCGCGCTGGTGCTCTGGATCGGTCAGCGGGACTGGCGGTTCGGGATCCCGGTGATCGGGTTCGTCACCTGCTGGGTGCCGTGGTTCGCCTACGACGACAGACCGATCTTCTTCTTCTACGCCGTCACGATGATCCCGTTCACCGTGATGGCGGTGGCCCTGGTCCTCGGCAAGATCCTCGGCCCGGCCAGAACCCTCGAGGGTACGGCGGCTCCCCGCCGCCTGATCGGGAGTGCGGTGGTCGGCGCGTTCGTCGTACTGGTCGTGCTGAACTTCGCCTACATCTGGCCGATCCTCACCGACAAGGTCCTCCCGCACCCCGACTGGCTCAGCCGGATGTGGTTCAAGACCTGGATCTGATGATCCCATTGCGGCCTAGGCTGCAATGCGTGCGACGTGTATTGATGGCTCTCGCGATCCTGCTCCCGCTGGCTGGATGCAGCACCGACAAGCCGGCCCCGGCTCCCCCTTCGGCTCCGACCCCGTCGGCCTCGACACCGAAGCCGCTCACGTCCGTTGTCGTGACCAAGCCGAAGCAGAAGCTGCTCCCGTCCTCGTTCGACGATGCGGCGGCGGACGAGCACGCGTCGCTCACGCAGCAGATCGTCACCAAGCTGGAGTTGCGGACGCAGGTGCTGGCCGGCTTCGCCGCGAAGACCACCGGACGCTGCCCCAAGTTCCAGCTGAAGGCCGGGGCGGTGTCGCAGTGCACGGTGACCTACTCAGGTCAGACCGTGAAGTGGCAGGTGACGATCGCCAAGAACTACAAGCCGGGGGTCACCTACCTGGCGGTGTACGAGATCAAGCCCCTGCAAGGGGTGCTGGTCCGGGACGCCGTCTACGCCACCTGGTACGACACGAACGTGCGCAAGGACCTGCGCTGCGACGCCATACCCGCGGTTCAGGTGGTGACGATCGGCACCAAGACGCCGTACCGGTGTGAGGTCCTGCAGCCGCTTCAGGGAGGCAGCGCGTACTGGTTCATCGCACCGGTCACGCTCTCCGAGGCCGGGCTGATCTTTTACTAGTGGCCGAGTTGGCCGTGTCCCTTGAAGCGCTTCTTGTGACGCTTGACTGACGGCTGGCCACCGACACCACCGAAGAGGGCGAGGCCTTTCAGTACGACGACGGGGGCGTCGGGGTGCTCGGTGTCGCTGCCCTGGGCGGCAAACGCGCCGAAGATGCCGACGCCTTCATTGCGAACCGCCACGCCCTCGGGGACCGTGATGTCCACGCCGCCGAAGACCGCGAACGTCCAGATCGTGACTTCCTTGCCCTCGAAGACCGCGTCGGTCATGTCGAGGTCCTGGCCGCCGAAGACCGCGAAGGCGTTGGTACGGCGCTTCACCCGCCAGCGGCCCTTGCGCTCCACGCCACTGAAGATCGCGACCATCGTGGTGAAGCTGTCGTCGGGATTGGCCGGGTACTCGATCGGGACCGGGCTGTTCGAGGCGACCTGGGCGGGGACCATCGGCGCGCTCGGTGCCACCGGGTGCTGGAGGAGGTCGCTGGTGATCGGCTCGAGCTCGCCCAGCGTGCGTGCCTGCAGGGTCTGCTCGAGCCGCTCCGCATGCTCGTCCTGGGTCAACCGGCCCGTCATCAGCGCGTCCCGCAGGACGTCGACGACCTGGTCGCGGTCGATGTCGGACGCGCGCAGATGCGCGTGCGGGTTCGGGCGGTCGGGCAGATTCTCCATAAGACGGAACGATATATCGCCTATCGGCGCACGCGCAGTGCACAAAGCACCGCAACCAGGGTGATCGAGGCAAAAGTCAGGGCCGTGCCGGGGTAACCACCGAGGCCGAGCCCCAGACCGCCGAGGGCAGCCCCGAGGAACGTCCCCAGACTCATCCCGGCCGCGTTCACGCTGAGTGCCGATCCGCGCAGGTCACCGCTTCGCCGTACCAGCAAGGTCGTGACGCAGGCGGCGACGGTCGCGTGGCTGGCCCCCATCAGTGCGGTCAGCAGCAGCGTCAGCGGGATGGTCGGTGAGAAGTAGAACGCCGAGATGCTGACGAGCGCGATCCCGAGACCGAGAAGCAGCATCCGCTCCGGGCCGATCCACGGCCGATCCATCGCGAGGTAGCGCCCGGACAGCAGGTTGCCGAGGAAGAACGATGCCCCGCTCAGCGACCAGACCAAAGCGAACCAGCCCGGCGCGAGGTCGAACTTCTCGTCGTAGAAGGCGGCCAGGTAGGCGAGGTAGCCCATGAATGCGGCGGTCCGCAGCATCGCAACCACCAGCAGCGGTACGGCGCCCGGGATCCGACCGAGCTCGCGGTAGGTCGCGAGATAGCTCATCCGTTCAGCACGCAACGGAGCCTTGCGCCCACGACCCCGCCAGAAGAACGCAGCCGACAACGCCAGCGAGATCGCAGCAGCACCGATCAGGTTGCCTCGCCAACCCCACAACATCCCCGGTACGGCGAGCACCGGCGCGGCCAGCATCGCCATCGCCGACGTGGTCGCGGACACCAGCGTCGCCGCCCGCCCCGCCGCGGCCGGCGTGTTGAACCGGTCCGCCGCGGCCGCACCGATCGACGGGCCCAGGATCGACGTGGACGCACCGATCAGCAGGCAGAACGCAGCCAGCGCCCAGACGTTGCCAATGGCACCTAAAAGCGCGGAGACCCCCAGCAACGCCAATCCACCAGCGGCCACCAGCTCACGCGGAAACCGATCGATCAACGGCGCGAGCGCGAAGCCGACCACCAACGCAGCCAGACCACCGAGCCCCCGCAGCCCGCCGATCTCCGCCACTTTCCCGTTCGCAGCTGCCGCTATCGGCACCAGATACATCCCGAACACCGTGAACGGAATCAGACTCACGGTGGAGGCCAGGAGGAACGGCCAAAGCCGCCGAGCCATCCGCCAGTCACTGGGGACTTCTTCAACTCGCTTGGGCAGCGCACCGCCCCCCGGAGACAAGATGGGGGCTGCCGGCAAGGAATTCGGGGTGGTCATTCGGTGGTCCTGTAGCGGTAGAGGGACGTGGGACGGGCGGAGAACTGGGAGAAAGGAAACGGTTCGGCGGAGAGGGCGGTGACGCCGGAACCCAGGAAGGCGCGGGCGACGGCGCTTCCGGTCTGAGCATAGATGGCGAGCGGCTTTTCTTGCTTACGGCAACGAGTTAGCAGGCGGTCGAAGGAACCGTTGGACAGCGTCATTCCGGTGGCGACGACCGCATCGGCCGCGTCGACTACTTCGTGCATGTCTTGGGAGACGGCGATTCCGGATGCGGTTTCGCGGAGGTTGAAGTCGCAGGGCAGGCAGATCCCGCCGCGTTCGGTGATCGCGTCGACGAGAGGATTGACCACGCCGATCAGCGCGACCTTGGTGCCCTCGGCAACATCCAGCAGGCCGGCGACGGCGGCATCACGTGCGCGGGCGCGGACATCCGGCGTACCGGCGGGAAGGATGACCTCTTCCGCGTCGGTCGTGTGATGTGGTTCGACAGCGGCCAGGTAGGCGTCGAGGGCTGCGATGCGGACCGGCAACGGATCGTCGGACCGCAGTACGTCGGACAGCGTGCGGCCGGACGTGTCCGCGCAGTACGACGGGTCGAGCTCGCCGGACTCGAATGAGCACGCGCCGAAGACCTCGCCGACGCGGAGCAGCACGTAGTAGTTGCGATAGGTGACGTCGGCACCCGGAAGCCGCGTTGTGTGATGCAACCAGAACGCACTGGTGACGGAGAGCGTGGACGGGTCGGGGCCGTGGGCGCCGTCGAGGACGGCTTCGGTCAGGTCGGCGACGGTCATGGCAGCGCGGCCAGCCTTTCGGGGTCATAAGTGAGGGCGGACAACTCGGGACGTCCAGCGGGCTGGAAGCAGTAGAGCAACGACCGACGGTCGGACGCGGTGCGATTGGGTGCCGATCGATGCACCATCAGCCCGGGGAACATCAGCACGGAACCAGCCGGCGCCTCGACCGTGACCGCTCGGCCGACGTCGACGGCGGTTGGATCGACCAGCAACCCGGTCGGCTCGCGCGGATCCCGCCGTACCGGGCCTTCCGACGGGCTGTCCGGGATGAGCGTCATGGCGCCGTTCGCGACAGTGTTGTCGTCGAGCATCACGATCGCGGTGGCGATGTCGTAGGCCGCGTCGCCGGCACAGCAGTACCAGTACGGGAAGTCCTGATGCCAGGCGAACTCCGATCCGACACCAGCCCGCTTGAAGTTCAGCTTCGCCACGAACCGACCCGCCTGCGCCCCGATCAGCGAGCTCATCGGATCGACAAGGCGCGGCTCGTCCCACAAGGCGTCCAGCGCGGGATGCAGTTGCGAGACGGGCGACAGGCTGCGGACCGCCTTGCCGACCGCATCCGGTTCCCAATGGATCGTCGTACCTCGGACCTTCTCCAGCCGGTGCCCGTCCGGCCACACGGTCACGTCGGTCTCACCGGCCTCGGCCGCGGCAACGACCTCGGCGTGGACCTGCTCGGCCACCGCCCGCAGGCGCTCCACTTCGGTGGCCGTGAACAACGATTCCAGCAGTACATACCCCGTCACCCCACCTAAGTTAATGCGACGGGGTCGCGGATGGAAACTCTTCGCGCCGACCCACGGCCGGTTCGCGGCGATCCCAGGACATCGCTGACCACGGCACCGCGAGCTCGTCCAGCGAATCGACCTCACGCGGCCGCATCGCCGCCATCGGGAGCGCCTCGGCATGACGGGAAAAAGCGGACTCGACGTACCGGGTCCCGGTGTCGGCGGCCAGGAAGACGTGCGTGCGCGAGCTGTCACAGGCGTGTTCCCACAATGCGGTCAGGTACGCCGCCCCGGCCGACAGCCCGGCGAACACCCCGGACGTGCGCAGCAGATCGACCGCCGCCGACATCGCGTAGTCGAACGACACCCAGTGCAGGCGGTCGTAAAGCTCGTGCCGCACGTTGCGGAACTCGATCGAGCTGCCGATCCCGGCGATGATCATCTCCGGATCCTTGGTGTGACCGGCCCCGAACGTGATGCTCCCGAACGGCTGGACGCCGACCAGGTTCACGTCCCGGCCGCGATTGCGCAGGTACTCCGCGATCGCTCCGGTCGACGCTCCGGTACCGACCCCGCCGACCAGGCAGAGCGGTCCGTCCGGCACGAGGTCGGCGACGAGATCCGCGACCGCGCCGTACCCGAGGTAGTGGATGTCGTCGTGGTACTGCTGCATCCAGTGGTACGACGGGTTGTCGCGCAGGATCTCGGCGATCCGGCGGACTCGCAGGTTCTGATCCAGGTGCAGGTTGTTGGACGACGGGACCTGTTCGATGGTCGCTCCGAGGATCTCCAACTGGATCTTCAGCGTCCGGTCGACAGTGGTCGAGCCGACGATGTGACATCGCATCCCGTACCGGTGACAGGCCAGCGCCAGCGCATGCGCATAGATCCCGCTCGAACTGTCGATCAACGTGTCGCCCGGCCGGACCACGCCGGTCTCCAGCAGATGCCGGACGGCGCCGAGCGCGGAGTACACCTTCATCGTCTCGAACCGCAGGCAGATCAGGTCGTCCCCGACTCTGATCGGGTCCGGGTCCTTGATCGCCTCCGCCAAATGGTCGTGCAGTCGCGCAGACTTCATCGCCGCGGTTCGCTCCTCGTGTCAGCAGTATCGACTGGCGGGGTGGGCAACTCGGGCGGCCGACCAAGGCGGGCCGCGCTCACCAGCCGCCGGGTCAGTTCATGGTGTGGTTCGGTCATCACGGTCGCGGGTGGGCCCTGCTCGACGATCCGGCCGGCGTCGATCACCAGCACGTGGTCGGTGACCGCCGCGACCAGACCGAGGTCGTGGCCGATCCAGACCAGCGCCGTACCGCGGGTCTTCAATTCCGCGAGCAGGTCGACGACAAGCGCCGTACCGGCGTCGTCGAGGGCAGTGGTGATCTCGTCGCAGATCAGTACGTCGGGCTCGGCGAGGACTGCTCTCGCCAAGGCGGCGCGCTGGAGTTCGCCGCCGGAGAGACGGCTGGGTGGTCGGGCTGCGGTGGTCGCTGAGACGCCGAGCCGTGCAAGGGTCGCGACGGCTTCGGCGTAGGCACGGTCTTGGGTGAGGCCGCGCAGGCGTTGCGCGGTCCGGGCGACTTGCTGATCGACCGGGCGGCGTTCGTCGAAGGAGCCGCGGACTTCCTGCCAGACGTATTGAACGCGACGATTCTGCTCGCGGGTGCGTTTGCGGAGGACGGGAAGCTCTTCGCGGTCGAGTCGCAGCTGCCCTGTACTGCGCTCATGCAGGCCGGCCAAGCAGCGAGCGAGCGTCGTCTTGCCGCTGCCTGATCGGCCGACGATGCCGACGCTTCTCCCTGACTCGACAGCCAGATCGATCCCGTGCAGTACCTGGATGCGGCCTCTCGGGCGGATCGACGCGGACAGGTTCATTGCCTGGAGCAACGGTTGACCGGGATGGGTGGTTCCCGTCTCCTGCGGTTCCCAGCTGGGCGGGAGAACCTCGGTGCCGCCGGCGGCGATCACCTGGCCGGCATCCAGTACGACGACGTGCGTGGCGAGCTCGCGCACGAGGCCGAGATCGTGACTCAGCAACAAGATCCCGAGCCCGGCAGCTGCCAACTTCTTCAACTCCCCCGCAAGCTGAAGCCGCGTGATCGAGTCCAGGCCGGTGCTCGGCTCGTCCAGTACCAGCACCTTCGGCCGGCACGTCAACGCCTGCGCCAACGCAACTCGCTGCCGCTGCCCACCCGAGAACTGATGCGGAAACCGCCTGAGCGTCGCCCGATCCCCCGGCACCTGCGCACCCCGTAAAGCCTCCTGCATCACCGCCTGCCCGGGATGATGCAACCGCTCAAGTTCCTTCAGCGTCGCCCCAACCCGCCGCGCCGGATTGAGCGCACTCCCCGGATGCTGAGGCATATAAGCCACCACCCGCCCTTTGAGGCCGGTGGCGGCGGTCACCCCGTTGCCATCGACAACGGTCATCCCCTCAACCACCACCTCCCCCTCAAGCCGCACCCCACTCCCGCTCTCCCCGAGGAGCGCAAGAGCCGAAGTCGTCTTCCCCGACCCCGAAGCCCCAACCAGCGCAGTCACCTCACCCGCGAACACCTCGAACGACACCCCATCCACCAGTACGGCGGATCCGGCCGTCGCACTCAACCGAGTGACCCTCGCGAGCGCAGTCATGCCGTGCTCGTCACTAGGCGGCGGGTGCGGTGGACGAGACGGTCGGCCAGGAGGTTGAAGCCAAGGGTGAACGAGACGAGGAGGAGGGCTGGCGCCAGGACTGACCAGGGTTGGAGGAGAAGTCCCTCGCGGTTGCGGGAGACGCTGACGGCCCAGTCGGCGGCGGTCGGGCTCAGGCCGAGTCCCAAGAAGTTGACCGAGGCAACCAAGAACACCGCCAGCGTGATGCGGGTACCGAGGTCGGCGGCGACCGGGCCGATCACCGCGCGACCGACGTACCCGAGCTGGATGGTCACCCAGGACTCGCGTTGCATGCGGAGCGCCTCGACCACCGGCGAGCTTGCTGCATCCAGGGCGGCCGCCCGGACCAGGCGAGCAACGGTCGGAACGTTGACCATGGCAACAGCGAGCGTGATCGCGAGCGGCGATGCGCGCCAGCCGACGGCGACCACGCTGATGACCAGTAGAGACGGCAACGGCAGCAGTACGTCGAGCGGCCGGATCAGCACTTCGTCCAGCCATCGGTGACGGGTGGACGCTGCCACCAGCCCGATCAACCCACCTACCAGGTAAGCGATCACGACGGCCCCGAACGCCATCCCGAGGGCGGTCCGCCCGCCGACCAGCAACAAGCCGAGGACATCCCGTCCCAACCCGTCAGTCCCCAGCACCCCATCAGGCGCGTAGGGCAGTCCTGGCTTGGCGGTCACTGGGATGAACGGTCCGGCGAGCGCAACGAGCAGCGGTACTACAACCAGTACCACGGAGATCGCCACCGGGATGCGCGTCCTCATCGGAGGAGCTCCGTTCTCGGGACCAGGCGGTTGCAGACCAGGTCCGCGGCCAGGTTGATCAGCAACGCCGCGACCGCGAGGACCAGCGTGAGACCTTGGACCGTTGGGATATCGCGAGTCTCGACTCCATCCACCAACGCCGTCGCGAACCCGGGGATCGCGAAGATCGCCTCCACCACGAGCACTCCGCCAAGAAGAGTGTCGCCGGTTCGCGCCAGCTCCTGCACACCCGGTACGGCGGCGTTCGGCAGCACGTGGCGTAGCAGCAGACGCCGGCGCGGGATACCGAGTCGGCGCGCCTGGACGACGTACTCGGCATTCAAGGCAGTGATGGTGCCGGCGCGAACCTGGCGGGAGAGCAAGCAGACCGTGCGACCAAGCAACACGGTCACCGGGAGCACTAGCAGTACAGGTGAGGTGAGCAGCGACCCACCGATCCATGTCGCCGGTAGCCAACCGAGTTTGAGCGAGAACACCGCTACCAGCACGACCGCGATCACGAAGTCCGGGATCGCGCTCAACGCCAGCGTCACCGACGTGATCACCCGATCGAGTCGACCGTTCTCGCGCGTCCCCATCAAGATGCCGAGGGCAACAGCCAGCGGCACCACGACAGCGAGCGTCGCCAACGTCAGCACCAACGTCGCGCCCACCGAGTCCCGCACGATCGAGCTCACCGGCCCGCCACTGATCAGCGACGTACCGAGATCGCCCGTCAGCACCCCGCCGAACCAGTGCACGAATCGTTCCGCAGCCGGCTGATCGAGACCGAGCTGTTCGCGTAACCGCGAGACTTGGTCAGGGGTCAGCGTCTCGGTGAAGCGCAGGTCAGCCGCGTCCTCCGGCAGGAGCGACGTGAGCACGAAGACCAGCACGGACAGCACCGCAAGCTGGAGGACGGCGAGTGCGGCCCGCCCAGCGGCGTACGACCGCATTCAGGCCAGCCACACCTTGTCGAACCGGCCGAAGTCGACGGTGTTCGGCGGCACCGCCTGCACCCCCTGCACCTTCGGCGCGACCGCAACCAGGTAGTCCGGCAAGCCCCAAGCCAGTATGCCGCCGTCATCCCGCAGCGTCCGCTGGAGTTCGCCGTACTTGGCCGACCTAACGGCCTCGTCGGTCTGCACCTGCGCCGCCGCGAACGCCGCGTCGAACGCAGGCTTCCGCCAATGCGTCACATTGAACGGCGACTTCGTGAGCAGCCGATCAACCATGTACTGCGGGATCGGCATCGCGCCCGACCGATGGTTGCCAATAGCCCCCTTCGTCAGCAGATCCTTCGCGTAGGTCTGCGGACTCCCGGTCGTCACCTTCAGCTTGACCCCAGCCTCGGCAACCTGCTCGGCAAACAATGTCGCCGCCTCGACGAATCCCGCCGACGCATCGGCCGTGAAGATCTCGATCTCCTTGCCGACCAGCCCCGCCTTCTTCAGCAGCGACTTGGCCTGGTCGACATCCCGCTCCCGCTGCGGCAGATCCCCCGGGTAGTACTGGAATCCCTGACCGAAAAGGTCATTCCCGACCGTCCCGCGCCCAGCCAGTACGACGTCGACCAGCCGCTGCCGATCCGCCAGCAACTTGAACGCCAGCCGCACGTCCGGATTGTCGAACGGCGCCTGATCCACCTTCATCACGAACGCCTGCATCGTGCTCGCCTTCGCTGCCGCGATCCGCACCGACTTCCCCGCCTCGGCGGTCCGCGCGAACGTCGCGGTCATGTCGTTCGCATACTCCGCCTGACCACCCTGTACGGCGTTCGCCCGCGCCTCGGCATCAGCCGACAACACCTGCAGTTCCTCGATCCGCGCCGCGCCGTCCCAGTAATCGTCGTACCGGCTGGCGACCATCGACCGCCCAGCCTCGAACGACACGAACCTGAACGCCCCGGTCCCGACCGGCTTGGCCGGATCCCTGAACCCGTCCCGCACGATCTGCGTCCCGATCCCGGCCAGCAACGTCGGGAACTCCGCATTCGGCGCGGCCAGCACCAACTCAACCGTCCGCGGATCGACCGCCTTGCACCGCCGCAGATCGAGCGCCGCCAACGATGACTGCGCCACCCGCTCCGGTACGGCGGGATCCGCGATCCGCGCCAGACTGAACAACACATCCTCGGCCGTCAGCTTCGCCCCGTCATGGAACGTCGCCTCCCGCAACGAGAACCGCCAGGTCAGCGCCTTGCCGTCGTGCTCCCATTTCTCCGCCAGCCGCGGTACCGGCTTCAGATCCGGCCCGAGCTCAACCAGCTTCTCGTACATCGCCTTATGCCGGGCAATATCCACGAACAAGCTCTGGACATGCGGATCCAGCACCTCCTTCGCCCCACCACCGGCGTACACGGCCCGCAACCGCCCACCCGCCGCCGGCCGCGAAGACGCGCCACCCCCGCCCCCACACCCACCGAGCGCCGCCACCCCCAACGCGCCGGCCAACCCCAGAAACCCACGTCGATTCAGCGCATCGGACACGCGACCATCCTCACGTTAGTGAAAACGATTGTCAATTCAGCGCGCATCTGAACGGGACGCCCTCATTCTTTCCGCCCCACCCCCCGACTGCTCTCCGTAACGGCGTGTCCCCCACCCACCCCCACCCACCACTCCCCGTCACCGAACCCCCGCCCCCCTCCACTAGCCGGCAACTTTTCGGCGCCATACGCCGAAAAATCCCCGACTAACGCAGCTCCCCCACCCGCCCCAAACCGCTTTGGGGCGGATCCAGGACGGATCCGGGGGCCAGATCCTCCCCAGACGGCCTTTCCCCAGCAGCAAACCCTCCCCGAACCGGTTTGGGGAGAGTTACGCAACCGGCGCCACGCGACGAGCCTCACCACCCAGCGACTCGGCCGACAACGCCCGTGGATGGCTGGCCACCGCGGCGGCCGATTAAAGACGGGGTGGCTGAGCAAGCGCGTGGCTGAGGGGGATGGTTCGGTTGGTGATCGCGTTAGCCGTTGCCTGTGGCTGACGGGCTACGGTTGCCGCCGCCTCCACCGAGTCCTCAAACCTGACCCACCCCTTCGGTACTGCCGCGCGCTCCCGACTGGGGAGAAAGATAACCCTTACAGGCAAGAAAAACTCCCCACCCCCAACCTCCGACGCCGGGGAGCCAAACCAACCCAAACCGACATGTGTTCTGAAGGGACATGTCTGACGGTTGTGTGTAGGGACATGTCGGACACTTGATGGCTGCGGTTCGTTGGTGGGTCGTGGCGGATCTGGTGG